>NZ_BAAAHV010000027.1:0-244828 GCF_039525725.1 Amycolatopsis albidoflavus
GCGGGCTGGGTCGACGAGTGGACCGGGCAGAACAAGACGGCCGCGTCCGAGGGCGTGCTGCAGGGCCCGCTGGAAACCGCGACGTACCAAGGAAAACTCTACGCCGCGCCGAAGAACACCAACGTGCAATTGCTCTGGTACGACGACCGCCTCACCCCGACCCCGCCGAAGACGTGGGACGAGATGATGCAGATGTCGCAGCAGCTCAAGAGCCAGCACAAACCGTATTCCGTCGTGTTCACCGGCGCACAGTACGAGGGCCTGGTGGTCATCTACAACACGCTGGTCGAATCGCTCGGCGGGCACATCCTGTCCGACGACGGGAAATCCGTCGTGATGGACGAGGGCGCGGTGCAGGCGCTGGAACTGCTGAAGAAGGTCACGTCGTCCGGGATCACCGATCCGTCGCTGACGAACTGGTCGTTCGCCTACAGCCCGACGAACCCATGTACTCCCCGACTGTCGCCCGTGACAACGCGAACCATCGTTTCACCAGCCCGGTGACCAGACCCTGCGTCCGCACAAAGCCCCACCAGTTGCCGCCCGCTCAGAACCTTCTGCTCACCTGGGCGACGAACGCGTCTCCCCCGCCGACAGACCTCTAGTTCCCTCTGACCTGAAATGCGTTCGCCCACCGCGACGCCGAACGCTGCCCTACCCTGAACGCCTCTGCCACCTGGGCCTGAGCACGTCCGGACTCCACCTCCCGCCGCCGCAAATCCTTCCGCGACGCCGCGAAAACTCGCCGTGCACCGACTGCAGCCACCTTCACGCCACAACCAACGACCACACTTGAGCTACGCATCAAATAGGAGCGATGCTGTGGCAGCTGAATGACCGCGGTTGGCATTTACGGCGCAGGCGTGGGATCGCTTACATGCCCGGCAATGTTTCCCCGCCCGCGACGAGGTTGATTGCACGCTGCGGCGTGTCAACCCGCAGTGAAAACCGGTTGGCCAGCGAACCAAGTCTCCATAGCCCGGGTTTCGACGAGGCTGGCGGGGGGAACATCAAACGGATTCTGGTTGAGTACTACGAAGTCCGCCGATTTGCCGGCTGTCAGCGATCCGGTCACGTCGTCGACGCCCATCGCCTTCGCCCCGTTCAGCGTGAACACCGCGATCGCTTCCTCAAGCGTGATCGCCTGTTCCTCCCACAACGCACCCGCGCGCTGCCGGTTCGGATCCCGCCGAGTGACCAGGCCTTGGATACCTTCCCAGGCGTGCGGCGATGGACTGACCGGCCAGTCCGACCCGCCGGCGACCAGCGCTCCGGCATCGAGCAACGAACGGTTCGGGTGCAGGCGACTGGACAATGCGGAGGGCAGCACGGTGGCGATAGCGGCCGGGATGACGCCGGGCATCCAGAGGAACGGCGAGATGTCCGCCGCGACAGCGAGAGCGGCGAACCGCGGGACGTCGTCGGGATGCACGAACTGGCCATGCGCGATCTGAAACTTCGAGTCCCAGTTCCCATCCTGCCGTACGACCTCGATGGCGTCGAGCGCGACACGTACAGAGGCGTCCCCGGTGCAGTGGATCTTCGCGCCCAGCCCGGCGGCGGCGGCCAGGCGCAGCCAGCGCACTAACTCACCGGGCGACATGGTGGTGCCGCCGCGGTGGCATGCTCCTTGTGTCTCATCAGGAAGATAAGGCTCGAGGAACGCCGCCGTGCGCGTGGGCGGCACTCCGTCGAGGAAGATCTTGACGAAGTCGGGGCAATGATGCTGACTTCGGTACTGCTCGCCGACTGCGATCAGAGCCTCCCCGGCAAGGTCGAATCCGAAGATCTGGTCGTTGATCAGCATGGACGTGACCACCCATGCGGACAGTTCTCCGGCGGTGTCGAGCGCGTGCAGCGAGGACAGGATATCCGTCGATACCGCTGCATCTTGAAAGGCTGTGATTCCATGGGTGTGCAAGATCTCGATTGCCCGCCGGGACGCGGAGACGTGCTGACCTTCGGTGAGGCATTGCGCCGCTCGCGCGATACGTTCCGCAGTCCGGCCCGCAGCCTCCAGCAGCAGACCGGACGGTTCGCCACTTGTGCGATCGCGCACGATGATCCCACCGTCCGGGTCGGGAGTGTCCCGGTCGATGCCTGCGAAACGCAGTGCCGCGGTGTTCGCCCACCGGTTGTGCCCGCTGTCGTCGGCGAGCAGCACCGGCCGATCTGCAGCCACCGCGTCCAGGGCGTGGCGAGCCGACTCGCGGGACACGGCTTCAACCAGCGTGGAACCCCATCCGTGCCCGATAACCCATTCGTCGGGTGCGAGCGTCGCCGCCCGCTCCCGCACGGCGGTGAGCACCTCGCCGAAACCGAGATCGGCGGACAGCGACAGTTCGAACAACTCGGTCTGGCCGGCCCGGGAGTGGTGGTTGTGCACGTCGACCAATCCGGGCATCACGAACGCCCCGCCCAGGTCGCGCACTTCGGTGTCCTTGCCTCGATGTTCTGCGACGTCGTCGCCCACAGCCAGCACCAGGCCGTCGGCGACGGCGACCTCAGCAGCCCACAGCTTTTCGGCTGAGACGGTGTAAACCGTCGCATTGGTCAAGATCAAATCCGCGCTCACCACGCACCTCCGGTGTCTACAATGGCGATTTTCATGGTTTTTGTCTTGGCCAGCGTTTCTCAATCCGCCGGCTGCTCACGGATATCGGCCGACCTCTGGCCTTGCAGCGCCGACCGCGTCCGATCCCTGCCCTTCCCGATCGAAAGAGGAAACCAGATTCGGACCGTCAATACGGCGAAGAGCAACAAAGCCTCGCCGAGCGCCTCGGCCGGATCCGCCTAATTCTTTGCAGCCAGGGGGTGCGACTCGACTGGATGACAACGACGCAATTGCACTCCCGGCGTTCCGCCAAGCTGGCAATCACGGACAGCATTTGCAACGCTCAGCCTTCAGCAACCGCGCTTCCGCAGTGCCGACTCAAGATCACCACGCGGATCAGTCATCGTCACCGCCGCCGGAGCGGTATTGCGGGGAAACACAAACGCCTTGCCGGGAAGGACAAGAGCTTTGAACTCATGACTGCCTACTTTGCTAGCAATTAACAGGTGTGTCCGGCACTGGTGCCGAACGGCGTACAGCAAGGGCGGAGTAGCAGTGCGCAAGGAACATATGCCCACACGGGCCGAAGAACTGTCCATAATAGACTTAGAGCGGCCGGTCGGCACAGGGTTCGTGGCGGCTTATGCGCTCGCGACATTGGGTGTCTACATCACGATGCTGACGCCGGCGTCGATCAGCCTGTCGCTGCGGGTTGCCCAGCTTGCCCCCCAGGACGCCGCAGGGTCGCTCGCGACGATCGCTTCGATCGGCGGAGTGTTCGCGCTGATCGGCAATCCGCTGTTCGGACTCATGAGCGACAGGTGCACATCCCGGCTCGGAAGGCGGCGCCCGTTCATTCTCGGCGGACTTGTCGCCGCAGTTCCCGCAGTGACGATAATGGGTCTTGCCCCGAACCTGACCGGAGTGACCATCGCGTGGTGCGGCGCGCAGCTCGCGATCTCCGCAGCACTCGCAGCGACCACTGCGGTGCTGGCTGACCGGGTCCCGGTGCGGCAGCGCGGCCGCATGTCCGGCCTGGTCCAAATCGGGATCTACATCGCGATCTTGTTGGGCACGTTCGTGGTTCAGCTCGTGCCCTCAGCACCGGTGCCGATGTTCCTGATCCCCGCGCTGCTCGCGGTGGCGCTGGCCGCTCCGCTGATAGCGGTGCTCCGGGAACCCGTACTCGACCGCGCCGACGTGCCGCGCGTTCCGTTGCGCTCGCTACTGAAGGGTCTCTGGGTCTCGCCCCGGCGACACCCGGACTTCGGATGGGCCTGGCTCTCGCGATTCTTCGTCTACATGGCAGCGTACGTTCCCACGACGTTCCAAGCACTGCTGGCGATCGACCGGCTGCACATCGACGCGGCCGGTGCGGCGCGCTTCGTATTCCTTTCCGCACTGATATACACCGGAGGAGTCGCAGGGGGGTCCCTGGTCTCCGGTCTGCTCTCCGACCGGTCGGGCCGTTACAAGCCCTTCGTGGTATTCGCTGCGGTCGTGTACGGGATCGGCATGCTGGGAATGGCATTCACCACGACGTCAACGTTCCTGCTAGTCGGCTCACTCATCGCCGGAATAGGCATGGGCACCTACGCTTCGGTCGACCTCGCGCTGATCACGAGGGTGCTCCCGCACCGCGGCAGTGAGGACGCCAAGGATCTGGGGTTGTTCCAGGTCGCGATCGCGCTGGCGAACTCGGTGGTACCAGCCATGGGCCCGGTGCTCCTGGCTATCGGTGGTTCGGGCGCGAACTTCGCCGCGCTGTTCTGCACTGCCGGCCTTCTCGCCGTAGCCGGCGCACTACTCGCACTGCCGATCCGAAAGATCCGCTGAACCGCCACCAAGCACTCACCGGCCCACGCGCCTCAAATGGCGGCATGCTCCGGAAACACTTTTATGACAGGGCAGAGGCTGTCGACCAAGCGCATAGCAGGTCGCATTCGTCCTCCGGAACACCATGCTGTGACCGACTACTCCGCGCACATCCCGTTCCTGCCCGCAAGCGCCGACCAACTGTTACCGCTTCGGTCCCGATCTCGCCCGGGAACCACGGGAGCAGAACCGCAAAGCTGCCCCCGATAAATGATCAAACCAATCCAGCCGGTGGATTCGGGCTCAGACAACACCGGAAGCGGCGTCCATCGACATCTTTCGTTTCGGCCAGGACAACAGGATCGCCGAACACTGGGACGTGGCCCAGAGTAATCCGGCTGTTACAGTGAGCGGCAACACCGTGCGGAATGACGAGTGGCAGCCGACTCCACGCCGGTGAAGGGACAAGCCATTGAACGCCGTGCCCTGTTACCTCCTGGTCTCGGTAATCGCCGGAGCCACACGGCAAGCCGCAGCTGGCGTTTTTGTGCTTCACACGAGCAGGTCTTCGGGACCGCTCGAAGCGGTGCATCTTAGCCGTGGCGTGCGGCTGAACCGAGAACAGTTGCACGCGACGATGCCCGGGCACCAGGGTGTCGCGCTCGCACAGGCGGAATCGCCCAGTTTCCGAACCCAAGAAAACGTATTCAACAAAAGACGCTCACGAAGTCCGGAAGAGATTACTCGAGGCGGGAAGCCGAATTTCCAGTAGCCTCAGGAAGCACCGTCGCCGTCCTCTTGCTTGCCGATCGTTCCCGCCTTCCCATCATTCCGACAGAGTTTTTCACTACACCGACGAAACCATCATGTCTGCACAGTGCGACTTCCCGTACTCTGCAGATTTCTGTCAGCGACGGACTTTGAGCAAAAGGGCCGCACCAACGGCTTCGATTCCGGTCACGAACCCAGGCATCTCATCCGGAAGCGATTGCGCAGCAGATTCGATAGAATTGCGCCACTTCGCTTTGCTTTCCGCCTCGTCATTCAAGACCTGTTCGATGCCCAGCGCGCAGAGAATCGCCGCGAGCGCAACAGTTCCGATCTCGGGTTCGACGGAACTTCGCAGCATGCGCTCGAACTGCAGCCGGGGACCGACGGCCCGCCTGAGATCAACCCCGGGAAACCGGTCGGGCATCCGGTGCAAGACGCGGCGCTTGCCGGACTCACGCCGCACGACCGCTTCGGTGACCAAGCTGCGGGCGACCAGATCGAAAAGGGTTTCGCCGAGCGTTTCAACCCAGCTGCGGACCGCATACGCTTTCTTCTGACGCCGGACCATCTCGACAACGAACGCGCCGATCTCGTCGGCAGCCGAGTCGAGGCGAGATCCGGCGACGACTATACGGTCGCCTTCGAGGGCAAGGCAGCGAGCAAGGATCAGATCGGCAAGTGCAGCAGCCGCTACCCCGCATCGCAGCAGCTCCGGACCTGCCGCTGGCCGACCGGTGAACGAATCGTGCAGGAGCAGGAACATCTGTTTGGCCAGCATCCGATGGGGCATCGACGCGCAGATTCCTTCCACGGAAAGCTCCCGCTCAGCGCGAATGCCTGTGCCGTCGCAGTTTGGGACCGTACTCGATTGCCGACTCCTCCGGATCCGGTTCAAGCGCGATCTGGCCTATCATCCGATAGGCACGAGGGTGGCGGCCGCGCAAGCGCTCGGCCCGCGCCAGCCCCGCGAGCGCGGCCGCCAGCACTACCCCTGGCACGATCCAGCGGAGCGGATCGCTAGGCGAGACAGCCAGCATCAGGTCGAAGTTCGCGATCAGCAGGATCACGATCGCGACGAGCAATACTGTAGCGACTGCCGGTGCGACGAGCCGTTGCCATGAATTGGCCGAGTCTCGTCGGCTCCGGAAGAAACCGATCACCGCCGCCGAGGTGCCAGCCATCAGCACCACGATTCCGACTGCGGAAAGCCCGCTGCCCCAGGTGAACAGCTCCAGCACTGGTTCGACCTGGAAGAGCGCGCACAACAGCACCGCAACCAGAACAAGCACGCTCTGGGCCGCCGAACCGACCACCGGCCCGCCTGAACCGGCACCGACCCGCGCGAACGCCGAAAACAGCACCCGCTCGCGCCCCAACGCGAAAAGGTAGCGGGCCACCCCGTTGTGAAAACTCACGATCGCAGCGAACACGCTGGTCAGGAACAACACGCTGGCGATGTCGGCGACGGCAGCCCCCCAGTGCTGGGCCAGGCCGCTGAATACCAGACCGGGTCCGTTCTTCGCGGCGGCCTGTTGAAGTCCTGCGGTGCCGACCGAAACGGTCATCGCCCATGCGGACAGACCGTAGAACAGGCCGGTGAACGCGAGTGCGGCGAACGTGGCCCGGCCTACGGTGACGCGTGGATTGCGGCACTCTTCGCTGTAGATCGCACTGGACTCGAAGCCGATGAAGCCGGCGACCGTGAACGCGAGCACCGCGCCGACACCGGGAACGAACAACGCAGCAGGATCCAACCCCGTGAAGGAGATCTCCCCGCCGACGGGGTGGGCGATGGCACCAAGGTCGTAGATGGCAACCACCGCGCATTCGGCGACCAAGAGAACTGCGAGCACGCCAGCGTTGAGATCGACGCGCAGCACACCGAGCGTGCCGGAGGCCAGCAGCGCTAGCAGCGCAAACGACCACCACGGCAGGTCGAGGCCGACTCGCATGGCCAAGTCGGCCAACGACTCCCCGAACAGCCCGTAGAGACCGACTCCGATGGCGATGTACGCCACTAGCGCCACGAACGATCCGGCTACCGCCCAGCGCGGCCCCAGCCCCTGGGCGAGATACGAGTAGAAGGCGCCGGCATTTCCAACGTGGCGGCTCATCGCCGCGTAGCCGACCGCGAACAACGCGAGCGCGGCGGCCATCAGGAGAAATGACAACGGGACGCCCATGACACCGCTCACCGCGAATGTCGTCGTGACGCCGCCGCCGAGCACGGTCAGCGGCGCCGACGCCGCAACAGTAAAGAACACCAGATGAATCACCCCCAGCCGCCTTCTCCGCAGCTGTGGCACGAGATGAGGTGTCGACATTCGCAGGCTCCAGAACAGGTCGCGCGAAACAAACGAGCTGCCCGACGGCACCGCAGTCGCCAGGCACCTTGTGGCTAGTCGGCGCACTAGCCTCGGCAGGGCGATCATTCCGAAACTCCACGCCAGCGGCCAGGGAAATCATGGAATCAGCCGTTCTAAGGGCATCGAGTGGAAGAATCCGCCCAACGTGTTCCTGGGAGTCGCCACGAGCGGCTGCCCGCTCCGAAATCTGTTCGATAGGGGCCGAGGAACGAGCGGCACGGTCGAATCCTCTCGGCTCCGACACCTGCTGTTACGCTCAATGCGCTGGCGCGACGTAGAAACACGAGGAAGACCGTCGTGTCACGTATCCGGCGCGGGACTTCCGCTCCGATATTCGCTCGGCAGCGGCACCGCCTGGACGAGCGGGATGCAGCGGCGCAGCGGGGGCGGGTGCCTCGGGACGTGCCGCCCCGGTCCGCCTTGCCGACGAGTGCTTACTTGTCGGCCGAGTTCTCGCACCCGGGAAGAACTGAGTTGCCAGAATGCTCCAGGAGCTTTAGGCGACAACGAGAACGGTCGAAGGCCGACTTGCGCGGCACGGCCGCTCTGGACGCCCGAGACGCTACCGGCCAGAGGTCGCAGTCCGAGGCACCTGCCACGCCACCAGCATGGCAGTCGGCCGGTCAACATAGTGCCGTGACGCTGGAACGGCCGCAGCTGCAGCCGTCGCCGTATCAGACTGGCCAGAGTTCAGCCAGGCACCGAAGTCCGGCGTTCGGCCATCACCTACGACCGGTGACGAGCATTGTCGACGAACCCGATGACGGCAGCGAAACCCTGTCGGGGGCTTGCCGAGCACGCGCGTCCGACTCGGTCGTACGGCTCCAGCATGGTGTTGAACACCGACGGCATTCGTGCTGCCTCTTACGGCGCGC
The DNA here is from genome assembly GCF_039525725.1 of Amycolatopsis albidoflavus. Taxonomy (NCBI): domain Bacteria; kingdom Bacillati; phylum Actinomycetota; class Actinomycetes; order Pseudonocardiales; family Pseudonocardiaceae; genus Amycolatopsis; species Amycolatopsis albidoflavus. Next base: position 8,382 of record NZ_BAAAHV010000027.1, read on the forward strand.
ATCCTCGTTCAGCGTTGCCGGGCAGGCTGCGTCCGGCCGGCGATCAGATACCCGGCGCATCATGCCGAAGCAGCGCACTGACCGTCGAAATCCGGATCGGCCAGCTGGTGATGCAACCAGGCATCCACCTCGCCTCTCCAATGCCTCTCAACCGGCAACGCATCGGCGCGAACCGTGGTCAGGCGCCAGGCGAATCCCGACGTGGTGCTGACGGCCATGTCGTGAAGGTGCTCCTCGACAAAGCGTCGGACCGCGAGCAGCTCCTGATTGTGGCTGGCTCGAGCGAGAACGTTGACTGTTCGTCCGACGTCGTGTCGCACATGAAGTGGCGCGTCGCTGGGCGCCGTCGCCAGGAGCAGGTACGGATCATGGATCCACCATTCGGCGGTCACTGTCAACCGCCGGAACTCGCTTCGCGACGACGGCAAAGCTGCCGCGGTGCGGACAATCTGCGGCCGCCGGTCGATGAGGTAGAAGCGGTTGCGCGCAGGCACTCTCAGCCCTGCGGAGTCCGGCCGGTGCCTGACAACGGCTATGTGCCGACCGGCGAGTCAGGCGCTGACGCGGGCGAGCGCAGGATTCTCCAGGTAGCCGAGAACTGGTCGCGCATCGGAGCGGAACTTAGGCACTGCGGACCATCCCTTCGCAGGCGCTCTCGTGGCCCCGACGACCGACGACGACAGCCTCGGCGAAATCGACGCGGGTGGACGCACGCCCCCGCGACGGAACAGGCGTTCGCACCGCGGCGTCCGCGATGATGAACTCGAGCAGACGGATCGAACGGGCTGCCCGAAAGACATCGCTGCTGCCACCTCTGATCGACACACATCGCCTCACGGGAGACCGGCCCGACGATGAACAGCGCGAACCGCACGCGTCGGTGATTGATACCGGCCTCACAACAGATGACTGAAGCGAGAGCCCGCATCGACTGCCCCCCTTCCCTCGCAGCACAGGAAGGCGCACGTCGGGCCGTCGCGGGACCCCGGCGGTGTTCGGCCTTCGGCCCCTCCCGCAAACCCTTTTTGCGCACGGGTAGAACCCACATCCCGGCCTACATCGAACTCGCGCAAATTCGTCTTCGGGACGACCCACGCGGCACCCGGGACCGCCGCGAACGTGCTGGAAACCGAGAGGTGGAAGCCGACCAGCGCCGAAGGGGTCGCTAACCGGTTCTTCCCTCCTGGCATGAGCTCCCATTTCCTGACCGGCCACGATGCCCGCCGAACTGTCGCCACATGTACCGCCTCGGGCACAAGCTAAGCACCCGGAGCGCGGCTCCCGCCACCCCGATGATCCATCTCACCCAGAATCGGCGGATTATTCGATCGAAACGAGTTTGGACGGCTGATTGATTAACAATCCAAAGACAGCGACTCGTGTGCGTATACTGAGTCAGCCAGATTCTGAGATGTGATTTTGTTGTCGGCGCACTTAACGGACTGGATTCATTTTGGACTCACGCCCCGCACTGCGGGCTGCTCGAAGTGCAGCTGGTTTACTGCAGTCTCCGGACGCTGATCACCGGAGCTGTCGTCTCGCTGAGCCTGCCCGCTGCCCCGGTGCGGGCATCAGCACCGCTGACCGAAGGCAAGGGCGGCAGGATTCCGCACCGGTTCCACTTGGTGCCGCATCCGTTCGGCAGCCAGACTCCTCGTTCCGACTGTCGTCGGCCCATCCGTCTTCCGCATCGAGTGCTGCCGGACCTGCAAGGCAATGCCGCCTTGATTACTGGCGGCTCATGTTCCCCTGGCTCGGCGTTGGACCTGAACACCCGACCTCGTCCTGGCGGGGAGCGTCGCTGCGGATCCGGAAAGGCGGACAGAAATGAGGGTGCTTCGAGAGATAGGCGGGCATGCGGCCAAGCCGACAGCGGCGGCGATCCGGTCGTTCATCGCGCCGAGACCATACGACCGCAGGATGTTCGGCCTGAACAGTCGCGGATACGAGCGGGTCTGCTCGCACTGCGATGAACCCGCTTTCGCCATGCTGCCCACTTCGCACACCAGCAAGCTGAGGAAACGACGGTGGAACGCGCTTTGCCAGCTCCACGACCGCAGGCATCGCTGGCTCCACGACCGGGCAGACCAGACTTGGTGGTATCTGCCGCCGCCCCTGGCCAACGATGCCAGGTTCTGGTGGTATCTCGAGCGGGGACCGGCCCTCAACTACTTCCTGCGGCCTGTTGACGACACCCAGTTCATGGACACTGGAGAGGTTTTCCTGCACCGGGCGCGTCTCGTGGTCGAACGTTATTTCGCGAATCGCTACCGGCGTACTGCCGATCCTGATTGATCCGTTTCAGCGCAAGCTGCCGATTACATCCCTGACGCCGGGAGCCGTGGGGTGCACCTGGTCGCGGCAACGATGCGTCGCGGTCGCCGTCCAGGTGCCGCCAACGGCCGCTGGGGCTTGCGGCGGTCAGCGGGTAGGCCGACTTGTATTTCACTACGACACAGCTCCTGCTGGTCTCCGAATGCGGCAGTCCTCCTTCTCCCCCGATTTCTCCCAATGCCCCGCCATCGCCGACGTACATAGCACCCGCACGCACTGCACCGTCGCTCGGCGCTGTGCGGCGAGACGATCCCGGCGAGCTACCCCGAACAAGACATCAGCGTCCTGTTTTCCGATCCTGCTGAATCCTCACAGCTGCGGGAGCGTTTCGCGGGGGAAACCCTGGAGGAGATTATCCGCTCCGCTTATCACGTAGATCCCGGGGTGCGTTCTTTTTGGGCCCGCCATCAACCTCGGCCGGTCTGCCGCGGCAACCCGCACGATCGAAGACTGCAACTTCATCCTGCGCAACATTGCCGCAGCATGCACCAAGAAAGGATCCGGCATGACTCAACAGCTGTGGCGGCTGACCGCGCTAGAGGCAAGGACAGCGATCCTCAACGGGTCGCTGTCGAGCAAGGAGGTCGTTCAGGCTGCCCTCGACCGCATCGCCGAAGTGAACCCAGCCGTGAACGCACTTGTCGAAGTCGACGGGGAACATGCACTGGCCGCGGCGGACCGAGCAGACGGCGCGCTCCGCCGCGGCCAGGCGCTGGGAGCGCTGCACGGCCTCCCAGTCGCCACCAAGGTGAACTCGGACCAAGCAGGACATGCGACCACCGACGGCGTGGTCGAGTTCCGCGACCGCGTCGCCGCGGAGGACAGTCCGGTCGTCGCCAACCTGCGCAAGGCGGGCGCGGTCATCGTCGGACGCACCAACACTCCTGCCTTCTCTCACAACTGGTTCACGGACAACGACCTGTACGGGGCGACCATGAACCCTTGGAACCGGCAGCTGACACCTGGCGGGTCGAGCGGTGGAGCCGCAGCAGCGATCGCTACCGGCATGTGTGCGCTGGCGCAAGGAAACGACTTGGGCGGTTCCGTGCGATTCCCGGCCTTTGCCTGCGGGATCGTCGGCCTCCGCCCGACCGTCGGACGAATTCCGTCGCACCTGTCGAAGCCAGAACCGCTCCCCCGATCACCTCTCAGTTGATGGCAGTGCAAGGACCGTTGGCCCGGACCGTCGCCGACGTGCGCGCCGGGTTGGAGGCGATGGCCGCCGACGACAGCCGCGACGCGCTGTGGGTGCCCGCGCCGTTGGAAGCGCCACCGCTCCCCACTCCAGTCCGAGCGGCAGTGTGTCCCGACCCGTTCGGCGATGCCAAACCCGAGATCAAAGATGCGGTGACTGCCGCAGGCACATGCCTGGCCGACGCTGGATACCAGGTCGATGAAGAGAACCTGCCCAGGATCCGCGAGGCGGCCGACCTCTGGCACCGGCTGGTGCCCAACGTCGACCGGTTCGGCCTGGAGGAGCAGTTGCGACGCTTCGGCGACGAACGGGCACGGCGCAACTACGACGCGCATTTCAGCTACGCCCCGCAACTGGACGCCGAGGGCGTACTGCGGGCGCTCCAGTATCGGATCTCGCTCATCCGGGCTTGGCAACTGTTCCTCGACGTGTATCCGATTGTCATCTTGCCGGTCTCCCACGCGCCTCCGTTCCCCATCGCTGTGAACCAGACGACCGACACGGTCATGCAACACCGCATGATCGACTCTCAGCGCAGCCTCGTCGCGACCGCCGCGCTCGGGTTCCCTTCGGTCGAGCTGCCGACTGGGCTGACCCCGCACGGCCCAGTCGGCGTTCAGGTGCTCAGCCGCCGATTCCGCGAAGACGTGTGTTTGAGGGCCGCAGAAGCGATCGAGGCACGCGTCGGCAGCCTGACCCCGGTCGACCCGGCCTGAGCTCGGGCGTCATGGATTGCTCGGCAATTCGCAGTGACGGTGAAGGAAGAACAACTCGATCCGCCTTGCCAAGTCCTCGATGACGTGCAGGGCGTGGTGCTGCGGGTGCCAAGCCATGAAGAACCGCACGGCCAATGCCGTTTCCGGTCGGTCGGGTTCTTCCCAGACATCGACTGGATAAGCACCGTGAGCGGGCGGCGATGCCAGCACCGCCACGCCCTTTCCCGCTGCGGCATTCGCGATCGCCGTGCTGTTGTCGTCGCACTCCCGTATCGACCGGTAGCTCAGGCCAAGGCGCGCTCGGGCAGCGTCGAGTAACCGTCGGCCGACCGCTTTCTCCGAACTGGCGATGAGCGGATGCTCAAGCAGGTCCGCGACTCCGATGGCCTTCCGCCGTGCTTGTGCCCACGCGTGATCCGCCTGGACGAACGCGCGCAACGGCATTCGGCCGACCACTCTGCGGTGGAACTCGGGTGCCGGACCAACCGGGGAGATCACCGCGTCGACGCCGCCGCGCAGCATGACGTCCAGCGCAAGGTGCTCCGCAGATCTCGGCTCGATAAATGGGTCTTCCGGGAGCAGCGTGGCGACGAACGGCGCCAGCAGACCGCTGACGATCGGAGCGCTTGCGGCAATGGAGAACCGCCGTACCGACCCGGTGGCAAGATTCGCCACCGCATCCGAGAAGTAGTCCGCCTGAACGACGAACCGGCGCGCCATCCGAGCCACCTCAACGCCGGCCGGCGTCAACTGCAGTCGCTTGCGGTACCGCGTGAACAGCTCCAGCCCGAGTTCGCGCTCAAGTGTCTGGACCTGCCTGCTCAACGCGGGCTGCGCGATGCGAAGGCGATCCGCCGCGGCGCTGACCGTGCCCGCGTCGACAACGGCGAGGAAGTATCGCAAGCGATGCAGGTTCATGCCGCGGCATCATGCCTCCACGGCATGAAAGATAGCAAGTATCGGTGTTGGCGGCGGGACACGCCTCGCCATAATTTCATTGCATGAATTCCGCTGCACTCGGCGACGCGCGCCCCTCTACCTTCGGCGAGACGATGCGCGTGCCGTTGGCCGGACCTCACGCGGCCGTTGACCTGCTGCTCGACGATGCCGGCATTGCACACCTGTACCCGACGTCGATGGAAGGGCTTCGCGATACGCATGGAATCGATGTACCGCACGCCAGGCAGCGCTGCTGCACGAACTCCTGCCGCAGCAGGTCTCAGCCGAACCGCTCGATCGACTGACGCCGAATCCAGTTCTTATGCCGACAGCCGTATCACGTCGGCCTTGGTCCAGGCTCTCGTGGACGCCCAAGGTCGCCTGGACCCGGTCCTTACGAAGTCGCTGAGTTCGCCGTTCGCGGATGTCTCGGGTCTGCTCAGCACCGATCCGGCTGGCTTGCCATAGGGCCGTTCCGACAGGGCCAGCGTCGCGATCCGCTCGCAGCGCACGTGAGCGACTAGCGCACGACGATTCCACCGCGATCGACGCGCCCGGGCAATCCGGTCGCCCTAAAGGCCCGCACTGCCAGGATCTTCACCCGCGTTGCGCAGTACCCCTGCACGACCGCAGCGAGGCCGCGGAACGCCACGGCACTGCGCTTCCGGCTCATTCCTGGCTGACCGGCAGCAGAGCGAGATTCCTGCGGCACCACCGCCGACCAACGAAGGGCCAACGATGTCCACTTCACCCGATGCATCGACCGAATCCGCCGAGCTGCCGCCTGCCGCGCGGAGACGGCTTCTGGCCGCGACTTTCACCGGCACTGTTCTCGAGTGGTACGACTTTTTCATCTACGCCGCCATGTCGGCTCTCGTCTTCGACAAGCTATTCTTCCCTGCTCTCGGGCCGACCACTGGTTTGCTCGCCTCGTTCGGAACCTTCGCCGTCGGCTTCGTCGCTCGTCCGCTGGGAGGATTGGCGTTTGGGCGCATTGCGGACAGCCGCGGACGCAAACCGGCGCTCGTCTTGTCGATGCTCGTCGTAGGTGCGGTCACTGTGCTCATCGGTGTCCTGCCTACCTATCACGACATCGGCGTGCTGGCACCCGTCGCGTTGGTCGTGCTCCGGTTCTTCCACGGATTCGCGCTCGGCGGCGAGTGGGGCAGCGCGGCGAGCCTTCTCGTTGAGCACGCACCACCCGGCAAACGCGGCGCATACACCGCGTGGCTGCAGTTCGGGTCCGCCGCTGGCAACATCCTCGCGTCCGTCACGGTGCTTCTCATGACTGCTCTGCTCTCGACCAGCCAGATCCTCGCCTGGGGGTGGCGCATTCCGTTTCTCGTGAGCTTCGTCATCGTCTTCATCGGAATCTATGTCCGGAGGAACCTTCCGGAAAGCCGTGCCTTCACACACGCCGCCGCGACGGCACCGGATCCCGCACCTCTGAGAGCCGTATTCCGCGAGAACTCGCGATCAGTACTGACCGTCTTCTTCCTGCATGTCTCGCAGTCGACTCTGACCTACCTGATCACCTTCACCATCGCGCACACCACCGGAGCCCTCCAGATGGACCGGCCCGCCGTACTGTCTGCCATCCTGATCGCGCAAATGGTCACCACGCCTTTCTTCTTCACCGCGCGGCTGGCAGACCGGATAGGCGCGGCCAAAGTGTACATCGCGGGCACCTTGGCGATGGCCGCGTTCGCATTCCCGTTCTTCCTGCTGATCGACACGGGGAGCCTTTTCTTGACATTCGTTTCGATTGGTGTCGTCTGCCTTCTGATTTCGGTCTTGTACAGCGTCCAAGGCAAGTACTACACCGAGATGTTCACGGTCCGACGCCGCGCCACCGGCACCGCGATAGGAGTACAACTCGGATCCATCGTCGCCGGCCTGATGCCAACGATCGCTGTCCTCTTGGTCACCCTGGGCGAAGGTTCGACTTGGCTCGTGTCCCTCTATCTGCTCGGAACGAGCCTGCTCGGAACAGTTGCCGCCCTGTCCACTCAGTGGCGCGCCGCCTCTGCGGACACGCCTTCGAGGCAGACACGAACCAGATCGGCGGATTCACCACGCAATCGCCGCAGGATCGGCTGATCCATGAAGATCTCGTCAATCCGATGCCGACACTCGGATCATTTTTGCACTAAGACCGAGCTCGGGGATCCGCTGCGAGTCGCCACTTAGGAGCGAGCCATGCTTTTCCGCATACCCCGCCGGGCACGACGCCTCATCCTGCCTGCCGCCACCGTCAGCGCGGCGCCGGTCTTCGCCGCGTGTTCGGGTTCTCCCGCCAGACCGAACGGCGCTGGGCGGGGCCGCCCACTAAACCTGGAGTACTCGACCTCGCCGTCGACGCTCGATCCCGCCGCCGGATCGGCGGTGGACGACTACATCGATGCGAACCTTCTGTTCGCGACAGTGACAGACCGGGATCTCGACGGCACCACGATTCCCGGTCTGGCCTCCGGCGGGAAGACGCGCTCGGCGTCAGACTACCTGCTGACCATTCGCCGTGACGCGACCTGCTCGGATGGCACGAAGATCACCCCAGCCGCCGTCGCGAACTCGTTGAACTACTACGCGGACAAGACCACAACCCCGCCGCACCCCGCCGCCGCCCAGGCGTTCGGAACGGGGGAAGCCGACCATCGCCGCCGACGACTCGGCAGGGACCGTCACCGTGACCCTGGCCCAGCCCAACAGCGATTTCCCGGCAGCGCTGTCGATCCCGCAAGCAGGTATCATCTGCCCGGCTGGACTCGCGGACAAGGCCGCGCTGGCCGCCGGGCCAGCCAAAGGCGCGTTCTCCGCGCCCTACGCCCTCAGCCTGGTCACCGCCCGGGACGTGACGCCCGCGACACCAGGACACAGCATCAGCAACTACTCCACACTTCGGGTCACGAAGTGACCAGCTCCACCGCCGGCTGATCCACGCCGACGACACGCCCGGCCCGAAAGGACGGAAGTGCCCAATCCAACCTCCTTCGAACAGCAGTTCGGATTCCTACGCAGCGCCGTCACCCTGACGAACTGGCGCACGCCGCCGTTCTCCCAATGGTCGTTCCAGCACGTTTGGGAACTGATCCCCAGCGCGCTCATCAAAGCTTCGCCAGACCTCGCCGAAAACGCCCTAGTCGATTTCGGCAGCCTGCTCGAAGAAAATGTGCCGCTCTCCCGGGGACCAGAAACCGTCGCAGCGTTCCTCGAACGCTCCCATACAGACGCCCTGTCCGTCATGAAGGGAGGCCGGTTCGCCGGAGACTGGTTCGCAGCGCACATGCCGCCCGGCAGTCGCCACATCGCCTTCTCCGTCAGCAAGTCCCTGACGGCGGTCCTGGCTGGGATCCTCGAAGGCGAAGGGATCTTCGACTCCGCTTCGCCGGTAGCCGCTTATCTCCCGGAATTGACCGGCTCCGCGTACCGAAACGCGACTGTGCGCCAGGTGCTCGACATGACAGTCAGCCTCGACTTCGACGAAGACTACCTCGATCCGGAGAGCGCGTTCGCCCGTTACCGCCGGGCGACGCTGTGGAACCCCGGCGGCAACGCCGAAGGGCTGGAGGAGTTTCTGCTCTCCCTCGAGCACGGTACCGAGCCGCACGGCGAAACCTTCCGGTACCGCTCCCCCAACTCCGACCTCCTCGGCGTCCTGCTCGAACGCGCCACCGGCACACGGATATCGGAACTGTTCGCCGAAAAACTGTGGCTGCCACTCGGTGCCCGCACCGACGCCGCCGTCACCGTCGACCGAGCCGGCACCGCCCGCACCGCGGGCGGCATCTCGCTGACGCCACGCGACCTCGCCCGCGTCGGCGAGATGATGCGCCAAGGCGGAAGCGCTTACGGCCGCCAAATAGCGCCGGAAGCATGGGTCCACGACACCACGACGGGAGGCAGTCCCGAAGCGTGGAAGCGCGGCGACTTCGTCGGCCTGTTCGGCGAAGGACGCTACCGAAGCCAGTGGTACCAGAACGGCAAAGGCTCCTACTGCGGCATCGGCATCCACGGCCAATGGCTGTTCGTCGCCCCGGCGAACAAGGTCGTCATCGTCAAGATGGCAGCGCAGCCAACCCCGGTCGACTACCTGCTAGACCACGACAATATCGCCTTCTTCGAGTGGCTGGCAGAGACCGTGTGACCAGAACACGCGTCAACCACCCGCAAGCGGTCACGTTCACCGGATATCGACGAACCGGACACGATCCCCCTTGAACAGCCGCGATCTCCTCGCCGCAACAGGGCTGCCTGCGCGCGCGATCACGCTCCTGCGACTTGTCTCCGGATGCCTGACCGTGCTCGATTCCGACAAGGTCCGACCGCGGCAGCACGCAATTCCGCCGAAACTGCCGAGACTGCCGCGGATACCGGTCCACAGTGCGCATCGGGAACCGCGTGGATCCTCGTCAAACGGTCATGCCCAGACAGCCGATCGCGGCGAACGACCCTGCCGCCCGCTCATCGACCGATAGCTTTTCTCACCTTGCCCAGCCGCCTCTCCAGCAGGCCGGTCTGGATGTTGCAGACAGACGTCAAACCAGCGGGAGACCTTCCCCGACAGCGCGACCAGCATGGCGGATCAGGCCGCGGCTGCCCGTCCGCCATGCCCGACGGGCAGCACGAATCCCGTCACACTGCGCAGCAAGCGATTCCCCGGAACAGGCACGGCGCGCACGTTGCAGCTCGTTCCCCCCGCGACCGAAATTCAGGATGTCAACAAAGCAAATTTCGGCCGCCCGAAAAGTATCCTTCTAGTAACCGATCATTGCATTACGGTGGCACTGACTCGTCCACCGCATGCCGGCACTCTGCAGAATTCTCCCCGCTTGATAGTTAACCCGGTCACAGCTCGCGGGTGATTATTCACCCGATATCAGGTTGACGGCGGAGAACCCGGATATCGTTCCGCAGTCGGCAGCCAGCAGCTGCCAGTACAACGGGATCCCCTCGAACAACGAGCGGCCCGGACACGCGAGGGCGGATAACGAGAATGGCACAGAGATCCCTGAGACCACAGGCGCGCAGAACGGCTGCAGCCCGATCGGTGGCGCTCGCCTGCACGGGCGCCGCGGTGCTGGCGACCCTCGTGGTGTCGGTGCCGACGATCTGGTCGCTGGCAACGGGCCGCCACTATTCTGCAGCGGTCCAGACCGGGTTCCTGATGACCGCGGCGACCATGGCCCTCTGCGCGGGCATCGTGCTCAGAAATCGCTCAGCACTGCGCCCGACTGTCATGTTCGGCCTGCTCGGCTTCCAAGCAGCAGTGACGCTGCCCCCGTTCCTGTGGTTTGGCGACCACTGGCAGGGCGCAGACCTCCTGCTGGGCTGGACGGCGCTGATCGCGATCCGAGGGCCGTGGTCTTGGCTGTTCTTCCTCGCCGTCGTCTGCCGTGCTTCGATCATGTGGTCAGCCTCCGCCTGGACAGCGAACGTCTACGCCGCCGTCGTGATGCTGCTCTCCGGGCTGGTGCTGCAGAGTCTGGTCAGGATCAGCGATCTCGCCGGCGAGCTCGCCAACGCCCGGAGCTACATCGGCGGCCGCGCGGCCGCCGATGCCCGCGCGGACCTCTCACGCGACCTGCACGACGGTCTCGGCCACAGCCTCGTGTCGATCATCCTGCGCGCCGAACTCACCCGACAACTGATCCCGGACGCATCGTCCGCGGCCCGTCACGAACTGCGCGAACTTCACTCAACCGCCGAGAAAGCGCTCGCCGAAATGCGCTCGATCGCACGAAACGCCAAGCGCGCCAGCTTCGAGCACGAACTCGCAAGCGCGACCGGGCTGCTCGAAGCTGTCGGCACCCGGTGCGACGTCCGCATCACCGACGCACCGGACAACCGTTCCGAGCAAACCCTGTCCTGGGTGCTGCGCGAAGCCGTCACGAACATCGTCCGCCACAGCGAAGCGACCGTGTGCACCATCGCCGCAGGGCTCGAGAACGGATGCTTCCGGCTCAGGATTTCCAACGACCGTGCCCTCCGCTCGGAAATCTCTCCCGGTGGACAGGGACTGGAGGACCTGGCCTCCCGGATGCAGGACTGCGGCGGCTCACTCGCCTACGGCCTCGAAGACGACCGGTTCGCCCTTGAAGCAGTCCTCCCCCCAATGCCCGAGTACGCTCTGAACGACCTCAGGGCGGCGGCGCTGGAAGGTGCATCGTCATGATCCGGGTACTGGTCGCCGAGGACATGCGCGTCGTCCGCGAAGCACTGGTCGTGATGCTCAGCCGCGAGCCTGAGCTTGAAGTCGCAGGCCAGGCCGAACGCGGCGACGAGGTTCTGGCGCTGGCCGAGCGGATCCGCCCCGATGTCGCGGTCCTCGATCTCGGCCTGCCCGACGAAGACGGCCTGGAAGTATCAGCCAAGCTGCGCCATACGTTGCCCGGCTGCCGAGTACTTGTGCTCACCGCGCACGAAGGCCCCGGAAAGGTTCGCGAAGCTCTGGCGATCGGCATACGCGGCTTCCTTCGGAAAGGAGCATCGGCCGCCGAACTCGTCGACAGCATCAGAAAAGTGCACGCAGGCCAGCGCGTCATCAGCCCGGACCTGGTCGCAGCAGCCATGGAAGTCGGAGACAACCCGCTTACGCCACGCGAACGGAGCGTTCTGCAACTGGCCGCGCATGGCCTCAGCGCCAGTCAGATCTCCGGACGTCTTCACCTCGCCGAAGGCACCGTGCGCAACAACCTCACCCGGATCATCGCCAAGCTCCAAGCCCAGAACTGGGTCGACGCAGTCCGCGTCGCAGAACGAATCGGATGGATCTGAAAGCACCTCGTCGAGCGCTCTGCCGCCGATCTGGCGGCGGGTCGACGACGAAACGCAGCGTTCCGCCGAGTCCTCGCAGGCCGGAGCAATCCCCAGCCCATTACGGCCAATACCCTGCAACCAGCGAGATAGACATCCTGCCGACGTCAGCCTGTCGAATCCTCCGGTGCCTTCTCCCGCCGTTTATCGGTCGCAACTCACTCGGCACGGGATACGTGCTGATCGAGGAAGACTGCGGCAGGTACGGATTCACTCTGGCCGTTGAGCAAGGATTCCTCGCCGCCCTCAGGAAGGACCGCCCCTAGGCGGGTTGACGCCCTGGCCGCCACGGGGTTGACCGTCGTGGCCGCTGCCGCGGCAAGGTTTCGCAGTCCGAACGCAGCTCCGCTCCGCGTCGTACCAAGAACATCCGCCAACGCGTCACTGACGGAGGCAGACCCACGGCACGGCGATGCTGGCACCGGGTCGCCCAGTATCCCGATTTCCGCTCCAGCCGCCGATGTCGTGGCGGCTTTCGCGAGCAACACAGGCCCGCGTCCGTTGGCCAGGACGACCCGCGCGATCGCCGTCGCCTGTCCCGGTGCTCGGATTGCCCTGCCGCTGGCAGCCCGCGCGCAGCCGCAGCGATTCTGCGTGGACCGATCGTGGAGCATCGGATTTTCCGGCTCTCCAACAGCCGCCATCCGCCAAACACCGCCGAAGCCACCCATGCAGCGGCGATTGCCAACCGAGTCCAGGCCCCGAAGGCCCTGGGGAACACCGGCTGTGCCCGAGCGATGCCCGCGAGCGCGGTATTGCGCAGGAACGGGCGACCTCCGGCACGAACAGCGTCCAGCACTCCGGCGAACACCGACGCGGTCAAGCAAACCGGGGAAGGCCTGCGCGGTCGGCCCGTGTCGACACCAGCCGACGCCATGCCCCACAACGGTTTTCCGAGCCAGGTCCGTACCTGATCCAGATGCCCGATACCTCAGCGGATCGTCCCGTCCGCCAACCCGGCCGACGCCCGCGCGAACAAGGACACTGCCAGCAAGTGGTCTCGAACTCCGCGACCTCATCCCGCGTCGCCTTCAGCCGCTGCTCACGCAGATCCCGCACCGCCGCCGAGGTCAACTCGAACCTCCCCGCCGTCACCAGAACAGGACACTGCCCGGTTGAGACAAGATCGTTTCAGAGAACCTGAAGAACCACCGCAGCGGAGTCATACGCCGGCTCCGCGTAAACGTCACGTTCCTGGCGGGCACGGCCCCACAGTCCCCACTAGAAACGCAGAACTCACGGAATACCGGACAGTGTCGGCAACACCCGTCTCATCGGACGCGTTGTTTGCCTTTCGGGGTGCTGGCGAGCCAGCACAAGCCCCCCCGGGCGAACCAGGCGACGGCTTGGCAGTCACGGACGACACGGACTACGGTGTCCTCGATGGTTGTGGCGGGCCATGGCTCGAAGCCGGTGTTGCCGATCTCGCCCACGACCATCAAGTCTTCGCGGAGCAGGAAGTCGAGCACGGAGGCGAAGAACTCCGCGAAACGGTCGTCGGTCTCCGGCATGACCTGGATGGCGTTCGCGATCAGCGTGTCGACCGGGACCCAGTCGTCGAGTCCTTCATCGAGCGTCGGGGCGACGGCCCGTTCGATCTCGAGCAATTCCGGCGTCGGCACCACGGCCCGTTCGATCTCGCGCAGTTCCCGCACCCGCTGCTCATCCATCCAGGTGCACCTTCAGCCTCGTCTTGCTGTCCGGAAAAATGTCAATGGTTTCGCCGCCGGTGTCGGAAGTCAGGCGCCATTGGGCAGTGACGCCTGCACCGAGATCATACACCTCAGGGATCTTGTCACCGCGCGACGGGAGTTTCTGCGCACCTGTGGTCCAGTAGTCGAACAGTGTCCTCAGTTCGGAGACGGTACTCACCACCCTCACTGTTTTCTGCCGACCCGGGGGCAGCGCGTCGAATGCGACACGCCAGTCTTTGGCACCGTTCTTCGCCGCAAGCTCAAGCCCGCGGGAGACCTTGGTTGCTTTCTCGACGGCGGTGAGTTTTTTGAGGGCGCCGCCGGCGATCGGGACGGCGGCCATGGCGTAGAGGGCGCGTTCGAAGCCGTCGAGTTCCTGCTGGGTGAACGCGTCCTTTCCGGCGATCGCCTCGACCGCGCTCTTGATGCTGCCGACCCCGGGGAGGAAGTCCGTGATCGTCGACAGGACCGCCGCGACGTCCGGGTTGAGCGAGCCCGAGCGGGTCGGGTGGCCGAAGGCCTCGTCGAAGTCGAATTTGATGCCCTTCAGCGACAGCCCGCCCACCGGCATCCACGGCGTGGTCGTGAACGTGTCCAGGGTCCGGTTCGCCCCGGCGAGGATCGCGTTCGCCGCGGCCAGATCACGCTTGGCACCGGCGAAACTGCGGTCGGCTCGCGCCATGGCGGTGCGGATCTGGGCGGCGCTGTCGGTCAACTGGGCCGCGGCCTGCGCGATGCCGGCCGCGGTGGCCGCAAGGCCGCGGTTGTTGGCTTCCAGCGCGGCGACGTCGATGTGGATGTCCAGGTCCGGCAGCGCGTTGAACCGCGCTACGGCCGTCTTGGCGATCGAGGCCAGCTCGGGCAGCGACTTCACCACCACCGTCGTCGCGACCACGGCGTCGCGCAACTGCTGCAGCGACTCCTTGCCGAACCGATCGAGGGCCTGGCCCGCGCGGGCGGCGTCTCCGGCGTCGAGCGCCTTCCCGGCCTCCTCCAGCGTCTGGGCAGCCTCCTTGAGCGCGTGGCCGGCGACCTGGGCGGCGCCCTGGCGCAGATGCCCGAGCACCAAGCCGCCCAGCCGGGTCCCGGCGACCGCCTTGCCCACTACGAGCGCCGCCTTGGCCCGGTCGGCGGCCTTGCACACCGCCAGCCCCGGATGCCGGTCGCAGAGACCCGCCGCCTGGGCAGGGGCCACCAGCAGCATCGCGACAACCACGACGACAAGGCCGACGATGCCCCCTCGCCGAGCGACCTGAACACGGAAACGCACCTGCACCCCTCCCTAAATCCTGCATCACGGCAAAATATGTAAAATATGCCCACAGAAAACGGCAAGCAAAAATCAATCTTTTACATCAAAAAGCATCGACGATGCTACATAAAAACAGTCGGCGCGCACCACGAATGAAATGCGGTAAACCGCAGCCAAGAAGCGCCAGAGACGTCCTCGCTTCCTTCCCATTATGAGCCAACCCCCCAGGCCGCAATAGTGCAAAGAGTCACGTCTCTGCTGTGAAAATCTCATGCACCCGGACGCTGCCAGGGCACCAGAGTCTCGCCGGCGTCGAGCACGATCTGAGGCCTGCGCCTGCACGTCGCGGCCGTCGCTTCAGCGGCAAGCCAGATGCCGCTCCCCGGCACCGACGAGGCGCTGAACCCTCAGGATTGGCGACGGTCGCGGACGGGCAGAAATCAGGCGGCTCCAGCTACTGAATCCCAGTCCGAGTGCGCCGACGGGCACCGCCAGCCTGGAATGATCAGCCTGGCCCGACCATTTCCGCACCGTTGATCAGCAATGACAGGAACCCCATGGCACCAGTGCGAAAGGCTACCGCGAGCGCGTACCCGATGGCGGCGTCAGCCGGTTCGGTGTCGTCGCGATTGACCAGCCATTGCACCAGAAAATCGCCGTCTTCGTCATCCATAGAAGGTTCGAATATTCTCCTTCCGTCGCGGATCAGCTGACTGGTGGCGATTGAATTCGGCGCGAACCGGTATCGCTTGCCCGCCAGCTTAAGGTCGACCCGGTACGAACCCCTCGTCCATTTTCCCGCCCCTGGATGAAGATTCGCCGCTCTTCCGCCGACAGTCATCGTCAGCTCGCCGGCTTCCCTGGTTCCAATGGGAACGAATCGATTTAATGTCGCATTTGGCGCGCGGACTATGGATACCGTGGGCACCAGATTTCCGAATACTTCGACCAAGCCATCAGTGTCATTGGTATGAATATTCAGCTCGCCATAGAACGCATCATCAACGGTACAGCTTGCAATTAGTGGCATTCGAATTTACCCTCTTTTCATGATTCCGATAACAGCAGTTGCGTGGCAGCCAGTTCGCGGTACATTGGATCGGTGGCCAGCAGTTCGGCGTGTGTTCCGGTGGACCTGACCCGGCCCTGGTCCAGCACCACCAGCCGGTGCGCCGAGGTGACGGTGGACAGCCGGTGCGCGATCAGCAAAACGGTGCATTCACGCGAGGCCGCTTCGATGGTGCGCCGCAGCGTATGTTCGCTACGGGCGTCCAGATGGGCTGTGACCTCGTCCAGCAGCAGCACCTGTGGTCTGCGCAGCAAGGCCCTGGCGATCGCCAGCCGCTGACGTTCACCGCCGGAGAGAGTGACTCCACGTACCCCGACTGGGGTGTCCAGCCCGTCTGGCAACTGTTGGACGAGTCGGTCAAGACCGGTGAGGGCGAGAACGTCGGCGATGGCCGCGGGATCGGATCCCGGTGCCGCGTAGACCAGGTTCTCCCGGAAGGTGCCTGCCAGCATCGGGGTATCTTGCTCGACGTAGGCGATCCGCTGGCGCACTTCGGCCCGGTCGCATCGGCTGATGTCGTCTCCCGCCAACATGATCCGACCGCCCTGGTGGTCGTAGAACCGTTGCAGCAGGGAGAAAAGAGTGGTCTTGCCTGCACCGGACGGCCCGACTATCGCGGTCAGCTTCCGAGGTTCCGCGGTGAACGACACACCGATGAGCGCGGGCGGACGTCCCGGGTAGGCGAAAGTGACCTCGTCCACCACCACGGGTGGCGGTGGCCCGGTGGGCGGCCCGATGTCGGCGTCGATGTCGTCCTCCACCGTCATCTGGTTCACTTCTTCGATCCGCTGCAGCGCGCCGAGCCCTTGTTGGAGGGCGGCGAAACCGGTGACCAGTGACAGAATCGGGGTGCCGAGGTTGAAGAGGTATAGCAGGAACGCGATCAGGGTCGCGATGCCGAGTTCGCCGGTCGCGACCAGTACACCGCCGAAGCCGATGACCACGAGGAACGAGGTCTGCACAGCCATTCCGGACACTGTGGTGATGACGACCTGGTAGCGGGCGCCGGTGAGCCCGGCGCGGTAGGCCGAGCGGGCGGCCGAGATCGCCCGTTCGGTTTCCGTGGCCTCCGCGCCGTTGGCCTTCACTGTGCGTGCCGCGCCCAGGGACCGGTCCAGCGCGGCGCCGATCTCGCCGACGGACTCCTGAGTGGCCTGTACCACCTGGCGTATTCGGGGCATCACGAATCCCAGCACGATTCCGACGATGATCAGCACGGTCGCGGTGATGCCGAGCAGCGGCGGGCTCATCGTGCCCATCATGACGATGCTGGCAGCTAGGTGCAGCGCCCCGTTGATCAGGTCGATCACCCCTGTGGTGGCGGCGTGCTGCACCACGGTGCTGTCCGAGGTGACCCGGGTGGTGAGGTTGCCGGGTTCGCGCTGATCCAGTTCCGCGACCCGAAGCCGGATCAGCCGCCAGATCAGCCCGCGCCGGATCCCGAGCACCATCCGTTCTGCGGTGCGCTGGCCGATCCAGGTCTGCCACCCGTTGAGCAGCACCGCGACCATGAACATACCGGTCAGCAGCAGGATTTCATTCCGGAGGCTTTCGCCTGACGTCAGCTTGGCAATGACCGTTTCCACCATCAAGGGCTGCACCAGTTCGGCCACACTGCCCGCCAGGGTGAGCAGGAGGACCAGCGTCAGCGGCCATCGGTGGGGTTTCGCGTATCCGAGCAACGCACGCGAGGACCGATTAGAGCACTTGGGAAGTCCGCCGGCATCGGCTGTTTCGTTGACGATGCTCATCGGGAGTCCTTGGCTGGGAAGTAGTCGGCGAGTGCGGGACGTTCGTCGGCGACGGCTATGGCATGTGTGGCGGGGTCGAAATAATGGCGGGCAGCGGTTGCTACCTCATCGGGGCCGACCGCGCCGACCTTGTCCAGGTAATGGCTCAGCCAGTCGGGCGGCATGCCTCGCAGCACAAAACCGGTTGCGGCGCTGGCGACGTCGGCACGGGCGGACAGCCCGGTCGTGGCGACCCCCTTCGCGAGTCGCTTCGCCGCCTCGACTTCCTCCGGAGCCGGCCCGTTATCGGCGAACTGGGCCATGCAGGAGGTGAGTTCGCTGACCATCCGGGCTCCGTTTCCGGGCCCGGTCAAGGCTTCCACCGTGGTCCAGGCACCGGCCCCGGTTTCGTCGAGTGCGGACTGGACTCGGTAAGCCAGACCGAGCCGTTCGCGGATCTGCCGGACCAGCCGGGAAGAACCCGAGCCGCCGAGAATCAGGTTGGCAAGGTGCAATGCGGGGTGATCGGGATCGGCAGAAGGGAGACCGGGGCCTGCGGTCAATACGAGCGTCGGCATTCCGGGCGGGGCAACCAGGGTGAGCCGGCCAGTGTTGCTGGCAGGGCCCAGCTGTGGCAGGTACAGCCCGGAAGCAATGCCGGACCAATCGGCGAAGGTGTCGGTGACCCGCACCAGGGCAGCATCGGCAGGGAGCGGCCCGAGCATCAGTAAGACCGCGCCATCCGGCACGATCGCCTGAGTATGCAGGCGCAGCAGGTCTTCTGTCGTAACGGCGAGGAGCGCCTCAGTCCCGGCTGGTTCAGCGGACAGCGGGTGCACGCCGTATCGATGGCGGAGCAGCCGCCGATACACCCCGGCGCGTGGCCCGGACCGGTCGCCGGTCAGCAGCGCGCCCGCGACCCGCTCCAGTTCGTGGGCCGGGTAAGTTGCCTTGCGCACGGCTGTGGCCAGCAGGGCGATCGCCTTGGACAGTCCTGTGCTCAACGTGCTCGCGGACAGCAGCAAGGCTTCGCTGTCCCGGGTGACGGACAGTTCCGCGCCCAGCGCCGAGGCCCGGTCGATCAGTGCACGCCTGCCGAGCTTCACAGTGCCCCGCAGCAGGCAGGCGGCGAGCAATTCCATGGGCGCGGCCAGTTCCGGCCGTGTGGCGAACGGCAGCGCGAGACGGATCTCGGTGATCTCCGCGCCCGGCTCGTGGGCCAGCACTACGCGCAGCCCATTCGGCAGCACGGTTTCGACAGCACCAGTCAAGGCTTTCATCGGGCTCCTCCTATCAGTTCCACCCAGGCCGCTGGCGCCGTGCGAACCGTTGCCGCCGCGTCTGCCACCTGCCTCGCAGTGGTTGCGGAAAGCAGGCGAGGGATCTGATGCGGACCGTCCAGACTGGGAAAGAGCACCGCGAATCGACCGTGTGCGACAGCGCGAGTAACCAGGGAGTCGAGCTGGCGGTGATGGCCCAGCAGGAGAAGGGCGATCGCACGTTGGAGTTCGCCTTTGCCCGGCCCGACGCTGCTCAGCTCGCCGAGCAGGCCGCTCCATTCGGCGATCACCTCGCGCGCCGGCCAGTCCCGCTCTCGCAGGAGCGTGGTAACCAGCAAGTCGGGGGAGGCGGTATTAAACCATTCGCCGTTGAATCCGCAGCGAATCGTCGCCGAGCGCAGCCGGGACTGGCATTCCCGCCAGCGAGGCAGCCTGGCCGCGGACAGTACCTCGGCAAGCACCGCGTGCGCGATGTAGCCGGCAGGATCGGCGGCATCCGGCAATGGGGTCGCGATCGCGAGGGCCGTACCGCGGAAGTGCTTGGCGGTGTGCACAGCCCGTACTCCCTGCCGTGCTATCAGGGGCGGTCGCGGGGGGCGATCGCCGGGGGTGAACTCGCCGAATGCCGCCCGCGCGGTGGCCTCGGCTCGCACCGGGTCCACCGCGCCCACGATCGAGAGCACCAGGTTTCCCGCTGTGTAATGCGCCCGATGAAAAGCGGTGGCCTCAGCGGGGGTCACCGCTCGCAGGTGCGTCATGATCCCGTGGTCACCGCCGGTGTGACAGTCCGGGCCCCAGAGCGCTGATGCCGCGGCGGTCCAGGGGAATCCGCCGTGCGAGGCGAACATGGCCCCGCGGATTTCTTCTTCGATCACCGGCAGCTCACCGTCCAGTGCGCGCTGGTCCGGTGCGAACCGGACCAGTCGCGCAGCCTCAGCGTTCAGCAGCGGCTCGAGCGAGTCGGCGTCGGCGACGCTGAAGTAGCTGGTGTGATCGCGGAAGGTGTTGGCGTCGCAGAGCCCACCAGCGGCCTCCACAGTGTGCAGGTGCCCGGCCAGCCCATCCTGCTCGCGGGGAAACATCAGATGCTCCACCAGATGCGCCAGCCCGCGCGCGTGAGGCGGATCGTCGCGGGAGCCGGAACCGGCTGTCAACGCGACGGCTACCAGGTCATGTCGGTGATCGGGTTCGATGACCACGCGCAGCCCGCTCGCGAGTGTGACCCGGTGTACCGTGCGCATCCGGTCCTGGACCTGGCTCATCGGATCGGATGCCCGGAGTCGGTGCTGTGCTCCCCGGTAGAAGGCGGCACGGCTATGGTCGTGGTCAGCTCACGCTCGTTCGTCTGGGTGTCCTGGTGCAGGTTGCGGTCGGGCCGCATGGGGTCGATACCGGCCAAGCGGAATTCGGCCGCCACACGCTGCGCCCTGGTGGTTCCTGCAGCGGGGTCGAGTGCATCCTCGACGAGCGCCTTGGCCAGCGCGAAGCAGCGGTGCTGGCCGAAGCTCAGATTCTGCTGGCCTGGCCGGGCATCCACCGGTTCCCAGGCCGCAGCGATGCCCGGTGCCAGCCGCTGGGTGAGCACCGAAGTGGCCACGCCGAGCGCACGATCACCACGCAGCCGCTGGACGAGTGCGGTCTCGATCGGACCGGATTCGCCGTACAGATAGATCACCAATGCGTCCCGCCTGGGATAGTCGGCACGGACTGACAGGACCTTCCCGTGGTAGTCCGCCCGCGCGGCCTCCAGTTCGGCCAGGGCTGCCCGCCAGATCCGGACCGCACCCTCTGATTCGGTCAGATGCACGAAGATCCGCCGTACCGTGGGGTCCCGCCGTGGCCGCGGCTGAGAGCCCAGCACGTAGAAAAAGCCGGGGGAAAGCGCCGGGCGAGCGGCGTCGAGCCGCAATTGGACCACGGAGCCAGCAGTCGGAGCGTCCTCGCCGACAAGTCGGCCACGCGGCACCCGAACAGTGACCAGGGCGGTACGCACGATCAACTCCTTGTCTCCGGCGGCCAGCAGGAGCCCCTCGACCGGAGCGTCGGCATGCGGGACGGCTTCGGCGAGCCGTTGCTCGAAGCCATAGTCACGGTTGAGTTCTTTGCTCGCCGGCCGCGCGCGGTCGTTCGTGCCGGCTGTCCCGGCATGCAGCAGTTCGTAGAGCGCGTTGGCCAGCCGCCCGCGCAGATCACGGGGATCATCACCGGTCAGCCGGGTGCCCGCCACGTCAGCGGAACAGCCGTCCGGCGCTACTGACACCTCGTCGAGTGCCACGGCGAGCCGCAGGTTCAGCGGGCAGGAAAGGGCCATGCTCATACCTGTTCTTTCCGGTCATGCTGGACAACACCGAGAAGCTCGGCGGCCCCCTCCGGATTGAGCAGAACGCCGCGCCCGATTCCGGCCGCGGCTTTGGCCACGGGGTTCAGCTGGATCTGGAACTCCGCGCTCGCGATGAGTCGGTCGTACATATGCCAGCCGGCGAACCGCATAGCCCGCTCCGGCAGACGAGGATCAGGCGCGCGTTTCGCGCGGTAACCTGCCCAGAACGCCTTTATTCGAGGAATTATCCGGCGCAGGTTCTCCCGACCGAGACCAATAATATCTTCATGCGCGACACCGAATCCAGAAAATCTGGATCCACTCTGACTTTTTGAGCGCACGAAGATCGCATAGGCGGCATAATAGAGCCACTCCCCGATAAATGCCCCGATATCGCGAGCAGGGTCGGCGAGCTGAAAGCTCTCCCAGTCGCAGAGATACAACCGATCGCCGGAGAGGACGAACTGGTCGAATCGCAAATCCCCGTGCACAGGGGTGATATCCGCAGCCTCCTCCATGGACCTGAGTTCATGCAACGCGCGCACGGATTCGCTGTCGTCCTGCAGCAACTGCCAGGCAGCAAGCTGTGCCGAGGTGTTCTGCTGGACGACGTCCCATGGAATTCCGTCAAGCCAGGAAAGCGGGGGAAAGAACAGCGGGCCGCTGTCCAGACCGGCCGGATCGAGCCCATGCACGGTCGCGAGTGTTTCACCGGCGCGGTAACACGTTTCCTCGCTGAATCTGCCCGTGAGGGACAGCTCGATGCCTGACTGGGCATTGCTCAGCAACGAGAAGACAAGAAGCCGATTTTCCTCGTCATGGCCGAGCAGCCGCGGGGAGGCCAGCGATGTGCCAGACACCAGCGCTGCGGCAACCCGTTCGAAGGCCAGCGAGCGGGTGATTCCGGGACTGCCCGGCTCACCCGTGTCCGGTAGCCTTTTCACGAACACCTCCGTGCCGCCGGTGGTCATGCCCGCCCAGTTGTCGTTGCGGCCGCCGAAGGAGGTTGTTCCGGTACCGCCGAACACGCCAAGACCGAGCCGACGTAGCAACTGGTCGACCTCAGGAGCCGGAGCGACACCAGTTTCGGATCGTTGCCAGAGGCTCGTTTCGGCGATGCCGGTCATATCCCGCCCCCATCGACAGCCCTGCGACCTTCGTCGTCGATCAGCTCGGCCGTGAAATCGATATAGCTAGTGAATTCCTCGGTCCATCCGGCGTAAGCGGCAAAGTCATGCAGGTGGGTGACAAGCCGCAGAACAGCGTTCCGGCCCAAGGCCGCTTCGTGACAACCAGGCCCGTAACCACGGCGCAGTGCCTGCCCTAGCGCGCGGAAATCCACCCCTCGGTGAATACCAACCCAGCGCAGCTCATACAGTTCACCTAGCAACCAACCGAGGTCGGACTCCGGGCGTCCCGCCGCGAGATCCGCACCGATCAGGAACTCACTTTCCGGCGTGGCGAGCGGCGGCAAGAGGGTCCCGAGCGAGGCGAAGCCGTGCACCAGCACTGTGTCCCGCCGTGGTGCGACGCACCAGTCGCGCAGGCGAGACAGCCTTGCCCGCCCCCAGCGCGGCCAGGCGAGTTCGGCAAGCTTGGCCAAGTTACCCTGGCTGGAGTCGGTTTCGCCGAGCCAGCAGACGATGCGTCGCGGGCCTGGCGACGTGGCCACGGAATCAGGCACGCCGAGTTGGTGCAGGGCCCGCAGCGCACGGCCGACGTTTTCCAGGGCCGTCGTCAGGACCTGGTTGGTACGGGTCTGATCGAGCTCCAACCAGCTCACCGCAGACAGCGGACTACTGGTCAAGTATGTCAGCGCACCGGGCGAGAGCGCGGACGCGGTGGCGGGCACCCAGCGGGCGCCCGGGACGGAGCAGGCCGCGATCGCGCGAGCCAGTGCTGGGTCAGGTGCAGTCAGTGGAGCCGGACATGCAGGCCCTGACCGCTGCGTCCACTGGAACGTCCCATCGGGCAACAGGTGAATCTCGGTGCGGCGCAAACCGCTGCCGTAGTCCTCCACCAGCGTTGAGCCCGGCTCGCCGTCCAAGCGGTTCATTCTGCCTCATTCCTCGCGGCCAGTTCGCGGTACCGCTGCTCCAGTTGTCCGACCAGGTCGGACAGCGGCCCGACACTGCCCTCTCCGAGCTCACCGGTAGTGGCGCTGACCGCGGCTTCAGTGGAACTCACCACCACTCGCGGCCGGTCGGCAAGCGAACGCAGGTGAGCGGCCACCACCGGGTTGTTCACCGCGCCAGGAGGCAGCGCCGGAGCGATACCGATGACCGCCTTGGTGCATTGCAGTGCGAGCAACGCCGGTGAATCACCCAGCCCCAATGCGAAACGGGAAATGAAGTTCAAGGTCGCAGGGTAGACGGCGACAACATCGGGCCAGTCCGCCAACGCGACGTGTGGCGCTTCCCGGCACGGCCGGTCCGGCCATTCATCGGTTATGACATCAGTTCGAGACAAGGCCGAGATGGCGTGTTCGGAAACGAACTTCCTGGCCGACCGGGTAAGGACAACCTTCAAGGAGACCGTCGGCAGCACGGCGTCGATCCAGTTGATCCAGTACGGCAGAAACGACGCACTCAACGCCCCCGAACCAACCAGCAACATACGCCCGAACGTGACCCTGTCGGCAAGGACATCGACAGGTTCGATGTCAGATGAATAGAGTTTCGACACAGCATCTTCCGAAGTATGATTTCCGCGACCGTGCAGCCCGGGACCGGGAGAACGCCGGCCCCGGGCGAACGATCCTTCAAACTTTGATCAGCAAGGCTTCTTGATGGTCTTCCAGATGCCGCCGCCCGCAGAGGCGATTCCTGCCGCGCACTGCTGCGACGATCTGGCAGCGATAATGCTGGCCCGGATCAGAATAGGGGCCAGCGCCGGGGTGGTCGCGGCCGGCGAGGCCTTGCCGTCGAACTGGTCAAGCTCGTCAGCCGTAGTGTAGGCCGTGTAGCCGTTCAGCAAATCATTTTCGGTCATGGTTTGCATTGCATCCTCCTAATTTTTATACCACGGGCGCGCAACAGTCAAGGAATAATAATTTCCAACAAATCCACTTTGCCGACCACGGGCCTGGCATTTCATTGCAGATTTATTCCGGCCGACTTCGTGCCACTACCCGCAATTGGATCATACGCATGATATCCACAGAACCCCTCTTGCCGGAAAGTATAATACCTCACGGTCAAACCATGAATTTCTACCTGTGGGGTTCCAAAAGTCGATCACCGGCGCTCGCCAGCGGCTTTACGCGGCCCGTTCGTACTCGTTGATCAGGCCTCCGAGAAGCCGCTCTCGCTTGATCCGCTGAGAGTCGAGGTTCGCCACCGGACAGGTCGGCCGAGGTGGGCGAAGCTCGCGGGACCGATGCGGCCGTCGACCGTTGCAGCGCCGGACGTACTCGGCAAGCACCGCGCGCAGATGCCGCTGGCCCAGGATCAGCATGCGGTCGGTGAGTTCGGATCTGGCGGTGAACACGAACCGTTCGGCATAGCAGTTCGCCCGCGGACAACGCGGTGGGATCTTTACTGTCGTGATGCCCACATCGGCCAGGACGGCGTCGAACGAGGCCGCGAACTGGCCGGCCCGGTCACGGACAAGAAACCTGAACTCGCCGACTCGATCACCCAGATCCATCACAAGGTCGCGGATCTGCTGCGTAGTCCACCCGCCGTCCGGGTCGGTGGTCGTGCCGAGAACGTGGACGCAACGGCCGCCGACCTCCACCACGAACAACACGCAGACCCGCTCCAGGGCGAGCGCGCAGTCGACATGGAAGAAGCCGCAGGCCAGCATCGTCGAGGCCTGCGCGCCCAGAAACTGCCGCCACGTCGCGTCGTTCTGCCGGCCCGGCACGGGAGGTACCCGAGCCCGCTTCAGGACCCGCCGGATCGCGGCCAGCGATGCACAGGGCAGGCGACCCAGTCGACAAGGGCCACAGGTCCACATGATCGGCGCGGATGCCAGCACGGTCAGCACGATGCGTTGCCGCGCTTAGTGAGGCCACGGAGCGTGAGACTAGGGTAAGCTTCGCAGTCTCTGTCCGCCGCTTACGAGTTCTACGGGGTGAACCAGTCGAATGGAACCAGTGCCCCTTGCCTGTCTCGCCACCGCTGAATCACTGCCGAGCTGAAGACAGGCTGTTCCAGGTCGGCGTGTTCCATAGCGATCACCTGCAACGATCCGTTCGATTCGCTGATCGCTTCGGAAATGGTCCGATAGACGCGCAGCAGGGCAGTCCTGTCGGATTCTTGGAATGGTTGCAGAGCCGTTCCTTTGTAGTCTGCGGGAAAGTAGACCTGGGACGGCTGGTCGAGGATGAGAAGCTGGGGCACCGGCCGGGCGCGATCAGCGAACCACTCGTGCAGGCTCAGCAGGGTCGCCAGGTGGTAGCCCAGCCAGTTCTGGCCGCCTCCCATCTCCTTGAGCGGGACCGGACCGACGCTGGTGTCGGCAACGACGGTGAGGCGGCGCAGGTCGAGCCGCACCGGGGCGTCTGAGTGTTCGAGGGCGAGTTCCTGGGCTTTGTCGGAGATTCGCTGGTTGATCAGCGACAAACTGCTGTTGACCCGGTCGGCTTGCACGTCGTCACCGAGGGCTTCTTCCAGGCTTTCGATGGCAGCGCGCATCTCCTCGCGACGGTCAGACGTCCGAGGAGCAAGGTCGTAGCGTTCGGAGTTCTCGAGGAACATGCTGATGCGTCCGCTGACCGACGCGGCGCGCAGGCCGGCGTCCTGGTACCGCGCGGCTGTACGGATGCTCGCTTCGAGAGCGTCTTGTTCTTCGCGATTTGCGGCCAAAGCCTGGCGAATCTCGCCGAGCGCAGCCTCCTGTTCGGCAATCAGCGCCTGGACGGAGGACGTGTCGTCGCTGACAAAGAGAACATTGGCGTTGAGGTCGTCCAAGTCGGTGCGCAGCGCAGCGACGACTTCGTTCGCGTCCGAGACAGTGCTGTGGCATACCGGACACTGGTCTGTTGATGCGTCGGGGCTGACGTCAAGCAGGGTGAGGGAGGTCAGGCGTTCGCGGTGGTCGAGTGCCTGTGTCATGAACTCGTTGCGTTCGCCCAGCGCAGCTCTCAGGTCAGTGAGCTGGGCGCGCGTCTCCTGGAAAGCGCTGCGGAGTCGATCTCGTTCCTGGACGACGACCTCCAGCGGGTCGTCAGAGTCGACCGGTATGTCGGGCGAGCCGGGCAGCGAAGCGGCGCTGGCCTCATTGAGCAACTGGATAGCTTCTTCGAGCGTGAGGTCTTCGGTCGAGCGTGGTTCAAGCAGCGAGGTTTCGATCGCTTCCCTGACCAACGCTCGTGCTTGCCCGGGAGCAGGTGTGACCGCTTCTTGCTGCTGGAGGGCCCGCTCGTGGTCACGCAGGTCGATCTTCATCTGCCGCAACTGTGCACGTTGGACAGCCTGGTCCGGGTCGACTGCCCCGATGAAGTACGGGAACACGTCGCGAATCGTCCTCGGACCGTACTCTTCTCCCTGGGAGTGAAACAGCTGTTCGGGGTTCGCGATCTCCGATTGTTTCTGGACACAGAAAAACAGCGCCTGCCGAATGGAAGGGGACATCGTGTTGCCCCTCGTCGTCGGCAGACGGATCGAGAGGTCGATGCCGGTGAAGGTGGCCAGAACGCTGCGGGCGGCGTCGACGGTGAAAGTGAACTGCATGTCCTCGACCGCGAGCGGCCCGGCTCCCCGCTGCTGGAAAACCAGACACATCCGCGGGAAAGGCGTGGTACCTCGCTCCGAAGCCGGCCGGGCAACGAACAGTTGCTGGTCCCCGGCGACGATCTGGACCGCGAAAATGCGGACGCGCTCGCGCAGAGCTCCTGCGCTGATAGGATAGCCGCTGCTGGCCATGCAGTAGTCAGTGACGCCCCAGATAGAACTTTTGCCGGTCAGGGAGTCGCCGGTGACGATGTTAAGCTCGCCGAGGTTGAACTCCAACGTGCGCACCTGCCCGGCCTGATTGCCATACAAAGTCAGGGACTTGAGCTGCCAGGTCACGGACGCACTCCAAGCAGGGTGAGGACTGTGGTGGTGGGGCCGCCGCTGGGCAACCACCTGCCGAGCATGTGGGCGGCCTTCTGGATGGAAGCGGCCTCGGGTGACCGCTTCCGGATTGTCGCCGGAATCGCCCCGTCGCGGAGGACGAGTCTGGACGATTCCAGAGTGAGAACGCCGGTTTGCAGGGCGAACAGCAACCCGGGGCGCACGACGCTGAGGAGCCCAGGGGCGTTGGCAGACATGTGGACCTTGACTGCCTGATTGTTCTCCGCCCACTGGGTCATGCTGGCGTTGGCGCTGGGAAGCAGCGCCCGGATCGCAGGCTGCAGCGCCATGACCGCGGCAGTGAGGACGAGGGGCAGCGGGCATCCCGTCCTGTGTACTTGAAAGTGCCCCTGAACAGCACGGGCGCAAACGAGAGCGATGAACGCCGGGTTGTAGAGAACACGCTCCTCCCGGCTCCACTCGATGGGAGTGCTCATCCGCCTGGCACCGGCTCCAGCAGCTCCATGAGGCGCGCTTCGAAATCGGGATGCCAGCCGACCCGCAACTCGTCGGCGAGAATCTGATAGGAACCCTTTGTCACGAATGGCTCATCGCATCCGGGTCGGATGCGGAACCGGGCCTCTTGCTCAACCCACCGGTAAATGGCCTTCGCTTCGCGGACCTTGTCCTCCTCGGCCGCTTCTTCTCCCAGTTCGTCGCAGACGACGTCGAAGCGCGTCGACCACTCCTCGACCAGGCGCCGCTCGTACCTGCCCAGTTCCCCCGGACGGAGAAGATTGTCGTTCACCCAGCGCGACCGCTGCGTGAACGCACGCAGGTAGTCGCTGACGGCACGTCGAACTCGATTGTCGCCGATACCCATGAGACCCAACTGGCGCACGAACGTCCGGTCCCCGAGGTCCACGCCGTCGTCTTCCATCTCCTCCACGTCGTCGTCGATCGGCAGGTTGTCCGGGCGGAAAGCGTCACGACGGTCGCTGAACATCTGGTCGAACTCAAAGCCGGTCACTGGCCCGGCCGCGCGATTGCGCAACTGGGCGACGACCTTCTGGAAGAACCATCCGTCCAAGCGTTCCAGGAAAGGCTTCGCATGTTCTCTGCCCACTGCAAGAGCCGCGAGGCGTAGAAGCTGCCGAGTCGTTTCCTCGATGTCCGGTGCCTCGTCGAGCACACGAACGCGCTCGATCAGCCCCAGACGCTGTTCAGCTGACAGTGCATCCCATGCCTGGTAAGCGGCTTTGTTGGTCTTGCTCGTGGACCGACCGCGAGCTTGGTCGAGCAGTTCAAGCGCCTTCGCCTCGTCTCGTGGGCTGTTCAAACCCGGGGGACGGAGATGGTAGGCGGCACTGTCTTCGGGAGCTTCGGCGGTCGTGAGCAAGAAGTAGGTAGGCCGGTCCTGGCCGTCATCGGTCGTTGTCCACTCCGTGGCCCAGATCCGGAGGCTCTTCCACAGATCGGCAGCCAGGTCGGTGACCCGTGTACCTGGGGCGCGATGTTTAAGCTGGTAGAGGGTCTTGCCGTCCCCTTCGTGGACCTCGATGTCGTCCCCGGCTTCGACAGCGACGGTCCAGTCGGGTCCGGCGCTCGACTGCTCGACGCAGTGGAGGAGAGCTTTGCGGAGCTGGTACAGGTAGCCGATCGCGGACGCAGAGGCCTCGAACAGATTCATCTGCTCGTCCACTCAAGCCCCCTCGCCTCGCTTGCCGACCATGATTTGTTCGTTCATGGACACCAACCGTCATGGAGCGCACCTCTGTTACAGACGACGCCTGACTGTTCACCCGAATGGGCGCACAGCGGCGTGACTACGCCTGCCCATTTCGGCGACCACCAGGCCGCTCATCGGCAAGAAGGGACCGACTCTGATAGCACACTCTCGGAGCAGCGGCCACAGGACTCGCCATGGCAGGGCGTCCTAGCACCCGGCCTTAGTACAACCGCCCGAAAGCGCTTGACTGCCAGTTCGCCAAAACTATTGATCAGATTGTTATTGCGCCGCCGTAGCGTATTCGTCCGCACACGCGAATCACGTGGTGCCTAGCGAGGGGAGGCAGGCGATGACACTCGACGGCGACCTCACAGATCAGAACATCGCTTCGGCGGAGTCCGAAGACTACGCCCTGAGCGGCGAGGCAGGCGGCGAAGAAATCGTCGGCTCGGCCGACCCGTTCTTCGTCTCCAAGAAAGCAGCCGCGGTGTTCAAGCACAAGCTGTTGAAGACTTACTTCCCCAAATTCGCGGGCAAGACGGCGTCAACGGAGGCGGACAGGCGACTTGCCTACGTCGACACCCATGCCGGCAGGGGTTCGTACGAGGACGGAACCTCTGGGAGCCCGTTGCTCGTTGCACAAGACGTTGCCGGGATGCAGCAGCTGCGGCGCATCGACTGCTACTTCATCGAAGCGCGCAAAAGCAACTACGACCATCTGCACCAGATTCTCGAAAACGCCATGCCTGAAGGAGCAGTTTGGAGTGCTCGGCACGGCAAGGCGAGCGACTACATTGAGGACGCGGTGTCCTTCGCCGGCGACGCACCGCTGTTCATGTTCATTGACCCGTACGGGCTAGGCCCCACGTTCGACGAGGTCGCCGGTGTGCTCAACCGCCCCCGTCGCGGTTACGGGAGCAAGACCGAGGTCCTGCTGAACTTCATCGCCATGGCATTCGGCCGAGCCGGGGCGTACATCCGGAGCCCTGCACCGACCCGCCAACAGGTGACCACGCTGGGCCATCTCGACGAGGTGCTGGGCGGAGGCTGGTGGCGAGAGGTCTACCTGTCTGCCGATTCCGTCGCCGCCGCCGTCAAGGAGATCGCGGAGGGCTACGCCGAACGGATACGAGCGAATACGGGTTGCGGCTGGACACTGGTTCCGGTCAAAGATCGCGCCCACAAGCAACCGGTCTACTGGTTGCTCCACTTCACGCGCCACCAGGACGGGATCTGGGAGATCCGGGAAGCAGCCGCGCAGGCCGCTGCCGCCTGGCGCGTCCATTGCAACCCTCCACCGCAAAGCGACGATAACGACCTGTTCCCGCAGGAAGACCCATTCCCGGCAGAGGAAGCGGCACGCCAAGCGGGCTGGATCGACGCCATCGAGCGCAACGCCCGAGACCTGTTGTCGAGCCGCGGCCGCATCAGCCTCCCGACCGATGCAGAGGCTCTGTTCGGACCGGCGACATTCGGCCAAGCATGGAAAAAACACCTGCGCGGAGCACTCGCCCGGCTCCACCAGGAGGGCATCCTGGCACCCCGGCCGCTTTCCCAGGGCCTGGAAAAGTACCAAGGGCACCTCGTTCAACCCTGATCGCCTCCAGCGAACTCAGTCGGAGGTTGAATCGGCCCAAGAGGGCAGGTAGCGTTAGATAGACACTCTATGAATTGGCAAGGTAGCGTTGAGTAGCGCCCGGGGAGGGTCGCATGCCCGTCAACGGCCCGGTGCCATGGAAACGAGCCGACCACACCGGCGCGAAACACGACATATACCGCCGTTACCTCCAGCGGTGGTTTCCCATCCTGCTCGGAGGCTCGAACGCATACCCGTCCGCGACCTACGCGGAAGGATTCGCAGGCCCAGGCGTCTACCTTGACGATCACCCGGGCTCGCCCGTCATCGCCGTCCAGGCCATGCTGGACAAAGTCCCCGAGTCCGACGCGATTGTGAAGATGATCTTCGTGGACGACGACCAACGATGCATCGAATCACTGCGTCACCAGTTGACAACGAGATTTCCCCAACGCCCTCGGACCCCGGACGCCTTCCGGCTGAAGCTCGCACACGGCACGTGCACCGAAACCCTCGAACCCTCACTCGACGCCATGCATGCCTGGGGACAGCCGATCCTGGCTGTTCTGGACTCATGGGGCAACGTGCCCGTTACGTTCGATCTCCTCGCCAGGCTGGCGCACAACCAGTCCTCCGAAGTCATCATCACCCTCGGCACTCAGCCGTTCATCCGTTTCGTCTCCACGATGGGGCAGGAAGCCGACGACGTATTCGGCGGCGATCCGACCTGGCGTCATATCGACACCATGGCGTCGGCACAGGCGAAACGGCAGCACATCCTCACCTGCTACCGGCAAACCTTGTCCACCGCGGGGTTCAAGTACCTCCTGGACTTCGAACTAGTCGACACCCGCGGCGAGTCCCTCTACCTCGTCTTCGGCACTAATCACCGAAGAGGCCTGGAGAAGATGAAGGACTCGCTCTGGGAAGTAGACCGAATCTACGGCGTCGGGTTCCGCGACCCGCGCGACGAACAAGCAGAAACCCTGTTCGAACTCACCGACCCCGCCCTCGCACCGCTGGGCCGACTGTTGCTCAACCGCCTCGAAGACGCACCGGCAACGGGGTGCAGAGTCGAGGAACTTCGCGAATTCACCCTCTTCGAAACGGTCTACCGGCCGCAGCACGTCATTCGAACGCTCAATCAGCTGCGCGCCAACGGGCTCATCGCGAGCGATGAGCCGGGCCTCTACCGACGAAGCCGGGTTCGGCTCGCAAGCTGAATCACTCGACCACCGCGGCAGGTGCCGCCACCCGCGACGGCATCGCATCATGAGTACGCCCGTCCAGCTCGCGGCCTAACGACTTGGGACGAATTCCGCCCCACTGCTTGTGGAAGAACGCAACACCAGCGTTCTCGCACGCGTCGCGGATGTCACGAACCCAATCCGGGTCGCAAGGACGAGCGCGCGGCCCGGACTCGCCCCCGGTGATCACCCAGTCGATCCCGTCCAGCAGCAGCCCCGGCAGCGGGCGAAGCAAGGGCTCGGCAGAAATGAACCTGACCGCGGCAGGCACCTCGCGTAGGTGCTCGACCCGGTCCAGTTGCTCGTCGTTCTCGACCGACACGCCCATCCACAAGTTCGCAGGCCAATCCAGCCGGTCCGCCACACGCCGCATCCTCAGCGATCGTTTGGTAAGCACTTGGTACGTATGTTGCGGAGTATCAGCAATCACCGCCAGCACATCCCGAATGAACCCGATCGGCACCTTGGCGTGAAACAGGTCCGACATCGAGTTCACAAACACAAGACGAGACTGCCGCCACCGGTACGGCAGGGCTAGCGCCTCCGGGTGCACGGTGACACCGAACCCCGGCCCAGACGTCTTCGGGTTGCCGTCCACCTGATACTTGGCGGCACCCATCGCTTTCAAGCGCTTCGCCAGCGCAAGCGCATAGCAGTTGTCACAGCCGGCCGACACACGATCGCAACCCGTCGTCGGGTTCCACGTCGCCTCTGTCCATTCGATCGCACTGCCGTCCGCCATGCCCGCCACTCCCTCGCCAAGACCGGCACGAACAGTAGACGCCTTGTCCAATGCGCACGCCGGGCGGCCCTGCCACGGGTCACTCCGTTGCATGCTCGTCGCGTTCACACAGCATCGAAGCCAACGTAGAACATGTGTTCGACTCATGCAAGGGCGGAGGCCGCCGCGGCTCAGGCGACCACCGCCGGAGCCGAACCGCGCTTATCGCGCCACTCCTCACGGACCACCCGCATCAACATCCGGGAACGTTTCGCCCCTACCCCCAGCGCCTTCCGCAGCACCTCCGCCGAGACCGGGCGCTGATGCCGCGCACGATGCTCCGCGTCAACCCGTCGTGCCCGCTCCACCAGGACGGGATCAAGCCGAACTGTTCTCTCACCAGCGTCCTCCGTCGAGGACTCGTGGCGGACGCCCCGCTAACACACCGGGACGCTGATCGTCTGCCCCGTGCACGTCGACAAGAGCTTGGAGGAGCCTCGGGCCAACCTCGAACCAGCCGATCAGCAACAACGGCCCCACCGCGTCAAACAACACCCTGCCGACCTAACCAACCACCAGCGGCTCAGCCACATTCAACGCCAACGTCACCACACTCGCACCTACCAGCAACCGCCGCGCAGACCGCATGGTCGCTGGAGAAGCCCCGCGCGCCGACAACCGGCGGACCGCGACGAGCAACGCCACCACCGCCAGATCAACCGCCGGCGCAACCAGCGGTGCCACCCAGACCGGCACACCCAGCCGAAGGGCAAGCGCCAGCGCATTCTCAAAACCGAACGTGAACGTCAGCCCGACAACGACTCCCACCATGACACTCACCGCCGAGACGACCGGATCACGCCGAACCCCCGACCTCGTCACGACAACCACCTCAAAACGCGGTGCCAGACCCGGACCGGACCACGCGACACGACCCGACATTTGCGAGCCCGAGGCGAGCCCGAGACCTCCAGCACACGACAACAGCAGCCGACACAGCACGACACCACGGACACCCCTCGACCAGACCAAAAGGTCTTGTCTGACATCACTCGGCACCACCCGACAGGTCAAACCGTGGACTCTTAACCAGCGGGTTCGGGGTTCGAGTCCCTGATGGCGCACCCTCACTCCCCAGGTTATCGGTAACGTTAACCTGGGGTTTTTGGTTTTCTGGAGGGATTTCTTCCGGTCCCTGACTGTCCATTGTGGTCGTTGGCGAGCCCGAGGCGAGCCCGAGACTTCGCGCCGACTGCCGAGGGATGATCGCCGCCGTCGCTTCCGCCGCCGCGAACGCCACTTGCGGCAGGACCGTGGTGTAGGTGTTGGAGGTGACCGTGATCGAGGAATGCCGCAGCATCCGTTGCACCACCTTCATCTCGACACCGGCCGCGAGCGCGAGAGTCGCCGCACCGTGGCGCAGATCGTGCAACCGGATCGGCGGCAACCCGGCCAGACGGCACAGCTCGTAGAACACATCGGTCACCTGCGCGGGATGCAAAGGGCTGCCGTCCCATTGCGTGAAGGCCAGGTCGTGTTCTTTCCACTGTGATCCGAGGCGTGCCCGTTCGGCGTCCTGCACGGCCAGATGTTGTGCGAGCACCAGGGCGGTGTCCTGGTCGATCGCGACCGCGTTCACCGACTCGTCCGTCTTCGGCAGTGTCTCGCCGGTCTCCCAGCCTGTACCGCTTCAAAACTCGATGCGGGCCGATGACCAGCGGTAATGTCGACTAGGTTCACGCGGCTCTTCGGTACTCGTTGATCACGCCGCCCAGCACGCGACGACGGCGGATCTGGGCATCCAGGTCCTGCAATACGGTCCGGTTTTCGTCGTTGGGCGCCCGTTGCGCCCGTGACTGATGCGGGCGGTGTCCGTTGCAGTGGCCGACGTACTCGTCAGGACGGTCTGCGCATGCCGAGCGCGGTAGATCAGGAGTTGGTCAATGCACCCGGTGCGGGCGGTGCGCACGAACCATTCGGCGCAGCAATTCGCCCTCCGCGCCTGCGGCGGTGTCCTGACGATGTTCACGCCCCCGCCGCGGAACACCTCGCCGAACGCCGGCGTGAACTTGGCATCCCGATCTCGGACGAGGAAACGGAACGCACCGATCCGCTCTCCGAGGCCCGCGGCCAGATTGCGGGCGGCCTGCGCGACCCAGCCACCGGTTGGACGGGCTGTGACACCGAGAAGATGCACTCGGCGGGCGCGGATCTCCATCACGAACAGGACGTACAGCCGACGCAGGAAAATCGTGTCGATATGGAAGAAGTCGCAGGCCAATAGTCCGGCCGCCTGCGCGCGCAGGAAGGTTCGCCACGAGGTGTTCGCCTCACGCGGCACCGGACCGATCCGGCGGGCTCGCAAGATCCGCCGGATCGGTGGCTTCACCGGCACGATAGCCCAGCCGCACAAGTTCGCCACGAACCCGCCGGTATCCCCAACGGGGATTCTCCCGTCCGAGCCGAAGCACGATCTCGCGTACTTGTGCGCCGATCGGAGGCCGGCCAGACCGATTCGGACACCGCCACTTCCACGCGACCAGATGGCGATGCCAGGCCAACAAGGTGCCCGGCGTGACGATCCGAGCCATCCTCACCTGCCGGGGAAGCAGCCGAGCCAGCGCGGCCAACAGCGCCCGATCGGACCACGTCAACCGCGGCCGCTGACCTGCCTGCGCAACACTGCGACCTCGTGCCGAAGTACCAGCAGTTCAGCGGCCACTGCTGCGTCACCACGCGCGAGTACGCCCAGCCAGCCGAACAGCCGGACTGTGATCAAGCAGAGAAGCCGAAAACACACGACCGCTGATCATGCTGAACCTCGGCACGAAGGTCGTCGTCAGTGAGGTAGCGGCTGACCTGGACGATCGCGGTGCGCAGGAGCTTTCCCGCGAAAGCCTCCCCCAGCGCGGCCATCGACCGGATGCGGCTGAGCGCGTTGAGAACGGGTCGCAGTCCGGCACCCAGCCCTTGCTCGTCGACGAGGTTGCCGCGCGCCGCGTCCAACTCGTACCGCACCCGTACCCGGTCCGCGTCGTGGTTTCCGTGTTCGGCGACTTGTTCGGCCCATTCGACAGCGAGCGCCGCGGCGAGATCCGCGGCCTCCGGCGGGAGTTCGTCGGCCTCGCCTTGCCGGTCAGCCGCCAGGAAGAGATCGCAGCCACCAGCAGCGACCTTCAAAGACAGTCGGCGGCAGATTCGCGGTCGTGGCAGCTGACGGGGCCCGCCAGCGCGAACCGGGGAGAAGCCTCACAGAGGAAACCCGCCCACAGGCGGCACGCATGAACTTCGCATAGACCGCCCGCCGGTCCTGAAGATCACGCTAGTTCTGACGTGCGTCTCCCTCCACCTGCGCCTGCAGACGTGCGCAACGCAACGAAATCAGCTGACCCCAAAACGGACTGACGCACGCGATCACCACAGTCAACCAGAGAGGAATCATCCGGGCTCGGGGCGACACCCGAATTCACCCGTCGCATCGACGGCCGGCCAGAGTTATCTCTTCGAATCCGGAGACGCAGCCACTCGCACGTTGCTATTTTCCC
Source organism: Amycolatopsis albidoflavus (assembly GCF_039525725.1). Classification (NCBI taxonomy): domain Bacteria; kingdom Bacillati; phylum Actinomycetota; class Actinomycetes; order Pseudonocardiales; family Pseudonocardiaceae; genus Amycolatopsis; species Amycolatopsis albidoflavus. The sequence goes on from NZ_BAAAHV010000027.1 coordinate 44,544, forward strand.
GTCATGATCCTCGCGCGCGTCATTGTCGCGGCCACACTCGTCCTGGCCGAACTGTGGAGCGTCCTGGCGATATTCGCCGTCGGTTTCGATTCCCGAAGAGGCAACCGGCGGTTGCGGTGGATCACCGGCGACGACGCGGAAACGGTCCGGGACCGGCACAGCCTAATGGCTCAGCTCTCGATGATGGGCATCGTCAACACCGTTGCCGGCGCGGCGGCCGGGCTTGGTGCATCGATGTACGCGGCCAACAACCATCTGCAGTTCACCCAATCCGTGGTGCCGATCTTCATGATCGGCATGGCCGTCCTAGCGGTCCAGGCCAGCGGGCTGGTCGTCGGGCATTGGGCGTCACGGCCACGACTGGCATGGATCACCAACCCGTTCGTCCTCGAAGCGACTTTGCGCCAATCCTTACGCGAAGGCCCCGTGCCCGACCACACGATCGACGAGTACGAACAGATACTCGAGAAACTGCGTTCAGAGACCTCCGTTCTTTTCCTGAAAAAAGCCGATACCCTCGAAACTCTGGGCATCGCTTCTTCCGCTGCGGCGCGCGAGTGGCCTCCCTCGGGCAACCGTCCGCCGGAGGAGTGGGCGAAGCTCGTTCGGGCCGATCTCTCGCCGCGAGCAGTGTGGCGCTGGATCTGGGCCCGCCGGAAACTGGCCCTCGTCTGCCCGCTCTCGCTCGGCGTTCTGGCCTCTGCCGCTCTTGTCGGCCTGCGCGCGATCGCGGCCGACGGAGCATCCCCGGTAGCGGTCATCGCAGTCGCCGTCGTGCTCTGCGGCTGGCACGTGCTCCTGGGCTTGCTGATGCACCGAGCCGCAACCGAAGAACTCGTGCTGGCAAACCGGACCCGGGCTCGGGAAAAGCACAAAATCGACGCGTGCGCTGCGCTGATCTGCGAGCTTAAGGCTGGGTCGAAACCACGACCGAAGGCAACGGAGCCGCCACCGGCGCGAACGATCCTCTCCGTCGGCCGGTGGCACCTCCTTCGGCGATGATCCAGAGAGCTCACGCCGTCGGATACCATCACGCCGACAACCTGACGACTCACGCCCTGGACCGCCGGGCTGGCCTTCCTGCGCTACTCGCTTGACCGGCAAAAGCAGCGCCTGGACGAAGACAAGCACGTCGTCAGCCAGTTCGACTCCGCATGGAGCAGGCTGGGCTCGGACGACCCGGCCATCCGCGCCAACGCCGTGCGCACGCTCGCCAGGCTGATGATCGACTTCGAGCGGGACCGCCCGAGCGTTGTCCGGTCGATCTGCGATCTCCTTCGCCAACGCGCGACCGCGGCCGCCGAAGGCACCCGCCCCGACCCGGACGTCGTCGCAGCCGTCGACGCCCTCCGCGAACGTCCCGACAACGGTCAGACCGACCCGCTGGACCTCGCCGGCGTGAAGCTGACCGGTGCCGACCTGACCGGTGCGAACCTCCGAGGGACCATCTGCGATGAGGGCACCGTCTTGTCGCGCGCGAAACTCACCAGCGCGGACCTCACCGGCGCGACGCTCGCTCTCGTCGATCTGCGCGACGCAGTGCTCAACTCGGCGAAGCTGGAGAACGCCATGCTGGACGGGGCCAAACTGCCGAACGCACGCCTCGCCGACGCGATCGCCACCGGCGCGTCCTTCGCCGGAGAAGCAGACCTGCGCGGAGCCGACCTCTCCCGGGCCGACTTCCGCAATGCCAACCTCAGCCGCGGCCGCCTGCGCGGAGCGACCCTGGACCGTACCGACCTGACCGGAGCAGACCTCACCGAAACCGACCTGACCGGGACGGACCTCAGCACCGCTGTCGGCCTCACCGCCGCCGCACTCAAGAGCGCAGCGGCGGATATGTCGACCATTCTGCCGCCAGAACTGCGCGGGCGGCTCTGAACAGCGTCGAGCGCGCATTTCACAGCCATTCTCCGCTTTTCTGCGCCGAATCAGCACGACAACCAACCAAACCCGGCCGAATGGTGAACCCGGTCGCCCCGACCGCGGGTTCTTGAACAGCGCAATCCGTGCCTACGCCTCCCAGCCCGCCGCCGTTTTCGCATACTCGTTACCGAAATGCAGCTGCATCAGACGGCAGTCGATCTTCTCCCACGACGCACCAGCGGCATCCTGTTCCTGACCGGACCTCGGGTCGGGCCTCGGGCCGGGCCGGGCCGAAGCAGCGGTAGCCGACGTGTAAAGCGCGTTTACGCACAGCTCTGCTGCACACCCATCGCCCGGTTGCCGACCAGCAGTCGAGCCAGACCACAATTTCAGCATTTTAATGCATGCGCAAACACATTGCCAGTTATTTTTGACGAAGCTTCCGGCGTCCATATTCTGACCGCCAGCCCGTCTGCTGCCAGCTGCGCCACATATCTGCCCAAATGGTCGCCGTGGACTACGAACATCAGAAGCTGCCCCGCTCGTGACGCTCCCGCATACATGACACGCCGCACCTCTGCCGCAGTACCTTGTACCGTGCCAAAACTAGCGAATCGCTCCATGAGCTGCGGTTTTGAGATCGAATCAGGCTACTCGGCGGCATTCGTTAATCACGCCGCCGAGGACACGGTGCCGCCGGAACGGACAGTCGAGCGGAATGACGGCAGCGGGATCGTGGTCGGGCGGGCGATGCTCACGTCCCTGGTGCGGACGGTGATCATTGAAGTGCCGGGCGAACTCATCGAGGACCGCGGCAGCGTGGCGTTCGTTGTAGATCAGCATCCTGTCGGTGCACTCCGACCGGACACTGCGCACGAACCGCTCCGCGTAACAGTTCGCTCGGGGCGTTCGCCGCGGGGTTTTCACCACGCCGATGCTCTCGGAGGCGAACACCGCGTCAAACGGTGCAGTGAACTTCGCATCCCGGTCGCGGACAAGGAACCGGAATCGGGAGGTTCCCTCGCCGAGGCTCATCAGCAGGTTGCGGGCGGCTTGCGTGGTCCGGGCCGCCGCCGGATGCGAGTTCACCCCCGGCAAGGTGCACTCGCCGGGTGCGGATCTCCATCATGGACACCACGCAGAGCCTCCGCAACCCGATCGTGTCCAGATGGAAGAAGTCCGTGGCCGTCAGGCCTGCCGCTTGGGCGCTCAGGAACGTGCGCCGATCGGTGGCCCCGCGCCCGGGCGCGGGGCCGACACGGGCAGCAGCGAGGATACGGCGGATCGTGCCTGCACCGACGCGGCGCCCGAGCCGGACCAGCTCTCCCTGGACACGGCGATGCCCCCAACCCGGGTTCTCCCGGGCAAGCCGGACGACCAACTCACAACTCGTCATCGACCGTTGGTCGTCCAGGCCGGTTGGGATAGGTCTACTTCCGAGTGACCAGACGGCGATGCCACGCGAGCAACGTGCCCGGCGTCACGATGCGATGCCGGCGCAGGTCACGGGGCAATAGCCGCGCCAACGCAGACAAGACCGCACGATCCGGCCACGGAAGACGTGGTCGCCCGACCTGACGGCGCAGAGCCGACACCTCGTGGCGAAGCACCAGTATCTCGACGTCCTTGGCCCTAGCGGACCGAGAAAGCAGACCCCACCAGCCGAACAACGTCACCATGACCAAATACATCAGTCGAAACAGCACGGCCGGAGAGCATCGCATGACCCTCACCCGGACAAACAGCAGATCAGCGAACCACAGTCGAGTTACGGCACGGTATACGGCCGGTACGAGGTCGGCGAGCATCGAGGCGAACACCGGTAGTCCGTCCTGCGCGGGTTGACCGCGGGGCAGATCCGTCGTCGTGAGTCGCGCGCGCGGCGCGGCCTCGTTCTCAGGCGGCTCCGCGCGCGCGGAGCGGGGCGCTGACGTCGTGCAGGTGGTTGAGCACGTGGCGGTAGGTCGTGAACAGTCCGCATTCGGCGTACTCGATGCCGCGGTCGGTGCAGAACGCGCGTACCAGGGGTTGGGCGCGGCGAAGGTTGGCGCGCGGCATGCCGGGGAACAGGTGGTGCTCGATCTGGTAATTCAGGCCGCCGAGGGCGAAATCGACGCAGCGGCCGCCGCGGACGTTGCGACTGGTAAGGATCTGCCGGGTCAGGAAGTCCGGCCTGGTCTCCCGGGCGTAGGTGGGCATGCCCTTGTGCCCGGGCGCGAACGAGCAGCCCATGTACACCCCCCACAGTCCCTGGTGGACGGCGATGAACGCGATCGCCACCGGCGGGGACAGCACCACGAACACCGCGGCGAGGTACACGGCGGCATGCACGAGCAGCAGAACCGCTTCCGTCCGGCGCGCCGCGATCTCCCCGCGCCACGCGGCTTCGACACCGGCCCAGTGCAGGTTCAGCCCTTCCAGCAGCAGCAACGGGAAAAACAGCGCGGCCTGGTGCTTGGCCGTCCAGCGCACGAGCCCGCTGCGGTCGCGCGACTGCCCGCGGGTGAACGCGAGCAACGGGATGTCGAGGTCCGGATCCTCGTCCTCGTGGTTGGGGTTGGCGTGGTGGCGGGCGTGCTTGCCCGTCCACCAGCCGTAGCTGATCCCGACGATCCCGCCGAGCATCCGGCCGACGCGGTCGTTGGCCGGTCCGGTCCGGAAGATCTGGTTGTGCCCGGCGTCATGGCCGAGGAACGCGATCTGGGTGAACATCACAGCGAAGAACACCGCGGTGACCAGCTGCCACCACGAATCGCCCACCAGGACGAAAACCAGGCACCCGGCGGCCAGAGCGAGCGCGGTGAGAGCGATTTTCACCGCGTAGTAACCATAACGCCGCTCCAGCAGGCCCGCTCCCCGCACGAGCCGGACGAGAGCGCCGAATTCCCTGCGCGACGCAGTCGTCTCGGCACCGACCCTGGTCGGCGGAGTCACCGGCGATGTGACCATGGGATTCCTTCCCGAGTTCTGCGATGCCGGGGACTGGGGCGACCGGTCGCACTACGCGAATTCCCGCCAGGACGCGGCCCCAAACAAGGCCGGACCCGAGGGCTCGGCGGAGAACGCCGCGCACAAGCTCGGTGCGCGGGCCGGCATCCCGGTTATCGGCGGGGAGCCGTGCCGCTCGGACTTCCGCTCCGGACCCTGCCCAGCCGGCAAGATCCCCGCGAAGCAGGATTGGCGATACCCGAATCCCCGCGTATGCGGTGAGCTGGCCGGCTCGCATCGCCTTCTGAGCGGAACCAGACCGGCTCTCCGCTCGAGATCCGCACCGCGATCAGCGGTCGCGTCATAGTCCACAATGTACTCATCGCTCTCCGTATCCCGTCGGCGGAGTGACCTGGAACGGATTTCTTCCCGATTTCCGCGGTGCCCCCGATCGGGGGGCTGACCCGTCCAAACCGCTCCCGGTGACGAAGCAGGACCGTCCACGAAGGCCATTCCCGCGCGGACGGCTGTCCGTGCGGGAATGGCCGGCGTTCGCGCCGGGCGGGAAGGAGATCGCCCGTGTTTGGCACCCGCTATGCCGCCTCGATGATCGCCCGGAGCGCGGAGAGTCCCCAGGACCGAAGCAATTTCCTGCAAGCCGCAGGCATGGCCGGGCTCGACGTGGCCGGCGCTCTCGGGCTCGGCGGCCTCACGAACCCCGCCGGGGCCGCCGTCCGCGAGGCCGCCCCGGTCGCGCAAGACTCCGGCCAGGTGAGCGACGGCGCGGTGCTCAACTTCGCGCTCAACCTGGAATACCTCGAAGCCGAGTTCTACCTGCACGCTGTGACCGGACGGGGGCTGGCCGACTCGATGACCTCCGGCACCGGCACGCGCGGCGGTGTGACCGGCGGACGGGCGGTGCGGTTCGAAACCCGGGCCGCGCGGCAGTACGCGCAGGAAATCGCCGGCGACGAGAAAGTGCGCGTCCCATTCCCGCGGACCGCGCTCGGTTGAACCGGTCCGCAGAAGTTGGACTGGTTGGGGTGGAGGTCAGGCGGTGAGGGTTTGGGCTCGGTATTCGGTTGGGCTGAGGCCTCCGAGGGTGGTGGAGATGCGGGTGGTGTTGTACCAGTGGATGTAGTCGTGCAGTGCGGCGGCGAATTCCTCGATGGTGTCGAAGCTGTTGTGGTGGAACAGTTCTCCTTTGAGTTGGCTGAAGAAGTTCTCGACAATGGCGTTGTCGAGGCAGGTGGCGCGGCGTGACCTGGACTGGGTCAGGCCCGCCTCCTCGATCAGGGCGCGCCAGGAGCGGTGCCGGTACCGGAAGCCCTGGTCGGTGTGGACCAGCGGCGCGGCACCGGGGGCAGGGCGGCGATCGCCCCACGCAGCGAGGTGGTGGTCAGGTCCAGCGACGGGGACGGGCCGCAGGCCCAGGCGACGACGGAGCGGGCGAACAGGTCGATGATCGGTGACAGGTAGACCTTGCGGTCGCCGATGCGGAACTCGGTCACGTCGGTGACCCATTTCCTGTTCGGAGCGTCGGCGCCGAACTGGCGGTCGAGCGGGTTCTCGGCGGTCATGCCGGCCAGGACCGGCGCCGGCGCGGCCGCCGGATCTTGCAGACCAGGCCGAGGGCGTTCATGACCTTGAGCACCGTCTTCTTGGCGATCTGCCAGCCGTCGCGGACCAGCACCGCGTGGATCCGCCGGTGCCCGTAGCGGCCGCGGGCGGCCTCGAACGCCTCGGCGACCGCGGTCTTGAGCCCGGCGTGCGGGTCGGGCCGGCCCAGGCGGGCCTGGTGGTAGAAGAACGTCGACCGGGCCAGTCCCGCGACCACCAGCAGCGAGTAGTCGACCTCGATGGCGGCGATCGCCTGGGTTTTCACCCTCGCCCCTGATCCCTCAAGGCCCGCAATTTTCCAGGCAGGCCACCTTCGCCGACAGCCGCAGGTTCTCCGCCGCAACCGCTCCAACTCGCCCGGCCCGGACCGCTCCGCCGCTGCGGCCGGGGGACGGCCTTTCCGCCGGGGCCGCAACCCGTGATCGCGGGCCAGCTCGAGCGCGGTCGCCTCCCCGCCGACATAACGGGCCACGACCCCGAGCTTGAACTCGAACGCGAACGACCGCCGGTCCGGTTTGTTCATCAGCGCCCCCGCGCTCCGCAGCATTCAACGATCACGCAAGCGTTGCACCGCCGTCACCGACACGCCCAACCGGGCGCGACCGCCTTGCGGCCGCGCCCGGCCTCGAACAACACCACAGCGGCCTCCCGCTGCCCCTCAGACAACGAACTGCACGAATACAACGAACACGCTCGCCGCAAGCCGGAACTCGATTCCCAGTCCAACTCCCGGGGAACGGTCCAGACTCTGAGCCCCTCAGGGTTCCCCTCACGGACCTGTCGAAACTCACATCGGGCGCTACTCGGATATTTCGGCGACGACGGCGTCCTGTGTGGACACTCAGCAAGCCGAGGCGACGCGGCTTGTGTTCCGGACATCGGGAGTCAGCCCTGGTTCGCCGACCGTCCATATCGGACAGTGTCGCCGCCCTTGTGGTGTGCGGCCTGGTCGTGCTGCCGGTCGAGAATGCCTGCCAGCTTGCGCGTCGCCCCGCGAAGCGCCTCGTCCACCGAACCCGCGAAGTGGGTGACCACGACGGCGGGCTTGCCCTCGGGACGGGCCTCGAGCACGCACCGGCGGTCCACCCCGGCGGCACCGGACGCGACTTCGTCGCTGAGGTGCGCCTCCAGCCGGATCAGGTGGTCGCTGAACCGCGAGAGCGCGGCACGGAGTTCCTCCTCGGCCCAGCGGTTCAGCTCCGCGCTGCCGGGAACGTTGTTGTCGGTGCTGATCTCGACCTGCATGTGCGGTCCCTTCGGAATGCGGCCGCGCGGGTCCTGGAACGCGGCCTGTGCCACGCTCACCGGAACCGCCTTCACCGCCTGCGCCCAGCCTACTCCTGACGGTCAGCCGCGCGCGGCGATAGTTTCGCGCCAACGGAATCCGGCGCGCTCGGGAGCCTGGCGGGAGCAGCTGCCGTCCGCCATTCCGGCCCGGCACAAGGAAATCCGGCTGATTCCGCCGGGCGGTCTCCCTTTCGGCGTAGGCTTGGCAGACAGGTCCGCCTCCGCAGGCATCCGCTGCCGGAACGGTCCCGCACCGGCCGGACAGGAGCGCCATCATGGAGTACGCCTCGAACGAGTCCAGCACGGGCGTCGTGCTCGGACCGCCCGCTCTCGGGCGGCGATTGCGCTTCAAAGAACAGCACGCGGCGAAAGGCTGCTTCGACGGCGCTTGGTGGCCCCGTTCGCGGGAACCGGTCACGGAATTCAGCGCACTCGCCGCCGCGCTCGTCGACCGCTTCGGCCGGGTGGACCGGATCGGTTTCAACCCCGGCGCCTGGGACCTCGCACCCGCCCGGCTCGCCCACGGACCGGCTCTCGTGCGGCTGGCCGCGTTCTACGGCCTCCAGCAGCACACAGTCGTGGTCATCGGCCCGCGCATCCACCACCTGACGCTGCTGGTGATCCCGCCGGAAGCAAGCCCGGCGGCGGCGGAACGCGCCCTGTGCTCGGCCATCGACCCGGACAGCACCGACGCGGCGCACGTGATCCTCGCCGCCAGCGGAGCACTGGAGGCTGCCTGACCGGCGCCAGGCGGGAATGAACAGCGGCAGGCCAGGGTTGTCGCGGACGCCGTGCGCGAGACGACGCTTCCGCATCGGAACGGTCCGCGACAACAGGCACGGCAGAAATCGCACCAGGAACGCCCATGCGCCCCGGTATTCGCGGCAGAATCACGAGGGCACCGCCGACCAGCCCGCACTCCGCCCTCCCGACGACCGACCCCGCTACCAGCCCCCTCGGTTCGCTGGCTGCGCGGACCCCGCCGCACGAGCACGACCTCTGGCTCCAGGATGCCCAGCTTTCGGACCTGCCCGCACGCAGCACGCGCCGTCTGCCACCGATCCACGCAGCACAAGGCGCGGCGACGCCGCCTGAGCACAACACGCAGAAAGCGAACCATCGATGTTCACCTTGACCGGAGCAGCCACCGAAGCGATCAACCAGCTCACCGCATCCCAGAACTTCCACGCCGAAGGCGGCCTGCGCCTCACGCTCGACGGCCTTCCCGAGGACGGCGCCGCATTCGCCGTGGACGTCGCCGCCTACCCCGCGGCCGGGGAGGACATCATCGCGACCGGCGACACCCAGGTGTTCCTCGCCCGCGAGACCCGCGTCCGGCTCGCCGACAAAACACTCGACGTCCGAAAGGACATCAACGGGCACTACGCCTTCCACATCACGACAACACCGTGACCGGCCGGCCCGCACCGCGGCCACCACGCGCAGTCCGCGAAACCCCTCGCCGAGTTCGGGGGCTTGAGCCGCGGCCGGTCGACGACCGGGACGGAAAAGGACGACCCGCGCGGGCGCGGCGTCATCCCCGCGAACGGTTCTTTTTCTCGTCCCGATTTTCCGGCTGCTCAGAAGCGAAGTCCCGCTGCCGTCGGCGTTTCCGCGACCGGCGAGGCAAAGGGTGCAGTGTTGACAGTGTCCGAGAGCATCTCGTGCGTGAGCGGTCAAGCTTGCGCCGTCCTCGGCACCCAGTCCGGACGGTGACAGCGGCCGGGGACGGGAACGCCGCCATGGCACCGAACCTCCGCACCGTCGCCAGCACTGTCTCGGCCAGGAAAGCCGCCACACCGGCCTGGCGCGCACCACGCCTGCGGCTGAAACCGGACGGCCCAGCAACGGGATACGTCGACGGCGCATGGTGGCCCTACACCCGCGAACTAGCCGTGGAACTGTCGGCGTTGCTCGCGATGCTCGCCGCGCGGCTGGACCGGATCGAACGGGTCTCCTACCACCTCGCCGCCTGGACTCCGGCTCAGCGCCGGCTCACCGTCGACGGCTCCGCGATCCGGCTCGAAGGATTCCGCGCGCACCACCCCGACCCGGTGACCGTCACCGGAGCGCGGGGACCGCGCCGGCTGGCTCTGCTGGTCGTACCGCCGGAGACCGGGCAAGCCGACGCGCATCGCATTCTGGCGGCCGCGGCGCACCGGGACCACCTCGATACCGTCGAGTCCCTGCTCGCCGCCCCCAGCGAGACCGACCACGAGGCGGCGGCCGCCGGCGCGATGGACGACGCGACCCAGCGCTGGGACGTCGACGGCGGCCGCATCCCCGCGTCAGCCTAGATTTTCCCGCGACCCTCCGGCGGGACGAGCGCCCACCGCAGGGTCGCCGCGGCGGCGGGGCGGCCTCCTCCGCGTTGTTCCCGCAAGCGGCCGCCCAACAAGATCACGATCTTTCTCGCGCCAGGCGAACCTGGTCGTCCGCTCTGGCGGACGAGCCGGCCGGGCGAGCTGTGGCGGCGAGAAAGCGACTGAACCACAACACATCCGGAAGCACCGCGCAACCAGCCGGAGCCGTGCCAGGCACACCCGCCCCGAAGTCCACGGCCGGGCAGGCACAACCTCGGAGTGCCCAGGTTTTCCAGTCACAGCTGATCCGTCGCCATCTCACGCGTGGTCGAGCCGGCGCGAAACTGCGTCGGCACGCGCCGACACCAGTGCCGGGGAATCCTGAACGGACTGATTCCACCCCTGCCATCGGCGTCTTTCGCTTCAGCGAAAGGAAATTTCCAGCAGGCCGCGAAAGCAGGCGCCGGACGCCCTTCTGCTCGCCCATGCCTATCGCGAACCGCCGCGCCCCGCGACGGAGACGATCCCGTTCTGGGCTGGCCGCCGCCGCGAGCGACCGTTCGGAACCGGTCCGCGCGACGCGGATTCGGACGGCAGTTCCCTGTTCGGCACGCGCGGAGCTTCGAAAGCCCGGCCAATGGCGGTCCTGCGTTCCACGTCGCCGCGTCGGTCTCCGGAGTCAGCCGGCTCGCAGCGCTTGGCTCAGCGCGACACCGACCGTCATCGACTGAGCGGACCGCCCTCGTCGTGTCGGCCATTCAGGTCTCGCGCGGATGCCTTATCTTGAGCCGTCCACTGGCCAGCTCGCCGGACACCCGGATCAACGGCGAACCCGGCACATACGGGTCCGTCGCCTTGTCGATGACCCTGCCGCTGGTCGCGCTCAGCTCCTCGACGCGGATCGACCATCCGCGCGGCACGGTCACCTGCACCTGCCCCGAGCCGGTGCAGACCATTTTCAGCTGGATTTCCGTGTGCCGGCACACAGCCCGGGTGAAGTCGATCCGGACGCGGCCAGAGCCGCACTGCGCCAGGATCCGCCGCGGAACGACCCACTCGCCCTCCTGCTTGACCGAACCGTTGGTGGTGCGGAGCACGAGCGCGGGTGGTTCGGAGAACGGCGGTTCGGGCGGAAACAGCGACAGCCCGGGTAAATCGGCCAGCACCGATTCCATCTGTCCCCGGGTCCCCGCCGCGAGCACGACGCCGACCCGGTCGCTGAACTCGTCGAGACCGAGCAGGCCGTCACCGACGGCCTGCCGGAGCAGTTCCACCGCACGGTCGCGGTCGGCATCGGACGCACGCTGATTCCCGCGCGCTACGTCACCACCGCGCGGTTCGAGTTCGCCGTCTGACACGTCCTCAATCTATCGGGTCGGCCGCCGAACAGCGACCAGATGACCGAAAGCCCGTGCGGTGCAATACGCCGTGAGCAAGGTCGCGCGCTAATCGGACATTCGGCTGCCGGCACGGTGATCCGGGCGCCGAGGATGCGGCGAAAGAACACACCGCGCGCAACGTCCATTTCGCGCCCGCCGCGATCGCCACGGCTCCGGTGCCGCATCGAGCTGCGATCGGTCGCGTCTCGTTCTCGCTTTGCCTCATCGCAACCAGCCCTGGCACGAAGTTCGCGACAGGACTCGCGACTCGCGGCCCCGAGGCAGAAGGTCTTTTCGCCCGCTCGCGGCCACTGCGGCGAGATCCCGGAATCAGTCGCTGGTGTGTGTCGATGTTCCAGAGCTTGCCCAGCTGGCAGAAGGTGCGCTGAGGATCGGAACCGGGTTCCTTGTCGAGAGCGACGCCGCCCAAGAGGGATGCGCGCGCGCTGCTCCGCGGACGGCTGAAACCGCGCGACACGCCTTGCGTGCCCGATCGCCGCGAAGGCCTTTGCCTGCCCGGAAGAATTTCCCGAACACGGCCGGACTGTCGCTGATCGGAAAGGCGGACCCCGCTGCCTGCTTTGCTGCTCGCCGGTTCGAATGCCCCGATCTCCAGCCCCGCACGGAGGTTGCGCCGGATGTCGCCCGCCGCGTGCTGATCTCCATCGGCGGCGGACGCCGGTCACGAAGCCGATGCTCCGAACGCCCGGGCATCTCGGCGAGTTCCGCGGCATCGGGCACTCGCGCACCTGTGTCCGTACCTCGCCACGGTGCTCCGCACGCTCCAGTTCGGCCGTCCGCGACGGCTGCGGGGCAAGCCAGGCTGTCTGGTCGTCGGAACCGGCCGCCACGACTGCGGCCAGGGCCAGTCCGCTTCCTCTGGTCTATCTCCACGACCGCCTTGGTCGCTGTCGGGCTCGGCGGGCGACACTCACCGCCGGCGGACGCCTTCCCCGGACCAGCCCAAGCGCGCCCACACGGTCTTTCCGTCCAGATTGTCGTGCACTCCCCACTCGTCCGCGAGCCGGTCCACGAGCTGCATCCCCCGTCCGTGCGGCGCGGTCCCTCCCCGGGCACGGACGACCGGCCAGCCGTGCGAGAGGTCGTCCGCTTCCACGACGACCAGGCAAGGCCGGGGCTGTTCGGTCAGCCGGACCCACGTCGGGCCGAGGGTGTGCGCATGGGCGTTCGTCACGAGTTCGTCGAGCACCAGGAGCACGTCGAGCCGACGATCGGCGCTGAGGCTGCCGAGCAGACCGGCCGCCCAGACGCGGACGGGCGAGCACCGACGAGAGGCCGGTCCCGCGCACGTCGAGCGTCCACGGGCATCCATTGTCCCCTCCGCTGCCGGTCATCCGCCGCGATCCATCCCGGCGGACAGACTCGCGGAGGGAACGCAACGGGCCGATATCCGGATTCTCATCAAGGAGAGGTACCCGGCAGGACATCCCGTCCACACCCGTTCCGGCCGGGTTTCTTCGCGGCCGGACGCGATTGCGTCCTTTGGGCGGCAGTTCGGGCGCGGACGGTCGTCCGATTCCACCCGCGCGAGCGAGGCGAACCGGTCCGGCTGGCCGCCGCATCCGGGCGCGGTGCCGCCCCGCCGCGGTCCGGCCGGCGGGGGAAGCGGCGCGCTCGCCGCTCCGTCGCCGGCAACTCGCCGGCAGCCTCGGACCAAGCCCGCGTCTGCGACGGTTCGGCAACGATGATCGGCCCGTGATCCGCACGCAGGACGGACGTCGCTCCTTGTGCCGGAATGGACGGTCCGATGACCTGAGCGGACAAGGATTTCCCACGCGGTCCCGGCCCTTTCGTCCGACCGGCCGCGTGCAGCGCGCGAGGCGCGGCAACCGGATCCGCCTCCGGAGGGATCGTCAGGTCGCGGACGTGCGGCCTGGTCACCACGACGGAGCGTTGCCGGCGGCGGGAAAACCGGGCAGGCGCAACCAGGTGCGGCCCGTGGCGGAGCGGGGAAGAAACGAGATCCCCAGTGACCGGATTTGAGCCTGTTGCGGCCCACCCGCCCGGCTGTTCGACCTAGGCGCGGATTTCCGTGCCCGGCTTCCGGGACCGCGGCCGCCGGGCGCTGTCGAAACAGCCCTCCTCGGCGTCCGGCCCCTTGTACCGCGACCGCTCGCCTGCCGGCAACAAGTCCGATTCCCATGCCCGCCGCCAGGTTCGCCGGGACAGCCGCTCCCGTCCGGCCGGCCCGTTGGCGGACGCCGATACCACCGGCCCTACGCGCCGGAAAACGGCTCCGAAGCCGGGGCTCGCCGACGCGGGAACCGGCTCTCCGCCGGAGGAAACCGCGGCCGGAGTACGTCCTGCGGGCGGATCAGCGCATCGGGCCGCGACGGGACCTGCGAACCGCTCCGAGATTGCGTTGTTATTCTTTCCGCACAACGGGTTCCGTCATTCGCACGGCAGCGGGCCACGCCGCACCGTCACCCTCCCGAGTGGGCGCTGCCGACGGAGCACAAACCCGCCCGCAGCTGCTCGGCGGCATCATGGCCGCTGGGAAGACGATGGTGCGCCGTAGGCCGGCTGCATGCCGTGCTCCCGTCCCCGGTTCACGTGACCGGATGAGACCCGAGGACGATGCGGGCTCCTGCACCCGCACACGGAATGCCTTCGGACACCGCTGACAGTACACCCTCCCGCTGCTGCCGTCGCCGCTGTCGCGGACCGCGATCGCCGGCTGGAGCCCTGCCCAACCTCGTCGGCTGGTGCGGCGCAGGCGAACCGGTGCCGCACCGGCAGAGCCGTGTCCCTGTCGCTTGCGGAGGGGCCGGGAACCTCGCGGAGCGCCCGCCGCCCTGCCAAGCGACCGCGCCCCGGCAGGGCGGCTTTCCGCTCCCGCGCTTAAGGATTCCACAATGGACGAACGCGAGACCGCGGCCGCGCCGGACGCCGGGCAGTCGGCCGGAAGCGAATACACAGAGCTGTCGGCGGGACTGCTCGGCGGCGTCCGGTGCGGTGCGCGGCGGGAGCACCTTCGCCGTTTCGGCGGCAATGCACGCGTGGCGGCAGGCGGCACGGCAGTTGTCGATTACAGGCCGCGATGTCGGCCGACGACAAGGCCGGCCCGGCTGAGCTGCGGCTGGCGGGTCGGCAAGCACACGCGCCACCAGGTTCATCCGAATGTTCGAGGGGACCGGCCCGGACATCGGCCGTGCAGACCCGGCAGGGCGGCGCCGAGGCCGGTTTCCTGTGCCGTACGGCGAAATGCCAGGCTTGCCTCTTCGTTCCTCCGCTGTTGCCGGGGGTGTCGACCTCTCCATGGGCCGAACGGCAACGAAGGCGACCTCGAGCACGGGAAGCCGGATGACAGTCTCAGGCCGGAGGCAGCGCGCGGCCCGTTGCAGCGCGGGTTTCGTTGAAGCCGCCCGCTCCGAGTGCGGGCACGTCGGCAGCGGCTGGTGGCCGCGGTCAGCGGACCACGCCACGCTACTGCCTGCCGGCGCCGCGGCGCCGGCCGAAGCGGCCGGACAGCTCTCGGCTCGGCCACTGCTGCCGGGAGCCAGCCGCGCTCCGTGGGCGGCGAAGACCGGACTCGCTCGCACCGCAAGTCAAGCAGCCGCTTTTCTCTCTCGCACCGCCGATCTCGTGCGCACTCTGCTCGAGCTTGCGGCTGCGGCGGACCCGGATGGTGTACTGACATCGCGTCAGGGTGCCCGTAGTGTGATTCCGCAGAGGGGGACGGCCTCAGCCCTGCCCGGGATCGTGCAGACGCCGTTCCGCCCCGGCACCGGCTTGCTGCCCGCGAGACGGAACTGGTCGCAGTGAGCCGGAGGTTCTGGTGCCGCCTGCCTACCCCTTCGGGGCGATCCCCGGCCGTCGTGACCCGCCCTGCGGGTACTGCGGCGAGCGGCCCGTGTCCACGAGCCTCCAGACCGCTCTGGTGCGCGACTCGTCGGTCGTCGATTCCGTGGAATTGGCCTTGCCCGGACAACGGGTCGTCCACGCGTGCTGCGACGAGCACCTGGCCGCGCTGGTGAGCAAGGCCAAGCTCGAATGGGTCGACGAGCAGTGGTGGTTCGGGCTGCTGTGCCAGGCCAGCCGGGACTCGTCGCTGAGCCGCGCATCCCTGCGCCAGATCTCGCGACGGGTACGGCTTTCGGAGGCACAGCTGGACGCGGCGTTGCGGTGGAACGCCGCGCGGGCCGACCCGCTCGCGCGCTTGCCGGGCGGGCAATCGTGCTGAACGGAACTCGGTGCGTACCCCTCGAGCACACCGCCCCTGACGAAACTCTGCCAAGCGGATCCGCATTCTGCGTCCGCACTGGCGTCGCCTGCGCCGACACGAGCGCAACCAGCAGCCATCTGCGCCGGAACCGCCGAACCGTCGTGCTTCACCAGCGACACACGCTCCGCGCAGCGCCGTGAGCACGTCGTTCGAGGCGCGGAAGCACCGGAGATTCCAGCCGCGCCCGCCGGGTTCACCGCGTGGCGCGGCAGATCCTCGCCGGTGCCGAACGCGGATGTCGACGGCGGCAGGGCCGCGTTCTCCGAATCCGGCCGGGCGGTTGCCGGTCACGGCGATCGGCACGGGTCCTCGGCGGGCCGGCCTGCTCGGTGCCGCCGGAGATCCCCGTCGGGAACGGTCCCCGGCCGGCGGCCCGGTCGCCGGGATGCCGGGACGGCGCCGAGCGGGTGACCGTTACCTGCTGAGGCCCAGGCGCGTGTAGGGTCAGTGGTGTCCGGGAGCATCCCGTGTGCGGGCAATCGAGTTTGCACCGTCCCCGGACTCCGCCTGGTTCTCGCGCGCCACGTGGTGACGATCGCGGCACGCCGGCCTTCTCGTCCCAGTTCCGGTGGTTGCCGGGGCTGGAGCGTCATGAACGTACCGCACCGCATTCCGCCGCGGGCCCGCACGGAGCCCGTCCATTCCCCGGGCACCGTCGCCAGCGTGTTCCGCACGGCCGCGAACGGATCGGCGACCGCCGGCCGAAGAGCCCGGCGATGATCGCGATGCGCGCCGCGCTGGCGCCGACCGCCGCGGCGCCGTCCGGCGATTGCCCGGTCTGTCCACATCAGACAGACGCGCACGACCCGATCGCGGACCGCTTCTGCGCCGCGACCGCAGCAGGCGCGCTCCACCGCCGCTGCGCCTGCGCCGCTGGCGGCCGCGAAACCACGAAAGAGGAACGACCCATGACCGCACGAATCGACTTCGTCTCCCGCTACGACCAACGCGTCGCCAAGGTACGGGACCTGCTCAAGCAAGACACCGGCCTCACCGACACCGCTTGCCAGGCCCTCGCTGTGCGACTGCTGCACCTCATTGACGAAACGCCCGAAGACCTGCGCCGATAACGCCCTCGGGCACACGTTGTCCAGACCACCATCGAGCAAAAGGAACCCGGTGCACCAGCTCACTCTCGGCGTCGTCGCGCATTCGCGGAAACCGGACGAACGCCGATTGCCGATCCACCCCCGGCATCTCGAGCGGATCGACGCCGATCTGCGCGAGCGCATCTACCTCGAACACGGCTACGGCGAGGACTTCGGAGTGCCCGACGAACAGCTGAAAGGCACCGTCGCCGGGCTGCGCACGCGGGAGGAACTCATCGCCGAATGCGACGTCGTCCTGCTCGCCAAACCGGTGCTGAGCGACGTCGCCGAACTGCGGCCGCACCAGGTGCTGTGGGGCTGGCCGCACTGCGTCCAAGACCGGGAACTCACCCAGCTGGCCGTCGACCGCAGGCTGACGCTGATCGCGTTCGAGGCGATGAACCACTGGACCCGCGACGGGTCCTTCGGGCTGCACGTGTTCCACAAGAACAACGAGCTGGCCGGCTACTGCTCGGTCCTGCACGCCCTGCAGCTGACCGGGTCGACCGGCGACTACGGACGCCGCCTCCGGGCGGTGGTCATCGGTTTCGGCGCGACCGCGCGAGGCGCGGTCACCGCGCTCAACGCACACGGCGTGCACGACGTGCGCGTCCTCACCGGCCGCGGCATCACCGCGGTCGGCTCGCCCATCCACTCCGCGACGATGGTGCACTTCCAGCACGACGCGAACAGCCCCGGCGACCCCCGCCGCAGCCACGCACTCACCGACCGCGGACGAGTCCCCCTCGCCGGATTCCTCGCCGAGCACGACATCGTCGTCAACTGCGTGCTGCAGGATCCCGCCGAGCCGCTGACGTTTCTCGTCAAAGCCGACCTGGACGCGTTCGAACCAGGCAGCCTCATCGTCGACGTCTCGTGCGACGAGGGCATGGGCTTCAGCTGGGCCCGGCCCACCACCTTCGCCGACCCGACCTTCACCGTCGGCGAAGGCATCACCTACTACGCCGTCGACCACAGCCCGTCCTACCTGTGGAGTTCGGCGACCTGGGAGATCAGCGAGGCCCTGCTCCCCCTGCTGCGACCGGTGCTCGACGGACCCTCCGCATGGGACACCGACGACACCATCGGACGCGCCGTCGAAATCCGCGACGGCGTCATCGCGAACCCGGCGATCCTCACCTTCCAACGGCGCTCCGCGGCTTATCCCCACCGCGTGACGTAGCCGTCGGCACCCGCTGCCGACGGTCCGGTCTCGTCGCCCAGCTTCTCGGCATTCGCTCAGGAAGGAGTCTCAATGACTGCGATACCGAGCACTGGCAAGGACGTCGTCACCGAGGTCGGCGAGTGGCTCGGCGGCGAATTCGCCAGCCAGCTCTCCCCCGACGCGGTGCACCGGGAGGTCCGCGCCGCAGCCCGCGATCTGGACGGCTCGATCGTTCCCGAAGCCCTCGGCGACATGGTGCACCGGCTCGCCCGGGGCCGCCTAACACGGCTGTCGGCCGCGGAGCCCTCCCCGCCGGCCGCCACGCGGCGGCCGGCTTCCGCACCGCCCGCACTGCTTGGCGGCTGAGCCCGCCCCGATGCGGGAGGTGCGAACGAGACGGACCTCACCGACGTGGAACTGTCCGGAGCTGATCTGACCGGCGCGGTGCTTCGCGAAGCCCGCTTCGGCGAAAACGCGGTCTTGGCCCGGGCGAACCTGACCTCGACCGCACGACCCTGGCCCACGCCGACCTGCGAGACGCGATCCTCGGCTCAGCCAAGCTACGCGGCGCTGCCCTGGACAACGCCCGGCTTTCGAACACCTCGCTCAGTGGCGCCGCAGCCAACGGCACCACCTTCACGGATACCGATTTCCGAGGCACGGACCTTTCCCGGACTTGCTTCGTCAACGCTGATCTGCGCCGCGCTCGCCAGGACAGGGCTCGAAACGCTAGTCGATCGCCATTGGGCTGAACGCGGATTCGAGATCGCCTGCACTATCTGTGGAGTCAAGACGTTCGCCGTCATGGCTGACGCCTCTTCCCGAGGGCCCGCCGTCTGCTACCGACTGGACGCCCCCATCGACCGCGCCAGCGACAACGGCGTTCTGCCGCACCTGCTCGCCATCGCAGCGCTGGCCGCACAGCCCCAGAATGCGAACTGCCCCCCAGGCACTGACCTCATTCTTCCCGATGGCGGCACTCCCGAGGTCGACATCTTCGGAGTACACAATGCACGTGTGCTGGCAGGCGAAGTGAAGACCCGAGCCACTGACTTCACCACTGGTCAGCCTCCCGGTGACGTCAACCTATCCAAACGCCTCGATGCCGGCACCCACCTTCTAGCCGCGATCGACACACTGCCCGCAGACACTGCAAAGGCAGTTGCGCCCGGCCACGGTTGAAGATCCATGGCCATACAAGGCCACAACCATCAGGACTACCGCGGGGACGACCAACGGAGCCACCCACACCGACACACGCCCTTAACCAGCGGGTTCGGAACGGCGTCACCGACCGCACTAAGAACTGACCAAGGCTTAGCGATAAGCCGTGATCGTCGTCGTGCCACGATGGTGACCATGCAAGCTGTTCTCGCAGCCGGGATCGCAGTGATCGGCACCTTGTTAGGTTCGACCGTGGCCTACCTCTTCCAGCGAAGGCAGGCGCGATTCGTCCATTCGATGGCTTCGCATGGACGGATGCGGGATGAACAGATCCTTGCCTTCAGCTCGTTCGCCGAGGCGATCGCGGACCTGCGAGGCGCCCAGATCCGGCGATGGACGAGCAGGCAGGAGGATCAGCCCGACAGCGAACAGTACGTGCATGCCCGGGCTGAGTCCTGGCGGCTGCGGACTGCCGCGCGGAGCGCCATGTACCGGGTTCAGCTGGTCGCGGCCGACGAGGCCCTGGCCAATCGAGCGGGTGAACTCGTGGAGCTCACTGTGGCGATCCTGGCGGCGGGCGACGTCCAAGATCTGGACGCTTCAGCGAAGCGCTCAGCTACGGAGACCAACATGTTCATCACCGAGGCGCGACGCGTCTTGCGCAGCGATCGCGCGCAGCTCATTTAAGCGGAGGCAGGCTGGCCGGGTCGGTGGAGTGGTACTCAAACACCGTAATGTCGCGCGCGCCGAGGGAGTACGGCGACAGGTACTGCGAGCCGCGGCTGTTGAGTACGTCGGCCCGGACTTCGCTCGTCGTTCCGTGTTGTTCGGCATGCTCCTGCACGACGAATTGCGCCGCGACCGCGAGCGGCTTAGGACCGAACGACCCGATCGCGAGCAACGTACGGAGTCCTTCATCGCTGGCTTGACTGCAGATCGCAGCGACATCGCGCATGTACGCCAAGGCGTGCCTGACAGTGAAGACATAGCGAACCTGGACGCCTTGCAGTGGTGCGTCACGCAAGATCGTATAGTGGTTGCGCAGCTTCAACCGCGACTCAAGCAAGTTGTCGGAGTTCATGAAGTTGACCAGGTGAATGCCGATTTGGTTGCCCATGCCGTTGCCCCTCAGAGCTTCGAGAAGCGCGACCGCATCGTGCGTAGTGCCAGCGGCGAAGATCACCACTTCGGCATGATCGCGTTCCTCTAGCAGGCTCCGCAACGGGAGGCTGCTGAAGTGGCCGACGACTTCGCCCAGAAGCTCCGGTCCGGCCGCCTTCGGATAGTTATCGGCCCACGCGTAGAGGAGAGCTACCTTCCGCACCTTCGGGAACCTCCCGCGGTTGCTGCTGGAAGCCGCGACCTCCTCGATCAACGCCGAGAGGAGGTTCCTCGGGACAGCGGAGTAGTCCACGATCAGCTGGTCAATGCAGGGCAAGCCGCGCATGAGCAAGGCCAGCTCTCCCAGGAACCGGCCCGGATCGATCGGGTACTCGATGATCTTGTGTGCGACGCGGCCCCGGTGCTGACCTCCAGACAACGCCTGCACAACTCGGCGGACGTTGACCGCCTTGATCGCGTCGAGAAAAGTCGGACTGTGCCTGCCCTGCAGGGTGAAGATGATCCAGTGGATCTCGGACGTGCTTCCATCTTGGTCTAGGCCTTCGAACAGCTCGATGAGTTCAGTGCAGCAGTGGGTGGATCGCTCCTCGAAATTAGGCGCGAGAATGATCATGACCCGTGCGTGGCTGGTACCGCGAATGGTCCACCGGATCGACTGGAGGTCGCCAATCCGCAGGTATGACATTGATCGCCACCCTTCAGCGCCGCAGCGCTTCGATGATTTCTGGTCTCTCCGCAATTGTTGTCCATTTCGCGGACGACGGTTCGGCGGATTGATTGCCTATCCGTGAATGGACTCGGATGTAGGGCCCGGCGTAAGGGATCTCCGCGCCGGGTTCGCTCGAGTACCAGAAGATGGGGAGCGAGTCGGTCGGACAGTTCGCGTGGTCGACCAAGGTGAGGCCGCACCCGCGATACCCGTACTCAAGGTTGTCCCCGCTGCGGTCCCTCATCCGGTCCAGTCTCCGATCCGGTATCAGGAAGTGCTCCGCGAACCACTGGCAGAGTTCCAAAGCACTCGTACGGAGGCTGGGATCGAGAATAAGCGTTGTATCAGGGTGCGTGACACTGTGGCGGTCGTCAAAGTAGACAGCCTTGTGCCAGCTGATCCCGTCTACACGCAGCTCTGCCACGAGGTCGCGCAACGAATGCTCGGCGCGACTGGTGAGCACCTGGCACAGCACGACGATTCTTGGCACCGAGAGTCCCGATTGTTCCGCGAGTCCTCGTGCGAGGATCAGCCGACGCAGATCCGAGACAACGGAGTGACCGCTTAGCGACTTGTCCACCAACAGAACCCAGTGAGACTTCGCCACCATGGTCGCCAGCATGCTTCTCGCCGAATCCGACTTCGCCGGATTGAGGAGGTCCAGCAGCACGTCGGCGAGTTTGTCGACGCCGTCGACCCGCTGCTGACGCTGGTTGTCGAGCCTCCCCTCAATCCCGTTCACGTGACAGAACACGCTTGTCATGGCGTTGGGGTCGTTCTCGAAGAAGTGGCAACGGGACAGGACTGTCTGCCGCGCAGCGATGTGCTCAAGACCGAACTCGCCCTCGCAGAGGTCGAGGTACAAGGCACGCCACGCATCGTTGAGCAAGACCTGCGGGAGATACACCGTGTTCGCGAACAGATACAGCGCGGCGTGCTTCCATGACGCGGGCAGAGGCCCGGCACGATCCAACCACTCCAGCGAGCGCCAGATGCGCCGCCAGACCGGCACTGAGGTTCCGCGGTAAGGCGAGGACACCTCAAGGTTGTCGAGCAGGTGCAGCTTGGAAACCAGCTGCTCGTCCGCGAGCGTCGCGATGTCCAGGTCGTCCCAATAGGGAGCCGCGTAGTCCGGGAACGGACCTCGCGGATCATCGGATCGCACGCGGAGCCCCGCCTTCCGCCCCAAGTCTCCGCACCGCAGTCGCGAAGGCGACGAGCCGATCGACGTCATGGTCCCCACTTGGCCCCAGCAGCGAACTCTGCGCGTCAACTGCATAGGGACGGTACGAACTCACAAGACTCGCGACGTTGTCGGGGGTGATGCCGCCAGCGAGGAACACTCGGTCGATGGGGATCACATCTAGCGTGCGATGCAGAGCGCGGGAGTCGAGCAACCGACCGGTCCCTCCTTGGCGGTGGTCGAGGATGACGAAGTCGACCAGATCAAGGATCTCGGTCGTGAGTTCCCGAGACGGCGTCTCCTCTGGATCAACCAGCATAATCACTTTCGTGTTCAGCGGCTCGGACCGCAGGGCGGTCAGGAGAGCGTCCAAACCGTCGACCGACCAGGTCCGGTGCAGTTGCAACCACCGGACGCCGGTCTTCCGCAGCGCGCGTGCCACCGGTGCGACGGCATCGACCTTCGTCAGCAGGACGGGCTCGATGGTGAGCATCTCGTCCACGATCACGTCGACCAGGGAACGTACTGCGCTTAAGGCGTGATCGTCGAGCGAATCTATGGCGTGGATTCCCGCGAAGTCGAACCCCAGCTCTGACATACGGCGAAGCGCTGTCGACGTTCGCACGCGGCACCCTTTAATCCGGGTGCTGGCCGGCTCTCCGATCGCCTGCATCCACACCTCGTTTCTCGGCTTCTTAGGAGAGTCGCCGCAGATCAACGATCGTTACGACGCAATGAATGAATACCGCCAGTTGGAGCCTCGCGACGTGCGCTCCAGCGACGCTTGGACGCGCTGGGCGGGGTCGCGATCACCGGCGGAATCGGGAGGGTGCCCGGCGTGTTGCTGGCCGCTGTGCGATCACCTGGCTGGGCACCGGGGCGTCGATCTGGTCGCGGGTGTCGGACGGAGGTGCGGGCCAGAACTGAATGAGGAACCGCTCCGCGCCGTTCAGAGGGCCCCGTTGCCGCCGTCGACGCGGTGTGCCCTGGCGGCCATTGCTTCCCGCCGGCCCCTGGCGCGGTCGCCGGTGTGGGCACGGATGCGGTAGAGCACCCGGCCGCCGAGATCGAACCGGGCGAGAGGCTGCTCCCGGGCGGTGCGCCAGAGGCAGAGCCTGCCGGTCGAGAACCACGTCAGCACCTCGCTGACAGTGACCCAGTCCGCAGCGGGCGGCGGCTCGCCGTCCTCCATTCGTGGCCGGGTTCCGACGCGTGCAAGCGGTTCCGCGGAGGCGGCGCGTCAGGTCGTCGTGAGCGCGTCGAGCAGTTTCGACAGCGCAGTCTGCGCGGCGGCCGAGACGTAAGGCCCGACTGCGACCAGCGAGGCGATGAGTGCCGACGCCTCACCAGGGGTCAGCGTGAGCGGAGGCAGTTCCGGCCGCGCGTCGATCCGGTAGCCGCCGCCGGGGCCGCGGCGTACGGCGATTGGGACGCCTGCTTCGGTCAGGCGGGCGAGGTCCCGTTCCACTGTTCGGACGGTGGTTCCCGTCCTCGCGGCCAGCACTGAGCCGGGTACGAATCGGGGTGCTCTCGCGCGGAGTTCTTCGATGAGCGCGTGCTGTCGTTCGACCAGCGGCAGGGCTTGATGGAGTTGCGCGAAGCCTGCCTGATGGCCTGGTCCGATTGGCCGGGGCGGCGGTGGGTTCGCCACTGTGTCACCGTCTTCGTCAAGGTGTCCGAAAAGCCGACACCGCGCGGTCGGGTGGCCGATTCTACGGTGCGTTCATGGTCCCTTTCTTGATAATCGAGGCTCTGGTGCGTCAGCGTGAGGCGGATCTCCGTGACGGTCTGCAACCCTCGCCTCGACGCCGGGGCGGTCGCCGTGCCCTGCGGCAGTGGCTCGGCTGGGTCGGACTCGGGACCTGGCGGACTCCGGAAAAGAAATCACATAAGCAGGGTTAATCAAGTTTGCTCAACCATTGATCCGACGTCCGTCTTGTGAATATGCGGCATTCGCCGAGGCAGCGGCGAGCTAAGTTTCCGCATGCGGCGGGCACGGGCGACACGACATCGTCGCGACCACGCGCCAGGGAAAGAAGATTCCCCGTCGACGCGTGCCGTCAACCAAGCGTCCACAGTGGACATAGAAGGGTCTTAACCGCAGGCAAGCAGCCGATCCTGCGCGTCCGATCAGCGGGTTTCCGCCGAAGGTCCGTCCGGGCCATACTCCCCTCAGTCGCGCATTCGGCGCGCGTCGGGAGGTGTTCTCGAGTGGCACGAAGACATTCCTTTCCGGGCACTTTCTTTTCCCTCCTTTTACTCGGCGGCAGTCTTCTCTTGAGTGGAAACCAAGCCGCGGCGACGGAGGTGGTCGTCGATCTTGGGGCGTTTCCGGGTGATACCTCGAGCGAGGTCACCGGGATCAACGACAGTGGTGTTGCGGT
Organism: Amycolatopsis albidoflavus; assembly: GCF_039525725.1. Classification (NCBI taxonomy): domain Bacteria; kingdom Bacillati; phylum Actinomycetota; class Actinomycetes; order Pseudonocardiales; family Pseudonocardiaceae; genus Amycolatopsis; species Amycolatopsis albidoflavus. The sequence goes on from NZ_BAAAHV010000027.1 coordinate 68,988, forward strand.
CGGTTTTTACGACACTGGGGCCGAGGCTTCTGTCGCTGCGCGCTGGGAGCCGGGCGGAGAGGTCTCGCGGTTGCCGGTTCCCGCGCCGTTCAGCAGGTCGGCGGCGCGGGCGGTCAGTGACCGGGGGGTCGTCGTCGGGTTCGCCTACAACGGTGACGGCACGCAGAAACCCGTGCGTTGGCAGCCGGACGGGTCGTTCGCCGAGTTGCGGTCGGCGAGCGGGTTCGGGTACGGCGAGGCTGCGGCGGTCAACTCCGCGGGTGTCGCGGTCGGCTTGACGATGCCGGTCAATTCCCGCGGGCAGGCGGCGCGGTGGGACGTCAAGGGGAATCTGGCGATGCTTCCGATGCCGTCGGGCGCTGACGAGTCGGCTGCCTTGGGGATCAATGACCGCGGGACGGTTGTCGGGACTATTCGGAATCAGGCTGTCCGGTGGGATGTTGACGGCAAGTTCGTCATGCTCGCCTTGCTTCCCGGAGCCAGCGACGGCAAGGCGACCGGCATCAGCGACACCGGGGTCGTCGTGGGCAGTTCTGGAAGGCGGCCGGTGCGCTGGGACGCGGACGGGACGGTCCACCAGTTGCCGGGGCTTCGTTCGCCGGACTCGGCTGGCGGCGCGAACGCGATCAACAAAGCTGGGGTCATCACTGGCAGTTCCAGTGGCGCGGACGGGGTCAGCCACGCTGTGCGCTGGGATTCCCACGGTGGCATCACCGACCTCGGAGCGTTGCCGGGCGGCCGGGCGAGCAGCGGGTCCGCGATCGATTCTCGTGGCACGGTCGTCGGCTATTCCGTGGCGTCCGTTGGCTCGGCACGGCAGGCTGTGCGCTGGTTGCCGTCGGGGCAGGCGGTCGATCTGGGTCGTTCGCTGCCGCGGTTCGAGTCGGCTTCGGCGAGTGCGATCAACGCTCGCGGGCAGGCGATCGGGAGTTCCTGGAAATCCGGCGGCAAGCTCCATCCGGTGCTCTGGTCCCGCGACGGCCGCATGACCGACCTCGACCCGGACGGGGACACCCGGTGGGCGAGCGCGATCAACGACAGTGGCGTCGTCGCGGGTACCGACGGCTCTTGGGCGGTCCGCTGGAACACCGACTTGACCGTCGCGCGGCTCAAGACGCCGGGTGGAAACGCCTGGTCCAGCGCTGCGGGGATCAATGACCGCGGCGTGATCGTCGGGCGGACGGCGCAGCGGTCGAGAGGGGCGCGGCCGATCCGGTGGAACGCGGACGGGACCTCGACCTACCTGCCCAAGCTGGACGGCGACTTCACCGGCGGAGCTACAGCGGTCAACAACCGGGGAGTGGTCGTGGGGCACTCCGGCCACCGGGACGACACCTCCCGGCACGCGCTCCGCTGGGCGGCGGACGGGGCCCTCACCCAGTTGCCTGGTCTACCGTTGGCCGGTTACACCGCAGCCCTCGCAATCAATGACCGCGGCGAGGTGGCTGGCTATACCGCGAATCGACCGGCGCGCTGGAGTGTGGATGGCAAGCTCACTGTCCTCGCTGTTCCCGCTGGCGCGACCCATGCTGAGGCCACCGGGATCACCGGCGCTGGAGAGGTGGTCGGCTGGGCGGCTTTCAGCTCCGGCGTTCCTGACCGGGCGTTGCGGTGGAGTGCGGACGGGGCCCTGACTGTCCTGCCGTCGCTGCCGGGTGGGACGTCGGCGCGGGCGTTGGGGGTCAACGCGCGCGGGGACGTCATCGGGAAGTCCGACAACTGCGGCCATCAGGTGCACGCGGTGCGCTGGCCTGCACGCTGAGGCGTCGCTGCCGGCTCTGGCGGACATTCCGGCCTGGGCGGGATCGGGTGAACGTCGGTACCTGGCGGGTGTGCGGGGCGGGTTCCCGGGCGGGCACTGGCTCGTCCGGGAACCGGTCGGCGCCAATAATCCTCGTATTCCTCAGTTGTCACCGCGCAAATTGCCCGGCCGTCCATGGACATTGCCACGAATTCAGGCTCGCCAGGATTGTCCGAGAGGTGACGCGCGAGCGAAGAGTCTCGGCCGACTGACTCCGATACCCTCACGGTCGGAACAGCGTCTCCGCTGACGACAATTCGCCAGGCGTCCATCGACGGTTACCAGTCGACCCGTCGCCAAGATCGAGAGCAGTGTCCGAAATCCGCCAGCGCGCGCCTCCCCGTCCAGGCACGCTCGGCTTCTGTGGCTGTCGAACTCTTCCCGTCCGCCGAGCAAGTCCGCCCGCGGCGGGGGTTGCTGCTCGCGGTATTGCTGTCCGGGCAGTTTATGGTCAATGTGGACGGTGCGGTGGTCAACATCGCCGCTCCCACGATCCGGACCGGGCTCGGCACGGGGGAAGGGCCGGTGGCGCTGGTCGTCTCGGGGTATCTCATCGCCTACGCGGTCCTGCTGGTCACCGGGGCGAGACTGGGGGCCACACACGGGCGGCGGCGGATTTTTCTGTGGGGGCTGGCCGGGTTCACCGCCGCGTCGTTGGCCTGCGGGGTCGCACCGGGGATCGAGTGGCTGATCGTCGCGCGGTTCCTGCAAGGGGCGGCCGGGGCGCTGATGGTGCCGCAAGTCCTGAGCGGGATCCAGACGCACTTCACCGGTGCCGATCGGGGCCGGGCGCTGGGGTATTACGCGGTCGCGCTGTCAGGCGGCGCCGTTGCGGGGCAGGTGCTCGGCGGGTTGCTTGTCTCGGCCGATCTCTTCGGTACTGGCTGGCGGTCCGTCTTTCTGATCAACGTCCCGGTCGGGGTGGGGCTGCTCTTGGCCGCGCGGAGGGCGTTGCCTGCTGACAGCCGGGATGAGCGAGGCACGCTGGATCTGCCGGGCGCGGGTGTGCTGTCTGCCGCGGTGTTGCTGGCGATCGTGCCGTTGGTGCTCGGGCGCGAGCATGGCTGGCCGACCTGGATGTGGCTGTGTCTCGCGGCGAGTCTGGTGGTGTTCGGCTGGTTCGTCCGTCATTGCAGGGCAGCCGCCGGGCGGGGGAAGCGTCCGTTGATCGCGTTGGACGTGGTCGCGGATTCGGTGGTACGAAACGGGTTGCTCGCGCATGGCCTCACGACCGCGACTTACGCTGGACTGCTGTTCGTGCTGGCGCTTTACCTGCAGCAAGGCGTCGGGGTCGGACCGGCTGAGACTGGGCTGGCCATGGTGTCCTGGGTCGCTGCCTTCGGAGTGGCCGGGTTGGCGCTCCCCCGCCTTCCCGCTCGCTGGCGCAGGTTCGCGCCGGTGGCTGGGTGTCTTCTCCTCGCTATTGCCTATGCCTCGTTGTGCATCAACTTGTCGATCGCCGGGCGTCCTGGGCCGCCGTTGATCCTGTTGCTCGGGCTTGGCGGGATTGGGCTCGGAGTCAGTTCGAACTCATTGATCGACCGTGTGACCTCGACAGCTCGGCCGGATCGCGTCGCGGATCTCTCCGGTGTGCTCAACACTAATGCCCAGCTGTGCGCTGCGCTCGGGGTCGCGGGGGCGAGCACCGCTTATCTTGGACTTCCCTTCGAGACGACCGCCTCGTTCGCGACGGTGCTGGGCGGGTTCGCCGGGCTTGCCCTGATCGCCGCAGCCGTCGCGCTCGGCACGGAAAGGAAATGACATGCTCACCGCCGCCCTCTTCGATCTCGACGGGACACTTGTCGATACCGAACCCCGCAGTCAAGCCGCTTGGCGTCGGCTGTTTCGCGCGCACGGGGTCGGGCTGGACGAGTCGTTGGTCGCCTCGTTCGCCGGACGTCCTGGCAAGACCGTGCTGGCTGAGAACCTTCGGCTCTTCCCTGATGGGTCCACAGTGGACGGACTGTTCGCCGAGGCGATGTCCTACGCGACTGACGCGGCCGAGCCGATGCCCGGGGCCGTCGAACTGGTGCGGGCGTTGCATGAACTCGGTTGTCCGATTGGGGTGGTCACGTCGGGCACTCGCGATTACGCGCATGCCGAACTGAATGCGCTCGGCGTGCGGACGCTGTTCGATACGGTTATCACGGCGGAAGACGTCTCCCGGGGGAAGCCTGATCCTGAGGGTTATCTCCTCGGTTGTGCTCGATTGGGGGTCGAGCCTGCTCGGACCGTTGTGTTCGAAGACGCTCCTGCCGGGATCGCTGCGGCTAAGGCTGCGGGGACGTTTTGTGTGGCGATCGGGGCCGACGGTTCGGCTGCCGATCTGGTGGTCGCCGACTTGACCGAGGTGCCGTTCTCGCTTGTGAGGTAGACACGAGCTCGAAAAGCAGTCGAGCGGGTCAGGTTCTGCACATGGAGTGGGTGGGCGTATGTCGACCGAGGGCGAGGGAGGTCAACTGGCAGACAGCCAGGGCAATTGCCAAGCCGGGTATCCGTCCACCAGGTCATCCGCGGCGGAAGGCCCCCACGTTCCCGGTGCGTACAGCCGCGCCGGGCGGGGATAGGCCAGGGCTGGGCGCAGAATTCGCCAGCTTTCCTCTACCGCGTCCTGCCAGGCGAACAGCCGGTCGTCGCCTTCGAGTGCGTCGGCCAGCAGGCGTTCGTACGGCGATCGCGGCTTGCCCAGGTCCCGCTCGAAGCTCGTGTCCAGGCGCACTGGGCGCCATTGCTGCGTACTGTCCAAACCGGACAGACGAAGCCGGAAAGCCGGGTCCGGCGAGATTCGCAGGACCAGCTGGTTCGCCTCGACCTCTGCGGCGTCCGGCAGGAATCGCAGCGGCGGCGGGCGTTTGAAGATCATCCGGACCTCGGTGGCGTTCTCGGGCAGGCATTTGCCCGCTCGCAGGAAGATCGGCACCCCGGCCCAGCGCCAGTTGTCGATCGAAAGTTTGAGCGCGACATAGGTTTCGGTGTTCGACCCGGCCGCCACCCCGTGCACGCCCTGGTAGCCCTCGTATTGACCGCGCACACAGTCGCCCGGATCCACGGCCGGGATCGCCCGGAACACTTCGAGTTTCTTCGCCCGCAGATCCGCCACGCTCGGCCCGACCGGAGCGTCCATCGCCACCAGCGCCAGCAGTTGCAGCAGATGGTTCTGCACTACGTCGCGCAGCGCCCCGACCTGGTCGTAGAACCGGCCGCGCCCGGCGACGTCCAGTTTCTCGGCCATGGTGATCTGGATCGCGGCCACGCTGTCGCGGTCCCACAGTTCGGCGAGCACGTGGTTCGCGAACCGCAGGTATTCGATTTCGGTGACCGGTTCTTTGCCGAGGAAGTGATCGACCAGGAGCACCTGCTTCTCGTCGAGGACTTCGCTCAGGCGTCGGCGCAATTCCTGCGCGGAGGCGAGGTCGGAGCCGAAAGGTTTCTCCAGCGCCACGCGGCAGTCGGCCAGCAGGCCCGCGGCGGCCAGGTGGTCCACGACGGTCGCGAACAACGAAGGCGGCAGCGCCAGGTAGTACAGCGGTCTGGCGGTCAGTTGTGCGGCAAGTGCTTGGTACAGCTCAGGATCGGTGGCACCGCCGCTGAGGTAGGTCATCCGCCGAGCGAGGCGGGCGAACACCGCCTCATCGAAGTCGTCGACGGCCTTCTCGACGGAGCGGCGGGCGAGTTCGGTGAATTCGTCCTGGGAAAGCGAAGCGGTGGCGGTGCCGATGACCGGACACCGCAATTCGCCGCGCTGTTCGAGCCGGTAGAGCGCGGGGAGGGTCATTTTCGCCGCGAGATCCCCGGTGATCCCGAAAATCACCAGTGCTCCGGCGTTCCAGTCCGCCATCGGTTCAGCCCTGCCGGACCGGCGGATCGCCGAGGAAATCGGCCGGGGGCACGAAGAACAGGCTGCCGGTGACCGCGGTGGACACGTCGAGGAGGAGGTCCGGCGGATCGGCGACGAACATCCGCTCCAGCATCTTCTCGGTCACCGCGGGATCGGCCGCGTAGCCGCAAAAGTAGGTGCCGTACTCTCCGCGGGCGATGGAGCCGAAGGGCATGTTGTCGCGCAGGATCTTGTGTTCCGTGCCGTCCGGATCCTCGATCGTGGTGCGCGAAACGTGCGAATCCGGCGCTTTCCGCGCGTCCGGGATTTCGATGTCGTCGGCGAGATGCCTGCCGACGGACCGGTCGCGTTCCTCCACCGGCATCGCGGTCCACTTCGCCAGGTCGTGGAGGTATTTCTGCACGATCAGGAACGATCCGCCGGCGAAGGGACCGTCCTCGATCAGCGCTGCGCGGGCCGCGGCGGCGTCGGTGGGGTTTTCCGTGCCGTCGACGTAACCGAGCAGGTCACGGCGGTCGAAGTAGCGGAACCCGGGGGTGGCGTCGTACACCGAGACCGCGTCGCCGAGCCGGTTCACCACCCGCCGGGCCAGTTCGAAGCACGGGTACTGCCGGGTCGCGCGGATGTGCAGGAAGACGTCGCCGGGAGTGGCGGGCGCGTGGTGCCGCGAACCCGTCAGTTCCTGGAAGGGGTGCAGGCCGGCCGGGCGCGGGCCGGTGAAAAGCCCGTCCCAGGCTTGCGAGCCGAAGCCCGCCACGCAGGTGAGGCGTTCTTCCGGCAGCGGGAAAGCCACGGAGCGGACCAGCCCGGCGAGGTCGGGCAGCAGGTCGAGGACGGCGGCCTCTCCCCCGGGATTGATCGTCAGCGTCAGGAAGATCGCGCTTTCGCTCAGCTGGGCGAGAACCGGTTGCGGCGTGGTCACAGGAGGCCCGCCTCGTCCGGGATGACCTCGCAGGTGCGTTCGCGGTCCAGCGGAGCCGACATCGAAGCGACGGTGCCGGTGCCGCAGCCGCGCCACGCGACGGTAATGCCCTGCGGCTCGTCGTGACTGGATCCGATGGGGCCTCGCGCCGCGGTTTCGGCGGGGCCGACGTGATACGTGCGGATGTCGCCCTCGGCGGTGCCGTCGACCCTGGTCACTTCGTAGGCGAAGATCGCGACGCGCTGTCCGGCGGCCGGGAAATCGGGCGGCCACGGGTTGTCGAAGAGGCCGCCGCTGGGCGTGCCGAGGGTTTTCGCGGTGATCTGGTTCATGGTCAATCCCTTTGAGAGTGGGCTGGAATCCCGACCCGCAGCGCTTGCATCGCGGTGACAAGCTCGGCCAGGTCACGGGGGTCGGTCAGCGACCGGTCGGTGAGTTCCCGGATCCGCCGCAGCCGGTAGCGGACGGTGTTGGCGTGGCAGTGCAAGGTCTGTCCGGCGCGTTCGGACGAGCCGCCGCCGGAGAAGTACGCCTCGAGCGTCTCCAGCAGCAGATCGCGTTCGTCGGCGGGCAAATCCAGGACCGGGCCGAAGACCTGGTCACCGAGCCGCCGGCCTTCGTCGGGGTCGTAGGCGACGAGCGCGGCCAGCGGGCTCGGGTCGAACGCACGGACCTCGACGCGTTCGGGCGGCGTGCCGGCCAGCGCGGTGCGCGCCAGGTGCAGTGCGCGCGGGGTGTCGGCGAGCGACGTGTACGGCGGGCTGACCCCGGTGCGGGTCAACGCGACTTCGTTGAGCACGGTCAGCACCGCGCTGTATTGCCCGTCGCGCACCGACACCACCCCGGCCTGCAGCACGGGCGTGAGCTGCCAAGCCGACATGATGCCGAGCTGCCCGAGCCGCCGTTCGATGCCGGGCAGGCTCTCCTCGGCCAGCCCGCGGGTCTCCGCGGCGACAACGGCGAGTTTCCCGTCGAGCGGCAGGCCGAGCAGCCGTCCGGCTTCCCACGGCCCGGCTTCGGAGAGGCGCTGGCCGGTGAAAAGAGCTTCGACCAGCGCGGAACGGCGGCGTTGCTGGGCGACGAGGAGTTCCGCGCTCGCCGCCCGGTACGCCTCGGTCACGCGGACGGCGTGCTCGTCGGTGAGCTGCCAGAGCAGGCTCGCGGCGTCGATCAGCACGTCGACGCTGCCGGTCTCGCGGGCATGCGCGGCCAGCAGGTCCCACAGCATCGCGCAGCCGATCCGGTACACCTGCAGCACCTCCGGCAGCGGCGCGCCCTGGTGCGCGCGCCTGCTGCCGGTCTCCTGCGGGGCGCCCTGGTCCGGGGCCTCGATGCCGCCGAGCGAGTCGACCAGAAACCGCACGTTGACCGCGATCGAGCGGTGCAGGTCCGCGCGCGGCACGATCTTCTCGTCCCGGTAAAGGTCGATCCGTTCGCACGCCGTCGCGCAGATCTCGTCGATCAGCCGCGGCAGGCGCGGCTGAACCCAGGCGACGAGCTCGCCTATGGTCATCGGATCATGCCGCAGCCTCGGCGTCCCGGCAGGTCACCGTGAGCACGCCGTCGTCGAGGCTGACGTCGATGGTCGTGTTGTCGTGCGCTTCGCCGCCGAGCAGCGCGCGGCCGATCCGGGTCTCGACCTCGCGAGCGAGGAACCGGCGCAGCGGCCGGGCGCCGTAGACCGGGTCGAAGCCCTGTTCCGCGATGAAGCGCAGTGCTTTGTCGGACACCTCCAGGGTCATGTTCTGCTCGGCGAGCCGCTTGCGCAGGTCGCCCAGCATCAGCTCGACGACCCGTTCGATCTCCGGCAGCGTCAACGGTTTGAACAAGACAATGTCGTCGATCCGGTTGAGGAACTCCGGCCGGAAATGCCCGCGCAGCGCCGCCATCACCTCGCCGCGCGCGGACTCGGTGATCTCGCCCTCGGCGTTCACCCCGTCGATCAGGAAGTGCGCGCCGATGTTGGAGGTCATGATGATGACGGTGTTGCGGAAGTCGACCGTGCGGCCTTGCGAATCGGTCAGCCGCCCGTCGTCGAGCACCTGCAGCAGGGTGTTGAAGACGTCCGCGTGCGCCTTCTCAATCTCATCGAACAGCACCACCGAGTACGGTTTGCGCCGCACCGCTTCGGTGAGCTGGCCGCCCTCGTCGTAACCGACATACCCGGGCGGTGCACCGACAAGCCGCGAAACCGTGTGCCGCTCCTGGTACTCGCTCATGTCGATCCGGACGATGTTGTCCTCGGTGTCGAACAGATCCGCCGCCAGCGCCTTCGCCAGCTCGGTCTTGCCGACCCCGGTCGGGCCCAGGAACAGGAACGACCCGATCGGGCGACGCGGGTCCTTGATCCGCGACCGCGCCCGGATGATCGCGTCCGCGACCAGCTGCACCGCCTCGTCCTGGCCGATCACGCGCTCGTGCAGCAATTCGTCCAGGCGCAGCAGCTTCGACCGCTCGCCTTCCTGAAGGCGGCTGACCGGGATGCCGGTCCACCGCGACACGACCGCCGCGATTTCCTCCTCGGTCACGACCTCGCGCAGCAACCGGGTGCCCGCCTGCCGCGTGGCGAGCAGTTCTTCCTCGCCTTCCAGCCGACGTTCCAGCTCGGGAAGCTTGCCGTGGCGCAATTCGGCGGCCTTGTTCAGGTCGTAGGCCCGCTCGGCGGAGTCGGCATCCCGGCTGACCTGCTCGATTTCCTCGCGCAGCGCCTGAACCTTGTGCAGCGCGGAGCGTTCCGCCTCCCACTGCGTCCGCATCCCGCCCGCCTCGGCGCGGAGGTCGACCAGTTCGCGACGCAGCTCTTCGAGCCGGGCCTTGCTCGCCGCGTCGGTTTCCTTCGCCAGCGCGGCTTCCTCGATCTCGGTGCGGGTCAGCCGCCGGCTCAGCTCGTCCAATTCGGCGGGCATCGAGTCGATCTCCGTGCGCAGCATCGCGCACGCCTCGTCCACCAGGTCGATCGCCTTGTCCGGCAGGAACCGGTCCGAAATGTAGCGATGGCTCAGCACGACTGCGGCGACCAGCGCGCTGTCCTGGATCTTCACGCCGTGGAACACTTCGAGCCGCTCGCGCAGCCCGCGCATGATCGAGATCGCGTCTTCGACGGACGGTTCGTCCACCAGCACCGGCTGGAAGCGTCGTTCGAGCGCGGCGTCCTTCTCGATGTATTTGCGGTACTCGTCCGCGGTCGTCGCGCCGATCAGGTGCAGTTCGCCGCGCGCCAGCATGGGTTTCAGCATGTTGCCCGCGTCCATCGCACCCTCGGTGGCACCTGCGCCGACGACGGTGTGCAGCTCGTCGACGAACAAGAGGATCCGGCCCTCGGCCGAGGTCACCTCATTGAGCACGGCCTTCAGCCGCTCCTCGAACTCACCGCGGTACTTCGCGCCCGCGACGAGCGCGCCGAGATCGAGCGAGAACACCGTCTTGCCCTTGAGCCCTTCCGGCACGTCGCCGCGATCGATGCGCTGCGCGAGCCCCTCGACGATCGCGGTCTTGCCCACGCCCGGATCGCCGGTGAGCACCGGGTTGTTCTTCGTCTTGCGCGACAGGATCTGGATCACCCGGCGGATCTCGGCGTCGCGCCCGATGACCGGGTCCAGCTTGCCCGCCGCGGCGTCGGCGACGAGGTCGCGGCCGTACTTTTCCAAGGCCTCGTAAGCGGATTCCGGCGTCGCCGAGGTGACCCGCTGGTTGCCGCGCACCTTCCGCAGCACCTCCAGGAACTTGTCCCGGGTCAGCCCCGCGCCGCGCAACAGCCGTCCGGCCGCGCTCGAACTGCCCTCCTCCAGCAACGCCGCGACGAGGTGTTCGACGGACACGTAATCGTCCTTCAACCGCCCGGCTTCGCGATCGGCCGCGTCGAGCACCCTCGCGAGCCGGGCGGTCACCCGGGTTTCGCCAGGTGTGACACCGGGGCCGCTCACTTTGGGGCGGCGGCCGAGCTCGGCTTCCAGCTCTTGTTTAAGCCGGGCCGGATCCGCCCCCGCTTCGTCGAGAAGCCGCGACGCGAGCCCGTCGGACTGGTCGAGCAACGCGAGCAGCAGGTGTTCGCCGTCGACCTCCGGCTGGCCGTACCGCAACGCGGCGGTCTGGGCGTCGTGCAGTGCTTCCTGGGATTTCTGGGTGAGCCGGTTGGGATCCATGGTCAGTCTCCGCTGCGTCGGGATCGGAGGTCCGCTTCGAGGTCCGCGATGCGGTCGAGCAGGTCGGCGACCAGGCCGACCGCCGCGTAGTTCAGCGAGAATCCGGCGCGCAGCCGCTGGATCCGGGCCGCCGCGGACACCTGGGCGACCGGGTACCACCATTCGCCGCGCGCGTCCTCGACCGGTTCCAGCAGGCCCAGCACGGTGAACCGGCGGACCAGCTCCGGATGCAGGCCGGTCGCGTGCGCGAACGTCGGCAGATCCAGCTGCGCCGCGCCGGGGCGGCGGCGCACGAGCGCGTAGGTCATCCCGGCCTCCTCGGGTTTTCGTCGGTGGCCGCGGCCAATTCCTCGTAGAGCTTGCGCTGGGCGTCGGTCAGGTCCTTGGGGACGACGATCTTGACCGCGGCGTACAGATCGCCGGGATTTCCCCGGGAGTTCGGGATGCCGCGCCCGCGCAATCGCAGCTTTCGGCCGCTGGAGGTTCCTGCCGCGATCTTCAGCTTCGCTTCACCGCCGCCGGGAAGGTCCATGGCTACGGTCGCGCCCAGCGCCGCTTCCGAAGGCAGCAAAGGAAGATCGACGGTCACGTCCCGTCCTTCGACCTGGTAGCGCTTGTCGTGCAACAGATGCACCACCAGGTAAAGGTCCCCGCGCGGTGCGCCTTCGCCGCTGCCGTAGCCGCCTTGCCCGGCCAGCCGGATGCGCTTGCCGTTGATCACGCCGGCCGGGATGTTGACGTCGACGGTGCGCGAGCCCTCCGGACCGTCGAGGGTGAACGAACGCCGGCCGCCGCGGAAAGCCTCGTCCAGGCTGATTTCGACGCCTGCTTCCTGATCGGCACCGGGAATCGGACCGCGTGGCTGACGGCCGAAGCCGCCTTGGAAGCCACCTTGGAAGCCGCCGCCGAACATGCCGCCGAAGAGGTCCTCGAAGTTGACCCCTTCGGCGCTCTGGAAACCGCCGCCGGACTTGGCGCGAGCGTAGGTTTCCGGGTCCATGTCCGGAGGGACCTGCCGGAAGTCCTTGCCGAACGCGTCGTAGCGCTTGCGCTTCTCCGGTTCGGACAGCACGTCGTAGGCCTCGGAAACGGCCTTGAACTTCTCCTCCGCTCCCGGGTCCTTGTTGATGTCCGGGTGGTACTTGCGGGCGAGTTTGCGGTACGCCTTCTGGATTTCGTCCTGGCCCGCCGTCCTGGAGACGCCGAGCAGCTGGTAGAAGTCCTCGCTATCGCTCATCAATCCACCTTCGCGACCACGACCGCCGCGGGCCGCAGCTGGTTCTCGACGTCGCCGTAGCCGGGGCGCACGACCTGAACCACCGTGCCCGGCTCGACGCCCACGGCCGGAACCACCGATACCGCCTCGTGCAGCTGCGGATCGAACGGTGTGCCCTGTTCGTCCGCGTGCCGGGGAAAGCCGAGGTTGGACATCGCCGTGTCGGCCTGTGCCCGCACCGCTTCGACGCCGGAGACGACGGACTTGGGGTCTGCCTCGGCGTGCCCGATGGCCAGGTCCAAGTTGTCCAGCACGGTCAGCAGTTCTTTGGCGGCCCGCTTGCGTTCTTGCCGGCGCACCTGGACGGTGTCCCGCACGGTCCGTTTGCGCAGGTTGTCGAGGTCGGCCATCGCCGTGCGCCAGTTGTTCTCCAGCTCGGCGACCCTCGACTGGAGCCAGGAGACGTCGGTGTTGCCTTCCGGTTCCGCGGCTGCGTCTTGCTGCTTGTTCTCCATGGCGATCAGGAGGTGGTGAATTCGGCGTCGACCACGTCGTCACCGTCGTCGCCGTGTCCCGTCGAAGGTGCGGCGGGCGCGTCGCCAGCGGTAGCCGCCACCGCGGCCAGGCCGTGGAACAACTGCTGGAGTTCCGAGGTCATCGACCGCAGCTTCTCCAGGCTCGGGGCGTCCTGTTTGAGGAGGTCCCGGGCATCCACGGCAAGGTTCTCCGCGCGTGCCTTTTCGTTGAGCGGCACCGCGTCCCCGAGTTCGGTGACACTTTTCTCCACCTGGTAAACGGCGCTGTCCAGGGTGTTCCGGGCGTCGACGACCTCACGCAGCTTGGCGTCCTCGGCCCGGTGCGCCTGCGCGTCGGCGACCATGCGATCGACGTCCGCGGAGTCCAAATTGGAGCTTTCGGAGATGGTGATGGTCTGTTCCCGGCCGGAATTGGTGTCCTTGGCCGAGACGTTGAGGATGCCGTTGGCGTCGATGTCGTAGGTGACCTCGATCTGCGGCACGCCGCGCGGAGCCGGCGGGATGTTCTCCAGCCGGAACCGGCCGAGCACCCGGTTGTCCGCCGCCTTTTCGCGCTCGCCCTGCAGCACGACGATGTCCACAGCGGACTGATTGTCCTCGGCGGTGGAGAAGGTTTCCTTGCGCCGGGCCGGAATCGTGGTGTTGCGGTCGATGACCTTGGTCATCACGCCGCCCATCGTCTCGATGCCCAGCGACAGCGGGGTGACGTCGAGCAGCAGGACGTCCTTGGCCTCGCCCTTGATGATGGCCGCCTGGACCGCCGCGCCGAGGGCGACGACCTCGTCCGGGTTGACCGTCATGTTCGGGTCTTTGCCGCCGGTCATCCGCCGGACCAGCGCCTGCACCGCCGGGATGCGCGTCGAGCCGCCGACCAGGATGACCTCGTCGATGTCGTGCGCGGTGAGCTTCGCGTCGGCGAGCGCCTGCTCCACGGGTACTTTGCAGCGCTCGACGAGGTCGGAGGTGATCTGGTCGAAGGTGGAGCGCATCAGCGTGGTGTTGAGGTGCTTCGGGCCCGAGCCGTCCGCGGTGATGAACGGCAGGTTGATCGTGGTCTGCGTGACCGAGGACAATTCTTCCTTAGCCTTGGACGCGGCCTCGAACAACCGTTGCAGCGCTTGCGGATCAGCACGCAGATCGATGCCGTTCTCCTGCTCGAACTGGTCCGCGAGATGGTCGACGACGCGGCGGTCGAAGTCGTCGCCGCCCAGATGCGTGTCCCCCGCGGTCGAGCGCACTTCCACTACGCCGTCGCCGATGTCCAGGACACTGACGTCGAACGTCCCGCCGCCAAGGTCAAACACCAGCACCGTCTCGTGCTGCTTCTTGTCCAGCCCGTAGGCAAGCGCCGCCGCAGTCGGCTCGTTGATGATCCGCAGCACTTCCAGCCCGGCGATCCGGCCCGCGTCCTTGGTGGCCTGGCGCTGCGCGTCGTTGAAGTACGCCGGGACCGTGATGACCGCCTCGGTCACCTTCTCGCCGAGGAACTTCGACGCGTCGTCCACCAGCTTGCGCAGCACCAGCGCCGAGACCTCTTCCGGCGCGTACTTTTTGCCGTGCACGTCGAACCGCACGGCGTCGTCCGGCCCCGGCACGACGTCGTAGGACACCGCGTCGATCTCGCTGGCCACCTCGTCGTAGCGGCGGCCGATGAACCGCTTCGCCGACGAAATCGTGCCCTTCGGATTCATGATCGCCTGCCGCCGCGCGAGCTGCCCCACCAGCCGCTCGCCCGAATCGGTGTACGCGACCACCGACGGGGTAGTCCGGGCCCCGTCCGCGTTGGCGATCACCTCGGGCTGGCCGCCCTCCAGCACCGCGATGACCGAGTTGGTCGTCCCCAGGTCGATGCCCACCGCTTTCGCCACGACGCGTTCCTTTCCGGGATTTCTTTCCTATCCGGAGACCTCAGGACAGGACGGGTTCGAGGTCTGGTGTACTGGAGAGGGAAAGGGGTCGTCAAGGCGAAATGATCTTGGGTTTTGCCTTGACCAGCGCATTCGCTTGACGATTGTGGAGCGCACCAAAGAATATTGTTCCGCCACACAATCGGCTGGCTTCGCCGGGTGGCTCATTTACTGTGTGCGATCAAGTCGTACAGTTCGACCTCGCCGCTTCGGGTGTCTGGCCTTCGCCCACCCTGGGATGAATTCCGTCGGCCGCACGGCCGCTACCCCTCGGGGATCTCCAAACCCATGTGCGCCGCCAGCGCTCGTCAACGGAGCAATGCAATGCGGTTTTCAGGTAGGTCGGAGTCGCGCGGAGGGAACCACGGTCGAATTCGAAGGTGATGAGTTCGGCGTTCTCGGTGAAGTCGACCTTCCAGATCCCGCGTCTGGCTCGAGCGGCCGTCATCTTCCTGGGAAACAGAAGCCAGGTCTTCAGCCTGGGTGCGCTCTCGTCCGTGAGGCCCGCCCTCGAACGGGAGCCCGGCCAGGCAGCAAAGCGTGCGTCAACTGCGCAAGCAACCTACCGGTGTCAGCGGCGACGGCGACAGCCGACCTCGCCGGGTGCTCAGTCTTGACGGCTCGGGTCTGTCCACGCCGCCGCTCCCCGAGGTCGACCGTGACCGACGTGCGGTGAAGTCTGGCGATCTCCGGGTCGAGCAGGATCGCGGCGGCCAGCGGATCATGGAGCGGGAAAGCCGGCAACTTCCCCGGCAGAGCAAGGAGCATTGTCGCCATTCGTCCCCATAGCCGATCTTCATCAGCGGCGAGGCGTTCGAGCCAGAGCCGGGTGACGGTGGCCTTGCGGGTCACGTCGAGAGGAACCAGCGTCAGGTCGAACCCAGCCGCTACGACCTGGGCAGCTGCCTCGGGATCGTGCCATACGTTGCTTTCGGCGTAGTCGCTGATGTTGCCCTTCGCCTCGAACGCTCCGGCCATCGCCACCGCGCGCCGGACCAGCCGGGGCAGTTCGGGTTCGGCGTCCAGGGCGATCGCGACATTGGTGAGCGGGCCCAGAGTCAGGAGATCGACACAGCCGGGGCTCTTCCGGGCGAGCCGGACGATTTGCTCGGCGGCGGTTTCCTCCCGCACGGGCTTCCGTTTCGGCGAGCCCGCCGCCTTGCCCAGGAGATCTTCCGGATGGGCCAGATGCAGCGGCCGGGCGAGCGGCTCCGACGCCCCGACTGCCATGGGCGTCGAATGATCACCTGCGATCTCGAGGGCCCGCAAGCCGTTGTCGGCCGCGGCAGTCGCAGAGACGTTGCCGTGCACCGAACCGGCACCGGCGATCTCGACGCCAGGGGTGCGGGCGAGGAGAACGAGGGCAAGCGCGTCGTCAACACCGCCGTCCTGATCGACGATGACGGTGGTCGTGGTTGCCATGAGGCATCTTCTCCAGAGGCCCGCGAGTGACGCAATCCTTCGACGCCGCCCGCGAGCGCGCTACGGCCGAGGACCTCCCCGACGACTACACCCCCTTGACAGGTCGTTTCATCAGACAATACGTTCTTGTCGCCAGATGAAACACCTTCAGCAAGGGAGGCCGCTCGGATGGTTCTCGACACCGCCTACTTGCTTCGTCGCGCGGGGGCCTCCTACCGGGGCCTCACGGCGGTCGACGACGGGCGTACGGCGCGTACTTTCGGCGAGCTTCTCGACCGCGCGGAGCGGTTGGCCAATGCCTTGGACGCGCTCGGCATCCCGGACGGCGCGAGCGTCGGGATTCTGTCCGACAACCGCACGGAGTTTGTCGAGACGGACTGCGCCCTGGCGCTCGGGCGGCGGGTTCGGGTGGCGCTCAACGCGCGGCTGCATCTGGAGGATTTCCGTTACGTAGCCGAGGATGCCGGGCTCCGAGCGCTCTTTTTCGCACCGAAGTTCGCAGAGGAGGCGCACGCGTTGGCCGAGAAGTTCGGCATCGCGGTGATCCCGTTCGAGGAAGACGCCAGCTTTGAACACGCGTACGAGGGTCTCATCGCGAAAGCGAAATCCGAGCCGGTGTTGCGCGACCGCGATCCTGAAGGCGCGGCGTGGATTTCCTACACCTCAGGGACAACCGGGCGGCCCAAGGGAGTCGTGCTGTCGCATCGCGCGCTGCGCGAGGTGGCGCTGAATCTGCTGCTGGAGCTGGCACCGGTCCGCGAAGGGGAACGGGTTTTGCTTACCCAGGCCGTTTCGCACGCGTCGGGGTACTTTGTGCTGCCGTACTTGATCAGTGGCGCGGGCGTGCACGTCATGCCGAAATTTGATCCGGACGAGGTGTGGCGTCGTTCCCGAGAGGGACATTTCCGTACGCTCAAAGCGGTCCCGGCGATGCTCGAACCATTACTGGACGCGGCGCGCGGCGAGTGGGGGTTCGAAACGATCGTCTACGGGGCGTCGAGCGTGGCATTGCCGGTGCTGGAGCGCGCGCTCGATCGGTTCGGGCCGACGTTGGTGCAGGACTACGGGCAGTCCGAGGCGCCGATGACGATTACCTGCCTGAGCAAGGCTGATCATCTTGACCCGTACGCGAGGCAGTCCGCGGGGCGGCCTTGGCGGTCGGTAGCGGTCGAGGTGCGCACCGAGGACGGCCGAGTAGCTCGGACCGGGGAGATCGGGGAAGTCTATGTGCGCGGGTCGCATTTGATGTCCGGGTATCACCGCAAACCCGAGGCCACGGCGGCGGTTCTGGTGGACGGATGGTTGCGCACCAAGGATCTCGCGCGGGCGGACGAGCGTGGGTTTGTCCATCTCCAAGGGCGCAATGACGAAATGATCAATTCCGGCGGGTACAACATCGCTCCTCGCGAGGTGGAGAACGAGCTGTCGGCGCACGCCGCGGTCAGCGAGGCGGTGGTGCTCGGCCTTCCCGATCCGCGCTGGGGCGACGCGGTCACGGCGGTGGTGCGGCTGCGGGACGCCCAAGCCGCGTCCAGTCAGGAGTTGATCGAGTTCGTCCGGCCCCGGCTGGGGATTCGCACGCCGCGCAGGCTGGAGATCTGGGACGCCATTCCGCGCACGCCGTACGGGAAGGTCGACCGGGTCGAATTGCGCGACAAGCTGATCGGAGGGTTCGAGTGAACACCGGCGACATTGAGATCTTAGGCGTGGGGATGCATCCCTTCGGCCGGTACCTCAACTCCTCGCTGAAGGATCTCAATCGCGTCGCGTGCGTGTCCGCGCTGGTTGACGCGGGGCTTGAGGTGCGCGACCTCGACGCGGTTTACGCGGCCAATGCGATGGCGGGATTGTTGCAGGGGCAGGAGATGATCCGCGGCCAGTCGGTCATGCGGGAGATCGGGATCGAGCGCATCCCCGTCACGAATGTCGAGAACGCGTGCGCGAGCGGGTCGACTGCGTTGCGTCAGGCCATCCTCGCGATCCGCGCTGGTTCGGCGGACGTCGTGCTGGTCGCGGGTGTGGAGAAGATGTTCGTGGAGGATCGTTCCCGGACGCTCGCGGCGTTGGAGTCCGCGGGCGATCTCGACGCGGTGTCCGGGATCGGGCTGCAGTTCACCGCGGTCTACGGGATGCGGCTGCGCAAGCTCATCGCGGCGGGCAGGCTGACGGTGGACGATCTGGTCGCGGTTTCCGTCAAGAGTCACGCCAATGGCGAGCGCAATCCCTATGCACAGCACCGGAAAGTCGTCAGTCCTGAGGAAGTGCTGGATTCGCGGCCGATCGCTGATCCGTTGACGTTGCTGATGTGCAGCTCCATCTGCGACGGTGCGGCGGCGGTCGTGGTGGCACGACGCGGGGCGGTGCCAGCGAAAGAAAGGCCGAGCGTGCGGATCAGGGCGTCGCAGGCCGCAACGGGGTACACGACCACCGGGAACGAACCGTCGCTGACCGAATTGTGCGCGGCGGCGGCGTATGCGGAAGCGGGGCTCGGACCCGAGGACGTCGACGTCGCCGAGGTGCACGACGCGATGGCTCCTGCCGAACTCATCGCGTACGAGCAGCTCGGTTTCTGCGGTCCGGGCGACGCGGGCGCGCTGCTCGACAGCGGGGCGACCCAGATCGACGGCTCCCGTCCGGTCAACCCGAGCGGCGGGCTGTCGTCGCGCGGGCACGCGGTGGGGGCGACCGGGTTGGCCCAGATCGCCGAGTTGACCTGGCAGTTGCGCGGCGAAGCGACTGGACGGCAGGCCCAGCGTCCGCGCATCGGCCTCGCCCACAACAACGGCGGCTGGCTGGAGGGCGAGTCCGCCGTCTCGAGCGTGCATTTGCTGGAGAGGACCGAGCCATGGGACTGAACGCCGCTTTGCAGGTTCCGACCACCGCCGAACGGCCGCGCGACAACGGGTTCGCACTCGTGGGCAGCCGTTGCGGACAGTGCGGTGCGGCCGCGTTCCCGGCGCGCGCGGTCTGTCATCGATGCGGGACGGCCGCACCCGCCGAACACACTTTCGCCGCGACCGGCGTGCTGCTCACCTACACGACTGTGCACGTCCCGAGGCCCGGGCTGCCCGCGCCGTACACGCTCGGCCAGATCGCCCTCGACGACGGCGGGCCGATGGTGTTCGGCCAGGTCAGGACGGACGGAGACGAGCCTGAGGCGGGGATGGCCGTGCAGGTGAGGATCGGCGAGACGCCGCGCTACTGGTTCGTACCCGAGCGTTTCGCTGGTTGATACGGTGACCTCACTCGATGAAAACGCAGAGGTGGCCAGTGACTGAAACCCCCGACGGCTCCACGGTCCGCGCGGTCAGCCGGGCGATCGACATCCTGTTCGCGCTCGGGCACAATCCGCTCACGCTCGGTGACGTGGCGGAGGTCGTCTCGCTGTCGAAGCCGACGACGTACCGGCTGCTGAGCACGTTGCGCGCCAAGGGAATGGTCGTGCAGGACCAGGCCAGCGGACACTACGGGCTCGGTCCCGGCTGTTTTCACCTGATGTCGTCGATCTCGAACGGGAACGCGGGCTTCATCTTCGAGGCGACCGACGCGCTGGAGCAACTGCGCGACGTCACCGCGGAGACCGTCGCGGTGCACGTGCGCGCCGGCCGTTCCCGCATCTGCGTCAAAGAACTCCCGAGCCCGCATCTCATCCGCTACATCGCGGGCGTCGGCGTTTCCGAGGGCATCCACACCGGGTCGGCGGGCAAGACGCTGCTCGCGTTCATGCCCGAGGCGGAGCGCGAACGCCTGCTCAAGGACCTCCCGCTCGACCCGACGACGCCGAACACGATCACCGACCTCGAAACCCTTCGCGCCCAGCTGAAGAGCATCGCGGCCGCGGGCATCGCGCACAGCCACGGCGAACGGGCGGTGGGCGCGGTCGGCGTCACCGCGCCGATCACGGACGCGAACGGTTTCGCGCTCGCGGCGTTGAGCGTCATCGGGCCGGAGGGCCGGCTCGGCAAGGAGAAGATCGCCGAGATCGAACGACACGTACGGGAAGTCGCGGCCCGGATTTCGGCGACGGTATCCGGAGCGTCCGAAGTGGACTGAACGAGACGGAGGTCCAGTGCCCCACGATGGCGACGACAGCACCACAGCGAACGACGGCCGGGTTTCGCTCCGCGCGCGGTACGAGCCGACCACTGCCGAGCCCGCGCTGAAAGCGTGGAGCGACAGCCGGATCGCCGAGCCCGGACCGTTCCGGCCGCGCTTCATGGTCTACTCCGGACTCGGCCCGCCCGCGATGACCGCGGAACGGCTCGCCGTGCTGCAGGAGGTCGGCGCGGAGTCGTTTCTGCTGGCCGCCGACCTCCCCTCGCAGCTCGGTTTCGACCCCGACCACGAGCTTTCGCACGCTCAGGTCGGCCGGGCCGGCGTGTCCTGCGCGACGCTCGACGACTTCGCCACGATCTGCTCGCGGCTCGATCTCGCCGCCGCGGACAGCGTCGGGATGCTGCAGAACTCGCTCGGACACGTCGCGCTCGGAATGGTCCACAGTGTACTGTCCGATCGAGACGCCCGGCACGTCAAGCTGGTGATGCAGAACGATCCGCTCAAGGAATTCACCGCTCGCGGCACCGAAATCCACTCCCCTGCGCAAGCGCTGCGGATTGCCGCCGATTGCGTCGCGTTCGCGATCGACGAGGACATGCCCGGAGCGGCGCTTACCGTCTGCTCCAACCATTACGACGTCGCGGGCGCGGGTCCGTTGCTGGCGGTGGCTTTCGCTTTCGGCAACGCCATCGCATACCTGGACGAATTGGTCGCGCGCGGCTACGAACCCGCGGACGTCGCCGGGAAACTGATGTTCTTCCTCAACGAGCGCAGCGATTTGTTCGTGGAGGCCTCGGTTTTCCGCACCGCGCGGATCTTGTGGAGCGAGATTCTGCGTGACCGGTACG
The DNA here is from genome assembly GCF_039525725.1 of Amycolatopsis albidoflavus. NCBI lineage: Bacteria > Bacillati > Actinomycetota > Actinomycetes > Pseudonocardiales > Pseudonocardiaceae > Amycolatopsis > Amycolatopsis albidoflavus. The sequence continues at coordinate 89,676 of NZ_BAAAHV010000027.1, forward strand.
GCATTCCGGTCGCCGAACAACCCGTCGCGAAGCTCATGGGCTACGCGCACGGGCTGGAATCCGCCGAGGAACCGCTGGTCAACATCCCGCGCGTGACGCTCAGCGTGCTCGGGTCCATGCTCGGCGGCGTCGATTACCTCTGCGCCACCGGTTACGACGAGGCGTTGCGCATCCCGTCCGCCGACGCCGCCGCGCTCGCCGTGCGTACGATGCAGGTCGTCGCGTACGAGCACGGCACGCTGACGACGATCGATCCGCTCGCGGGCAGCGCCAAACTGCGCGACGTGGACGAGCAGGTTATGCGCAAAGTCCGGCTCGAACTCGACCGGCTCACCGAAGCCGGCGGCCCGCTCGAAGCCATCGAGAACGGCTACATCGCTGGGCGCATCGACGAAAACCGCGGTGCGCGCCAGGAACAATTGCGGACCGGCGAGCGGCTGATGGTCGGCCACGGCGTATTCGACGCCAAGGCCCGCGCTGAGTGGTTCGCGGGCAAGAGTTCGGGCGAGATCGACTTCGCGAAGGTCGAGCGGGAGGCCGTCGAGCGGATCACCGAGCACAAGCGCCGCCGCGACGCCGCGTCGGTCGACCGGGCGCTCAAGGCGGTCGAGACCGCGGCCGCGGGGACCGAGAACCTCGTGCAGCCCAGCATCGAGGCATTGCGTGCCGGTGCGACCTCCGCCGAGATCGTCGGCGCCACCCGGGAAGGGTTCGACAGATGACGCGCGTCGTACTCGCCAAACTCGGACTCGACGGCCACGACGTCGGCGTCCGGCTCATCGGCAAACACCTCGCCAACGCCGGATTCGAAGTCATCTACCTCGGCAAACGCATCCCCACCGCCACCATCGTCCACGTCGCCATCCAGGAGGACGCCGACGCCGTCGGGCTCAGCTGTCTCAGCGGCGGGCTCGGTCACTTCGCCTCGCTGACCGTCGAAGGGCTACGCCGCGAAGGCGCAGACGTCCCGGTCCTCGCCGGCGGCATCGATGAGCCCGCCGAGATCGAGCGCATGATGGCGGCGGGCGTGCATCGGCATTTCGGGCCCGGCGCCTCGATGGAGGAGATCGTGACGGCGTTCCGCGAGGCGACCTGACGCCGTCCTCTACCCGCCTCCCGCTCAGCCGATCGGGAGGTCCCGGTCCTGCCCTCAAGAGGCCCGGCAAGACCCCCCTTGACCTGCGTGACCAGGGCGAGTAGACAAGCCATATCACGTAGTGGTTCGCACGTTTCATTGGACGAAACACAGAGAGTTTCGTCCCGACGGCCGTCGAAGGTGGCGGAAGGAGCGGGCAATGGCGCCGGCGCAGGAACCGACCCAGGCACGACCCGAGACGAGACTGGCCAAGGTCGCGGTGACCGCGCTCTCGGCCTCGAGCATCGAGAACTACGACTTCTTCATCTACGGCACCGCGGCGGCGCTGGTCTTCCCCCAGCTCTTCTTCCCCGAGCAAACCGCACTGACCAGCGCATTGCTCAGCTTCGCGACCTTCGCGGTCGGCTTCATCGCCCGGCCGCTCGGCGGCGTGCTCTTCGGCCACATCGGCGACGTGCACGGCCGCAAGAAGGCGCTGATCGGCGCGCTCGCCGGGATGGGCCTCGCCTCGACGCTCATCGGCCTGATGCCGACGCATTCGGTGATCGGGGTCGCCGCGCCGATTCTGTTGGTATTGCTGCGTTTTCTGCAGGGCATCGCGGTCGGCGGACAGCTCGGCGGCGTCGTCCTGCTCGCGATGGAGAGCGCGCCGCCCCGCAAGCGCGGCTTCTTCTCCAGTTTCGCGCAGGCGGGCGGCCCGGGCGGCATTATTCTCGGCAACCTCGCCTTCATCGCGGCTATCCGGTTCACCTCGCCCGCGGCGTTCGAGGCGTGGGGCTGGCGCGTTCCGTTCCTCGCCAGCGCCGTGCTGGTCTGGCTGGCCATCCACCTGCAGCTGCGCCTCGAGGACACCGACGCGTTCCGGCGGCTCAAGCAGGTCAAGAAACCGGACGCCGGACGCTCCCCCGTGCTGCGCGCGTTTCGCGTCCACTACAAGCAGATCGCGTTGGTCGCGGCCGCCTACATCGGCATCAACGTGACCTACTACCTGTTCATGACGTTCGCGGTTTCCTACAGCACGAACTCCGCGATTTTGGGGCTGTCCAAGGACACCATCCTGCTCGCCGTCCTCGTGGCGGCCGGGGTGCAGCTGGTCTTGCTCCCGGTGTCCGGCGCCATCTCAGACCGCATCGGACGGCGCGCGATGCTGCTGGCGGGTTCGGGGATGCTCTGCGCTTTCTCGTTCGCGTTCTGGCCGCTGCTGAACACGAAGTCGACGTTCCTGATCCTGGTCGCGTTCATCGTCGGCCTCGGCCTGATGCACACCACGATGTACGGACCGCAGGGCGCGTTCTTCGCCGAGGCGTTCTCCACCGGGCTCCGGTACTCCGGCGTTTCGCTGGGCGTGCAACTGGGGGCCGTGATCGGCGGTGCGTTCGCTCCGCTGATCGCGACGTCGCTGTACGCGGCGACCGGATCCTCGATGTCGGTGGCCATCTACATGGCGGTGGTCTGCGCGATCACCTTCGGCGCGGTGCTCCTCATGCCGGAAACCCACCTGAAAGACATCAACGAGCCAGTGGCGGCAGCCGAACCCGCCGCCGCGAGCGATCCAGCCCACTGAACAAAGGAGAAGCAGCATGGCGATGCCCACCCGGCATCTCGGCAAGCTCGACGTCGGCGCCCAAGGGCTCGGCTGCATGGGCATGAGCGATTTCTACGGCAGCGGCGACGAAAGCGAGTCGATCGCGACCGTGCACCGCGCGCTCGACCTCGGCGTGACGCTCCTGGACACCTCCGACATGTACGGCTACGGCGCCAACGAGGAACTGATCGGACGGGCGATCGCCGGCCGCCGCGACGACGTCGTCCTGGCCACCAAGTTCGGCGTCGTCCGCGCGGAGGACGACTCGATGGCGCGTTCGGTGCGCGGGGACGCGGAATACGTCCGGCAGGCGTGCGACGCTTCCCTGCGCCGCCTCGGTGTCGACCACATCGACCTTTACCAGCAGCACCGGGTCGATCCCGCCGTCGAGATCGAGGAGACGGTCGGGGCGTTGGCGGAGCTGGTCGCGGCCGGGAAGGTGCGCCACATCGGACTGTCGGAGGCGTCCGCGGAAACGATCCGCCGGGCGCACGCGGTGCACCCGATCACGTCAGTGCAGACCGAATGGTCGCTGTGGTCGCGCACGATCGAGGACGAGGTGGTGCCGGTCTGCCGCGAGCTGGGCATCGGGATCGTGCCGTACTCGCCGCTGGGCCGCGGCATTCTCACCGGCCGCTACCGTTCGACGGACGATTTCGAGAAGGACGACTTCCGGCGGACGTCGCAGCCGCGCTTCGCCGAGGGAAACCTCGAACGCAACCTGGAATTCGTGCGGGCGCTGGAAGAACTCGCCCGACAACGGGGTGTCACGGCGGGTCAGCTCGCGCTGGCGTGGGTACACAGCCATGGCGACGACGTCGTGCCGATCCCGGGCACGAAGAAGCGGAGCAGGCTGGAGGAAAACGTCGCGGCCGTTGATATCTCGCTGTCCGCAGCTGACGTGTCGGCGATCGAACAGGCGGTGCCCGCGGATCAGATCGTCGGCGAGCGGTATTCCCCGGACCGGATGTCGTTGCTCGAATGACCTTGATGGGTTGGTGAAATGCGTTTCGCAGACCGTGTGGTGATCGTGACCGGCGGCGGTGGCTCTGGGCTGGGCCGGACGCTGGTCCGCCGTTTCGCCGCCGAGGGCGCCGCCGTGGTGGTCGCCGACCGCGACGAGGCGGCGGCCGGCCAAGCCGCCGCCGAGGTGGAAGAACACGGCGGACGAGCGTTAGCGGCAAGGACCGATGTGCGCAGCGATGACGACGTCCGCGCGCTGGTCGAAGCCACCAGATTCGCGTACGGCCGCATCGACGTCCTCGTCAACAACGCCTTCACGTCCAATCCGGCGTCCATTCTGGACACTCGCATCGAGGACTGGCAACGCGACCTCGACGTCGTGCTGACAGGCGCTTTCCGCTGTTCCCAGCAGGTTCTGCCGACGATGATCGACCAACGGCGCGGCGTGATCATCAGCGTCTCGTCGGTGAACGCGCACACCCACGTCGGCGCGGCCGGCTACAGCGCCGCGAAAGCCGGGGTGGAAGCGCTGACCCGCAACCTGGCCGTCGAGTTCGCGCCCTTCGGGATCCGGGCGAACGCGCTGGTTCCCGGCACTTTCCGCACCGACGTCTGGAAGGAACGGCAGAAGATCGACCCGGACCTCCTGGACCGCCTCGCGACCTGGTATCCGCTCGGCCAGGTCGGCGTGCCCGACGACATCGCGTCCGCTGCGCTCTTCCTGGCTTCGGACGAGGCGTCGTTCATCACCGGGAGCCTGCTGCCGGTCGACGGGGGTCTGCTGGCGGGCAATCCGCAGTTCGCGCGCGACGTGCATCCGGAGAACCACCGATGAAGGACGAGGTGCACGTTTCGCTGGTGCAGTTCAGTTCGGCGGTACTGGACTGCCCGGGCAACGCTAAACGGATGGCGGAGTTCGTCGAGCGCGAGGCACAGGAGCACGGGGCTGAGCTGATCGTTTTCCCTGAGCTCAGCAACACCGGGTACGTCCGCTCCGCGCGCGACGACGCCTATGCCGAGAGCCTCTACGCCGCGTCGGAACTCGTGCCCGGCCCGACCACGGAGGCGCTGGGCGAAGCCGCTCGCCGTGGTGGTGCACACGTCGTAGTTGGTATGTCACAACGGCATCCGCGGATACCAGAGGTGCTTTACAACAGCGCCGTGCTGATCGGTCCGTCCGGCGACGTGGTCGGCATCCAGCACAAGGTGCATCCGTGCCGCGACGAGAAGGAATACTACGTTCCCGGCGATGAGATCTCCGTGTTCCCCACTGCGCTCGGCACGCTCGCGCTCAACGTTTGCTACGACGTCCGGTTCCCCGAAATGGCCCGCGTGCAGACCCTTGCGGGTGCCGAGATCGTCGTCTCGCTGTGGGCGTCGGCGGTGCAGCCGGGCAAGGTTCCGTCGGACAGCATCGTCTCGCGGTGTGCGACGAGAGCGATGGAGAACGCTGTGTTCTTCCTGGGCTGCAACCGAACTGGCACTGATGACGAGCAGCGCTTCTACGGCCGAAGCGCCGTCGCGGGCCCGAGCGGTGAAGTGCTGGCGCGCTCGGACGACGACCGCGAGGACGCCGTCCGGGCAGTGCTGCGGGGCGCAGATCTCAAAGCGCAGCGCCGATATCTCACGATTTTCCGCGACCGCAGACCGGAATTGTACGGCCGCGTCACCGAACCGCTCTCCCGCCCGGAGCCCCTATGAACTCGCACCTCAGCCAGTGGACGGCTGAACAACTCGGCGCCGCTTACGCGTCCGGCGATCTTTCTCCAGTAGAAGCGACAACGGCGGCGCTGGACGCGATCGACGTCGATCTCCGCGCTTTCGCTTACGTCGACCAGGAAGGCGCGCTCAAGCAAGCGGCCTTGAGCGAACAACGCTGGGTCGACGGGCGCGCACTGGGACCGCTCGACGGCGTTCCCGCGTCGATCAAGGACCTCTTCCTCACCCGAGATATGCCCACGCTGCGCGGCTCGCGTCGCACCGACCCGACGCAGCGTTGGGACACCGACAGCCCCGCCGCGGCGGCACTCCGCGCGAACGGGCTGGTCCTGCTCGGCAAGACGACGACTTCAGAACTCGGCTGGAAAGGCGTCACCGACAACCCCATCGACGGCATCACGCGCAACCCGTGGGACCCGAGGCTCACCGCAGGCGGATCGAGCGGCGGCAGCGGCGTGGCGGTCCGGGCGGGAATGGGCGCGGTGTCCGTGGCCACCGATGCGGCCGGTTCGGTCCGGATCCCGGCCGCGTTCTGCGGCGTCGTGGGCTTCAAGCCGACACACGGACGCATCCCGATGCACCCGCCGAGCGTCCTGGGCACCCTGGCACACGCCGGACCTTTGGCCCGCTCGGTAGCCGACGTCGCCGCGCTGACCGACCTCCTCGCCGCCCGGGACCACCGCGATCCCTCCTGGACACCGACAATCGGCGAAACAGCGGACCCCATCAGGGTCGCGTTCTCACCAGCGCTCGGTCGCGTGGACGTGCATCCGGAGATCGCCGCCCTCGTCGCGGAAACCGTCGCCTCGTTGGCCGAAGCGGGCTTACAGGTCGAGGAGTCCGACCCCTCTTTTCCGGACCCGGCAGACACATTCGACGTACTGTGGTCCGTCGGCGTCGCGCACATCGTCCGGCGCTACGGCGGCACGGCACCGCTCGATCCGGGCCTGCAGACGCTCATCGAACGAGGTGCCCGATACGAGACTGCCGACTATCTCGACGCGCAAAGCGAACTCGCCGCGCTCGGCGTCGCCATGGGCGAATTCCACACGCGTTACGACGTCCTGCTCACGCCGACCGTGCCGATCGAACCCTTCGCCGCGGGCCACGACGTGCCGCCGGACAGCGGGATGGCCGACTGGCCACAGTGGACGCCCTTCACTTACCCGTTCAACCTGTCCCGGCAACCCGCGCTCAGTGTCCCGATTGGACGGACGTCGCGCGGCCTGCCAGTCGGCCTCCAGGTCGTCGGATCCCGTTTCGCGGACTCGACGGTCTTGAAGGTCGGTGCCCTGATTGAACAATTACGTCCCGCGCTCACCTATCCGCAGGAGAACGCATGAAGTTCGGCGTCAACACTTTCGTAACCGACGAAAGCATCCGCCCTGACGCGCTGGGCCGAGCACTGGAAGAGCGCGGCTTCGAAACGCTGCTCGTCACTGAACACTCGCACATCCCGGCGAAACGGGAGACGCCCTGGTCCGGCGGCGGCGAACTGCCGCGCGAGTACTACCGTACCTATGACCCGTTCGTCGCCCTCGCCATCGCCTCCGCGGCCACGACCACGCTCACCCTCGGCACCGCTGTCGCCCTGCTAGCCCAGCGCGACGTCTTCCAGACCGCGAAAGAAGTCGCGACGCTCGACGTCCTTTCCGGCGGCCGGGTCCTGTTTGGAGTCGGCGTCGGATGGAACCGCGAGGAAATGCGCAACCACGGCGTCGAACCGCGCCGCCGCGGCCCGCTGCTGAACGAGAAACTCGCCGCGCTCAAAGCGATCTGGACCGCCGACGAGGCCGAATTCCACGGCGAACACGTCGACTTCGATCCGGTCTGCTCCTGGCCGAAACCCGCGCAACGCCCGCACCCGCCCATCGCCATCGGCGGCGAAAGCCCAGCCGCACTCGACCGGCTCGCCCGCTACGGCGACGAATGGATGCCCCGCGCGAAAACTCCGGTCGAGGAACTGCGCCGCGTCGCGTCGTGGCTGGCCGACCAGGGCCGATCCGACGTCCGCACCACGCTCTGCGGAGCCACATTGGACTCTGACATCGCGGCGTACGCCGAAGCCGGAGTAGACCGGGTGACGTTCACGCTGCCGCCCCTGCCGGACCGGGAAACGGTGCAATACCTGGACAAACTGGCGGCCTACGTCGAACGGCAAACACGCTGAATGCGGTCACTGCCAGCTTCGGCAGTGACCGCATCAGTTTTCGAAGACTAGATACCCATGCTCGCGCCGAGCGTGTCCAGCGCCTTGTTGACCATGCCCTGGGCCGCGGCGTTCAGGTTGGCGTTGGTGCCGTTGACAACCCAGTCCGAGCCGGAGAACATCACCACGGTCACGCCGTTGTCGACGCCGCCGTCAGTTCCGCTGCTGTTGATTCCGAGCAGCGAAGCCGCCTTCACCGACGCTTCGCCCAACTCGCGGGAGTCGTTGTCCGAAGTGTCCTGGTCGTTCGCGGTCTGCGTGTCGCCGAAGATCGCGCCGATCACCTTGCTCTTGTAGAACATCAGCGCGAACTGCCTGCCCTTGATGCCGTGCTCCTTGTAGAAGAAGTGCGGGCACGGGCTCTTCTTGTCGTAACAGTCGTCGCCGAGGACGTAGAACGGCACCTTGTGCGCGCCGAGCGACTTTCCGTTGCTGTCCTTGAAAGTCGTGGTGCCCAGGTGGTCGGGATCGGGGTCGGGGTCACTGCCGTCGGTGTCGACGGCCAGGCCGGAACCGTAGGCGTAGACGCCCTTCGCCACCTGGTAGACGTTGACGTTCTTGGCCCGCGTCATGGTGTTGATGTGCGGCTGGGTATTGACCTTGTTCGCGTTCGTGCTGTTCTTCTTGACGCCGGCCAGCACCTCCGCGGCCGTGTACGACTTGGCCGCGGTGTCCGCGGTGGACGCGTGAGCGGAGTTGACAGCGAGCGGCACGGCGAGCGCCAGAGCGGCGCCAACCACAGCGAAACGCCTACGGGAGGATGACATGACCGGGCGACCTCCAGCCTTCATTAGGAAAACTTCCTAACATAGTGAACCATCCGTGACCAGTCGTTGTCACGAGGTCACTTCGAGAAAGTTCGAGGCGGCGGCCTGGTGCTGGGGATCCACGCGGGACAGGTGCCGCTGACCGGCACGCCGCCCGCGGATCAGTCCGGCTAGTGCAGCTCGAAAGTGAAGAACTGACGCCCCTCCACCAGCACCCGAATCTGGATGACCTGGCTGACGCGGCGCGGCAGAGCGTCGCGCATCGCGAAGAAGATCGTCCTGATCGCCTGGAACATCGCGGCGCGGTCTTTCGCCAGCCGATAACTGACCGGGAGACTCAGGTCCACACCGGATCGATTGTTCTTCTGCGCGTCGTCGAGAAGCGACGCGACGTGGAGAGCGAAGTCGCTCGCCAGGTCGTAGTCCCCGGCCCGCTCGGTGCCGCGCACCTCCGGCGGCGTCAGCAACAGCGGGTCGAGCCTCCGGGCGGCGTCCAAGACGGCCTTGCTCGGCCCAGCCGGCTTGAGGTTCGGCTTGGGCGCGTCCCGCGACGGAGAGAAGTCGAATGTGACCGACGGGCCCGGGATGATCTTCTCGCCGGGCGCGGACGGAACCGGCGGCGCGACGGACGGCGGCACGGCCTGGGCGTACGGGCTGCCCGCGCCCTCCTGCTGACGTTCCATCGCCTTGCCCGGCTGCTGGTTGATCCATCCCTCCACGAGGCTGTGGATGGAGCCCTGCTCCTCGGGCTTGAGATGTGCCTGATCCATCGCCACGTCGACAAGCTTGAGTATTCCCGACACGACCGCCGACTTGGCGCCGTCCACGACGAGCTTCCGCAGGCTGTCGGACAGCCCTAACCGGCGGAGGATCGGCGTGAGAGTCGAATCGACGACCACGGCGCCGACCGCCTCGCCCGCGTTCTTCGGCTGTTTGTCCGGGTCGGCCTTCGCCGGAGAGATACCCAAATGCGTCGCCCGATTCTCCGGAACGACGGACGGCAGCTTCTTGGCGACCTCGTGCGCGAGGACGGCCGGCGTGCCGGACACCGGCCCGGACAACCACGCCTGAACCGACGCCATCTTCAACGCATCGCCGACGAACAGCTTCAGGATCGCGGACTTCACCTCGTCGGTGTTGTGCAGGGTCTGGCCACCCTGGACACGCTGTACCTCAGTCAGGTATTCGGCGAGCGCCTTCTCGACCTTGCCGACCGGCACGCCCGGCTTCTCGCTGGTGCGGTCGGCCTGCCGCTGGATCGCCGCGACCGGACCGCCGGGCACCGCCGACCCCGCGTCGGCCGCCCGCTCGGCCGGGTCCCCGGGGGAACTGACCCCCGGCACGAGGCGGCTCGCGTGCCGCTGCTGCACCACGTGGGCCGCCTCGTGCGTCAGGAGGGGTTCGTCGGGAGTGCCGGCGACGACGATGTCCTCGCCCGAGGTGTACGCGACCGCGTCCAGGTCCCGGGCGGAGCGGGCCGCGTCGGGACCGGTGTGCACCCGGACACCGCTGAGGTCCTCGCCCCACCGGCCTTCCAGCCGGTGCCGCACCTCGGACGGCAGCGGCGTCCCGGACGAGCGCGCCGGGATCTGGCTGAAGTCCGTCGAGACGGCGGCCGGCGTCTCGTGGACTTCGTCCGGCGCGACCTGGGCTACCGGATCAGGCTTCCGCCTCGTCGGACGGTGGTCGTGAGCCCGCATACCGCGCCTCGCTTCCGATCGCCTGGCTACGGCTTCAGCCCCCAGGATCGGCCGCGTGCGTCACCGTCGCATCACCGCCGCGTCAGGACGCGCAATAGGCCTTGAGCGCCGCGTTGCCGAGCGTGGTCTGTCCCCGCGTCGCGGCTCCCGCCAGATGGTTCTCGTTGGCCGCGACCAGCACCTGCTTGCTGCCGTCGTCGCTGGTCAGCCACAGGTTGTAGTAGCCGAGCACCCCGCCGCTGTGATTCCAGACCGGGCCGCAGGCCGTCGGCGACAGGCCGATTCCCAGCCCGTATTGGTTGCCCGCGTTGTCGGTCGGCACTGTCGTCTTCAGCTCGGCCTGCTGCTGCGGCGGCAGGAGTTTTCCGCTCAGCAGCGCGCGTTCGAAGGTCGCCAGATCGTCCTCTGTGGACACAATGGCGCCAGCGGTGCCGAACGCTTGCACGTTGGAGACCGTGACGTCGTTGTAGAACGCGCCGAGCGCGATGTAGTAGCCGTTCAGATAGTTGCCGGCCAAGCCGGGATCAGCGGTCGGGAAGGAAGTGCCGCTCAAGCCGAGCGGCTCGATGATGCGCTTCTGGATCTCCGCCGCCGGTTCGTCCCCGGTCACCGCCTTGATCACCATGCCGGCGACCACGTAGTTGGTGTTCGAGTAGTGGAACGAGGTGCCCAGCGACGGGTGCGACGTCGCGATGTCCACCAGCGTCTGCGGCGGCCATGCCTGACGGGGGTTGGTGTTCGCGACGTAGGGGCCGAGGAACCGGAGGTCTCCCGCGTAGTCCGGCAGGCCGGAGGTCTGGTGCAGCACCTGGCGGACGGTGATCTTCGTGCCGTCGTTCCCGTTGGCGTTCACCGCGCCGGGCAGCCAGCGGGCGAGCGGGTCGTCGAGGGAGAGCCTGCCCTCGGCTTCCAGCTGCAGCAGGACGGCCGCGGTGAACGCCTTGGTGTCGCTGCCGATCCGGAACTGCGCTTTCGGGTCAGCCGGGGTCTTGGTGGTGAGATTTCCGTATCCGGCGTGGATGTATTGCGCGGTTTCGCCGTTCCGGACCAGGCCGATCACGCCGGGATATCCCGCGCTGACCCCGCCCTGGGCTCCGGCTTGGAGGATCTCCGCCGGAGTCTCCGCCGAAGCCGGACTGGCCAGCCCGGTCAAGGCCGCCGCCACAGCCATCGCGACGGCTCCGAAAGCTTTGCGTCTCATCGCACTCCTCGCGTCGAAGGTCGCCGGGCTTGCCGATTCCTGAACGGGCACAGCAGTTTCCGGCGAGAGGAATGCGCAACATATCCGCTTCCGATCAAACTTCGATGAATCGTCAGAGCTTGGCCGCGTCCGCGATCGCCTGCGCGAACGGCCGCGGTGCCTCCTGCGGCACGTTGTGCCCGATCCCGTCCAGGATCCGGTGCTCGTACTTCCCGGTGAACTTGGCGCGGTAAGCCTTGCCGTCCTTGGCCGCGCCGTCGAAGTCGCTGGCCAGCGTGATCGCCGGAACGCCGATGGTCGCGCCCGCCGCGAGTTTCTGTTCGTACGCCTCGTACTGCGGCTCGCCCGGAGCGAGGCTGAGCCGCCAGCGGTAGTTGTGGATGACGATCGCGACGTGGTCCGGGTTGTCGAACGCCGCGGCACTGCGGTCGAATGTCGCGTCGTCGAAGTGCCAGGTCGGCGACGCCGTCTTCCAGATCAGCTTGGTGAAATCGTGGCGGTTCGCCGCGTAGCCGGCGCGGCCGCGTTCGGTCGCGAAGTAATACTGGTACCACCAGCCCAGTTCCGCGGCCGGGGGCAGCGGCTGAAGGTTGGCCTTGAGGTTGGCGACGATGTACCCGCTCACCGGGACAACCGCCTGGCACCGCTGCGGCCACAGCGCCGCGATCACCGCGGCCGTCCGGGAACCCCAGTCGTAGCCGCCGAGAATCGCTTTGTCGATCTTCAACGTGTCCATCAGCGCGACGACGTCCTGCGCGATAGCGGTCTGCTGTCCATTTCGGACAGTACTGGCCGACTTGAACACCGTCGATCCGAACCCGCGCAGGAACGGGACGATCACCCGGAACCCTTGCGCGGCAAGCAGAGGCGCGACGTCGGCGTAGCTGTACGGGTCGTACGGCCAGCCGTGCAACAGCAGCACCGGCTTGCCGTCAGCCGGACCGAATTCCGCGTAAGCCATCGAAACGAGACCGGCGTCGGCGTGCTTGATCGTGCCCAGCGAGGTGTGCTCGCCAGAGCCCGCCCGCAAATCCGCTCCGGCGGCGGGCTGCGCGACGGCGGGCTGCGACGCGGCGGGCGAGGAGCAGGCAGCGAGAGAGGTCGCCGCCAGACCGGCCGCGAACGCCTGGGTGAATCGTCTCCTGCTGATCATCTGAACTCCTGTGCGCGAGACCGTGGGACGGCCTCGACGCTAAGGAGCCCGGCCGCCGCCCGCGCCCGTCGGATGACGCAACCGGCGTAAGTCAGTCGCCCAGAGCCCGCACCGCACCAGCCAATTCGGCACGAGAACTGACGCCGAGCTTCGGGAAGATCCGGTGCAGGTGGGTCCCGACGGTCCGGTGCGAAAGATAGAGCCGCTGCCCGATCTCCCGGTTCGTCAGCCCCTCGGCGGCCAGCTGCGCGATGCTCAGCTCGTGCGGAGTCAGCTTGTCCCGGGCATCCGGGCTCCGGTTCGGGCTCGACTCCCCCGCGCTGCGCAGTTCGCGCCGCGCCCGCTCGGCCCACGCCGTCAGGCCGAGCGCGTCGAAAGTCTCCCGCGCGGTCCGCAGGTGCGCGCGGGATTCGACGACCCGGCGCTGCCGTCGCAGCCACTCGCCGAACGCCAGATGAACCCGCCCGCGTTCGGCGGGCCAGCCGCTCAAGTCCGCCTGCAAAGCAGCCGTGAACAGGTCTTCCGCGGTTTCCTTCGGCGCGAGCACGGCCCGCGCGTACCGGAGCCCGATGTGCAACGCCGGGGCTGACGTCGACGCGGCCAACGGCTCCAGCTCGGCCAGGATTTCCCGCATCGCTTCGGTCTGCCCGGCCCGCACGGCGGCCTCGGTCAGCTCCGCGACGCAGTACGCGCGCAAGGCCAGCTGATAAGCCGGATCCGCGGGATCGAGCAGACGGCGCAAGTCGGCGAACGCGTCCTCGTACCGGCCTTCGCTCAACCCCACGAGCCCGCGCGCGAGCTGGACCGTGGCCAGCACCGGACGCGCACCCGCGGCGAGCCCCGCGCGCTCGGCCTCGTCCGCGAGTGCGGTGGCCTGCTTGTGGTCGCCGCGCAAAGCCGCGATCTCGGCCTGGACCGCGAGCGCCAGCCCGCCCATGAACGGCTGGCCCGTCTCCCGCGCGAGCCGGACGGCTTCGGCGGCCGAGGGCGCGGCACCAGCCAGGTCGCCGAGCCGGACCCGGCTCCACGCCTGGACGGCCAACGCACGCGGCAACACCCCGAGCTTGCCTTGCGCCCGCAAGCCCGGCACCGCGGCCGTCGAAAAGCGGGCCGCCAGGTCGAATGCGCCGACCTGCAAGGAAGCGCTGCCCAGGTACCGGTCGGTTTCCGGGTCAGCTCCGGCCGCGCCGGCGAGCACCCGAAGCTGCTCCAGCACCGCAGTGCCCCGCTCGAACGGCGCGACGTACGCGGCGACCGCGATCAGGCGCGGATCGTCGTCGGGAATGGGCAACTTGGCGGCGACGTCCAGCAGTTTCCGGCGGGCCGTCGCGCCGGGTTCGGCCCAGAAACACCGCATCGCGGCACCCCACAAGATCCGCATCGCCGCGTCGTCCTGTCCATCGGCGGCAGATTCGGCGAGGGACTCGGCGAGGGCCGCCAGCTCCCCGATCCGCGAGGGATCCTCGCGGACGCCGTCCTCGAAAGCGCTGAGCACCTGGCTCGCGGTCGCCTTGCGGCGTGGGGAAAACGACTCGTCGCGCACCAAGCGTTCGGCGGTCTCGCGGCGGCCCGATTCGACCGCCAGCTCGGCGGCTCGCAGCAACCGATCCGCCCGTGCGTCCGGGTCTTCGCTGAGCCGCGCCGCCTGCTCCAGCGCGGCGATCGCGGCGGCGGCCCCGCCTCTCCGGCGAGCGCGATCGGCCGCCGATTCCAAGGCCGCGGCCACGGTTTCGTCCGGACCGGATGCCGCCCGGGCTTGATGCCAGGCTCGCCGATCAGGCTGTTCGCGCACCGTCTCGGCCAACGCGAGCTGCGCCCGCCGACGGTCGCCGAGCGTCGCGGCGGCGGGAATGGCCGAGCGCATCAACGGGTGCCGGAAGGTCACGCAGCCGACCGCGAACTCGACCAGCCGGGCGTCGACAGCGGGGCTGAGCACCTCGGGCTCGACCGGCGTGCCGAGCAAAATCCCCGTCGCGGCAAGGGTTTCGGCGATCGAACCGGCCTCGTTGAGCGCCGCGACCAGCAGGGCGGCTCGGGTGGCTTCCGGCAGCGTCGCGACCCGGGACGCGAATGTCCGCTCAAGCCGTTCGGTCAGCGGCAGGACCGGGTCGAAGACGTCGAGGTCGGCCACCGCGGACGGAAGTTCGGTCAGCGCGAGCGGATGGCCGGCGGACTCGGCGAGCAGCCGCGTCCGGACCAGCGGGTCGAGCCTCGGTGCCACCGAGTCCAGCAATTCGGCAGCGGCGTCGTCGGTGAGGCGGCCGAGCGGCATCGGCGAGAGACCGGCGTCGAGCAGCGGACCGGAATCGTCCCGGAGCGTGGCGAGCAGCGCGACCGGTTCGGTCTCGACGCGCCGGGCGACGAAGGCCAGGACGTCCGCGCTGGCGCGATCCAGCCAATGGACGTCCTCGGCGACGACCAGCACCGGCTTCGCGGCGGCGGCATCGGCCAGCAGCGTCAACGCGGCGAGCCCGACCAGATACCCGCTGGGTTCCGGCCCGTCCGCGAGCCCGAGCGCGGTTTCCAGAGCGGTCCGCTGCGGCGCGGGCAGCTCGGCGAAGCCCGCGCGGACGGGGTGCAGCAACTGGTGCAGCCCGGCGTAGGCGAGGTCCTGCTCGGCCTCGGCACCGGTCGTCCGCAGCACCCGCATTCCCGCGACCGAAGCCGCGGCCGTTGCAGCGGCGACGAGCGCGGACTTCCCGATGCCGGCCTCGCCGCGGATGAGGACGCCGACGCGTCCTTCCGGGCCGTCGACCAGTTCGGTCAGCTCCTTGAGCTCGGCGTCCCGTCCGTGCAGCGTCATGATCCCTGACGATACCGGGAGCCGACGTACGTCGACGGCGTCGTCCGACGGGCGCGAAGACGGCCGCGAGCGGCTTAGTTTCAGCCGAAAGCGACCCTCCACAAAGGAAAGCGATGAGACGCACCCGAACACTTTTCTCGGCGTTGCCGCTCGCGGCGCTGCTGGTGACGACCGTCACCCAGCTCGCGCCCAGCGCCGCCGCGGCGGAGACCACCGCCTGCGCCACCGTCCCCGCCACCGCGCCCAGCGGGGCGAAGATCGAATCGGTGCAAGCTGAGCCGAAGCCCGGCTACTGCGAAATCACCGTCACGCTCACCCACCCCGGGGCCAATGACCACGTCAAGGTCGCCGTGGCATTGCCGCAGACCGGGTGGACCGGCCGGCTCCAGGCGGTCGGCGGCAGCGCGTACGCCGCCGGCGACTTCGGCGCACCGCTGGCCCAGGCCGCCAAGGACGGCTACGCGGGCGTGACCACTGACGCCGGCGTGCTGACCGGGCTCGACTCCTCGTGGGCACTGACCGCGCCCGGCAAGGTCAACCGGCCGCTGCTGACGAACTTCGCGACCCGCTCGGTGCACGAGGCCGCGCTGGTCGGCAAGGACGTCACGCAGCGGTTCTATCACCGGCCGGTGACCTATTCGTACTGGAACGGCTGCTCGACCGGCGGCCGCCAGGGCTACTCCGAGGCGCAGAACTACCCCGGCGACTTCGACGGCATCCTGGCGAACGCGCCCGCGGTCCACTGGACGCAGTTCGCGGTCGCGACGCTCTGGCCGCAGATCGTGATGAACCAGGAGCACGATTTCCCGAGCCCCTGCGTCTTCAGCGCGTTCCGGCAGGCCGCGGTCAAGGCGTGCGACGCGAACGACGGCGTCCGCAACGGCATCGTCGACCGGCCGGACGAGTGCAGCTACGACCCGCGCTCCCTGATCGGCACGAAGGTCCTCTGCGACGGCAAGGAGGTCATCGTCACGGCCAAGGACGCCGACGTCGTGCGCAAGATCTGGGCCGGGCCGACCGACGAACGCGGCCGGAAGCTGTGGGACGGCCTCCCGAAGGGCGCCGATTTCACCTGGCTGGCCGGCATCGACGACACCCCGTCCGCGCCCGGGTTCCCGGTGGCGGTCAAATGGGTGCAGTCGTTCGTCGCCAAACAGGCCGATTTCGACACTTCGAAGCTCACCTACGCCCAGTACGCGCAGGTGTTCCGCCAGTCGGTGCGCGAGTACGACGACGTCATCGGCACCGCTGACCCGGACTTGTCGGCCTTCCGCCGGACCGGCGGCAAGCTGCTGACCTTCGTCGGCTCGGACGACCAGCTCATCCCGCCCGGCGGCACGCTGCGCTACCGCGCCGAGGTCGAACAGGCGATGGGCGGCTCCCACCGGGTGAACGACTTCTACCGGCTGTTCCTGGCTCCCGGCGTCGAACACTGCGGCGGCGGGACGGGCGCGGCGCCGACCAACCCGCTCGGCGCGCTGGTCGATTGGGTCGAACACGGTAAGGCGCCGGCCACCTTGGCGGCCTCGACCGCGGACGGGAAGCAGACCCGCGACCTGTGCGCGTACCCGCGAGTCTCGCGGTACCAGGGCTACGGCGACCCGGCCGTCGCGTCCAGCTACCGCTGCCGCTGACCTGTGCCGTGCGTGCCGACCCCAGCGGCACGCACGGCACTTCCCTCGCGACGTACGGCAATGCAGTCATCCGACCGACGCGAAGATGATCAACAGCGACCTAGTTTTCTTGCTATGCCTCGCTTCTTTCGCACCTTGGCTCTCGGTTCAGCTGTCCTGCTGGCGACTGCCTGCTCTGCCTCCGCGGCCCCTCCGCCCGCCACCTCTCCTCCCGCCGGCCCTCCTCCGGCCGCGGCTTCGGGCTGGCCGCCCGCACCCGTCGTCCCGCTGCCGTCCCAGCCGCCGCCCGCACTCGTCGTCGACGCGCCGCTGCCGGAACAACTCGCGAAAGGCCTGGTCGTCCTGCGCTACCGGGCGGAAAACCTCCGCATCGTCCCGGTCTACGGCCCAGCCGCGCTCGACGTCTCCCCGCGCATCGGCCACATCCACGTCACGGTCGACGACGCGCCCTGGCACTGGGCCGACGGCAGCGGCGAACCGCTGATCATCCAGGCGCTGCCGCCCGGCCCGCACAAGGTGTGGATCGGGCTCGCCGACCCGACGCACAAGGTCTTGGACAGCAAAACCGTCAGCTTCGTCGTGCCGGTGGGCGGCCACCATTGAGCGGACCGGCAGAATCGGGCGCATGCGAACAGCCGAGCGTTCCGGATGACCGATCTCGCCGACGGCAGGCTCAAGCTGCGGCATCTGCGGTACGTCGTGGCCATCGCTGAGCACGGATCGCTGGTCGCCGCGGGCGAGCGGCTGCACATCACCCAGCCGGTGCTGACCCGCGGGCTGCGCGAACTCGAGTCGATCCTCAAGGTCGAACTGTTCGAACGCGGCCCGCGCGGGATGACGGCGACGCTGTTCGGCGAGGTGTTCGTCGACCACGCCCGCGCAGTGCTCGCCGAACTCCGCCAGGCCGGGCGGCATCTCGAAGAGCTGGTCGACGGCCACGCCGGCACCGTCACGATCGGTGCCTTCCTCGCCGGGGCGAGCGTGCTGCTGCCCCGCGCGGTCGCGCGCGTGAAAGCCGTCGCCCCCGACCTGACCGTGATCATCCGGCACGGCGGCCCGGAAGCGCTGTACGAGGCGCTGCTCGCGGGCGACATCGACCTCGTCGTCGGCACCCTCGAACCCGCCAATAACGACCGGCTTCGCCAGCACCACCTCTACTACGAACCCGCCCGCGTGGTGGCCCGCAGCGAGCATCCCGCGCACCAGCGGCCCGGGCTCACGATCGCCGATCTGATCGGCGAACTCTGGTCGCTGCCGCCCGCCGACAACCCGCAGCGGCGCCAGCTGGAAGAACACCTCCTCGGCCGCGGCCTCTCGACCCCGGCCAATCGCATCGAATGCGGTTCGTTCCTGGCCGTGCGCGCCATCGCGCTCGAGACCGACACCCTGGTCGTGATGCCGCAGCTGGTCGCCGAAACCGAACCGGGCCTGGCCGCGCTGCCGATCGACCTCGGCATCGTGGAATCGGTCGGCGTCACGCTGCCCGCGGGCAGGCGGCTCACCCCGACAATGCTGCTGATGACGCGGAAACTGGACGAGGCGGCGGCCGAGATCCGCAAGACCATCGGCTATACCCAACCGACATAGCCGAGCGCCAACGCGGCATTGGACGGGCATGGCCATGGCTCCTAGCTTGGAGTCATGGAAATGAATTCCTCCTGCTGCACCCCTCCCGGTTCCGGTTCGGCGACCATTGTGCGCCCGGTTCCGACAGTCGGCGGAAGTTTCCGGCTGATCGACGATTCCGGCGCCGCGGTCACCGAGCGTTCCTATTTCGGCAAATACCTGATCGTCTTTTTCGGCTTCACGCATTGCCAGACCGTGTGTCCGCCCGCGCTGGCCCGGATCGACCAGGCACTCGAAGAACTCGGCGAACTCGCGAATAGCGTGCGGGCCCTTTACGTGACGGTCGATCCGGAACGCGACACTCCGGAGGTCCTGCACGCTTTTCTGGCCGCGCGGCACCCGCGGATCACCGGGTTGACCGGGCCCGCCGAGGAAATCGAGTCGATGAAGAAGGCGTATCACGTGCACGCCCGTCGCGTCGACGACCCGGACGGCTACCGGATGCCGCACAGCGCGTTCACCTTCCTCATGGGACCTGAAGGCGACTACCTCACGCACTTCGCGGACACGGTGGACAGCAAGGAAATCGCCGCCGCTGTCCAGGCTTTCCCGGCGGTGCGGTGATGCTCGCCGCACCGGACATCTCGGGGTATCCCGCGCTCGACGACTTCCAAGCGGGACACGTCCAGCACGTGCGCAATCTGGTCGCCCAGCAGGACAACGAGTGGGCGAACATGGGCAGCATGCTGTGGGGCCAGGAATGGACCGACGCTTACCGCTACCAGCTCACCCAGATGGCCTACACCCTGGGTTTCGCGCATTTCCACCATCTTCCGGCCGCCCCCGGCGCGTTCCGTCCGGCCTTCGAAGAGATCATCCGGAAAATGCAGCTTCCGGAAGTGTGGGCGTACTGGCGCGAAACCAGCCGGGGCAGCATCCGCAACAATCCGGATATCACGGAATTGCGCGAGGGCTGGCGCGATCCGGTGTTCAAAGAAAACATCATGTACAGCGGCCGGTTCTTCGCGATCCTCGGCATGCACAGCATGCTTTTCGACAGCGACCAGTACGACCGCGACGGCGCGCTTTCCTTCCGCTGGGACCCGCTGTTCCAGGGACTCGGCCCGGAAGTCTACGAGTACTCGCTCAGCTCGCTCGCCGACAACCTGTACTGGCAGATGGCCGAACAAGGCTGGTACGGCATCGTCTGCGAACCCAACTGCCTTTTCCTCGTCTGCAACCAGTTCCCGATCCTCGGGTTCCGGTTCCTCGACCTGCGCAAGGGCACGTCGGTCGCCGATGAGGTCACCCAGGCCTACCAGGCGGCGTGGGACAAGCGGGGAATCCTGAACGAATACGGCGAGTACTGGCGGCTCTGGCTGGTCGAGCAGGACCGCCCGGAAATGCCGCTGGAGGGCGGCGGCAACGCCTGGACGGCGCTGAACCTGAACGCCTGGAGCCGCGACCTGGTGCACCGGCTCTACCCGGACCAGATCCGCGACGAAATCCGGCGCACCCCGGACGGCCTGGTCACCCTCGCCGAGCCGACTGCGGCACTGGAGGCCCGCAAAGCCCGCGCAGCCGGCCGCGAACCGGAGTTCACCCGCGACCTGGACTTCACCTGGCGCGCCCCGGCTTTCGGTTACGTCGCAGGGTGCATGGCGGAGGTCGGCGACCAGGAGAACCTGCGCGGCCTGCTCGGCTACGCCGACGCCTACCTGAACCCGACCTGGGAGAACGGCGGCCTGTTCTACCCGCGTCAGGACCGTTCGTTCGACGAGAACGGCAACCTGATCTTCATGGACCGGCTGACCGGGAACGCGATGCTCGGCTACGCCCGGCTGAACGTCCCGGACGGGCTGTGGAAGATGTACCACGATCCCTGGACCGCCGAGCATTTCCGCGAGCCCCGGGTGACCCGGATCGACGGCACGGCCGAGATGCTGCGCGCCTGGTACGACCGGGAGAAGGCGCTGCTGGCACTGACTTTGCGCCCGGTCGCCGGAAAACCCGCCGACGTGACATTGCGGATCAGCAATGCCGAGGCGCCCTGGAAGCTCTTCCGCGGCGACGTGTTCGCCGCCGATTCCGCCGGGACGGGCACCCCCGGCCTGCACACCCGGCGCGAGGGGAACGACCTCGTCGTCAGCCTCCCGCTGCCGGTGCGAACCAATCTGACGCTCTGTTTCTGAGGAGAAAACCGTGAAACTGGCCAATGTGGACGGCCGGGCCGTCCTGCTGACCGCCGAGGACAAGGGAATCGACGTCCCGAAAGCGTCGGGCGGCCTTTTCGGCCTCGGTTCCGCCTATCAGAACTGGACCGAATTCCGGGCCTGGGCGAAGAAACTCACCGCCGAACCCGACGTCGTCTTCACCCGTGCCCAGCTCGGTCCGCCCTCCCCCGCCCCGCGGCAGATCGTCGCGATCGGCCTCAACTACGACGCCCACGCCGCGGAGTCCGGGTTCGCCGCGCCGGACGGTCTTCCCCCGGTGTTCGCCAAATTCGTTTCCGCGCTGACCGGTCCCGACACCGAGGTCGTGCTGCCGCCCGGCGGCAAGGTGGACTGGGAGGTGGAACTGGTCGCGGTCATCGGCCGGACCGCCCACCGGGTCGAGGAATCCGAGGCGTGGGACCACATCGCCGGCGTGACGATCGGGCAGGACCTTTCCGAGCGCGTCTCGCAGCTGGCGGGCCCGGCTCCGCAATTCGGCCTGGGGAAGTCTTTCCCGAACTTCGCGCCGGTCGGACCGTGGCTGGTCACGCCGGACGAACTGGCGGATCGAGACGACCTGGCGCTGTCGTGCGCGGTCGACGGCGAGACCGTGCAGGACGGCCGCACGCGCGAGATGATCTTCCCGGTCGCGAAGCTGATTTCCGCGCTGTCCCGCACCATCACCTTGTACCCGGGCGATCTCGTCTTCACCGGAACACCGTCCGGGGTCGGCGTCGGCCGTACGCCGCAGCGATTCCTGCGAGCCGGGGAAGAGCTGGTCAGCCGGATCGAAGGCCTCGGCGAAATGCGGCAGACCTTCGTCGCGGATCCGGAGGCCTGACGTGGGGATGCATCGGCTGACCCGGGTCACGATGGGCGTCCCGAACGTCGCGGAAACCATTGCCTACTACGCTGATTTCGGCCTCAACCACGTCGGTGACGGGTCCTTCGCCACCCTCGACGGCGGCGAGCAGCTGCGCGTCCGGCACGCGCCGTACCGGCAGTTGCTCGAACTCGGCGTGGGCGTCGACGACGCCGACGACATCGCGCGGACCGCGGCGCGCCTCAACCGGCTCGGCGTCGTCAGCACCGAAACCGGCACCGCCGTCGCCGCGATCGAGCCGGTCTCCGGATTCACCGTCCGGGTCGAGATTTCGCCGCGGATCACGCAGCAACCCGTGCTGGCCACGCCGTACAACGGACCCGGCCGCATCGAGCGGTTCGGCCGCGCGCCTGGCGTGGTGCGCACCAGCGCGGTCCGGCCCAAGAAGCTCGGCCACTGCGTGGTGGGCACCACCGATCTCGACGCCACCATGCGCTTCTTCACCGAGGCGCTCGGCTTCAAGGTCAGCGACTACATCGGGAACAAGGGCGCGTTCATGCGCTGCTCGGTCGACCACCACAACGTGCTGGCGCTCGCGGCCCCGGTGAACTTCCTGCACCACACGTCGTGGCAGGTCGACGATATCGACGACGTCGGCCGCGGCGCCGCGGCGATGCTGAGCGGCCATCCCGACCGGCACGTCTGGGGCCTCGGCCGCCATCACGCGGGCTCCAATTTCTTCTGGTATCTCAAGGACCCGGCGGGAAACTTCAGCGAGTACTACTCCGACATGGACTGCGTCCCCGAGGACGAGATCTGGAAGCCGGAGGTTTTCGACGGCGTCCAGGGCCTGTTCAGCTGGGGTCCGCCCCCGCCGCCGTCGTTCCTCGAACCGGACGACCTCGGCGCGCTCATGACCGGCCAGCATTCCGCCAAGTAACCCCGAAATAACCCCGAAGAAGGAGAGAAATCATGTCTGAAGCCCTGTACGTCCGGCAGATTCCGGACAACCTCAACATCCGCTTCGTCGAAAACCGCATCGTGGTCAAGCGCCCGGCGCAGGAGGTGTACGACTGGGTGACCACCTGGTCGAACCTGCCGAAGTGGCTGCCGATGGCCTCCGGCACCGAGGTGCGGCGCGGCACGCCGGACGTCCCGGCGGAGCTCGGCGACGTGCTGCTCGAAAACATCGTGCCGGACCTGAACGAGAAGCCGAAGCTCTACACCGTCGTCGCGCGGGTCCCGGGAAAGCTCTGGACGGTGGTCGGCCGCGACGTGCTCGAAGACGGAACCCCGGCGCCGTCGATGCACGCGATCGCCACCTTCACCACCTTCGACCTCGGCGACGGGACGACCCTGTTCTGCCGCCTGTTCGAGCGCCTGATCCCGCCCACCGAACCGGCCGGCCCGCACCCGGTCGAGGACCCGGCCCGCATCCAGCCCGGACTGGAACTGCTGAAGGCGCACATCGAGGGCACCGCCGCGTAGTTCCGCGGTTGACCTCCACCATGGTCGAGGGAGAAGGATCGCGGTGAAGGTCTGAGCCATACCGCGGAGGAGATTGCTGATGATCTTGGTGACGGGCGCGACCGGAAACATCGGGCGTTCGCTGGTCGGACGACTCGCCGGGGCCGGGGCCGAGGTCCGTGCGCTGACCCGGTCCCCCGGCCGGGCAACGGTTCCGGCGGGAGTCGGCGTCGTCGAAGGCGATCTCGAGGATCCCGCCTCGCTCCGGCTGGCGCTCACCGGCGTCGAAGCGATTTTCCTGCTGCGGACCGGAGACACGGACACCAGCCAGATCCTGAAAACCGCGGCCGAAGCGGGCATCGCGCGAGTAGTGACAGTGTCGTCGCTGCTCGCGCAGACCCACCCCGGCTCGTCCGTCGGCCGGACGCTGCTCCGCGGCGAGCAGGTCGTGCGGGACAGCGGCCTCGAGTGGACCATACTGCGGCCCTGGGAATTCTTCTCGAACCTGCTGTTCTGGGCGCCCGCGATCCGCTCGGACGGTGTGGTGCGGGCACCGCGGCCGGGCTTGCCGTCGCCCGCCATCGATCCGCGCGACATCGCTTCGGTGGCGGCCAGCGCGCTGCTGGAGGACGGCCACGGCGGCAAGACCTACCCGCTCACCGGCCCTGCGACCTTGACGCCGCAGGAGAAGATCGCAGCGATCAGCGCGGCACTGGGCCGCCCGCTGCGTTTCGAGGAAGATCCCAGCCTCGCGACCGAGGACCCGGCCGACGACCTCGCCGCCGCGGTGTCGTTCCCCGGAGTCTGCGCGGTGGCGAGCCCCGGCGCACTGTCCACAGTGGAGGACGTGACCGGCGTTCCGGCGACGGCTTTCCGGCAATGGGCGATCGAGCACGCCGATTCGTTCCGCTGACCGGCCGCTGGCACTGCGTCGCCCGGCTCAACCCGGCGACGCAGTGCCAGCCGCTCGCTACCGCGAGACGGTGACCGTCGGGCCCTCCACCGTCTCGTACGAGTAATTGTCTCCGACGAACTGGTGCTCGATTACGTACTGTCCGAGCTGTGCGCTGGCGAAAACCCCGATGGTGAAGGTGAAGGTTTTGCTGCCGTTGATCGGGACATCGCCCACGTCGTAACGAATAGTGTTTCCGGCCTGGTAGCACAGCGCGCAGGTGCTGACGTCCAGGAGCTGGTTGATCGCGCCGTTCGCCACGCCCAGACCGAGCTTTCCGCCTTTCAGCGGATCGGCATCGGCGTTCGACAAGGTCACCGAGAAGGTCAGGGCCGCCCCTGGCGCGACGGTGGCCGGCGTAATGCTCACGGTGCTCGACGGCGCCGGGTCGGCGTTCGCGGGAACGCCCATCCCCATCAAGGCGAGAACACACATCAGCGCGACAATAGCTTTTCTCATGACAGCTGATCACCCACTCCATGCTCGGCACAACACAGAAAAAAGGGATGGCCCGCCTCGGCCCGTCGTGTGCTCGCACGGCCGTTCGGAGCACAGCTGCTCATTCTTTCGGCCGCACGGTATTTCGTCGCTTTCAAGCCGGATTGACCAAGAGCGGGGAATGCGACCTCCTTCTGGGCCAGACCCCCGACAGGTCGACGTTAGCCCGGAAATGATAGCGGGAATCCGACCCGTCGCGCGAGAACTGTTCTTCGATCGCCGCTATCGTCGGGAACGATCGGCGAAAGGACCTGCGCATGCCTCTCAGCCCGCAGACTGTCACGTTGCCCGGCCAGGTCCGGGACGTGGCGGCACCCGGCCCGAACGGACCGTTGGTCGCGACCGCGTACGACCGCGACAACCTGTCCGGCACAGTGCTTACCGCGCTCGACGCGTCGGGTGCGGTGCTCTGGAAACACCGAGCTGACGGCCGCCCGTACCCGCCGTTGGTCAGCGTCAGCGGGACAGTGTGGATCGCCCAGCGGGACGCGGGCTGCTACGTCCTGACCGAACTCGACCTCGCTGGCTCGGTCCTCCGTTCAGTCGTGCTCGACCACGAACCGCACGAGCACCTCGGCGCGTTCGTCCTTCTGGCGGACGGCTTTTGCGTGTCGTGGCTTCCCGCCGGCAGTTCCCGCGTCGTACCGCCCGGTCGCGCCCCTCGCGTTGCCCGCCACGACGAAAGCGGCCGGACAGTCTGGTCCACCACCATCCTGCTCAGCTCGCTGAAACCGGAGGACACCGACTCAGCCGAACACCCGGGGCCGCCCCGAGAGCCCCGGACGCTCACCGCGGCGCACTGGCAGCCGCTGCTCGTCTCCGCCGATCGCATCGCGGCCGGTTTCGCGGACGACGGCAGCGGGATCGGCGTGACGCTCTTCCTCGACACCGCACACGGCGGCGTTATCTCCCAAACCCTGCCTGGCCCGCGCAGTCGGTGCGCCATCGCGGCACCCGGCGAATTCCTGATCGGCGAACAGGGTTACAGCTTCTTCCGCACCACCCGGTACGACCGAACCGGAATGGCCACGCAACGGTGGTCCAGCCACGGTTTGCTGCTGATCGATAGACACGGCGGCATTCGTGGTCCCGAATCCGAAAATATTCGTCGCTTGCGTTCGCGATTCCGCGGCCTGGCCGAAAACGGCACCCTGCTCGACGGACCGCTGTTGCGTGGTTGCTACACCACGTATCCGGCGCTGGACCGCAATGGCACAGCCGTATTCTGGCGAGAAGGCCGTCTCCTCACCGTCGATGCGGACTTCCAGCTGCGCAAGCTCTTCCTCAGCGAAGACGACCGCGGGGTGACGGGCCGGATCCTGCTGCTCGCGGACGGGCTGGTCGTCTTCAGCCTGGGCAGCGAACTGCTGTTCTTCCGCGACACCGGCCTCGGCCCGCTGGACGACGGCCCGTGGCCGTGCGGCGGCGGCAATCTCAACGGCAACCCGGTGCGATACCAGTAGAGCTCAGCCGGCCCTGCCGTCCAGCCTCGGCGCGCCGAGCAAGCGCAGCCCCTCCTCCAACTCCGCCAGCGCCGCGCCGCCAAGGAAGTGCTCGCGAACCGCCCGGGCATAAGCCGGCAATGCGGACTCGTACGTGTGCAACCCTGCTTCGGTCAGCGAAATCCGCATCAACCGACCGCGCCCCGCAGCCGCGCGGTCGACCAGGCCGCGCCCGTGCATGCGGGCGAGCTGGTGCGAGAGCCGGGTCGCGGTCCAGCCCGTCAGTTCGCCGAGCAGCTTCTGGCTCAACTGCTTGTCTTCGGCCTCGTGCAGCCGCGCCAGGATCTGGAAATCCGCGCCGGACAGCCCTCTCGCGGCGAACAGGTCCCGCTCGACGGCCGCGACCGCCTTCCCGCTGAACTGCACGAATGATCGCCACACCCGCGTCTCTCGCGGGTCGAGCAGATCCGGGTCGCGGCTCATGGTCTCCCTTACGTCGTCTCCTGAGGTAGTATCGGACCTCTGACTTGATACGTCAAGTTGACACATCAGGAGGAACATCATGCGAACAGCAGCGGTGCTCGGCACCGGCGACGCGGGTTCCGCGATGGCGCGGCAGCTCCGGGAGCACGGCTTCGCGGTCCGCGCGTGGAACCGGACCGAATCCCGCGCCCAGCCGTTGACGGCACACGGCGTGGCGGTCTTCCCCACCGCCGCGGAGGCGGTGCGCACAGCCGAGGCCGTGCTCATCACAGTGTTCGACGCCGCAGCGGTGCTGGAGGTACTGCGTGAGATCGCACCGGCCCTCGACTCCGACGCGGTCGTGTTGCAGAGCGCGACCGTCGGCGCGGACATCGACGGGATTGTCCAGACCGCGGAACAGCTCGGCGTGACTTTGCTCGACGCGCCGTTCCTCGGCAACCCCAAGCGAGGCGGGCTCACGCTCATGGTCGCCGGAGCAGCCGAACCCAAGCGGCTCGCTAGCCCGGTTCTCGAGGCGCTCGCGTCCACTGTGGTCGATGTCGCGGACCGGCCGGGTGGTGCGAGCCTGCTGAAATTAGCCTGCAACGCCTGGCTTTTCGGCCTGAACGCGGTGGCCGCGCAGACCGCCGTGCTGACCGAAGCGTTCGGCTTGGATTTCCGGCTCTTCCTCGACGCCGTCGCCGGCTCGAAGGCCGACAGCCCGTACCTGCGTTATCGCGCGGCGCAGCTGACCGGCGAAACCGACGAGGTGCTCAGCCCGGTCCGCGCGGCGGTCAAAGACCTCGCCCACATCCGCGCCGCCGCGACGTCCGCCGGAGTCCCGGATCTGGTTCTGGACCACCTCGCGCGGCTCTACACCCAGGCCGCGGACAACGGACTCGCCGACCACGATCTGGCCGCGGTCCGCGTCGTCCTCGGAAAGCAGGCGGCATGACGATCCTGGCCGGAGTGCGCCGCTGGCACGTGACCGCCCAGCTAGTCACCGCACCACGACGTAGTCTCCACCGGCCCGGGCCGCGACGAGATCGGCGTGCGTCGACCCGCTGGTCAGGAAACGCCCCCGGACGACGCGGACCCAGGAACCGTCGAGAGGAAAGACGAGCACTAACTTCGTACCGTCAGTTCCGCGTAGCATCGAACCTTTTCTCAGGTTGCCGAGAAATTCGATGATGTCGCGTTCGATGTCCCCGGCGAATTCGCGATGGCGTTCCTGCGAGATGTCGTACAGATCGGTGTCGATGTCGTAGGTGACCCGCTTCCCGCTCGCCGGGTCCCGCGCCTCGAACTCCATCCCTAGCCACCGTTGCGGATCGACGATCACGGTGGCCTGCCATGTCAACCCGCTGAGCTGCCATCTCACCGGCGTGTCGTCGGCGACCACCGTCCAGGCGGTGGTCGCCGCCAGCTCGCGAAGGAAGTCAAGGAGGCCAGTCATGCCGCCGATTCTAAGCCGTGGACTGCCCGGCTCAGCGCACGGTGAACGGCAGGATCGAGTACGAATGCTGACAGTCCAGCGCCACCCAGTAATTCCCGTTCCCCGCCGGAGTCACGTCCGTCCGCACACTAGCCTGCGCGGTGCCGACGTAGGTGTGCGGGTTCGTCGGGAAACCGGTGAGCACGTTCGACCACAGCTGGCGCACCGGGCCGTCGTCCTTGGTGCATTGCCAGCTCATCGTCACCGGATCCCCGGGCGCGCCCGAGTTCGGATCGAGAGTCAGCTGCGAAGTCCTCGGCGACGCGGCCGAAGCAGGCCCCACCGCGCCGATCCCGGCCAGCCCCAGCACGCCAAGCAAGACAATTGTCCGGCGAATCATAACCCCTCCCCAGGTTTCGAACTCCTCACGATAGAACCGCGCACTTCGCTCTGTCCAGCCATCTCCGCGACCAGACGCCGCCCATCGAGAGCGGCGTCTGGCGGTTTCGCGAGACCGGCGGTTCCGTGCCGCGGGTTCGGCGGGTGACACCGGTTCGCGAAGTGTGCGGTCAGGCTCCGGGAATCCGGGGCAGCAGCAACTGCGGTCGCTGGTTTTCGTTGCTGTGCAAGGTAGTCCTCCCGCTGTACGCCGCGCGGTCGCGGTCGCCGGGGAGTTCGTGCCAGTACGCACCGCTCCCGCGGACTTCGCGGCCGTAAGTTAGCTCATGCGGGCCGGGCAAATGGTGCTCGTAATCCTGGCCGCGCACGGACACCCCGAGCGCGTAACCAGCCGGGACCACGATCGAGAACGGCCAGATTTCCACGTCCGCCTCGTACACCTCTCCAGGCGTCAGCGGCGACACCGCGGTGTGCCGCTGCCAAGGACGATACGGGCGGGAAAGTTCCGGGTCGAGTTCGCGGTGCGACAGGCGCAGCCAGCCCTGACCGACCGGACCGTGCGGCTCGAAAGCAGTCGGGAAAAGGACTTCGACGCCATCGGGATCGAACAGGTGTACCGTGACGAAGAGATCCGCGTCCTCAGTCGTCGACGAAACGAACAATTTCAACGCCGCCGGACCGGTGTATTCCACTGCTTGCGAAGCGGACGGCAGGGTGAACAGCAGCCCTTCCGACCGCGCGACGAACTCCGCTTGCTGCCAGCCGGACGGAGCGTGTTCGGTCAGTGCGCGAGTGCCGAGGTCGAGATGCAGCGCGGTCCATTCGGTGCGCGCGAGCGGCCATTCCCGTTCGTGGCGCAGGAAAAAGCTGTCCGGCGTGCGTACCTGCAATTGAACCGGTGGCTGCGCGTCCCAGCCGTTGGCTTCGCCCTTGAGGAAATGGTCGAAGAACCGGCGCTGCACGTCGAGGCCGTAGTCGGTGTAGAACTCCGTCCAGTGCTCCAGCCCGTGCACCTCCAGCCACTTCTGCTCGGACGAAACCCGTTGGAATCCCTCGAAGTTGCCGCGCGAATGCAGCCCCATGCCACCCCAGTTCGAGGAGGACAGGACCGGGACGGTGATTTTCTCCAGCACCGCGGTCCGGTCCTGGTAGTAGTTGTCGACGACCGGCCGTTCGAGCAGAACGTCGGAGATCCGGATCTCGGCCGCCGCCAGTTCTTCCTCGGTACGCACGGGTTTCCCGGACACGCGGCGGCCGGTGTTCGGGTTGACCGGCGAGTCGGCGCGGCCGTGCTGGATGCGCAGCACCTGGTTCGGAGCCCAACTCGGCATGAACTCCGTCGGGATCCCGCCATGGTGGGTGTATTCGCGGAAATAGTCGGACGCGCCCTCCCACGGGCAGATGGCTTTCAGGTGCGGCGGGGACAGCGCGGCGGCCAGCCATTGATTGGTCGCGAGATAGGAGATGCCGAGCATCCCTACGTTGCCGTTGCTCCACTCTTGGACCCCGGCCCATTCGATCGCCTCGTAAAGATCTTGCGCCTCACGCGGCGAGAAGAAGTCGATCGCCCCTTCGCTGCCGCCGGTGCCGCGCACGTCGATCCGCACGCACACGTAGCCCTCCGGCACCCACCGCTCCGGGTCCGGATACTCCCAAACCTGGTACGCCCCGGTCGAAGTAGCGACCACTTCGGGATGATCGCGCACCAGTGCGGCGAACTGCGAAGGGAACCCGTCAGCGAACGAAAGCCCCTTTCCGTACGGACTGGCCGCGAGCAGCACCGGATGCGGCTGGTCGTCGTCCGGCCGGAAGATGTCCGCGGCGAGCGTCACGCCGTCGCTCATCGTGAGCCGGACGTCCCAGTCGACCCGCATGCCGTCGCGCACTTCGGAATACGGTTCGTAGTGCTGTGTCATGATTTTCCTCTCTGTCCTTTGTGGTCAGTCGCGCGGCTTGCCCATCGCGGCCATCGCGACGAGGCCGACGACGGGGATCGCGCACAGCTGGACGACTCCGGCGGTGTGCCATCCCAAACCGGATTTGACGGCCGCGAAGAAATAGCCGGACACACTCGCCGGGAGATACATCGCCGCGACGAACAGCCCGCTCGCCCGGCCCGCCTTCGCGGCGGGCACCGAACGCTGCATGAGCGCGTTCGTGGTGGTGTAGACGATCCCGGTGAACGCGATCCCGAGCACCAGCGAAAGCACGAGCTGCGCGGGATAGGCGTCGGCGAAGGCGAAAATGCCCGCCCCGCACCCGGCGATCGCGGCGAATCCGACGAGGTTGACCAGCCGCTGGTCGAGCCGGTCGGCGAACATCCCGCAGAAGACCGACGTGAGCGCACCGAGCCCGAACATGCCCGCGGCGACCGAGATCTGGCTGCCGGAGTAGCCGTGCGCCTCGCGGAGATAGGTGGGATACAGCCCGAGGTAACCGTAGATGGAGAAGCCCGCGGCGAGGGTGGCGATGGCGCAGCAGACGACCCGGCGGTTGAAGAACCGGATCTCCGTACCGGGAGCCGGCATCTCACGGGGCATCTCCTGGCGTCCGGTTTCCGTCACCGACCGCGGCACCGTGAACGCCATGACGACGAGGATGACCAGGCCGAGCCCGCCGAACACCAGCAGCGGAACGCGCCAGTTCCCGGTCGAAGACAGCAGCGCGCCGCCCCACAACGGGCCGGCGAACGCGCCGAGCCCGAACGCCGCGTTGATCGACCCGATCGCCACCGCGCGGTTGCGGTGGAAGTACGCGCCGACGGCCGCGTACAGCGCCGCGTTCTGCGCTCCTTCGCCGACGCCGGACAGGATCCGCCACGCCGTCAGGTCGACGAGCCCGTGCGCCGTCGCCTGCAGCGCGCAGGTGATCGAGAACAGCAGCAGGCTCGCGATGATGACCCGTTTGCGCCCGATCCGGTCGGCCAGGTACCCCGCCGGGATGCCGGCGAGGCCCATGCCGAGGGTGAAGATCGTGGACAGCGTCCCGGCCTGGGTGCCGGTGAGCAGGTAGGTCTGCTTGATGTCCGGCAGCAGGATGGCGAACACCTGCCGGTCCATCGCGTTGACGAGGTAGGTCAGGTCGAGGACGAGCAGGATGAGCAGGGTCCGGACGGTCCAGGGCGAGGCATGCCTCGGGGCGGCGACGGCGAGGTCGGGAGTGGTCATGGCGGGGCTCCTCGGAACGAGGCGGGTACGAGCGGCGCTGGCGAACGAGTGCGTTCGCGCCGTCCTCCGGGGACGGCCGGGTGCTGCCGGAAGACAGGTCAGTACAGGGAAAGCAACCGCAGCCCACGCCGCACCTGGTCGAGCCGGTCGCGGCTCTCGCGGCGGGCGGCGACAGCCTGGTCGAGCGACACCGGCACGAAACGGACCGTGTCCGGTGCTTTGAGCTGGGCGAGCACGTCGAGGTCGGCGGTCACGACGGTGCCGATCGTGGCGTAGCCGCCGCCGGTCACGGCGTCGCGCAGCAGGCAGATGGCCTCCTCGCCGTTGGGGACCTGCACCGAGCCGACCGGGTAGCCGAGGTCGACCACGTTGCTGGGGTTGTCGCCCGCGCCGAACGGGGCTTCGCGGTCCACGAACCGCAGTGCCGGGCCGATCAGCCTGCGGCCGGTGCGGTCGGATTCGGCGGAGACGGTGAACGTGGAGGAGAAGAATTCCCGGACGCTCTCGTCGGTGAAGCGGTACCGGCACAACCCTTCGACCAGCCGCAACGGTTGGTGTCCGCCGAGCGCGGGTCGCAGCCGGGGATCGACGGTGCTGCCCTCGCCGGGACAGAATTCCTCGGTCTCGTCGCCGATCGGCAGGGTGTCGCCGGCAGCGAGCGGACGGCCGATCGCCGAACTCTGGTAAGTGGATCGGCTGCCGAGGAACGGCTCCGTCGCGATCCCGCCGCGCACCGCGAGGTAGGCGTGGCAGCCGGTGCGCAGCGTGCCGATTCGCAGTACTTCTCCCGTATCCACGGACAGCGTCCGCCAGCACCCGGCGCGCGTTCCGTCGATGCTGATCTCGGCTTCGCCGCCGGTGACCGCCACGGTGGCCGGTTCCGCGAAGCGCAGCTCCGGGCCGATCATGGTGATCTCCAGCGTCGCCGCGGTTTTATCGTTTCCTACCAACAGGTTTGCGCAGCGGTGTGAGTACTGGTCGAGCGCGCCAGAAGGAGGCAGACCGATGGCGTATTGCCCGGCGCGGCCGAGGTCTTGGACGAGCGTGCGAGCGCCCGGGGCGAGGACGGTCAGCATGACAACGCCGCCGTTAGCTTCCGCGGATAGCCGGCCGGATCGGCGAGGAATTCGGCGAGCGCGAACCGGACCGGTGCCCGATGGTATCGGTAGCGGCCTTCGCGGGAATCGGTGCGCAGTTGCGCGTACTCCTCACCGGAAATGGGACGGAAGCTCAGCAGCGTCGAAATCGTGGCGAGCACTTTCGACGTCTCGAACCCGGGCGTCCGCTGCGCGAGATCGGCGACGGGAACCGGGGAACGGCCAAGCAGCTGGTAGCCGCCGACGCCCGCGGTGGGATAGACGACGGTGAACGCGCCGCCGTGCGCGACTGCCCTCGCCGGGGTTTCGGTCCGCGGCCGCAGGTATTTCGGGACTTGGAGTTGCCGTTCGCGCGGAACGAGCTGGACGCATTCGGTGTTTCCCGGCTTGAAACACGGGAAAGTGACGATGAAGGGTGCCGACGAATGCGCGGTTACGAGGTCAGCCGCAGATGTCAGCCCGTTGACGCGCGCGGTATAGGCGAGATCGGTCTCCCCCGCCGACTGGTGCCGGTCGCGGAACTTCATACAGACCCGCTCGGTCTCTGGATCTCCGTACCAGACCGGGATTTCGACGATCTCCGTATCCAGTGCGACCGATCCCGCTTCTCCGAACCGCTCGTGCAGCCGGGCCAGCGTTCGTACCAGTTCGCGCGGGTGCACAACCTCGGGATCGACACGCACGAGGTAGCTGGCGTTCGCCGGGGCGACGTCGAGGATTCCGGGAAGCTCGCGCCGGGACAACTCGCCGGTGATCGCCTGGATTCGCAAGGCCTGCGCGAGATCCATGCTTTCGCAGACCTCGACGAACACGAACTCGTCGCCGCCGAAACTGGCCCGGGCGCCGTCGGCGAAAACCTCGTAGCTCATGCCGCACGCACCACGAACCCGGCCGCCTCAAGACGTCGACGCACCGCCTCCGCGACCGCCACCGCGTTCGGTCGATCACCGTGCACGCACACCGAGCGCACCGGCATCGGAATCACCGTTCCGTCGACCGTCCGGGCCGTCCCGCGCGCCATTTCCAGCGCCCGATCTGCCACCGCGGCCGGGTCCTTGGCCTGCGGGACGGGTTCGACGAGGTTGATGCCGTCCTGGTCGAAGTCGAGATCGGCCGCGTTCTCCGGGATCACCGGCAGCCCGGCCGCGACCACCGCACGCAGTGCCTCGGCAGGCGCGAACATCAGCGGCACTCCAGGCAAAACCGACTGAAGCTCTCGCGTGACGGCGACCGCCAGCTCCGGCGAACGGCAGATCCGGCCCATCAGCGCACCGTGCGGTTTGACGTGCGTGAGCGGCACCTCCTCGACCGCCGCGAGTCCGGCGAGCGCGCCGACCTGGTAGAGGATGTAGTCGACCACGTCGGAATCGGTCGCCGGCAAGGCCCGGCGGCCGAAGCCCAGCAGATCCGGGTAGCCGGGGTGGGCTCCGGCGGCGATCCCGGCGTTCCGCGCGCGGACCAGGGACGCGCGCATGGTCGCCGGGTCGCCCGCGTGGTAGCCGCACGCGATGTTGGCGGTGGTGATGTGCTGGAACAGGGCGGCGTCGTCGCCGAGGGTCCAGCGGCCGAAGCTCTCGCCGGCGTCGGCGTTCAGGTCGATCGTCGGTGCGGTCATGCTCACCTCCGGACTCGGGCGGCCGCGTCGGCGAAGCGCGCCAGCAGCAGGGCGGCGTCGGCGGCGGAAAACACCAGCGGCGGCCGGATTTTGACGACGTTGCCGTGCGGCCCGGACGCCGACACGAGCACGAGGTTCTCGCGCAGATCGTCCACAAGGGACTGAGCGAGCGCCCGGTCCGGCTCGGTGCTGTCCGGTGCGGTCACCTCGATCCCGAGGAACAGTCCGGCACCGCGCGCCTCGACGAGGAACGAATGCGCCTCGACAATTTCGGCAAAGCCGCTGAGCAACTGTGCGCCGATCTCACGGGCGTTGTCGATCAGTCCTTCGCGCTCGATGGTGCGGAGCACCGCCGAGGCCGCCGCGATCGGCACGTTGCTGCCGCCGAAAGTGTTGAAGTAGCGAACCTTCTGGCCGAATTCCCGGCCGATCTCGTTCCGCAGCACGGTCGCGGCCACCGGGATCCCGTTGCCCATCGGCTTTCCCAGCGTCACCAGGTCGGGCACGACGTCGTGTCGGCCGAAGCCCCACCATCCGGCTCCGGTGCGACCGAATCCGGCTTGGACTTCGTCGGCGAGGTAAACCCCGCCGGCCGCACGGACTTCGGCGGCGAGGACGCTGAGCAGATCCGTCGGGAACGGCTGCACACCGTCGGAAGAGAAGATGCTGTCCACCACGAGCGCGCAGACGCCAAAGCCGTGCCGCTGGAGGTCTTCGATGGCTGCCCGAATCTCGATGCGAAGCAGATCCGTCACATTGTGGTGCCGCAACGGATCTGGTGCGCTGATCGTGCGCACGTGCGGGCCCAGCGGTGAAGCCGGACCGAGGGACGGGGAGAAGGCGGCGACCTCGGCGGTCACGCCGTGATACGCGTTGCGCGTGACGATGACCCCGGTGTTTCCGGTGTGCGCCCGTGCGATTCTCAACGCCAGGTCGTTCGCTTCCGAACCGGTGCAGGTGTAGGTGACCCGGTCGAGTTCCGCCGGGAAGGTCGCGAGCAGCCGTTCGGAGAAATCGAGCAGATCCGTTTGCAGGTAACGGGTGTTCGTGGTGAGCGTCGACAACTGCCGCGTTACCGCCTCGACGACGGCCGGGTGGCAATGGCCGAGCGAGACGACGTTGTTGTAGGCGTCGAGATACTCGTTGCCGGCAGGGTCGTAAAGGTGCACGCCCGAGCCCCGACTGACTTCGACCGGGTTGGTGTAGAACAGCTGGTAGCCCGGCCCGAGCACCTTCGCGCGCCGATCGATCAGCTCGCGAATATGCTGTGGTTGAGCGGATAGATGCTCGCTCGTGAAACCGTTGACCATTTCCGGACGGGTCATCGCCGCACCTCCAGCACTCGTTCGGCCGCCGCGGGGAGGTCCGCGTGTGCGGCACGGGCGGCGTCCCAGTCCCGGGAAGCGTGCGAATGGACGTAATCCGCACGGGCCGGATCCTGCCGAGCCCGCCAGGAAGCGATCAGTGCGCGCTGCACCAATCTCGCGGTGGCCAGCAACGGAAGCAGCGCCAGTTCTTCTTCGGCGACCGGCCTGATCTGGAGGTAGCCGCGCAGCCACGCCAGCGGGGCCGCCCACAGGTCCGTCGCGTCCGGGTCGAGGAGGTTGGAGAGCGCGATGGCGAGGTCGAAAACCACCGCTGTGCTGAGCACGTCGCCGAAGTCGAGCACCCCGGCCAGCTCCCCGTTCGCGCCGACGAGGATGTTGTGCGGGCTCAGGTCGTTGTGCACCAGCTGGGTTTCCAGTTCGCCCGGACGGACCCGGGCCGCGCACTCCGCCAGGATCTCGTGCGCGAGCCCGTTCGTGGGCTCGAGCGCGCCGAGATGGCGCAGATCCCAGAGCAAGGTCCGGTTCCCGCCGCGGAAGCCGGCGAGCGCACGGGTGAGCTGCCCGTGCCAACGCCCGAAAGGCTCCGGGTCCGCCGGGCGCCCGGCCAGCGGCTCCCCCGGCAAGAACGAGAGAACCCGCAACGACCGGCCGCTCGCGAGGTCGTGCAGATCCGCACCGTCCACACCGGACTTCACCACGGGAACCGGCAGCTCAGGTGCGGTGCGCTCAAGATGCTGCAACACCTCCGTCTGCAGCACCAGGTCCTCGCGCGCTTCACCGCTCACCTTGACCAGGTAGCGCGCATCCGCCGCATGAAGGACGAACGTCTCGTCCTTCTCCGACGCCATCCGTTCCAACCGGCCGGATAAGCCGTGCAGTTCTTCAAGCGCCGCAAGCACTACCGCTTCGTCGAGCGGTTTTGTGACCACGTCGAGCCCGCTCGCGGCCACGAGTTCGCGGAACTCGGGCTTCACGACGCCACCCAGCCGCCGTCGATCAGCAGGCTGGCGCCGTGGATGTACGACGCGGCGGGCGACGCGAGGAACGCGACTGCGGGCGCGATGTCGCCGACTTCGCCGACGCGCCCCGCCGGAGTCGAGTCGAGCATCTGACGCTCGTAATCGGAATCCGCGAGCAGATGCGCGTTGATGCTCGTGCGCACGTTGCCCGGCGCGACCGCGTTCACCCGGATGCCCTGCGGCGCGAACTCGGCGGTCAGCGATTTGACCAGCAGTTCCACCGCGCCCTTGGTCGCGCAGTAGGCGCTGGAGTTCGGGAACCCGACGTGCCCGCAGATGGACGAAACGAAGATGACGCTGCTGCCGTCGCCGAGGTGTTCGGACGCCGCCCTGGTCAGCCTGAACGGCGCGCGGACGTTGGTCGCCCACTGCGCGTCGAGCAGCTCGTCGGTGGTGTCGGCGAACGGCGTCGGCAGGAAAACCC
Organism: Amycolatopsis albidoflavus; assembly: GCF_039525725.1. Classification (NCBI taxonomy): domain Bacteria; kingdom Bacillati; phylum Actinomycetota; class Actinomycetes; order Pseudonocardiales; family Pseudonocardiaceae; genus Amycolatopsis; species Amycolatopsis albidoflavus. Next base: position 126,413 of record NZ_BAAAHV010000027.1, read on the forward strand.
CGGCGGCGTGCACGAGCACGTCGATGCCGCCGAAGCGGGCGACCGCGCGGTCCACGACCTCCTTGGGCCCGGCCGCGGTCGCGAGATCGGCGACGATCGGCTCCGCCTCCGCACCCGCCGCGGCCAGTTCCCCGGCCACCGCCCCGAGCCGCTGAGAATCCCGCCCCACCAGGGCAATCCGCGCCCCGGCGGAGCCGAGCTCACGAGCGATCTGCGCCCCGATCCCGGAACTCGCCCCGGTGACGACGGCGGTCCGATCACGAAGCGGTGGTGCGCTGCCGGTCATGAGGACTCCGCTCTTAACGTTAGAAAACTTGCACTAACGAGAAGTATGCGAAGACGCGACCACTAATGCAAGAGATCCTGCAGTTAGATTTTTCAGCCGCCGTCAGACGTCCGTGAGGGGAACCCTGAGGGACTCAGAGTCCGTCAGGGTTCCCCTCACGTCCCTTGGCGAAGCAGGGGCAGCTGGCCTCAAGCAGTCGCGAGCGCCCGATCCACCAGCGCCGCCAACTCCGTATCCGGCGGCTCATACCCGAAAATCGCCCGCAGGTAGATCGGCGCCAGCACCACGTCGAAAACATGCGCCACCGTCGGCGGCTTCCCGCCGTCGGCCGCGACCCGGTCCAACGCCCGCTGCAGCTGCGCGGTCCGCTGCCGCAAATACCCGGCCGCATCGGCAGCAGCCTGCTCGTCCTGCCCGCCCCCGAGCGGAGACGTGGCCGCGGCCAGCGCACGGAACAGTGCGAACCCCTCGCGCGTCTTCACCTGTCCGGCGACCGCGTGCGCCCAGTCGAGCAGGTCGCGGCGCAGGTCACCGCTGTCCGGGAAAGGGGCTTCCTCGTTGAGCTGCGTGACGGCGACGTCGAGGACCAGCGACTCGATCCGTCCCCACCGCCGGTAGATCGTCACCTCGTGCACGCCCGACCGTTCGGACACCTCCCGCACCGACGGCTGGTCGCGTCCCTCGGCGAACAGCTCGCGCACGGCGTTGTGCACCGCCGCGCGCGTACGAGCGGTTCGGCCTCCAGGACGGGTGTCTGCCATACGACCAGGCTAGCGTTCGCGGTTCAGGCCGCCGGGTCAGCGGGCAGCGGCAAGGGACCGCTGCGGAACAGCAGCGCGGCCAGCAGCGCGCTGCCGAGGAAGACCGCCGCCGCGATCCAGAACACCAGGCGGTATCCGGCGAAGGTCGCCTCGGCAAGGGTCCCGGACGCCGGATGCGCGGCCAGGTATCCGGCGATCGCGGACGTCGCGAGCGAGCTGAACACCGCGGTGCCGATGGAGCCGCCGATCTGCTGGGCCGTCGTCACCAGCGCGGACGCCACCCCGGCGTCGCCGGGCTCGACACCGCTGGTCGCAGCGTTCTGCACCGAGCCGAAGATGCACCCGAACCCCACGCCGGTCACGAGCAGGGCGGGCAGGATGTTCGCGGCGTAGGTCGAGTCCGCGCCGATTCCGGTGAGGATGACCATGCCGACCGCGGCGAGAAGACAGCCCAGAGTGACGATCGGCCGCGGCCCCCAGCGCGGCAGCAGCACCGCCCCGGAGAACACCGCTCCGGCCATGACCAGACCGATCATCGGGAGGAACGCGACGCCGGTCTGCACCGGGCTGAACCCGAGCGTGTTCGCGAGGTAGAACGTGAGGAACAGGAACACCGCGAACATCCCGGTCCCGCTGATTGCCAGGGTCAGATACGCCGCGCCCCGGACCCGGTCCAGGATCACCCGCAGCGGCAGCAGTGGATGGGCGGTGCGGCGTTCGACGACCGCGAAGACGGCGATGAGCGCGACACCCGCGAGCACTGGCCCGAGCGTCCGGAGGTCGTGCCAGCCGTTCCGTTCCGCGGTGCCGAGGCCGAAGACGATCCCGATCAGGCCGAGGACCACGGCGACCGTGCCCGCGATGTCGAGCCGGACCCGCCGCAGCCGCTCGCCGTCGTGGAGCAGCACCAGCCCGCCGGCGAACGCGACCGCCGCGATGATCAGGTTGACGTAGAGGCACCACCGCCACGACAGGCCCTGCGTGAGGACGCCGCCGAGCAGCAATCCCACCGCTCCGCCCGCACCGGAGATCGCGCCGAAGATCCCGAACGCGCGGCCGCGTTCCTTGGCGTCGTCGGCGAAAGTGATGGACAGCAAGGACAATGCGGCCGGCGCGAGCATCGCGGCGAATGCGCCCTGTCCGATTCGCGCGGCCAGCAAGGTCGCGAAGTTCCCGGCGGCGCCGCCGACCGCGGAGGCGAGCGCGAACCCGCCGATGCCGACGAGGAAGAGCCGCTTCCGGCCGAAGTAGTCAGCCAATCTGCCGCCGAGGAGCAGCAGGCTGCCGAACGCGAGCGCGTAGCCGGTCAGCACCCATTGCCGGTAGTCGGCGGGGAATCCGAGGTCGTGCTGCGCGCTCGGAAGGGCGATGTTGACGATGGTGGAGTCGAGGATGTCCATCAGCTGGGCGAGGCTCAGCACGACGAGCGCCAGCCAGCGATGCTTGTGGCGCACGGCGTTTCCGGGCGCGCTCCGGGGAGCCGGCTGGGTGGTCCCGGCCGGCGAGAGGTCAGAATTCATGAAGTTCTCTCGATTGAGTAGTGGGGCCCGTCAGCCGGGCAGCAGCACGAGCTTTCCGCGCACGCGGCCCGATTCGCCGACCCGGTGCGCTTCCGCGACCTCGGTCAGCGGGAACGTCTGCCCGACGGGCAGGGTGAACTTTCCGGCTTCGATCAATTCGCCGAGCTGGGACAGCACGTACAGCGCGTGTCCGCCGTCGCCGCGGCTGAACCGCACGCCGTACTGCTGAGCGCCGGCGAAATCGGCGACGGTGATGACGTGTTCGGGACCTCCCGCGAGCTGAATCAGCTCCGGCAGGACCCCGCTTCCGGCGATGTCGAGCGCCAAGTCGACACCGTCGGGCGCGAGCGCGCGGACCCGGTCTGACATACCAGGTCCGTAAGCGACGGGTTCGGCGCCGAGCGAGCGCAGAAAGTCATGCGTGGCAGGGCTTCCCGTGCCGATCACGCGGGCGCCGCGGGCCACGGCGAGCTGAACCGCGGCACCGCCGACGCTGCCGGAAGCCCCGTTGACGAGCACTGTGGCACCGCTGTCGACGCCGAGCTGGTCGAGCGCACGCGCGGCGGTCTCGGCCGCGGCGGGCAATGCGGCCGCCTCGGCGAAGCTGAGCGAGTGCGGGATCTTCTCGTAGCAGAACAGCACGGTCAGTTCTGCTTGTGCGCCACCGGAAGCAGCGAATCCATAGACCCGATCGCCGATCGCGACCTCTGTGACGCCCTCGCCGAGTTCGTCCACGACGCCCGCTGCTTCGTGCCCCATGGTCTGCGGGAGCTCCTGGTCCATCAGGCCCTGGCGCTTCTTCCAGTCGCTCGCGTTGACGCCCGCCGCGCGCACGGAGATCCGGATCTCGCCGGGTCCGGGGTGCGGGTCCGGGACGTCCGCGATCTCGAGGACTTCCGGGCCGCCGAAGGTGCTGAACCGGACTGATTTCATCGGGTACTCCCTTTTCGGCCCGAGGCCGAGGATCGAAGAGGCAGGCACGGGAAATCGTGGCCCGCCCACAAGTTCGCGGACAGCTGTTCCGGATAAGACCGCACGATCGGGTCGGAGCCGATCACCCAGGTCGTCCCCGCGTCGTCGAATTCGGGCCAGCCGGGCCCCTCGCCCCGCGCGAAGGCAGTCCAGGCCTTCCGCATCGTCGCCGAGAGCCTGACGAGTTCGGCATTCGGTTGCGGCCCAAGCAGTTTCTCGACCAACGGCCCGGTCAAGTTGCCGAACGTCAGCGCGACGTCGACGCCGTGGCAGGCTCCCAGCGCCCCGGCCGCTTCGAGGACGAACTCATACCGGAACGAACGGCCGGTGTGGTCCCGGGAAAGGTGTGCCGACGGCATGCGGAACAGCCAATCGGAATGCAGCGTTTCGTAGAGCTGTTCGGAGGTCGCTTCCGGAAAAGCCGCGCGGTAGCCTTCCGGCGCTAATGCGCTGAGCGCGTCTTCCGTCATTCTCTCGGTGACCCGCCCGAGCATTCCGCGCCCGGCGAGCATTTTCCGGAACTCGTCGCGGGTGTGCCCGACGATCAACTCGACGTCCCGGGAAGCACCGTTTCTGAGCGCTTCCCAAGGCGTGGCAGGAAGAACGTCGCCATCGACGACCGGCGAAAACGGCGTCACCCCGTACGCGAAGGCGCCCCAGCGATCGGCGTACTCGCGCAGATCAAGCGCGCCCACTGCTTTGGCAAGTGCCTCGGGTGAGATAGCACTGAGCCCTTCAACGGTCGGTTCAGCACCGACTCCCGCCGCGATCGTGGCCATGACGTCCGCCGCCAACTCCGGCGAGACAAACGTTCCCGGCACACTCTGCGCGATCGCCCGGCGGAACAGCCCGGCCGCCCGCGGCATCGCGAGCAACGCGGCGATCCCGGCCGAGCCCGCGGATTGGCCGAAGACCGTGACCTGCTCCGGGTCGCCGCCGAACGCGGCCGCGTTGTCCCGGACCCACTCGAGCGCCGCGACCTGGTCCAGCAGCCCGCGGTTCGCCGGAGCCCCGGCGATCTGCCCGAAACCCTCGACGCCGACGCGGTAATTGAACGTCACCACCACGACGCCGCCCTCTGCGGCGAGGACCGCTCCGTCGTACCCGGAATCCGCCGAGCTTCCGGCGAGGTAGCCGCCGCCGTAGACCCAGACCAGCACCGGACGGCGGCCGGCCAGGTCCGCGGTCCAGACATTCGCGGTGAGGCAGCCGCGCCCGTCGTCGACCGGTTCCCGCCGCGGCGCCACGGCCGAGGAAGGCACCTCCGCCTGGGCCGGGATCGGGCCGAAGACCTCGGCGTCGAGGACGTCCGCCCAGGTCACGGGCGGCCGGGGCGCCGCGAAACGCAGGTCGCCCACGGGCGGCGCGGCGAAGGGGATGCCCCGGAAGACGGCAAAGTCTCCTTCAATCGTGCCGCGGACCGGGCCGTACGAGGTCGTCGCCACTGGCCGAGCCGCTGGGGTGCCAGCCGATCCGGTCCGGGGCTGGGCTGTCAGGTTGTCCACGAACACTGTTCTATCAACGAACAGTGTTCCTGTCAACGCGCACGAACCAGCCTCCCGAGCAAGGTGTTTTCAGAAACGCCAGGTGGCGGCGGGCTCGCTACCCGCGTGGCGGCTCCGCTCCCGCAAAAGTCCGTGAGGGGAACCCCGAGGGAATCTGATTCCCTCGGGGTTCCCCTCACGGACATCGGCACCGCGCGGGCGCGCGGGCGGGATCCGGCGCGGATCGTCTACCGGCGCGTCAGACCGTCGATCATCAAAGAGACCGCGAAATCGAAGCGGTCATGCCCTTCCCCGGCAGTCAGCTCGACAGCATGGCTTGCGGTGTAGGGAAATTCCTCCGCGGGCAACGAAGCCAGCCGACGCTGCATCTCGTCCCGCCCGACGACCCACACGGCGTCCTTCTCCTCCACCCGCCGCCGCACGATCGACGTCTCCAGGCAGTAAGCGGCCACGTAGAGCAGCAGCGCGTCAACACCCCAAGCCGCGGCCTGCGCCGTAACCCCGCCGTTCAGCAGGATCGCCAGCATCCCTTCGTTGAGCCGCGCGGTGTCGAGATCCGTCGGAGCCACCGCGAAAGCCGCGCCGGAGATTCCGGGGTAGGCCAGGTACAGGTCGCGCACCTGGGCGCACACGTCGCGGATCTGCTCGCGCCAGTTCGCGGCATCCGGCTTCGGCAGGACGATTTTCGAGCTCAGCCGGGCAATCAGCAGCTCGTCGAGATCGGTTTTGTTGACGACGTGCGCGTAGAGCGAAGCGGGGCCGGTGTTCAGCGCGTCGGCCACCCGGCGCATGGACAGCGCCTCGAACCCCTCGGCCGAGATGATCTCCAGCGCGGTGTCGACCACCTGCTCGACGGTGATCGGCACCGTGCGCCGCCGGGGCTTGGGGCTGGTTCCGGAGTTCGGTGACTGGTGCCGTGCCGCGCGGCGTTCTTTCGGGTCCACCACCGCACCCTATCTCGGAGTGTTCGTCGGCCGAACACTGTTCGTCCCCGGCCTGCGTACTCGTCGAGACACAGCGGCGCAAGACTAGAACCGGTACCGAAGCACCCGAGTCCCCTGCCGAGACAACGCGGTGCTGCACCCCATCAGCCGCGTCACCGCGCGCAGCGGCTGGGGGAAATAGCCGACCTCGGGAACACGGGTTAGAAACTGCTCGTCGACCAGAGTCAGACCGGCCTGCCAGCGCTCCGGTTCGTGCGCGTCGTCGAAACCCTGCGCGGCGGTGATTCCGATGGCCTTGATCGTCGGGTGGTACTTCATCGACCAGGCGGCGAACCGGGTATAGCCGTTGAGCGCCAGCTCCCCGGTGTCGAAATGCGCGGTCAGCTGCTGAGTCATCCGCTGAAACGCGTCACCGGGCAGGAACGGCAACACTCCCTCGGCCACGATCATCGCCGGCCGGTCGCGGGGCAGCGGGTCCAGCCAGCCGGACGTGGTCAGGTCAGCACCCACGCACTCGGATACTTCAGGCAGGAATTGGGAGCGCAGGGCGACGACGTCCGGGAAGTCGATGTCATACCAGTCGACGCCGCCCGGCGGGGCACAGCGAAGCGCCCGCGAATCGAGGCCGCACCCGAGGTCCAGCACGACCGCGTCCGGGTGGGCGGCGACGAACGCCCGGACCGCTTCGTCGAGTTTCTTGGCGCGCAAGGCAGTACCGCAGACCAGGCTCGGTTTGACCTTGAGCCGGGCGAAGTCGTAGTCGATCTGTTCGGCGACCCGGGCCGAATGGGCGTCGTCGAGAATCGGGTGCGGCGACTGGGAATCCAGCGCCCTGGCATACAGCGTGAGCAGCAGGGTTTCCCGGAGCGGATCCAGGGCGAGACGCAGGCGTGACACGAGAAAGTCCTTACGTTTTCAAGGGATTGCGCGCCGCGAGGTCGCGCAGCCAGGTCAGGGACCGTTGCGCGGCGCGGATGCGTTCGGTGTTCGGGCCGCCCCCGGCGAGTTTCATGCCCTCGTCGGCGATGTCGCCGAAGGCGCCGAGGCTGTCGAGCTTGCGCTGGACAACCTTGTGCCAGGCGTCGTCCTCGATGCGGTAGTAAGTAGTGCGGTCGCCGGGGACGCGGACCTTGCGGATGAGCCCGATAGTGGTCAGGAAGCGCATGTTCGACGTCAGCGAGGCGCGGCTGGCCTGGATCGTGTCGGCGATCTGGCCCGCGGACTGCTCCGGCGGGTCGCAGATCATCAGCAGGCCGAGGATGCGCCCGGTGATCGGCGGGAGCGCCCATTCTTCGACACAGAACGTCGCCACCCGCTCGACCCACTGCAGCACCTCGCACTGCTTGTCCTGATCGGACATCGCGCGCCCTCCTCGGCCAGCTCTTCAGATCCGTCACTCTGTCATGGCGGCCCCCGTCGCGTGGGAAGGCACCGGGGTGACGCCGGACTGCGGAGCCGCGCGCAGGTGCTGGTCGAACCAGCCCACGGCCAGCGCCATCGCCTCGTCGAGACCGGGCCCGGTATAAAGGCCGAGCACGTCGTAGGGCAGCACCTCAAACCGTTTCGGCTCGCCCGCCTTGGCGAACGCGCTCTGCGCCTCTTCGAGCACGTGGTAGGGATCCCAGCCGCCGTTGGCGATCATCAACAGCGGGGTCGGGGCCAGCCGGTGGATGAGTTCCTCCGGCGCGAAGGTGAGCATGTGCTCGGTCGAGTCGAGCGTTTTTTCGTTGCGGTAGGAGGGAAACATCTCCGCGGCGACATCCGGCGCGTCCCGCACGCTGTGCCCCAGCTTCAGGTGCGGGACCCGCGCGCTGGCCTCGCCCTCGTACCGACGCTGCCAGTCCTCGTCGAGCTGATCGCGCACCGCGCGCACCCCGGCCCAGCCGGCCAGCCGTTCCAGGTATCGCCATCCGTTCCACACGCTGGGGCTCTGCACGACGACACACTTCGCGCGCCGGTCGAGCACCGCCGCCTGCACCGCGACTGATCCGCCGATGCTGACGCCCCACAGCCCGATCCGTGCGCTGTCAACTTCCGGCCGTTGCTGCAGATAGGAGATGGCGCTGCGAAAATCCTCCGCCTGCCGTTCCGGATAGTCCTGCCCCCGCGGCTCGCCTTCGCTCCCGCCGACCGTGCGGTAGTCGATCGCCAGCACGGCGAACCCGGCGCGCACGAAGTACGGCGCGAACACGGCCAGCGCCTCCTTGACCATCACCCCGCTGTGCCCCAGCACCAAACCGGGCACCGGACCTTCGACATCCGGCAGGTACAGATCGCCTGCGCACCGGGTGCCGAGGCTGTTGAACCTCACCTGTTCCGAGTTCATCGCTGTTCTCCCCTTGTTGCTAGTTATTTCAGTCTGCACTGAAACAACTAGCAACGTCAATCAGTCACTCTGGTCGCCATATACAGCTCATCGGTATATGCTTCCCTCATGAATGACGGCGCTTTACGCGAGCCGACCTTCCTGGTCCTCACCGCGCTCGCCGCTCAGCCGCAACACGGCTACGGCGTGCTGCGCGACGTCGAGACGATCTCCGGCGGCCAGGTCACGCTGCGGGCCGGCACGCTGTACGCCGCGCTGGACCGGCTCAGCGCGGAAGGCTGGGTGGAAGTGGATCGCGAGGAAGTCGTGGACAGCAGGCTGCGCCGCTACTACCGGCTGACCGAACCGGGAGCCACGCGGCTGGCCGCCGAAGTCCAGCGGCGGCAACGCCACACCACCGCCGCCGAACAGCGGCTTCAGCTCCGAAGTGCGGAAGGACTGGCGTGAACGACCTTGAGCGGGGCTACCGGCGGCTGCTGGCTTTGTACCCGCGCGCGCACCGGACCGTGCACGGCGAAGAAATGCTGGGAGTACTGCTCGACGGTGCCGGAAACCGAAGCAGGCCAGGGAAAGCTGAGACTCTGGACCTCCTGAGGGGAGCCGTCCAAGTGCACTGGCGACACGCGCTGAGCGGCAACGGCCGCCGGGATGCCCTGGCGATGGTCAGCTTGTTCGCACCGCTGCTCCTGCTGACCGGAGCCGCTTCGACGGTGCGCGAGATCCGGAGCGTGTCCCGAATGGACGGTTGGCCGCTGAGGATGTGGCTCAGCGCGCTAGCCGACGTTCCAGTGTGGACACTCTGGCTCGCCGCCGCGGTGGTCGGCGTATGCGGCCTGCGCCGGGCGTCGGTGGCCCTCGCCTGGTTGGCCACCGCCGGTTTGCTCGCTGTCGCGGTCCTCGATCCCGCCCGGCATTGGGCAGTGGACGTGACCGCGGGCTGGGTACTGCTCAGCGTTTTCGCGGCAATCGCGATGACTGTGTCCCCAGGCCCACGCCATGGGTTGGCTCTGCTGGGCCGGTGGCGACTCGCCGTACTCGTCAGCACAGTCGCGGTACTGCTCGCTCTCACGACGACAGCCCGGGGCATGCATCTTCCCCTGGCTGAACTGGTGCAACTGGCGGTGCTCGTGGTCGGCGTCTTCGCTGCCTGCCGTGTTAGCACGCGAAGCGGCCGTCGTGCGGCGCTGCTCCTTCTCGTGCCGCTCATCGCGGTGCCGGTCGTCGCGCGGGTGCTCGGACGGCTCGATGCCTACACCGTTCTGCCGGTCGTCATCTACGCCGTACCCATAGTCGTCACACTGGGATTCGCTGTTCTGCTTCACCGGTTCGACCGGCCTCCGCACACGAACCGGAACTGAGCAGACCGGCCAGAACAAGAGACTGCCCTCGCAGCCACCAAAAGAGGGCCGACGGGGAAGGCCGAGGCGCTCAAAAGATCGCGAGCGGATTGACCGGCACCCCCGTCAACCCGAGGATCCGCGGCGGTGCGGCGACAAGGAGAAAGCTGTACCGGCCAAGCTCCGCGCACACCGCGGCGAGTTCGTCGGCGTCCACGGCGTCGATCAACGGCATGCCCAGCCTCGGGAGGGCCACCCCGTGCATCGCGAACGGTTGCGAGGGCGGGTAAGCATCCGAGAGGTCTCCGGCATACAGCGACACACCACGGTCGTGCATCCACCGCACCGCGTCGACGCTCATGCCGGGCATCGGGTTTCCGCGGTAGCGGGTCCGCACCCAGCCGAACCGCGCGACCAGTGCGTCGCCGGGTTCAAGGTGGACTTCGAAGCGTTTCTCCGCTGCATCGAGGTCCTGCCCGGTGATCGCGCGATCGGCGGGCACCGGTCCGTCCGCACCGAGATCGAGCAGAACTCCCCTGGTCACAATCCCTTCGGCGAACGCCGCGGTCGACCCGTGCGCGACGCCGCCCGTCGTGACGCTCTCGTTCGCCGGGCGACCCGGGTACACCTGCCCGTCCTGCGGGATGTGCGCCAGCGCGTCCAGATGCGTCGACAGAGTGTGGTGGTTCGTCACCGTCATGACGTCCGCGTGCGCGAACGCGGGGCTTCCGGTGTACAGCATGAGCTGCTGCACCGGCGACTCTTCGGCGGTCCGCGGCGGGAAGGGGCCGCTCAGCACGGGCGCGGGCCGGATCGGCACGGCGAGGGAGACCGAGCGGCCGGTGCGCACTTCGCGCCCGGCTCGTTCGCGGACCTCGTCGGTGATCAGGTTCAGGGTGCCGCGCTCGTCGTCGGCGCCCCAGCGACCCCAGTTGCTCGGCAGTTCGTCCCGTTCGCTCACGACCTTGATCCTACGGAGAATCCGCGGCCGAACAGCCCGGCCGATCACCGCCCGGGGTCGTGCTCCTCGGCGTAGGACCGGCCCCACGCCGCCATCACGTTCAGCACCTCCTGCGCGTTCTCGCCCACTTCCGTCAGGCTGTACTCGACCTTCGGCGGCACCTGCGGGTACACCACGCGCCGCAAGAGGCCGTCGGCTTCCAGTTCGCGCAGTTGGCGCGTCAGGACTCGGTCGGTGAGATCCGCCAGCAGGCGCGAGAGTTCGCCGAAGCGGAGCACGCCGTGGTCGGCCAGTGCGTGCAGGATGCTCGGCTTCCACGCGCCGCCGAGGACCATCGTCGTGATCTCGGCGGCGCATGAGGTTCGCCACGCTCGCACGGCCTTCTCCGTTTGCGGACGCATCCGACCTCCTCACTATCCATCCGGTTAGTACCGGACGGCGAAGTCCGTACTTGTCGGTCACGGGGGTACCCAGACAGGATCCTCGCATGGCGTTGACCCGGGTGGAGCCGCGGCGCGGGCTCGTTTTGATTCCGTTGCTGGCTGGGGTGCTCGGCGGAAGCCTCGCCCTTGGCATGGTCAACACAGCGCTGCCGCGGATCGCTTCCGAACTGCAGGTGTCCGCGTCGGCGCGCGCGTGGATCGTCGACGTGTACCCGCTCGCGCTGGCGGTCGCGATGGTCGGCGCGGCTCGCGCGGGCGACCGGTACGGGCGGAAACGCGTGCTGTTGCTCGGGGTGAGCGCGCTGGCCGTGCTCAACGCGGTCGCCGCGGCTGCCACCAGCGCGGCGTTGCTCATTGTCTGCCGGGGATTGCTCGGGGTGGCCGGCGCGCTGATTCTGGCCGGGGTCGTCGGCACGATCGGATCGCTGTTTTCCGGGCGCTCGCTCGCGTTCGCCAACGGATCGTGGATCACCACGCTGGGAGCGGGGAACGCGCTGGGACCGGTCGTCGGCGGGTTGCTGACCGAAGGACCGGGCTGGCGCTGGGTTTTCCTCGCGCTGGTGCCGCTCGCGGTGGTCACGATCGCGCTGGCGGTGTGGCTGCTGCCCGAATCAGTCGGGCAGGCGGCTGCCGGATGGGAGCTCCCGAGTCTGCTGTGGTCGGTCGCGGCGATCGGCGGGATTGTGTACGGGCTGCAGGAAATCACCGTCGCACCGGTGCGCGGGTCGTTGTGCACTGCGGCGGGTGTGGTCGCGGGAGTGGTGTTCGTCCGCCGACAGCTTCGGCTTCGGGAACCGTTGTTGCAGGTCCGGCTGTTTCTGCGGCCGGGGTTCGCGTCGGCGTTCGCGCGGATCGTCGTGTCCGCCGCGACGGCCGCGGCCTGCCTCTATCTCGTCAGCCTCGAACTCCAGCACATGCAAGGGCGTACGCCCATCGAGGCGGGTTTCGCGTTGGCTCCGCAAGCTGTGGCCACCGCGGTCGGCGGGTTAGTCGCTCCGTTCAGCGTGAACTGGCTGCGCAGCCGGACGTCGACGTCTATCGCGTTGGTGATTCAGGCTGCCGGTCTAGCTGCGATTCCATTGACGCACACGGTTCTTCCGGTCGCGTTGGTCGGGTTCGGGTATGGCGCGATCGGCACTTTGGCGACCACGGCGCTGTTCGAGGCCGCGACCGCCGAGCACGCCGGAGCGGCCGGGGCGACTCAGGAAGTGGGGTTCGCCATCGGCGCGGGCGGCGGGGTCGCCGTATTCAGCACGATCGCCAATCTCGGCGGCGGGACGGGTTTCGCGGCGGCGCTGATCGCGGCGGGAGCGGTCACGCTCCTCACCGCGATCCGCTGACCGCCGTTTCCTCCACTGTGGACCCGAGCTGCACCCACCTCGTCGCCCCGAGCGTGTGCAGGAACGGAAGGTCGTGGCTCACCACGATAAGCGCGCCGGAGTACGACTTCAGCGCTTGCGACAGCTGCCGGACACTGGCCAGGTCCAGATTGTTGGTGGGCTCGTCCAGCAACAGCAGCTGCGGCGCGGGTTCCGCCAGCAGCAACGTCGCCAGCGTCGCCCGGAAACGCTCGCCGCCGGAAAGGCTTCCGGCTGTCTGATCCGCCTGCCTGCCGCGCAACAGGAACCGCGCGAGCTGGGCGCGAATCTCGTTGTTCGACGCGGACGGAGCCGCCCGGGCCACGTTCTGCGCGGCCGACACCGTGTCGTCGAGAAGGTCGAGCCGTTGCGGCAGCCAGCGCACCGGAACCGGCACTTTGACTGTCCCGGATCGCGGCTCGATCGCCCCGGTGATGGTCTGCAGCAGCGTGGTTTTGCCGGAACCGTTCGGCCCGACCAGCGCGATTCGCTCCGGCCCGCGCAGCGCGAGATTCACCGCGAGGCCGTTCCGAAGCTCCACATCGGACAGAGTCAGCACTTCTTTTCCGGACGGCACGGCGGTTTCCGGCAGCTCGATCCGGATCTCGGCGTCGGTGCGGACCGCGTCCTCGGCCTCCTTCAGCCGCTCCTTGGCCTCCGCCACCTTGCCGAGATGCATCGTGCGATGCTTGCCCGCGGCGATTTCCGCGTCCTCTTGGCGTTTGCGCATCCGGACCTTGGGCTCGCGCTTGTTCTCCCACTGCTTCCGGCCGTAGCGAGCGCGCCGGTCCAATTTGGTCCGCGCCTCGATCAGCTCCCGCTTCTGCCGTTTGAGATCCGACTCCGCGACCCGCATCATCCGCGAAGCGGCCTCCTGCTCGACGGCCACCGCCGCCTCGTAATCCTCCAGATTCCCGCCGTAAAAGGTCACCTCACCGGACCGGAGATCGCCGATCCGGTCGACGTGGCGCAGCAGCTCGCGATCGTGAGATACCAGCACCAGCACGCCTTTCCACGCCCGGACCGCCTCGCCGACCCGTCGCCGGGCCCGCAGGTCCAGGTTGTTGGTCGGTTCGTCGAGCACGAGCACGTCCGGCTGCCGCAGGAACTGCGCGGCGAGGCCGAGCAGGATCAGCTCGCCGCCGGACAGCTCCCCCGCCCGCGCGTCCAGCGCGACGTGCGCGAGGCCGAGCTGATCGAGCGTCGCGCGGGTGCGTTCCTCGACGTCCCACTGGTCGCCGACGGTCGCGAACTGGCGTTCGCCGGCTTCCCCGCGTTCGATCGCGGCGAGCGCGGCCCGGATCTCCGCCACGCCGAGCACCTCGTCGACGCGGCGTTCGGTGCCGAGGATCAGGTTCTGCGGCAGGTAGCCGAGTTCGCCGGACACGCTGATCGAGCCCGCGGTCGGCCGCAGCTCCCCGGAGATCAGCCGGAGCAGGGTGGATTTCCCGGAACCGTTGAGCCCGATGAGCCCGGTGCGGCCCTCGCTGATCGCCAGGGTGAACCGATCGAAGACGACCTCGCCGTCCGGCCAGGCGAAACTGAGGTCCGAGCACACAATGGACGAAGACATAAGCGTGACTCCTCGTTCGTGATGGACAGGAACGTGAAGACACCGCGGTACGCACGTGTGTTACGGGACGGGATTCAGGTTGCCGTCATCCGAGGCCAGACGCGCGACAGGCGGAAGAACCCGGGTCGCGGTGTCTCTGAACCTCAGAAGATCAATATCCCTCTCCAATGAACGGCAGCAGCTCCTCGTCAGTTTACCCAACGGCCCGGTCCTGGCGCGAACGAATTAACGCGGCGGGCGTGGTTCCCCGGCGAAACCACGCCCGTCGCACCGCGTCAGCTGTCGTGTTTGCCGGGCGCCGCGCTGCCGGTGTATTCGGCGAGGCCGGAGATGAGGTCCGCGATGTCCGGCACGTTCTCGAACCGGATCCGGTGCACCTCGGCGATCTGCGCGCCGATCTCCGGGTCCGGGTCGTCGGTGATGTCGGACGACACGAACTCCTCCACGAACGGCAGCCCGATCCGGTCCAGTTCGAGGTGCGCCGGGTGGTTCATGTAGTCCGAGTACCCCGCGATGTCCTCGATCACCAGGACGGCGCCGATTTCGTACTTCCCGCCGAAATCCGGGCCGACGACGCGGGCCTTGACCGCCGGGATCGCGTCGAACAGCTCGCGCATCGTCGCGACGAGCTCAGCTTTCTTCTCCGCCGTGACTCCGGGCTTGAGCGTGAACCGAATGCTGTGGTAGATCATCGAATTTCCTTTCAGAGAGCCGCGAACGCGGCGGAGTAGTCATGGGCGAAATCGGTGAGGTCGCGCGCGGGGCGTCCGGTGAGATCGGCGACGGAGGTGTGCACCTCGGCGGCCTCGCCGCGCGCGTAGTGGGCGTAGTCCTCGACGAGGCCGCCGATCTGCCACGACGGGAGCAGGCCGGTGAGCGCGGCGGCGAACTGGTCGGCGGGTGCGTCGTGGAACGCGATGTCCCGTCCGGTGGCGGCCGAGAGCGCGGCGGCGATCTCGGCGTGGGTCACGGCGCGCGGGCCAGTGAGGGTGTAGGTGCGGCCGGAGTGTCCGGTGCCGGTTAGCACGGCAGCGGCGGCAGCTGAGATATCCCTGGTGTCGATGACGCTCACAGCTGCGTCGCCGATGGGCGCGGCGAAGAATCCCTGCGCGATGGTGGCGGAGAAGTTGAGCAACGCCTGCAGGTAGAGGTTCGGGCGGAGCACCGTGTAGTCGAGCCCGATCTTCTCGACGTGCGCCTCGACTTCGGCGTGCCAGCGCAGGAAGCGCACCGGTGAATCGGCGCGGGCGGCGTACTGGGAGAGGAGCACGAGGCGGTTGACGCCGGCGTCAACCGCCAGGTTGGCGAACTGGATCTGCAACTCGGCGGCGTCGGGTGCCGACGGGCTGTTGAGGAACACCGCGTCGACCCCCTTCAGCGCCGCGGCGATCGACGCCGGGTCCCGCAGATCGGCGATGACGGTCTCGACGCCGTCGACGGGACGGCCCCGGGTCATGGCGCGGACGGTGCTGCCGCGGGCCTGCAGTGCCGGAATCAGCGCGGACCCGACGGTTCCGGTCGCTCCGGTGACGAGCACGGTGTCCATTGTGGAATTTCCTTTCCTCTGGTGACCTGTCACCAGGGTCGTCCGGACACCCCGCCGCTCGCGTCGGTGACAATCACCTATCTCGCCCGCGGCGGCTGCCCTAGGGTTCGGACCATGCCCACGACGTCCTCCCTCATCGGCCGGCACGACGAGATCGAGCGCCTTCTCGCGCTGGTCCAGGCCACGGAGCGGGGCGAGGGCGGGGTGCTCGTCCTCCGCGGCGAGCCGGGGATCGGCAAGAGCGCGCTGCTGGACCACCTCGAACACGGCGCGGAGCGGTTTCAGCGGATCCGCGCGTCCGGGTCGGAGTTCGAGGGCGAGATGCCGTTCGCCGCGCTGCACCAGCTGTGCGTTCCGGTGCTGGCGCACCTCGACACCCTCTCGATTCCCTACCGAGACTCCCTCCTGGTCGCCTTCGGCCTGGCCGACGGCGCGCCCGACCCGTTTCGCGTCGGGCTCGCCGCGCTCGAACTGCTAGCCACCGCGGCCGCGGAACGTCCGATGCTGTGCGTGATCGACGACGCGCACTGGCTGGACGCCGCGTCGGCGCGGGCGTTGACGTTCCTGGCCCGGCGCATCTCGGCCGAGCCGATCGCGATGGTGTTCGCCGCCCGCGACCAGGATCCGGTCCCCGGGCTGGACGAACTGCCCGGGCTGACCGTCGGCGGCCTGAGCGACGCGCAGGCACGCGAGTTGCTGGCCGGGGAGAAGACCGTGACGCTGGACGAGCGGGTGCGCGACCGCCTGCTCGCCGAAGCCCGCGGCAACCCGCTGGCCCTCATCGAACTGCCCAAAGCCGGCGGTTTCGCGCTCCCGACGCCGTCGCCGATCGCGAGCCGGATCGAGCGGAGCTTCCTCGCCAGAATGGCGGATCTGCCCGCGGACGCCCGGGAGCTGCTGATCCTCGCGAGCGCCGATCCCACCGGCGATCCGAGCCTCCTGTGGACAGCCGCGCGACAGCTGGACCTCGATGTGCCCGCCGCGAGCGCCGCGGCTGAAGCGTCGGGGTTGATCCAGTTCGACACCCGGGCCCGCTTCAGTCATCCGCTGGCGCGCTCGGCCGCTTACCGCGCGGCTGAGCCAAAACAGCGGCAGACGGCGCACCGAGCGCTCGCCGACGCCACCGATCCGGACACCGCTGGCGACCGCCGCGCTTGGCACCGGGCGCAAGCCACCTCCGGGCCGGACGAAGACGTCGCGGCGGAACTGGAGCTGTCGGCGTCCCGCGCGCAAGCCCGTGGTGGTGTGGCGGCCGCCGCCGCGTTCCTCGAGCGCGCCGCCGCACTGTCGCTCGACCCCGGCAAGCAGGTCGAACGCACGCTGGCAGCCGCGCGGGCGACGCTCGCGGCAGGCCGGACCGAAGCGGCGGCAGACCTGCTGACCAGCATCGATACCTCGGCCCTGGCTATCCCGCAGCACGCCTCGGTCGACCTGTTGCGCGGGCAGATCGCCTTCGTCCAAGGCGCGGACGGGGCTGTCCGCGGTCCGGAAATCATTCTGCAAGCCGCCCGGCAGCTCGCGGACAGCGATCCGGAACGGTCGCGCGAGTTCCTGGTGGCGGCGCTGGAGATGGGGCTGGTCGTCGGTAGGGCCGCGGGCGTGCTGGACCGCGTGCTCGCCGCCGCGCCCCCGTCCGGGCCGCCGGACCTCCTGACCGCGCTGGTGCGCTTGACCACCGAGGGACACCGGGTCGGCGTGCCGGCGATCCGGCAGGTCCTCACCGGCGCCGACGAAGGCTGGACCCGCACGCCCGCCCTGGCCACCGTGCTCGCGGGCGAACTGTGGGACCTCGACCTGCACCGGACGATCATCGACTGGCTGACGCGGACCGGACAGTCGACGGGATCGCCGATGACTGTCCGGCTGGGCCTCTCGCAGGCGGCGGTGTACGCGGTGCTCACCGGAAACTTCGGGCAGGCGATGGCCGCGATCGCCGAGGAGGAAGCGATCGCCGACGCTCTCGGCGATCCGCCGCAGCTCTACCCGCGGGTGCACCTCGCGGCGATGCGCGGGCGCAAGCAGGAGGTGCTCGACCTGTTCGCCGAGGTCACGAGCCGACGCACCGGGCAGCTGACCGCGAACGCCCACTGGTCGATGGCCGTGCTGCACAACGGACTTGGCGACTACCCGGCCGCTCTCGAGGCCGCCACGCAGGCCGTCGCGAGCGGTGACCTCTTCCTCACCGGCATCGCGCTGCCCGAGCAGATCGAAGCCGCCGTCCGGTGCGGAGAGGACGCCGTCGCCCGGTCAGCCCTGGAAGCGCTGGTCGAGCGCACGGAACCCGCTGGCACCGGCTTCGCGCTCGGCGTCGCGGCGGGCGCGCGGGCGATGGTCGACGACACGGAAGAGGACTATCTGGCGGCGCTTTCGTATCTCACGGACAGTCCGCTTTCCGTGCAGGTCGCGCGGGCACACCTGCGGTACGGGGAATGGCTGCGCCGCGAGGGACGCCGTCGTGACGCGCGCGAGCAGCTGCGGACGGCGCACGAGCAGCTGTCGAAGATCGGGCTGGAGGCGTTCACCCGACGGGCCGCCGACGAGCTGCGCGCTACCGGAGAGGTGGCGCGCAGCCGGTCCTCGCACACCTACGACCGGTTGACCATGCAGGAGATGCACATCGCGCGCGAGGTCGCTGCCGGGGCGACGTCCAAGGAGGTGGCTACACGGCTGTTCCTCAGCCCTCGGACGGTGGACGCGCATCTTCGCAATATCTTTCGCAAGCTCGGTATCACGTCACGAAGGCAGCTCAGAGATATGCCTGATCTTCGCGACGCGAGCTAGGCGGCGAAGCGGCCCGAGCCGCCAAAAGACCGCCGATTCCGGGAATCAGTGCCAGCAGCCAGATCCGATGACGGCCGCCCATGAGCAGGACAGCGGCGATCACCGTTGCGGTGTAAGCCAAACCGTGCACCGGGCCCAGCACCCGCGAGACCTCCGGCTGATGCACGGTCACGATATTTCCCAGCATCAGCACGAGCGTCGCCAATTCCACCGCGCCGAGGATGTCCAGTATCCGCCGCGGACTCACAATCCGACTCCTGTAGTCGAGCCGGGACGGTAGATCATCAGCACGACCACCACCGCCCACAGCAGGTTGAAAATGCCGGTCGTCATTCCCAGGCGAGCTGAACTGACCGGCTTTTGTTGGGACCCGAGTGCGTCGACGACGCGTTTCTGGCCCGGCAGGATGAAACCGACCAGGATTCCGGCGGCCGCGACAGTGAGAATCAGCGACACGATCAACCAGGTGTCCCCCAGCACTCCCATCCGCGCTCCGGTCGCGAGACCGAAGACCGGAACCAGCACCCCGATCACCGCGTAGACGCGGGTCGTCCGGTGCAGAACCTGCAGTGTCGCAGCCTTTTTCGGATCGTCGGAGGCGAGCCGGGCGGCGCTCGGGAACATGCTCGCGGCGACGGCGACCGGGCCGATGGCGAGAATCGCCGCCAGTACATGAATCGACAACAGGAAAGCGTTCACGAGGAGATCCGCTCCCCGATCACGCTCGTCCGCGAAATCCGCTCGGCATCGGATTTCCAGGTGGTGCCGCGGCGTTCGTATTCGAAAAGCTCCTCGACCGCACGCGCGGCGCGCGAACCGAAATCGCGCTCCAGCACGTACAGAGCCACGTCGAGGCCCGACGTCACGCCGCCGCCGCTGATGAGGTCGCCGTCGTCCACGACGCGGGCTCGGACGGCGTTCACTCCGGCGACGCCGAGCAGGTCCACACCGAGCACATGCGTCGTCGCGGTGCGGCCTTCGAGCAGCCCGGCCATCGCCAGCGCGAGCGAACCCCCGCAGATGGTCACGACGGTGCTGTCCGGATTGTCGAACGCGCGCCGCAGCAACGGCATCGCGTCCCCGGACGCGAAGCGCGACAACAGCACCGGAATGGTTTCGACGTCCGGGTCGCCGTCCATCGGCCCGGCTGCTCCGGGGACGAGGACGTAGCCGGGCGCGTCCGGGTCGAACGCGGCGGTCGCGGTCAGGGTGAGCCCGGGGACGCCGGAGCGCACGACGCCGGGGCCGTCCGCGCTCACGAGTTCGACGGCGAGCTTGCCGCCGAGGAAGTCGCTTCCCGCCGACAACACCTCGAACGGCGCGATGGTGTCGAGCGGGTCGAACCCGTCGAAGAGCACGAACTGAGCACGGAGCATGAGCGGTTCCTTCCGATGGACGCCTTCGTCCATCGAAGCCTTCCGCGATGATCTTCACAATGGCTATCTGGACACCTTTCACCGGTATATGGCCAAGGCCACGATGCCTTACCCTGCAGGGATGCACACCACGGCAGTGCTCGCGCTCCCGGACACGATCCCCTTCGATCTGGCCACGCCCATCGAGACCTTCGGGCGCGTCCGGCTCCCGGACGGCCGCCCGGGGTACCGGACCGTCGTCGCCGGTCCGGAGCGCACGATCAGCGCCGGCCCGCTGCGGCTGACCATCGATGAGGGCCTGGACGCCCTCCAGCGCGCCGACCTCATCGTGGTGCCCGGACGGGAGAACCCCCTGGCGCCTGCCCCGCCCGCCGTCCTCGAGGCATTGCGGGCCGCCGCCGGCCGAGGCACGCGAATCGCGTCGATCTGCGTCGGGGCATTCACGCTCGCCGAAGCGGGATTGCTCGACGGCCGGGAGGCGACAACGCATTGGCTCGCCGCCGACGAATTCGCGCGCACCTACCCGGCCGTGCGATTGAATCCCGACGTGCTTTACACCGACAACGGGAAAATCCTCACTTCCGCGGGTGCCGTCGCCGGAATTGATCTGTGCCTGCACATCGTCCAGAACGATTACGGAACCGCAGTCGCCGCCGATGCCGCGCGCCTCGCCGTCGCGCCATTGCACCGCCCCGGCGGACAGGCGCAATACATCGTCCGCAACCGCGCGCCCAGCCGCGCGACCGCGCTCGACCAGGTCGTGGCGTGGATCGAGGAAAACGCGTACCGGGACCTCGCGCTCGCGGACATCGCCGCCGCGGCCGGGCTGAGCGTCCGCACGCTGACCAGGCGATTCAAGGACGAAACCGGGCAAAGCCCCATGCAATGGGTGGCCGGGGTGCGCCTGCGGCAGGCGCAGGAACTGCTCGAAACCACCGACCACACCGTCGACCGGATCGCCGCGCAGACCGGGTTTCCCACGACGAGCAACTTCCGTTCCCAGTTCGGCCAGGTCGTCGGCGTGCCACCGGGCGCTTACCGGAAAGTGTTCCGGCCGAGAACGAATCGGTCAGCCCATTAGTCCGTCTTATCGAATGCGATGCCGGTCTTCTTGCCGAAAAACGTGAACCTTCTCTAGCTTTTGCCCACAGGCGGCGAATCCGAGGGGGGGTGGCCAGGTGACCGAGCCCCGTCCTGCGCAGCCGGCGCTCGTCGGCCCGCGAGCAGAACCGGAGTCCAGCGGCGGGCCGTGGCGGCGCGGCCTGCGGGCCTTGCTCGGCAATTCCCGGGTCATGGTGTCGGCGGCGGTCCTCGCGGTGATCGTGGTGCTGTGCCTGCTCGCGCCGCTGTACGCCAGCCACGTTTCCGGTACCGATCCGTTCGTGGCCAACCCGGTCGGCACCACCGTGCTCGACGACGGAACCGTGCTGCCGCTGCTGCAACCAGCGCCCCAGGGCGTGGGCGTGCTTCCGCTCGGGCCGACCGGCGAAGCGCATTTCCTGCTCGGCGCGGACGGGGACGGCCGCGATGTCGCCGCGCGGATCCTGTACGGCGGCCGGAACACCCTCGTGATCGGCGTGCTCGCCGGGCTCGTCGCCTGCGCCGGAGGCCTCGTGGTGGGGCTGATCGCCGGGTACGTCGGCGGCGCCGTCGACGGCGTGCTGTCCAGGATCCTGGACGTCGTCTGGGCGTTTCCGGTGCTGATGCTGGCGATCTCGATTTCCGCGATCAGCTTCGCGTCCGGGATCAGCCTCGGTTTCGTCCGGGTCAGTTCCGGCAGTCTCGCGCTGCCGGTCCTGATTATCGGGGTGGTCTACGTGCCTTATGTCGCGCGGCCGGTGCGCGGCGCGGTGCTGTCCGTGCGCGCCGCGGACTACGTCGGCGCGGCGACGTCCTACGGCGCCGGGCACGGCCGGATCATCCGCCGGGAAATCCTGCCGAACGTGCTGTCCCGGGTGATCGTGCTGTTCCCGCTGATGGTGGCGACCGCGATGCTGCTGGAGTCCGGGCTGTCGTTCCTCGGCATCGGCGTGCATCCGCCCGCCGCGAGCTGGGGCACGATCATCGAGGACGGCACGCAACTGCTGCGCAACCGGCCGCTGATGGCGATCGTGCCCGGCGCGCTGCTCGCGATCACCGTGTGCGTGCTGAACATCCTCGGCGACGCCATCCGGGACGCCTTCGATCCGAAGGCCGAACTCCGGATGCGTGCCCGGTGATCGGCTACGTCGTGCGCCGGGTGTTCTCCGCGGCCGGCGTGCTGATCGCGGTGAGCGTCCTGGTGTTCCTGATCTTCTTCAAGACCCCGGGTGTCGACCCGGCGCGGCAGATCGCGGGCAAACAGGCGACCCCGCAGGTGATCGCGCAGATCCGGACCGACTTCGGCCTCGACAAACCGTTGCCGGAGCAGTACTTCGCCATGATGAAGCGCCTGGTCGTCGACCGGGACCTGGTGTCCTACACCGATCGCGGCCCGGTGCTGTCCCGGGTGGCCAAGACGATCCCGGTCACGCTGTCGCTGGTCGGCGGGGCCGCGGTGATCTGGCTGCTGCTCGCGCTCGGCGCGGGCACGCTCGCCGCGGTGTTCCGGGGCCGCGCGGTCGATCCGCTGCTGATGGGCCTGGGCCTGGTCGGCATGTCGCTGCCGGTGTACTGGCTGGGCGGCGTCGTCAACATGCTCACCCAGGGCTCCTGGCACAACAGCCTGTTCAGCTGGCTGCCGGAACTCGGCTACACGCCGATCAACGTCAACCCGCTGAAGTGGTTCGAGCAGCTGCTGTTCCCGTGGATCACGCTGGCGATCGGCACCGCCGGGCTGTACGCGCGGGTGCTGCGGGCGGATCTGATCGAGGTCGACCGGTCCGATTTCGTGCTCACCGCGCGGGCGAAGGGGCTTTCCGAATCCCGGGTGCTGCTGCGGCACGTGCTGCGGAACTCGCTGATCCCGTTCGTCAGCCTGTTCGGCCTCGACCTGGGGGCCATGCTCGGCGGGGCCGCGGTGCTCACCGAGCAGGTGTTCGGCCTGCCCGGGGTCGGCAACCTCACCTTCCACTCGCTCAGCCGATTCGACCTGCCGGTGCTGATGGCGGTGACGCTGTACGGCGCGTTCACCGTCGTGCTGGTGAACCTCCTGGTCGACCTCGGCTACGCCGCCCTTGACCCGAGGATCCGAGTGCGATGACGACCTTGCCCGAGAAAGTCCTGTCCGCAGAGGGCCTGACCGTGGAGTTCCGCACGCGCGGCGGCTTGGTGCGGGTGGTGGACGACGTGTCGTTCGAACTGCGCGCGGGCGAAACCCTCGGCGTGGTCGGCGAATCCGGTTCCGGCAAGTCGGTCTCGATGCTCGCGCTGCTCGGCCTGATCCGCGACGGCAACGCGGTCGTCAGCGGCCGGGTGCTGTTCGACGGCCAGGATCTCCTCGCCCTGCCCGCGAAGAGCATGCGCGACTACCGGGGCGACAAGATCGCGATGATCTTCCAGGATCCGATGACCTCGCTGAACCCGGTGTACCGCGTGGGATGGCAGATCGCCGAACAGATCCGCCAGCACCGCCGGATCGGCATGCGAGCCGCTCGCCGCCGGGCGGTCGAACTGCTCGAGATGGTCGGCATTCCGAGCCCGGGCGCCCGCGCGCGGGACTATCCGCACCAGTTCTCCGGCGGCATGCGGCAGCGGGTGATGATCGCGATGGCGCTGTCCTGCGAACCCGACGTCCTGATCGCCGACGAGCCGACCACCGCGCTGGACGTCTCGGTGCAGGCGCAGATCCTGCGCATCATCCGGGACCTGAGCGCCCGCACCGGCACCAGCGTCATCCTGATCACGCACGACCTCGGCGTGCTCGCCGGGATCGCGTCGCGGGTGCAGGTGATGTACGCCGGTCGGATCGTCGAGCAGGCGCCGACCGCGCAGTTGTTCGCCCGGCCGCAGCATCCCTACACCGTCGGGCTGCTCGGTTCGATTCCCCGGCTCGACGTGCCCCGGCCCGCTCGGCTGCCCTCCATCGAGGGCCTGCCGCCGCTGGCTTCCGACCTCGGGCCGGGTTGTGCGTTCGCGCCGCGATGTCCTGACGCGGAAGCGGTTTGCCTCGAGCAACGGCCGGTTCTGCTTCCTTCGGCCCAGGAGCATTTCGACGCCTGCCTGCTGCGGCACGCGTCGACCCCGGACGAAAAGAGAACCGCCTGATGGCTGCCCTCCTGAGCACGACAGACCTGGTCAAATGGTTCCCGGTACGGCGAAATCGGCTGGGCCGTCCCGGACGGCTGCGCGCCGTCGACGGCGTCTCGCTGTCCGTGCGAGGCGGCGAAACGCTCGGTCTCGTCGGGGAATCCGGCTGCGGCAAGTCGACCCTGGGCCGCTGCCTGGTCCGGCTGTACCAGCCGAGCAGCGGGTCGATCATCTTCGACGGCGCGGAGATCAGCCGAACGGGCCGGCGCGGGCTGCGTCCGGTCCGCCGGTCGGTGCAGATGATCTTCCAGGATCCGTACGCCAGCCTCAATCCGCGTCGCCGGATCGGCGATTCGATCGCCGAACCATTGCGCGTGCACCGCCGACCGGTCAGCCGGGCGGACATCGCCGAACTCCTTGTCCTGACCGGGCTTTCCGCCGAACTCGCCGACCGGTTCCCACACGAGCTGTCCGGCGGGCAACGGCAGCGTGCGGTGATCGCGCGAGCGCTGGCGCTGCGGCCGCGCATGGTCGTCGCCGACGAGCCAGTGTCCGCTTTGGACGTCTCGGTGCAGGCGCAGATCCTGAACCTCTTCGACGATCTCAAGGAACGGCTCGGGCTCACCTACGTGTTCATCGCCCACGACCTCGGCGTCGTCCGGCACACCTCCGACCGGGTCGCGGTGATGTACCTCGGCCGGATCGTCGAAGAGGCACCGGTTCGCCAGATCTTCGCCGCGCCGCGCCATCCTTACACCGCGGCGCTGCTGGCTTCGGTGCCGATCCCGGATCCGGCGGCGGGCGCGGACTGGCGGGACACCACGCTCGCCGGGGACGTGCCCAGCCCGCTCGACCCGCCCGGCGGCTGCCGGTTCCACCCGCGCTGCCCGCGCGCCACCAGCGTGTGCCGCACGACCGAACCGGCACTGACCAGGGAAAACGCCGACCACGAGGTCGCCTGTCACCATCCGCTCGAGCCGGCGGTCCAGGTGGCGCCGGCCGGACCGAAGGCCGCTCGCGATGACTAGCGCCGACACCGACCAGTCCGCCCGTCCGACGCTCCCGCAGCTCGCGGCGCTGATCGCGATCTCCGCGACCGGCTCGTTCGCCGGGGCCGCGACCGCGCTCGGCTGCACCCAGTCCGCAGTCAGCCAGCGGGTCGCGAGCCTCGAACGCGGGCTCGGGGTCCTGCTGGTGCACCGGTCCCGGCAGCAGCGCCGGGTGTCGCTGACCGAAGCGGGCGACACCCTGGTCGCCGCCGCGGAACAGGTCGGCGGGATCCTGTCGGTCGCCGTCAGCCAGGTCGAGACGATCCGCAAGGGCCTGAACGCGACGGTCCGGATCGGGTTGTTCACCAGCGCGAGCGAGCGGGTGATCCCGCCGATGATGGCGGCGCTGCGGCGCCAGCCCGTCGACTACCGGATCGAATTGGTAGAGCTGGATCAGCAAGCTGAAGTATCCCGGCTGGTGCGCAACGGCGACATCGATCTCGCGTTCGTGAAACTGCCGATCACCGATCCCGCGCTGCTCACCGCTGAACTCCTCACCGATCCGTTCGTGCTGCTCGCGCCCGCCGGCGCGGAGCGGGTCTCGCCCGGGCGGCTCGCCGGGCTGCCGTTGATCGGCCTGCGCGGCCAGCGCGACCCGATGGAAGCGTGGGCCGCGTCGGTGGGCGCGGAGCTGAACTGGGTGCTGGAGATGGAAACCAACCACGCCGTCGAGGCGATGGTCGCCGCCGGCCTCGGCTACGGTGCGGTGCCCCGGCTGACCCTCGGCGGGCGAACCCCAGGCGTACGAAGGATTTCCCTCGCCGGCACTGTCCCGGCGCGAACCGTCGGCATCGCCTGGCGGCGCTATCACCCGAGGCTGGCGTTCATTCGCGGGGTCATCGACATCATCCAGCGGGTGTGCTCCCGCTCGGCGGAGATCCTGCCGCCGGTCGACGGCGAGGGGATGGCGCGATGAGGCGGATTCCAGCGGTGCTCGCGTCCTTGCTGCTCCTCGCCTCAAGCGGCTGCGCGGTGGACGACACGCTGGACCTGGCGTCGGTCGCGCCCGGCGATCACGGGCATCAGGGCGGGATCGAGGTCATGCTGTCGTCGGGCAACGTCGGCACCGCCGATCCGATGGTCAATTTCTCGACGTCGTCGTGGACTCTCTTCACCGCGACCTACGACGGTCTCACCGCGTTCACCAAGTCCGGTCCGGAAACCGGCCAGCACGTGGCCCCGGATCTGGTGACCGAAATCCCGAAACCGACGGACGGCGGTCTCAAGTGGACGTTCACGCTGCGGTCCGGGATCCGGTTCAGCGACGGGCGCGAGGTCCGGCCGACGGACGTCAAAGCGTCCTTCGAGCGGATGTTCAAGGTGCACGGGCCGACGACGTCCTCGCAGTTCGACGTCCTCGCCGGCGCGAAGGAATGCCTCGACACCCCGGAAACCTGCGACCTGTCGAAAGGCATCGCGATCGACGAAGCGGCCAATAAGATCGCTTTCACCCTCACCGAACCGGATCCCGAGTTCCCGCAGCAGCTCGGCCAGCCGCTGGCGTCGATCCTGCCCGCCGACACCCCGCCCGCGGACGTCGGCTCGGACGTGTCGAAACTGCGCTCGACCGGACCGTACTACTGGGCGAGCTACGATCCGACCGACCGCGTCGTGATGAAACGCAATCCGTATTTCCGCTCCTGGTCGCCGCTGGCGGCACCCGAGGGATATCCGGACCAGATCGTGCAGAAATTCGGCCTCGAACCGACCGACCAGGTCACCGCGGTGATCAACGGGCAGGCCGATCTCGCGGTCGACTCGATTCCGCCGGACCGGCTGAACGAGGTCAGCGTCGACCATCCGAAGCAATTGCACATCGACCAGCTCGGGCACGTCTGGTATTGGGCGCTGAACACGCGGATTCCGCCGTTCGACAATCTCAAGGCCAGGCAGGCGGTGAATTACGCGTTCGACCGGAACTCGGCGGTGCTGCAGGCGGGCGGCCCTGGGCTGGCCGTCCCGACCTGCCAGGTCCTGGTGCCTAGCCTTCCCGGATACCAGCAGTATTGCCCGTGGACGAGCAACCCCGCCCCGAACGGCCTCGGGCCGTGGCGCGGCCCGGACCTCGCGAAGGCGAAACGCCTGGTCGCGGAATCCGGCACCGCCGGAGCCGCGGTCTCGGTGGTTCCCGGAAACAACCGGATGCATATCGCGATGGGCGAATACATGCAGACGCTGTTGACCGATTTAGGGTACCGTGCGACACTGAAACCGATGGACGAGGGATTGCAGTTTCCCTTTGTCCAGAATTCCGGAAATCACGTCGAAGCCGCCTTGACCGACTGGTCGCAGGACTATCCGGCGGCCAGCGATTTCCTGAAAGTGCTGACCTCGTGCGCCGCGTTCGTGCCGAATTCGGACGCGAGCCCGAACATCGGCGGCTTCTGCGATCCGGCCATCGACGCCCGGATGACCGAAGCCCTGCGGCTGGCCAACACAGACCCCGACGCGGCGAACGCGCTGTGGGCCAAGGTGGACCGCGCGGTCACCGACCAGGCCCCGTGGGTGTCCATGTACGTGCCGAAGTGGATCGATTTCACCTCGGCGCGGCTCGGCAATTACCGGTTCAGCGGCCAGTTCGGATTCCTGCCCGGCGTCGCCTGGCTGCGCTGATCTCTCCCCGAAACCCTTGCCCCGGAAAAGGAGCAGCATGCCGAACCCCTACGGTTCCTCGCGATACTCGCCCGACACCGCGACGTTGCGCCGGCGTCTCCTGCCGCTGCTCGCCGCGCGCGGGCCGTCCGGCTACGAGGAAGAACCGGTGCGCGCCTGGGTCGAATTGGCGGGGGAATTCGCGGACGTGCACGTCGATCCGCTCGGCAGCGGGCACGCGGTGCTGAACCCGGGCAGCACGCCGCGGATCACGCTGATCGGGCACATCGACGAGATCGGGCTGAGCGTCAGCCACATCGACGAGGCCGGACGGCTGTGGGCGGTCAGCATCGGCTGCTGGGACGCCGCGATCCTGTACGGCCAGCACGTCGTGGTCCTCGCCGAGGACGGGCGGGTGCCGGGCGTGATCGGAACCGCGCCGCCGCATTTGAACGACGGCGATTCGACGCCGAAGATGGCCGATCTGTGGATCGACATCGGAGCCACCAGCCGGGCCGACGCGCAATCGGTGATCACGGTCGGCGACCCGGTGGTGTTCGGTTCGGCTCCGGTCGACCTGCTCAACGGCCGGATCGCCGCACCGGCGCTGGACAACCGACTCGGCGCGCTGGCCGTCCTCGAAGCGGCTCGCGCGGCAGCCGAGGCCTCGGTCACCGCCGAGATCTCCGTGGTCGCGAGCGTGCGCGAGGAAACGAGTTACCACGGCGCGATGGGCGCGGTTTATGCGACGGAACCGAATTTCGCGCTCGCGATCGACACGACTTTCGCCAGCGACATCCCGGAAGACGGCGTCGAACGCAAAACCGGCGACCACCGGCTCGGCTCCGGCCCGGCGATCGGCCGAGGCGCCGTCACCGACGAACCCATGGCGCGCAGCTTGCGCTTGCTGGCCAAAGAGCTCGGAATCCCTTACACCATCGAGGCTTACGGCGACGAGAGCGGTTCCGACGCCGACGCCATGGCAGCGGTCGCCGCCGGCATCCGCTGCGGCGTCATCAACATCCCCCTCCGGCACATGCACAGCTCCGGCGAAGTGGCGGACCTGGCCGACTTGGCCGCCACGATCGATCTCGCCGCCGCGTTCTGCCTCGCCGGAGGGACCCGGTGAACCCTGTTCGGGAACCCTGAGTTTCCCGGCGCCACCCGGCAAGGAGGCCAGCCATGATCGGCGCGGAACGACGGAACCGGCTCGGCCGGGTTGTGCTGGACGCGATCTGGTCCGACAACGGCCGCCTCACGCTGCTGCAGCTGAGAGCGCTCTACGCGGTCGCCAACGAGGGCTCCTTCGCGGCGGCCGCGGTCGCGCTCGGCTGCAGCCAGCCCGCGGTGAGCCAGCGCATCGCGTCGATCGAACGGCGCCTCGGCGTCGTGCTGGTCCGCCGGATGTCCGGGCAACGGCAGGTGCGGCTCACCGACGCCGGGATCGCGCTGGTCAACGCCGCCGAACAAGTGCAGGTCATCCTCCGCACCGCGACGAGGCACATCCAGGACATGCGGGACGGCCGCGAACCGACCGTCCGGATCGGCGTGTTCTCGAGCGTCGCGGTGCGGGTGATGCCGCTCGTGCTGGCCGCGATGCGCACGCAGCACATCCCGTGCCGCGTCAAACCCATCGAGGTCGACGACGACGTCCGCCTGCAGGAATTGCTGCGCTTCGGCGAAATCGACATCGCGTTCGTCATCTTCCCCCTGCAAAGCGGCGAAGCACACGGCCTGGAACTGTTCAGCGACCCGTTCATCCTGCTGGCCCCCCGAAACGCCCCGCTGGCCTCGGTGCCCCGCGTCCGGCCGGCAGACCTGCGCGGCCTGCCGATGGTGTGCCTGACCAGCGAACAACTGGAGGTCGCCGCCGAACTCCGCCGCCAGGGCATCGAGCCGAACTGGGTCTTCGACACGGACAAGATCCACGTCGTGGAACCACTGGTCGCCGCGGATGTCGGGTACTCGATCGTGCCGCAACTGGCGCTCGGGCAACGCCATCCCGGCGTCACGCGGTTCTCATTGAGCGAAATCGTGTCGCCCCGGGAGATCGGAATAGCTTGGCCGCCGCATCACCCCCGGCTCGGGTTGCTGCTGCGAGTGGCGGACGTGATCCGCGGGGTGTGCGCGGATCCGGCGGATATCCTGCCGCCGATCGACGAGCCGGGGTGCGCTTCGGTGGAGCAGGCGGTGCTTCGGCTTCAGTGACTGCCGCTACCGATTTCCTCCAAAAAGGAGAGAAGTCGCACGGACAGCTCTCTCGCCGCTGACCCATGCTTTCCGCAGTGGAGACGCGGCACCGGGACGCCGTTGGCCCGGCGCCGCATCGTGGTGATCATGCCCGGGACGTCAGGACATGATCACGCGTTGGGGCGGTAATACGGGTAGCGGACCCATTGCCATGATTTCCCCATAATTTTCCCGATCCCCCGATCAGGACATTCCGCGACCGGATCGAACACATTCAGGCACACCCCGCGCCGCAATGCCGGACAGTCGTCGCGAACTCGCCGACCTGCGGTGATAGCTACTTAGCGACAGACCTGCCGCGTCTCGTGCGCGACGCGAAGAAAAGCGGTGAAAACACCTGAATCCCCCTAGCGCTCGACTCCCCCATCTGACGCTGTAACAAAAGGCTACCGAACGTGCCCGCAAGCGGCCAAACGTCTTTCCCTGACGTCACCGAGATGGCGTAGCCACTGCAGGATCGTCGCACCCGGTGCAGCCACCCAGCCCAACCAGCACCGCCGAATGCCGCCGTATCCTTTCCTTCCGTCATTTCCCGAACAGCTCTACCCGTTTCGCAATACCGCTCGCTCGGAGACTGGTAGAATCGCGGGATAACCGCGGACAGGAAGGACCCGCGCGGTGCCACGCGCTGCAGAGCCGGAAACGCCCGTCGAGCGCCCC
Organism: Amycolatopsis albidoflavus; assembly: GCF_039525725.1. Taxonomy (NCBI): domain Bacteria; kingdom Bacillati; phylum Actinomycetota; class Actinomycetes; order Pseudonocardiales; family Pseudonocardiaceae; genus Amycolatopsis; species Amycolatopsis albidoflavus. The sequence continues at coordinate 156,820 of NZ_BAAAHV010000027.1, forward strand.
GGCGCCTACCGGAGCCGCTTCACCGGCGCGCTGGAGTCGCTGCTGGCGCGGAAACGGTTCCCGAAGATCACGATCGGCGACCTCGTCGGCCGGGCGCACACGTCCCGCCGCGGCTTCTACGAGCATTTCGCTTCCAAGGAAGCGTGTCTGCTCGCCCTGCTCTCAGAAGCGGCCGAAACGGGATCCGCGCAGGTAGCCGCCTCGGTCGACCGCACCGCGCCCTGGCAGACGCAAATCCGCCAGCTCGTCACGGCGTGGATCGGCGTCGTCGACGCCCGGCCCGCCGTCATGCTGAGCCACATCCGCGACGTGCCCTTGCTGGACGCCCCGATCACCGCCGACCTGAACCACGACGCTTACGTCAACGTCGTCCGCGCCATCTCGGCCGGCACCACGTTCCGGGAATCCGGCGGCGTTCCGCTGTCCCGGGTCCGCGCGCTGATTCTGTTCGGAGGACTGGAAAAACTGGCCGAGGACGCGCTGCGGCAAGGCGAGCCGGTGAGCGCGCATACCGAGGAAGCGGTGGAAACCGCGCTCCTTTTCGCGGCTTCGTGAGGATGCGGAGGCCGCGCGAGAGCTACGCGAGACTTCCGCCAGCGAGAACTTCAGACCTGCAGACCGGGCAATGTTGACCGAACCGCGGCCCAAGGTTGTCCGGAGAACACGTCGCCGTGACGCTCCCCGCGCCGCGATCGACAGCCGCGCCGCACGGTCGCTGCCCGAGGTGGTCGCCAGGAGGCTAGCCGCCAGGTCAGACCCGCCGTTCGATGAAACTCACGATCTTTTCCCACAGAAGGACAAAGAGCTCGTCATAAGTCAGCAGAGTTTTCGACGGGTTTCCCATTCCGAAAAGAGTCAAATCGTTCAATTCGACTTTCGCCTGACTCGCATTCGCGTCCCACGTTGCGGACACGAACCCATTGGCGGCGTCACCACTGACACGTGGCCAAGCGAAGCTCAAGACGAGCCGACCGCTCCAACTACCCCCACCGTCTCGAAGAACCAGTTCGCAAACAGGCCTTCCGCGCTCTTCAACGAGTACTTTTACCGCGGTTTCGGATCGGCGCACGCTGCAATGGAAACCAAAACCGTCCAAGGCTCCAATTTTTTGCGCAAACAGTTCTCCAACCCGGCTCAGCGCGGCGTCGAGCGTCGCTTGTGCGCTGAAGCTGTTCGGAGCTATACGCGGCAACCTGACTTCAACGGCGTCTTCGACGACTTGGCTGACGTCGCGAGGCTCCTGGTGTCGGCTCCGAGCAGCGCCGACCTTCTCCGCAATGACCTCAGAGAGCAGGTCAGGCCTTTGCGGGTCTGCCCGAATATAGACAACCGCAGGATTCAGGACCTCCGGCGGAACTACTACGTCGTCCATCAGAACGGGAAGGATGTAGCCGCCGCCGCGCTCGACGTCGGCTCTCATCGCCGCAGAGAACTCGTCCATCGGGTACGGACCGTCCAGGTACTCCCGCGAAAGAAACGGCACGACATACCGTGCGGCGACACCGCCGTAGACTCGTCGCAATTGAGGTATCACATCAGTTCCCCACAAGCGGACAGTTTCGTCCTGGTCATAGAAAACCGTGACGCCGCGCGCCTGGCAGCCCCGGACTACCTTTTCGACGTAGTCACGCTGTCTGCCGCTGAATGAAACAGCGATGTCGAATTCATGATCAGCCTCGGCCATGGGCGGGTATTCTACGCGACGAGCTTCGGTGACGAGGCAGCAACCGACGCAGGATGCAGCAGCCCGCCTCTTGCCATCAGCGAGTGCGGATCTCAGTTCACCTGACCTGATACCGCGTCCACCAGCGTCCGGTACACCTGCTGGCACCGGCGAATCCGCGCCGGACCCGGATCGTTCGCGATCTCCTGCCCCAGCGCGGTGAGCGACCCCAGCAATGCGACCGCAAGCTCTTCGACACCTCCGCCAGAGCTGCCCGCCTCGCGCAGCAGTGCGACGGTCGGCTCGCGCCACCACTGTTCGTCCAGGTTTCGCCACCGTTCCTGGCCCAGCACGGACGGACCGTCGACGAGAAGGATCCGTCCCACGGCCGGGTCCGCACACCGGCGGAGGAAGATCGAGCCGGACGCCTTGAGCTGGTCGGACGGCGTTCCGGCACCGCCGGATCGCGACCACAGCACCCGGTGCAGATCGGCGTGCACCTGCTCGACCACAGCGCCGAACAGCTCCTGCTTGTTCTCCCAGTGGTGGTAGACCGCGCCCGTCGTGATCCCGGCCGCGGCGGCGATCTGCGCCAGCGAGGTCCCCGCATACCCCTGCGCGGCGAAGAGCCGCCGCCCGGCCTCGACGAGGTCGTGACGGGTGGTCCGGGAGCGTTCCTCGTTCGTTCGCCGCATCCACTTACCTAATCATGTTATGTTTCTGGACGTGGACACAGTACGGGCTCAGGAGATCATCGACAGCAGCCCGTTCGGGCCGTGGTGGGGTTTCACGGTGAAGGCCGTCGACCCGGGTGTCGCGACCCTCTCCCTGCCGGCCCGGCCGGAGTTCTTCCGCCCCGGCGACGTCCTGCAGGGCGGATGCGCCATGACGCTCGCCGACGTCACCTGCTGGATCGCGATCCTCTCCGTCATCGGACCCGACGAACCGGCCGTCACGGTGAACATGACCACCGCGTTCCTCGGCGCCGCACGGTCCGACCTGACCTGCGAGTCAACCCTGACCCGAACCGGACGCCGCACGATCTACGGCACCGCGACAGTCACCGACGACGCCGGACGGCAGGTCTCCCACCACACCCTGACCTACCTCCGCCCAGGCCAATAGCCGTCAGCTCAGCGCGCGACGCAGCACGACCCACCGCTCCCCCGGCCGGTCGACAGCAGTCGGATACCAGCGCGGCCCCAGTGCCGCACTCAGCTCGGCGCTCCGTTCGATCAGCGAGCTGACCGCGGGTTCGCCGACGACGATCACGGCCGACCAGTCGACGTGGGCCAGGAGGTGGTCCTCAGCGACCCCGAACTGCGTGTCCAGGAGAGAGACCACGTCGTGGCCGGTGTCCGGGCTCGACTGGATCTCGCTGGTATCCGGCACCTCGGCATCGGTTTCCGGAAGGGGCTCCGAGGCGTCGTCCTCTCGTTCCTCGGACCACACATGGTCTTCGAGCCGGTCGATGCGGCGGCACAGGTCGAACGCCTGCTCGTCGGACAGGCGCAGGCACACGCTGCGGCCGTCGGCCAGCGTGAACGTCAGCTCCGCTTCGGGAACCCCGGCGCTGCCCGGTTCGGCTTCGACAGTCCCCGCGACGTCGCCGAACAACACCAGCTCGGCCGGGCTTTCGTGGCCCTGCCCCAGCGAAGGCAGGTTCGCCGCCATCTCGACCACGGAGTACGCGGCGGTCCAGAACGCTTCCTTGTCCCGGAAGTCCTTGCGGCTCTGGCTCAGCGTCCGCCCAATCCCGGCCGGTTCGACATAGGCCTCCACCCGGCCGGTGCCCAACCCCTCGTCCCAGGTCGCGGCGACCGTGACCTGGTTGGCCAAGCGTTTGCGGTAGGACTCGACCCGATCGTGCCGGGCGAGTTCCCAGCCGTCGGCCTGCTCGGGCCAGTCGTCGTTCACCGATGGGTCCTTTCGACGCGCGCTGCGGATACGGTCCTCCGACGCGTCGCGCGCGTTCCCAGTTCCGCGTTCTGGGCGCGAGCAAGCAGGGTGACTGCAGCCGCGACCGCGATCACCGCAGCGGTGACGAGTGCGGTCAGCGGCCATCCGATCCGCTCGGCCGCCGTCGCGCCGAACGCGGTGCCGAGGCTTCCACCAGCGAAATAGACGACCATGTACGCGCTGTTGAATCGCGCCGGCGCGCTGGGCTCGATTGCCAGCACCGTGCTCTGGTTCGCGACTTGGGCGGCGAAAAGACCCGCGTCAAACAGAGCCAGGCAGATCAACGTCGACACAGTGCTCGGCAAGGCGATGGCGAGTGCCGCGCTCGCAACGCCAGCGAGGCTCAGTCCACAGAGGATGACCCGACGCGCGCCCACGCGATCAGTCCAGGATCCGGCGATTCGCGTCGCGAGCATTCCCAGGATTCCGGCGAAGGCGTACAGCCCGATGCGTTCCGCGGAATACGAAAAGGGCGGCTTCGACAGCGCGACCGCGATTCCGGACCACACCGCGCAGAACGCGAAGAACCAGAGGGTGCCCCGGACCGCCGCGAGCCGAAGCGCGTAGTATCGCAGGTACAGCCCGGGAATCGAGCGCAAAGTGGCGAGGTAGCCGCGATTGTTCGCCCCGGCCACCGTCGGAAGCACGAGCAGTACCGCCACCGCGACAACCGCGCATCCGGCGGCGAAAACGCCCAGCATCGCCCGCCAGCCGATCAGATCGGCCAGCCAGCCTCCGACGATGCGTCCGGCAAGGATTCCCGCTGAGATGCCAGCGGTGACGATCCCCAGCGCGGTAGCGCGCCGGTCCGGGCTCGACAGCCGGGCAGTCACCGAACTCAGGCCGGCGCCGACTGACGAGCACGCGCCGAGCACGCCGAGCACCAGACCGAGCAACCACACCTGTCCGACGATCGCGTTCAGCCCCAGTGCCGCGGCGAGCGCGGCGAACTGCGCGGACAGGACGTAGCGCGGCGGGAACTGGTCGACAAGCGGAACCAGCAAGGCGAGTCCGCACAGGTACCCGACCGGCCCGCACGCGAGCGCGACGCCGACCGCACCGAGCGACGTCCCGAGCCCGCCGGCAACCTCGGCGATCGCGGGCTGCAACGGGTAGATGGCCGCGGTGCCCAGTGCGGCGGCGAGCGAGATGAATCCGACGACCGAGCCGCGCAGGCGCGGAGTGGTATCTGAATGCACCGGCCGAGCGTAGGAAGATCGGGGCGGGGAGCGCTGGCGAGAAACCGCCATCACCCGTGGCTTCGCTAAGGATCCGACAGCGGTACCGCGTTTGTGGGATGATCGAGTTCCATGACGACGCCACAGCCTGCGCCCGCCGTACGCTTCGAGCCGCTGGGCCTGGGCCAGTCATGACCGGCGAACGAGCCGCGCGGCAGATCGACGTCAGCCATCTGCCCGAGGACCTCGTGGCCCTCATCGACGCACTGAGACCCGGCGAAAACCTGGTCCTCACCAGGGACGGCGACCCGGTCGCGACGATCTCCGGCACCGGCGTCCGGCCCGAACCCCCGCGCACGGACTACGACGACGTCACGGTCGTCGCCACCGCGATGAAGCTGTCTGCCTCGGCCCGGATGTCGCTGTCGGCCGAACTCGGTTCGGATTACCTCGTGCTGGACCTGCACTCGGCGCCGGCCACCGCGGACGTCCTGCTCGTGCCGCCGGTCAGCCCGCAGCTGATCGGAGGTCTCCGGGCGAAATTCCCGAAGGCCCGGGTCGTCCTCGCCGAGGTGGAGGACGCGGAACTGGGCGTCAGCTACCACGGGCCGGTCCGGCGGCTGCTCGACGCCGGCGCCGAGACGTACCTGACCTCGGCGAACGTCCCGCACCTGGCGCGGCAGCTCGACCATGCCGTCACCCAGCAGCGGCAGCACCTCACCGGCGGGAGCGCCGCGCCGCTGGAGATCGGTCCGGTGGAGCAGGGCGGTTAAGGTCCGACCTTGACCCCCAGTTCGGTACCGCCGTGCAGGGGCAGCGAGACCGACACGAAGCCGTTGGCCGGATCGCGGAGGTAGTCCAGGAAATCGGGTTCGGCGTTGTCGTTCATGACGTACCCGCCGATCCGGATTTGCGGCGCGACGAACTCGATGACCTCGCGGGCCAGCGACGGTTCAGCGCCCAGCCATCCGTCGATCAGGGCGAAGTCGACCTCGCCGCCGAGATCACGCAACGTGACCCGAGCGTCGCCTTCGCGGATTTCGGCGTAGCCGGCCAGCCCGGCCTCGGCGAGATTGTGCCGCGCGGCAGCGATTTTGTCCGGCACCAGCTCCGCGCCGATCACCGTCCCTCCCCCGTTGTCGCGCACCGCCGCCGCGGCGTAGAGCGTCGACATGCCCACCGAGGTGGCGAATTCGACGGTCCGGGTGGCACGGATTCCCCGGCACAAAAGATAAATCAGGTCGCCTTGTTCCGGAGAGATCGAGAAGCCGTATTCGCCGTATTCGTGCGGATCACGTTCGAGGCCGGACCGCGGGTCGTCGGCTGGATATTGTTGCGCGGCAACGAGCCTGTCGATGACGGCGTTGACGAGCGGATCGCGAAGCGGGCTGTGGGTCATGCGGAAACTCCCGTCAACCAGGCGTGGCCTTCTTCGAGGATCTCTTGTTCGCGCTTGCTGAAGCGGGTCGGGCAAGTATCCGGCACCTGATGTCCGCTGTGCTCCAGCAGATAGGCCAGCGCGGCGTACTCGCGCGGATGCCGCCGGGGGTCGAGGTCGTCAGTGGGCCGGATTCCGTACGGATAAGTGAAGCCGCCCATGTCGTAGACGGAATCTCGACGCACGATGCGCCACCTGGCGTCGCGACGTTCGACGCGGTCGAGGAATCTATTGTGGACAGTCACGCCGAGCCCCAATTCGAGGTGGTCAGCGACAAGCATCGCGTTGGTCTCCACGAAGGCGCGATCACCGGAGGCCTCGATGACGGGCGCACCGATGAAATGCTTGCTGCGCAACGGGCCGCCGCTCATCCGGCGTGATCCGTCGACAAAGTCCTTGGCCGGGCCGGAAAACCACAGGATCGTCAAGGTCGCGTCGTCGTGGAACAGGCTCGCCAACGCGTCCCAGTGCTCCCGGTCGCGATGGATCCAGCCGGTCATAAGGTCGGTGATCGCCTGCCGGTCAGCGGCTCGGATTTCGTCCGTCACAAGGAATCTCCCAGGAACTAGGCTCGTCCAGCCAGCATCGCCCGCCGGAGAACCCGCTGCCACCGCCCGCCGGACAGCCGATACCGGTATCCCGCCAAGATCACCAGCGGGCCGTTTTCCGGTATCCTGGGAACCGATGCCGAACCGCCGCCACTCCTGCTGGTCGGGCGACGATCCCATCCAGGGCCGCTGGTCGCTGGCCCACGGGGAAGGGGTCGCCGCGCATCAGCACGCGCGGGGACAGCTGCTGTACGCGGCGAGCGGGCTGCTGGCGACGACCACCGAACGGGGCACGTGGGTCGCGCCCGCGGACCGCATCTCGTGGACGCCGCCTCGCTTCGAGCACGGCCATCGCGCCTACGGCGAGACCGAGGTCAGCATCCTGGAGGTGCCCGCCGAGCTGTGCGCCGAGCTGCCCTCCGCGCCGACCGTGTTCACCGTGTCCGCGCTGCTGCGCGCCGCGGTCTTGAAGCTGACCGGCGGCACGACCCTGCGCCCGGATGTCGGGGATCGGCTGCTCCGGGTGCTGGTCGACGAGCTGACCGAACTCCCCGAACAGCCGGTGTACCTGCCCGAACCGGCCGACGACCGGCTCCGCGCGGTCACCGATCTCCTGCGCGGGAACCCGGCCGAATCCGCCACGCTCGGCGAACTCGGCCGGGCCGTCGGGGCCAGCGAGCGAACGTTGAGCCGGTTGTTCCGCGGCGAGCTGGGGATGAGCTTCTCGCAGTGGCGCTCGCAGCTGCGCGTCCAGCACGCGCTGGTCCATCTCGGGCAGGGCCGTTCGGTGACCGACACCGCGCTGCGGTGCGGATGGGCCAATCCGACCAGCTTCATCGAGACCTTCGCCGCGATCCTCGGCCAGACTCCAGGGAGTTATCAGGCCGCGCTCCGAGCCGCCCGGTGACGTTCAGCCGAAGCGATGTGCCTCAGGCCGTTGCGGGTCGTACGCTGCCCAGCCCGGCTTCCCCTCCCGCGCGAACGCGACCCAAGCGGCATGCATCTCCGCCGCAAGGCCGGCCGGAGCGGCATCCGGACCGAGCAGGCCAGTGTCACCGTGCAGCCAGGGCTCGTCGGCGAGATCGAAGACGAACGGCAGCTCGACGGTGTGCGCGGCGCCGAGCCGACCGTCCAGCGCAGTGGAGCGATACCCGAACGAATAGACATAGGTGCGGCCGGTTGAGATCTCAGCGTGCGCCCGCGCCATCCGAGTGGTGCCAGCCCCGAACAGCGCCTCGCCCAGCTGGCCAGCGGTGTCGTCCGGTTTTCCCTGCGGTACCAGGTAAAGCCGCCCCTCCTCGGCGTTCGTGCCGATCAGCAGGTCGACGTCGCCGACCAGGCTGTCCGCGGGCTGCACCGGCAGGACCAGGCTGAACGGACTGAGCCCGGCCAGCGGGTCCGTCGCGGTGGCGGTCCGCAGATCCAGCCCGGCCAGCGCGGGCAAGATCTCCAGGAACCGCTCGTCTGAGACATCAGCGAACGCCGCCGCAATCGGATCGACGCCCAACGCCGCAGCAGCAGCCGACGTGACCCGTCGCGCCTGCTCCGGAGTGAACGCACCCGTGCCGCTTCCACTTTGGACAATCGCGCGCCGGAACAGTCCCTTGGCCTCCGGGGTCGCGAGCAGTGCACCGGTGAGCGTCGCTCCCGCGGATTGCCCGAACACCGTGACATTTCCCGGATCCCCGCCGAACGCGGCGATCGAATCGCGCACCCACCGGAGCGCGGCGAGGACGTCGAGCAGCCCGCGATTGTCCGGTGCTCCCTCCAGGGCAAGGAAACCCGGAATGCCGAGCCGGTAGTTCACCGTCACGAGGACGACGCCGTCACGGGCGAAGGCGCTGCCGTCGTAGAGCGCGGCGCGGGTCGACCCGGTGACGAACCCGCCGCCGTGCACGAAAACCATGACCGGACGGTTTCCAACGTCCGCGGCCGGGGTACGAACGTCGACCGTCAGATATTCCGTTCCAGGGACCCAGCCCGGCCCGAAGTACGGGCTCATATCGAGGCGACCGAAGTCGCGGACAGGCTGCGGCGCGGTCGGCGACGGCCGGGTCCCGTCGCGGACTCCGGACCAGCTCGGATGCGGCACCGGCGGAGCGAACCGGCCGGGCCCGCTCGGAGCGGCGGCGTAGGGAATGGCCCGGTAGGATTCGCCCGCTGCGCCGCGTTGGCCGCGGACCGCGCCCGCCGCGGTCTCGACGACCGGATTTTCCTGCTGAGACATAGGAATCACTTCTTTCTAGGAGATCCGGGAGAACCCGGCCCACTTCTTGATCGCGAACTTCGACCCGTCCCGCTCGACCTCCGCCGCTCCGGATCCAGGGAAGTGCGCCGGGAACAGCAGCGCGTTGTCCTCGACAGCTCGGCCGAGCAGCGCGCGCCGAGTCGCCCGCGCCTCGGCCGGGTCCTCGCAGAAGCAGGAATTGGTCTCCGGCTCCGCGATCTGCAGCGGGGTATGCACCAGGTCGCCGACGAACAGCGCCCGGTCGCCGCCGGAATCCAGCGTCAGGACGGACGAGCCGGGCGTGTGCCCGGGCGCGAGGTCGAGCCGCAGATTCTTGTCGATCCGGTACGTCCCGTCCCACAGCCGGGCCTGACCGGCCTGCCGCACCGGCGCGACGCTGTCCTCGAAGACGTTCTGGTTCCCGCGCCCGAACACGGTCTCGTTTTCGTTCGCCGGATCCCAGAACTCGAAGTCCCGCAACGGCATCAGGTAGGTGGCGTTCGGGAAGGTCGGCACCCAGTCTCGGCCGTCGAGGCGGGTGTTCCAGCCGACGTGATCGATGTGCAAATGGGTGTTGACGACGACGTCGACGTCCTCGGGCGAGACACCGGCGGCGGCGAGGTGCTCGAGGTAGCCGGTGTCGAGGCGGCTCCACACCGGCGCGTACGGCCGGTCCTTGTGGTTGCCGACGCCGGTGTCGACGAGGATCGTGCGGCCCTCGCTGCGCAGCAGCCAGGACTGGATCGCCGACTGGCATTCGCCGGTCTCCGGATCCCAGAAATCGGGGGCCAGCCAGCCGCCGTGCTCGTCCCACGAGCCCGCCGGGCTGTCCGGGAAGAACTGGTCCGGGCGCATCTCGACCGAGCCGTAGAACTCCTTGACGCGGGTGACCGTGACGTCGCCCAGAATGATCTCGTTCATGCGACCGAGCCTGGGCGCCCGAGCGCGCCCGGACCAGTCCCGCGTTTTCCTACCCCGCGCAGGGTGTGGCAGCGCTGTCGCACCCGGCGGATAGTGGAAGCCATGACCGCTGGCCCGCTAGGCGACTTCCTGCACGCACGACGAGCCCGGCTGCGCCCCTCCGACGTCGGCCTGGCGGACGTCGGACCACGCCGTCGTGTCGCCGGCCTGCGCCGGGAAGAGTTGGCGCACCTGGCCGGCGTCAGCGTCTCCTACTACACGCGGCTGGAGCAGGGACTCTCCCGAGGCGCGTCAGCCGAAGTGCTCGACGCGATCGCGCGCGCCCTGCGACTGGACGCCCACGAACGCGCCCACCTCGACCGCCTCGCCGACGCGGCGCGCCGCACGCCCAAGCCGCGCCGTCCACGCCCGGAGAAGCTGGCCGACGAAACGCGCGACCTCCTCCGCGCAGTCGACGGCGTCCCGGCGCTGGTGCTGGGACGCCGCACCGACGTGCTGGCGTGGAACACCCTCGGCCATGCCCTGCTGGCCGGGCACCTGGACCTGGCCCAACGCCCCAACCTGAGCCGGATGCTGTTCCTGGACCCGCACTGCCGCGACCTGTACGCGGACTGGAAACGCAAGGCCCGCGCGGTGGTCGGCAACCTGCGCATCACCGTCGGAAAGCACCCGGACGACCCGCTGCTGGCCGAACTGATCGGCGAGCTGACGATGAAGAGCCCGGAGTTCGTCTCGCTGTGGCGCGATCACCGGGTCGGCCCGTGCGACGCCGATTCGTACGAGTTGCGGCATCCGGTGGTGGGCCGGGTGAGGGTGACACAGCAGACGCTGTCGGTGGCCCGGTCGCCGGAGCAGGTGCTGATCGTGTGCACGACCCCGGCCGGCTCGGCTTCGGAGGAGGCGTTGACGTTGCTTCGCCAAGTCAGCGAGCGGACCTCTGACGCGGACGAAACGGTGCGCACGCCGAACTGACCGATCGGCACCGCGGCCAGCGGAAAGACGCTGGTCAAGTAACGTCGACGGCCACTTCCGCCGCGCCTCAGCCGGTTAAACCTCCGCGCCGGCGTCCTGCGCCACCAAGTCGATCTCCGCCAGCAGCTCCGCCTTCCCCGCCTCCCCGAGAAACGAAGCCCGTACCGCGTTCCTCGCGAGCTCAGCCACCTCAGCCGCCCGCAAACCGAGCGTCATCGCCACCGTCAGGTACTCGCCTTCCAGGGTCGCGCCGAACATCGGCGGATCGTCGGTGTTGAGCGTGACAACGAGCCCGTGGTCGAGCATCCGCCGCACCGGATGCGCCGCGATCGAGGGCACCTGGCGGGTCCGGACGTTCGACGTCGGGCACACCTCCAGCGGGATCCGGTGTTCGGCGAGGTAGGCCAGCAACGCCGGGTCCGCCGCGCAGCTCGTGCCGTGGCCGACGCGTTCCGCGCCGAGGTCGTGGACGGCCGACCAGATGGTCGCCGGGCCGCTCGTTTCCCCGGCGTGCGGCACGCTGTGCAGGCCCGCCTCGCGCGCGGCGGTGAAGAACGGCTCGAATTGTGCCCGGCCGACCCCGATTTCCGGGCCGCCGAGGCCGAAGCTGACCAGTCCGTCCGGACGTTCCCGCAGCGCGAACACCGCGGTCTCCCGTCCGGCTCGGAGGCCCTTCTCCCCGGGAATGTCGAAGCACCAAGCCAATTCCACGCCGTGCTCCGCCTTCGCGACGGCGCGGCCCTCGACGAGCCCGGTGAGCAGTTCGTCGCCGGGCAGGCCGTCGAGGAGGTGGTTGTACGGCGTGACAGTCACTTCGGCGTAGCGGACGTTCTGGCGGGCGAGTTCGGCCGCGAGACCGGTCACGAGGGTGCGGATGTCGTTGCGGTCCTTGAGCATCGACTGGACGGCCCAGTAGACCTTGAGGAAATGGTCGAAGTCGCGGAACACGAAAAACTCCGCCAGCTCAGCAAGATCCGCGGGCACGCCGGCTTCCGGATGCCGGCGGGCCAGCGCCAGAACTGTTTCGACGCTGGCGGAACCGACGAGATGGACGTGCAGTTCGGCTTTGGGCAGGGCGTGAACGAACGCGCGCAGGCCAGACATGAGGAGGCTCCCTGAAGAAAGAATGAGGTGACGGAGGAAGAAAAACGGGACGACTCAGGGAGCGAGGTCGCCACGATCGCGGTCGGCTCCGTAGAGCGGCAGCTGGAACTCCGGCACGGACTCCACTGTAGCGGAGATCAGCCGCAGGACACGGAAAAATCGCGGAACGCCGTTACCGCCGATGGCTGGGGCGCGCCTGGTTGAACAGCACCGCGCTGCAGATCAGCACCAGCCCGGCGACCGCGACCCCGACCACCGGGCTGATCAGCAGCACCACCGTGCTGATCACGCTCGCGGCGAAGGCCAGTTGCAGGCACGCCCACAACACTGGCGTCACCCACGCCAGCGCCCCGGACGCCGCACACACCCACCGGCCGCGTGCGACCGGTTTGCGGTGCCGTCCCGGGCCGCGGCGGGCGAAGACTTTCGTCGCGGCGGCCACCATTTCGTCCCGAGTCGCGATTCGCCGCCCGCCGCGGGCCGGTGCGACGGCCGCGCCGAATTCGACGCGTTCCACTCGTCCGGCGCGGTCGTCGTCTGGCGGGCCGGCGTTCTCCAGCGGTAGAGTCATGCCGTCTGTTCCTTTGCCTAGAAGAGGTTTCAGACATCCCCGTGGCCCCCTGCTGCAACAGGGGGCCACATCTATCTCTCCGGGCGCGCGACCCAGTTCGATAGTTCTCATCTTGGCCAAGAGCGGGCAGACCTCGAGACCTACTGACGGTCGTCTCGCCGAGCGGCGCCCAGCTGTCGATTAACGGTAAAGAGACACGACGAACTACCGTGCGCGATATCAGTCCGCCGGTTCAGCCCGGCACTTCCGCGGACTTCGGCGAAAACGAACTCCGCGACCGAACTCCGGCTCGCGCGCGTCCAATCAGGTGCCGACCCGCCCCCACCTGGATAAATGCCGAGTCACCCTCCGTGCGCGCACCCGCTGACACAGGACAAAACGCCCATCCACTCGGAGGTAAGCGGCGATTTATAGCGCATCAGGAACCGCTTTTCATCACCCACAAGAGTGGTAGCATGTGATCAGAGAGAAAGGACCGCGAAGAACCGCGACAGCGGCGCTGCCAGCCGTCGCCAAGACCTCTGACCTGTGATTTTCTCACGAAAACCGGATCGCGGGACAAAAATTGGCATTCAGCCAACCGCACGCGAACTACTCCGTTCATCGCACGCCCCCAGGCATCCGCCGACTGGAATATGCATGCCTTACCGGGCGAGCCAGAATATTCTTACATGCCTTGCCGCCACGGCTTACGGCGACCCGGCCACGGTTCGCCGGAATGCTGCCGACCAGCCAATAACGCTGCCGCACTGGACAAATACCGGCCATGAACAGGACAGAGCCCGCACCCTCGATCACCGCGAGAAAACCGTCCCGACGCCAAACAGGTGAACCTATCGGCCCATTTCGGGATTGTGCAAGTCCGCGCCTTGCTTCGGCATATTCCATCCTTGATCCTGAGTTGAATATGCCAGCAAAAGACAACGGCTTGACAAGGACGAATCATGAGTTCTTACGATCCGAACACCGTGAGTTCTTCGCTCGACGACGCCGCCTGGCAGCGGCCTTCGGCGTGCGGCGGCAACGGCGGGGACTGCGTCGAAGTCAATCTGAGCGATCCCGATCTTGTCGCGGTACGGGATTCCAAGATCGGCCGTTCGCCCGCGCTCGTCTTCGGCAATCAGGAATGGGAGGCGTTCGCCGGCGCGCTGCGCGAGGGGCAGTTCGACCGCTGAAAGATCGTCATCCCGGTCCCCCCGCCCGAAACACGTCCCGGACGCCCCGGACGGGCTCCGCCCGTCTTGGCCGGGAGTAATGCTAGGACTACTATGCTTTTGTGCCCGGCAACGGTATCTCCTCCTCCCCCGATCGGACGGCTCGCGCCTCGTGAGCCGGCTTTCCGTCGAGGCCCAGCTGGTCGAGCTGGGCAAGCTTCTCGTCGCCGCCCGCGTCGAACGCGGGCTGACCCAGGGCGAACTCGGCGACGCCCTCGGCTACACGCAGCCGAACATCAGCAAGATGGAGCGGGGCAGGACTCGCGTCCACCCGCATCTGCTCGACAAGTGGATCGGCTTCCTCGAGGTCGCTCCCGCCGACGCGGCGACGATGCGGCAGTACAACCAGGCCTCCCGCGCCGACCGGGTGTGGAACGCCCGCCGCCTCGCGGCCAGCCCCGCCTGGTTCCATCCGGTGTTCGAGGCCGAGCAGGAAGCCGCGATCGTCCTGAAGTGGACCGGCGAGCGCATCAGCGGGATGCTGCAGACCGAGGACTACATGATGGAGCAGTTCCAGGCCTACGGCCGCACGGACGTGACCGACGCCGTGCACGAACGCAAGCTGCGGGCCAAGCTCCTCGACGACTACCCGGACCGGACGTACAAGTTCATCCTCAGCGAAAGCGCGGTCCACCGGCTGACGCGGGCGCACACGGACAACCCGTACGTCGCGCTCGGCCAGGTCCGGCATCTGCTCGGCCTCGCCCGCAACCATCCCGGGGCGACGATCCGGTTCGTGCCTTTCGAGAAAGGGCCGCTGCACGTCGGCCCCGATTTCACGATTTTGCAGTTCGCCAACAGCAAGCTCGACCGTTCGTTCGCCGAAACGTCGAATGGCGTCCAGACGTTCATGAACGACTCCGAAACCTACGACACCGATCTGCAATCCTGGGAATCCCTTTCGAGTGTCGCCCTTTCGGCGGAGGAATCGGCAATTCTTCTCGAAGAAGCCGAAGCGGATCTGATCAGCACCCGTACGCCCGCTGTCCGGCGGCCCGGAGAGCGGCTACGCTGATCCCGCGCCGTCGACCACGAGGAGAAGCTGGTGACTGGCCTGGAACACGAGTCCTTTCCGCCGCCGGGGATCGACCTCAGCCATCCCAGCGTGGCCCGCGTCTACGACTATTACCTCGGCGGAACCGCGAACTGGGAAATCGACCGGCAGTTCGCCGAACGCATGCTGCGCGATTACCCGATGGTGCGCCCGATCGCGCAGGCCAACCGGAGGTTTCTGCACCGGGTGGTCCGGCATCTCGTGCGCAAGGGAATACGGCAAATCGTCGACCTCGGTTCCGGCGTCCCCACGATGGGGCACGCGCACGAAATCGCCGAGCAGATCGCCCCCGGAGAGGTGAAAGTCGCCTATGTCGACTGCGAACCGGTCGCCGTCGCGCATTCCACCAGCCTGCTGCGGGACCAGGGCGATCCGGCCCGGCACGTCGCCCTGCACGCCGACCTGCGCGACCCGCGGCGGATGTGGTCCCTGCTCGCCGGATCGGGCGTGATCGACCTGGACCAGCCGGCAGCCCTGCTGCTCATCTCCGTCCTGCATTTCGGGCAGCCGCCCGCCCCGGACAGCGGCGGCACCGAAGACCTCGGGCCCGGCTCCGTCGCCGCCTACCGAGATCTCCTCGCGCCCGGGTCGTACCTGGCGCTGTCCCACGTCACCGACGAGGGCGTCCCGCCGCACTGCGAGCAACTCCTCGCCGACGCGAAGGAGCGGTACGCCAACGCGGGCACCGATCTCATCTACCGCAGCCGGGCCGAGATCACCGAGCTGTTCGGGGACTTCGCGCTGCTCGACCCCGGCGTCACCTGGACGCCGCTGTGGCATCCGGAGGAGGCGGGCCCGGACGACCAGCCGCTCCCGCTCTGCGCGGCCAACGAGTCGCTGCTGCTCGCCGGGGTGGCACGCAAGGAGCTACCCATCTGAAATAACGGAGATTTGCGTTATCTCAGTCATTACGCTAACTTGAGCTGCATGGACGAGGACTGGGAACTCGCGTTCGCCGACGACGCCGGCCGCCACTTCGCGCGGCAGTACGGCATGACGCCGATGACCGGGCGGGTGATCGGCTGGCTGCTGCTCTGCGATCCGCAGCAGCAGACGATCGCCGAACTCGCGGGCGCGCTGCGGGCCAGCCGCAGCGCGGTCACCAGCGCGATCAGCGAACTCGAAGAGTGGTCCTGGGTCCAGCGCACGCGAACGGCCGGGGAACGGGTCGACCGCGTGCGGCTCGCTCCGGACGTGTGGCTGCGCCTGCTCGACAACCAGTCCGAGTACGCCTCGCTCAGCGCACTGGCGCGACGCGGACTGGAAGCGATGACCGATCAGCCCGCTGAACGGCGGGCGCGGCTGGAAGAACTCGCGGAGTTCACGAAGTTCCTCGCCGAGCGGATGCCCGAGCTCGCCGTCGAATGGCGTGCTCGGCGCGAAGCCTTGCACAGCAAGTAAATCCGGCTTCACCACGCGCCTGGCGAACCTCGTCAGGCGATTTCGCCCTGCCCGAAATATCTCACTGGGGAGAACTGATGTCCTTCAATCACGCGCACTGGCAGGCCCGGCTCGACACTCTGCGCGCCGCCCACGGCGTTCCGGGTGCGTCCTTGGCCGTGCTCGCCGGCGGAGAGGTGCACGAACTCGCGAGCGGCGTCCTGCACCGAGGGACCGGCGTCGAGGTCACCACCGACTCGGTGTTTCTGTCCGGCTCGCTCGCGAAGACCTACACCGCGACCGTCGTGCTGAACCTGGTCGACGCGGGCGCCCTCGACCTCGACACCCCGATCGTCAAGCTGCTGCCGGAATTCGCGACACCGGACCCGGTCGCCACCGAGACCATCACCGTCCGGCAGCTGCTCAGCCACACCGGTGGCCTGACCTGCGACTTCACCTACGACTCCGGCCGCGGCGACGACTGCCTAGCCCGCTACGTCGAGGCCGCCGCCGGGGTGGCGCTGGACTGCCCGCCCGGCACCGCGCTGTCCTACAGCAGCGTCGGGTACGCCGTGCTGGGCCGGGTCATCGAGGTCGTGACCGGCAAGACGTGGGACCAAGCGGTTAAAGACCTGCTCTTCACCCCGCTTGGGCTGGAACACTCGATGACGCTGCCCGAGGAAGCTTTGCGCTTCCGGGTGGCGATGAGCCACCTCGGCGAGGAACCCACGCCTGCCTGGGATTTGATGCCGCGCTCGGCCGGACCGTACGGCCGCGTCATCATCTCCGCCGGCGACGTCGCACGCTTCGCGAAGATGCACCTGGACGGCGGCGTCGCGGCCGACGGCACGCGCGTGCTGTCCAGCGAGGCGGTCGCGCTGATGCAGCGCCGGGTGGTCGACAGCCCGGACAAGTGGACCGTCTCCGCCGACGGCTGGGGCCTCGGGTGGACGCTCTACGACTGGAACGGCGTCGCCGGGTTCGGACATGACGGCAGTTCCGTCGCGCAGCATTCGTTCCTGCGAGTGGTGCCGCACGCCGGCGTGGCGCTCGTGCTGCTGACCAACGGCGGCGACTTCGACCGGCTGTACCACGAGCTGTTCAGCGAACTGCTGCGCGAACTGGCCGACGTTGAGATGCCTCCGCCGTTCGCGCCGCCGACCGACCCGCCCGCGGTCGATATCGCGCCGCTGGTCGGAACCTATGTGCGGGAAGGCGTGATCACCACGATCAGCCGGGCCGACGACGGCAAAGCGCGGATCAGGTACGAGTTCGTGGACGGGATGAAGGACCTGTCGCCGCCGCTGGAAGCGGAACTGGTGCCAGTGACCGAGACAGTGTTCGCTGCGTGCGGGGAATCTTTCGGCGCGAACCCGGTACCGGTGGTGTTCTCAACGCTCGCCGACGGCAGCCCATGCGTCTACATCGGAATGCGAGCCACACCGAAAACCTCGTGACCGCAACTCACGACAACAACCGCTGTTCCTTCGCGACGGCGACCGCACCGGCCCGGAACCCGTGCCAGAAGGCACGATCACCACGACCAGCCGGGCTGACGACAGCACAACGCCGATCAGTCACCACCGCTGGAAGCGGAACTGGCGCCAGTGACCGAAACAGTGTTCGCCGCCTGCGGAGAATCCTTCGGCACGAACCCAGTGCCGGTGGTGTTCTCAACGCTCGCCAACGGCAGCCCATGCGTCTACATCGGAATGCGAGCCACACCGAAAACCTCGTGACCACAACTCACGACAACAACCGCTGCTCCTTCGCCACCGCGACCGCACCGGCCCGGGTATCCACGCCGAGCTTCTCGTAAATCCGCCCCAGATGCGTCTTCACGGTCGCCTCGCTGATGAACAACCGTCGCGCGATCTCCCGGTTCCCCAGCCCCTGCGCGAGCTGTTCGAGAATGTCCCGTTCGCGGTCAGTGAGCGTCGGCCGCGGCGCGCGCAGCTGGGCCATCATCCGGTCGGCGACCGGCGGCGACAACGCGGTGCGTCCCGCCGCGGCCGACCGGATCGCCGCGTACAGCTCGTCGGCGGACTCGGCCTTCAGCAGATATCCCGTGGCACCGGCCTCAATGGAGCGCGTGATGTCGGCGTCGGTGTCATACGTGGTCAGCACCAGCACGCGCGGCGGCGTCGGAGCCGAGCGGAGCCGCCGGATCGCTTCCACGCCGTCCATTCCGTCGCCCAGCTGCAAATCCATCAACACCACATCCGGTCGCAACGCGGCGGCGAGGTTGAGCGCTTCCTGCCCCGTCGCCGCCTCGCCGACGACCTCGATTCCACCGGCGCCGGCCAGCAGCGCGCGCAGTCCGGCCCGGACCATGGCGTGGTCGTCGCAGAGCACGACGCGGATGGGCTGATCGTCAGACATGGTTGGGTCCCAACGGAATCGCGGCCGAGATGGCGGTGCCCTGTCCGGGCGCGGATTCGACGGTCAGCCGGCCGCCGAGCTGCGTCGCCCGCGCGCGCATGGCGGGCAGGCCGTGGCCGCGGCCCTCGGCGCTCGGGGCGGCCGGGTCGAAACCCCGGCCGTCGTCGGTGATGTCCAGCACGACCTCATCGTCTAGGTAGGTGAGGGTGAGCGCCACTCCCGACGCGTCCGCGTGTTCGCGCGCGTTGGCCAGCGCGCCCTGCGCGATCCGGACCAAAGTGGACTGCACGCGGCTGGGCAGCGGCCGGGCAGGCCCGTCGACCTGGACGCGCACCGGCCGCGGTTCGCGTTCGGCGACGTTGCGCAGCGCTTCCTCGACCGAGTGTCCGTCGAGATCGGCCGGGGCCAGGTCTTGCACGAGACCGCGGGCTTCGGCCAGATTTCGCGTGCCGATCTGTTGTGCCGCATGCAAATGCTCGCGCGCCAGGTCCGGGTTCGCCCACGCGCGGTCGGCCGCTTGCAGCAGCATCGCTTGGCTGGACAGACCTTGCGCCAAGGCGTCGTGGATCTCGCGTGACAGCCGCTGCCGTTCGTCCAGCATTCCCGCGCGACGCTCGGTTTCCCGCAGCCGCACCGCCTGCCGCCGCAGGTACGTGATCACCGCGGCGGTCACGGCGGCGACGGCGACCGGCACGATGGTCAGGTTCGGGTCGAAGCCGGTCGAAAGCCGGTTCTGGGAGAGCACCACCAGCGCGGTCACCAGCGTCACCAGCACTAACGCGGGAACGGTCGGCAGCGTGCGGAGGCCAGTGACGAACAGCGGGACCGCGCACCACGCGAAACTCGGCGCGAGCAGCACGAGCACCACCCACAGCACGGTCACGACGGTCAGCCAGGCCAGATACGGCACGGTCACCTCCTCCGGACCGGTCACCCGCAGCACCAGGCCGACCGCGTAGACCGCGGCGAGGCAGCCGGTCAGCGCGATCACCCAGGGCGCGGCCGGTTCTCCGTGATGGTGGTCGAGGAAGCGCACGATCGACGCGACCAGCAGCAGGAAGAACGCCGTGTGCATGGTCGCGGCCAGCCACCGCGCGTCCCGATCAGTCATCGCCACCTCCGTTTCGGGTCCTCAGTGGAGCCTGACCTGTGCGAACCCGGCCGGCATCAGCCGATCGGATGACCTGAGTGTCGGCCGTTCCGCGCCGCGAGGCGAGCCGAGACTCCGATCCGGTGAAGGCGGTCCCGGACGCACGATGAACGCATCAAGCCGGACAAGCCAAGGAGCACCCGATGAAGAACTTCACCGCCAAGACCCGCATCGCCACCGTCGTCGGCGGCCTCGCCGTGATCGGAGCCGCCACCACCGGCGCGCTGGCCGCCAACGCCGCCACCCCGGCCGCGTCCGCCGCGCCCGCCGCCGCTCCCGCTCAGGCCGCGCCGAAGGGCCTGGTCCAGACCACTCACCTGTCGATCGCCGCCGCGCAGAAGGCCGCGCAGGCCGCGCTCGCCGCCGCCGAGAAGGCGGGCCAGCACGTGTCGGTCGCGGTGGTCGACCGCGACGGCAACACCATCGTCACCCTGCGCGGCGACGGGGCGGGCCCGCAGTCGTACTCGTCGGCCGAGGAGAAGGCGTTCACCGCGGTTTCGTGGAACGCCAAGACCTCCGAGCTGACCGGCCGGCTGCAGCAGGCCCCGACCCTGAAGGACATCAAGGGCACCCTGTTCCTCGCCGGAGCGGTCCCGGTGGACGCGAACAACGCCCCGATCGCGGCGGTCGGCGTGGCCGGCGCGCCGTCCGGTGCGCAGGACGAGAGCTTCGCGCAGGCCGGGGTGGACGCGCTCGGCAAGTAAGACTCCCGCGGAGATGCGGCCGGTGGTCCGGTTCCGGTTCGGCGGGCCTCGTCGTTGACGGCGAGGCCCGCAGGCCGGGCGAGGCTTTGGCTGAATCCGCCGGTGTTGGTCGCCTCGAGCCCGGGCTTCGGGTCTGGGTGAACCTGCCGATGTTGCCCGCCTCGATCCCAGGACCATGCCCTGGTTGAGCCCGAGCCACCCCCGCGACAGGAACCGGTCGACCTCGCCGATAACCGGCAGGCGAACTGCCCGAGCAGCCGCCCCGGCATCAGCCCGTTCGACCCCCTGCCGCTCACGAAGTCCGCACAGCCCCGTACCGCAATCCGTCCAGCAGGATCTCCGTGATCCGGACTGCCTCGTCCCGCCAGCCCTCCGTGATGCGCATGCCGCACATCCCGCCGAGCGCGCGCAGCACGGTGCGTCCGCCGATGTCGGCGCGGAGCTTTCCGGCCGCGGCACCGGCGTCGAGCAACTCGTCGAGCGCACCCGCCATCTGCACACGGGCGTCCTCGAACACCGGCGAATCCGTCGCCATGATGCTCTCCAGCGCGACCGCCATCCCCTTGCCGACGGCCGCGTGATCCACCAACCGCAGCAGGAAATGTCTCAACGCCTCGTCTGGCGCGTGCTGCGCGAGCAGTTGAGCCGGCACAGCGCACAACTGGTCGACCTCCTGCCGGTACACCTCTTCCACGAGCGCTTCCCGCGTCTCGAAGTGCCGGTAGAGCGTGCCGACCGCCACCCCGGCCCGCTTGGCGATTTCGTCGACATGTGCGTCGGACTCTCCGGCGAGGAACGCTTCTCGCGCGGCGGCGAGGAGCGCATCACGGTTGCGTCGCGCGTCGGCGCGCAACGGACGGGTGGACGGCACCAGCACCTCCATAAAGTGAGTCCGGTTCAGTTTAGTGTATCGTTTCCGGAGTCAGACTCACCTTAGTGCGGGAGCGATGCCATGACAGTTCCGGACGAGGGTCTCGAGGGCCTCCGTGTGCTGGTGACCGGCGGCAGCCGAGGGCTGGGTGCGGCAACGGTCCGCCGCTTCGCCGCCGCCGGCGCGACCGTGTTGACGGCTTCGCGCAGCGCACCGCCGGACGATCTGCCCGCGACGTTTCTCCCCGCGGACCTCTCGACCGAAGCAGGCGCGGCGGAGCTTGGCCGCCGGGTGGTCGAGAGCGTCGGCGGGGTCGACGTCCTGGTCAACAACGCGGGAGCGGCGACCGAACCCTCGCCGACACTCAAGCGGACCGACGAATCCTGGTTCGCCGACCTGGAGATGAACCTGCTCAGCGCCGTTCGCCTCGATCGTGCGCTGGTGCCGGCGATGGTCGAGCACGGGTCCGGCGTGGTCGTGCACGTGTCGTCGATCGCGAGTCACCTGCCGCAGCGCGGTGAAGCTCCTTATGCGGCGGCGTAGGCCGCCCTCAATGTGTACAGCCGCTCGCTGGCGACGGAGGTCAGCGCGCAGGGCGTGCGGGTCGTGTGCGTGTTGCCGGGGTTTGTCGTCACGGAGGGCGCGGCCGCACATCTTCAGCAGATCGCGTCCCAGGAAGGCGTTGGGGTGGACCAGATCCAGCAGCAGATCGTGGACCGGCTGGGCGTGCCGATGGGGCGGCCGGGCGATCCGTCGGACGTGGCGGAGATGATCGCGTTTCTCGCGTCCAGCCGGGCGAAATGGCTGACCGGGGCGGAATTCCGGGTCGACGGCGGGATTATCCCGGCCGTCTGACCGTCGCAACAGAGGGAGTGTCCCATGGATTTGAAGCTTGGTGCGGTGATCATCGACGCGGCGTCGCTTGGGGAGGAGAGCGCGTTCTGGCATCGGCTGCTCGGCGGTTCGGTCGCGACGACGGAAACTCACCACTTCCTGCGGGCTGAAGGGTTTCCGGTGCTGGTGATTCAGCACGCCGCCGGGCAACAGCCGCCGGAATGGCCGGACGGAGGGTCGCAGCAGATGCATGTGGACGTCACCGCGGATGATCTTGCCGCGGCGGAGAAACGGGCAGTGGAGGCGGGTGCGCGTCGGCTTTCCGGCCGCGTGTATGCCAGTCCGGCTGGGCATCCGTTCTGCCTCCGGCAGGCTTGAAGCTCCGATAGGCTCGGTGGATGAATCACCCTGCCTTGTCGTTCGGTGCGGCGGCGTCCGCGTACGCCGAGCATCGCCCGGACTACGCGCGGGCCGCGGTGCGCTGGGCGCTCGACGCGGCACCTGGGCCTCGGGTGCTCGATCTCGGCGCGGGCACCGGAAAACTCACCGCCGCTTTGGGCGCCGACGTGATCGCGGTCGAGCCGGACCCGGCGATGCTCGGCGAACTGCGGCGCGCGCTGCCGGACGTCCGCGCCGAGCGAGGCAGTGCCGAAACGATCCCGCTGCCGGACGGGTCCGTCGACGCCGTGCTGTCCGGCAACGCGATGCATTGGTTCGACATGGACGCCGCCGGACCGGAGATCGCGCGAGTCCTTGCGCCCGGCGGGATTCTGGCCGGATTGTGGAATGTCGTGGACGACCAGGCGGACTGGGTCGCCGAGCTGGCCCGGGTCAGCGGCAGCGCGGCGATCGGGCCGCGCGACACCCCGTCCGGCTGGCGTTCCGCGACCGCGCATCTTCCGGAAGCCGGTTCGCCGACCAGGTTCGAGTCGCCGGAGCGAGCCGAGTTCCCGCACGGTCAGGCCCGGACCGCTGACACGTTAGTCGCGACTCTGTCCACCCGGGCCGGGATGCTGGTGCTGCCGAAACCTGAGCGGTCCGCGGCGCTTGACCGGATCCGTGGTTTCCTCGCGGAGCGGCCGGAGACCGCGTCAGGCACGTTCACGCTGCCGATGTCGACTTGTGCACTGCGCGCTCGACGGCTCTGAAACAGCCATCGCGGCAGGAAATCTGATGCCAAAGAGCTAGCCGCCGAACCGCTTCACGTAGTCCTCGACGATCGGCCGTTCCGGGGCGATGATGTCGTCCGGCAATCGGTCCAGCTCGAAGAATTCGTACCCGGTGATCTCCGCCCCGTCCACAGTGACCTCGGTGTTCTCGACGGTCGCGGTGAACGCGGCGGTCACGTTATGGACCTCGTCGCCGTGTGGGTACCGGTAGAAGTACTCCGGTCCGGAATAGACACCCAGCAGTTCGAGATACCTTACCACCAGGCCGATTTCCTCCCGAACCTCGCGCCGGCCAGCGTCCTCATAGGACTCCCCGGGGTCGAGGAACCCGCCGGGCAGGCCCCAGTCCTGGCTTTCCCCGCGGAACACCAGCAGCAGCCTGCCGCGTTCGTCGGCGATCAGCACCGACGTTCCGGGCAGGATCAGCGGGCGAGTGCCGACTAGTTCGCGCAGTTCGGCGATGTAGTTCATCAGCGGTCTGTACCTTCTTGGTCGGTTTCGGCTCCGCCGCGCGGACGGAAGGCGACGATCGGCAACTGCTGGACCATCCGGTGTCGCGCCGCGTCGGAGCCGTCATAGTGCCAGCCCAGCAGTTTGCTCAGCACGGGATGCAGGACTGGGCGCAGCAGCAGGTTTCGCCGTTCGTAGTCCGCGATGGCGTCGGCTGCTTCGGGTTCGTCGAGGATCCGGTACTGGGGAGCGAACTTTCGGCGACCGATCGCGACCTCCGCCGCGGGAGCCGCCTGGATGTTGCGGTACCAGTCAGACGACGGGCCCAGACCGGCGATGGCCAGTACCTCGTCGGTTTGAGGACGGAGGCCGATCACTTCCAGCACCGTCCGGTACTGCCGGCCGGATTTGCGGCCGACGTGCGTGAGGCACAGGAAACGCTTGCCCAGCACCCAACCCAGGTCGCGGTCGTACAGTTTCGCCGGCGCCTTGAAGACCGTGCGCGCTATCGGGTTCACGGTCGGACTCCTTCCCTCGCCGAATGGTGCAGGTTCGTGATGAGCGCAGTGGATTTCCCGGTCAAACTCCCGGCCACGAATCGGTCAATTCCGGGCACCCGCGCCAGTTTCAGCGCGAGCCGACGCAACTGGAGCTGCGGTTTGCTGTCCGGGAGGAACCAGCGCGCACCGTTGCGGGCGACTTGCTGTTTGTCAGCCGCGACGGGACGCCAGAGCCGCTCGTACTCCGCCAGCCCCTCGGAGATGGTCGACGCTCGGCTCAGTTGATCTGCCAGCACGTACGCCCCTCCGATGCCCAGTGACGCGCCCTGTCCGGCCAGCAGCGACACCGCGTACGCCGCGTCCCCGACCAGCGTGACCCGGCCCTTGCTCCACGTTGGCATCTCAATCTGGGCGACCTGGTCGTAGTAGATCTCCTCGGACGGCGGACAGTGCGTCAACGCTTCCGGCACCATCCAGCCCAGCGAGCCGTAGGTGTCCAGCAGCGACGCCCGGATGTCGTCGGGCATGGTGGGATCGGGCGTGCGATGAACGGCGAAGGCGGCGACTGTTCCGGCGCGCAGACCGTAGAAACCCATCTGGCGGCCGACGGTGTCGGTGAGGCAGAACCGGCCAGCCGCCACCGCCTGGATCTCGGGCGACTTGAACAGGAACGCCGCGGTGTGGAAGCCGAGATAGCGGAGGAATTGCGATTCCTCG
The DNA here is from genome assembly GCF_039525725.1 of Amycolatopsis albidoflavus. Lineage (NCBI taxonomy): Bacteria > Bacillati > Actinomycetota > Actinomycetes > Pseudonocardiales > Pseudonocardiaceae > Amycolatopsis > Amycolatopsis albidoflavus. Next base: position 181,826 of record NZ_BAAAHV010000027.1, read on the forward strand.
CCGAACACCAGCCGCCGGACCGTGGAATGGATTCCGTCGGCGCCGACCAGCAGATCGGCTTCCAGGACTGAACCGTCCGACCGGGTGGCGACGACTCGGTCTCCGTCGTCCTCGACTGCGACTACGCCGCTGTCGTACCGAAGCTCGACCTCCGCGGGCAGCGTCGCGCGCAAAGCCTGTTCCAGATCCGGCCGCAGGACGCTCAGCAACCGGCCGCCGACGGTGCGCGCGAACCGGCCGAACTGAATATCGGATCGGCGCTTCCCTTGTGCGTCAAGGAGAATCGCTTCGGAAACCGGGTACGCCGCCTCCTTGATCGCGGGCAGCACACCCATCGCCTCGGCCGCGTCGTAGCCGGTGCCGAAGAAGTCGATCATGTATCCCTGCCGGCGCGGGCCGGGCGACCGCTCGACCAGCGTCACCTCGTTGCCCAGCGCGGACAGCCGGTTCGCCGCGGCCAGCCCGGCGATGCCAGCGCCGCAGACCAGGACTCTCATCGCATCCCCCTAAGGTTGAGTGACCAGCCCTCGCAGCACGGCGGTGACCGCCGCCGAATCGCCGCCGGGGGCGAGGCCGCGGTGCAGCAGCAGGCCGTCGATGGTCGCCACCAGCACCTCCGTGGTCGCATCCGGTTCGGGAACGCCGCGTTCGGCGAGCCAGCGGCTGACCTGCGCGCGGAACGCCAGGAGCAGTCCGCCGATCTGTTCCCGCAGCTCGTCGTCGCGCCGCGCCGCCAGGTAGGCCTCGACGAAGAGCACCGACAACGGATCCACTCCGGTGTACGGCTCGACCGACCCGAACAGCGCGGACACCAGGTCAGCCGGGTTCTGCGTCGCGGCCAGCGCCGGGCCGACGCTCTCCAGCACCTCGCGCATCGCGTCGAGGACCGCCTCGCGCAACAACGCCTGCAGGGACGGGAAGTGGTAGTGCACCACGCTCGACGTCACCCCGGCACGATCCGCCAGCACGCGCGTGCTCACCGCGGTCCAGCCGCGTTCCGGCACCAGCTCCGTCGCCGCTGCCAGCAACCGCTGCCGTACCTCTTGGCCGCGTGCCGCCGCCGGAGAACTCATCCCGCCCCCATCTCGGTCAATCGCCCTGTGCAGTCGTACAGGGCGATCGTCCTGTACGACTGCCCTGATCGTAGCGCGGCCCGATGGACCAGGTAAAGCGAGTGATCCAAGACTCACCTGAAGGCGGGAGGCGGCGTCATCCACGGACGCGCACTCGAACAAGACCCGGGAGCGGTCGGGCAGGCATCGCCAACGTCGTCACCGGGATTTTCAGCGGCATGGGCGGCTGCGCGATGATCGGCCGGACGATGATCAACGTGAAGGTCGCGGGCAGCCAGACCCGGCTGTCGCCGTTCCCCGACAACCTCGCGTCCAGCAACGATCTTGTCTATCAATTCGACTACGCCGACGACCCGGATCGAGTAGTCATCGGCCTCTCGTCCACGCACATCCGGGACGCGCGGCGATGCACGAGAAGCTGTCCGGGGAGCTAGCGGCCAGCTGAGGTCAGCTCCGTCGCCCGCTCGCGGATCCGCGGCCGGACAGTGAACCCGCTCGGCTTCAGCGTCAGCGATTCCACGATCTTCAGCTCGTACGCTGGATCTGCCTCGAAGTCGTAGCGCTGCAACATAATCCCCAACGCCAGCACCGCTTCGTGCAACGCGAACTGGCGGCCGATGCACGCGCGTTCCCCGGTGCCGAACGGTTTGTACGCCTGAGCCGGACGCTTCCGCACCTCCGCCGGCTCGAAGCGGTCCGGGTCGAATTTCTCCGGGTCCGGGCCCCACACCGTCGGGTCGCGGTGGAGCATCGGCAGCGGAACGATGATCGAATCTCCCTTGCGCATCCGGTATTTTCCACCCAGCACCAGGTCTTCGCGAGCCTCCCGGGTGTAGCCGGGCGCGGTCGGCCACAGCCGCATCGCCTCGTCGAGCACGCGCCGGACGTACCGCAGCTTCGCCACATCCCCGAACGCCGGTTCGCGATCGCCCCACACCGCATCGACCTCGGCGCGGGCCTTCTCCAGCATTTCGGGATGCCGCGTCAAGTAGTACAGCGCGAACGACAGCGCGCCCGAGGTCGTCTCATGGCCCGCGACCACGAAAGTGATGGCCTGGTTGCGAATGTTCACCGGGTCGAGCCGCTCCCCCGTCATCGGGTGCCCGTCGGTGAGCATCAGGCCGAGCAGGTCACGCGCTTCGCCGCCTTCCCGGCGGCGGCTCTCGATGACCTCGTCGACCAGATTCGTCATGGTCGCGATGTCAGCCTGATTCTGCGCGGACGACCCGGCCAGCGCACGCCGCACGAACGGAAGCTTGACGTTGTCCAGCTGCGCGAACCGCAACGCCCGGATCATCGCAGTGACGAACGGATGCGGTTCGGCCCGCTCGAACGACCCGAACCGGTACCCGAACCCGGCGAGACCGATCGTCTCGAGAGTCAGCCGCGTCATGTCGGCCGCGACGTCGACCGGACCGGTCGCCCCGTCCCACGACGCCGTCAACTCGCGGGCGACCTCGAGCATCATCGAGTGGTAACGGCGCATCGCCTCGGCGGAAAACGCGGGCTGCAGAATGTCGTGAGCCAGCCGCCAGTTCGGCTCGCGCGTGTGCGCGGTGAACAACCCGTCGCCGACGACCCCGCGCAAACGCTCGACGCCGAGGCCGACGTGCTTGCCGAACCTCGACTCGTCGTTCAGTTCGGTGACCAGGTCGAGCCCGCAGGCGAACACGATCTCCAGCCCGAAGAACTTGCGGGTGAAAATCGGCCCCAGCCCCGCGCCGGCGCGCATGGTGCTCTGCAACGGCGTGCGCACATTGGTCCCGAGCAGGTCCCCGAGCACCGGCAACCGACCCGGCCGGTGCGGAATCGCGGTGGTGTCCACAGTTCGCTCCCTACTGAACCCGCATCCAATAGGGTCACCATCCCCCGCTACTGAACCGGTGTCAAGTAAGCTGGGAAGATGCGGACGCGCCTGAGCACCGAACAGCGGCGCGAACAGCTGCTGACCATCGGCGCAGGCCTGTTCGCGGGACGCCCCTACGACGAGGTGTGGATCGAAGAGGTAGCCGAAATCGCAGGCGTCTCGCGCGGCTTGCTGTACCACTACTTCCCCACGAAGAAGGACTTCTTCGCCGCGATCGTCCGCGTCCAGCGCGACCAACTGCTGGCGATGAGCGAACCCGACCCAGCGCTGCCGGTGGCCGAGCAACTGCGCGCGGGGCTGGAGGTATACCTGGAATTCGCCCGCACCCATCCCGACGGCTACCGCATCGTGCACCGCAGCGCCGGCGACGCGGACCGCGAAATCCGGGAAATCTGCGAGGCCGGAATGGCAGCGAACGCCGAGCGAATCCTGGCCGCGGTGAGTTTGCTGCGCCCAGTAACCGCAACGACGCAACTGGCGGTCCGAGGGTGGCTTTCGTTTGTGGCGACGCTGATTTTGGATTGGCTGGACGAGCCGAAAATCAGCACGGAGGAGCTGCGGGACCTGTGCGCACGGACTCTTTTCGCCGCAGTTGACGTAGATCCCGGCACGATCTGATCCACGGGGCTGCTCCCTTGCCCGCGTCCGTGAGGGGAACCCTGAGGGACTCTGAGTCCCTCAGGGTTCCCCTCACGGACCACCCACCGCCGCAACGCACCCAACGCCACTTCGGTGCACCCCACGCACCCAACGCCACATTGGGTGCGCCACATGCACCCAATGCGGCATTCGGTGCATGTGACGCACCCAATGCCACATTGGGGCGCAAGCCCCGCCTCACTCACCAAACCGCAGCCGATGCACCCAACCGTCAAAGCACCCACCCCGCCCCCAACCCCGATACGAAGCCAAAAACACGGCGCGAGGGTGCTTGTCAAGGCATCTTTCCAGCCTTGACAAGCACCCCCGCGCCGTAGTCACAATAAAACTTCGGGGTGGTGGCCCCCACTACGGGCGCAATGTCGCCGCCAGGCGACGAGCCGCCAGCGATCAGAGACTCACCACAACCTCATCCCCCACCACCCGAACCGGTACCCCTCGCAACCCCACCCGATCATCCGCCGGATGCCGCCCAGTCAAGATATCGAACTCGAACCCATGCCAAGGACAAACAATATTCCGATCAGCCGGATGAAACGCGGGCCCGGCACTCTTCCGATCCTCCCGAACCGGCTGAATAGTCCGAGGCATGATCTTCCCCTGGCAAACCGGCCCGCCCTGATGCGGGCAGACGTTATGCCAAGCCCGCACCTCCCCAGCATGGAAGTAAAGCCCCACTTCCAGCCCGTCAACCTCCACCACGATCCGCCCGCGCGCCTGGAGATCCGCCAGACCGGCAACGACAACATCCCGCCGCACAGCGCTCATTCGGCCCTCCGATACCAGATCGCCATGTCGAAAAGGTTCACATCCGCCGCGTCCAGCAACGCCGTCACCAAGACAACAGTCTCCGTCGCGGTCAGCGCATCCTCACGAATCGGCCACGCGATCTTCCCCACCCGATCAGTCTTGGCAGAGAACAACCGAGCCGCCGCATACAGCAAATCCGCGATTTCTTCGTCGGGAACCGCAGCAGCCTGGTCCTCCGAAACAACCTGGGAGGTCAACTCACCCAACCGAGACACCAGCGAAGTCAACTCAGCGGCCGTCATCACGAAACCCCAGGACGGTCGTGGAGCACGCTCCGCGCAGCGGGCTTCCGGCGGTCAGTGGGCAGATTGAAAACGCGAGCCGCGTTAAGACCGAGAATATTCCGCTTAGCCTGCTCAGACAAAAACGGCAGCCGAGTAATAGTCGAAGGCGCGTCCCAGTCCCAATGCGGCCAATCCGACGAGTACAACAACTGCGTCTCCGCGTTGAACGCCTTCATCCCAGCCTCCAGCAACTCCATGCTGGTCCGCTCCATCGGCTGGCTCGTATACCACATTTCCTTCATGTACTCACTAGGCAACCGATTCAACCCAGGAGCCTCGCTAGGCCGCATCAGCACCTCATGGTCAAGCCGCTGCATGAGGAACGGAATCCAAGCAAGCCCGCTCTCCACCCAGACCATCTTCAGCCGAGGAAACCGCTCCGGCATCGCGTTGATGATCCAGTTGGTCACATGAATCTGATTGTAATGCGTAAAAGACAACGCATGCATCGACAGAAACCGGTTCAGCTGAGCGAAAGACGGATCGCCCCAGTGGTACCCGGAGTGAAAAGCGAGCGGCTTCCCACTGTCCTCAATCAGCTTGTACAGCCGAGTATAAACATCCGAATGAACCGGATTATTGCGAGTCGAACAAACCGTGTACCCGATAATCCCGTCGTCATCGGCATACTTCTCGACCAGCTCCTCGCAAACCTCAGGCGTGTTGTACGGCAGATACAACATCCCCTTGAGCCGATCATCCTGCGGCAGAACAACCTCAGTCAGCCACCGGTTGAAAGCCCGCCCCAGCACGACCTCGATCTCATCCTGCGGGTGCATGCCCAGCAGCAACATCGCGCTGGGAAACACAACCTGATAGTCCAGCCCCATCGCGTCCATGCCACGCCGGGCAGCGGCGACGAACGGATGTCCGGACACCCCGTCAAGGGGCTCCTTGCGGCCTTGATGACCGATCCGTCCGCCGACACTCTGATGCGACATACCAGGCTGGATGTTCAGCAACGCGTTATTGCCGGCGAACTTGCCGAACTGGTCCATCCCGATCTGCCGCCACACATCGTTGTCGATGAGTTCCAGCACCTCGCCCCAGAAGTGATCCTCCGAGACGTGCGCGTCGATGTCGACGATGAAATAATCGTCGTACTCCCGCTCGGCCTGTTTGGTCGCGTGGGCGAGAACATCCCGGGTGTCGGTCCGCCCGCCGATCTCGGCGAGTTCCCGGATCCGAGGCCCGTCGGAACGGGGCGTATTCAAGGGCACGGATTCTCCCCTTCGTCCGGCGTCAGCGAGGCGCGACGGCGGCATCGGTCATCGTGGTCAGGTAGTCGTCGTCAGCGGGAGCCGCGTTCTCGTGCGGAATCACGACAGCCCGCTCCGGGCTCACCGCGAAAGTGTGTTCCTCACCCGCGGTTGGCACGGATTCCGCGGACAGCTCAGCCGTTTCGGTCCGCACTCGCATCGGGAGCCCGTCCGCGCGGACCAGAAGGTTGACGGCACTGCCGAGATAAGTAGTGCGCTCAACAGTGCCACGGAATCGGCCCAAACCGGAACTGTCCGAGGAAAGCCGAGCATGCGCCGCACGAAACGCGATGTCAGCCCGGTCGCCCACGGAAACATCCCCGGTCGTGATCCCGGAGAAGACCAGCGAGGTGTCATCCACTCGCACCTCAGCGGTTTTCCCGCGCACCCCAGTGACCGTGCCGGGAAGGATGTTCTGAAAGCCCATGAAATCCGCGACATAGGCCGAATTCGGCCGGTCGTACAGGTCGCTCGGCGTACCGGACTGAACGATCACGCCCTCGCTCATCACGATGATCCGGTCGGACAGCGTGATCGCTTCCTCCTGATCGTGCGTCACGTAGACCGACGTCGTCTCGAACCGGTTGTGCAGCGAGCGCACCTGCTGGCCCATCTGGTACCGCAGTTTGCTGTCCAAATTGGACAATGGCTCGTCGTAAAAGATGATCCCCGGCCGGGCGGCCAGCGCACGCGCGAGTGCCACGCGCTGCTGCTGACCGCCCGACAGGGCAGTGACCGGGCGCTTCCCGAGATCGGAAAGGCCAACCGCGTCCAGCATTTCCTGAACCCGCTGCGCCCGCTCCCGGCCGGGCATCCGCGCGACCTTCAGCGGGTACGCCACATTGTCCGTGACATTCAGGTGCGGCCAAAGCGCATAACTCTGGAACACCATGCCGACCCGGCGCTTGTCCGCGGGCACGAACGTGCGCCGCGCGGTGTCGACGACGACCCGGTCGCCCATGACGATCCGGCCCGAGGTCGGCCGCTCCAGCCCGGCCAGGCAGCGCAACGTCGTCGTCTTTCCGCAGCCCGAGGGGCCGAGCAGCGTCACGAACTGCCCGGACTCGATCGTCAGATCCAGTTCGTGCAGCGCCGCCTTCGCGCCGTACTTCTTGGTGAGTCCGGATACCTGGACCTCGGTCATCGTGACCTGCGCTTTCTCTTCGGCCGGGAGGCGAGGCGTTACTTCTTGAAGGCCTGGGTGATGAAGTCGAAGTAGGGCTTGTTGAACGCCGGGTCCGGGTTCGAGAACGGCAGCCGCGGCAGCTTGTCCAGAGACGGCAGACCCGCAGGGCCGGGCGCGGTCGGCGTGCGGCCGTAGGAGTTGTCCTTTTCCGCCAAGGCTTTCTGGCCTTCCGGCGAGTACAGCCAGTTGACATACAGCTGCGCGGCCTCGGAATGCGGCGCGTCCTTGATCAGGCACAGCGCCGAACGCGCCATGTAGTTTCCGCCGTCCTCCAGCGGGAACACCATGCCGATCGGCGCGCCCTTCTGCTTCTGCGCCTCGAAGTAGCCCTGGTACACCGCGATGCCGACCGGGAACCGGCCGCTGGCGACATCGGTGGGCACCATCGGCTCGGACTGCGAGATCTGCAGGTCCTGCGCGGCCAGCTTCTCCAGGTAGGAACGGCCCCACTTCTTCTCGTTCTCGGGCAGCATCAGCGATTCGAGGATGTACCGGATGCCGCCGGGCACGGTCATGTCGCCGACCGCGATCTTGCCCTTCCACTTCGGGTCGAGCAGGTCGTGCCAGTTCTTCGGCGCGTCCTGCTTTTGCACCTGGTCGGTGTTGTAGACGAACCCGAAGTAGCGCAACGCGAAGTAGGTGAGCCTGCCGTCGTTGTCCGTCGGCACCTTGAACCCGGGGTCGGCGGTGCGCACGTCCGCGGGCGTGCAAATGTTCGGCTTCGCGGCGGCCTGCGGAGATTCACCGCCGACGTAGATGTCCGCGATCCGGTTTCCGCTCTGCGCCTCGGTGTCCAGCTTGGTGAGGATCTGCGCGTCGGCCTGGTCCTGCGGAAGCAGTTTGATCCCGGGGAAGCGCTTCGTGAACACGTCGTTCAGCGCCTGGTTCGCGGTCACCCCGGGCCCGTACAGCACGAGCTGGGTGTGGTTGGCCGCGAAGGCCTTGTCGTACAGCTCGTTCATGTACTTGTTGGCCGAAGCTGAGGCACCGGGGACCTCAATCGGCGTGCTCGACTTGGACGCGCCCGCGGACGCACAGGCGGTAAGCGCGGCGAGCAGGCCGGCGGTGACCGCCAGCGCCGGCGCGCGCAGTTTCGTACGGGAGAACTTCATTGTTCTTCCTCTCGGGTCAGGGGGTGAGACGGGAGAGCGGACCTGCGGAACGGTCGCGGCCGAGGATCCGGCCGCCGAGCTTGACGGACACCGCGGCGAGCGCCAGCACGACGAACGCGGCGATCAGGATGATCATGAACAGCGCCGCGCCCCGGGACATCTCGCCGGTGAGGAACTGCTGGAAGGCGGTCAGCGACACGGGTTCCAGGCCGGGCGGGGCGAGCAGCATCGGCACGGCGAGGTTGCCCGAGATGAACAGCGCGGAGAGGAACCAGCCGGCCAGGAAGCTCGGGATGACCAGGCGCAGCACGATGGTCACCAGCACCCGGCCCGCGCTCGCGCCGGACATCCGGCCCGCTTCCTCCAGTTCGGGCGACAGCTGGGCCAGCGCGCCCTCGGCGATCCGGCTCGAGACCGGGATCGTCGCGACGACCAGCACGAGCGTCATCAGGAACGCCGAACCGTAGAGCCCGCGGAAGGCCGGGAGGTAGAGCACGGCGAACATGTAGGCCAGGCCGAGCACGACGCCGGGCAACGCCCAGGGAATCCAGACGGCGAACGAGGTGTAGCTCCGCAGGAATCCCCGGCGCCGCGCGGTGACGTAGGTGGTGAGCAGCGCGATCGCGATCGAGCCGAAGCCGCCGATGACCGCGAGCCACGCGGTGAGCGCCAGGCTCGAGCTGAACTGCGGGTCGGTGAGCATCGTGACGTAGTTGTCCAGCGTCAGCCCGGTGCTCATCACCCCGAAGATCGGCTGGAGGCTGCCGAGCACCATCGCGAACAGCGGCAGCAGGAAGTTCAGCAGCACCACCACGACGATCAGCGCGGACAGCACCCAGCGGACCGGGCCCAGCTCCTGCGGGTCGCGCCGCGACGTCTTGCCGGTGAGCGTGGTGAAGCTGCGGCCGCGCAACATCCAGCGCTGGGCCAGGAACAGCAGCAGCACCAGCAGGATCAGCACGAGCGACAGCGCGAACGCCTTGGTGTACTCGGCTGGCGCCTCATCCCGGACGTAGTGGTAGATCTGCGTCGAGAACACGTAGATGCCCGCTTGGCGGCCGATCAGCTGCGGTCCGTCGAACGACTGGAACACCAGCACCGCGATCAGCAGGGCCGCGCCGGTGATCGCCGGGCCGACCGACGGGATGGTGATGGTGAAGAACGTCCGCACCGTTCCCGCGCCGCTGATCGCCGCGGCCTCGTCGAGCGACTGGTCCCGGTTCTTGAACGCGCCGAGCAGCAGCAGGTACGCGAACGGCATGTAGCCGAGCGACGTCAGCAGGATCAGCCCGCCCCAGCCCTGGATGTTGATCAGCGGCCCGTGCGTGCCGAGCGCCCGGCCGAGCTGGTTGAGCAGGCCGTTCTGCGCGTTGCCGAGCATGATCCAGCCGAGGGTGTGAAACAGCGGCGGGACGAAGAGGTTGATCACCATGATCGGCGTGAGCAGCTTGCGGCCGGGCACGTTCGTGTTGGCCGCGATCCAGGCGAACAGCCCGCCGCCCGCCACCGAAATCGTGCCGCACACGACGACCAGCACGATCGAGTTCCACAGCGTGTGCCAGGTTTCCGGCGCCTCGAACGCCGCGAGCAGGCCGCCCATCGTGAACGGCATGTTGTCCGAGGGCAGCCCGTCGCGGAAGGCGCCGAGCACGATCATCGCCACCGGATAGACGAAAATCAGCGTGAGCCCGGCGAGCAGGGTCGCTTTGAGCACACCGCCGGTCACCGAGCGGCGCATCGAGGCCCGCCGGTCGTGCTCGAATAGGCGCTCGGTCACTGCACCGTTCCTTCCTGCGAGCGATCGGTTACCCGCCGCGTGAACGAACCGCTTCGTCCGTCCTGCCGGTTAGCGTAAGAACTCGGGTGCGGCGGCTCATCGAGCGGCTCTCCGAAGTCCTTCCGGTTTCCTCAGACACGGTGTCGGAGGAAACCGCTGATCAGATCAGAGCGGCGAGCACCGCGTCGTTCTCTTCGGGCAGCCCGATCGTCACGCGTGCCCCGCCCGCCTTCGGGAACGGCCGGGCGAGCACGCCGCGAGCCTCCAAACGGGACAGAAGATCGGCCGCATCCCCGGGCAGGAAAAGGAAATTCGCCTGGCTCGGCACATACGCGACGTTCGCCGCCTTCAACGCGGCTTCGACGCGAGCGCGTTCGGAGACGATGACGGCGGTTCTTTCCTTCGCCACAGCCAATCCTTCCGCGCTCAACGCCGCGATGACCGCCGCCTCGGCCACACTGTTGAGCGCGAACCCGACGGACGTACGGCGCAGCGCTTCCGCGATCCTCGGTGCCGCAGCGGCATAACCGACACGGATTCCCGCCAAACCGTGCGCTTTGGACAGTGTCCGCAGCAGCACGAGATTCTCGAACTCGTCGAGCAATCCGACAGTCGCGTCCAGTGGTTCGACAGACACGAACTCGCGGTACGCCTCGTCGACAACAACCAGCACGCTCGACGGGACGCTTTTCAGGAAGTCGCGGATATCCTCGACGCCGCGCAGCCCGCCGGTCGGGTTGTTGGGATTGCAGAGGTAGACAATGCGGGTTTCCGGGCCGACCGCGGCGAGCATCGCGTCGAGATCCATCGCGCCGTTCGCGTCGAGACCGACCTCTGTGGACTCCGCGCCGGCCAGCGAAAGCGCCGCCGCATACGCCTCAAAGGACGGTCCCGGACGCACCCCGTGCACGCCTGGTTCGCACACCAGCCGGGCCAGGGCGTGCAGCAGAGTGCCGGAACCGTTGTCGATCGCGATGCGCCTCGCGTCCAGCCCCATCGCCTCGGCGACGGCGGCGCGTGCCGCGGTGCGGTGGTAATCGGGATAGCGATGGGCATTCCGCGCCGCCTCGGTCATCGCAGCGACGATGACGTCAGCGGGCGCCCACGGCATTTCGTTCTGTGACAAGCGGATCGGCGGCTGCGCACCGCGGGACGAGCGATCGGGGGCGGCGAGCACGCGGTCGACCACACTGCGGAGCTCCAGCAGCATGCATCCTCCTCAAGCCGGACGATTAACTGTAATGAATATACATAATTCTGAGCGCGTGTACATCCATCAGTTCTCCGGCTGGCGAGGATCAGGAAGGCCGGGCTGCCACCGCAGGACGCCGGTGCCGCGAAATCGCCGACTCCGCGAGCTTGTGGTCGCGCCGCACGACCGCCTCGGCGAAGTCGAGGTGCGTGCGCAGCCGCTCCTGCGTGGTCGGCGCGGTGACGCCTTCGAGCCGCGCGGCGATGATGTAGTCGACGAGATTCGTATACAGGCTGCGCAAAAGCTCGTTCGGCGACACCTGCGCGATCCGCGCGTGCAGCGCCCAGATCGCGGTCGGTGCCTCCGCGGAATCCCAGGCCGCCTTCAGCGTCTCGGCGCACGCTGAGATATCGGCGATGTCCTCGTCGCTCGCGTTCTCGACCGCGTCGTGCAGCACCGAACCGTCGAGCGAGTCCAGGACGCGCAGGCAGTTCTCCACCGTCGCCTTCCCCTCGCGCAGCTGCAGCAGCTGATCGCTCAGGTGCGTGAACGGCGAACGCGTCGCAACGAAGATCCCACCGCCCGGCCCCGGCTTCGCGTCAACAATGCCGCGAGCGCGCAACAGCTGAATCGCCTCGCTCAGCGTCGCCGGCGCAACCCCGAAGCGCGCCATCAACTCCTGACGGCGCCCGACGAAGTGCCCAGCGCTCCAGCCCTCCGAGACGATCTCGTCCTCGAGCGCGCGAGCGACCTGGACGGCGGCGGCGGTGTTCGTGATCTGCGGCAAGAAGTCCTCCGAAGTGCTCGGTCCGGTGACGTCGCCGACGCGGGTCACGCGTAGTGACAGATTAGAGGCGCACCGGAACCCCCGACACCCGGCATCGTCTATATTGATTGTAGACATTAGACGCTGGCGTCACCAGCGCGGCACGCACCGTTGCCTCTAAGGAGCCCCATGCCGGTTTCCGACTCGATCCTCGCCGCTTCCGCCGCCCTCCTGCCAGACCTGGTCGCGCTCCGCCGCACCCTGCACGCCCGGCCCGAAGCCGGGTTCGCCCTCCCCCACACCCAGCGAGCCGTGCTGGCCGCGATGGCCTCGCTCGACCTGGAGACAACGCCCGGCCCGCACGATTTCACGTCAATCATCGCAGTCCTGCGCGGCGCGCGGGCCGGACCGTCGGTTCTTTTGCGCGCAGACATGGACGCACTGCGCGTCACGGAAGAGACCGGACTGCCGTTCTCCTCGCAGACTCCCGGATTGATGCACGCCTGCGGACACGACCTGCACACAGCCGCGCTTGTCGGTGCGGCAAAGCTCCTCAACGCCCACCGAGACGAGATCGCCGGCTCGGTGGTCTTCATGTTCGAACCAGGCGAGGAAGCAGGCGGCGGCGCACAACGGTTAATCGAAGAGGGAGTGCTCTCCGACGTCGAGGCCGCCTACGGCATCCACGTCCTCCCCGGCCAATCCGGCGTATTCACGACCCGCCCCGGTCCGGTCATGGCAGGGGCCAGCAGCCTGACCGTACGCGTGCTCGGCCGAAGCGGACACGGTTCGCGCCCGCACCAAGCAGTAGACCCGGTTCCCGCCGCGGCACAGATCATTTCCGCACTGCACACCTATGTGACCCGGCGGTTTCCGGTGTTCGATCCGGTGGTGCTGTCGGTGACCAAAATGCAGGCGAGCGAGATCATCAACGCCATCCCCGACGAGGCAACCCTAGGCGCGACGATTCGCGCGCTGTCCGCGGAGAGCGTGGACATCCTGGCCCGTGAGCTTCCCTCGCTGGCCGACGGGATCGCGTCAGCGTTCGGCTGCCGTGCGGAGACGGAATTCCGGTCGGTCTACCCAGTCACCACGAACGACCCGAAAGCAGCGGCACATGCGTTGACCGTTCTCGGCGATCTGTTCGGCACGAAACGAGCTGTCCCACTGGAGAACCCGGTGATGGCTTCGGAGAGCTTTTCCGCGGTGCTGAACGAGGTCCCCGGCGCGTTCATCTTCCTAGGCACCACCCCCGACGGGATCGACCCAGATGCGGCGGAGATGAACCACTCCCCCCGCGCGGTCTTCGACGACAGCGTCCTCGGCGACCAAGCCGCGGCCCTGGCGACCCTCGCCCTCAGCCACGTCGCCGTCCGTGAGGGGAACCCCGAGGGACTCTGATTCCCTCAGGGTTCCCCTCACGACCCACCGCCGTCCGTGAGGGGCTCCTTCACGGAATCAGATTCCCTCAAGGAGCCCTTCACAGCCCACCCCGCTCGTTCGCTCGCTCGCCCACCCGCTCGTTCGCTCGTTCGCTCGCTCGCCGCCGCGATGCGCCCCAACGCCACATTGGGTGCATCCCACGCACCCAACGCCACATTCGGTGCGTCACATGCACCCAATGCGGCGTTCGGTGCGCCACATGCACCCAATGTGGCATTCGGTGCGTCACATGCACCCAATGCCACATTGGGGCGCAAGCCCCGCCTCACTCACCAAACCGCAGCCGATGCACCCAACCGTCAAAGCACCCACCCCGCCCCCAACCCCGATACGAAGCCTCCTCTGCGGTTCGGGGGTGATTGTCAAGGCATCTTTCCCGCCTTGACAATCACCCCCGAACCGTCAGCACAATAAAACTTCGGGGTGGTGGCCCCCACCCGAGCGCAATGTCGCCGCCAGGCGACGAGCCGACAGCAATCAGTGCTTCTCGTGAATCAACGGCCAAGGCGAAGGAAACACATCCACCGGCACCTTCACCACAGCAGGCCGCCGCGCAGCAATAGCCGCAGAAACATACTTCTCCACCGCAGCAGCATCCTCCGCAAGCGCAAAATCCAACCCAAACGCCCGAGTAAGCAACTCAAAATCAGGATTAGTCAGATCCGACCCGATAAACCGACCACCATAAGTATCCCGCTGAATCCGCCAAACATTCCCAAACCGAGAATCCTCGAACAACACGGTCACCAACGGAATCCCATACTTCTTAGCCGTAGCGAACTCCTGCAGAGACCACCCAATCCCCCCGTCCCCCGTAACCGCGACAACAGGCCGCCCACCAGACCCAACCGCGGCACCGAGCGCAGTAGGCATCGCATACCCCAACGTCCCCTGATACCCAGGCCACACATAAGACCGCGGCGCCCGCACAGGAAACCCGTACGTAGACACATACCCAATCTGCGTCAACTCGTTGACATAAACCCCATCCTCAGGCAACGCAGCACGAATCGCGTCCACGAACTCCATCTGCGGCCCAGCCTGCTTCCGAATCCGAGCCTCGCAATCCTCCCGAAGCCGAACCAACTCAGCCCCCCAAGCAGCACGAGGCGCAAGCCGCTCAACCAACGCCTCCAGCACCGCCACCGCATCAGCATTAACCGCAAGATCCGGCCGCCGAGGCGCACGAAGATCAGCCGCATCAATATTGACCAACGCCAGCCGAGCATCGCCGATATTCAACTGCTGCCCAAACGGCGTCAGGAACCGGCTCCCGAACGACACCACCAAGTCAGCAGTAGCCCGCAGCTCCCACAAAGCGAACGCAGGCAACGCATGCGGATCCCGAGCATCAATCGCCCCGCGCCCGTTCTCGCTCATCACCACCGGCGCGTCCAGCAACTCAGCAAGCCGAGCCAACAACTTGAACGCCCGAGGATCCCGCATCCCACCGCCGACATGGATTACCGGCCGAGTGGAAGCCGCCAGCAACCGAGCAAGCTCAACAACATCCTGCTCCGGCGCCTCCGGCTCCCGAACCCCAAACGGCTCCCCCGGCTTAAGATCCGCAACCGCGTGAAGCAGAT
This sequence comes from Amycolatopsis albidoflavus, assembly GCF_039525725.1. Lineage (NCBI taxonomy): Bacteria > Bacillati > Actinomycetota > Actinomycetes > Pseudonocardiales > Pseudonocardiaceae > Amycolatopsis > Amycolatopsis albidoflavus. The sequence goes on from NZ_BAAAHV010000027.1 coordinate 196,841, forward strand.
CCGGCCCCAGCTCCAGCGCAACAGGCCGAGGCCGCCCAGTACGCATCTGCCGGAACCCCTCATGGACGAGATCCGGAATCTCCTCAACCCGCTTAGGCCGAGCAGACCACTTAGTCAGCCCCTGAACCGTGTCAGTCTGCCGAGGAATCTCGTGCAGCGCACCAAGTCCGCCGCCGACGAGTGGCGAAGGGATCGTCCCCGCCAGCAACATCACCTGCGACGAGCACGCATACGCCGTCGCCATCCCAGCCCCGGCGTTCAGCACACCCGGCCCCGGCACCACCATCGCCACACCAGGACGCCCGGAAGCCCGGTAATAACCGTCCGCCATGTAGCTGGTCGCCTGCTCATGCCGCGGAACGACCAGCTCCAGCTCGTCGCGCTTGCGGTACATGCCGTCAGTGAGCCCGTCCAGCTGGACTCCGGGAATGCCGAAGACCGTGTCGACACCCTCGCTGATGAGCGCCCTGGCGAGCGCGTCACCGCCTGTCATCTGTGCCATGCGGATCCCTCTCGTCAAATGTCTATAATGAATATAGATCAAATCTCCGGCAGCTGGCAACGGAAGAGGCGAGCATGACTCTCGAAGGACAGGTGCAGGCCTACGCGGACCGGCTCGGCCGGCCGATCATCGTGTTCGACGTCGACTTCACCGTCATCGCATTCAGCGTGCACGACCAGGACGTCGACCACGCCCGGTTGGCGATCATCTTGTCCCACAAAGGATCTTCGCGGGCCAAGGAGTCCATTCGGGACTACCGGGTCGGCCAGGCGCAGGAGCCGGTGCGGATTCCGCCGCTCGACGGCGGGCAGTCCCGGCTGGTCGCGCCGGTCCGGCACGAGGGACGACTGGTCGGCTACCTGTCCTCGACGATCCCCGAGGACGACAACTCCGCCTACGAGGACGACGACGAGTTGCGCGACCGCCGCGCGCAGATCGGCTTGCTGCTGGCCGCCATGGCGCTGGGCAACCGAGAGGACGAGGACCGCGCGCGACGGTTGCTCGCCGCACTGCTCGAAGGCACCGACGACCAGCGCGTCCGGGCCGCGGACGAACTGCTCGCGAGCGGTCTGCTCTCCCCCGTCCCGCACTACACGGTGATCTCGATCGCGACCCCGCCGCGGGCGGAGCCCAGCTCAGCGACGCTTCGGCTCGTACTGGACCGGGCGCTGTCGAGCATTCCCGTCTTCCCGACTCTGAAGGCGGCCGGCGCGGTGCTCGGCAGCGAAGCGATCTTGCTGGTGCCGTACGAGATCGACACCGAGCGGCTGTCGGCCCTCCTTGCCCAGCCTGCCTTTTCCGGCCTGCACGCCGGTGTCGGCGGAGCGCACGCGCCGCTGTCCGGCGTGCACCGCTCGCTGCGGGAAGCCCGGATCGCCTTGCGCGGCGGCGACACCGGCTGCGTCGCCCACTGGTCGAAGCTGGGATTGGATCGACTGCTGCTGCAACTCCCGCTCGAGGACGTTGACATCGCAGATCTCCCCGATGCCGTACGACGGTTGCTCGACGCGCAGTCCGGACCGGATCTCGCACAGACGCTGGAGACCTACCTCGACTGCGGCTGCGACGCCCAGCGCACCGCACTGACCCTGCACGTCCACCGCAGCACCCTCTACTACCGGCTGGATCGCGTGCGGGCAGTCGCCGACGTCGATCTCGCCGACGGGAAGGTGCGCCGGGAACTCCACACCGGACTGCGGATCGCGACGCTCGCCGGTCTTCGCTAGCCCCGCCGCTCCCAATTGACTATATTCAATGTGAACTTTTACGGAAAGGTCCCGCATGAACGCACTGCTGACCACCGTCTCGGTCGCCGACGACCGCGGGCGGCCGATCCTCGACGCCGCGACCCGGGAAGTCGTCGGCCACGCACCGGTGCACACCGTCGACCAGCTGAACGCCGCGATCGCCGCTGCCGCGACGGCCCAGCCCGCCTGGGCCGCACTGGGACACGCTGAACGATCGCGAATCCTGCACGTCATCGCCGACGACATCGACGCGCACGCCGAAGAACTCGGCGAGATCATCACCGCTGAGCAAGGCAAAGCCGGCGGCGCTGGCGAGGCCCACGGCGCCGCGCACTGGCTCCGGTCCGCCGCGGACACCGTGCTCGAACCGCAGACGCTGCCGGACGGAGCGGAACAGCACTACGTCCCGCTCGGCGTCGTCGCGTCGATCGGCCCGTGGAACTTCCCGGTGATGATCGCGGTGTGGCACGTCGCGCCGGCATTGCGCATGGGAAATACCGTGGTGCTCAAGCCTTCCGAGAACACTCCGCTGAGCGTGCTCGCCCTCGCGGAGATCTTCCGCCGCCACCTCCCCGCGGATGTGCTGACCGCGGTCTCCGGGGATCGCGAGGTCGGTGCCGCGCTGGCCGCGCATCCGCGGATCGCCAAGATCGTGTTCACCGGCTCGACCGCGACCGGCCGCCGGATCGTGGAAAGCTCAGCGGGCAACCTCGCGCGGCTCACCCTTGAGCTGGGCGGAAACGACGCCGCGATCGTGCTTCCCGGGACTGACGTGGACGCCGTCGCGGACAAGTTGTTCTGGGCCGCCTTCATGAACACCGGGCAGGTGTGCGCCGCGCTCAAACGGCTTTACGTGCACGAATCGATCTACGACGACGTCGTCTCCGCACTGGCCGAGCGCGCCGAGAAGGCACCGATCGGGCCAGGACAGGATAAGGCGAACCGGCTCGGGCCAGTACAGAATCCCGCGCAGTTCGAGATCGTTTCCCGGCTGGTGGAAGAGGCGCGGGCGCGCGGGGCCCGGATCGTCACCGGCGGCCTGCCGGCGACGGAGCTGGGTCCGCTGTTCTACCGACCGACGATCATCGCGGACGTCGAGGACGGTGCCGCGGTGGTCGACGAGGAGCAGTTCGGTCCGGTGCTGCCAGTGATCCGATACTCCACTGTGGACGACGCAGTGCAGCGGGCCAATGGCACTGACCAGGGATTGGGTGCTTCGGTGTGGGGTCCCGACGCTGACGAAACCGACGCGGTGGCGCAGCGGATGGAGGCGGGCACCGTGTGGATCAACCAGCACGGCGGCGTCGATCCGGCGATTCCCTTTGGCGGGACCAAGTCGTCCGGATACGGGCTGGAGTTCGGCGTCGAAGGCCTGAAAGCCATGGCGGCCAGCAAAATCATCCGTCGCTGAAACCAGTGAAGGCCTCCTGGAGGGATTTCCTCGAGGAGGCCTTCACCGTGGGCCGGGGGTCAAGCGCCGCGAAGCTTTTCCCACAAGTCGGCCGCGGCCGCCCGGTCGGGCGGAGCACCTCGCCACGCCACAGTCTGGTCCTGACGTACCAGCGTGATCGAGCAACGATATTCATCCGGCAGCGCGTCGACTTCAACGACCGTGAAGGGGATGCCTCGGTCTGCCGCTTCAACGTTCAGCGCTGAGATATCTACACCGCGCCCGGCTATTGCGGTGTAACCGGGTGAGAAATGGTCGTACAGCGAGGAGCCGTCCGCCAGTGTGAAGTGCGGGGCGCGGCAACCGGGCACAGTGGACGGTGTGTAGCTGCCCATCGTGTAGCCGGGAGCTTCTTCGCGGTCGTAGGCGATGATCGGGGAATCGTGGTACGCGTAGCCGTAATTCAGGCCAGCGGCGGCGAACTGCGGCTCGTTCAATTCCCGCACCGCCGCGCCGAAAGCCGCACGTGCGGCTTCACCGTTCGTGGTGTCATCTTCGAGGTCGGCGGGAAGTCCTGGCCGGGCGAGCTTCCGCTGGTGGTTCATCGCGAAGTGCGACACCTGTTCGGTGATCGGCCGCCGCTCGGCTTCGTAGGCGTCCAGGATCCCTTCCTCGGCCCAGCCGCCGAGGTGCGCGCCGAGCAGCCAGGTCAGGTTGAGCACGTCCGCGATGCCCGCGTTCATCCCGAATCCGGCGAACGGCACCCACAGGTGCGAAGCGTCTCCGGCCAGGAACACCCGCCGGTCGCGGAACCGGTCGGCGAGCAGCCGGCGCGCGATCCAGTCCTCTTTGGACACGACGTCGTACTCGAACGCCTCGTCCACACCCAGAATCGCGCGAATCGCCGCGTCCCGGTCGACGACCTCCTCCGCCGACGAAAGATACGTGTGCACAAGGAAGGTTTCGCTGCCGTCAATCGCGTACACGTGACCGACGCGGCGGGCGTTGAACGTGTAGTAACCCCACGCCCGCGGTTCGTCGGCGGACATCAGCGAGTACAGCTTCGGCGCGCGGATACAGGTGGACTGCACGTGCTGAAGCACCGGATCGCCGCTGAGCTTCGCACCGATCTGCTTGCGCACCGCCGAACGGCCGCCGTCCGCGCCGATGAAGTACCGAGCGCGGAGAGTCCGTTCGCCTGAGCCGTCGGAGACCACTGCCGAGACCGACGACGCGTCCTGCTCGACCGAATGGAATCGCGTGCGGTTGAGCAGCGTCACGCCGGGCGCGGCGGCGGCGTTCCGGGCGAGGATCGGTTCCAGGAACGTCTGGTTGATCCGGTGCGGCGGTTCCGGCGTCGCCCAGCTCGTGTCGGGGCCGACGCGCGAGGTGTACCGCTCGCCGCTCGCCGGGATCGGGATGCGCGACAGTTCCCGCCCGGTCAGCGAGGTCCGGAACGCGACGTCCTGCGGATAGTCGCACGGCAGCCCGGCCGCACGCACTTCGGCCGCGATGCCGAGCCGGCGGAAGCTCTCCATGGTGCGCGAGGCGACGTGATTGCACTTGACGTTCGGCGGTTCGAGAAACTCCCGTTCCTCGACGACGATCACCGACACCCCGCGGCTGCTCAGGTCGAGTGCGGCGACGAGACCGACCGGACCGGCCCCGACGATGAGGACGTCTGCGTCCATGGTTTCTCCGTTCAGCACGGCATTCCTTGCGCCACCACGCCAAGGTGCTCAGTCATCAGTCGACGAGCAGCATCCTCGTCACGGTCCTCAATGGCCTGAAGGATGCGGCGGTGCGCATCGACGGCACGAGAAGCCCGCTCAGCGTTGGTATGCATGGCATATACGCTTTCCCGCGGCCGGTTGAGCGCGCCGACCGACGCGGCGATCGCCGGGTTTCCGCTCAGCATCCCCAGCCGGGCGTGGAATTCCAGCGACAGCGGGTTGTACCGGCTGGCGTCGTGGACGTGCTTCTCCGATTCCTCGACCAGCGCCCGCAATTGCGCGACCTGGTCGTCAGCAGCGGCACGAGCGGCGAGCGCGGCGGCTGCCGGTTCGACCGCGTGCTGCGCTTCCAAGAGCTGTTCGGTTCGCATGCCGTGTAAATGCAGCTGAATCGAAAGCGAATCGGCGATCCGGCCGATGTCCGCCTCTGCTTCTTCCACTGTGTTGAGTTCGCGGTATTCGCCGGACCAGTACAGCAACGGCTGCCCGGTCCCGCCGCCCGCGGAAACGACTTCGCCGACGAGAATGATGTGGTCGCCGCCGCCCAGCATTGTGTGCACGGTGCAGTCGAACCAGCTCAACGCACCGGTGACCACCGGCGCACCGGTAGCCTCGGTGTGCGTCTCGACCTCATCGAATCGCTCTTTGCTCCGGCCGCGGCCACGGCGGGCGAAGCACGCGGAAACCTCCTGCTGATGGCGGCCGAGCACGTTGATCGCGAAGACCCCGCTCGCGCGGATCTCTTCGAGGATCGGGCTGTGCGAATTGATCGACACCGTCACCAAAAGCGGGTTCAGCGACAGAGAAACGAACGAGGTCGCGGTGATTCCGTAAAGGTGCCCGTCGAGCGCGGTAGTCACCACAGTGACGCCTGAAGCGAATCGTCCGGCTGCCTGCCGGAAGCTGTCGATCCGTTGCTGGTCGGAGGTCATCGGGTTCACCTCGCTCCGTCCGGAACGCCGAGATGACGGAAGTCGTAGACGTCCAATGTGGTCTCACCGGCGCGTAGACGGTCCATATAGGACTCTTCCTTCTCCGCACGAGCCCGGGACGCGGCCAGAACACGGTCGTACTCGTCCGCCGGAAGAACGACGATCCCGTCCCGGTCGGCCACGACGACGTCTCCGCGCCGAACCACCCTGCCGCGCAAGGTGATCGGCCGGCCGACCGTCCCCGGCCAGGCCTTGATCGTGCCGCGGATCGAGATCGCCGTGCTGAACGCCGGGAACCCGAGCGACGCGAGCTGCTGCGTGTCGCGGACGCCGCCGTCGATGACCAAACCGCAAATGCCGCGCGCCTGCGCCGCGACCGCCAGCACCTCGCCCCAGTACCCGAACGGTGCGCCACCGGCGTCGACCACAAGCACATCACCAGGACCAGCAGCTTCGATTCCGTGGTGCAGCGCCAGATTGTCGCCGACCTGCGCGGACACTGGCACCGCGCGGCCGACGATCTGCGCGCCGTCCCAGGCTGGCCGGAACGCGGCGTCCAGGAAACAGTCCATACCGGACGCTTCGTACAGCGTCGCCGTGCCGAGCGTCAGCAGTTCCTTGGTGTCTTCGGCCAATGTGGTCATGTGTCCGCCCGCTGCAGATCGTGGTAGCCGTACTTCGCGCGGGCTTCGGCGATCGTCGCGCCGCCGAGCGCAGCGGCGAGGATCGCCTCCTCGCGCGCCTGGATCATCTCGGCGACCTCCAGCACGTCGTCCTCGCAGTCGCGCGGGATCGCGACGACACCGTCCGAGTCGCCGAGCAAGATGTCCCCGTGGCGGACTGTCACGCCGCCGATGGTCACCGGTCCGCGTTCCTCGGCCACCTCGACCCGGTCCTTGCCGGTGCGCATGAAGCGACCGCGACTGTAGATCGGATAGCCGATGGACAACGCGCGATGCGTGTCGCGGCAGACACCTTCAATGACCGTGCCGGAGATGCCGCGCTGATGCGCGACCGCGGTCAGGATGTCGCCCCAGACCGTGCAGTCGAGACGACCGTCGTTGTCGAGCACGATCACCTGACCAGGCTCGACCTGGTCGATGAAATCGCCGACCGTGCCCGCCGGGACCTGCGCGCTGACATACCGCACGGTGAACGCACGGCCGATCATGCGCTGTCCGTCCGCGAGCGGGGCGAGGCCGAGCAGGCTGCCTGGGCGCTTGAGTTTGTCGAGGGCATCGGAGACCGTCGCGGTGCCGAGCCCGGCGAACCGGTCAAGGAGAGACATCAGCGCTGCTCCACAGTGACTGAGGGGAATTGGGAATCGTGCATGACCTCTTGCACGTCACGGCCGGAGCGGACGGCCTCCGCCATCCGGGCTTCGCGCTCGGCGATCCGCTGCGCGAGCTCGATGACGCGTTCGGCGTCTGCAGCGGCGACGAAGACGACGCCGTTGACGTCCGCGAGCACAAAGTCTTGCGGGGCAACGGAGATACCAGCGATCTGAATCCGCTCGTCCATCGCGGCCTGCACGATGCGGCCCCGCGCGCTGACCGGAACGGCCGTGCGGGCGAACACCGGAAGCTTCAACGCTTCGCTCTCCTGGACGTCGCGGCAGGCACCGTCCACGATGACGCCGGCCACGCCACGCCGGACCGCGGCCTCGGCGAGCAGGCCGCCCCAGCAGGAGACGTCCGTACGACCGTGGTTGTCGATTACCACGACGTCGTCCGGTTCGGTGATCGCGACCAGCGGGGTGGCGATGTGCGTCGCCGGTCCAGCGGTCGCTTTGGGCGCAGCGGTGACCGTGCGCACGCGACCGGCCAGAACCGTACCCGCAGGCCACATCGGCTTCAGTGCGGTGACCGCGCCGGGCAGGCCCAGCGTATCGAGCGCGTCGGAAACCGCGCAGCTGTCGAGGCCGCGCAGTGCGGTGATGATCTCTTCGGGAGACATGGTCACTTCCGTTCCCAGGTAAGGAAACCCATCGCGTTGCCAGTGCCAGCTTCGGTTCGGTAGCACGGTTCGTAGTCCACACTGGTCACGGCGAGACCAGCCTCGTCGGCGATCCCGGCAACTGCGATCCAGTTGCGCAGCTCCGAGGCACCGGACCGCATCTCGGCGGCCGGGACGGTCGAAAGGTAGTCGGCGTCGTGGTCGCGCAGGGCCTGAAGGAACTCCTGGTCCAGCTTCTCGTCGATCACGAAGTGGCTAAGCCCGCCCGAAGCGACGACGCCGACGCGCAGGTCGCCGGGGAACGACCGGATCGCCCGGCCGACCGCGCGCCCGAAGTCGTAGCAGCGCTTGGCTCCCGGCGGATTCGGCTCCCAGAACGTGTTGATGAAGATCGGCACCATCGGCAGCGTCGATTCCTGGCCGAGGAACCGCTGGTAGATGAACCCGAAGCCGTGCGGGATCGTGTGATTCTCGTACCGCCCGGCCGGGATGACCTCGGTGGCGCCGGTGTCGAAGTCGTCGGCTTGGGTGGACTGGATGATGTGCTTGCCGAGCGCGCGGTGCGTGGGCCGCATGATCGTGCGGTCCGGGACGTCGCCGGTCGCGGCCTCGGCCAGGCCGGGAGCCATCGCGTCGAGCTGTGCCTGGGTGAACGGCACGTGCGCGACCTCGTCGCCCCAGAACACCGAGAACGGGGCGAGCCATTCGTCGCCGTAGGTTTCCTTGTGGTCGCTGGAAACTATCACCAGGACGTCGACGTCCTGGGCGCGAATGAAGTCCGCGAGCCGGTCCATCGACCGCTGGCAGCTTTCCCAGCGACGAGCCATCACCTCGGGAGTGATCTCTTGCGAAAAGTCCTCCCGCAGCTCGCGAAGCTCCTCGTAGCGGTACGTCTCGCCGCGGAATTTGAGCCCCTTGCTGGCGCGGTCTGCCGTGCCCCTGGTGTCCCAGGCGTGCGGCGGTGGCGCCTTCAGCTGCGGTCCGTGCGAGGTGCCGATCCCGGCGACGATCTCGGTCATGATCTCCCCCTCAGAGCTGGAAGAGCGCGCGGGCGTTGTTCTCGAGGACGTCGGCGCGCTCCTTCTCGCCGAGCCAGGCGATGTCGTCGATGAGCAGGTGGATGTCGTCGAACCAGCGGCCGGTCTCCGGGTCGATCTGCGATCCGGTGCCCGGTTTCTCCGAGCCGAACAGCACCCGGTCGGTGCCGACGACCTTCATCAGCAGCTCGAGACTGTCCTGGGTGTACAGGCAGGAGTCGAAGTGCAGTCGGCGCAGTTTGTCCAGATAGGACACACCGGTGCGCACCACCGACGGCAGAAAACGGCCCACCTGGTACGGAATCGCGCCGCCGCCGTGCGAGACGATCACCTTGAGGTCCGGGAAATCCTTCAGCACGGTGGAGTTCACCAGGCTCCACACCGCGATGGTTTCTTCCTGGATGAAATGCAGGCTGTACGGCTCCCGCGCCGGCGGTTTGCACCCGGCAGCGTGCAGCAGCACCGGCACGTCGAGTTCACACAGCACCTCGTACACCGGGTACCAGTACCGGTCGCCGAGCGCGAGCGGGGTTTCCGTGCCCTCGTAAGGATCGGTGTTGAGCATCGCACCGACGAAGCCGAGTTCGGTCACCGTGCGGCGCAGTTCAGCGGTCCAGTCCCGGGGCGTCAGGTCCGGGCTCTGCGGGAGTCCGGCGACGCCCTTGAACCGGCCGGGGAACAGTTCCGTCGCGCGGTGGATGAGGTTGTTGGTCTCCTCGGTGAACCACTGCACGAGCTTGGCGGGCCGTTCGCTGTGCATCATCTGGAACGGGCGCGGCGAGATCATCTGCAGGTCGATCCCGGCACCGTCGAGGTGCGCCAGATGCGAGATGTCGCCGAAGCTCGGGTGCGGGGCGTGATACGCGGCGGCGAGCGCGTCGTCGCTGATGGCGGGCGGTTTGCCGCCGTGCGCGCCGCGGTGCGACAGCAGCGAGGCTTTCCAGGCGTAGTAGGCGTCCGGCGCGGACATGTGGCCGTGGACGTCGATGATCACGGGATGCTCCTTGCGGTCTCAGACGAGCGGCTTGCTGATGAGTTCGTCGACGCGCGCGTCGGTCGCCGACGTGTCGTAGAAGCGCAACAGCCGGGTGCGGCCCGCGCCGGGGTCGCCGCGGTGCAGGTACTCGTAAAGTTCCTGGCGCATCCCGAAACTCGAGCCGGCGAGCTCCCAGCCGAGCCGGAACAGCCGTGCCTTCTCCGCGGCTCCGATGTCGTGGCCGCGCATGTAGAGGTCCAGGAACGGGCGCAGCTCCGGGTTCGCGAGGTCGGCTTCGGTCGGCTGCATGATGAGGCCGGACGCGGCGACCTGGCGCAAGATCTGCACCATCCGCGCTGAGATGTCCGCCGACCAGAAGCCGACGCCGTTGGTATTGCTCGGGGCGAGGTGCCCGCCCGGCGTCACGACCGCGTCGGCCTCGGCGCCCTTGATCGCCAGTTCGAGCGTTTGGACGTAGGAGATCAGTTCGCCCAGCTGTTCCTGGATGCCGCGGAAGGTGTCCACGCCGATGGAGTGCGCGAGCTTCTTCGCGACCGAGGTGAAGAACTTCATCCGGGCGAGGAAGCGGATGTGCGTGCTCTGCAGGCTCCAGACGTTGATCCGGCCGAGGCCCTTGAGCGCGCGCAGGGAGTCGCCGAGCAGGAAGATGCGTTCGCGCGGCAGGAAAACGTCGTCGAAGAACAGCATCGCGTCCTGCTCGTCGTACCGGTTGCCGAGCGGGTGCGAGTGGCCGCTCTCCGGCGCGCCGAGCGGTTCGCGCAGCAGGATCTTCAGGCCCGGCGTGCTCATCGGGAGCGCGAACCAGATGACGAAGTCTTCCGCGCCGCGTGCCGCGGTGACACCGTTGAGGTACACCAGGACTTCGTGGGAGAACGGCGCGAGCGTGGCGAGTTGCTTGGCCCCACGCAGGATTACGCCGTCCTCGCGCTCCTCGACCACGCGCAGCGCGAGGTCCGGGTCGTCGAGCGGGCTGGCGCTGCGGTCGATCTGCGGGTCGCCGAGGGCGTGCGTCAGGACGAGGTCGTTTTCCATGGCGAACCGGCGGTAATCCCGGGCGTTCTGGCCGAAACCTTCGCGGTTCTGGTCTAGTTCGTCGGCGTAATCGGCGAGACCCGCCGCGACATTCGACATGAAGTCGGGCGAACGGCCGAGCTGCCCGAGGCTTTCCCGCATCCACCATTCCGACGCGGCGAATTTGGCGCGCAATTCCTCCGGGGTCTTCGGCAGCGAAAACGCGTAGCTCACCTCGTTGCCGGTCTCCTCGGACTTGAACAGCGTCGCCGCCCGCCCCTCGGGGGTGGCGAACCGCAGGTCGAGCAGCCGGGCGAACTCGTCGACGGTCGGCTTCAGCGCGGGGTGTTCCGCGACATTCTCGATGCGCTTCCCGTCGAGCCACACCTCGCGGCCGTCGTTGAGGCTCTTTTTGTACTGCTCGCCGGTCAGCGCCCCGGTGGCACCGGAAATGTCCATGTACTCCGACTCCTTTGTCTGTGACGGGCCCGCACCGGGCGACGATTCGAAGCTACGGAAATCGCGGCGCCACGGAATCGGTCCGCTGCGGGAATCTCCGCCAGGGGTTTCCGACACCGTGTAGGAAAGTCCGACGCGGTGTCGGAAACCCTCAGTGCTGGATCGTCGGAACCGTCACCCATTGCCAGTAGGTGAATTCGTCCAGGTTCCAATGCCCGCCGTGCCGTCCGCCGTTGCCGGACGCGCCGAGGCCGCCCATCGGGATGTGCGCGGCGTCGTAGATGGTCTGGCCGTTGAGCGCGACCATCCCGGCGCGCAACCGCGAAGCGAAGCCGAGGGCGCGCGCGACGTCGCGGCTGTGGATCGCCGCGGACAGGCCGTATTCGGTCGCGTTGGCCAGTTCGAGCGCCTCTTCTTCGGTCGAGAAGCGGGTTACCGGCGCAACCGGGCCAAAGATCTCGCTGCGGAAAGCCGCGTTGTCAGCTGTGACGCCGTCCAGGATGGTCGGTTGGTAGTACGCGCCGTCGTGCGTGGCCCCGTGCACGACCCGCGCTCCCCCGGCGACCGCGGCCTCGACGATGCCGTGCACCCGCTCGGCCTGCGCGGTCGTGATCAGCGGGCCGAGGGTCGTCCCCGGTGCCTTCGGGTCGCCGAGCCGCAGTTTCTCGGCGGCTGCTTTGAGCCGTTCGACGTACTCATCGGCGATGCTTTCGTGGACGAGGTGCCGTCCGGTGGCCATGCAGATCTGGCCTTGGTGCCGGAAAGTTCCGCCGACGCCACCGGCCACGGCTCGGTCGAGATCGGCGTCCGCCAGCACGATGAACGCGTTGTTGCCGCCGAGTTCGAGCACTACCCGCTTGAGCAGGCCGCCCGCGATCTCGCCGACTCGGCGGCCGGCGGCGGACGAGCCGGTGAACGAGATCGCGTTCGTGTGCGGCGAACGCACCACAGCCTCGCCGGTCGCGGCACCCCCGGGCAGCACGTGCAGTACGCCGTCGGGCAGCCCGGCTTGCTCGAAGATGTGCGCGAGCACTGCGCCTCCGGAGAAGGCAGTCTTCACGTCCGGCTTGACCAGCACCGCATTGCCCAGCGCGATTGCGGGGGCGACCGAGCGCATGGCGAGCATCAACGGCGCGTTCCAGGGCGCGATCACCCCGACGACACCGACGGGGATTCGCCGGGCCAAGCCCAGCGTCGTCGGGTCTTCCACCGGGAGGAGATCGCCTTGCGACATCGTGACCAGCCCGGCCGCGGCGATCAGTTCGTCGATCGCTTTGTCGACCTCGTGCTTCGCCTTGGCGGGCAGCGAGCCGCTTTCGCGCACGAGCACGTCCTCGACGTCGGCGCGGATTTCGCGCAACGCGTCCGCTGCGCGAGTGAGGACGTCGGCCCGCACCCGGTACGACGCTCGGCTCCATTCGGCCTGCGCCTGCGCGGCGCGCGCTCCGGCCCGCTCGACGTCGTGCTGGTCGGCGATACCTGCGAGGCCGACTTTCCCGCCGTCGCCCGGCGAGACCACCGGCTGCGTGCCTCCCCCTCCGCTACGCCAACCGCCGGAGTAGATCTGCCCGTCTGCCTCGCGGATATCCCACCGGGCCATGTGCGTCGCCTGCCAATCCTGGTGCGGGTTCGGAATCACTGCCACAACTCGTCATTCACGCGGACCTCGATCAGCCGCGGGCCGTCCTCCGGGTCCTCGGCGAGTGCGGCTCGCAGCCCGTCGGCGTCGTCGACCTTCGTCGCCTTGATGCCGAATGCCTGCGCCAACGTGGCGATCTCAACGCCGCTGATGTCGGTGAGCGGATACTCGTCGCGCTCGCCCCCGCTTTTCTTCAGACCGGCGACCACGGCTTGGTACTTCCCGTTGTTCACCACGAGATAGGTCACCGGCAGCCGATACCGCACGACGGTCCAGAACGCCGGCACACCGAACTGGACCACGCCGTCGCCGACCACCGCGAGCACTCGCTCGCGCCGCGCCATCGCCACCCCCGCCGCGGCTCCCATTCCCCAGCCGAGCGAGCCGCTCGCGGTGGCGAACAGCGAATCCGCCCGCGTGCGCTGGAGAAACCGCAGCAACGGCAGCGTCGAGGTGACCGCGTCGAGGACCAACAGCCGTTCCCCGCCGATGACGTCCGCGAGAATGCGCATCGCCAGCGCAGCGCTGAACTCCCCGTCCCACGGAACTTCGGCCTCCCAGCGGGCTCGCCGGGCTTCACTGTCCTTCCGCACCCGGGCAAGCCATTCGTCGCGAGAAGGCGCGCGGACCCCTGCCGCCAGCTCGCGCAGCACCGCCGCGGTGTCGCCGACAACCGCCCCAGCTGGCACGTAGCGGCGGCCCGGCTCGGCCGCGTCTTCAGAGAGATGGAGCAGAGGGACGCCGGACGGCAGCGCCGCGACCTCGGCCGAGAACTCCAGCGGCGTCGGCATGCCCGCCAGCACCAGCAGGTCGGCGTCCGCCAGCAGCGGCGCGCGGGGGTCGAACACTCCGGCGTAGTGCGGATGATCCGTGCGGAACGACCACCGTTCGAGGTCCCGCCGGGACTCCACGAACACCGGCGCGCCAAGCCGTTCAGCCAACCGCTCCAGGTCTGCCTCGGCCCGCCGCCGCGCGACGTCCGATCCAGCGACGACCACCGGCCGCCGCGCCGCGTCGAGCAGCGCGCTCGCGTGCCGAACCGCTTCCGCGGCCGGGCCTTGCCGCGCACCCCGGCGGACCGGAGGCGCGACGCCGGGTTCGGCCGTCAGATGGTCTTGCGGGATCGTGAGAATCGCCGGTTGCTCCGGAACGACCGTGGTGTGCCACAGCGTCCGGCTGAGATCTTCCAGCAGGTCCTCCGCGCGGAGGTTCTGCCAGGCGTGACCCACGTACGGCGCGGCTGTTTCGAGCAACCGTGGCGAAGTCGTCAATGCGCGGTGCGGGAGGGTCGCCGTCCCTTTGATGCCAGCGAGAATCGCGACGCTGCTGCGCGCGACCTGCGCCGCGTACAGATGTGCCAGGCCGTTCGCGACGCCGACGTTCGTGTGCAGGTAGGCCACGCCGATCCGGCCGGAGGCGCGCGCGTAACCGTCGGCCATGGACACCGAGATCGCCTCGTGCGTGGTCAGCACGAACTCGGGTCCGCCTCGCCTGGCGGCAAGAGCGTCGAGCACAGGTATCTCGCTGGTCCCGGGACAGCAGAAGACGTGCTCGATTCCCCACTGCGCCAAGGTTTCCAGCAACCGCGCGGCAGCCGTCATGCCCAGCACGCTACGCAGCACGCCGGGCCGGGCGCTCCGACGCGGCGACGGAAGAAACCTGGCGAACTGTGCGACACGGTGTCGGGATCGGAGTAGGTTGCGGTCTCGACACCCGGCGAAAGACAAGGCGGCTCAATGACTTCTGCCCGGCACGACGGAGACACCTGGGACCTGGCGTCCAGCGTCGGCGCGACCGCGACCATGGCCGCGGCGGCGCGGGCGATCGCCACCCGCGAGGACGGCACGCTGTTCTCCGACCGGTTCGCCGAACCGCTCGTGCAGGCAGTCGGTGTCGACCTGCTCGCCAAGCTGGCGTCCGGCGCGTCCGCCTCCGGCGCCCTCGTCGGGCAGATCTGGATCGACGCGGCCAAGATCCGCGGCAAGTTCTACGACGAGTTCTTCCTCGCCGCGGCGGACGCGGGCCTCACCCAGGCCGTGATCCTGGCGTCCGGATTGGACTCGCGCTCCTACCGGCTGCCCTGGCCGGACGGAACCGTGGTGTACGAGATCGACCAGGAGCCGGTGGTCGAGTTCAAGGCCCGCACCCTGGCCGAACTGGGCGCCGAGCCCACCGCGGACCGGCGAGCGGTCGCCGTCGACCTGCGCGAGGACTGGCCCGCCGCACTGCGCGCCGCCGGTTTCGACCCGGCCCGGCCGACCGCGTGGAGCGCCGAAGGCCTGCTGGGATATCTGCCGCCCGAAGCACAAGATCGCTTGCTGGACACCATCACAGAACTCAGCGCGCCGGGAAGCCGGGTCGCCACCGAAAACCGGCCCAACCCGCGTCCCGGCGACGAGGACAAGACGAAGGAACGCCTCGACCGCATCTCCGAGCAATGGCGCGGCGAGGGTTTCGACACCGACATGACGAGGCTGCGCTACTTCGGCGAGCGCAACGAAGCGGCTCCCTACCTGACCGGGCTCGGCTGGGAGGTGCGGGGAAGCACCGTCCGGGAGCTGCTCGCCGACAACGGCCTGCCGCCGCTTCAGGACGACGATCTGCGCATGGGCGACCTTCGGTACATCACCGGCGAATGGGGCTAGCACACCGGCCTGTCGTGAGGGGAACCCTCACGGACTCTGAGTCTCTTAGGGTTCCCCTCACGGCACGCCGCTGGCGCATCGCTCGTGGTCAAGCCATCACGCCTGGTCACGTGTGGTTCGTAGCCGATTTGTGATGGTGGTCACGGGCCATACCGCGGGTTTGCCCCGCGCGGTCGCGAATCCCGAGCACAGTCCCCGATCCCGAAGAGTTTTCCGGTTCGGCCGCCGGCCGGGCAGGTCAACGGGAGATAACGGTTTTGTGGAGATCCGTGCGTTCCGGGCGAGGATTTGCGTGTGCTCGCCCCTGCCGACCAGGTCCGTTTCGCCTTCGAGCCGCTGTACAGCCTCTACAGCGGCTCGGCTGTCGCAGTCGAAGCGGTCGGGCATCCCGCGGCGGGCTGGGTCCAGGACCTCCTCGACGCGGCGGGCGACCAGGCCCAGCTGATCGACGCCGACCTCGACCTCGCCGCCCGGGCGGCCGCCGCAGCCCCGCAGGTCGCGGCCGGGGTGTCGCTGCATCTCAACCTGAGCGCCAGCGCCGCCGGCGCCCCCGCCGAGCGGTTCATCCCGCTGCTGCAGACCCTCGAACGCGCGGGCCGCCGTCCCGCCGACGTCGTACTGGAAGTCACCGCCCCGCTCGCCGTCCCGAATCCGGGCACTCTGCTGCAGGGCCTGCACCGGCTCCGCGACCTCGGCTTCCGGCTGGCTTTCGACCGGCTCGGCGCCGCGGGCCTGCCAATGAATCTCCTCGCCGAAGCGCCGATCGAGATGATCAAACTGGACCGCGCGACGTTGCGGCGGCTTCCGGCGAACGCGGCGACGGTCGCGCTTGTCGAGGCGCTGGTGCAATTCGCCACGCAGACTGATTTGCGGCTCGTCGCGACGGGAATCGAGAACGACGCGGAACTCGACGTCGCGCGACGCGCCGGAATCCGTCTCGTGCAAGGGAATCTGTTCGCCACCGCCGCCCCCGAACGCGTGCTGCCCACCGCCGAACGCGGCGACCAGCCGGGAACCACGGCGGTCTCGCCCGCCGCCGGACTGCGGATCCCGGAATTCCTCCGCCAGGCCAAAACCCTGCCCGACGACGCGACCTGCGACGACGTCCACGCGATCCTGTCCGCCGAGCACGCGCCGAAGGCCATCGTCGGGCTCGACCAGCAGGCGCGTCCACAGTGGACGATCGACCGGATGCGCTTCCTGCTGGCGGTGACCGGCCGGTACGGGCACGCGCTGTACGCCGGGAAACCCGCCGCGAAACTGGCCGGCCCGCCGCGGCTCGTCCGGATCGACACCGGCACCCGCGAACTGCTGGAGATCATCGCCGACGGCGGAGCCGAGCACAGCGGCGACGACCTCGTGGTGACCGACGCGTCCGGCCGCTACCAGGGCGTGGTGCGGCCGAACGAGGTGATGCGCCGGATGGCCGCGGTGAAGGTCGAGGCAGCGGTCGCGCTCAACCCGCTCACCCGGCTGCCCGGCAGCGACGCGATCGCCCACGACGTCGCCCGCCGCGCGGACGCCGGACGGCCGTTCGTCGTGGCCTGGCTGGACATCGACCAGTTCAAACGGCTCAACGACACCGCCGGGTTCGCCGCGGGCGACGACCTCATCCGCGCCATCGGCCGGGCACTGACCGACCACGCCCGGCGGCTCGGCGACGTCACCGTCGGGCACGTCGGCGGCGACGATTTCCTGGTCGTCTGCGGCGTCGAGGACATCACCTCGCTCGCCGACGCGGTCCTCGGCCACGGCTGGTCGGCCGACGGTGTGTCCGTCACGCTCTCCCTCGCGAGCCTCGTCCAGACCGGCGCCTCAGCGGGCTCGTACCGCGAAAGCGCGCGGCTGCTGGCGCCGTTGAAGAAGCAGGCCAAGGAGATTCCGGGATCGAGCTGGGTCAACAGCTGGCCGGGCGCCGGACGGGCCCAGATTCTCCGCGGCGGCAAGGAAACGAACGGCCGGGCGCCGATGCTGCTTTCCCGGCAGTAGTCAGCACTCCGGCAGTTCGTCCGCGGTCAGCAGCGCGTGCAGCCTTCCGAGGCGCGGCCGCGCGGCTGGACCGAGCTGATCGACCAGCACTGCGCAGCCGATCAGCTCCGCACCCGCCTCCAGCACCAAAGCACGCACCGCCAGCGCCTGACTGCCCGTCTCGATCCAGTCGTCCACCAGCAGCACCCGGTCGCCCGGAGACAACGCCGAGCGCTGCATCCGCAGGACGTGCCGGAAACCCCGGTAGTCCGGGTCTGTTTCGCGGGTCAGCTTTTCGCCGGGGAACATCCCGGCGGCCTTCCGGACGGCGGCGAACCCGACGCCCAGTTCCAGCGCGACTGCCCCGCCGAGC
The DNA here is from genome assembly GCF_039525725.1 of Amycolatopsis albidoflavus. Taxonomy (NCBI): domain Bacteria; kingdom Bacillati; phylum Actinomycetota; class Actinomycetes; order Pseudonocardiales; family Pseudonocardiaceae; genus Amycolatopsis; species Amycolatopsis albidoflavus. The sequence continues at coordinate 214,730 of NZ_BAAAHV010000027.1, forward strand.
AGGAATCCCCGCGACTCGATCCCACACACGGCGGTCACGCCCGCGTCCCGGAACGGCTCGGCCAGCGCCCTGACCACCTCGGCGAACGCCTCGCCGTCGCGGAAGACCGGCCAGAGATCGGCGTGTCCGTCGACCCACCGGAACCGGTCGAGCAGAAGAGCACGTGTCATGCCGCGATCCTGGCCGGTCGGCCCTCGGCAGGGCCAGCCGATTTCGTCACCTGGCAAGCCGAGCCCTTGCCTCCTCGGTCTGCGGCGCGAACAGGTTCACCAGGTTGCCGTCCGGATCGCGGAAGAGCAGCGAGCGGTTGCCCCACGGCATCGTCGTCGGCTCCTGCACCACCTCGGCGAGCAGCGGCCGGAGCCGGGTGAACTCGCGGTCCACGTCCTCGACCTGGAATTCCAGGATGACGGTCCGGTTCGACTCCGGCACCGCCGCACCCGCGCTGAACAGCGCCATCGTCTCGGCGCTGCCGATCGCCAGGGTCGCGGTCTCGCCGACGAACTCGGCGAACTGCTTCGCCGGGCGGCTCGCCACGAGGCCGGTCACCTGCTCGTAGAAGGACGTCAGACGGTCGATGTCACCGGTGATGATCCGGACGGAAGTCAACTGCACGGCCAAATTCCTCTCTGGTTGCTTAGTGGCCACGCTAGAACCAATAGTGGACAGGATCCGCCCGGTATTGCGAGAATTCTCCGTATGACCCGGCCGATCGCCCGCGTGCTGGCGCTGCTGGAAATCCTGCAGGGCGGCGGCACCCGGACCGTCGCCGAACTCGCCGGGCGGCTCGACGTGGACGAGCGCACTGTCCGCCGGTACGTCGAGCACCTGCTCGACCTGGACATTCCGGTCCGCTCCGTGCGCGGCCGCTACGGCGGGTACCGGCTCGCCCAGGGCTACCGGATGCCGCCGCTGATGCTCACCGACGAGGAGGCGCTCGCGGTCCTGCTCGGGCTGGTCGCGGGCCGGCGCGCGGGGCTGGTCACCACCTCGGTCGCGGCCGCGGAAAGCGCCGTCGCGAAGGTGCGCCGGGTGCTGCCCGAGGCGCTCGGCCGCCGGCTCGACGCGCTGCTGGAGGTCGCCGACTTCACCGCACCCGCGCGTGCCGCGCTCACCGCCGAGGCCGAAGTGCTGCTCGCGGTCGCCGAGGCAGCGCGCGACCAGCGGCCGGTCAAACTCGCCTACACCGCGGCTCACGGCCGCAGCAGCGAGCGCGTCGTCGAGCCGTACGGTGTCGTGGCGCATTCCGGCCGTTGGTATCTCACCGGCTTCGACTCAACCGCCGGGCAGGTGCGCACGTTCCGCGTCGACCGCATCGAACGGGCCGAACCGCAAGACGGAACCTTCAGCGCCCCAACGGATTTCGACCCCACTCAGCAGGTGCTCACCGGTATCGCCGAAGCCCCGCACCGGCACGACGTATCAGTGCGGATCCGCGCGACCGCGGAGGAGATCCGCGCGGTGTTCCCGCCGTCCATCGCCATCCTGGAGGCGGACGGCCCGTGGACGCGGGCGCGCATCCGAGCCGAACGCCTCGACTGGATCCCGCCCCGGCTCGCCGCGCTGGACCGGCCGTTCGCCATCGAGCGGCCGGACGCCCTCCGCGACCAGATGCGCGCTCTCGCCGAACGGCTGACCGGTTACGCCGGGTCAGACTCCAGCGCGACGTCCAGCAACGCGCCCAACTCATTCAACTGAGCCGCCGACAGTCGGCTGAACGACGTCTTCACCACCGCATCCGCCAGTTCCTGCCCCGCCGCCCGCAACTCGGCGCCCTTCTCCGTCAGCCGATGCCGCACCGCGCGACCCGGGCCGGGCACCCGCTCGATCAGGCCGCGGTCGACCATCCGCGCGGCCAGCGTGCCGAAGGACTGGTCGGTCTGGAAGGTCAGCACGGCGAGGTCGTGCAGCGATGCCTCCGGGTGATTGTCCAAGTGGCGCAACGTATCCCACTGCACCAGCGACAGCCCGAGCGGCTGCAGTGCCTGACTCAGCGCGCGGTGATGGCGGTGCTGCAGGCGCTTAACGGCCAGTGCGACGTCGGCGTGGCGGTACCTCATGGCCGGGAAGCCTACCCCGGTTCAGAACAGGTTGCTTATCTAAGCTTCCTTATATAAGCTTCCTGATATGACTTCCTCCCAGATCCTCCAGTTCCCGTCCTCCGGTCCGGTCGAGATCAGCGTCCAGGACCACGACCGCACCCGGACTTTCCTGCTGCTGCATGGCGGAGGCGGCGTCGCGACGATGGCCGGTTTCGCCGGCCTGCTGGCCGAACGCACGCGCTCGCGAGTGCTGCTCCCCACCCACCCCGGCTTCAACGGCACGCCGAAAGCCGCCGGACTCACCGACGTCACCGCGCTGGCCAAGGCGTACGTCGCGATGCTCGACCACCTCGGCGTCTCGAACGTCACCGTGGTGGGCAACTCCTTCGGCGGCTGGCTGGCCGCCGAAATCGCCCTGCTGCACAGTCCGCGAGTCAGCCGCGCGGTGATCGTCGACGGCATCGGCATCGAGGTCGACGGCCATCCGCTGGCCGACGTCCGCGGCAAGACGGTCGCCGAGATCCAGCAGTTCTCGTTCCACGACCCGGCGAAGGCGCCGACCCCGCCGGCCGGCAGCAGCGGCCCGAGCCCGGACGTCCTGGCACTCGTCGGCTACACCGGTCCGGCGATGACCGACCCGACCCTGGCCGAGCGGCTGGGCAAGGCCGAGACCCCCGTCCACGTCGTGTGGGGCGAAAGCGACCGCATCGCCGATCCGCGGTACGGCGAGGCCTACGCGGCCGCGATCCCGGGCTCGACGTTCACCGTGCTTCCTCGCACCGGGCATTTGCCGCAGGTCGAAACCCCGGAGGAACTGCTCGAAGCGCTGTTCGCCTTCGACGCCTGAGCACGCCTCCGGGTTAAATGGCGGCTACTGCTCAAAGGGGGATTCTCATGACCACCGCGCTGATCATCGGCGACATCCAGCGGGGCATCACCGACGGCTACCCGTTCGCCCGTCAGGTCGTGCCGCCGCTCGCCGACCTGCTGCCGCGGGCCCGCGAAACCGGCACCCTCGTCGTATTCGTGCATTTCGCCATGCGGGACAACGGAACCGACCTGCCCGACGGCGCGCTGTACCGCTCGTTCTTCGAGGCCGGAGACGCTTTCCACGAGGGTTCCCCCGGCACTGAACTGACGCTGCCGGTCGCCGAAGAAGACGTCATCGTCCTGAAGCGCCGGGCCAGCGCGTTCGCCGGAACCGACCTCGACCTGGTGCTGCGTGCCCGAGGCATCAGCCGCGTCGCGATCGCCGGGGTCGCGACCAGCGCGATGGTCACCGCGACGTGCTACGACGCGGCGGATCGCGGCTACCAGGTGACCGTGCTGCGCGACGGATGCGCCGACGGCGACCAGGCCGTCAACGACTTCCTGCTGGACAAAGTGTTCCCCAGCCGGGGATTCGAGATCGTGTCCTGTGCCGAGTGGACCGCGTGAGCACGCGGTCGCCGCTGGTCAGCGCGGTGAAATAAGGCTGGCTGGCATCCGGGCGGCACCGGTTTCGCGACGTCGGCGAAGTCCGCTACTCTCAGTACGGCAACTATCACCGTGTCAGCACGCGGGAGGTACGCGTCGTGGCCGACGCAGTCAACGCACCGCCGGGGGTCAACCCGAACCAGTCGAGCGCGGCCCGCGTTTACGACTATCTCCTGGGCGGGAAAGACAATTACGAGATCGACCGGCAGGTAGCCAGGGAAGCCGCCCGGGTGATGCCGGACATCGCGGAGACCGCGCGGGTCAACCGGCATCTGATGACCCGGATCTGCCGCTTCCTCGCCTACCACGCGGGCGTCCGCCAGTACATCGACTGCGGGTCCGGCATGCCGACCGCGGAAAACGTGCACCAGATCGTGCAGCGCGCGGACACCGCCGCGAAGGTCGTCTACGTCGACTACGACCCGGTGGTGGCCAGCCACGGGCGGGCGCTGCTCGACGAAAACGAGTTCACCGAATACATCCAGGCGGATTTCTTCGACCCGCCGAGCATTCTCGACCATCCGACGGTCAACGAGCACCTCGACTGGGACCAGCCGATCGCGGTGCTGTTCCTGCTCGCGCTGCACCACCAGACCGGCGACCGCGAGGTTCCGGCGAAGGTGACGAAGGAATTCATCGACCGGCTCCCGTCCGGTTCGTACGTGGCGATCTCGCACCTGCTCGACGCGCACGACGGTTCCGAGGACGACGAAGCAGTGCAGGGCATCATCGAATCGATCCACAATGGCTCGATGAAGGACGTCTCGTCCCGCACCCGCGCCGAGATCAAGGAACTGTTCCACGACATGGAGCTGATCCCGAGCGGGCCGAACAAGCCGGCGGAGATCGTGCCGGTGGTCGAATGGTGGCCGGACGGTCCGTTGCTGGGCGACCCGACGGTGGCGCAGCGGATCGTCGCGGTCGGAGTCGCGCGGAAACCCTGACGGCGCACTAGATTTGCCGCGGGCCGGTGTCCCGAGCTTCTGGCTCGGGACACCGGCCCGCTGTCGTGTGTCGTGGAAACCCTGACCGCACAACAGGTCTGCCGGGTCGTCAAGACGCGACCGGCACCGGCTCCGCAACCCGCGCCGCCGCCGTGGACCGCCGCAGCGCGACCATCCCGACCACCGCGAACACCACCACGATCGCCGCGCCGATCCCGGCCACCGTGTGCAGCCCGGAAGTGAACGCATCCCGCGCGGTGGCCAGCAACTGCTCTCCCGTCGCACCGGGCAGCGTCGCGGAAGCCGCCATCGCACCGGCCATGCTGTCGGTCGCCTGCGCGGCCGCCGCGGCGGGCACGTGTGCCGGAACCGCGATCTGGCCCCGGTACACCGCCGTCGCGACGCTGCCGAACACCGCGATCCCCATGGCAATCCCGAATTCCGCGCTGGTCTCCGACATCGCCGAAGCCGCGCCCGCGCGCTGCGGCGGGACCGAACCGACCACCATCTCGGTGCACAGCACGCCCTGCGGCCCCATCCCGAAGCTCGCGATCGACATGCCCAGCACCACGAATGTCACACCGCCGGAGCCGCTGGCCAACGTGAACAACAGGATTCCGCCCGCCGCGACGAGCATTCCGAAGCCCAGTACGAATTCCGGACGGAACCGGCGCGCCAGCCGAGGCGCGATCATCGACCCGGCGACCACCGCGAGCGCCTGCGGAACCAGCGACAGCCCGGCGTCGACAGTGCTCAGCCCGGCGACCATCTGCAGATACTGGCTGACCAGCAGGAAAACCCCGCCCATGGTGACCGCGCCGACGAGCATGATCGCCACCGCCGCGCTGAACGCGCGCACCCGGAACAACCGCAGGTCCAGCAGCGGATGCTCGAGCCGCTGCTGCCGCCGGACGAACACCGCGCCGACCGCGAGACCGGCGGCGAGCACGACGATTTCGGTCAGGGACAAGCCGTTCTTGGCGATTTCCTTGAGCGCGTAGATGACCGGCAGGATCGCGGCGAGCGAGAGGCCGACGCTGGCGAGGTCGAGGCGTCCGGCCGAGGTGTCGCGGTACTCCGGCAGCAGCTTCGGCGCGGTCGCGAGCAGCAAGACCATCACCGGCACGCCCATCAGGAACACCGAGCCCCAGCGGAAATGCTCCAGCAGGAACCCGCCGGCGACCGGGCCGACCACCATGCCGCCCATGAAGCAGCTCATCCACACCGCGATCGCGGTGCCGCGCTGCTTCGGGTCCTGGAACATGTTGCTGATCAACGCGAGCGTCGACGGCATGAGCGTCGCCCCGGCGATCCCCAGCACCGCCCGCGCGGCGATCAGCATCTCCGGACTGGTCGAGAACGCCGCCGCGACCGACGCGAGCCCGAACGCGCCGCCGCCGATCATCAGCAGCTTCCGCCTGCCGATCCGGTCGCCGAGGGTGCCCATCGTGACGAGGAACCCGGCGATCATGAAGCCGTAGATGTCGATGATCCACAGCAATTGCGTGCTGGAGGGCCGCAGATCCGCGGCGAGGTGCGGAACCGCGAGGTGCAGCACGCTCATGTCCAGCGACAACAGCACGGTCGGCAGGGCCAGCACCGCCAGGCCCAGCCACTCGCGTCGTCCTGCACTCATTGGTCTCTCCCCTGAAGTCGTCTCGTCGGCGGTCTCGCTGACTGGTCTCACTGACCGGTCTCACTGACGCGACGATCGGGGTGCGGGCGGATCGACATCCCGGGGAGAACTTTTTTCGCGCGGGTTTCGGCGGGAGCTCGAGAGAGCCGGACTCCTGTCCTGCGGCTGCAGCCTCCCTCCTGCCAGATCAGGCCACCGCATACTTCCCGAGCGCAGGTTCCAGCAGGTCGAACGCCCTCCGCGCCTCCTTCGCGACCGTCTCCGCGATCTCGTCGTCCGGCCGTCCGGCCAGGGTCAGCTCCTCGATCCGCTCGAACAGGCTGTGGTGCACCGCCCCGAGCACCGCGGCCGCGGTGCGGACGGTGATGTCCGACCGGTCGCTGCCCACCGCGTCCGCCAGCGCGTCGGCCAAGGCCCGTTCCCGCTGTTGGTGCAGGCCTCGCAGGCACGCGGACAATGTCGGGCTCTCGGCGACCATCCGGCTGAACTCCAGCCCCGCGAACCCGACCACCGGGTCCTTCGCGGCGACCGCGGCCTCGAACGCCCGCCGCAGCGCCCCGAGCGCGGACTCCCCCGGCTCCCGCGACCCCACCGCGGCGGCCAGGGTCGCGACGAACTCCTCCTGGTGGTCCAGAGCCAGGTCTTCCTTGCGGGCGAAGTAGTTGGTCACCGTCTTCTTCGCGACCCGCGCGGCCGCCGCGACCTGGGCGATCGTCGTCTCCTCGAAGCCCTGCTCCAGGAAAAGCCGCGTCGCGTGGTCGGAGATCAGCTGGCGTGTCTCCTGCTTCTTGGCTTCTCGCAGGCCTAGCTCCATCGAAAACTTACCTCCGACGTAATTTTACCTTGACAGCAGTTCTGAGTCCAGGCATACTTTTACTACCGACGTAAACATAACCCGAAGGAGAACCACTTGTCGATCGCCGCTCTCCCGTCGCTCGCGGACCAGGCAGGCCACCTGATCTCGCTGGGGGTGCCCGAAATCGCGCAGCTTTCCGCCGCCGACCTGCGCGCTTTCGCGGCAGACCACAGCGACGCCGACGGCGCACTGCTGGCGATCCACCCGGACCGGGCGCCCGCGTCGGCTCTCTCGCCGCTGCTCCGACGCGAGGGCAAGGCCGGATTCGTCGTCACCGACATGCCCGACGTCGACCAGTTCGCGCCGCGCGACGTCGACCTGCCCGACGCGCCGCTGTACCTGGTCACCGGCATCGACCGCGGCGACGAGATGGGAAACTGGAGCCCGGAGGAGGCGCTGCCCGCGATCACCAAGGCCGGACGGAGTCCGCTGCTGCTCACCGAGGGGATCCACTGGGTGCTGCAGCAGCCGTCGGTGCTCGAGCGCAATCATTGCTTCATGACCATCGGCTCCCGGCTGCGCAAGGAGAACGGCAAGTTCGACTCCCGCACGCCGGCACTGTGGATCAGCAACGGCACCGGCCGCGACGGCAGCGAACGACGCAACGCCCCCAAAGTCGGCTGGTGCTGGTGGGGCAACCGCCACACCTGGCTGGGCTTCGGATCCACCGCGGGCCGCCGCTGAGACAACAGCCCTGAGGAGAGTATCCAGCCTCGACCGCCCCACCCGAACAACCGCGGCTGGCGCTGGCGGAGCGACCGCCACCCCAGGCTGGGCTTCGGCTCCACCGCCCGCCGCTGAGTCCCAACCCTGAGAAGAGTCCCCGTCTCCCAGACCCGGTCCTCCCGCCCAAACAACCGCGGCCGGCGCCGGTGGGGCAACCGCCGCACCCGGCTAAGTTTCGGATCCACCGCGGGCCGCCGCTGAGACAACAGCCCCGAGGAGAGTCTCCAGCCTCGACCGTCCCACCCGAACAACCGCGGCTGGCGCTGGCGGAGCGACCGCCACCCCAGGCTGGGCTTCGGCTCCACCGCCCGCCGCTGAGTCCCAACCCTGAGAAGAGTCCCCGTCTCCCAGACCCGGTCCTCCCGCCCAAACAACCGCGGCCGGCGCCGGTGGGGCAACCGCCGCACCCGGCTAAGTTTCGGATCCACCGCCGCCCACCACTGAGACAACAGCCCCGAGAAGAGTTCCCAGACCTGACCGTCCCGCCCGAACAACCGCAGCTGGCACTGGCGGAGCAACCGCCACCCCAGACCGGGCTTCGCCTCCGCCGCCAACCGCCACTGAGACAACAAACGACGAGGAGAATCCCATTTTCCCTGACCCGAACGTCCTGCACCCGATGCCCGAGCAGCCGCGAGTGGTGCTGCTGAAGCCTTTGGTCACCTCGCCGCTGATCGACGTCGGCGAGTTCTCCTACTACGACGACCCGGACGATCCGACCGCCTTCGAGACTCGCAACGTGCTGTACCACTACGGGCCGGAGAGGCTCGTGATCGGCAAGTACTGCGCGCTCGGCGAGGGCGTGCGGTTCATCATGAACGGCGCGAACCACCGGATGGACGGGCCGTCGACGTTCCCGTTCCCGATCATGGGCGGCGGCTGGGCCGAGCATTTCGACGTCATCACCGGCCTGCCCGGCCGCGGCGACACGGTGCTGGGCAACGACGTCTGGCTCGGCTACCGGGCGATGGTCATGCCGGGCGTCCGCATCGGGCACGGCGCGATCGTCGCGTCCGGGGCCGTCGTGGTGGACGACGTGCCGGACTACGGCATCGTCGGCGGCAATCCGGCCAAGCTGATCCGGCGGCGGTACAGCGACGAGGACGTCGAGCGGCTGCTGGCGATCGCGTGGTGGGACTGGCCGCTGGAGCACCTCACCAAGCACGTTCGCACGGTCATGTCCGGCAGCGTCGACGAGCTGGCGAAGGCCGCGGCCGAACTCGCGTAACTCGGTAACGTGGCAGGCGTGCCCGATGAGATACCAGAGGAAGTCCGCCGAAGCACTACCCTGTTCCTGTCCACAGTGGACCGAGTCGCGCCGGGACTGGTGACCGGTTTCTACCTGGTCGGCTCGGTTTGCTTCGGCGACTTCCACGCTCGCGGCGCCGGACGCGGGCGGCTGAGCACGGCCAGCGACATAGACTTCGTCGCGGTCACTGATCGACGCGCGGAACCCGGCGAGATCGAGGCGCTGGCGCGGGCGCATGCCACGACGGTCGCCCAGTTCCCGAAACCGCATTTCGACGGCTCCGTACTGACCTGGGCCGACCTCTCCGCCGGGCCGGATGCCTGTCCGGACGTTCCTTGCGCGCAGGAAAGCCGATTCACCGAGGCGGGCCGCGATGGCGTCAATCCGGTGACGTTCTGCGAGCTCGCCCGCCATGGGATCGCGTTGCGTGGGGCGAAAGCGTCCGATGTGGACGTTTGGGCGGACCAGGATGCCTTGCGCGCGTTCACTGTCGACAACCTGAGCCGCTATTGGCGGCCGTGGTGGGAGAAGAACCGCCGCACCAGTGCGTTGTCGCTCGCGATCGGAATGAGCTCCTGGTTCCCAGTGTGGGCCGTGCTCGGCGTGAGCCGTCTGCACCACCTGCTGGCGACCGGAGAGCTGACGTCCAAATGCGGCGCGGGGCGTTATGCCGCAAGGGAACTCGACTCGCGATGGCAGCGCGTCGTCGCGGAGAGCTTGAGTCTCCGCACCGAAGGCGCGGAAGGCCGTCGCAGCTACCGAAATCCTCTAGCGCGACGACGTGACACGCTCGCCTTCCTGGACGCCACGATCGACGACGCGCTCGCCCTGGCGTAGCGCACGGATCGGGCCAGGAATGGCCGGAATTGCTTGCTTGCGGCCGTCCCCGGAGGCACCTAGCCTCGATATCCAGCTAGTACAAATACAGTTCTGTACTAGCACAATATGGGGAGCGGACTGATGGCGAACGGGCAGGACCGCGGCGGGGTCGCGACGGACGCGGAATCGGCGGCAAGGCTGCTGCACTGCGTGGTGGATCAGCTGGTCGAGGGGTGGCGCACGAGGCCGGACCGTCCGGCGAGCCCGGTGACTGCGGACGCGGCGGAGATCCGCGGCTGGCTCGGGAAGTACCCGCTGGAGAAGCCGGAAGACCTCGAGCAAGCGGTCCCGGACGTGCTCGCCGCCCTCGACCGCTGGACCGTGCACACCGACCACCCGGGGTACTTCGGGTTGTTCAACCCGTCCGCGACCTGGGCGGGGGTGGCCGGAGACCTGATCACCGCGGCGGTCAATCCGCAGCTCGCCGCGTGGAGCCACGCGCCGTTCGCGGTCGAGGCGGAGCAGCGCTGCATCGACCTCTTCACGGCACGCCTGGGTCTCCCGGACACCGCGGGCGGCCACTTCACCAGCGGCGGTGCCGAGGCCAACGCGACCGCCGTGCTGACCGCCCTCACTCACGCGTTTCCCGAATACAGCACCGGTGGCCTGCGCTCCCTCGACGCCGCGCCAGTGTTCTATGCGGGCGCGGATTCTCATCTGGCCTGGCTGAAGATCGCGCACGCGACGGGGCTCGGCCGGGACGCCTGCCGCTTGGTGCCGTCCGACGCGAGCGGTCGCCTGGATGTCGCCGCGCTCGAAACCCTGCTCGCGAACGACCGGCGCGCCGGAAAAGCGCCGTTCCTCGTCGTGGCCACGGCCGGGACCACCGGTGCCGGAATGATCGACCCGTTGCCGAGGATCGCCGACATCGCGCAGGCCGCCGGGCTGCGGTTCCATGTGGACGCCGCGTGGGGCGGTGCCGCCTGCCTGTCGGATCGGCTGCGCGGGTTCCTGACCGGGATCGAACGCGCGGACACGATCACGGTGGACGCGCACAAATGGCTGTCGGTGCCGATGGGCGCCGGGATGTTCTTTACGCGCGATCGGGCTGAGCTGAGTTCGTCTTTCGCGGTGTCGACCTCGTACATGCCGGGCCGGGTGGACGACACCGCCGATCCGTACACCACCAGCACCCAGTGGTCGCGGCGATTCATCGGGCTCAAGCTGTGGCTCAGTCTGCTGGCGTACGGGGTTTCCGGCTACGGCGACCAAATCGAGCACGACGCGGCGCTCGGGCAGGATCTGCGCGACCAGCTCACCGGGGCGGGCTGGATCGCCATCAACGACACGCCGCTGCCGATCGTGTGCGCGACCCGCGCCGACGCGCCGGTCGATCCGGAGGAATCCTGGCGGTGGCACAGCGAACTCGCGGATCGGGTCAACGCCACCGGCTCCGCGTGGGTGAGCCCGGTCCGCGTCGCTGGGCGGCCGGCGTTGCGGGTGTGCGTGATCAGCTGGCGTACGCAAACCGAGGACATCGTGCGGCTGCGAGAGATTCTGGACCGGGTCTGAGCGCGATATGTTCGCGTTCTGGGCAGGCATGCTCGGCGGCCAGGTGAAGGCGGACCGCGATTGGCACATGGTCACCGTGGACGGCGCCCCGCGCATCGGCGTGCAGCTCGCGCCGAACCACGTGCCGCCGCAGTGGCCGGACGGCCCGACGCGGCAGCAGGTCCATCTTGACCTGTGGGTCGAGGACTTCGCCGAGGCTCACGAGCACGTCGCGGCGCTCAGGCAGCCGCTCAAGCGGGATAACCACGCCCGTCGCCCCGCAGAATCGCATGCAGCGTCGCCGCGAACTCCTCCGCCTCAACGGGCGACAAGCTCGCGAAAGTCACCCGCAATCCCGCCGGAACATTCGTCCGGAACCCCTCCCCTGTCCGCACCGCCCAGCCCCGCGCGAGGAGCGCCTGCGCCACCGCGCCCTCGGCCGGAGTCGCGATCCAGCCGTTGAACCCAGACCGTCCAGACAGGGTGATTCCGCGTCGCGCCAACGCTTCCGTAAGCGCCTGACGCCGTTCGCGGTACGTCTCGCGGGCGGTGGCGAGCAGCTTCGGCGTCGTTGGGTCAAGCAGGATCGCGACCGCCAGTTCCTGCAGGAGGTGGCTCACCCAGCCCGCACCGACTTGCTGTCGCCGGAGCACCCGGTCGACGGTCAACTGGTCGCCGCTCACGACGCTGAGCCGGAGATCCGGTCCGAGGTATTTGGTCACCGAGCGGAGCACCGCCCAGTGCCGGAAATCCCCTTGTCCGGCAACGGTTACCGCTTCCGTGCCAGCGACGGCGGCGGCGTGGTCGTCCTCGATCACCAGCACGTTTTCGTGGCGCTGGAACACTTTCCGCAGTTCGGCGGCCCGCTCCGGGCTGAGTGCGGCACCGGTCGGGTTCTGCGCTCGCGGCGTCAGAACGCAGGCCGCCGGGCGTTGTTCGAGCGCGCGTTGCAGGAGGTCGGCGCGCAGGCCGTCGTCGTCGACCGGCACCGCGATCGGGCGCAAGCCCAGCGCGGACACGAGATCCAGGACGCCGCCGAAGCCCGGATCCTCGACAATCACGGCGTCCCCCGGCCACAGGTGTGCCTGCAGGACCCGCTCGATGCTGTCCATCGCGCCACCGGTTACCGCGAGGTGGTCGGCGGCGAGGCCGTCGCGTTCGAAGTCGAGGCGGAACCAGTCCAGCAGCGCGGGCAGGTTGCCGGATTCGCCGTAAAGCCATTGCCTTCCGGACAGTTCGGCGAGCGCGGGCCGCAACGGTGGCAGCAGCGCGGGATCGGGGTTGCCGTCGGCGAGGTCGCGCACGCCAGGCCCGACCGGGGCGCCGAGCGCGCGGTTCATCGGCGCGGTCCGTTCGAGCACGCGGGTTCCAGCACGGCCGGCGGCCGCGACGAGGCCGCGGTTGCGCAGGGTCCGGTAGGCGGCGTTGACAGTCGCCGGGCTCACCGCGAGCCGCGCGGCTAGTTCGCGCACGGTGGGCAGCCGCGCGCCGGCCGCCAACCGACCAGCGGCGATGGCGCCCTCGACCGACAGCGCGATCTCGGCCGCCGTCCCGCCGGACAGCGCCGCCTCCTCGATCGGGTCGCTCACCTGTCTGTACTAGCACAATCGGGGAAATCCCGTGGTCGCTTGCTCCGGGATTGACCTTCAAGCTGCTTGAAGCCCGATGATGGGCAGGTGCCCGACCTGCTCACCATTGGTGCGTTCGCCCGCCGCTGCGGCCTGACCGCCAGCGCGCTGCGCTTTTACGCCGATTCCGGCCTCGTGCGGCCGATCCGCGTCGACGAGGAATCCGGCTACCGGTACTACTCGCCCGGCCAGGTTTCAGCCGCGCTGCTCGTCCGGCGGCTGCGGGAGATCGGCCTGCCGCTGGAGCGGGTCGGCGCGGTCCTCGCGGCGGAGCCCGCCGACGCGGCGCGGATCATCGACGACCACGTCGCCGGGTTGGTATCCCAAGTGCAGCAGGCTCGGGAAACCGCCGCGGCAGTGAAGGCCACGCTGGGCGCGACGGCGTCGGCACTGTCGGTCCGGTTCACCGGGCCGGTGTTCACCGCTGCCGTCGAGCAGGTGCTGACCGCGACGTCGCAGGACCTGCCGGTGCTCAACGGCGTGCACCTCGAAGTCTCCCCGGAGGCGATCGTGCTCACCGCCACCGACCGGTACCGGCTGTCGACCCGAACGCTGGTCCCCGCCGAACCGAGTGTGTCCCATTGGACCGCGACCATCGACGCTGACGACCTCCGCCTCGCGATGCCGTGGACGCGCCGTCAGCACGAACTACGGCTGAGCGTGCGCGACGACGAGGTCTGCTTCCAAGGCGACGACACGACAGTACGAACCTGCCGCACTGTCGCCGACGAATTCCCTGACTACCGGCTGATGCTCGCGTCACTGCCAGAAGTCCTTACACGGGCCGTGATATCTCGAAACGCGCTGGTGGGATGCCTGGAACGCCAATCCACGCCGCAGATTCAGCTGAACCTCTCCGCCGGCGAGGCCACGGCAGGAACCGAAACCATCCCCGCAGACGTCACGGGGTCGCCCATCTCACTCTCCTTCGCCGTGAGCACGCTGTATCCCGCGATCAGCACCGCCGTCGGTCCGGACGTGATGCTGGACGTCGCGGCCCCGCACCAGCCAGTCGTCGTGCGCTCAGCCGACGATGGCGACCTGACCACCCTTGCCATGCCAGTGAAAGGAAATGCCGGATGATGGCCGAGATCACCTCCGCGGTGTCGCAGGGCCGAGCGGGCGAGACGGACGCCGCGCGGGCCCGTCTGCAGGAGCTGTGGGACGAGATCGGACCGGGCGGTGATCCGTTCTACCGCTGCGTTCTCGCCCACTACCAAGCAGATCTGTTCACTGACCCGGCAGAGGCACTGGTGTGGGACATCAGGGCACTGGACGCCGCCGCGACAGTGACCGACGAGCAGGTGCAGGCGCATGACGCCGGGCTCCGGATCGAAGGCTTCTACCCGTCGCTCCACCTGAACCTGGCCGACAACTTCCGCCGCCTCGGCTCGTTCAACGCGGCGACCGAGCAGATCGCGGAAGCGCGAAAACGACAGGACGCGCTCGCGGACGACGCGTACGGTGCGATGATCCGACGGGCGATCGACGGTGTCGCGGAGGCCATCGAACGCCGGTCCACCGAACGACGCACGACGGCACCGGGAGTCGAATAGTTGGAACAATGGCTGTCGGATTGGTGCTGCACGCACCTTGGCACCGCACCGGTCGACGTACTGTTCGAGGCGCGACAGGTCTCGACGGTGCACGGCCTGCGCCTCGATGACGGCCGGAAGGTCGTGGTCAAAGCCCGCCCGGACGACGGCCGCGCCATCGCGTGCGTCGCGGCGCAAACGCAGCTGGCTGAGCGAGGCTTTCCCTGCGCACGACCGCTGACAACGGCCGTCATGGTCGGCTCCCTGGCCGTGCATGCCGAGGAATACCGCCCGGGCGGAGACGTCGTTCCCGGGGACGCGCCGGACGTTGCCGTGCGGTATGCCGAGGTATTCGCCCTGCTGCTGGCGACCCTCGCCAGGATCTCGGTGAAGCCGCCGCTGCCGAACCCGCGCTGGCTGCGCTGGGACCACAGCGACCCTGGTTTGTGGCCAGCGCTCGGCTTCCTGGACGAACGAGACCAGCGCCGCGTCCCCGAGGAGGTAACCAAAACCGCCGACCGAGCCCGGTGCCGACTGCTCGCGGCCGATCTGCCGAACGTCCTCGGCCACGGCGATTTCGAGGCGCAGAACCTCCGCTGGGATATCAACGAAGGCTGGACAGTACATGATTGGGACAGCCTGGCCTGGCAACCGGAAGCAGCGCTCGCGGGAGCGGCGAGCGGGATGTTCCCGAGCACAACCCCGCCGACACTGGCGCCGATCGAGAGTTCCGCGGCGTTCCTGGAGTCCTATCAGGACTTCCGAGGCCGCCGGTTTTCCTTGGCCGAACGGGAAGTCGCGTGGGCGGCGAGTCTGTGACCAGCCGCGCACAATGCCAGGTGGGAAGCGCTGCACGGAGATCCGCCGATTTGCGGTGCCGCGCTTGAAGAGCAGGCGGCTGAGCGTCTTCGTCTCGCGAACGCCTGAGCACGGTGGGGATCCGGGCGGTTGCCGCGCTGGGGGACGCCGCAACCGCCCAGAGGTGCTAGCGGATGTCGCGAACGAGAGCGCCCACGATCGCGTCTATCCGGTCCGACTGGGTTTTCGAGTAGTCCGCCGTGTCGATGAACACCGTCACCGAGCGTTTTCCGTCCTCGGTCACCGCGTTGCGGAAATCGTGGCCGCTGGCCATGCCGCCGCTGTGGCCCCACGTCGGGAAGTTCGGCGTCAGTTCATACCGCTGCAAGCCTAAGCCGTATCCTTCGCCGCCGTCGTCCAAGACTGTCTTTTTCATTTCCGTCAGCAACGCGGCGGGCAGGAGTTTTCCGCCCAGCAGCGCGGTCCAGAATTTCGTCGTGTCCGCTCCGGTGGAGATCAATTCGCCGGAGGCGTCTGCTTCCGAGACGTTCCATTCCGTGGTGTCGACGCCGTCGGTGTACGACCGCAGGTCCGGTTCGTCGATCGTGGTTTCGTCGCCGGGCCAATAGGTTTCGTCCAGGCAGAGCGGTTTGATGATCCGTTCGGTGAGTTCGGTGCCGATGCTGCGGCCGGTCACCTTCGTGACCACCATGCCGGCCAGGTTGTAGTTGGTGTTGGAGTACGCGAAACCGGAGGGGGCGCGGTCCGGCGGAGCAAGCGAAAGGGCCTGTTTGACGGTCTGAATCGGGTCGAAGTGTTCCCAGCGGTGCGCTTGATCGTCCTTCCAGAACGGCGAGTCCAGGTAGTCCGGCAGGCCGCTCGTCTGCTGCAGCAGCTGCCGGATGGTGATCTTGCGGCCGTCGTAGCGGGCGGTGCGGATCAGGCCGGGCAGGTAATGGTCAACGGTTTCGTTCAGGCTGATTTTGCCTTCGGCGACCAATTGCAGGACGACCACCGCGGTCCAGGTTTTGGTGTCGCTGCCGATTCTGGAGTGTTCGTCGCCGGTGATCGCACGGCCAGTAGCGGTGTCAGCTTTTCCGACGCCGCCTTTCCACAGGCCGCAATCCGGGATCTGCACGGTCAGGACGATTCCGGGGAGACCGACCTTTTTCAGGCCGTCTAGCGCGGTTTGGATGGGTTTGGCGGAGCACGCGGCCGCCGAAGCCGTGGTCGTCGGTGCGACCGCCAATGCCGCGGTCACCGCTACCGCCGCGGCGACGCTGGTCCAAGCTCGCATGTCGTCTCCTTCTGCTGGAATCTTCAGACTGCGAAGAGCGTTTGCGAAGCGACGGTGTGCCGTTTCAGCGCCGCCGGATCGACGGTGATGCCGCCGCCCGGACCGTCTGGAATGGACAGGCAACCGTCTTCGAGTTTGAACGGCGCGGTGAGATCGGTGGCGTAGTACCGGCTCGACGCGGAGATATCGTTGGGCAGCACGAAACCGGGCAGCGCGGCGAGGGCGAGGTTCTGCGCGCGGCCGATGCCGGTTTCCAGCATTCCGCCGCACCACACCGGGATTCCGTGCGCGGAACACACGTCGTGGATCCGCCGCGCTTCGAGATATCCGCCGACGCGGCTGGGTTTGACGTTGATGATCCGGCACGCTCCCAGCCGGATCGCGAACGCGGCGTCGCGGGCGGAGCAGATCGATTCGTCCAGGCAGAGCGGAGTGCGCAGGAGTTTCGCGAGTTCGACGTGCCCGCCGAGGTCGTCCGCGGCGAGCGGTTGTTCGAGCTGACCCAGGCCGAATTCGTCCAGCCGGCGCAGATGGTCGGCGTCGGAGAGGGAATACGCGGTGTTGGCGTCGGCCTGCAATACCAGGTCGGGCCCGAATTCGGCGCGGACCGCGCGTACGGGTTCGATATCCCAGCCAGGCTCGATCTTCAGTTTGATCCGGACGTATCCCTCGGCCAGATACCCGGCGACAGCGTCGATCAATTCCGTTACTGTGTCCGTGATTCCGACGGACACTCCGGCCGCGATGCGATCGCGCACGCCACCGAGGTAAGTCGACAGCGGCATCGCGTAAGCGCGGCATTCGGCGTCGAGGATCGCGGTTTCGAGCAGGGCTTTCGCCAGCGGATTGCCCTTGACCGGGGCCATCGCGCCCGCCACCCGAGCGGCGGTCAGATGCGGCAAGGCTGTGACGCGCGGGACGAGATGGTCGCGCAGAATCCGTTCGGCTCCGACGGCGAATTCCGGGCTGTACACCGGTTCCGGGTCGCCGCCGAATTCCGCCCAGCCCTCGCTGACGTCGGTCACCACGTGCAGCAGAAGCGTGTTGCGTTCGGTGTCCACCGAGCACGAAGTCCGAAATGGACGGACGAGCGGGAGGCTGACCTCGATCAGGTCGATCCGTTCGAGTTTCACGCCCGCTCCCCTTCGGTCAGGTGATACCAGCCGGACCGGCTGAACCCGGTCGCCGTGTAGCCCTCGGCGAACAACGGGACGAAAGCGTCGCGGATCGCGTAGCGCCACTCCGCGCTCAGCCGCGCGTCCAACCGGCGCAGGCCCACGATGTCGGAGGGGACCCGGCACCAATACCCGGAACCGTCGCGGACCAGGAACGGTTCACCGTCGGGCGCGCGGCGCGGGTCGATCTCCGCGCGCTCCAGATCCGGACCGGAAAGCCGGACGGGGTTCGGTTCCCGCAACGGCCACACGGCAGTGAATCGGTCGGTTTCGTCCGCGCCGTTGACGCCGTCGACGATTTGGCCGTAGAAGTCCACTGTGTACTCGGTCCCGTGGGCGCCGAGCTTCGCCAGGTTGAAATGCGCGTTGCGGCTCACCAGCGGATCAAAGGTCCAGACCATGGTTTCCATGCCCTGGTCGAGCGCCCACACCCGCTGAGCCTGCTTGAGCGCGAAGCCCACTCCGCGGTCGCTCGCCCGCGCGGCGGCGATCAGCGAATAGACCGCGCGCGTCACGGGTGGACAGAAAATCAGCGCCGACGCCGCCTGGATGCCGTCGTCATCAGCCGTGTAATGCACCGCGCCGCCCGCGTGGACAACGGCGCGCAGCGCGTCCGCGCCGAACGGTGCGTGGGATTCCGGCGTCCGCCACACCTTGGCGAGAAACCGCGACACCGCTTCGAGCGTCCGGACGTCGTCGGCCAGCAGGATCCGGACGTCGGCCCGGTTCGCGGCGCGCAGGGCGGTCGAGACGGCCGCGTCCGGGGCCGGAGGGAGTACGGTCGCGGGTGCGCCTGGTGGAACGTGCATGCTGACAGCCTCGCGGCCGGATCGTCCGGGTGCGTGCAGTGCCGGTCCAGAGATTCCGCGGATGTTTTGTGCGTCTGGCTAAAGAGGTGACGATGCTCGATCCGGAGGTGCCCGATCTCGCGCAGGTCCTCGACGCGCTCGGCGCTTCGCTGCTGCGGCCGGTCACCCCGCTGCCGGATCGGCCGGTGCCGGTGTCCGGGGTGCTCATCCACGAGCGGCGCGGCGTCGCACCGCCGGGGCAGGACACGATCCTGCTCGCGGTCGGGGCCGATCCGGGCGAAGCGAAAGACCTCCTCCACTCGGCCGCGGGATATTCGGCGCTGGTGGTGAAAAGCTTCGGCGAACCCCTCACCGAGCTTTCCGACGCCGCGCGGGACGCCGGGGTGGTGCTGCTCGCCGCCGACGAAGCCGTGCCCTGGCACCACCTCGAGGCGATGCTCTCCTCCGCGCTCGCACCCGCCGTCCGCACGCCCGGCGCGCCGGCGGCCGGCGATCTGTTCGCGCTGGCCAACGCCATCGCCGGAATGGTCGGCGGAGCGACGACCATCGAAGATCCCCACCGGCGGATCCTGGCGTACTCGACGCTGCCCGGCCAGCCCATCGACGACGGCCGCCGCCAGGGCATCCTCGGGCTGCAGGTGCCGGAGGTGCCGGTTTTCTACGACGACCAGTACCGCGAACTCGCGCGGACGCGGCAGACCTGCCGGTTCCCGTCGCTCCCCGGCGGGCTGCCGCGGCTCGGCGTCGCGGTGCGGGCGGGCAGCGAGATGCTCGGGTCGATCTGGGTGGTCGACGCCGACGACAGTCTCGACGAGACAGCCGAGCAGGCGCTGTTCAACGCCGCCGAGATCGCCGCGCTGCACCTGCTGGCCGCGCGCACGGCGGTCGACGTCGTCCGCCGGAGGCGCGCTGACCTGCTGCAACGCCTGCTGGCCGACCCGAGCAGCGTCACCGCCGTCGCCCCGCAACTCGGCTTGGACCCGGACGCGCCGGTCGCGGTGGCCGCGTTCACCGTCGCCGATCCCGAGGACGTGCTGGCTGCGCACGCCGCGACACGGCTGGCCGATTTAGTAAGCCTGCACTGCGAGGCGCACTACGGACGGCACGGTTGCGCGCTGATCGACGGGACGGTCTACGCGCTGCTGCCGAAGGGACCCCACGGCGAGCTGGTCGCCGACATCGCCCGGCGAGCGCACGGCGCGCTGCGGATGCCGGTGCAAGCCGGGCTCGGGGCGACGGTCCCCGGGCTGCGGTCGATCGCGTCCTCCCGGGCCGACGCGGACCTGGTCCTGCGGACGCTGGCGGAACAACGCACCTCGCCTGAGGCGTGCCGGGTGGCGGCGATCGAAGAGGTCTGGGCCGGGGCGACGCTCTCGGTGCTGGCGCAGATCCTGGCCGGGGATGCGTCCTTGCCGCGGCGGCTGGGGCCGGCGGTGCGGGCGCACGACGTCGAGCATGGGACTACTTATGCGCCGACGATTCTGGCTTACCTCGACACGAATGGCGACATCGCTGCGGCGTCGGCGCGGTTGTCGGTGCATCCGAACACGATCCGGTACCGGCTTTCGCGGGCGGAGGAGATTTTCGGGTTCGATCTGGCGGATCCGGACGAGCGGCTGGTGCTGTGGCTGCGGTTGCGGCTGGGGGATCAACTCGGCTGGTGAGCCGGTGCCCTCCAGGCGGCGCTGAACCGATCCGCCGCGGTGCGCGGGGTAACGTGAGCCGTGCCCTTCGACGACCTCGACTTCTCCCCGTTCACCGACCGGATCGACCCGGCTTCGGCGCGGGCCTACGCGGTCGCGAACGGCGAACGGCCGGGTGCCGATCTCGCGGTCGGCGGATGTGCGGTCACCGGGCTTTCGGTGCTTTTCTTCGGGTTCTTCTCCGTCTTCTTCGGCATGATGTCCGGCGGATTCCTCACCGCCGGCGGGCTGGCCCCGGCCGGGATCGGGGTCGCGGTCGTCGTCTTTTTCCTGGTCTCCTCGGGCAAAGGCGGCAGGCACGGGCGCGACACGAGCTATCGGATCATGCGCTTCGCCACCGTGAACGGCATGGGCTTCCGGAAGAAGATCTCCGACCCGGGCGGGGCCGGAACGATCTTCGGGGTCGGCCTCTCGCGGACCTCCTCCGACGTGGTCACCCTGGAATCGCCCCGCGAAATCGAGGTCGGCCAGCACGCCTACTACGCCGGGTACCGCAGCGGCGAACGCCACCGGTGGAGCTACGCGACGACCCCGCTCGACGCCGAACTGCCGCACCTGATCGTCATGACCCGCGCGACCAAGGGCCGGCCGCGGCTGCCCGGCTCCGACACCACGCCGGGCAATCCCGAACTGCACGGGCCGGGCGCGGACGCGTTCCGGGTGTTCGGGCCGATCGGCCGCGCGAAGGAAATCCAGGCGCTGCTCGACCGCACCGTGTTCGCCCCCGATCTGCTGCCGCGACTGCTCGAACGCCCCCTCGACGTCGAACTCGTCGACGGGCGGCTGTACCTCTACTCCGCCGCGCCGCTTTCCACCGCCGACCCGGACACGTGGCGCTGGATTCTCCTGCTGATCACCGACCTCGCTGAGCGTCTCGAAACCCGTGCTGCCGCGTCGTCGTGAGTGCTTATCCCGGTTCTAAGCGGGATTGCCACTCACGAGACCGCGGTGCTCTGCGGGTTCGGGTTGTGCGCAGTCTTGCGCGCCGATGAGGTTTTCTCAGTGGGTGCGTCTGACGCACCCAATGCCACATTGGGGCGCTCGCTACCGCAGGCAGCCAGCCCTGTATCCGCGCTGACCGGGCTAGACACTCACGACGCCCGCCGAACCGCGCGTCCCGCCAGTACTCCGGTCGGTTTGCCGTCCCGCAGCGCTGCCTTCCCGTTCACCAGCACATGCCGCATCCCGTCCGCGTATCGGTGCGGGTCCGCATAGGTCGCGTTGTCCCGCACAGTCGCCGGATCGAAGACCGTCACGTCAGCGAACGCACCCGGCCGCAGCACTCCTCGATCAACCAGGCGCAGGTTCTCGGCGGGCAGGCTCGTCATCCGCCGCACTGCCTCCTCCAGCGGCAGCACGCCTTCGCGGACCCACGGTCCGAGCACTCGCGCGAAGGCGCCGTACGTCCGGGGATGGATGGACGTATCCGTGAACGGCGCCTCCGCCGCGATCGCCTCGGAGTCTGTGCACACCGAAACCCACGGCCGTTTCAGTGCGCGTCGCGTATCCGCTTCCGAGGCGGTGAATTCGGCGACCATCACATTCGGTTCCGCAGCGACGAGGTCCAGCAGTGTGTCGAGCGGATCTGCGCCGCGGCTGGCCTCGGCGAGGGTCTGGCCCGGCCGCACCGAAGCGGAGCCGACGCCCAGCAGCAGGATTCCTTCCGCGCCACCGGATCCGAGGTACAGATTCTCCCAGTCTTGCCCAGGTTCGAGGATGGCCGCTTTGATTTCCTCACGGCTCGAAGCGATCCGCGCGGCCAGTGCGCCGCCTTCGTGGAAGCGGGGCGGGATGAAGGCGGAGAGGAACGTCGAGCCGGCGTCGTACGGGTAGATGTCCGCGGTGATGCCTAGTCCGTCCGCGCGCGCCTGCTCGACCCGGTCGAGCACGGTGGACATCAACGGCCAGTTCTGTTGCCCGGAAGCCTTCAGGTGATAGATCTCGGCTCGCGCGCACGATTCCCGGGCGATCCGGATCAGCTCGTCGACCGAATCGACCAGCCGGTCCGACTCGCCGCGGATGTGCGAGATGTACAGCGCGTCGTGCTTCGCCAGCACTCGTGCGTATGCGATCAGCTCCTCGGTGGACGCGTAGCTGCCCGGCGCGTAGATCAACGCCGAGCCGACCCCGAGTGCGCCCGCCGCCAATTCCTCGTCCAGCAATGCGCACGCGGCGGTCAGCTCGTCGTCGGTGAGCGGGCGGTCTTCGTTGCCGGCGAAGGGCATTCGGAGGTTTTCCGCGCCGACGAAGCTGCCGATGTTGAGTCCGGAGCCGCTGAGGTCGGTCAGGAAATCGTCGAGCCGCGGCCAGCTGGTCCGCATGCCGAACAGCGGCGGTTCGGCCGCGACGAGGCTGGTCATCCGACCGGTGACCGGGCCCATCGAGCGGCCTTCGCCGAAGATCTCGGTGGTGATGCCCTGATAGACGTCGGACAGTCCGCGCGGGTCCAGCTGGAGGGTTTCGTAGGCGTGGCTGAGCACGTTGATGAATCCCGGGGCCACCACGCAACCTTCGGCGTCCAGGACGGGAGCGCCGGCGTCCCGGACGTCGCCGATCGCCTCGATCCGGTCCCCGGCGATCGCCACGTCCGCGCGGCGGGCGGCGGTTCCGGTGCCGTCGAGTACTGAGCCACCTCGGAGGACGAGATCGGCGGACATCAGGTTCCTTTCGTTGGGGGCGCGGGGCAGGATCAGACGAACAGACATGCGGTTTCGTGGTCGCCGGCGGTGACCAGCGGCGGGTCGGTGCGTTCGCAGTCGTCGGTGCCGACCGGGCAGCGCGAGCGGAATCGGCAGCCGGGCGGGATGTCGACGGGGTTCGGCGTCTCGCCGGCGAGCAGCTGCGGTTTTGCCTGCTGCTCCCGATCTCGCCGCGGGACCGCGGACAACAGCGCCTTCGTGTACGGATGCCGCGGGTGGTGCACGACTTCCCGCGCCGGTCCCTGTTCGACGATCCGGCCCAGGTACATCACCACGATCCGGTCGGCGAAATGCGCGGCCGTGGACAGGTCGTGGGTGATCATCAGGATCGCGGTGTCCTGGTCCTTGCGCAGAGTGTCCAAAAGGGACAGCACCCCGGCGCGCACCGAAACGTCCAACATGGACACTGGCTCGTCGGCGAGCAGGACGTCCGGGTCGAGTACGAGTGCGGCGGCGATGGCGACGCGTTGCCGTTGGCCGCCGGACAGTTCGTGCGGGTAGCGGTCCAGGAACGCTTCCGCCGGTGAAAGGCCACTGCGTTCCAAGGCTTCCGCGGCGAGCGCGGACCGTTCCGCTTTGGACCCGCCGATGCCGTGGATCAGCATCGGCTCGGCGAGAATGTCCCGCACCCGGCACAGCGGGTCGAGCGATTCGTACGGATCCTGGTAGATCATCTGGACCCGTCGGCGGACGGTCCGCAACCGCCGTTCCGACAGTCCGGTAATCGCGTTTCCTTCCAGCCGGACGGTGCCGCCGGTGGGGGCGATCAGACCGCAGATCGCCGCTGCCGTAGTGGACTTCCCGCAGCCGGACTCGCCGACGACGGCGACCATCTCGCCGCGTCCGAGCCGGAAGCTGATGCCGTCCACGGCATGCACGACGCTGCGCGGACGCCGGGTCAGCGCGCCTCCGACGCCGCGGCGAATCGGGTAGTGGATCGAGAGGTCGTCGACCTCCAGCAGCGCCTCGGTCATGCCGTCACCACGCTCTCGGTGCGGAAACACGCCGCCCGGTGCCCCGGGCCGGCCGTGGTCAGCAGCGGCAGCTCGGCGGCGCAGCGGTCCATCGGGACATCGCAGCGCGGGCGGAACGGGCAGCCGACGATCGCGGTGTCAAGGCGCGGCGGAGCGCCCGGAATCGAGACGACCGGTTCGTCGCCGTAGAGGTCCGGCGTGGCGGAGAACAACAGCCGCGTGTAGGGATGCCGCGACTCCCAGCTCAGCTGATCCGCCGGACCCTCTTCCACCATCTTTCCGGCGTACATTACCGCGGCCCGGTGACAGAATTGCGATACCAGCGGCAGGTCGTGAGTGACCAGGACCAGCGCCATGCCGAGTTCGTCGGTCAGCCGGGTCAGCAGTTCCAGGATCTGCGCCTGCACCATCACGTCGAGCGCGGTGGTCGGTTCGTCGGCGAGAAGCACCTTTGGCTCGCAGGCCAGCGCCATCGCGATCGACAGCCGCTGCCGCATGCCGCCGGAGAACTCGTGTGGGTAGCGATCAGCCGCAGCGGCTGGGATCCCAACCAGCTCCAGCAGCTCCCGCGCCCGCTCTCGCGCCTTCGCCCGGCGCGCGATGCCGTGGGCGCGCATCGGTTCCGCGATCTGCCAGCCGACCGTCTTCACCGGGTTGAGCGCGTTCATCGCGCCCTGGAACACCATCGCGATATCCCGCCACCGATGCCCGCGCACGGTTTCCTCGCCGCCGGCCAAAATCTCGGTACCGGCGATGGAAACGCTGCCCGCCACGGTCGCGGTCGGCGGCAGCAAGCCCAGCAACGCCAGGATCGTCGTCGACTTCCCGCAGCCGGATTCGCCGACCAGTCCGTACCGTTCGCTCGGGGCCAGCGAGAAGCTCACCCCGTTGACCGGATGCACCTGACCGCCGTCCGGCAGGTCGAACCACACGTGCAAATCCCTGCACTCCAAGACATTCATCGGGCGTCCGCTCCTCTGCCGGCCAGTACCCGCACTCGCCACCTGCGTCCGGACAGATGGGAAACCTTGAGCCGCGGGTTCAGCGCGTCCTCGATCGCCCGGCCCAGCAGGAAGCAACCGATGCTCACCGCGGCGATCACGAAACCGTCCGGCACGATCGCCCACCAGGCGCCGGAACTGATCGCGGTGCGGGCGAAAGCGTGTTCCAGGATCGTGCCCCAGGTCGTGACACTCGGGTCTTCCAAACCGAGAAATGCCAAGGCGGTCTCCAGATAAATCGCGACCGAAACGGTCAGCACGGTGTTGGCGATCAGCAACGGACCCGCCTGCGGCAGGATGTGCCGGACGATCACCCGCGTGTTGCTCGCACCGAGTCCGCGCGCCCGTTTGACGTAAGCCCGTTCGCGCAGCGACATCACTTCCGCACGCACGATCCGCGCGGTCGTCGTCCATTCCAGCAGGCCGATCACCAGGATCACGTGGAACAGGCTCGGCCCCCACACCGCGGCGATCACCATGGCCAGCACCAAATCCGGCAGCACCAGCAGCACGTCGGTGATCCGCATCAGCACCGCGTCGACCCAGCCGCCGAAGTACCCGGACAGGATCCCGACCGTGCCGCCGAGCAGCATCGCGACGAGCGTCGCCGCGAACCCTACGACGAGCGAGGTCTGCCCTCCGCGCATCAACAGCGACAGCATGTCCACACCACCGTCGTCGCAGCCTAGCCAATGCTGCGCGGACGGCGGTTCGAAAACCGCGCAGGACCGTTCAGTGATGCTGTAGGGCGCAAGGTAAGGCGAAACAACAGCCAACACTACGAAAAGACCGAGAATGACGAGACCGGCGACTGCGGTTTTGTGCTCTCGCAATACTTTTCGGAAGATTCCGGTACTGCGCAATTCAGCCGGGGCGACAGTGGTCATGCGCTGACTCTCCGATCAAGGCGGAAATAGACCAGGTCGGCGAGGAAGTTCAGCAGGATCACCGACACCGTCAGGAGCAGGAACCCGCCTTGCACCATCGGGTAATCGCGCTGGCTGAGCGCGGTGTAGGTGGCCATGCCGATGCCCGGCCAGCTGAAGATCACCTCGATCAGCACCGCGCCGCCGACGACGTAGCCGAGATCGAGCGCGACCATGGTGACCATCGGCAGCATCGCGTTCCGCACCGCGTGCTGCCAGACCACCCGCCGGTCCGAAAGGCCTTTGGCGCGCGCGGTGAGCACGTAGTCCTCGCCGAGGGTTTCCAGCATCGAGGACCGCACCACTAGCGTGTAACCGCCGTACGCGGTGAGGATCAGCGTGATCGTCGGCAGCACCATGTGACTCGCCACGTCGCCGATGTTCTGCCAGAACGGCGGGCTGTCGAACAGGAACAGGTCCGACATCCCGCCGGCCGGAAGTATCCCGGCGAACAGGATCAGCAATACCAGCCCGAGCCATTGCGACGGGAACGAGTACACCAGCGTCGCGAGCCCGGTGTTGAGGTGGTCCAGCGCGGAGTTGCGCCGCCACGCCGCGATCACCCCGGACAGGATGCCGAGCACGATCGCGCCGAGCGTCCCGACGCCGGCCAGCAGCACGGTGTTCTTGAGATCCTCGACCAGCAGATGGGTCACCGGTTGCTGATAGGTGAAGGACACCCCGAGGTCGCCGTGCAGCAGGTTCTTGAGATAGATCAGGTATTGGTCCCATTTGGACTTGTCGAGTCCAAAGCGGACCATCAGCGCGTGCTGCAGCTCCGGGGTCGCGTGCGGCACCCGGGACAGGTTGGTCACCGCGTCGCCGGGC
The DNA here is from genome assembly GCF_039525725.1 of Amycolatopsis albidoflavus. Lineage (NCBI taxonomy): Bacteria > Bacillati > Actinomycetota > Actinomycetes > Pseudonocardiales > Pseudonocardiaceae > Amycolatopsis > Amycolatopsis albidoflavus. The sequence continues at coordinate 241,402 of NZ_BAAAHV010000027.1, forward strand.
AGCACCCGGAAGAGGAAGAAGTTCGCGGTGACCGTGAGAAAGATCGTCACCACAGTGAAAACGCCGCGGCGGAGCAGATAGTCGAGACTGCGCATCGGGTCAGCCCGCCTTTCGCACGGACAGCAGCGGGAGCTTCGACTCCGACGAGAACGAGGCCCCGCCCACCGGCGTCAAGCCGGTCCAGGAAGGCGAGTGCGCCTCGATCGCGTCCGGGTAGTCGAGCACCAGCAGCGGACGCTCGCGCGCGGCCAGCTGCTGCATCCGGTTCACGACGTCGTGGCGGTCCGCGGGGTTCATCGCCTCGCCCTGCTCGCCGTAGAGGTCGTCCCATTCCTTGCTGCAGTAGCCGGTGTCGTTGAGGATTCCCTGGCTGGCGCAGGTGAGATAGTTGAGCGTGTCGTCCGGGTCGCTGGTGCCGCCGCTCCAGCCCCACATGGTCATCGCGAAGTCCTGCGATTTGTTGGCCATGGCCGCTTCGTTGGCCGCCGCGTTGTCGAGCAGCCGCGGTTCGAGCCGGACGCCGATCCGCTCGAAATCGCCGCGGACGATCTGGAACGAGCGCAGTCCGGCACCGCTGTAAGTGTCCTCGGGCAGGATGATCGGATAGTCCATCGGATGGTCGCCGGCGATCCGGACGCCGTCCGGGCCGCGCCGGTACCCGGCCTGGTCGAGCAGCCGGTTGGCCAGGCCCAGGTCGAACGACGGCGGCTTGATCGAGCTGTCCGTCCAGTCCGCGGTGCCCGGCGCGATCACCGCGCCGCCCGGTTTGCCGTGGCCGAGCAGCGAGGTCTTCACGATCTCGGCCCGGTTGATCGCGTGGTCGAGCGCTTCGCGCAGCAGCGGATTGGTCAATTCCCGATGCGCTGCTTGCTGTTTCGGGTTCGCGTTGACGGTGATGCTGTCGAAGCGCATGCCCGGCGAGGAAAGCACCGTGAACCCGGACGATTCGAGATTGCGCACTGAAGTGGCCGGCACGCTTTGCACGGCGTCGAGCTGGTGGCTCTTCAACGCGGTGATCATCGCGTCGTCGGTGCTGAAGAACTGGATGCCGAACCCGGCGAGGTGCGGTTTCGGGCCGTAGTAAGCGGGATTCCGCTTGAACAGCGCGATCTGTTTCGGCTGGTGTTTGACCAGGACGAACGGGCCGCCGGACACGATGGGCGCGGTGTTCGGGAACGTGGTGAGCGCTTCGCCCTTGCCCTCGGCGTACTTCTGCCAGATGTGCCGGGGCAGGATCGGGACGCTCATCAGTCTGCTGAGGACGTTCGAGACCGGGTTGGCGTAGTGCAGCACCACGGTATTCGCGTCGGGTGCGGTCGCGCTGTCGAGGTTGACCACGTAGTTGGCGAGACCGGCGGTCGGGCCGTCCTGGAATTTCGCGATCGTGCTGAGCGTCCACGCGACGTCAGCGGCGGTCAGCGGCTCGCCGTCGGACCATTTCGCTCCGGGGCGGGTGTGGAAAGTCCAGGTTTGGCCGTCCTCGGAAGTGCTCCAGTCGGTGGCGAATTCGGGGGCGTATTTGTCGTTCGGGTCGAGCTGGACCAGGGTCGGATAGATCTGCTCGAACACCGAAAACGCCATGCTGACTACCGAAACGAACGGGTTCAGCGAATCGATCGGCTGGTTGGCGCCGAAGCGGAAGACGCCGCCGTCGGCGGTTTCGCTCTCGGCCTGGCCGCACGCGGTGACGCCGCCGGCGGCCAGCACCACGGCCAGCAGCGCCGCTGCCGCGCGGCGGAAACGGTTTCTCATCAAGGGCCGCCTAGGGCGTGAAGGTGCGGTAGAGCGGGCATCCGGAGTAGTCGGCGCGGACCGCGACCCCGTTCAGGACGACGTCGAACTTCAGCCGCTCCGGCAGGCGTTCGTCCTCGCCGACGCGGAACGAGCCGTCCGGCAACGGGACGAGTTCGTCCGGTGGACCGCCGGCGACCGAGACCCACAATCGGTGGTCGTGGGCGTAGACGTGCACATTGGACAGCCATGGGTTGTGGCAGCGGTAATGCCCGACGACCTCGGCCCAGTGTGCGGGCGGGTCGTCCGGAGTGGGCGGTGCTGGGCGTTTTCGTTCCGGCAGAACGAATTCCGGCACCGGATCGCCATCGAGCGCGGCTCGCGTCGCGGCGATGAGGTGCACGACGGTCTCCTGCCATGGACCGGTGCCGTTGGCCAGCACGACGGCCCCGATCCCGGCTTCGACATCGCAGGCGATCGCGGCGTAGTAGCCGATCATGCCGCCGGTGTGCCAGACGTGCGGACGGCCGCCGAACTCGCCGACCAGCATGCCGAGGCCGTACGAGCAGTCTTCCTCCTCGATCCGGATCGCCGGGGCACAGAGGTCGTCCACCATCGCTCCGCCGCTCATCACCAGGCGCAGCCACGCGGTCATGTCCCGCGCGGTTGAGACGACGCTGCCGTCCGCGGTGGCGGTCTCGATCCAGGTCGCCGGGACCAAGCCGTCCTCGCGGACCGGGACGCGGTCGTCGTAGCGAGGTTCGTATCCCACCGCACTGCGTGCTCGGATCTCGTGGGTGATCGCCGGCACGGCGGCCGGCATCCCCAGTTCGGCCAGGAAGTCGCCGAGAAGTTCCTGGTACGGCCGTTGGTACACCGCTTCCAGCACCAGCCCGAGCGCCTTGTACCCGGAGTTCGAGTAGTGGAACCAGGTCCCCGGCGGCGTCGTGGCTTCGGTGTCGCGCAGGGCCCACACCTCGAAGGCGGAGTCGCCGGAGACGTCCGTGCCCGCGATGATCCCGGCGGTGTGCGACATCAGATGGCGCAGGGTGATCGGCGCGTGCGCGGACCGGACGGAGAACCACGGCAGGTACTCGGTCACTGGCTGGTCCACATCGACCAACCCGGCGTCGCGCGCCCGCAGCAGCAGTGCGGCGGTCATGCCTTTGGAGATCGAGCCGATCTGGAACAGCGTGTCCTCGGTCGTCGGCTGAGCGGCGGCCAGATCGGCGTTTCCGAACGCGCCGGACGCGAGGATCCCGTCGCGGCCGGTGACCGCCATCGAGAGCCCGGCGGCGAAGGACCGTTCGTGCAACGCGGTGCGACAGGCCTGGTGCAGCGCCTCGTCAGCGGCCTGGGGCAGGGGCGGCGTCATGTGCTGGAAACCTCCGGGACCTCGGTGTCCCGACCACGGCGGGTCGATGGGCGCCAGTATCGATCCGGCCGGATCGCGGCAGCCTTGGACGAGAGCCCAGAGATTCGGCCACGGGCTTGTGGCAGTCGCCAAAGCAGTGCCCAGCTCCCATGCCAGGGACCCCTCACCACGCCACACCCTCAGGTCCGTGAGGGGAACTTGGGGTCAGGGGGTGGTTGCAACACCGTCTTGTTGATAGGGGCGGGTTGTGATGGCGGGGGTGCGGAAGTACCGGTGGTTGCCGCGGTCGGTGCGGGTGGAGTTTTGGGAGCAGGTCCGGGC
>NZ_BAAAHV010000028.1:0-271237 GCF_039525725.1 Amycolatopsis albidoflavus
CCATTACCCCACCAACAAGCTGATAGGCCGCGGGTTCATCCTGTACCGCCGGAACTTTCCACCCTCGAAGATGCCTCCGAAGGTCATATCCGGTATTAGACCCAGTTTCCCAGGCTTATCCCAGAGTACAGGGCAGATTACCCACGTGTTACTCACCCGTTCGCCACTCATCCCCGGCCGAAACCGGTTCAGCGTTCGACTTGCATGTGTTAAGCACGCCGCCAGCGTTCGTCCTGAGCCAGGATCAAACTCTCCAACAATGAACAGTTCGATCGAGACTACTTCTCAATCATATTCTCAAAGGAAACCCCGACGAGGGGGTTTCATATAAGCTCTACTGGCTTAGTTCACTAGCACACTGTTGAGTTCTCAAGCAACACACCCCGAACCAAACCCCAACCCCCGTGAGGGCGAGCCTGACCGAAGCGATCATTCCTAGCAGTTTTTTGTGGGACACCCACTCAATCACCCTAGAGGCGAGAGCTTGGTTCGTGTCCCGGCGGCCACCCGGTTTCCCTGGCGACTTGGAGAACTTTACACGCCCTCCAGGGGCCCGAAACAGGGGGGTCCCTTAATACGATCTTCGCAGGTCAACCGGCCGAATAGGCCCTGCGACCCCGCCGGAGGCCCGAGCGGCCGCGAGTCGGCGGACCCGGTCCCGGCCGAATCCGGTGGCTTATCGGCTCGCGGATGCCGCAATCCGAAGGAACGGGTGGCGCGCTATCGGCTAATAGCGCTCCCCGATCCAGACCGGGCGACTGGCAAACGAAGCATCGAGCGCGGCGGTGGACGGAGATCGACCTGCCGCCCCCCCGGCGGACAGGCCGCGGCCGAGTACGGCGTCAAGACAGGGCAAAGCAGCGGCACGAGGCTGTCGCGGCGCAGAAGCAGCGGAGAAGCGGCGCGCAAGGCCGGAAGCAGCAGGAAGGCGACCGAAGCGCCAGCGAGACCGTTCCGCCGGAGGCATCCTGGTCGCCAAGTCGGTCCCGGATAGACCGATGCGTGACCCGGGTCACCTGAACAGACGTGGAGGTGATGTCCGGTCCGGGGCAGTCAGCTTCGTTCTTTCCCCGACTGGCGGCCAAGCGCCGGTCGCCAGAGCACAGACGAGCGAGAGGGAGCACCCGATGAAGTACCTGATCCTGGCGTACGGCAACCAGCAGGACTACGACCGCCTCGGCGGGAAAGACGGCACCGCTGTCCCGGCGGAACTGGCGGCGGTCGAGGAGTTCCTCGTCGGGTTCACCGGGGCGCTGGCCGAATCGGGAGAGCTGGTCGAGACGCAGGGGCTCACCGCTCCGCTGCTGGCCCGTCGCCTCGACCTGCGGGACGGGGTTCCGGTCGTCACCGACGGGCCGTTCGGCGAGACCGAGGAGGTGATCGCCGGGTACTGGATGGTCGACTGCGCCAGTTTTGACCGGGCGACCGACATCGCGGCGGGGCTGCTCACGGCGCCGGGCCGGTTGTCCGAGGCCGGAGTGGTGGTCCGGCCGGTGATGGGAGCCGAGAACGAGCTCTGACCTGGCAACTCAGCCAGACCCAGGCGGAACCGACAGACCAAGGCGGCAGAGATGACCGACGAATCCGGGGCCACGGTCAACGACACCCTGCGCACCCTCGCCCCGCAGGTGCTGGGCGCGTTGGTCCGCCGCTACGGGCGGTTCGACCCGGCCGAGGACGCCGTACAGGAAGCCCTGCTCAAAGCCTCCCGGCAATGGGCGGAGACGGGCATCCCCGAGCGCCCCTTCGGCTGGCTGCTGCAGGTCGCGAGCCGGAAGCTGATCGATCTGCTCCGCGCGGAGCAGGCGAGACGGGAGCGGGAGGTCCGAGCAGCCCGCGAGGAGGTCGGCGAACATCAAGGCGACGCCGACGACACGTTGATCCTGCTTCTGCTCTGCTGCCATCCGTCGCTGTCGACGGCGTCGCAGATCGCGCTCACGCTGCGGGCTGTCGGCGGGCTCACGACGGCGGAGATCGCGCGGGCGTTCCTCACCTCTGAGGACTCGATGACCCGCCGGATCTCCCGGGCCAAGCGGACCATCCAGGACAGCGGCGTCCCGTTCCGGTTGCCGCCGGAGGAGGCGCGGCGCGAGCGGCTCGCGGCAGTCCTGCACGTCCTCTACCTGATTTTCACCGAGGGCTACTCGGCGACGTCCGGGCCGGATTTGCACCGCGGCGACCTGGTCGCGGAGGCGATCCGGCTGGCGGAAATGACCGCCGCGCTGCTGCCCGACGACAGTGAGGCCGCGGGCCTGCTCGCCTTGATGCTGCTGACGGACGCCCGGTCCCCAGCACGAGTCACCGAGCACGGTGAGCTGGTTCCCCTGCACGAACAGGACCGGTCGCGGTGGAAGGCCGGCTCGATCCGGCGCGGGGTGGAGCTGGTGACAGCGGCGTTGCCGCGCGGGCCGGTCGGGCCGTATCAGCTGCAGGCGGCGATCGCGGCGGTCCATGACGAGGCGGCCACCGCGGAAGAGACCGACTGGCGGCAGATCGTCGGGCTTTACCGGCTGCTGCTCGAGGTTTCGGCGAGTCCGGTCGCGAAGGTGAGCTACGCCGTCGCGGCCGGGATGGCGGACGGGCCGGCGGCGGGGCTCGAACTACTTGCTGCGCTGGACAGCCGCGACCGGCGGTTTCACGCGGCGCGGGCACATCTTCTGGAAATGGCGGGCGACCGCGAAGCGGCTCGGAGCGAGTACCTGCGCGCGGCCGAACTCGCCACCAACATCCGCCAGGTGCGGTATCTCAACGCCTGCGCCCGGCGGCTCTCCGAAGGAGCTGGACATGACTGACGAGATCCGGCCGTACCGGCTCGAGATCCCGGAAGCGGACCTGGTCGATCTGCGGGATCGGCTCGATCGGACGAAATGGGCGCCCGAACCGGTCGGCGGTGACCGCGGGTACGGCGTCAGCGTCGGCCGGGTGCGCGAGCTGGCCGAGCACTGGCGGAATCGCTACGACTGGCGGGTTTGGGAACGGCGGTTCGACGAGTATCCGCAGTTCACTACGACGATCGACGGTAGCACCGTCCACTTCCTGCACGCCCGTTCCCCGGAGCCGGACGCGATCCCGTTGATCCTCAGCCACGGCTGGCCCGGATCGGCCGCGGAGTATCTGGCCGCGATCGGGCCGTTGAGCAACCCCCGCACGCACGGGTTTGATCCCTCGATCGCGTTCGACGTCGTGCTTCCGTCGCTGCCGGGGTTCGGATTCTCCGGCCCGACGGCCGACACCGGCTGGGGTCCGCAGCGGATCGCACGAGCGTGGGCGGAGTTGATGCGCCGGCTCGACTACGAGCGCTACGGGACGGCGGGCAACGACTGGGGTTCGGGGATCGCGCCGGAAGTCGGCCGGATCGCGCCGGAGCAGGTGCTCGGCGCGCACGTGACGCAGACCTGGGATCCGCCGCCGGACGACGATCCACAGTGGATTGCCAATCTGTCCGAAAAGGACAAAGCCGCGTGGGACGCGTTCCACCACTACATCACCCACGAAGCTTCCTACGGCGTCGTCCAGGCACAGCAGCCGCAGACTCTCGCGCACGCGCTGTCCGACTCGCCCGTCGGCCTGCTCGGCTGGAACGCGCAGGCGATGCACGACCACGGCCTCGACGCCGACGGCATCCTCACCCACGTCACGATCCACTGGCTGACCGGCACCGCCGGTTCGGCGATCCGGATCTATGCCGACGAAGCCCGCGAGACGCCCGCCGAAGGCCGCAATCCCGTACCGGTCGGGGTCGCGCAGTTCCCCGGCGACCTGCCGTCGATCCGGGTGTTCACCGAACATCACCGGAACCTGGTGTCCTGGAACGAGTACGACCGCGGCGGTCACTACGCGGCGCAGGAGGTACCGGACCTGTGGGCGGGCGACGTCCGGCAGTTCTTCGCGAAGCTGCGCTAGAAAAACATTGCTCCGACTACATTGCACCTTATTGCACTGAGAAATCGCCCCGATTAGCGTCGGGGACATGCAGACAGTCCTTCTCCCGTCCGGCGCCCGGATCGCCTACGACGACCTGGGTCCGCAGCCGAAGATCCCGGTGCTTCTCGTGCACGGGCACCCGTTCGACCGGTCCATGTGGGGTCCGCAGGCTGAGCACCTCGCGCGGAACGGCCACCGCGTCGTGGTGCCTGACCTGCGGGGATACGGCGACAGCACCGGTCCGGCGGTCAGCGGGCTTGAGGACTTCGCCGAGGATCTGATCGGACTGGCGGACCACCTCGGCCTGGGCCGCTTCGCGCTGGGCGGGCTGTCGATGGGCGGGCAGATCGTGATGCAGACCGTCCGGGACTACCCGGAGCGGATCGCCGCCCTGCTGCTCGCCGACACCTTCGCCGAGCCCGAAACCGCCGAAGGAAAGGTGGTCCGCAACCAGGCCGCGGACCGGGTGCTCGCGGAAGGCATGACCGCGTACGCCGACGAGCTGCTGCCGAAGATGGTCTCGCCCGGCACGCTCCGTTCAAAGACCGAAGTGGCCGCACACGTCCAGAAGATGATGCGCGACGCACCAGCGACCGGCGCGGCGGCGGCGCTCCGAGCCCGGGCGAAGCGACCGGACTACCGCGATTCCCTCAAGCAGGTCAGCGTGCCGACGCTGGTCGCCGTCGGCAGCGAGGACGAGTTCACCCCGGTCGCCGACGCGCAGCTGCTGCACCGCCTCGTAGCCGGCTCGGAGCTGGCGGTGCTCGACGGCGCGGGACACCTGCCTAACCTGGAACTCGCGGCCGAGTTCAACGACGTGTTCGGCCGCTTCCTGGACCAGGTCCGGCCGGACCACGCAGAAGAACGGTGACGCACTCCATGAAGACCGTATTGGTGACCGGCGCGAGCGCCGGATTCGGTGCCGCGATCACGCGCCGGTTCGCAGCGGAAGGCGCGCGGGTCGTCGCCGCAGCCCGCACCGGCGACCGGCTGAAGACCCTCGCGGACGAACTGGGCGACGCGGTTTACCCGCTGGTGCTGGACGTCCGCGACGCAGCCGCAGTCGCAGGCGTCGTCGCGGGGCTGCCCGAGGAGTGGGCGAAGATCGACATCCTGGTCAACAACGCCGGCCTGGCGAAGGGCCTCGAGCCAGCGCACGAGGCAAAGCTGGACGACTGGGACCAGATGATCGAAACCAACGTGACCGGACTCGTCCACCTGACCCGCGCAGTGCTGCCCGGCATGGTCGAACGCGGCACCGGCCACGTAATCAACATCGGCTCGGTCGCAGGCAGCTACGCCTACCCCGGCGCGAACGTCTACGGCGCGACCAAGGCCTTCGTCCACCAATTCAGCCTCAACCTGCGCTCCGACCTACGCGGCACCGGAGTCCGCGTAACGAACGTCGAACCAGGCCTGGTAGGCGGCACAGAATTCTCCACCGTCCGCTTCGGCGGCGACCAGGACAAGGCCGCCAACGTCTACGCAGGCACCACCCCCCTGACCGCAGACGACGTCGCCGAATCAGTCTTCTGGGCAAGCTCCCAGCCAAAACACGTGAACATCAACGTCATCGAACTAATGCCAGTAGTACAGACCTTCTCCGCCCTGAACATCGACCGCGAAAACTGACCAACCGCAGCCGACGCACCCAACGATCGAGGCACCCACACCGCCCCCAACCCCGATACGAAGCCTTCTCTGCGGTTCGGGGGTGCTTGTCAAGGCATCTTTCCCGCCTTGACAAGCACCCCCGAACCGTCAGCACAATAAAACTTCGGGGTGGTGGCCCCCACTACGGGCGCAATGTCGCCGCCAGGCGACGAGCAGAATCACCCAGGCGCAAACCTCTCCAACCCAAACAACTCAAACAACGCCTGCTGCCGCCCAGTCCGATCAGACAAAATCCGCCGAGTCCGAGGCCGCCCCCCAGTGGACCGATGCCGCAACAAGGTCTCCCCAATCCCCCGCAACTGATCCAGCAACTCAGCCACCGAAAGATTCATCCCAGCCCGATCCGCCTCCCGCCGCATCAGGTGCGTAACCGTCGCAGCGAGCACAGACACCAACGCATGCACCGAAATCCGATGCGAAGTCCACTCCCACCGAGGCGAAGGCCCAGCCACCGCAGACCCGGTCAACCACCGAAACGTCGACTCAAGATAAGTCCGAGCCCGATAAGCCGTAACCACCTCGGCAACGGGCCAATCCCGATCAGTAACCAAAATCTGCTTCCCGAAAAACTCCTCCGCCAACCGAGCGACCGCGGCATCGTCAACCCGCCGCTCCAACCGCAACTCCCCGGCACGATTGCCAGTAAGAGCAGTATTCAACACCCGCTCCACTCGCCGCCCCCGAATGATCCGGGACATCTCCGCGTGCACCTGAGTCCGATCCCCCCGATGAGTACCGGCCGCAAGCGCAGCCGCTAGCCCGTCAAGCTCCCGCACGGTAGTGCTCAATTCACTGGTGAACGCCCGATACTGCGCCGCGTGCAGCGTCGCGGAGTGGAGGAGGATGACGCGTCGGCGGGCACCGTCCACAGTCGCCACAGTGTCGAAGGCAGTCAGCCCGGCAAACCGCTCCGGATCCACCCGCCGTCGCACCGACGCAGGCCGCGCGAGCAACTCCGGATGATCCGCCAGCGGAAGCGACCCGACAAACCCGGTCCGCGCGCCGAGGTCGAGCTGCGCAGCCTGGCCTGAGTGGAAGACCAACGTGTGCCGCTCCCCCAGCTCGACGGCCAGCGCGCCAAACGTAGGAGCCTTCTCCCGCCGATAAACCCGAGAAGCCAACGGAATCGCCCCATCTCGCGTAACAACCAGCCCCAGCCCGGCAAGCACATCCTGACAAGCCGACGGCAGCGTGCAATCCGCAGCGGTAAACGCCGCGAACTGCGCGACGTCGACCGCCAGCGCCTCCGTGCCGTCGTCGCCCAGCAGTTCCAGAACCGCTTCGGCGACAACGGTTTCCACAGCCGCGATCCGCTCCGGGGTCAGCCGCTGCAACGCCCGCCAATGACTGGCCGTCGTAATCGACCCCTTAGCCGGCCGAGGCCGGACAAGATCCTGCGCCAGACACCCGGTCCACCACTCCTCGAACTCCGTCTCCGGTGCGGTAGCCCGATGCAACACGGCAAGCGCGACGTGGAGACCGAGCGTCGGCCGAGCACGCTGCGGCCCCGCCACGGAGTCCACCCGCCGAACAAGATCGAGCCGCTGCAACGTCCCCCACACGGCGGAAACATCCCCGAACGACCGATGCCGCGCGCCAGCCGCCTCCGGACCCCCGCCTGCCACCGCCGCGGCGATGTCCTCGGCCGTCCCGAGATACCGCTGGCCGACCACGCGCGGCTTGCCGTCGACGCGCGCCGACTCGGCGAGGTAGTAGTACGTCCGCCCGCCGATGCGCTTCCCGATCACTGACGCCACCCTTTAGGTAATACCGGCGCGGGCGACCGTCCACAAGCCCGCAACCTGCGCTAATGATCACCCTGGACCGGTCGCGCGCGCCGTGGCGGGCTAAGAGCTGGCTGGTCGCGGCGGCCGGGTCCTAGCGTGGCGGGAATGGAGCCCGAAGCTGGCGTGACCACGCCCACCCCGTCGGCCATGCGCCGTGCGCTCGCCCGGGCGCGAGACGGGAAGACGCTCGACGTCGCCGAGGCGGCCGTGCTGCTGCACGCCCGCGGCGACGACCTGACAACGTTGTCCGACCACGCTTCCCGCATCCGCGACGCGGGCCTCGAAGAAGCCGGTCGCGCGGGGATCATCACCTACAGCCGCAAGGTGTTCATCCCGCTCACCCGGTTGTGCCGGGACCGGTGCGGCTACTGCACGTTCGTCACCGTCCCCGGCAGGCTCGAATCGCCGTTCCTGTCCCCGGACGAGGTGCTCGACATCGCTCGCAAGGGCGCCGAGATGGGCTGCAAGGAAGCCCTGTTCACCCTCGGCGACCGGCCGGAGGACCGCTGGAAGGCCGCGCGCGACTGGCTGGACGCGCACGGCTACGACGACACGCTGTCCTACGTCCGCGCGATGGCGATCCGGGTGCTCGAGGAGACCGGTCTGCTGCCGCACCTCAACCCCGGTGTCATGTCCTGGCAGGACTTCCAGCGACTCAAGCCGGTCGCGCCGTCGATGGGCATGATGCTGGAGACCACCGCGCGCCGGCTGTGGAGCGAGAAGGGCGGGCCGCATTACGGTTCGCCGGACAAGGATCCCGAGGTCCGGCTGCGCGTGCTGGAGGACGCCGGCCGCAGCTCGGTGCCGTTCACCACCGGCGTGCTGATCGGGATCGGCGAGACGCACGAGGAACGCGCGGACGCGCTGTTCGCGATCCGCAAGACCGCGCGCGAGTACGGCGGCATCCAGGAAGTCATCGTGCAGAACTTCCGGGCCAAGCCGGACACGAAGATGCGCGCGACCCCGGACGCCGACCTCGAAGAACTGGCCGCGAACATCGCCGTCGCCCGGCTGGTGCTGGGCCCGCGGATGCGCATCCAGGCGCCGCCGAACCTCATCGGCGACCAGTACGACCTGATGATCCGCGCGGGCATCGACGACTGGGGCGGCGTCTCGCCGCTCACGCCGGACCACGTGAACCCCGAACGCGCGTGGCCGCAGATCGACCTGCTCGCCCGGCAGACCGAGAAGGCCGGGTACGCCCTGCGCGAGCGGCTGACCATCTACCCGGAGTACGTGAAGCGCGGCCAGCCGTGGCTCGACCCGCGCGTCACGCGGCACGTCGCGGCGCTGGTCGACGGGGAAACCGGGCTCGCCCGCGAAGGCGCGATGCCGGTCGGGATCCCGTGGCAGGAGCCGGACGGCGGCTGGCAGGAATCCGGCCGCACCGACCTGCACACCGAGATCGACACGACCGGCCGCACCGAGGACCGGCGAGGCGACTTCGATTCGGTCTACGGCGACTGGAAAGAAATCGGCCGGAAGATCAAGACCGGGCCGCAGCGGTTCGACACCGACATCCGGGATGCGTTGCGCAGCGCGGAGAAAGACCCCGCCGGGCTCTCCGACGACGCCGCGCTGGCCCTGCTGCACGCCGACGGGCCGGAGCTGGACGCACTCACGAAGCTGGCCGACGACCTGCGACTCGAGGTCGTCGGGGACGACATCACCTTCGTCGTCACGCGGAACATCAACTTCACCAACGTCTGCTACACCGGTTGCCGCTTCTGCGCCTTCGCGCAGCGAAAGACCGACGCCGACGCGTACACGCTCTCGCTGGAGCAGGTCGGCGACCGCGTCGACGAGGCGTGGGCCGCGGGCGCGACCGAGATCTGCATGCAGGGCGGGATCCATCCGGACCTGCCGGGCACCGCGTATTTCGACCTGGCGGCCGAGGTGAAGCGGCGGCAGCCGGACATGCACCTGCACTCGTTCAGCCCGATGGAGGTCGTGAACGGCGCGTCGCGGACGAATCTGTCCATTCGCGACTGGCTGGTGCGCGCGAAGGAGTCCGGAGTGGACTCGCTGCCGGGCACCGCGGCGGAAATCCTCGACGACGACGTCCGGTGGGTGCTCACCAAGGGCAAGCTGCCGACGGACGCGTGGATCGAAGTCGTCACCACCGCGCACGACATCGGGCTGCCGACCACGGCGACGATGATGTACGGCCACGTGGACAACCCGAGCCACTGGGTCGGCCACCTGAAGCTGCTGGCCAAGCTGCAGCGCGAGGGCGTGGAACGCAACGGGCGGCGCGGGTTCAGCGAGTTCGTGCTGTTGCCGTTCATCCACCAGAGTTCGCCGATCTACCTGGCCGGGCTCGCCCGCGCGGGCACGACGCTGCGCGAGAACCGGGCGGTACACGCACTGTCGCGGCTGCTGTTGCACGGCACCTTCGACAACATCCAGAGTTCCTGGGTGAAGCTCGGCGAGGAGGGCAGCCGGGCGGTGCTGCAGGGCGGCGTCAACGACATCGGCGGCACGCTGATGGAGGAGACGATCAGCCGGATGGCGGGCGCGGCGAACGGGTCGTACAAGACGATCAGCGACATGCGCGCGATGGTCGAGCCGCTCGGGCGTCCGCTGCGGCAGCGGACCACGTCGTACGGAACGCCGACAGACGAGCGGATCGCCGCGGCGAACGAGTCCGACGGGGTCGCGACGGCGGTGCGGAAGCCGTTGCTGCCGCTGCTCACACCGTGATCAACCGGTGCGGTGCAGCCGCCACAAGGCGATAGCCAGCTGCAACCGCAACCGGCCCGCGGGATCGCGCACTGGCCAGCCGAGTAGGTGTTCGGCGTGGGCCAGGCGCTCCTGCAGGGTCGAATGGTGCACTACCAGCGTGTTGGCCGCGGCACGGAGGCTCGGAGCGCCCGCTACGGCGACCAGCGTGGGCAAGACCCACGGGGCCGTCGTGCGGGCGTGCTCCAGGCTGGTGACGTCCGCGACCGGCTTGGTGCCCGGTCCGACCGCGTCGGCGAGCACGGCCAGGCCGCCAAGGCCTGCGTAGTCCACAACGGACGGTCCGGGGTCTTCTTCGGTTGCCGTGAAACGAAAAGCCGTCCGGGCTTGCTCGCCGGAGACCGGCAGGTCGACCAGATTCACCACCGTTCCCAGCCCGACCCTCGCGTCTTCCGGCGGAGTCCACTGTGGTGGGACGACCAGCGGTACCGCGTCGGCCACGACAGCCCTCGCGGTCGTACCAAGCCCAAGGCGATGTGCCGCGCGGAGCCGGGTCCGCTCGTCCGCCGACGCATCGAGCACCACTTCGACCGACGCCGGATCGACGACCCGGCCGCGCGTGCGGTCGAGCACTGCCCGCGCCGCCGCGGACGCGCGCTCCAGCACCATCGCGTCCACCGGACTCGCCGGACCAGGCCGTTCCAGCCACAGCGCGACCGGCCCGTCCGGACGCACCGAAGCCGACGGCCATTCCGGATCGGGCGGTTCGGCCGACGACACGACGCGCCCGTCCGGTTCGACGCGGACGCGCACCCGGCGTTCGTCGTCGGCCAGCCGCGCGGGACAGCCGGCCAGCACCGCCGCCCCGCGCACGATCGGCTCCAGCCCGGCACGGCCCTCGACCAGCCGGTCGAAGTACGCGATGACCTTGACAGTCTCGGCCGCGCCGGGATCGAGCGCACTCAGATGCGTGACCAGCTCCCTCATCGGTCCATCATCGCTTGTCCGGTTCAGCCGAGCAGCCGCCGGAGCCACGGCGTCCGCTCGGCGCGGGCCTGCTGCGACAGCGCCGCCTGCGGGGCCGAGCCGTCGAAGCCGTGGAAGGCGCCGGGCCAGACGTGCAGCTCCGCCTGCACCCCGGCCAGCCACAGCTGGTTCGCGTAAGCGATGACCTCGTCGCGGAAGGTCTCGGTGCTCCCGACGTCGAGGAATGCGGGCGGGAGGCCGGACAGATCCTCGGCGCGTGCGGGCGCGGCGTACGGCGAGACGTCCGGACCGCCTCGCGCGTCGCCAAGCAGCGCCGTCCAGCCGACGTTGTTCGCGGCGCGGTCCCAGCTGCCCATCTCAGCCATCTGGATCGCCGACGGAGAGTCGTTGCGGTCGTCGAGCATCGGGTACACCAGCAGCTGGCCGAGCAGTTCCGGGCCGCCTCGGTCCCTGGCGAGCAGCGCCGTTCCCGCCGCGAGACCGCCGCCCGCACTCGCTCCGCCGATCACGACACGGGAGGCGTCGAAGCCGTACTCGGCGGCGTGCTTGACCGTCCATTCGAGGCCGGCGTAGCAGTCCTCGACCGGTGCCGGATGCGGGTGTTCGGGCGCGACGCGATAGTCGACGCAGACGAAGCCGAGGCCCAGTTCGGTCGCGTACTCCTTGAGGAAGTGCAGGTCGCCGCCCTTGTGACCGCCGATGATCATGCCGCCGCCGTGCAGCCAATAGAGCACCGGGACGTCAACCGCCCCGGCCGGCCGCGCGACGATCAGCGGGATCGGGCCGCGCGGCCCTTCGGCGTCCACTTCGGACACTTCCAGGGCGCCGTCGGCGGTGATCTCGTCCAGCGAGAGCTGCCGCGTCGCCGCCGCCGCGCGCACCGCCGGGATCGACTCGAGCGTCTTGATCGGCGGCCGCTCGGCCGCGAGCACCTCGAGCGCGGCGGCGAGCTCGGGGTCGAACGGGAGCGGCGGGTAGGCGGTCATCGCGGGGGCCTCCAGGGACTCGGTTGCTGAACCTCATCCTCGCCGCCCGGGAGCCGGAAGCGGACAGCCGGGCGGCGGGAATCTCCCGCCGGATGGCGGGGTCAGCGGGTCAGGCTGATCGCGTTCTTCGCCCGCTCGACGGATTCCTCGGACGCGGGCCCCGCCGGGTTTTCCGTGGCCAGCGCCTGGTTCAGCTCGACGAACGGGCGCATGCGGGTCTCGTAGTCTTCTCCGGATTCCGCCAGGAGGTACGCGCCGACCAGCGCGAGGCTCGTGCCCTGTCCGGAGAGCACGGACGCGCAGTACCCGGCGTCGCCGACCAGCGCGACCCTGCCGGTAGTCCAGCGGTCGAGGTGGATCTGGAGCATGGCGTCGAAGAAGAAGGTCTCGGCGTCCGCCATGGCTTTGACCAGGTCCGGCACCGGGCCGCCGACCTCGCGCAAGCGTTCGGCGACGAGCTTCTTCTGCTCCGCGACGTCCCGGATCTCGCGGTACTCCGGCTCGCCGAAGCCGAGCGTCACCCGGATCTCCTCGTTGCCCGGCACCGGGTAGACCGCGCCGCCGACGCCCTCGCCCTGGAACCAGATCTGCCAGTCTTCGAGGCCGACGGTGTTGGCTGCCGGGAAGATCGCCAGGTACTGCCCGAGGTAGCGGCGGTACCGGTCCTCCGGGCCGAACGCGAGCCGCCGGACCGCCGAGTGCGCGCCGTCCGCGCCGACGATCAGGTCGAACCTGTGCGGCTCAGCCTTCGCGAACTCGACCCGGCCGGACTCGGCGTCGAGCGCGGTGATCTCGTCGCCGAAGCGGTACTCGACGTCGGCCGCGTTGTGCAGCAGCTCGACCAGGTCGTCGCGGAGGATCTCGATGTCCGCGCTGTCGAGCCGGCCGCTGCTGTAGGTGCGCTCCTCGGAATGGAACACCTCGTTGCCGGACGCGTCGAGCATCGACATCCCGCGCATCCGCGTCCGTGCCGCGCGGACCTGCTCCCCCAGGCCCATCCGCTCGATGACCTCCAGCGCGACGCCGCGGATGTCGATCGCCTGACCTCCGCTGCGCAGCCCGTTCGCGCGCTCGACGACCGTCACGTCGTAGCCGTTGCGACGCAGCCAGTAGGCCGACGCGCACCCCGCGACTCCCGCGCCGCAAACCAGTGCTTCAGGCATGTCCTCACCCCTCAGTACCGTGCATCATTACCCTGATGAACCTGCCGTGACCTGGACTCTGCTGCCAAAACTGACCTAGTACAGTTGCCCTGCTGACCTAGTACAGACAGGACGCCGGATGCCGACCGAACCGCCGTACCTCCGCATCGCTGCTGCCCTCCGCGAGAAGATCTCGCAGTTGCCGCCGGGCGCGAAGGTGCCTTCGACGCGTCAGCTGGCTTCGGCGCATGGCGTCGCGAACGCCACCGCGGCCAAAGCGCTCGACGTACTGCGTCGCGAAGGCGTGATCCGCGCCGAACCCCGATCAGGTCACGTTGTCGCTGGTCAGCACACCGCAGCCGACCCGAAGCGGCCAGTGTTGACCCGGGATCGGTTGGTGCGCGCGGCAATCGCGATCGCCGACGCGGAGGGCGTGGCGGCGTTGTCGATGCGCGGGCTGGCCGCGCGGCTGGGCGTTCCGGCGATGGCTCCGTACCGCTATCTGTCCGGAAAGGACGAACTGGTTTTCCTGATGGCGGACCACGTTTACGGCGAGGTCGGTTATCCGGCCCGGGAGCCGAAGGGGTGGCGGGCGCAACTGGAGCTGTCGGCGCGGACGCTGTGGTCAGTGCACCGGCGACATCCTTGGCTGGCGCATCTCGTGCCGCTTACCCGGCCGTGGCCGCTGCCGAATCTGGCCGCGCACAACGAACGCGCACTGGCCGCGTTGTCGGTGTTCGGGCTGAACTCGGCTGATCTGTGCGACCTGAATGTGTTGTTCTACAACCACATTCAAGGGACGGCGATCCACCTGGAGCGGGAGCGGCACGCGATGGGCGCGACGGGGATCACCGAGGATGAGTGGATGCAGACGCAGGCGCGGGGGTATGCGGCGTTGACCGGGTCGGGGCGGTATCCAGTGCTGGCGCGGATGGTGCAGGATCTTGCTGAGGGGTACGACCTGGATCTGGACCATCTGTTCGAGATCGGGCTGCAGGCGCTGCTGGACGGGCTGGCTGTGCGTTATCCGGTTGGCGGTGAGGTTTTCGGGAGCCTGGCGTGAACCGCATCCGCCTGATCCCCCGAGCTCGGCGAGGTACTGGGCGGCACCGCACTGGATGTCTTCGCATTCAGGGCAGACGCACAGCGATGCTCTCGGCGAACTCGTTGCCGGGCTAGGCGGTGAGCTTCAAAATGTCGATCCCACGCTTGTTATCCGCCACATACGCGTACCCGTCATGCCAGTACGGAGCCCACGAAGCCGCGTCCGCTGGCCGGAAGTACGCGATCTGCGTCGGGTTCGACGGGTCGCTCACGTCCAGGAATCGGGTCCCCTGCGCGTAAAACGACTGCACCAGCACATGCCCGCGAATGTCGAAATAGTGCGCCGAGCAGTCGTCCGACACCGGGTCGCTGCCTTCCTGCCCGGCGACGCCCCAGGTGCCGATGCTGCGCATCCGGAACGGCTTCTCCGGCGTGGAGCGCCAGCCTTCGCCCTGGTACGAGCCGTCCAGCGAGGAAATCGTCAGCACGCCGTCGCCCGCGCAGCCGGGGAGGAAGCTTTCCTCGGTGGCGTACACCAAGTCATGACCGCGCCAGGCGCCGTCGTCGCGTGCGCCGACCGGGTGGAAGCTGTTGTGCATGAACTTCGACGGCGCGGCGGTTTCCGACACCCCGCCGCCCGCGTACGGCACCGGCTTGAGCGCGGTCGCCCAGCGATAGCGGTTCTGCACCGGGTCGTGGTGGAGACCGGACGTCCAGTAGCCGCGCACGCCGCCCGCGCCGGACACCCACGCGACGCCCATCTTGTCGACCTGCACGTCGTGCACGTAGTCGGTTTTGCCGTCGTTGCGGGCGAGTTCGATCGGGTCCGGGTACACCTTCGGATTGCGCTGGTTGCGCACGTCGGTGACCCAGATCGGCCGGCCGCCCCAGTCCGCCGGCTGGTTGTCGGCTTTCGCCGGGCCGCCGGTCCAGAGGTAGCGGCAGTCGTCGACGCAGCTGGTGGTGTGGCCCGCCGGAACCTTGACGTAGCTGAGGATTTCCGGCTTCTCCGGATGCGCGACGTCGACCACGTAGATCCCGGACTCGCCGGTGTGCGTGTTGCCCTTGAACGCGCGCGGGTCGCGGGAGAGGAACACGAGCTTGCGCTTCGCGTCCACCTCGGTGTCCTCGGTCTCCCACAGCCCGGGCAGGCTCAGCTCGCCGATCGCGCGCGGCTTCGCCGGATTGTCCGTGAGGTCGTAGACCTTCAGGCCGAACTGGCCGGACACGACCATCACGTCGCGTTTGCCGTAGCTGAGGAAGTTCGCCGAAATGGCTCCTTGCGCGTCGGGCACGTTGCCGACCGGCTGCACGCCCTTGATCGCACCCGGGTCGCCCAGCGAGCGTTTCGCCTCGGTGACCGGCTTGTCGTCCTCGCAGGCCGCGGCGGGCAATCCCGTGGCGACCAGTGTCGCCGCCGCCGTCGCCATCGCCATCGCCAGTCCGGAACGAATCCACCAACGGCGCACGCGAAACCTCCCGGAGACCCCAGTGTGACTGAAGTACTTTAAGACGGTCCCTAACCGGACACAACCGCCTTTAGTGGCTTTCCACCTGGTAGTAAGTCAGCATGCGATCGCGTCTGCTGGTCCCGCTCACGCTCGCCGCCCTCGTCGCGGCCGGTCTCTCCGGCTGTTCGTCGTCGGCCGAACCCGCCCAGCCCGGCGTCGTGTCGGTCGGCCTCGGCGAACCCGGCACCCTGTTGCCCGCCGACGTCACCGATCCGTCCGGCCGGCTCGTCACCGGCGCGCTGTGGACTCCGCTCGCCGATTACGATCCGGCCAGCGGAAAAGCCACCCCGCGCGCGGCCGAATCGATCAGCAGCGCGGACCGCGTGACGTGGACGGTGCGGTTGCGGCCGGGGAAGTTCCACGACGGCACGCCGGTCACCGCGCAGTCCTATGTGGACACCTGGAAGGCGATCGCGGGTCATCACTGGGCCAGCACCCCGGTGCTCACGAAGTCGCTGCGGGCCAAGGAAATCACTGCGGTCGACCCGGCACAGCTGCGGATCGTGCTCGACCGGCCGTCGAATCAGGTGCCAGCGTGGCTGTCCGCGCCCGGGCTGGTGCCGCTGCCCACGTCAGTGCTGAAATCGCGCGACTGGAACGGGTTCGCCCGGCATCCGATCGGCAACGGACCGCTGCGGCTGGACGGAGACTGGCAGTCCGGCTCCGGCGGCAAGCTCGTCCGGGTCGCCGCGGATCCGGGGCGGGCCAAGGAAATCAATCTGCGCGTCGGCAATCCGGCGGAGCAGTACGACGAGGTCAAGGAGGGCAAGCTCGACGTCGCCACGTCCGTCCCCGGCGACCGGCACGAAGCGATGCACGCCGATTTCGCCGACCGGCACGCGATGTGGGCGCTCCCCCGCGCCGGTTACCTGGTGTTTTCCACTGAAGCAACACGATTCGCCGACCCGACGGTGCGGCACGCCTTCGCGCTCGGCACCGACCGCGGCGCACTGGAATCCGGACCGCTCGCGCACCAAGCGGACGCGGCCAAGGGATTGCTGCCGCCCGCGGTCGCGCCCGGCGAACGGTCCGGGAGCTGCCGTCCGTGCACTTTCGACGGTCCAGCCGCCAAATCCCTGTTGAACCAAGCCGGATTCACCGGCGACGCCGCGGTGTACTACGACAGCTTCGACGGCACGTGGCCGCAGGCATTGGCCGACGGTTTGTCGAAGAGCTTGGGAATCTCGGTCACCGCGCAGCGAAAAGCCACCGGAGGCAAGCCGACCGGGCCGTCCGCCCTGGAGGTCAAGGCGGTGTCGCCGAGCCCGTCCGACATCCTCCACGCTCTCGCGGACGCCGCCGGTTACACCGATGCCGGATTCGCCGCCGACCTCGACTCCGCCGAAACCACCGCGTCACCGGAAGAATCCGCGCAGCTGTTCCGGGTCGCGGAGAACGAAGCCCTTCGCGACCTCCCGGCGATTCCACTGTGGACTGGACACGGGCACGCCGTCTGGTCCGCCCGGGTCCACGACGCGGTGACGACACCGTTCGCCGGAATCGACCTGACTCGCCTGCGCGACTAAACCCTGGCGTGCCGCGCCAGCACCTCGCCGAACGCCGCCGTCAACGGATCCGGTTCGCTGCGTCCATAAGCGACCAACTCGCGTCGAATCGGCTTGCCGGGGCGCAAAACCCGGCCGCTGAACTCCGCAGGGAGCACGTTCGCCGGAACCAGCGCGGGCCCCAATCCGGCCGCCGCGAGCAACGGCGCGGCGGCCGTCTGTTCCGTACGCACGGCAGGCCGCGGCCGGAAGCCCGCTTCGGCGCAGGCAGCGTCGAGGAGCTCCGCTAAGCCGTGCCCAGGCGCGTAATGCACCCACGCGCAGTCGGCAAGATCGGCCAACTCGACCGTACCGTCCGAAGTGGACTCCATCGCGCCGTCGGCGGGGAGCACCACCACGAACTCCTCGGTACCCAGCGACCGCACTGGCCCTGTCCAGTCAGCTGGACGCGGACCGATCGCGAGGTCCGCTTCTCCGGCCAGCATCGCGTCGCGCAGTTCGTCGGCGTGGCGGTATTCGAAAAGCCGCACGTCGACGTCCGGCCGCTCGCGGCGCCACACCCGGAGCGCGGGCGGGAGCACGCCGAGACTCACCGAGTAGACCGTCGCGATCAGAAGCTCTCCGGCAACTTGGCCAGAAGCCTGTCGCGCGGCGCACCGGGCGCGTTCGGCGTCGGCGAGCGCGGCGCGGGCGTGCGGCAGCATCGCGCGGCCCATCGGCGTGAGCCGGACCGCGCGCGGCAGCCGTTCCAGCAGCGGCCCGCCGACGCTGTGCTCCAGCGCCCGCATCTGGTGCGACAGCGCGGGCTGCGTCACGTGCAACTGCTCGGCGGCCCGGGTGAACGAACCGGTGTCCACCACCGTGACCAGGTACTCGAGCTGCCGCAGACTTGTCATAAAAACAGCTTATCGAAGCGGTGAGAAGTAAGCCTTGGATTTATCTTCTCGGCGGGGTCAGGATCGAAGACATGAGCAGCACACGCGTGGCCCTCGTGGCCGGGGCCAACGGGATCATCGGCCGGAAACTCATCTCTCACCTGCGGACTCTCGACGGCTGGGAGGTGCTCGGGCTCTCCCGGCGCGGCGGGCCGGGCGGCCTCGCCGTCGACCTGCTCGACCCGGCGGGCACCCGGGCGGCGCTGGCCGGCGTCGGCGCGACGCACCTGTTCTACGCGGCTTACCAAGACCGGCCCACGTGGGCGGAACTCGTGCCGCCGAACGTGGCGATGCTGGAGAACCTGGTGAACGGCCTCGACGAAGGCCCGCTGGAGCACGTCAGCCTGATGCAGGGCTACAAGGTCTACGGCGCGCACCTCGGCCCGTTCAAGACTCCCGCCCGCGAGGCCGACGCCGGACAGCACATGCCGCCGGAGTTCAACGTGGACCAGCAAAAGTTCCTGGAACGCCGGGCCGGCGCCGGAGGCTGGTCGTGGTCGGCGATCCGGCCGTCCGTGGTCGGCGGGACGACGCTGGGCAACCCGATGAACCTCGCGCTCGTGATCGCGGTCTACGCGTCGATCTCGAAGGAACTCGGCCTGCCGCTGCGGTTCCCCGGCAAGCCCGGCGCGTACGACAGCCTTCTGGAGATGACTGACGCACAGTTGCTCGCCGAAGGCACAGTGTGGGCAGCGACGTCGAGCCGCAACGAAGCGTTCAACATCGCCAACGGTGACCTCTTTCGCTGGCGAGAGCTGTGGCCGAAGCTAGCCGCGTACTTCGGCCTTGAAGTCGCTCCGCCGCTACAGCTGCCGCTGACCACGGTGATGGCCGACAAGGAACCACTGTGGACCGAGATGGCGGCGAAGCACGGTCTCACCGCTTCGTACGCCGACGTCTCTTCGTGGGCCTTCGGCGACTTCGTGTTCTCGTGGGACTACGACATGTTCGCGGACACGTCGAAGTCACGCCGCGCCGGTTTCCATTCCTATGTGGACACTGAGCAGATGTTCTACCGGCTGTTCGACGAGCTCCGCCGCGATCACGTCATCCCCGGCCGATGAACGGCATCGTGGTGGCGGTGATGGTGAGGAACTGGACGTTGGCGTCCAGCGGCAGCCCCGCCATGTAGAGCACCGCGTCGGCGACGTGGCCCGCGTCGAAGGTCGGCTCGGCCAGGAGCCGTCCGTCGGCCTGCGGGATGCCCGCGGCCATCCGCTCGGTCATCTCGGTGGCCGCGTTGCCGATGTCGATCTGTCCGCACGCGACATTCCAGGCGCGGCCGTCGAGCGAAATCGACCGGGTGAGGCCGGTGACCGCGTGCTTGGTGGCGGTGTAGGCGACGCTCGCCGGGCGAGGCGCGTGCGCGGAGATCGAGCCGTTGTTGATGATCCGGCCGCCACGGGGATCTTGGTCGCGCATCAACCGCACGGCCTGCTGCGCGCACAGGAACATGCCGGTGAGGTTCGTGTCGACAGTGCGCCGCCAGTCCTCGACGGACAGATCGGCGATGGTTCCGCCGAGCGACACTCCGGCGTTGTTCACCAGCAGGTCCAATCGGCCCCACGCGCTGCGCACCGTCGAGAAAAGCGCCTCCACCGAAGCGGGATCGGCGACGTCGGCGGGCACGACCAGCGCGTTCGCGTCCGAACCGGCCGTCTCGCGCAGGGCGTCCTCGCGCCGCCCGGCGAGCGCGACCCGATACCCGGCGCCGAGCAGGGCTTCGGCGATCCGGCGACCCAGCCCGGAACCTGCCCCGGTGACCACAGCGATCTTCTCCGACCCAGTCTTCTCCTGCACGCGGCCTCCTCAAAAGTCCGTTCGCCCGCACGTTGCCATATCGCGGCACACTGGGTGCATGGGACCACGTGACACTCTGCTCGCCGGTTTCGCCAAGCAGCTGGGCCATCCGCGGGGCCGGGCCGGGCAGGCTGTTGTCCGGCTGCTCAACAACGTCAACCGCGGCCCGGTCACCGGAGCGGTCGACGCGCTGGAGATCCGCCGCGGCGAAACCGCGCTGGACCTCGGTTTCGGCGGCGGGCTGGGTCTCGACCTGCTGCTGCGGGCCACCGAAGGCGGCACCGTGCACGGCGCGGAGATCTCCGAAACGGCGCTGGCCCGCGCGCGGCGGGCGTTCCCGAAGAACCTCGCCGCCGGACGGCTGGTGCTGCACCAAGCCGGAATGGCCGAGCTTCCGTTGGAAGACGGGACGATCGACGCGGCGCTGACCGTCAACACCGTCTACTTCATTCCCGATCTGGCGCCCGCCTTCGCGGAGGTCGCGCGAGTGCTCTCCGGCGGCGGCCGGTTCGTGGTCGGCATCGGAGATCCCGAGATGATGCGCGAGATGCCGTTCACCAGCCACGGGTTCCGGCTGCGCCCGCCGGAAGACATCGAGAAGGCGCTCGCCGACGCGGGGCTGGAACTCCGCCGCCACGATCGCCTCGGCGATGGGCCGCGCGCGTTCCATCTGCTGGTCGCCGGACGCTGAAAAGGGCGGGTTCCCGCTTCCGCAGAAGTCCGTGAAGGGCTCCTTGAGGGAATCAGATTCCCTCAAGGAGCCCTTCACGGACCATTGTCCTTTGAGCGCGCTACCCCAGTCGGGGAGCCCGCGCTTTCCGGTATCGCTACTTCTTCGGCACTCCCAGCGCGGCCAGCGCCGGACCGGCCATGATCACGCCGTTGCCGGTCACCGCGTCGAACCCGGGCGCGCCGAGGTCGATCGCGCTCGACACCAGCGCCGTGCGGACGTCCGCCGGGGTCGCGGACGGCTTGCCGGACAGCAGCAGCGCCGCGATCGCCGCCGCGTGCGGGGCCGCCGCCGAGGTCCCGAAGAACGGCTGGAAGCCAGTCACCGAGGTGGCCACGCCGTCGGCCGCGGTGATGTCCGGCTTCGCGCGGGTCGCGCCGCCGGTCGAGGACACGTTGCCCGGGGTCAGCTCCGTGCCGTCGGCGTTGTAGAAGAGGTGCCGCTGGCCGTCGGAGGTGAAGCGCTCCCACTTGCTGGCCGAGGTGAACAGGCCCGGGTACGGGCCGGCCGGATTCGCCGGGTCGCCGGTCTCCAGCGGACGCCCGAACGCGGCCGCCGCCGGGGCCGCGGCCACCGAGAACGCCGCGGCCGCCGCCGAGTGGCCCGAGGTGACGCCCGCGGTGCTGAAGCCCTTGAGCGAACCGGAGTCGACGAACCGGCCGCGGACCACGTTGACCGCGAAGAACCGGTCCGCACCGCTGTACTTGACCACCGCGAGGCGGTAACCGGAGCCGGACGTCGGCACGGTCAGGCTCTCGTACGGGTTCTGCGAACCGTCCTGCGCGTTGGCGCTGGAGGCGACGACGCTGCCGGAAGCGTTGAGCAGGAACAGGTCGTAGTCGTTGGCCGAATGTCCCCACGGGTCCGACCAGAACAGCGTCACCGGCCTGCCGAGCGAGCCCGGCGACAGCGGGTCGGTGGTCTGCACGCCGGAGCCGGGGTCGAAGTCGTGCGGGGTGCC
This sequence comes from Amycolatopsis albidoflavus, assembly GCF_039525725.1. NCBI lineage: Bacteria > Bacillati > Actinomycetota > Actinomycetes > Pseudonocardiales > Pseudonocardiaceae > Amycolatopsis > Amycolatopsis albidoflavus. Next base: position 21,669 of record NZ_BAAAHV010000028.1, read on the forward strand.
GGTGACGCCCGGCAGCGTGGTGCCGGACGAGCGGAAGTCGCCCTCGTAGTAGCCGCTGCTGCCGTCGGTGAGGTTGCCGGAGTTGCCCGCGGAGGAGAAATAGAGCGCGCCGGCCGCGGTCACGTCGTTGACCGCCTGCGCGACCTGCGTGTCCTGGAACGGCGACTCGTCGAAGTACGCGACGTCGTCGACGATCACGGTGCACTTGCCGGTGTTGCGCAGCGCGCGGATGTTGTCCGCGAAGCTCGATTCGCTGGTGAAGGCGGTCGCGAAGCCGAGCGTCGCGCCCGGGGCGAGGTCGTGGACGATCTCCAGCATCGCGGTGCCCTCGTCGCCGCTGCCTGCCTGGCCAGGCAGCACGTCGACTGCTGGCAGTTCGCCGGCGTCCTGCGACTTCTTCAGCGAGTTGACCCCGTCGGACAGCACGCAGACCTTCACGCCGGTGCCGTTCACCCCGTAATCCGTGCGGGCGGTGTCCGCGCCGTGGGCTTTGTCCCCTTCGGACACCTGCACGGCGGCGACGGCCTTCTTGGCCAGCTGCTGACGCTGTGCGGCGGGCTCGTTCCAGGTCATCGCCTGCGTCGCGGGCTGGACCTGGCGGACATCGCCGCGCGCCGCGATCCGGTCCACCGCGTTCAGCGGCAGCTGGGCGCGAACCGAGCCATTGGACGAAGTGGACTGAACCGTGCCGCCCGCAACACGCACGGCCTTCGCGATCTCGGCGCCCGCGGTTCCCGCGATGTCCACCGAAACCGTGCCGGTCTGGCTGACCGGCAGGCCGGTGCGGTAATCCGGAAGCAGCGCGGCCAGACCGCGGTCGGCGCGCAGGCGCTTCTCCACGACAAGCTGGCTGGACTGCTTCCGCTCGGCCGGGCTGAGGGTCTTCTTGATCCCCTGCAGCGCGCTGATCCCGGCTCCGGAGCGGGCGTTCGCCGCGTCCGCCGCGGACGGCTGCGCGACGGCGACCCCGCTCCCGGCGAGCACGACCCCGACCGCTAGAGGCGCGGAATACGCGACCACCCGGCTGGTTCTTCTCATGACAACTCCTGTCCTCGCCCCCGGCCACCGACTGTGGTCACGTGAATCTAAAGAGCGACCGCGAGTAAGACCACCGACCAAAGTGGTATCTGCCCGGATGGCCCATCTGGTGAGATTCAGACGGGCCGTTCCGGGGTGCGAAGCGGAGCTGGCACTCTGCTCAAGTGGCGAACCTGGGGAGGGACTTCGCGCGGCTGTGGGCCGCGTACGCGATCAGCACCGCGGGCAGCACGGTCGGCGCGGGCGCGCTCGGGCTGGTCGCGGTGCTCGTGCTCGACGCGCCCGCGTGGCAGGTCTCCCTGATCACCGCCATCTCGGCCGCGTCCAGCGCGGTTCTCGCTTTCCCGCTCGGTCCGCGAGTCGAGTTCGCCCGCAAACGCCCCGCGATGATCACCGGAGACCTGGTCCGCTGCGCGGCCTTGGCGAGTGTTCCGTTGGCCGCCGCACTGCACGTGCTGACCATGCCGCAGCTTTATGCCGTCGACATCGTCGTGGCCACCGCGGCCGTGATCTTCTCCGCGGCCAGCGGCGCGCACCTCAAAACCCTTGTCGCGCCGGACGAGCGGGCAGTCGCGTTGAGCCGTTTCGAGAGCACCGATTGGATCTGCTGGTCAGCCGGACCTCCGCTGGGCGGCGTCTTGATCAGCGCGCTCGGCGCTACCGCGACGATGCTCATCGACGCTTTCTCGTTCCTGTTGTCCGCGCTCGGAATCCGTCGCCTGCGTGCACCGGAGCCGCCGCCTGTTGTCGCGGCGGATCCTGCGCGTCGCGGGTTCACCGACGGATGGCGTTACCTCCTGCGCAGTCCCGAACTACGGCCGTTGTTCTTCAACTCGGTGTTGTTCAGCGGTGCCGTCCTTTGGGTCACGCCGCTGCAAACCGTGCTGATGCTGCGGGATCTCAGCTTCGCGCCGTGGGAATACGGCCTCGTGCTCGGGGTTCCTTGCCTTGGCGGACTGCTCGGTGCCCGTCTCGCACCGACGCTCAGTTCTCGATACGGTGCACCGAAAGTGTTGCTGTGGACCAGTTTCGCGCGTACGCCGTGGTTGCTCGTGCTGCCGTTCGCCATTTCCGGAGCTGCCGGAGTCGCCCTGCTGATCGCCGCGAACTTCGGGCTGCTGCTGGTGGCGGGCATCTTCAACCCGACCTATTCGGCGTACCGCCTGTCGCTGATCGACGATGCCGTGCTGACCCGGACGCTCACCGCCTGGTCGACCGGAACCCGTACCGCCAAACCGATTTTCATCACCCTCGGCGGGATCGCCGCCGGGGTGCTCGGCTTGCGCTTCTCCTTGGGGATCGGCGCTGTCCTCTGCCTGCTCAGCGCCGCGGCTTTGCCCGCCCGCCGAGCCGGGTGATCAGTTTTTGTCGGTGGTGGCGGTTACCGTGGTTGCCATGTTCAAGATCGACCGCGCGACCGCTGCCGACGCCGCCGCGCTCACCGACCTCATGCACTCGTCCTCGGCCTATCAAGGCCGATACGCCTCGATCCTGGAGGGATACGCCGTCACTGCGGATTACCTTCGTCAGCACCAGGTTCTGGTCGCGCGCGGACCTTCGGGACCAGTCGGGTTCGCCGCGCTTACGGATGCCGAGCTAGACCTGTTGTTCGTCGCCGACGACGCGCAGGGAACGGGGTTGGGTGCGTGGCTTGTCCGGCACATCCTCGACGCGGCAAGGGAAAACGGGCTGGCTGAGGTACGGGTGGTGTCGCATCCGCCCGCGGTCAGGTTCTACGAACGCATGGGCGCCAGGCAGATCGGAACTGTCCCACCGAAACCGCCGAGGATTTCGTGGTCCCGTCCGGAGCTGGTGTTTTCCTTGCCACAGTCCGGAAACAACAGCGCCCCGGCCCGCGAAATCACCGCGGGCCAGGGCGACCGTCGAAGAATCAGAAGTTGATCATATGACCGGCCAGTCCGTGCACCGCTTCCTTGACCGCCTCGCCCAGTGTCGGGTGCGCGTGCACGTTGCGCGAAACCTCGTGCACCGTAAGGTCCCACTGCTGCGCCAGCGTCAGCTCCGGCAGCAGCTCCGTCACGTCCGGGCCGATGAGGTGCGCGCCGAGCAGTTCGCCGTATTTCGCGTCGCTCAGCACCTTCACGAAGCCCGCCGCGTCGCCGAGGCCGTGCGCCTTGCCGTTGGCCGTGAACGGGAACTTCGACACCTGGACGTCAAAGCCCTTCTCGCGCGCCTGTTCCTCGGTCCAGCCGAAGCTCGCGATCTGCGGCTGGCAGTAGGTCGCGCGCGGGATCATCACGAAGTCCAGTTCCATGGTCTCCGCGCCGGCGATCGTCTCCGCCGCCACGATGCCCATCGACTCCGACGCGTGCGCCAGCATCAGCTTCGCCGTCACGTCGCCGATCGCGAACAGGTGCGGCACGTTCGTCCGGCCGCGGCCGTCGATCGCGATCGCGCCGCGCTCGGTGAGCTCGACGCCGGTGTTCTCCAGTCCGTAGCCCTCGACGTTCGGCCGGAACCCGATGGCCTGCAACACCTTGTCCGCCTCGAGCACCTGCTGCTCGCCGTTCTTCGACACGGTCACCAGCACCTTGGAGCCCGAGTCGTCGATCGCTTCGACCTTGGTGCCCAGCAGCACCTTGATCCCCAGCTTGCGGTAGCGCTTCGCCAGTTCGGCCGACACCTCGGCGTCCTCGAGCGGCACCATCCGGTCGAGGAACTCGACGATCGTCACGTCCACGCCGTAGTTGCGCAGCACGTAGGCGAACTCCACGCCGATCGCGCCGGCCCCGGCGATCACGATGCTGCCCGGCAGCTCGCTTTCGAGGATCTGCTTCTCGTAGGTGACCACGCGCTCGCTGCGCTGCGTGCCCGGCAGCAGCCGAGCCGTCGCGCCGGTCGCGATGATGCCGTAGGTGAAGGTGATCCGCTCGCCGTTCACCTCGAGGGTGTTGGCGTCCACGAAGGTGCCGCGCCCGTCGTACTCGGTGATCTTGTTCTTCTTCATCAGGAAGTGCACGCCCTTGACGCGCCCGTCCGCGACCTTGCGGCTGCGCTCGTACGCCGCGGTGTAGTCGAACCGGATCTCCCCGTCGGAGGAGATGCCGTAGGTCTTGGCCTCCTCCTTCACCGTGTGCGCGAGCTCGGCGTTGCGCAGCAGCGCCTTCGAAGGGATGCAGCCGACGTTGAGGCACACCCCGCCCCAGTACTTCTCTTCCACGACCGCCACGCTCAGGCCCAGCTGCGAAGCCCGGATCGCCGCGACGTACCCACCGACTCCGGCCCCGAGGACCACCACGTCATAGTCTGCGCTCATACCGTTGAAACTACCCGCCGCGCCCGCTCGGGGCGGCGTGACGGCGCCCGCTTTCAGAACCGCCGCTCGTCCCGGCGCGAGCTCGGACGGCGGATCCTGGCGATGCTCGCCGGAATCGGACGGCACCGGCTCGGTGACGCGGCTTCGGGCGCGGCTGAATCGTCCACAGTGGTCGCCGTCGCGCCGAGCCGGACCGCCGGATCCGGTTGTCAGACCGGCGGGCGCACGCCCCGGATCTCGGCCAGCAACTCGGTCACCGCGGCCATGATCCGCGCGGTCGCCTCCTCCAGCACGTCCCTGGTCAGCTCCCGCCCGCGCAGGTCGGCGAGCTCGACCGGCGGCCCGGCGAGGAACTCGATCTTCCGCCGCGGCAGGACGCGCGGAAACGGCGAGCCGGCCGGCAGCAGTTCGTGCGTGCCCCAGTTCGCGACCGGAATCACCGGCACGCCGGTCTCCAGCGCGATCCGCGCCGCGCCGGTCTTGCCCTTCGCCGGCCAGCCGTCCGGGTCCGCGGAAAGCCCGGCCTCCGGGAAGATCGCCACGCATTCGCCCGCCCGCACCGCGGCGACGGCGTCGCGGTACGCGCCCGCCGCGGTCGGCGCGCCGCGGTGGACCGGGATGTGCTTGCCCGAACGCATCACCGACTTGATCACCGGGGCGTTCCACAGGCTCGCCTTGGCCAGGTACCGCGGCACCCGCCCAGACCCGAGGCAGAACGCGGTGAGCGTCGTCGGGTCGGCGTTCGAGAGATGGTTGGAGGCCACTACGACCCCGCCCGATTCCGGGATGTTCCGCGCGCCGCGCACGCGGAACCGGCTCGTCAGCGCGAGCAGCTGCCAGACGACCTCGATCGCGAAGTGGTACCAGGCTCCCCTGCCGGACTTCGCGAACCGCCTGCCGTACTTCTGCATGCCGCGGAAGCCGAGCAGCTCCCCTTCGAGCGGGGTCCAGTTGTCCCGGGTCCGGGTGCGCAGCGCCATGAGCGTCATTCGTAGCGGAAGACGCTCCGGTTCGGCACCGCGCGGACCCGGGACGCGGCGGGAATCACACCCGCTCGAGCACCACCACGGGGATCTCGCGGTCGGTCTTCTTCTGGTAGTCGTTGTAGGCGGGCCACACCGCGGCGAGCTTCTCCCAGAGCCGGGCGCGTTCCTCGCCGGTCGCGGTCCGGGCGCGCGCGGTGAACTTGTCCGCCCACACCTGCACGCCGACCTCGGGGTTCTCCTGCAGGTTCAGATACCAGCCGGGGTGGTTCTCCGCGCCGCCCTTCGAGGCGACGATCACCGGGTTGCCGTTGTCCTCCTGGTAGATGAGGGCGAACTTGCGGTCCTGACCCGTCTTGCGGCCCTTCGTGGTGAGCACCAGCGTCGGCACGCCCTCTTGCCAGTCGTGCCCGACCTGCCCGTCGGTCTCCTCGTAACGGCGAACGTGCTCGTCACCGAACAGCATGCGGATTTCCTTTCGTTCGACTTCCGCGCTCGACAGCCCGGACCTGCCCTCCCACCCTGCCGCGAACCGGTCGGTCGCGCTGATCAGCTCGTGCAGCGTGCCCGGTTCGTCGAAGGCGTGCCCGGCGTCGCCGATCATCTTCAGCTCGGCGCCCGGCAGCACCTGTGCGAGTTCCCAGGCGGTGGTGGCGGGAGTGACCACGTCGTACCTGCCCTGCACCAGAACACACGGGATGCCCGAGAGCTTCCCGGCGCCGCGGATCAGCTGGTCAGGGGCGAGCCAGCCGCCGTGGCGGAAGTAGTGGTTCTCGATCCGCGCGATCGCGAGCGCGAACTCCGGCTCGGCGAACGCGGCCACCACTTCTTCCTGCGGCGTGAACTTGACGGTCTCGCCCTCCCACCGGCTCCAGGCGAGCGCGGCGGGCCCGTGCACGTTCGGATCCGGGTGATTCAGCAGTTCGTGGTAGACCTCCAGCAGGTCGCCGCCGCGGCGCGCGTACGGCACCGGCGCGAGGAAGCGCGACCACGCCTCCGGGAACACACACGCCGCGCCCCCGCCGAAGAGCCACTGCACTTCTTTCAGCCGCAGCGTCGCGACGCCGCGGAGAACCAGCTCGGTCACCCGCTCCGGATGCGTCTCCGCATACGCGAGCGCGAGCACGCTCCCCCACGAGCCGCCGAACAGCTGCCAGCGGTCGATGCCGCGGTCCTGCCGCAATTGCTCCATATCGGACACCAGGTGCCAGGTCGTGTTCACCGACAGGTCGACGTCCGGCTCGCTGCAATGCGGCGTGCTCCGGCCGCAGCCGCGCTGGTCGAACAGCACGATCCGGTAGCGCTCCGGGTCGAACAGCCGCCGGTGCCGCGCGGACGCGCCGCCTCCGGGGCCGCCGTGCAGGAACGCGACCGGTTTGCCCTCGGGATTGCCGCATTCCTCCCAATACAGCGTATTGCCGTCTCCGACCGGCAGCATCCCGTGGTCGTACGGATCGAGTTCCGGGTACAGACCGAGCATGCAGCCACTATGCCCGACCTCGGCCGCGTCCCGCTGAGGGTCCACTGTGGACGCGCGGACACGGCCGGGAGGGGCCGGTTAGGCTTCCCTCATGGCGAAGGTACTGGTGGTGGAGGACGACGCGGCGATCGGCAGCGTCCTCGACTCCGCGCTGCGCGGGCACGGCCACACAGTGCAATGGTGCCGGGACGGCCGGAGCGCGCTGCGCGAGACCTCGGCCGATCTCGTGCTGCTGGACCTGGGCCTCCCGGACGTCGACGGCGTCGAGGTGTGCCGGCGGCTGCGCACGGCCATGCCGGGCGCGGTGCTGGTGATCCTGACCGCGCGGGCCGACGAGATGGACGTCGTGGTCGGGCTCGAGGCGGGTGCCGACGACTACCTCACCAAGCCCATCCGGCTGGCCGAACTGCTCGCCAGGGTGCGCGCGCACCTCCGCCGCGGCGCGCCCGCCGCGCCGTCGACGCCGGTCGTGCGGATCGGCGCGCTGGAGGTCGACATCGCGAGCAGGCGGGTCAGCCTGAACGGCCGGGAGGTCGCGCTGCGGGCGCGGGAGTTCGACCTGCTCGCGCGGCTGGCCGTCCAGCCGGGGCAGGCGGTCAGCCGGGACACGCTGATGTCCGACGTGTGGGACTCGCACTGGCACGGCTCCACCAAGACGCTCGACGTGCACATCGCCGCGCTGCGCCGCAAGCTCGCCTCGGCCGCCGAGTCGCCGTACGAGGTGCCGAGGATCGCGACCTTGCGCGGGCACGGATACCGGTTGGAAGGGGACTGAACGGGGTGCGCCGCCGGATCGTGACGCTCACCGTCCTCGCGTCGGTGCTGGCCACGAGCCTGTTCGGGCTGCCGCTCGCCGTCGGGGCGCTGTGGTACTTCCGCACGCACACCACGTCCGCGCTGGAGCGGGCCGCCGACGGCACGGCCGTCGTGGTGTCCGACGCGCTCGCCGCCGGCGAACCTTTCCAGGTCCCGGACAACGAGGACGGCGCCGAGGTCGGCGTCTACGACCCGAAGGGCCACCTCCTCGCCGGAGACGGCCCGCCCACCGCGGACGACGTCGTGCGCGGAGTCGGCGCGACCCGCAGCGACATGCTGAACCAAAAGGTCGGCGACGAGGACGTGCTGGCCGTCCCGGTGCTGACCGGGGCTCGCCTCACCGGCATCGTGCGCGCGGCGCTCCCCCGGTCCGCGCTGACCCGAGACGTCGGCATCACCTGGCTGGTGATGGCCGGCTGCGCGATCGGCGCGGTGCTCGCGAGCTGGCTCGTCGCCCGCCGAATAGCCGCGCGGCTGACCCGTCCCCTGGAAGACCTTGCCTGCGCTGCCGCACGCCTGGGCGAAGGCGATTTCTCCGCTCGATCCCGACGCTCGGCCATCCCGGAAATAGACCGCGTCGGTGCCGCCCTGGACGTCACCGCGACCCGCATCGGCGAAACCCTGGAACGAGAACGCGCCTTCTCCGCCGAAGCGTCACACCAGCTGCGCACTCCACTGGCCGGGCTCCGCCTGCAACTGGAATCCGCCCTGGAAACCCCCGGCCGCGACCCCTACGCCGCGGTGCGCGCCGGAATCACCGCCGCCGACCGGTTGGAACGCACCGTCGAAGACCTGCTCGCGCTGTCCCGGGAACGCCGCACCCCTCGCGACGAACTGGACCTCACCGCCCTCCTGGCCGAGCTGACCGAAGGCCCGCTGCCCGAGCACCGCGAGCTACGCCTGGAAATCACCGACCCACCGCCAGTCCGCGCGTCGGCCCCCGCGGTCCGGCAAGTGCTCGCAGTGCTGCTGGACAACGCGCTGAACCACGGCGAAGGCACCATCACCGTCCGAGCCCGCGACGCTGGCGGCGCGCTGGCCGTGGACGTCGTCGACGAAGGCCCGGACCTCGGCGAACGCGACCCGTTCGCCGACCACACCCCCGGCGGGCACGGCATAGGCCTCCGCCTGGCCAGAAGCCTGGCCGAAGCCGAAGGCGGCCGCTTACGCCTGTCGCGGCCCGATCCGCCGACGTTCACGTTGCTGCTTCCGGAAGCGCCCGCTTCCTGACCTGGCTGTGCCAGCGCCCCGCTGCTCGCGCCCACCAGCGGAATCCCGGCCGCACCCGAAGCCGCCGGGACTGACGGCGCAGCCCGTTCGCGCACCGGCCTGCCGCGACCCGCTCCCGCTGACGGAACCGACGCGCCCGGAACCCCGCATCGTCCGCGCCGATCGCCCCAAGTCGCTCAGCCCGCCCGGCCTGCGCGCCGATTGGGCCCACCCGAACAACGCCCCCACTGCCCCGCTGTCCCCGCACCCGGAATCCGGAGCGCCCTCGCCCAGCGCCCCCAGGTCCCGCCGCCCAACCGCCCCGCGCGCGATGGCTGGCGCTGCCCGAGCGCCGCCCCCCTGGCGCGGTATCGCGACCACGCAACCAAAACCCCCCATCGCCCTCGCCCAAGCCCCTCCGCTAACCGGGCCGCATGCCCGCTGCCTGGCGCCGCCCGATCAACGCCCCGCTGCCCCCGGCCCCGCACCCGGAATCCGGAGCGCCCTCACCCAGTGCCCCAATCCCGCCCGCCGAACCAGCCCGTGCCCGACGACCGGGTGCCACGGATCAGCGCCCGCCGCCCACCTGGCCCGTGCCGGATGACCGGCACCACCCGAACAACCCACCCACGCCCGGTCCCCGCCCACAGCTCCACACCGCCCACCGCCGCCCGATCCCCGCTGGTCAACCCGCCGTCGCGGACGCGCGCCGTCGATCACTTACAGTCATTCCCGGCCCGGAAGCCCGAACCTTCCCGGGCCGCACCACCCCGAAGGAACCGACCCCGAGAGCGCAATGAATCACCCACCGCCACCCTCAATCCACAACAGATCTCGGTTTTCGGGGCAGTTTTCGATCGATACCGTGGCTCGAAGTCGACAGTGGCGTCACAATGAATCGCTAGGAGCCGCCCGGTGAGCACCACCTCCTCCAGTCCCGCACGCGGGAGGATCGCCGCGGCGATGCTGCGCCGCAAACCGGTCACCGATCTGGTGGCCGAGGCGGACCACGGGCCGCTGAAGCGGTCGCTCGGGCTCAGTCAGCTGACCATGCTCAGCATCGGGGCCACCCTGGGCAGCGGGATTTTCGTGGTGCTCGGCGAGGCGGTCCCGGTGGCCGGGCCCGCGGTCGTGGTCTCGTTCGTGCTGGCCGGGATCACCGCGTTGTTCTCCGCGCTTTCCTACGCCGAGCTGGCGGGCATGATCCCGCTGTCGGGCTCCTCTTACTCCTACGCGTACGCGACGCTCGGCGAGTTGATCGCGTGGGTGTGCGGCTGGTGTCTGGTGCTGGAGTACGGCGTCTCAGTCGCGTCCGTCGCGGTCGGGTGGGGGCAGTACGTCAACGAACTGCTGCACTTGGCGTTCGGGGTCACGTTGCCGGAGGCGCTCAGCGGGCCGCCGGGCGACGGCGGGCTCGTCAACATTCCGGCGATTGTCGTGGTGCTGCTGGCGATGGTGCTGTTGCTGTCCGGCGCGAAGGAAAGCGCGCGGGCCAACGCGATCATGGTCGTGGTGAAGATCGGCACGCTGATTCTGTTCTGCGCCATCGCGTTCACCGCCGTCCGGGCGCAGAACTTCACTCCGTTCCTGCCGCTCGGGCTGGCCGGGATGAGCGCGGGCGGGGCGAAATTGTTCTTCTCCTACATCGGGTTCGACGCCGCCTCCACCGCAGGCGAGGAGGCGCGCAACCCGCAGCGGGACCTGCCGCGCGCGATTCTGTTGTCGCTGGCCATCGTGACCGTGCTCTACTGCCTCGTCGCGTTCGCCGCGATCGGCGCGCTGCCCTGGCAGGAGTTCGGCGACAAGCAGGCCGCGCTGTCGCACGTGCTCACCACGATCTCCAGCAACCCGCTCTGGGCGATTCTGCTCGCGATCGGCGCGATCGTGGCGATCTCCAGCGTCGTGCTGACCGTCCTCTACGGACAGACGCGGATCCTGTTCGCCATGTCCCGCGACGGGCTCGTGCCCAAGTCGCTGTCCACGGTGCATCCGAAGACCGGCGTGCCGCGCACCAACACGCTCGTGGTGTCCGGGTTCGTCGCGGTGCTCGCCGCCTTCATCCCGCTCGGCAAGCTCGCCGACGCCACCAGCATCGGGACGCTGTTCGCGTTCGGGCTGGTCAACATCGCCGTGCTGATTCTGCGCAAGCGCCGTCCCGAAGCCGAACGCACCTTTCGGGTGCCGTTCTCGCCGGTCACGCCGATCCTGGGCGTGGCATGCTGTGCCTACATGATGTTCAGCCTCGACGGGGCGACCTGGATCGTGTTCGGCGCGTGGATGCTGCTCGGCCTCGTCATCTACTTCGGCTACAGCATCCGCCGCTCGCGGCTCGCGGAGGTCCGATGATCATCGCCGTCCACCAAGGACCGCACGACCGGCTGCCCGAGGCAATGGCCGCGGCGGCGGCGCGCGGCGCCGAGCTGGTCGTGACCGCTGAAATGGGCACGACGGGGTACAACATCGGCGCGAAAGCCGTCGCCGAGCTGGCCGAACCGGCGGACGGACCGCGCGCGGCCGAGCTGGGCGCGTTGGCTGCCAAGCACAGGATCGGGCTGGTCTACGGCTACCCCGAACGCGACGGCGACGCGGTGTACAACTCGGCGCAATTGCTGTCCCCGCAAGGGGAACAGCTCGCGAACTACCGCAAGACCCACCTGTTCGGCGACCTCGACCGCGACCAGTTCTCCCCCGGCGACGAGCCGGTGGTGCAGGCCAATTTCAACGGCCTCCGCGCCGGTCTGCTGATCTGTTACGACGTCGAGTTTCCCGAACTGGTCCGCGCGCACGCGCTCGCCGGCACGCAGGTGCTGCTCGTTCCGACCGCGCTGATGCGGCCGTACGAGCGCATCGCCGACTTGCTCATTCCGGTTCGTGCGCATGAAAGCCAGTTGTACGTCGTGTACGCGAACCGCTGCGACACCGAAGGCGAGCTGAGCTACTGCGGACGCTCGACAGTCGCGTCGCCGGACGAAGTCGTCGCGAAAGCCGGGCCGGACGAAGAGCTGCTCTTCGCCGACCTCGACCCCGCCGTGCTCGCTCAAGCGCGAGCCGAAACCCCGTACCTGGCCGACCGACGGCCGTCGCTGTACCGCTCTCTCACCGAAGGACCCCGGGCATGACCTCCGCAGTTCCCGCCGCGATCCACGCCGAGGAACCGGCCGGCAGGCCGATCACGATGTTCGGCCCCGATTTCCCGTTCGCCTACGACGATTATCTCGCGCATCCGGCCGGGCTCGGCACCGTGCCGGAGCGGGCGCACGGCACCGAGGTCGCGGTGATCGGCGGCGGCCTCTCCGGCATCGTGGCCGCCTACGAGCTGATGAAGCTCGGGCTGCGGCCGGTCGTGTACGAGATCGACGGGATCGGCGGACGGCTGCGCACGCACCGCTTCCCCGGCCTGCCCGACGACGTCGTCGCCGAGATGGGCGCGATGCGGTTCCCGCCGGCGTCCACGTCGCTGTTCCACTACCTCGACACGGCCGGGCTCGAAACCACGCCGTTCCCGAACCCGCTCTCGCCCGCTACGCCGAGCACGGTCGTCGATCTCAAGGGCCGCAGCCATTACGCGCGCACGCCCGACGATCTGCCCGACGTGTACGGCGAAGTGGCGAAGGCGTGGCAGCGCACGCTCGACGAGCACGCGTCGTTCGCCGAGATGCAGACCGCGATCCGCAATCGGGACGCCGCGACGGTCAAAAAGATCTGGAACGAGCTGGTGCCCCGGCTCGACAACCAGACCTTCTACGGATTCCTGTGCGATTCCCCGACTTTTTCCTCGTTCCAGCATCGAGAGATCTTCGGGCAGGTCGGATTCGGCACCGGCGGCTGGGACACCGACTTCCCGAACTCGATTCTCGAAATCCTCCGGGTGGTCTATACCGGCGCGGACGACGAGCACCGCAGCATCGTCGGCGGCAGCGAGCAGCTCCCGCGACGGCTGTGGGAACACGTGCCGGACAAGCTCGCGCACTGGCCGTCCGGCACGAATCTGGCTTCACTGCACGAAAACGGCCAGCCGCGACCGGGTGTCACGCGGCTGCACCGCACCGCGCCGAACAACATCACCGTCACCGACGAGTCCGGCCACATCCGCACGTTCCCGGCCGCGGTGTTCACCGCGCAGAGCTGGATGCTGCTGTCGAAGATCGAATGCGACGAAGCGCTGTTCCCGATCGACCACTGGACCGCCATCGAACGCACGCACTATATGGCTTCCTCCAAGGTGTTCGTGCCCGTCGACCGCCCGTTCTGGCTCGACCCGGACCCGGTCACCGGCCGCGACACGATGAGCATGACGCTCACCGACCGGATGCCGCGCGGCACCTACCTTCTCGGCGACGACCCGGACCGGCCCGCGGTGATCTGCCTGTCCTACACGTGGGCCGACGATTCGCTGAAGTGGCTGCCGCTTTCGGTGTCCGACCGCGTCGAGGTGATGTTGCAGTCGCTGCGCGAGATCTACCCCGGCGTCGACGTGCGGCGGCACATCGTGGGCGACCCGGTGACCGTGTCGTGGGAGGCCGAACCGCATTTCATGGGCGCGTTCAAGGCGAACCTGCCCGGGCATTACCGGTACCAGCACCGGCTTTTCACGCACTTCGTGCAGGATTCACTGCCCGAGCGCTACCGAGGTTTGTTCCTCGCGGGCGACGACATCTCGTGGACGGCGGGCTGGGCCGAGGGCGCGGTGCAGACCGCGCTCAACGCGGTGTGGGGCGTGCAGCGGCACTTCGGCGGCGCGAGCGATCCGGCGAATCCCGGTCCTGGCGACCGGTTCGAGGACCTCGCGCCGATCGAACTTCCGGACTGAGCGGGGCAGTCAAGCGATACCGCGCGGTAGCAGCCGAACGTGTTTCCGCTGCGACATTCCGCCCGGTTAATCCGCCTTTCTGAACCGATCATGCCAAACTGATGCCATGAGCACCGATCCGGCGCCGAAGTGGCGGCGACTCGAACCGGACGAACGCAAAGAGCAGATCTACGCCTGTGCGGCGAGACTGTTCGGCGAACGTCCGTATTCGCAAGTTTCCACTTCGGACATCGCGGCCGAGGCAGGCGTGGCCCGCGGGCTGATCAATCATTATTTCGGAACAAAAAGGGAGTTGTACCTCGAAATAGTTCGACGCGCGCTTACCGTACCGCGGATTGCGGTGCAGATTCTGCCGGACGGACCGTTGGAAGTGCGCGCGGACGCCGCCATCGACTGGCTGCTCGACATGGTGCGCGGGCAGGAGAAACTGTGGCTCGCCGCGATCGCACCGGAGGGCATCGGCCGCGATCCGGAGGTGGACCGGATCGTCGCCGAGGCCGACCGCGCGTCGGCCGACCGCGTGCTGGAGGCGGTCGGGCTGTCCCGCGAAAGCGCGCACGGCGAGGAGCTGAACGCCGCAGTGCGCGCGTTCGCCGGCATGGTGAAGGCGGCGGGCCGCGAGTGGCTCGTGCACCGCTCGCTGGACCGGCACCAGGTCCACACGCTGCTCACGATGTCGCTCGTGACCGTGGTGGGCCAAGTGTTCCCCGCGATCCAGCATCCGCCCCAGCACTGAGGTACCCGGAAGGAGAACCCCCGGCACCACGAGGGGGGAGGAAAGTGCCGGGGGTCCCTTCCGGAGGCCGGGCCCCCGGTAGCTGTCCACGCTACGCCGGGAAAGCGTCGAATCGGTGTCGGTCGGCGCAGCGGCCGCCCGACTTTTCACCATGACCACGCGGACGGCCCAGTGTGAACGCCCGGCCGGAGCAATTTCGCGAATTTCACCCGTTCAGCTGGGCCAATCTGCAGGTGAGCCCGTCGAGGCACCGGCGGATCGCGAAGTCGAACAGTCGCGGATGGTAATCGGCCGCCGCTTCCGGGTCGCTGAGCAGCTCTTGCATCGAGCGCCCGAACGCGGCCATGCCGGGCAGGTCCTCGCGGTCGCGGTAGGAGGCGTACTCCTCGGTGTTGTCCAAGCGCAGCGCGAGGCTGCAGTCGCGGTCGTCCTCCAGCGCGACGTACTGGCACGCAGTAGTGGTGAGGATGGTGTAGGCGAGCGAGCTCTCTTCTCCGAAGCCCGCGTCCAGCAGGATCCGCACACCGCGGTCCAGCGTGGGCGTGGTCGCGCCCACTGACGGGCCGAACGAGGCCATCCGGCGCGCCGTGCCCGGGTGTTTGCGCAGCAGCTCGCGCAGGCCGGTCAGCAGTTCGACGAACCACTCCTGCCAGTCCAGCTCGTCGTCGGGCAGCCGCAGCTGGCCGACGACCCGGTCGAGCACCGCGCACACCACCGCGTCCCGGTCCCCGACGTGGTGGTAGACGACCGCCGGGTACGCGCCGATCGCGGCGGCCAGCTGCCGCAGCGTCCAGTTTTCCAAGCCGCGTTCGACAGTGAGCCGCACCGCCGCGTCGATCACTTTTTTCGCGGTGACCGCGGGCAGCCCGGCGGCCGAACGGGACCGGGCGCGCTGTCCGGCACGCGGAGTCGGCATGCCGTGCACCGTAACCGGGAACCCGCCGGCTCGGCCACACGCGGTTCCGCGCTGCGGCATGATCGGGGCATGCCACGCGCACAGGCCAACGGCCTCGAACTCGAGTACGACACGTTCGGCGACCCGGCTGCCCCGCCGATCGTCCTGGTGATGGGACTCG
This sequence comes from Amycolatopsis albidoflavus, assembly GCF_039525725.1. Lineage (NCBI taxonomy): Bacteria > Bacillati > Actinomycetota > Actinomycetes > Pseudonocardiales > Pseudonocardiaceae > Amycolatopsis > Amycolatopsis albidoflavus. Next base: position 37,094 of record NZ_BAAAHV010000028.1, read on the forward strand.
GCGCCCAGATGATCACCTGGGAGGAGGGTTTCTGCGAGCTGCTCGCGAGCCGCGGCTTCCACGTCGTGCGCTTCGACAATCGCGACGCGGGCCTGTCCACCTGGTTCGACGAGCTGGGCGCGCCGGACCTCGCCGGGATCGTCGCGGGCACGGCGCCGGCTCCGTACCTGCTGTCGGACCTCGCGGACGACACTGTCGGGCTGTTCGACGCGCTCGGTTTCGCGAAGGCGCACGTCGTCGGCGCTTCGATGGGCGGGATGGTCGCGCAGCAGCTCGCGATCGACCACCCGGACCGGCTGCTGAGCTTGACGTCGATCATGTCGACGACCGGCGACCGCTCGGTCGGCCAGGTCTCGCCCGCCGCGCTGGCGACGCTCACCGGTTCGGTGCCGGAAACGCGCGAGGAGCAGATTGAACTGAGCGTCGCGAACTACCGCGTGACGGGGTCGCCGGGCTACCCGGCCACCGACGAGTACCTGCGGCGCAAGGCAACCCGCAACTACGACCGGGGACGGCACCCCGCCGGGATGCAGCGGCAGGCGGCCGCTGTCGTGGCGTCGGGCGACCGTACAGAACGACTGCACAGCGTCCGGTTGCCGACGGTGGTGCTGCACGGAGACTCCGACGTGATGATCGACGTCAGCGGCGGGAAGGCCACCGCGGCGGCGATTCCGGACTCGGAGCTGGTCATCGTTCCGGGCATGGGCCACGATCTGCCGGAACCGCTGTGGCCGGAGATCGTGGCCGCGATCGTCCGCGCGACCGCTCGCGCCTGACGGGGTCAAGAAGCCGTCAAAAACCGGTGCCGGAGCGTACGGAACCTGTCCGCGCGCCCGGGGTTACGCGCCCGCGCGGGGTGCCATGGGGCATGCGTACTGAAGGACGGCTGGCCGGCGGGTTCGGTTTCCCGCTCGGTTGTGTGGCGGTGGTGACGGCCGCGATCGCGGCGGATCTTGCCGGGGCGACCGCGCATCCCGGTTATGCCGTGGCGGCCGTGGCGCTCGCGGTCGGCGCAGTGGCAGTGATCACGACCCCGCTCGCGGTGGCCGGGCTGCTGGGGGTGGGCTGGGCGGTGCTTTCCGGGTTCGCCTACGGCCGGGCCGGGGACCTGCTTTTCACCGCGGCGACTGGCTGGGTCGCGGTGATTTTGGCTGGTGCGGCCGGGTTCGGGCTGGTCCTTGGCACCGGATGGCGCGCGGTCCAGCGGGTTCGTCCGGTTTTCGCCGAGGCTGTCGTGCCGGAGCCGCGGAAGGCCGCCGAAGCCGGCCACCGCCGGGTGGCATCACTCTGAAATGGCTCGCCAAGGTGCGCGAAGGGCGCCAGGCTGACGGGGTATCACGTCGTCACCTTCGGAGGTCAGCCATGAGTGAAGCGCAACCGGCACCCAGCGACGGGGAGGGCGACGTCAAGCGGAAGTTCCGCGAGGCGCTGGAGCGGAAGCAGGCGAAGTCCCGGGAAGGGGCTGCGCACGAGAACGCCGGGCAGCAGGGGCAGCATGCGCATGGGCCTGCTGCTAACAAGCGGACTTTTCGGCGTAAGAGCGGCTGATCGCGGCTCCTCTTAGTGAGTCAGTGGGTGCGTGGGGGCACCCCGAAGCTTGATTGTGACTACGGTCTGGGGGTGCTTGTCAAGGCGGGAAAGATGCCTTGACAAGCACCCCCAGACCGCGTTTTGGCTTCGTATCGGGGTGCGGGGGTGGTGTGGGTGCCTCGATGGTTGAGTGCAGTGGCTGCGGTTCGCGAGCGAGTGGGGGCTAGCGCCCCAATGTGGCATTGGGTGCATGCGACGCACCGAACGCCACATTGGGTGCCTCTGACGCACCCAATGCCACATTGGGGCGCATCGCGGCGGCAAGTGCGCGGCCCCGTGAAGATGCGCCTCACGACCAGCCTGTGTCCGTGAGGGGAACCCTGGGGGAATCAGAGTCCCTCAGGGTTCCCCTCACGGACGTTTGCCTTGCTACACCGTGAGGATCGAGCGCAGGCGGCCGACGTCGGTCATCCGGCGTTCGGCCAGGCGGTCGGCTGCGGCGGCGGGAGGCACGCCGTCGGCCTTGGCCAGTTCGTACACCGCCTTCGTGGTGTCGAAGATGGCCGCGGTTTTGCGCTGGGCGCGGGCGAAGTCGAAGCCGTGCCGTTCGTCGTCCACCTGGATTACGCCGCCTGCGTTGACCAGGTAGTCCGGGGCGAACAGGATGCCGCGGTCGTCGAGCAGCTTGTCGACGCCGGGGTGGGCGAGCTGGTTGTTCGCCGCACCGCAGACGATCCGGGCCTGCAACGCTGCCACGGTCTCGTCGGTGAGCACGCCGCCCATCGCGCACGGGGCGAAGACGTCCAGCTCGGTGCCGATCATGGTGTCCACATCGGACACCACCTCGACGCCGGGGTACGCCGCACGAGTGCGTTCGACCGCGCTGGGTGCGACGTCGGTGATCACCACGCGCGCGCCGGCTTCGACCAGGTGGCCGACGAGGATGTGGCCGACCTTGCCGACCCCCGCGACACCGACGCGGCGGCCGGTCAGTTCGGGGACGCCCCAGGCCTGGTCCGCGGAGGCGCGCATCCCCTGGTACACGCCGAAAGCAGTGAGCACCGAGGAGTCGCCGGCACCGCCGTCCTCTGGGGAGCGTCCGGTGACGTGCCGGGTTTCGCGGGCGACCACGTCCATGTCGCGGACGTAAGTGCCCATGTCGCAGGCGGTGATGTAACGGCCGCCGAGCGAATCCACGAACCGGCCGAACGCGCGCAGCAGTGCTTCGGACTTCAGCGTGTTCGGGTCGCCGATGATGACGGCCTTGCCGCCGCCGAGGTCGAGGCCGGCGAGTGCGTTCTTGTACGCCATTCCCTTGGAGAGCGCGAGAACGTCGTCCAGCGCGGCGTCTTCGGTGGCGTAGGGGTAAAACCGGGTACCGCCGAGGGACGGGCCCAAAGCGGTGGAGTAGATGCCGATGATGGCTTTCAGCCCGCTGGCCTCGTCGTGGCAGAACACGACTTGTTCATGGCCGCTGTGCCGGCCGAACACGCCTTCGGTCACGGTGGTGACTCCTTTGTCTCCCACGCGGCTCGTGGCCGCGCAAATGTGTGAACGGTGCGCACCGGGGAGCGGGGGTTGCCCATTCACCGGTGCACACCGTCAACCTACTTCGCCGTTCTTCGGGCCACCACCCGCATCCCGGGAGCTTCACCCCAGATCCGCGACAGCTTCCCGAAGTGTGGAAATCGCGGTCTCGAGCTGTTCATCCGACAGGTACGGCGCGGGACCGAACCTGAGGTAATGGCCGCGGCTGTCGGTCCGCACGCCGCGCGCGGCCAGGCGTTCGCACAGCTGCCCGGCGACGGGACTGCGCAGCGAGAGGAAGCCGCCGATGGCGTCGAGCGGGGTTTCCCGGTCTCGAGTGACGACGTCGTCGGGGAGGCCGAGATCGTCGAAGCAGCGCGCGAGCAGGCCGACTTGGTGCTGCGAGACCTCGCGCAGGAACTCGGCGGTGAGTCCTTCGTCAGCGAAGAACCGCTGCACCCGCGCGCCTCGGTAGTGGCTCGACGGGTCGTAGGTGGCTCCGGCGAACCGATCGCCGCCAGGGGCGTACGCGACTTCGTCTGGTCGGCGTTCGTCGGCGAGGGCACCGAATTCCGCGTACCAGCCGGTAATCACCGGGCGCAGCTCTTGCGCGTGCGCGGGCAGGCGCAGGAAGCAGTTGCCCTCGCCGAGCTGCAGATACTTATAGCCGCCGCCGAGCACCCACGCGTTGGTGAGGCCGAGGTCGTGCAGCGGGAACGGGACCGCGCCGACCGCGTGGTAGGCGTCGACGACCAGCTCGACCGAGCGGCTCCGGCAGGTTTCCGCCAGATGAGCGAGGCCCGGCACGATCCAGGACGTCTCGAACAGCACCGCCGACGTGAGCACCGCGGCAGTACGGTCGTCGACCTGGTCGGCCAGCCGTTCGGCCAAAGTGGCCACGGGCGCGGCGGGCACGCGGACGACCTCGACGCCTTCCTCGGCCAACCGGGTGAGCTGGCGGCGCAGAGTGTGGAATTCTCCGTCCGTAGTCACCAAACGCGGCCGCTTCCGGAGTTCGATCGCGGACAGAAAGCGCAGCACGAGCTCGTGCGTGTTCTGGCCGAGCGCGTAGTCGCCGTGCGGATCGGACAGCCACTGCCGGAACCCGTTCCGCAGCTCGTCGGCCTTCGCGAACGCCCGGCCCCACTTCTCGTCCACCTCCTCCGCGGCGTCGGCGAACGCTTCGCGCAGGCCCTCTTCGGCGACGTCCGGCCAGGCCTGGTGCGAATGCGCGGACAGCAGCAGCCGGTCGGCGACGCGGAACCGCGAGTAGTGCGGGGCGAGCGCGTTTTCCTTGGCGCGCAAGGATTCCACCGTAGTCACAACCGGCTCCGGACGGCCCACAGGTCCGGGAACATCGGGGTGAACAGCGTGGTGCGCAGGTAGGTCGCGCCGGACGAACCGCCGGTGCCGGTCTTGTCGCCGATCGTGCGTTCGACCATCTTCACGTGCCGGTAGCGCCATTCCTGCAGGCCCTCGTCGAGGTCGACCAGCGCCTCGGCGAGCACCGAGGGGCCGCCGTCGTCCTGGTACACCTTCAGCAGCACTTCCTGCAGCTCCGGCGACGCCTCGAGCGGACGGGTCACGTCGCGGTCGGTGGCGACCGGGTAGCCCTTTCCGGACAGATACGTCAGGAACGAGTCGAAGACCGACGGACGGCGCATCGCGTCCGCGATCCGGGTGCGCTGCTCGCCGCCGTCCGGGTAGTGCGCGAACACGCGCTCGTCGCGGCGGCCGAGCACCGCCTCCAGCTCGCGGAACTGGCCGGACTGGAAGCCGCTCGACGCGTCGAGGCGGGCGCGGAAGCTGGTGAACTGGCTGGGCGTCATCGTCTCCAGCACGTCGATCTGCGCGACCACCACCTTCAGCACGGTCAGGATGCGGCGCAGCGTGCGGATCGAATGCGCGGTGTTGCCCGCTTCCAGGTTCTCCTGCAGGAACGCGGCCTCGTGCAGGATCTGCTTGAACCACAGCTCGTAGACCTGGTGGATCACGATGAACAGCAGTTCGTCGTGTTCGTCCGAGCGCGGGCGCTGCGCGGTCAGCACCTCGTCGAGCGCCAGATAGGACGTGTAACTGAGCGCGGCTTGGGTGTCGTCGGTTCCGGTCATCGGGTTCCTCATCTCGTGGACAGGGTTCGGTCGAAGTGGCGCTGGGCGGGTGGCGCGAGCGCCGAATACAGGTCGTGGAACAGCCTGACCGCGGCGTCCCGGGTCTCCGGCGCCGGGATCAGCTCGGACGGCAATTCCGGGTCCAGCGAAGGAAATTCGCGATAGGTGTGCACCAGGCGGGTGCGCACGGCGAACGCTTGCGCGTCGCTGAGACCGCCCGGGCAATCGCCGAATTCGGCAACGAATGCGGCGTAGCGGGCGGACAGTCCGTCCAGGTCCCATGCTCGTCCGGCGAGCCGACGCACATCCAGCGCGGCGGACGGGGTGCCGAGCATCAGCCCGGCGTGCTCGGCGACTTCGAGTTCGGTGAGCAGCGCGAGCACCTCGGCCTCGCGGTCGTGCGGGGCGAGCCAGGTGCCGTCCTGGACCGGGCCGAAACCGAGGAAGCGCAGCCGCCGCACCAGCCGTTCGCGGGATTTGCGCCGGGTTTCCGGGATGTTCTGCCACAGCACGGTCCAGGTCCCGGCCGGTTCGTCGCGGCGGCCGAGGCCGAAGATCCGCCGGTCGCCGTCGTCGAGCAGGGCGACCGTGCGCGCGGTCAGCGAGTAGTGCACCAGCCTGCCCTCGCGATGCCGGGACAGCAGGCCGCGGCGCACCAGCCGGGTCAGCGCGATCCGGGCCGCACCGTCGGAGAACCCCAGCTCGTGCAGCAGCGCGACAAGGCCGCCGGACCACACGCGCCTGCTTTCGCGCGGGCGCACGTAGCTGCCCAGCAGCGTCATCACGAGCTCCTGGGGCGTGCGGGCGGGTTCGGTGTCGGGCACGAGGCAACTCTATACACCTCAGCCCGCTGCAGTGTAGCTTTCGGGAGTGAGCAGTTTTTCGGACCGAATCGTCGTGGTCACCGGAGGCACGCGCGGCATCGGCGCGGCCGTCGCCGAGCGGTTCCGCGGCGCCGGCGCGACGGTGCACTCCCCCGGCCGCGCCGAGTGCGACGTGACCGACGAGGCCGCCGTCCGCGAGTACTTCGCCCAGCTCGGACCGGTCGACGTGCTGGTCAACAACGCCGGGGTGTCGTCGAGCGCGCCGCTGGCGAAGACGGGCCTCGACGACTGGCGCGGCCAGTTCGAGGTCAACGCGACCGGCGCGTTCCTGTGCACCCGCGCGGTGTTGCCGGGGATGCGCGAGCGCGACTTCGGGCGGATCGTCACGGTCGCGTCCACCGCCGGTTTGGCCGGCGCGCGCTACACCTCGGGCTACACCGCGTCGAAGCACGCGGCGGTCGGTTTGATGCGGGCTGTGGCCGCGGAAGTGGCTGGCACGGGCGTCACGTCGAACGCGGTGTGCCCGTCGTTCGTCCGCACGGACATGACCGCGACGTCAGTGGCCCGGATCCGCGAACGCACTGGCCGCGACGAAGCCGACGCGGAAGCCGCGCTCGCCGCTGCCGCCCCGCTCGGACGGCTGCTCGAACCCGGCGAAATCGCGTACGCCGTGGAGTTTTTCGCCGCCCCGGAGGCGGCCGCGATCAACGGACAGACCCTCGTACTCGACGGTGGAGGAATCCAGAAATGAGCCCGTTCCGCGCCAGTGTCCCGCTCACGAAATCGTGGGAGCACTTCGAGTTCACGGTGGACGACGGGGTCGCGACGGTGACCTTCGACCGTCCGGAAAAGCTCAACGCGCTCACCTTCGACGTCTACGCCGACCTGCGCGACCTCGTCGCCGAATTGCCGCATCGCGGCGACGTCCGGGTGCTCGTGCTCACCGGAACGGGCCGCGGGTTCTGCTCCGGCGGCGACGTCGAGGAAATCATCGGCGAGCTGCAGAAAATGGACACCGCGGAACTGCTCGAATTCACCCGGATGACGGGTGCGGTGGTGAAAGCCATGCGCGAAACGCCGATCCCGATCATCGCGGCGATCAACGGCGTAGCGGCCGGCGCCGGTTCGGTGCTCGCGCTGGCGAGCGATTTCCGGCTGCTGGCCGAATCGGCGAAGTTCGCGTTCCTGTTCACGAAGGTCGGCCTGGCGGGCGCGGACATGGGTTCGGCGTACCTGCTGCCGCGCCTGGTCGGCCTCGGGCGGGCGACGGAATTGCTGATGCTGGGCGACAAACTCCCCGCCGCGCGCGCCGAAGCGATCGGGCTGGCGAACCGCGTGGTGCCGGACGCCGAACTGGCCGACGAGGCCACCGCACTGGCCCGACGGCTGGCGGACGGCCCCGCCCTGGCGTACTCCACCACGAAGGTGCTGCTGACCCGCGAACTCGACAGCGACCTCGGCAGCTCGATCGAGCTGGAAGCCATCACGCAGGCGCTGTTGATGACGGCCAAGGACCACAAGGAGTTCTACGCCGCCTGGTCCGCCGGTCGCAGTCCACAGTGGACCGGTCGCTGACCGCCCGCTGACCGTCCGTGAGGGGAACCCTGAGGGACTCTGATTCCCTCAGGGTTCCCCTCACGGACAGCTAGAGCTAGAGCTAGAGGTCGGTGTAGGCGAGCGCGTTTTCTTCTAGGGAGCCGAACCACAGGCGGCCGTGGTACTCGCGGATGCCCACCAGCAGGTGGAATCCCGGGATTTCGCCGCGCAGTTCCCGCACGACCGAACCGTCCGGGGTGACGGCGACCGCGCCCACCCGGCGTTTCGGCGCGGGCTGCAGCGCGTCCGGCAGGGCGCGCACCGCTGTCCGGACCGCGCGGGGAAGACGCCGGACGACGTCGAGGGCACGGAGGCGCGGGCTGGCCTCGGTGATCCAGATCAGCCCGTCCGAACCGGTCGCGATGTTGTCCGGGAAACCCGGCAGGTCGTCGATCAGGACGTCGCGATCGCCCGCGCGCGGACCGGTCAGCCAGACCCGGCTCACCCGGCACGCACCGGTTTCGGCGACCGCCACAAAGGATTCGTCCGGCGGAAGCGCGACGCCGTTCGCGAACTGGAGGCCATCGGCGAGCAGGTCGATGTGACCGTCCGGCGCGCGGCGCAGCAACCGTCCGCCCGCGGTCTGTTCGATGAGGTCGTCACGCCAGTTGTCGATGCCGAAGCGGCGCGAGGAATCCGTGAAGTAGATCGTGCCGTCGGCGGCGACCGCGGCGTTGTTGCAGAACACGAAATCCAGCCCGGCGCCGGACGTCGCGAGGGTCGTCGTCTCGCCGCCGGCCAGCGGCATGGTCAGCAACCCGGCGCGGGCGTCGCAGATCAGCAGTTCGTCGTCGCCGTAGAGCTCCAGCCCGAGCGGGCGGCCGCCGGTGTCGCCGATCAGGTCGATCCGTGCTCCGTCCGGCGAAAGCCGCAGGATCCGGCCGTCATCGACGCCGGTGTAGACCCGGCCCTCGGCGTCCACGACCACGTCTTCGGGACCGTGCCCGTTCACCGGGACGATCGTGACCTCACCGAACCGCACGCCGGCCTCCTACCGGTAGCTGAGCAGCCGCGCGTTCTCGCCTTCGAGATGCGGATGCTCGTTGAAGGACAACAGGTTCACGCCGCCGCGGCCGGACGTCAGCTTCGTGATGCCGGTGTTCACCGTGACGCGGTTGAGCTTCAGCAGCCCGGGCCCCGGCGTGCCCAGCAAGGATCCGGCGACCGCGCCCAGCACCCCGCCGGAGGTGAACACGAGCCCGTTTTCGCCCTTGCCCAGCGAACCGGCCAGTTCCGCCAGCGCCGCCGTGCAGCGGCCGAGGAAGGCGGGCCAGCTTTCCGCGCACGGACCGGTGTCGCCGGAGTCGACCCACGCGGTCAGCGCGGCGTCCAGCAACCGATGGTACTCGCGCGAATCCTGTTGCGGCGCACCGCCCGCGTGGTGCGCCGCGATGTCGACGTGGTCGTATTCGTTCCAGCGTTCGTCCTCGATCACCGGCACGTCGCAGCCGAGCACCTTCAGCGCCGTCGCCGCGGTGTCCCGCTGGCGGGCCAGCGTTCCCGAGCGCACCTGCGCGAACTCGACCCCGCGCCGTTTCAGCTCCGCGCCGACCAATGTGGACTGTTCGAAACCCAGCGGCGACAACGCGTCGTAATCCGCCGCGCCGAACGACGCCTGCCCATGCCGGATCAGGTAGATCGCACCCATTTATGCCCGTCCCGTCAGGAAAACATCCGCAGCAACCGGCCAGGGGCCAAGCGTACCGCGAGACTCAGCGGTACCCAGGGCCACGAAGGCACGTACGCGCGCTTCGGCTCCGCTTCGATCGCCTTGACCAGCGCGTGCGCACCGGCTTCGGCCGACACCATCAGCGGATTGGGTTTGGTCGAGCGCGCGGTCATCTCGGAGCTGATGTAGCCGGGCCGCACGTCGGTGACCGTGATGCCGTGGCCGCTCAGCTCCAGCCGCGCGCCCTCGGCGAACGCGGAGATTCCGGCCTTCGACGCGGAGTACGCGGTGAGGTTCCGCGGAAAACCGCGCAGCGCCATGAACGACGAGATCACCGCGAGGTGCCCGTCGCGCTGCTCGCGGAAGATTCCCGCGGCCGCCTCGATCTGGGCCACCGCTCCGACGAGATTGGTTTCGAGGGTCTGCAGGTTGGCGTCGAACCGGCCCGCGCCGACCGGCTGTCCCTTGCCGAGCCCGGCGTTGACGATCACCCGGTCGAGCCTGCCGAGTTCGGTCCGGAACTCCTCGAACACGTCGAAGACGCGCGCGTGGTCGGTGACATCGAGCGCACGCGTCACGACGGTGATGCCCGGGTACGCGTCGCGCAGCTCGGCGGCCAGGTCGTCGAGCCGTTCGGTGCGCCGGGCGCACAGCGCGAGATTGCGGCCGCGAGCGGCGAACTGCCGGGCCATTCCCTCGCCGAGACCGGAGCTGGCTCCGGTGATCAGGATGTTCTGCCGCAGGACCATGCCCGGAGCCTACCCGCTGGTAACCAACCGGGTGCTCCGGCGGCTCACCTCTTCGCCCACCTCCGCTCGGCCCGTTCCCTGCTGCCGGGAATCAGCCGGAACAGGAGCTTCGGCACCGCCCCGAAGAAGTAGTACGTCTTGCCGTCGACCTCCAGCGCGTGCTGCGCTTTGCCCGCGGGCGCTTTGTCCGCCGGCCCCAGGCTGAGTGCGAACGCGCACTTGCCGTCGAACTCCGGCTCGGCCATCTCACGCCCCCGGCGGCGGGAGGATTTCCAGCACGTCGATCGTGCCGATCTCGGTGTGCGGGTGCCCGGCGAGAAGGCCGCGCACCGCGTCCGCCGAATCGGCCTGCAGGATCGAGTACCCGCCGATCGTGCCGTCGCCGCCCGCGGTGGGCGCGCCGCCGTCCACCACCGCGTCGCCCGCTTTGGCGAACCACGCCATCCAAGCCTGCATCCCGGCGGCCTGCTGTTCCGGCGTCGCCTGGGCCATGCGCTCCGCGGCCGACTGGTCGGCGCGGTAAAGCAGAAGGAATTTCGCCATGCCGATCACCTGCGATCGAGGGAAACCGCCCCGCTGACGGGGATCGCGCTCATGGTCTGCCGCTTCGGCCGCCCGCGCAAGTCAGGCGGATCCGGCGCGGATGACCGGTGGCCCGGCTTCTGGGGGCATGCCGGGCCACCGGTTTCCGGGCGCGGCCGCCGGCCGGGCGCGGGGCGCGGTCCGCGCTGCCGGGGCCGAGGCTCCGGACGCGCCGGGGGCGGCGCGTTCCGTCCTGGCCATGGAAGCGCGACCGTGCAGGTCACGGCAATGGTTCACAGTTGCCAGTACTAGCCCGTTCGCCGGAGTGGTACGGCGGTACAACCTGGTCCGGCGGCTGCTACCGTGCCTGTGTCGGGCTCGGCACGGTCGGTGACCAATGGGGGCGGTCGACGGGAATGACGCAGCGACATGCGGACCACGCCGGTCCGGACACCGCCGGAGGTGCCCGGACCGCGTTCGCGAGCGCGCTGCGCGCCGCGATCGGAGCCAGCGGGCTTTCCCTGGACCGGATCCAGGCACGGTTGCGCGCCCGCGGCGCGACGGTGAGCGTCACGGCGCTCAGCTATTGGCAGTCGGGCAAACGCCAGCCGGAACGGGCCGGGTCGCTGTCGGCGGTGCGGGTGCTGGAGGAAATCCTCGACGTCCCCGACGGCGCGCTGCTCGGCTTGCTGCCGCCGCCCCGTCCGCGCGGCGCGAGCAAGCGCGACCGGGCGGGCGAGGAACCGGTCACCTTCACCCGCGAGATCCTCCAGCCGCTGCTGGACCGCGTCGGCGCGCCGGACGCGCTGGACCAGCAGCACCAGCTGAAGCTCATCGGCCTGCACGACCGCTGCGACATCGCGGCCGACGGCGGCCAGCTCGCGGTCACCTCGCGCGCGGTGTTCCAGTCCGGTGCGGACGGTCAGGACCGCTGGCTGCTGGTGTACGCACAGGGTGACGCGACGGCGGTGCCCGACTTGCAGCCGGTGCGCAACTGCCGCGTCGGACGCGCCGAAGTGGACGACGACCACGGCATCCTGGTGGCCGAACTGCTCTTCGACCGCGCGCTGGAGCGCGGCGAGACGCACCTCATCGAGTACACCCTGCGCAACTCCGGGCCGCCGTATCCGCAGTGCCGGGCGACGCATTACCGGGAATTCCGCCGCCCGGTCCGCGAGTACCTGCTGGAGATCCGCTTCGACCCGACCGCGGTGCCCGCCCGCTGCTGGCAGTACGCGAACGCCACCGACGAGGCACCCGCCCGACGTCGGCTGCGGCTGGACAGCGGCAACGGGGTGCACGCGATCGCGCTGGACTTCGGGCCGGGGATCTTCGGCATCGGATGGGGGCCGTGAGCCTGGCTGCGGAGCTGAAGATCCTTGCCTGCCCATCTTTTTCCGATAACCGCGCTCAGCTCAGCTTGGTCCGCAACACCTTCCCGGTCGCATTGCGCGGCAGCTCCTCCAGGAACTCCACATCCCTCGGCACCTTGTAGCGCGCCAGATTCGCTTTCACGTACTCGCGCACGCCGTCCTCATCGAGCGTCGAGCCTTCCGTGCGCACCACAAAGGCCTTGAGCCGCTCGCCGAAGTCCGGGTCCTCGACCCCGATCACCGCCGCCTCGAGGACGTCTTCCCGCTCCACCAAAAGGTTTTCCACCTCGATCGGGAACACGTTCTCGCCGCCGGAGACGATCATTTCGTCGTCGCGGCCGTCGATGAACAGCAGGCCGTCCTCGTCGAAGTGGCCGACGTCGCCGCTGGAGAGCAGGCCGTCGATGATCTCCTTGTTGCGGCCGTCGGTGTAGCCGCCGAAGCTGAGCCCGCTGCCGACGAACACCCGTCCGGTCACGTGCGGCGCGGTGATCTTGGCGCCGCGTTCGTCGTACAGAGCGACGCGGCAGCCGACCGGCGCTCGGCCGACCGTGCCCGGCGCGCGCTTCCAGTCCTCCGGCGTCGCGACCGTCGCCACGGCGACTTCCGTGGAGCCGTACAGGTTGTGCACGACGTCGCCGAATTCCTCGTTCGCCCGGTTGCCGAGATCCGGCGACAGCGCGGACCCGGCGACGAAGATGATCCGCAGGCACGAGGTGTCGTAGCGGTCGCGGACCTCCTTCGGCAGGTCGACGATCCGTTGCAGCATCGTCGGCACCAGTACGAGCGCGGTGCACCGATGCGTGGCGACGCCCTTCAGCGTGGCCTCCGGGTCGAACTTCCGGCGCATCACCACCGTGCAGCCGAGCGCGAAGCTGAGGATGAACTGCGACAGCCCAGTGCCGTGGAACAGCGGCGCGCCCATGAAGGTCGCTTCGCCGGAGCGCAGCGGAATGCGGTCAAGGAACTGCGCCGACGCCAGCGCGGACGTGTGCGGTCGCGGCGCGCCCTTCGGGGTGCCAGTGGTGCCGCTGGTCAACAGCACGAAGCCGCCGGGTTTGACGGGCGCGGGCAGCGGACGGTCGTCGGTGCTGGCGATGATCTCGGCAAGCACCGGGATCTCGTGGCCGCCCGGCTGGTCCACCCAGGCCAGGTAGCGGTCGACGTCTCCGTCGATCGCGTCGAGCAATCCGGTGAACTCCTGGTCGTAGACGAGCGCGGTGACGCCCTCGCGCTTGGCGACGTCGGCGAACTGCGGCTTCGCGAATCCGGTGTTCATCAGCAACAGCCGCGCGCCGAGCTTCCCCGAAGCGGCCATCGTGAGCACGAGCCCGCGGTGGTCGCGGCACAGCGCGGCGATCACCGAACCAGGGCCGAGACCGCGCTGCGACCAGGCGCGGGCGAGCGCGTTGGACTGGTCGTCGAGCTGCTTGAAGGTGAGCGGGCCCAGGTCGTCGACGATTCCGACGGCCGTCGAATCGCGCCGGGCCGCGATGTGGTTCGCGCCGGCGAACGGGCCGTACTTGCGGATCGCGACGAGGGACCGCAGGCCCTCGTCGAGGCGGGGGAACGGCACCAGCCCGGCGCGGCGCATCACGTCGACGCTGCGCACGGTCTCGGTCAGCTTGCCTGCCACCTGGCCGGCCAGCTCGGCCACACTCATCCGGGCACCTCCATTGCTGCTGCGGGAGCGCCCACGCCGACGGTCTCCGTACCGCCGGTATGGGAGTTACTCGACAGTAAAGCAAGGCCCGGCCGCGCACCAGTGCCCGGCCGGGGAGGAAATCCCCGGTACCGGTGACAGACCGTCCGTGAAGGGCTCCTTGAGGGAATCTGAGTCCCTCAAGGAGCCCTTCACGGACCGCTGGACACCTGGGTGTGCGGAAATTGTCGGTGCTGGTCCGCACAATGTGACGGTGCAGGTGATCACCGGCCGGGAGGAAGAGTCCGGCTACACGATCGAGGGCCCCTCGGGGACCCTCCGCGGGCTGTCGCGCGCCGACTGGGCCGACGAGGTACGTCGGCTGGAGGCGGCCGAGAGCCCGCGCTGGGTGCTGCCCTCGGCCGAGGAGATCTACCCCGCGCTGGTCAAGGCCGGCGTGCGGCTGGGCCGGTGCTACGACCTGTCGCTCGCCGAAGGACTGCTGCTCGCGTACGAGGGCCGGGAGGGCGAATCACGCAGCCTGCGGGCCGCGTGGGCCCGGGCGAACGGCGAGGAACCGCCCGACGACGGACCGGCCTTCGGCGAGGACGCTCAGCCCACGCTGTTCTCCCCGCGCGGCCCCGGCCTGCCGCCGGGTATCACGGTCGTCGCCGCGGCCCGGCGGGTCCTGGAAGAGCAGGAGAAACGCGTCGCCGCCACGGAGAATCCCGCACGGATGCGGCTGCTGCTCGCGGCCGAATCAGCGAGCGCGCTGGCCGCCGCCGAAATCTCCGCCGCCGGGCTCCCCTGGCGCGCCGACCGCCATCTGCAGCTGCTGGAAGCGCGCCTCGGCCCGCGCGTACCCGCTGGTCAACGCCCGAAAGCCCTCGTCGACCTCGCCGCGAAAATCTCGGCGGCTCTTGGCGGACGGCCAGTCAACCCCGACTCGTCGGCGAGCGTCGTCCGCGCGCTGGCCAGGGAGGGCATCGAAATCCCGGCCGCGCGGAAGTACCTCCTGCAGGACATCGACCACCCCGCCGTCGCACCCCTGCTGGAGTACAAGGAGCTGTCGCGGCTGCACTCGGCCAACGGCTGGGCGTGGCTGGACGAATGGGTCACCGACGGACGATTCCGACCGCACTACGTCGTCGGCGGCGTGGTGTCCGGCCGCTGGGCCACCCGAGGCGGTGGGGCGCTGCAGATCCCGCGCGCGCTGCGCTCCTGCGCGTCCGCGGACCCCGGCTGGAAACTCATCGTCGCCGACGGCGCACAACTGGAGCCGCGCGTCCTCACGGCGTTGTCCGGCGACCGCCGCCTGGCCGAAGTCGCCGCGGCGACCGATTTGTACGCCCGCTTGGCGGAAGCGCTGTTCTCCGGCACGCGCTACGTCCCGCTCCGCCCCGGCGACACGAGAGACGACCGTTCCCGCGCGAAGATCGCCATGCTGTCCGCGATGTACGGCGGCACCTCCGGCGAGGCTGGGCCACTGCTTGCGTTGCTGCGCCAGCGTTTCCCGGACGCAGTGTCCTATGTGGAGCATGCAGCCGCGGCGGGTGAGCGAGGCGAACGGGTCAGGTCTCGGCTGGGCCGTACGTCTCCGGCTCCGTCCGCTGCTTGGCGGGCTTTGACCGGTGGGCTCACCGAGGACGAGGCGACGGAGACCCGCGCGCGCCGGGCGTCGCGAAGCTGGGGGCGGTTCACGCGGAATTTCGTGGTGCAGGCCAGCGCGGCTGATCTGACTGCCGTTTTGCTGGCCACCTTGCGCGGACGGCTGCCTGACCCAGCGCATTTGGTGTTCTTCCTGCATGACGAGGTGATCGTGCACGCGCCTGCCGAGCTGGCGGACGAGGTCGCGGACATTGTGGAGACGGCGATCCAGGAGGCCGCGAGGCTGGTCTTCGGAGAAGCGTGTCCCGTGCGATTTCCCATGGACGCGAAATCGGTGGACAATTATGCGGAGGCCAAGTGATCAGCTGACTCAGATTTCCCATCAACCACATGGCGGTACTCGAAATATCCGTTCGGGCGAACGCGGCGTTGCCGTAGGTGGCGCTCAGCGCGCGACGTTCAACCGCAAAGGCGCTATCCGCCGATCGAGAACGATGAGTACCGTCGTGCCCCATGGCGGGGAGAAAGACAAAACGCAAAATCGGCAAACTCTGGGGCTATCTGGCGCTGATCGCGGTCGCGGTCCTGTGGACAGTTCCCTCGGTGGGGCCGGGAGTTATCGCGATCCTGTCGGCTTTCGTGGTGCTGTACTGCCTCTTCCAGGCCCCGACCTGGTGTTGCGCAACGACCCGGAAAGGAGAGTTCTGCCGCAACAACGCCAACGGAGTCCTCCTGGGCTGCCGCCTCCGGCAGCACAAATGGCAGAAGCTCAAGATGGCGTTCAAGGAGCAAGCTCCGGCGAAAGCTCTCGGAAGAATGCTCAGCAACATGGGCGGAGTGGCGGCCTCGCTTTCGGCGGTAGCTGGCACAGTTTCAGCGGGAGTCGCCACTGTCGCGCTCGTGGTGAAGTGATCCTCAGGCCAGCGCCTCGTCCAACGCCTTAGTGATCCGCTTCAACGAAACCGGATGCGCAGTCCCCAGTGTCTGCGCGAAGAAGCTCACCCGAAGCTCCTCGATCATCCACCGCACCTCCGCCAGCGCGGGCGAGGATGTCCCAGGCGGCAAAGCAGCCAACACGTCCTGGTATTCCTTCGTGATCCACGCGACGTCCGCCATGCGCTGCAAGTCCCGTGTCTGCTCCAGCGGCAGCTTCTCCAGCCTCCGCTCGATGCCGCGCAGGTATCGGACCACGTTCGACAGCCGTCCGGCACCCGTTTCCGTCACGAAGCCCTTGTGCACCAAGCCATCCAGCTGACGACGGATGTCCGCCAGCGACTCGGCCGGGCCGCGGGTGTCGGACAGGCGCGTTTCGACGTCGATGGCCGCGCGCAGGATCCGCTCGACCTCCGTCAAAACCTCCAGCACCTTCGGGTTCAGCCCCGCCCGCACCTTCTCCAGCAGCGCGGCGAACCCTGCCTCGTCCCAGACCGGCCCGCCGGCGGACGCCATCAATGCGTCGACAGCACAGTCGACACAATCCTCCAGCAGGCCAGCGACGCTGCCATGCGGGTTGCGGTTCAGCACCAGCTTCGAGGAGTTCGAAAGCGACCGCGTAATGAACTTCATCGGCGAGTTCAGGTTCAACCGCAGCATCCGCCGAGTGCCGGACCACATCGCGTGTTGCTGTTCGGCTGGCGTGTCCAGCAGCCGCACGGCCACCGACGCGCCCTCGTCCACCAGCGCCGGATACGCCTTCACATCGTGGCCGCGCCGGGTGGAGGCGAACACCTTCGGCAGCTCGCCGAACGACGGCTGCACCAGACCGGCCTTCTCAATGCTGTTGGCAGCCTTGGAAATCGTCTCCCGCACCCGCGGCGCGAGACGACGCTTCAGCTCCTCCAGGTCCTTGCCCTCGGCCACCCGCTTGCCGCGCTCGTCCACCACGCGGAAGGTGATCCGGAGGTGGTCCGGCACCGTCGAGAGGTCCCACGCCGAATGCGGAACGTCGATGCCGCGTATCGCGTGCAGCTCGTCGCCGAGGATGTCGAGCAGCGGACCGTCCGAAGGGGACATTCGCGTCAACGCGTCCGCGGCCGTATCGGGCGCCGGGACGAAGTTGCGCCGCAACGTTTTCGGCAGCGACTTGATCAGCTGCGTCGCCAGTTCGCCGCGCAGGCCGGGCACCTGCCAGTCGAAACCGTCCGGCGTGACCTGGTTCAGCACCGGCAGCGGGATGTGCACGGTCACGCCGTCGGCGTCCGCACCAGGCTCGAACTGGTAGGTCAGCTTGAAGACGTGCGTGCCCTGTGTCCACGAGTCCGGGTAGTCCGATTCGCGGACCGCGCCCGCGACCTCGTTGATGAGCATGGACTTCTCGAACGACAGCAGGTCCGGCTCGTTCCGCCGCGCCTTCTTCCACCAGCTGTCGAAGTGCCGCACGGACACGATGTCCTCAGGCACGCGCGCGTCGTAGAACTCGTACAGCGTCTGGTCGTCCACCAGGATGTCGCGCCGCCGGGCGCGGTTCTCCAGGTCTTCGACCTCGTCCAGCAGCGCGCGGTTCTCGGCGAAGAACCGGTGGTTCGTGTGCCAATCGCCCTCGACCAGCGCGTGCCGGATGAACATCGCGCGCGAGATCTCCGGGTCGATCCGGCCGTAGTTCACCCGCCGGTCCGCGATGAGCGGCACGCCGTACAGCGTCACCTTTTCGGTCGCCATCACCGCGCCCTGCTTGCGCTCCCAGTGCGGCTCCGAATACGAACGCTTCACCACGTGCTGCGCGAGCGGTTCGACCCAATCCGGCTCGATCCGCGCGTTGACCCGGCCCCACAGCCGCGACGTCTCGACCAGCTCGGCCGACATCACCCAGCGCGGCTGCTTCTTGAACAGCGCCGAACCGGGGAACACCGAGAACCGGGCGCCGCGCGCGCCGAGGTAGTCGCCCTTCGCCGGGTCCTTGAGCCCGATGTGCGACAGCAGCCCGGAAATCAGCGCCGTGTGCACGTGCTGCGGTTCGGCGGGCGTGGTGCTGAGCGTGATGCCGAGCGGTTTGGCGAGCTGGCGCAACTGGCCGAAGATGTCCTGCCACTCGCGGATCCGCAGGTAGTTCAGGTATTCGGTACGGCACATCCGGCGGAACTGGTTGCCGGTCAACGTCTTCTGCTGTTCGCTGACGTACTCCCACAGCTTCAGGTAGGAGAGGAAGTCCGACGTCGGGTCCGCGAACCGGGAGTGCTGCGCGTCGGCGGCCTGCTGCTTCTCCGCCGGCCGCTCGCGCGGGTCCTGAATGGACAGTGCGGCGGCGATGATCATCACCTCGCGCACGCAGCCGTTCTGCGCGGCCTCCAGCACCATCCGGCCCATCCGCGGGTCGACCGGCAGCAGCGCGAGCTTGCGGCCGACCTCGGTGAGTTTCGAGGAATCGCCGGTCTCGAACGCGCCGAGCTCCTGCAGCAGCTGCACGCCGTCGGTGACCTGGCGGCGGTCCGGCGGCTCCACGAACGGGAACGCGTTCATGTCGCCGAGCCCGAGCGACGTCATCTGCAGGATGACCGAAGCCAGGTTCGTCCGCAGAATCTCCGGATCGGTGAACTCCGGCCGCGATTCGAAGTCCTCCTCGGAGTACAGCCGGATGCAGATGCCGTCCGAGGTACGCCCGCAGCGGCCCTTGCGCTGGTTCGCCGACGCCTGCGAGACCGCCTCGATCGGCAGCCGCTGCACCTTCGTGCGATGGCTGTAGCGCGAGATGCGCGCGGTGCCCGGATCGATCACGTACTTGATCCCGGGCACGGTCAGCGACGTCTCGGCGACGTTCGTGGCCAGCACGATCCGCCGTCCGGTGTGCCGCTGGAACACGCGGTGCTGATCGGCCGCGGACAACCGCGCGTACAGCGGCAGCACCTCGGTGTTCCGCAGGTCCAGCCGGTTCAGCACGTCCGCGGTGTCGCGGATCTCGCGCTCGCCGGAGAGGAACACGAGGATGTCGCCCGGCGCCTCGCCGGACAGCTCCTGCACCGCCTCCGCGATCGCCTGCGTCTGGTCGCGGTCCGGGTCGCCTTCGGGCTCGTCCGGGTCCGCGAGCGGGCGGTAGCGCACCTCGACCGGATAAGTCCGGCCGGAGACCTCGACGATCGGCGCGTTGTCGAAATGCCGCGAGAACCGCTCCGGGTCGATGGTCGCCGAGGTGATGACGACCTTCAGGTCGGGACGGCGCGGCAGCAGCTGCTTGAGGTAGCCGAGGATGAAGTCGATGTTGAGGCTGCGCTCGTGCGCCTCGTCGATGATCAGCGTGTCGTACTGGCGCAGCATCCGGTCGGTCTGGATCTCGGCCAGCAGGATGCCGTCGGTCATCAGCTTGACCAGGGTGTCCTGGCCGGACTGGTCGGTGAACCGGACCTTGTAGCCGACGGTGTCGCCCAGTTCGGTCTTCAGCTCGCTGGCGATCCGGTCCGCGACCGTGCGCGCGGCGAGCCGGCGCGGCTGGGTGTGCCCGATCTGCCCGCGCACGCCGCGGCCCAGCTCCAGGCAGATCTTCGGCAGCTGCGTGGTCTTGCCCGACCCGGTCTCCCCCGCGACGATCACCACCTGGTGGTCGCGGATCGCGTCGCCGATCTCGTCCTTGAGCCTGCTGACCGGCAGCTCGGCGGGGTACTCGATCTTCGGCACGCTTTCGCGGCGCTGCTGCACGCGCAGCAGCGCCGTCTCGACGTCGGCGGCGATGCGCTCAGCCGTCTCCTGCTTGGCACGAGACCGGCGCGCGCCGTCGAGACGACGACGGAGCCGGTACTCGTCGCGCAGCATCAGTTCGGGCAGCTGGGCGCGCAGCTCTGCGAAGGGGGATGGAGTGGACATACTTGGGCCAAGGATAGCCGTGCGTGACCGCCGTGGCTTCCGAATATGCCGCGAGTGACAGCCCCGCCTCCCCGATTCACGGCACCGGGGCCGGGCGCGGCCGCACGAGCTTGGCCGGAAGCAGCCAGGTCAGCCGGTCCGAGCGGAGCACGGCGAGCGGTCCGATCACGGCCAGGAGCAGCACGTATCCGGCGACGAACGGGGCCACCCGCGAGTCGAGCCCGGCCGCGGTCGCCATCGTCGCCAGCACCAGCGAGAACTCGCCTCGGGTGAGCACGGTCAGGCCGATGTTCACGCCTTCCTGCCGGTCGAAGCCGTGCAGGCGGGCGGCGAACGCGCCGGCGGCCAGGTTCAGCACCAGCGTCAGCACGACCGCGGCGAGCACCGGGACGACGACCGTGCCGACCGCGCCCGGGTCGATCGACAGCCCGAAGATGAAGAAGAACAGCGCGCCGAACGCGTCCCGCAGCGGCAGCACCAGCTTGTGCACCCGCGGCGCGACCTTGGAATTGCCGAGCATCATGCCGACCATGAACGCGCCGATCGCGTCGGAAACGCCCACCTCCTCGGCCACCGCGGCGCCGAGCACAGCCACGCCGACGAAGCAGACGGTGAGCAGTTCGTCATCCGCCGAGCCGAAGAGGCGCGACACCAGCCGTCCGCCCCAGCGGGCCAGCGCGGCGAGCACGAGCAGGAAGCCGAACGCCTTGCCGAAGTCGGCGAGCGCCGCGCCGAATCCGTCGGCGCCGCTCAGCACCGGCTGCAGCAGCGCCAGGTACAGCGCGAGGAACAGGTCCTCCAGCACGACGATGCCCATGATGAGGCGGGATTCCCGGTTGTTCATCCGACGGGTTTCCAGGAGCAGTTTGGTGACGATGGCCGAGGACGAGATGCCGATCGCGCCGGCGATCACCAGCGCCTCGCGCGTGCCCCAGCCGAGCACGAAGCCGAACGCGAGCCCGCCGCCGATGTTCAGCACCAGGTATGCCAGCCCCGCCCAGGCGAGTCTGGCGCCGCCGCGGGCGAGGTCGTCGAGCGAGAACTCCAGGCCGAGATAGAAGAGCAGAAACACGAGACCGAGCCCGGCCAGTACGCCGAACTCGGCCGGATCGTCCACAAGGGACAGTCCGGGGGTGTGCGGGCCGAAGACGAAACCGGCCAGCATGAACAGGGGGATCGTGGGCAGCCCGATCCGGGCGCCGACGCGGGCGAGGGCGCCGGCGGCGAGAAACGCACCGCCGACGGCCAGCAAAGCATGACCGTTGCTCATGAAATCCTCTTGAGAGCCGGGTACAGGCGGGGAAACGAGTACTCAGCAATCAGGAGGGGCGCGCGCCGCGGCGGGTGCGGGCGCGCGGTCCAGTTCGACCGGCGGCGCGGCGGAAAACGGGACGGTGCACCAATCCGGCCGGGCGAGGCGGATCTCGCCCGGGGCGTCGGCGAGCGGCAGCGGGTGCGCGGCGACAAGATGCGGGCCTTGTTCCTGGACCAGGGCCGGTTCGGGGTCGTGCGGACGCGGACCAGCCGGTCCTGGCCCGGGTACGGCCACGCCGAGCAGGAGCAGCGCGGCGAGCAGCAGAACGAGGATGGACCGGTGCCGCGGCGCGGAAGCGGCGGCAGCAGTCGTCATCTCAGGATGAGTTTACCATGTCTTTAAGGTGCGCCGAGAGCTCTCGTTTGCGTCCATAGTGGACAGTCAGATGACGACTCCTGCGGTTCCAGTGGATTTTCGGCCGCATTCAGGCAATCTTCATCGTCCACAGTAGACAGCTCACGTTCACATCTGTGAAAAGTTTTCGCATCCCTTGCCCCGCGGCTTCACGCTCGGTTATCGTGGCGCTACGCCGCAGCAGTACCCGGAACCGGTCATTCGCCGGTCCGGCCGCCTTGCCCACGTACCGCGGAAAGGGATTCCCCTCATGCGCAAGACGATGCGGCCCACGCTGGTCGCCGGTCTCACGGCTGCCTCGGCCCTCGCCCTCGTGTTCAGCACCCCCGCTCTCTCGGCCGCCGCCGTACCGGCCCCGCTCGCCGCCTCAGCAGTGTCTTCGTCGGTGCTGGGATCCGGCGGCGATCTCGCTTCTCCGGAGAAGAAGGAGATCGCGATGCAGCTGGTGTCGAGCGCGGAAAACTCCTCGCTCGACTGGAAGAAGCAGTACTCCTACATCGAGGACATCAAGGACGGCCGCGGCTACACCGCGGGCATCATCGGGTTCTGCTCCGGCACCGGCGACATGCTCGAACTGGTGCAGGCCTACACCAAATCCGTGCCGGACAACCCGCTGGCGAAGTTCTTGCCCGCGCTGGAAAAAGTCAACGGCTCCGATTCGCACGAAGGTCTCGGCGCGCCGTTCGAGAACGCCTGGAAGGAAGCCGCGGGCACCCAGGAATTCCAGGCCGCGCAGAACAGCGAGCGCGACCGCGTGTACTTCGACCCGGCGGTCAACCAGGGCAAGTCGGACGGTCTCGGCGCGCTCGGCCAGTTCATCTACTACGACGCGATCGTGATGCACGGCCCCGGCACGAGCACCGACAGCTTCGGCGGGATCCGCGACGCCGCGCTGTCGAAGGCGAAGCCACCGGCCCAGGGCGGCGACGAAACGGCCTACCTCAAGGCATTCCTCGACGCGCGCAAGGTGGTCATGAAGAAGGAAGAGGCACACGCGGACACGTCCCGCGTCGACACCGAACAGCTGGTGTTCCTCAATGACGGCAACCTCGATCTGCACACGCCGCTGAAGTGGAAGGTCTACGGCGACCCGTACGAGATCAACTGAACTCCCAGCAGGTTCTCGCGGTCACCGCGCATAGCGCGGCCGCGTGGGACCACGACGGCGACCGCTGGGTACGGGCACTCGGTCCGTACCCAGCGGAAGTCGGCGCGCAAGGAATCGGTGTCGCGCGCGAAGGGCTTTCCCTTACTCCCGCCGGAATCTGGCCACTCACCGAGGCTTTCGGCATCGAGCCGAACCCTGGCACCCGGCTCCCCTATCGGCAGGTGACCACTTCGGACTGGTGGGTGTCCGATGTGCACTCTCCGCTTTACAACACGCATTACCGAGGCACACCAGGCCCGTTCGACGAAGCGGCGGGCGAGAATCTCGGTGCGGCGGGTCCCGCGTACGCGCACGCGGTGGTGATCGACTACAACCGCTCGCCAGTCGTGCCCGGCGCCGGTTCGGCGTTCTTCCTGCACGTGGCCACCGACGGGCCGACCGCTGGCTGTGTCGCTCTCGCGCAAAACGATCTCATCGCGGTGCTGCGCTGGCTCGACCCCGCGCGGAATCCCGTCATCGCAATAGCTGATCAGCCGTCCGCGTGTTGATGATCCGTTCCGGTCCGATGCCCGCGTTTTCCGCCCGCTCGCAGCCGTAAACCTGCCAGTCGAGCTGGCCGGGCGCGTGCGCGTCGCTGTCGATCGCGAACTCGCAGCCCAGCTCGGCGGCCTGGCGCAGCAGCCGCGTCGGCGGATCGAGCCGGTCCGGCCGCGAGTTGATCTCCACCGCCACCCCGTTCTCGCGGCAGGCGGTGAACACCTTCTCGGAGTTGAACTGCGACTCCGGCCTGCTGCGTCCGCCGACCAGCCGTCCGGTGCAGTGCCCCAGCACGCGGACATGCGGATTCTCGACGGCGGCCAGCATCCGCGGCGTCATCTCCCGCGCCGGCATGCGGAGCTTCGAGTGCACGCTCGCCACCACGAAGTCCAGCCGATCCAGCAGCTTCTCGGTCTGGTCGAGCGCACCGTCGTCGAGGATGTCGACCTCGATGCCGTGCAGCAGGCGAAACGGCGCCAGCTGCTCGTTCACCCGCGCGACCTCGTCCATCTGCGCGCGCAGCCGCTCCGGGGACAGGCCGCGCGCGACGGTCAGCCGCGGGGAATGGTCGGTGAGCACGATCCACTCGTGCCCCAGCTCTCGCGCCGTCTCGGCCATCTCGAGAATCGGGCTACCGCCGTCGGACCAGTCGGAGTGCGTGTGGCAGTCGCCGCGAAGCGCCGTACGCAGCGCACCGCCGTCCGGCAGCTTCTTCTCAGGCAGCTTCGCCGCGTACGCAGGCGTGCGGTCGTGCCACGCATCTTCGATGACGCCGGCAGTGGCTTTGCCAATGCCCTTCAACGCCTGAAGCGTCTTCGCACCGACGCGCGACGCTAGTTCGTCTTCGGAGAGCTTGTCGACCACCGCGGCGGCCTGACGGAACGCGCGCACCCGGTAAGTCGGTTCACCGGCGCGTTCGAGCTGGAAGGCGATGTCGCGCAGGGCGCGGGCCGGGTCCATGACTCCTGTTTTACCCGCTCAGCCGCGCCGAGGCAGCTCATGCAGCTCGACGTCGCTGAGACGGCCGTCGCGGATCTCGGCGGTTTGGTACGTGCAGAACGGCTGTCGCCGCCGGTCGGTGGGCGAACCGGGGTTGAGCAGCCGCAGCCCGCCGGGCGTCACCGAATCCCACGGGATGTGGCTGTGGCCGAAGATCAGCACGTCGACGTCCGGATACAACGCGTCGCACCGAGCGGGACGGCCCTTCGCGTCACCGGTTTCGTGCACCACTGCCAGCCGGACGCCTTCCAGCGTCTCGCGAGCCACCTCAGGCAGGCGTTTCCGCAGTTCAGGACCGTCGTTGTTGCCGTAGACGCCGATCAGCCGGGCGCTGCGGGCCTCAAGAGCGTCGAGAGTGTCCACGTCGACCCAGTCGCCTGCGTGCACCACGACGTCCGCCTTCGCGACTTCGTCCCAGACCTGGGCCGGCAGTTCCTTCGCCCGCTTCGGCAGGTGGGTGTCCGCGAGGAGCAGCAACCGCACGCCGTCACTCCTCCCCGATCGCCTCGAGCACGTGGTCGAGGAACGCCGCGATGTGCGCGCGCAGCAGCTCGGCCGCGCCGTCCTCGTCGCCCTTCTTCGCGGCGGCTAGCACCGCCTTGTGCTCGCTCCATTCCTTGCGCCAGCTGGGATTCGCTTCCCAGCCGACCACGGTGATCAGCGCCGCGCGGTCGCGCAGGTCGTCCAGCATCGACACCATCAGCGGGTTGCCGCAGCCCGCGTACAGCGCGCGGTGGAACCGCCGGTTCAACAGGCTCAACGTGGTCTGGTCGGCATCCGCGGCCGAGGCTTCCTTCAGGATCTGCCCGGCCTCGTCGAACGCCGCCTTGTCCGAAGACCGCACGGCACGGCGCAGCGCTTCCGGCTCCAGCACCATCCGCACGTCGTAGACCGACCGCGCCAATTCCGCGTCGACCACGCACACGGACGCGCCCTTGTACGGGCTGAACGTGACCAGCCCGGTGTTGGACAGCACCTTGAGCGCCTCGCGCACGGGCGTCTTGGACACCCCGAGCCGCGCGGCCAGCTCCGCCTCCACCAGCTGCTGACCGGGCACCAGCTCGCGGGCGAGAATGCCGCGCCGGATCTCCTCCAGCACCACCTCGGTGCGGGAGGCGGGGAGGCTGAACGTGGACGGCATGCCGACCCTCCTGGCTTTCGCGCTCGTCCCCGCACATTCAACCAGGCGGGCGTCTCCGAGCGTCGACACGTACGATCATATATCAGATGCCATCCGCCGACCGAGGAGACGCAGCCCGATGAAGGCACCCGAGGACTTGCGCAGCCACCGCTGGTTCGGCGGCGACGACCTGCGGAATTTCAGCCACCGCACCCGCGCCCGGCAGCTCGGCTACGAGCCGGAAGAACACCTCGGCAAGCCGGTGATCGGCATCCTCAACACCTGGAGCGACATCAACCCGTGCCACCAGCACCTGCGCGAACGCGCGGAGCAGGTCAAGCGCGGCGTGTGGCAGGCGGGCGGATTCCCGCTGGAGTTCCCGGTGGCGACGCTGTCGGAGACCTACCAGAAGCCGACGCCGATGCTGTACCGGAATCTGCTGGCGATGGAGACCGAGGAACTGCTGCGGTCGTATCCGGTCGACGGCGCGGTCCTGATGGGCGGCTGCGACAAAACCACCCCGGCGTTGCTGATGGGTGCGGCGAGCGCGGGGCTGCCGTCGATTTTCGTGCCCGCCGGTCCGATGCTGCGCGGAAACTGGCGCGGCGAGGTGCTCGGCAGCGGCACCGACATGTGGAAGTACTGGGACGAACGGCGCGCGGGCACGATCGGCGACCGCGAACTGGCCGAACTCGAGCGCGGTCTCGCCCGCTCCCCCGGGCACTGCATGACGATGGGCACCGCGTCGACCATGACGTCCGCCGCCGAAGTGCTCGGGCTGACGCTGCCCGGCGCGGCGTCGATCCCGGCGGTCGACTCCGCGCACCACCGGATGGCGGCGGCGAGCGGCGCGCGAATCGTGGGCATGGTGTGGGAAGACCTCACGATCGCGAAGATCCTCGACGAACGCGCGTACGCCGACGCGATCACCACCGTGCTCGCGCTCGGCGGGTCGACCAACGCGGTGATCCACCTGATCGCGATGGCCGGACGCAGCGGGATTTCCCTGTCCCTGAAGGATTTCGACGAGATCGCGCGCCGGGTGCCGGTGCTGGCGAACATCCGGCCGGGCGGCGATTGGCTCATGGAGGACTTCTATTACGCGGGCGGCCTGCCCGGGTTGTTGTCCCGCTTGACCGACCTGCTGCACCTCGACCGGGTCACCGTCACCGGGCGTCCGCTCGCCGATTCCCTCGCCGACGCCCGCGTGCACAACGACGACGTGATCCGTCCGCGCGAAAACCCGGTCGCCAGCGAAGGCGGCGTGGCTGTGCTGCACGGAAACCTCGCGCCCGGCGGCGCGGTGATCAAACACATCGCCGCTGACCCCGCGCTGCTTACCCACACCGGTCCGGCGGTAGTTTTCGACAACTACAAGGACCTGAAGAAGCGCATCGACGACCCGGCGCTGGGCATCACCGCCGATTCCGTACTGGTGCTGCGCGGATCCGGTCCGCTCGGCGGTCCCGGGATGCCCGAGTACGGCATGCTGCCGATCCCGGCGCACCTGCTGGAACAAGGCGTCCGGGACATGGTGCGGATCTCCGACACCAGGATGAGCGGCACCAGTTACGGCGCGTGCGTGCTGCACGTGGCACCGGAATCGCACGTCGGCGGGCCGCTCGCGCTCGTCCGCGACGGCGACCTGATCACCCTGGACGTGCCTTCCCGGACGCTGCGGCTACAGGTAGACGACGCCGAGCTAGAGCGTCGTCTCGCTTCGTGGACCGCCCCTGCGCCGCGGTTCGAACGAGGCTACGGTGCGCTGTACGCGGAGCACATCACGCAGGCCGACGAGGGCTGCGACTTCGACTTCCTCGCCCGTGCCGGCGCCAATCCGGAACCGGACGCGGGGTGACCGGTTTGTTCCGCTGGGGGCAGTAGTCCGGCATGTCCGGCTCGGCCCGTACGCTGTGCCCCTGACCGCAGCGAATCGAAGGGGTCTGAGGTGCAGTACGAACCGCGCTGGCCGGAAACCGACAGCGACCAGACCGAGATCCTGCCGGTCGTGCCGCCCGAGGAACCCCCGTCCCCGCCCCGAAGGCGCGGCCTGCGCAAAGCGGGCTGGATCAGCGGCGGCGTGCTCGGCGTCCTGGTCGTCGCCTACCTCATCGACCTGCTGACCAGCCAGGGCCGGGTGCCGCGCGGCGTCGTCGTGGCCGGCGTGGACGTCGGCGGGCTGGAGCGGCCGGTCGCCGAACGCGAGCTGCGCGGGAAGATCGAGCCGCGGCTCACCCAGCCGCTCACCGTCACCGCGGGCAACGCGCACACCAAGCTTTCGCCGACCGAGGCCGGGCTGGGCCTCGACTGGAGCGGCACCCTCGACCAGGCGGGCGACCAGCCGATCAACCCCTTCACGCGGCTCGCGTCGTTCTTCAGCACCCGCGAGCTGGGCGTGGTCTCGCACACCGAGGCCGACAAGCTCGACCCGGCGCTCGAGGACCTGCGCGGACGCGTCGACCGCGAGCCGGTGGAAGGCACGATCCGGTTCGACGGCACCACGCCGGTCGCGGTCCCGCCGCAGGCCGGGCAAAAGCTGGATGTCGCGGCGGCGCGGGCGAAGGTGCTGAGTGGCTGGGCTTCCAGCAACGAGCTGACTCTCCCGGTCGCGCCGACGCCGGTGCGCACCACCGCTGAGGGCGTCCAGCGGGCGCTCGCCGAATTCGCCAAGCCCGCGGTGTCCGCGCCGATCGTCGTCAAGGGCGAAGGCGCGGACGCGACGCTGACCCCGGAGCAGATCGCCGGCGCGCTCACGTTCGTGCCCGGCGACGGCGGCGGCCTCGCGCCGCAGGTCGACCCGAAGAAGGTCACCGACGCGCTCGCGCCGCAGCTGAAGTCGACCGAGCAGGAGGGCAAGGACGCGGCCATCGCGTTCTCCGGCGGCAAACCGGTCGTCGAACCGTCCGCGGACGGCAACACCGTCGACTGGGAGCAGAGCCTCAAGCCGCTGCCGAACACGCTGAAGCAGACCGACAGCCGCGAGCTGAAGGCGATCTACAAGAAGACGCCGGCGAAGGTCACCACCGAGCAGGCGGACAAGCTCGGTGTCAAGGAAGTCATCGGCGAATTCAGCACCGGCGGGTTCGCGCCCGACTCCGGCACGAACATCCGCGTGGTCGCCGAGAAGGTGAACGGCGCGATCGTGAAGCCGGGAGAAACGTTCAGCCTCAACGGGTTCACCGGCGCGCGCGGGCGTCCGCAGGGCTACGTCGAGGCGGGCGTGATCGAGAACGGCGCGCCTGCCCGCGAGGTCGGCGGCGGCATTTCGCAGTTCGCCACCACGCTGTACAACGCGGCGTACTTCTCCGGGATGAAGGACGCCGGGCACAAGGAACACAGCTACTACATCAGCCGTTACCCGGCCGCGCGCGAGGCGACGGTGTTCCAGAATCCCAACGGCGCCAGCGTGATCGACCTGAAGTTCACGAACGACTCGGACACCGGCGTCGCGATCCAGACTGTCTGGACGCCGTCGTCGATCACCGTCAAACTGTGGGGCACCAAGCGGTACACCGTCGAATCGGTGCCCGGCGAGCGGTCGAACCCGACGCCGCCGCCGACGAAACCGGGTCCGGCGGAGAACTGCCACGCGTCCAACGGCGCGCCCGGTTTCACCGCGAGCGACACCCGGATCCTGCGCGACGCCTCGTCGGGCCGGGAAGTTTCGCGGCACACGCGGTCGGTCCGCTACAACCCGCAGCCGAAGATCACCTGCGGGGAGCAGTGAGTCGCTGCATCGTGGCGGCCACTGCCAGATCGACGGCGAAGGAAAACTCCGCTTCGTGATCGCACCGCGCCAGATGCGGCGCGGATTCGACAACGGCGGGAAGTTCGGTCTGCTCCAGTTCGGCGCGGCGATGGGCAATTCCGGCTTCATCGGTAACGCCGAACGCCGGGCCCGCGCCCGCCTCGCGCAGGAGCGAGCCGACCACGACGGCCAGGAGCGAGCGCAGCAGGTGCACGGCCTCTTCGGGGGACGCGCCTGCCTTGCGCAGCACCGAAAGCACCGCCTCGACCGGAGCGAGCGCGGCGATCGACGGCAACTGTCTGGTTAGGACGAGCGCGGCGGCCTGCGGGTGCGCGCGCGTCGCTTTCCGGAAGGACTGGGCGATCGCGCGGAGGTCTTCTTCGGGCTGGCCAGTCAAGTCCGGGAGGTCGATTCCGCCGAGCACGTGCCCGGCGACGGCGTCGAGCAAGGCTTCTTTGCCGTCGATGTGGTGGTAGAGGCTCTTCGCGTCCACGCCGAGGCGCTGCCCGACGGTCCGCATGCTCACCGCCGCCGCGCCGTCGGCGTCGACTACTTCCAGCGCGGCCGTCAGGATCGCCTCCCGCGACAGCCGGGCGTCTCCCTTGCGCGGGCGTCCCCGGCGCGTCGTGGTGTTCACGGTTCCATCATGGCGCACTTGCAGTTAACCCACACTGTGGATTAAATTGCGGTTCCGCTCTCCCGGCTTGGAGGAACCCGTGGACCCGTCGGCCATCCCCGCGCCCGAAGTGCTGCGCGCCCGGCAAAAGCTCGTCCTCGACCACTTCCGCGACGAGGTGCGCCAGGACTGGGACGACGTGCTGGCGACGTTCCCGCACCCGCGCTACGAGATCGTCCCGACGATGACCGTGCACGACGGCGATTCCGCGGTGCGCGGCTACTACGACGAAACCCGCCGCGCTTTTCCCGATCAGGACCACGAAATCATTGCCCTGCGACACAGTGCGGATGCGGTAATCGTCGAATTCTGGCTTCTTGGCACCCATCGCGGGCCGCTCGGGAAGATTCCGCCGACCGGGCAGCGGTTCCGCGTCCGGATGACCGCGTACTTCCTCTTCGACGCCGACGAACAGCTGGTGTGCGAACGCATCTACTTCGACACGCTCACCATGCTCCGCCAGCTGTTGAGCGCGTACGACGTCCGGAAACCCACCTCGTGGCCCAAGCTCGTCCGAGCCGTGCGCGGGCTGCTCGCGATGTCCGGAACCCCGGATCCTCGGCTCTCCGATACCACTCCGCCCGCTTTTTGTCGGTGACCCCGCGTACAGTCGTGCGCACACCACGGGAAGGGGGAACCGGTGTCCGACGACGCGGCCATGGGGCTTTACGGACTCACCAAACGGTTCGGGACCACGCTGGCAGTAGACGATGTGCGGCTGGAAGTGCCGCGGGGGTCGTTCTTCGGCCTCGTCGGGCCTAACGGAGCCGGGAAAACGACGTCGCTGTCGATGGCGGTCGGGCTGCTTCGGCCAGACGCCGGCGAAGCGCGCGTGTTCGGCGTGGACGTTTGGCGGGAGCCGGAACGGGCGAAAAGCCTGATCGGCGTTCTTCCGGACGGATTGTCCATTCCGGAGCGGCTCACCGGGCGGGAACTGCTGACGTACATGGGCTTGCTGCGCGGGCTCGCGCCGGACACAGTCGCCGAGCGTGCCCAGGAACTGCTCGGCGTGCTGGAGCTGACGGACGCCGAGCGCACCCTCGTCATCGACTATTCCGCGGGCATGCGCAAGAAGATCGGCCTCGCGACGGCGTTGCTGCACGGCCCTCGGCTGCTGGTCCTGGACGAGCCGTTCGAAGCAGTGGACCCGGTTTCCGCGTCGACGATTCGCACGATCCTGCAGCGGTTCGTCGCTTCCGGCGGCGCGGTCGTGCTGTCGAGCCACGTGATGGCGTTGGTGGAGCAGCTGTGCAGTCACGTCGCGGTCATCACGCGCGGGCGCGTCGTCGCCGCGGGCGCGGTGGCGGACGTACGAGGCGAAGGCACGCTGGAAGACGCGTTCGTGCACATTGTCGGCGGGCGGACCGGTGGAGCGGAGGGGCTGGCGTGGTTGGCGTCCTCGTCCGACTGAAGCTGCGGGTCCTGCGCAATTCGCTGCGCGGGCGGCAGATCGCCGGGATGATCGTCGGCGGCATCTTCGGTCTGCTGGCGGCTTTGTTCACCGTCGGCATCGCGGTGTTCCCGGCTCCGGAAGCGCGGATCACGGTCGACCTGCTCACCTCCGTCTACGCGGTGTGGATGGCGGGCTGGGTGCTCGCGCCGATCGCGACCGGCGGCGGGGACGACACCCTGCGGCCGGAACACTTCGCGCTGCTGCCGATCGGCCGGCGCAAGCTGGCAGTCGGTCTGCTCGCGGCGAGTTTCGTGGGCGTCACCGCGCTGGTGAGCCTGCTGGCGTTCCTCGGCTTGGCGTTCTACGGCCTGCGGTTCGGTGCCGGGGCGGCGCTCGTCGGGCTCGTGTTCACCGTGCTGCAGCTGGCGTTCGTGGTGCTGCTGTACCGCGTCGTGATGGCCGCGCTCGGCACGCTGCTGACGTCGCGCAAGGGCAAGGAACTCGGCATCATCCTGGTGGCGCTCACCGGGTTGTCCGGCGTCGCGGTGAACTACGTGATGCGCAGCGTCGGCCCGGCGATCGTCACCGGCCAGATGCCCGGCTTCGTCAGCGTCATGCACGCCCTGCCGTCCGGATGGGGCACCCTCGCGGTGCACGCGGCCGGAGTCGGCGAATGGGGCACCGTCGGCGGCCTGTTCGCCGCGCTGCTCGGCGCGGTGGCGGTTCTGGTCCTGGTCTGGGGCGCGCTGCTGGCCCGCCAGGTCACCACGCCTTCCTTCCGCGGTGCCTCCCGCACCCGCGCGAAGAGCGCCCGCACGCGGCGCAGCCTGCTCCCGGCCACGCCGATCGGTGCCGTAGCACGCAAGGAGCTTTACACCTGGTGGCGGGACGCCCGCCGACGTGTCGCGCTGCTGTCGACGCTGCTCATCGGCTTCGTCATCACGGTCGTGCCAGCCCTGTCCGGCGGCGGAGGTGGCGGGCAGTCGGTGATGCTGCCGTATTTCGGGGTCGCCGTGGTGATTTTCGCGTCCATGCAGTCCGGCAACCTGTACGGAATGGACGGCAGCGCCCTGTGGCACACGCTGGTCGTCCCCGGTGCCGAACGCGCCGACGTGCGCGGCCGGCAGCTGGCGTGGGCCCTGATCGTCGCCCCCATCGCCGTGGTGCTGGCGCTGGTCCTGCCCGGCGTCACCGGCGTACCGGGCGCGTATCCATGGGTCCTCGGCCTAGTCCCGGCAACGCTGGGCGCCGGAGCCGGAATCCTGATGCTGCAATCCGTCTTCCTGGCCTTCCCCTTGCCGGATCAACGGCGCAGCGGGAGCCCGTGGTCGTCCGGCGGACGCCCCGGCTGTGCCCGAGCCGCCCTGATGCTGGCGACGACGCTGCTCATCGTGCTCGGCGCGTTGCCGGTGGTGGCGCTGTGCGTGGCCGGGAAGCTGGCGGACCTGCCGGTACTGCAGTGGCTGGGCATTCCGGCCGGGATCGCGACCGGCGTCGCCTTGGCGTGGTGGTGGGGTTCGCTCGCCCAGAAACGGCTGGTGGAGCGAGGACCGGAGCTGCTGGCGACCGTCTCCAAAGAACGGTGACGGATTTCTTGCCGAGGTTGTCGAATGGCGTGGAGCGCGTTCGTAGCCACGGCAAGAGACCCGGTTTTGAGGAGTTCGCCATGTAGCAGTACCTGCTGGCCGTCCAGGGAGACGAAACCACGCTGGAGACCGGTGCCGAACTGGCCGCCCAGATGGCCCGCACGACGAAAGTCGCCGGCCCGGCCCCGCCCTGCCCTGCCCGACTCAGCCGCGCAAGGCTCAGCCCTGCCCGACTCAGCCCGCCAGGCTCAGCCTTGCCCGACTTGGCCCAGCCCCATCCGGCTTAGGACGGCCCGGCCCCACACAGCCCCGCCCCGGCTCAGCCTCATCCGGCTCAGCGCGGCCCAGCTCAGCGCGGCCCGGCCCAGCTCAGCCCGCCCCGGCTCAGCCTGGCCCAACTAGGTCAGCCCAGCTCAGCGCGGCCCGGCCCAGCCTGGCCCAACTAGGTCAGCCCGGCCCAGCTCAGCCCGGCCCGGCCTAGCCCGGCTCAGCGCGGCTCGGCCCCACCCAGCTCGGCTCAGCCCGATTCGGCTCGGCTCAGCCCGATTCGGCTCGGCCCGGGCCGAGCCGGCTCGGCCCGCCACCTCACCTCACCGCGAGGCAATCCCAGCCAACGGCATCTCACCAACCGACCGCGGCCCTCCCGGGCCGTCAGCTGATCCAGCCGGACTGCTGCCCACCCGCTCACCGATCCCAGCCGCCCACTCCCGGCGAGTCACTTAAGCGCAGCATCACTTGCCCACTAATTCCCTCAACCACCTCCTCTCCAGTCCGCCAGCCGCATCCGTCAGGGAAGCGCAGCCAACGATTCCTCCAACGCCGCGTCCGGAAGTTCGTTGTCCACCATGTCCCCTGCCAGATACGCGCCGTACGCGGGCAAGTCGAGGTGCGCGTGTCCGCAGAGTGCCGTCAGGATCACCTTCTCCTCACCAGTTTCCTTGCAGCGCAAAGCTTCCTGAATGCACGCGGCCAACGCATGTGTCGGTTCAGGCGCGGGAATGATGCCTTCCGTGCGGGCGAACTGCACTCCCGCGGCGAAACATTCCTGCTGACCGATCGCGAGCGCCTCGATGAGACCCAGTTCGTAGATGTGCGAGATCAGCGGCGACATCCCGTGGTAGCGCAGGCCTCCGGCGTGGATCGGGTCCGGGATGAAGTCGTGGCCGAGCGTGTGCATTTTCAGCAGGGGCGTGAGACCGGCCGTGTCGCCGAAGTCGTAGGCGTAGCGGCCTCGAGTGAGGGTCGGGCAGGCCGCCGGTTCGACCGCGCGGATCACCGGGTTCATCCGGCCGGCCAGTTTTTCCCGCAGGAACGGGAAAGCGAGCCCGCCGAAGTTGGAGCCGCCGCCGGTGCAGCCGACGAGCACGTCCGGGGTGTCGCCTGCCATTTCGAACTGCCGGAGGGCTTCCTCGCCGATCACCGTCTGGTGCAGCAGCACGTGGTTGAGCACGCTGCCCAGTGCGTACCGCGCACCCGGATCCGCCGCGGCCTGCTCGACCGCTTCACTGATCGCGATCCCAAGACTGCCGGTCGACTGCGGGTTCTCCGCCAGGATCGCGCGGCCGGCGGCAGTGCGATCCGATGGACTCGGGTACACCTGCGCGCCGAAGGTCTCCATCATCAGCTTGCGGTACGGCTTCTGGTCGTACGACGCCCGCACCTGCCAGACCTCGCACGACAGTCCAAAAGTCGCGCACGCGAACGCCAACGCGCTCCCCCACTGCCCGGCGCCGGTCTCGGTGGTGAGCCGCGTGACGCCCTCGGCCGCGTTGTAGAACGCCTGTGGCACAGCGGTGTTCGGTTTGTGCGAGCCGACCGGGCTGACACCCTCGTACTTGTAGTAGATCCGGGCCGGGGTCCCGAGCGCCTTCTCCAGCCGGCGGGCGCGGTAGAGCGGAGACGGTCGCCAGAGCCGGTAGACGTCGCGGACTTCCTCGGGAATGTCGATGTAGCGCTCGGTGGTGACTTCCTGCTCGATGATCGCCCGCGGGAACAGCGGAGCCAGGTCCTCGGGCCCGACGGGCTCGCGTGTTCCCGGGTGCAGCGGCGGAGGCGGCGGCTCGGGCAGGTCCGGCACCACGTTGTACCACTGCGCCGGGAGATCGGCCTCGTCCAGAATGTATTTCGTCCGTTCTGCCATGACGCCTCCTCGGTCGGCGGAACCCAACGTAAGCCGGGCGGCGGGAGAAGCCAAGCGCCGGAGCGCGCGAGGGGACCCCTCGCGCGCATAAAGCGGCAGGTCCACCCATGTGGGCGACCTGTCCACAATGGAGGGTGTGGAGGATTCGCCGGAAGCAGTTTCCGGCGGGCGCCGGTTTTTGTCGGTGGGTGCCGGTAGGTTCGTTGGCATGGCGACATTGGTGACGTTCCACGCCCACCCGGACGACGAGGCGATCATGACCGGCGGCGTGATGCGCAAGGCGGCCGACGAGGGGCACCGGGTGGTGCTCGTGGTGGCCACGCGCGGAGAAAAGGGCGAGATCCCCGAGGGCCTGCTCGAAGACGGCGAGCAGCTCGCGGACCGGCGAGTGAAGGAGACGCAGGCGGCGGCCGAGGTGCTGGGCGTCTCGCGAGTGGAGTTCTTGGGATACCAGGACTCCGGAATGATGGGCGACCCGTCGAACGACGGCCCGGGCACGTTCTGGACCGCCCCGGTCGAAGAAGCAGCGGAGCGGCTGGCGGCGATCCTGCGCGAGGAGTCGGCGGACGTGCTCACGGTCTACGACGACTTCGGCGTCTACGGCCACCCGGACCACATCCAGGTCCACCGCGTCGGCATGCGCGCGGGAGAACTCGCGGGCACGCCGCGGATCTACCAGGGCTCGGTGAACCGCGACGAGGTCCGCCGCGCCGCCGAAGCCGCACGCGCGGCGGGCGAGGAAGGCGGCCCGGACGAGGACATGATCATCGGCAAACCGGCGGCCGAGCTGACTGCCGAAGTCGACGTCACGGCATACGCGAAGGTGAAGCGGGCGGCGATGCGGGCTCATCTGAGCCAGATCAGCGAGGAGTCGTTCTTCCTGGCGCTGCCGGACGAGAAGTTCGCCCAGATGTTCGGGACGGAATGGTTCATCCGGGAAGGAAAGGGTCCGGGGGTGACGGAGACGGATCTGATGAAGGGGCTCTGACTGGGTCTGGGGCGAGCCGTAAGGACGCGGATTTCCGGCGCGGGTCCGGAGGATCGGGCCGATTCGGCAGTTTGACGCTGCCGGAATCGCCCGCGGGTTCGGATCTCCGGTGCAGATGGTGGCCGAGCCTGGGTGGCGGGTGGGCATCGACGGAGTTGTCCGCGAGCACGGTTGTCCGGCGCAACTCGCGGACCGAGTCTGGGCGAGGGAGCGGCATCGACAGAGCTGTTCCCGAGCGCGGTGTCCGGCGCAACGCCCGGAACGAGTCAGGGCGACGGATCGGCATCGGCAGAACTGTCCGCGAGCACGGTCCCGCGGCACAGATAGCGGATCGAGCCCGATCGGCAGATCGGTGCCATAGAGTTGTCCGCCAGCAGAATTCCCCGGCGCAATTCGCGGACCGAGCACCGTCGGCAGGTTGGCACTGACAGCGGGTTGGCACTGGCGGAGTCGCCCGCGGGCACGGGCTTCCACGGACACGTCGCGGGCCGAGCGCGGTCGGCAAATCGGCACCGACAGCGTCGCCCGCAGGCGCGGCATCCACCCAGGCACACCAACCGAGCCTGGTCGGCAGATCGGCGCGGGCGGCTGCGTGGGGGTCGAAGGGCGAGAAGCTGCAAGGTCCGCGATCGGCTAGCAGTCGCACGCGAACCAACCCGCGAGAAGCGGCAAGATCCACGATCGGCCGACTATCGAGGGCAAACTGACCATGCCCGAAACAGGCGGGATTGCTCGCTCGGCACCGAGCACACAGCCCCAGCCGGTGCGGGCGATGTCCAGGCCGAGCGAAATGGCATCGGTCCGCAGCCCCAGGCAGGACGGGCAGTTGAGTGCGCGCGGCTTGGCAAGCCGGGCGTATGCGCCTGGCAAGGCAGACCAGTCGACCTGTCGGGCTCCCGCAAGCGGCCAGCCGTCATGCGGGTTCTGCTTCTCCGACTCGAGCCGAGGCCAGGCGGACTGCGTCCAGGATCTTCTCGTACCCGGTGCAGCGGCAGAGATTGCCCGCCAGGGCTTCGCGAATCTCCGGGTCCGTCGGGGCGGTCACGCGGTGCACGAGTTCGTGCGCGGCGACGATCAACCCCGGCGTGCAGAAGCCGCATTGCACGGCGCCGGCTTCGACGAAAGCTTGCTGCACTGCGTCCAGGTGGTCGCCGTCCGCCAGGCCCTCGACGGTGCGGACGTTCCTGCCTTCGGCTTGGCCCGCGGCGACCAGGCACGAACACACTGGGGTACCGTCCAAATACACTGTGCACGAACCGCATTCGCCCTGTTCGCAGGCGTTCTTCGAGCCTGGCAAGCCCAGTTGGTCGCGCAGTACGAACAGCAGGCTTTGTCCTTCCCAGACCTCGTCGACGGTGCGCGGTTCGTCATTGACAGTGAGGTTCAGGCGCATTTCGGCTGCCCGCCTTTCCGATAGTCGTCCCAGGCCCAGGTCAACGTCCGGCGGGCCAGTACTGCGATCGCGTGGATGCGGTAGTCCGCGCTGCCTCGGACGTCGTCGATCGGGGACGCAGCGCTCGCGGCCAGCTCGCCGAATCGGCGTACGACCGGGTCCGGCAGCGGGGAGCGGGATTCCCACGAATCGGAGAGGGCGTCGCGAAGGAAGTCTTCGGCGGCGGTGGCTCGGCGTGGCGTCGGGGCGGCCGATCCGATCGCCGCGCCCACCCAGCCGGTTTCCGGGGCCAGGTCCAGTGCGAACGAGCACACCGCGATGACCATCGCGTTGCGGGTACCGACTTTCGCGAACTGCTGCGGGCCGGTCGCGACCGGGAGGTGGATGGCGGCGATCAGCTCGTCCGGGGCCAGTGCGTTGCGTTTGACGCCCCGGTAGAACTCCGTCGCCGGGATCATCCGGGTGCCGCGTACGGACGCGACCTCGATTGTCGCGTCGCAGGCCAGGAGCGTGGGATGGGTGTCGCCGGCCGGGGAGGCTGCGCCCAGGTTTCCTCCGACAGTGCCGCGGTTGCGGATTTGCGGCGACCCGACAGTGCGGCTGGCCATCGCCAATCCGGGGAGGCGGGTGCCGAGTTCGGTGATGATCCGGGTGTACGACACGCCCGCGCCCAGCCGGATCCGGCCGTCCTGCTCAGTCCATTCGGACAGGTCGCTGATCCTGGTGAGATCGAGCAGCGCAGCGGGGCGGCGGTGGTCGAAGTTGAGTTCGACCAGGACGTCGGTGCCGCCGGCCAGGGGGACGGCGTCGGGGTGATCGGCTTTCACAGCGAGGGCTTCCGCCCAGGTCGCAGGGGTCAGGAAATCCACGGGGCACCTCCGGCCTCGGGCAGGAAAGAGAAGGGGTGGAAGGGCAGAACGGCCGCGTTAGGCAGGGCGGTCACGAAGCGACCCGCACTCCCGCTCCGGCCTGCTCGGCCAAGGCGATGGCGTCCGGGGCGAATCGGAGAGTTCGGCAAATGCGGGCCGGTCACGATGCGGCCCGTAAGCCCGCACCCATCCGCCCTCCCCAGGTGATGTCTGCCTAGCGGATCGGGGGAGCACGACACAGAGGGGCCGATCACGAAGCGGGCCCCAACCCCCACACCCGTCCCCGGCGAACGCGATGCCGTCCTGTGCGAACCGGAGAGTTCGGCAAAGGCGGGCCAGTCACGATGCAGCCCGCGACCCCGCACCCGCCTCCCCGGCCAAGGCGACGCCATCAGGGCGGACCGGAAAGTCCGGCAAGACAAGCCAGTCACGACGCAACCCCCAACCCCGCACCCGTCTCCCCAGCCAATGCGATGTCGTCCGGGCGAATAGGGGCGTTCGGCAACGGCAGGCCAGTCGCCGAGCGGAGGGCGTTCAGGATCGCGGGAGTCGACGACAGGGTCGGCGGCTCCCCCACGCCGTTCAGGCCGTAGGGCGAGTCCGGGTGCGGGAATTCGAACACGCTGATCGGCATCGGCGGTACGTCGAGCACGGTCGGGATCAGGTAGTCCGTGAAGGACGGGTTGCGCACCCGGCCCTCGCGGTCGACCAGGATTTCCTCCATCAGGGCCAAACCCAGGCCCTGAACGCTGCCGCCTTCGATTTGGCCTTCTACTGCCAGCGGGTTCATTGCCTTGCCGACATCCTGGGCGGTCGCCAGCTCGACTACCTTCACCAAACCCAGCTCCACGTCCACGTCCACCACCGCTCGGTGGGCGGCGAAGGCGAAAGCGATGTGTGCGTCGCCCTGGCCGGTTTCCGGGTCGATGCCTTGGGTGGGGCGGTGGTGGTACTCGAAGGTGTGGGAAAGAGTGTCCGAACCCACGAGATCGGCGATCGAGCACACTGGGCGTCCGGCGGGGTCCAGGACTTGGTCGTCACCCAGGGAGAGCGCGGGGAGGCCAGAAGCGGCAGTAGCGCGGCGTAGTAGTTCACGTGCGATGTGGCGGCAGGCACCTTGCACAGCCCCGGTGGACATCCAGGTCATGCGGGAGGCGGACGCGGAGCCGGCGTCGCCGATTTGGGTGTCGGCGGGTAACACGACTATCCGGGAGACGCCTAGTTCCGTGCTCGCCACTTGCGACTGGACGGTCGTGACGCCTTGTCCGCATTCCGCGGCGGCGGTGTGCACTGAGACCACCGGGGCGCCATTGACCACCGTCAGTGCGACTCGCGCGGTCGAGATGTCGTCGACGCCTCCTGAGTAGCCGATCGCTTTCACCCCGACCGCGTAGCCGACTCCGCGACGCACCCCCTCGCCGTGCGTCGTGTTGGCGGCTCCGCCTGGAAGAGAAAGCAGGTCCACACCGGCGGCGGGAGGCAGCGGACGGTCTCGGAGGGCTTGCAGGAGTTCCGCGACGGGGGCTGGGCCGTCGACGGCTTGGCCGGTGGGCAAAACCGTGCCTGTGGTCATGGCGTTGCGGAGGCGCAATTCCATCGGGTCCATGCCCAGCCCCTGAGCCAGTTTGTCCATATTGGACTCACAGCCATAGGCCGATTGGACGGCACCGAAACCGCGCATCGCCCCGCACGGCGGGTTGTTCGTGAAGACTGCCAGGCCGTCGATTTCGGCGTTCGGGACGTCGTAGGCGCCGGTGACGAAGTAGCAAGCATTGGCGATTACTACCGGCGAAGTCGAGGTGTAGGCACCGCCGTCCAGAACCAGGCGGGCTTTGACGTAGACCAGACGTCCGTCTTTGGTGGCACCGTGTTCGTAACGCATCTTTGCCGGATGGCGGTGTACGTGGCCGAAGAAGGATTCGTAGCGGTTGTAGGACATTTTCACCGGACGGCCCAGTCGCAGGGCCAGCATGCAGGCGTGCACGTGGACGGAGAGGTCTTCCCGGCCGCCGAAGGCACCGCCGACTCCTGCCATGGTCAGGCGCACTTTTTCGGGCGGCAGGCCTAGGCACGGGGCAAGTTGTTCCAAGTCTTTGTGAAGCCATTGCGAGGAAACGTAAAGCTCGACGCCGCCGTCTTCGGAGGGAATTGCCAGGCCGGATTCCGGGCCGAGGAAAGCTTGGTCCTGCATGCCGACTTCGTACTCGCCGGTGACTACGACATCCGCCTCGGCGCGGGCGCGGGCAAGGTCGCCGTGGCGGATTTTTACGTGTCGTACCAGGTTTCCGTCGGGATGGACGGGGCGGACACCCTCGTCCAGGACCGTCATCGGATCGGTGACCGGGGTCAGCGGTTCGTAGTCGACGATGATCAGTTTTGCCGCCTGGCGGGCGGTTTCGGGGTCGTCGGCGGCGACCAGCGCGACTGGTTCGCCGTGGTAGCGGACTTCGTCGAAAGCCAGTACCGGCTGGTCGGCGGATTTCATGCCGTACGTCTTCGCGCCGGGAACGTCCTCGTGAGTGAGCACGGCGTGCACGCCCGGTTGAGCGAGAGCTTTGCTCGTGTCGATGGACCGGATCCGCGCGGCCGCGTGCGGGCTGCGCAGCGTGGTCGCCCAGACCATGCCCTCGATCCACAAATCCGACGAATAGGCGAACCTGCCGGTCACCTTGGCGGCGCCGTCCGGACGGAGGGCGCTTTCGCCCACCCCGGCGGCTTTCCCGGTTTCCGCGGCGCGTACCAGCGAGTCCACAGTGACCACCAGCTTTCCTGCGTTGCCGACTCCACGGGATTCAACACGTGTAGATCGGGACTGTCAACGGCTCTTCGGGTATCGTCTGGCGCATGCAGCGGGTCACCCGGGACGATGTCGCACGGCTGGCGGGCACCTCGCCGGCCGTGGTCAGTTACGTGCTCAACAACGGTCCGCGTCCGGTCGCCCCCGCCACGCGGGCGCGAGTGGAACAAGCGATCGCCGAGCTCGGGTACCGGCCGAATCTCGTCGCGCGGGCGTTGCGGTCCACGCGCAGCAATGTGCTCGGCCTGGTCGTGCCGGACAGCAGCGAGGGCTACTTCACCCAGCTCACCCACGCGGTCGAGCGGGCCGCGTTCGCGCGTGGATCCTTGGTGCTGCTGGGAAATTCGGCGTTCTCCCGGGAGCAGGAGCTGCGGTACGCCGAATCGCTGGCGAACATGCGCGTGGACGGTCTGCTGCTCGTCCGCGCGGAGATCGCCGGAGCGGCGGCAACGCACTCCACTTTGGACGTTCCGGTCGTCTACCTCCACCACCACGCCCCGTCCGGTGCCGCCGCGCCGTCCGTGGTGCTGGACAACAGAGCGGGCGGGCGGTTGACCACCGAACATCTGCTCGGACACGGCTACCGGGAGATCGGGTGTCTCACCGGAACCGCGCGGTCCGGGCCGGTGGCCGATCGGGCTCGCGGCTGGACGGAGGCGATGCGGGCGGCGAAAAGGAGTGCGGGCAACGTCGTCCGGACTGGTCTGGATCGGCATGCCGCGCGGGCGGACATCCGGCGATGGCTGCAGTCGCCGGAGCGGCCGCGCGCGATCATGGCGACCGCGGACGGGCTGGCGCTCGACACGCTCACTGTCGCGGCGGAGCTTGGCTTGAGCGTGCCGAAAGACCTTGCGGTGATTGGCTTCGGCGGTACCGACGCTGCCGCGCACAGCTGGCCCGCGCTGTCCACCGCCGGGCATTCCTTCGACGATTTCGCCGACGCCGCAGTGTCCACTCTGGACAAAATCAAAGAAGAAACCCAGCCGGAAGACCGCATCCTCGACGTGCACCTGACCGCGCGCGCCAGCTGCGGGTGCGACTGACCTCGCAGCCGGCGCGAGCGAATCAGGAGTTAGCGGCCTCAGCCCACGCCGACGGCGTGTAGCCGAGATAATGCGAAGCGTGCGTATTCGCCGCCGAGGCCTGCGGAATATCGCCGCGCAAATACGCCTCGGCTTCCGCCTTGTCCTTCGGCGGCGGCGTCGGCGCGAGGCCGAGCAGCTTGGCCATGTTGTTGCCGAGGTAGCCCTCCAGGTCGTCCTCGGACAGGTTCAGGCCCTGCGGCGGCTGGTGGCACAGCACTTCCAGCTCCCGCGCCCACATGCCGGGCTCGTTCGGCGGCGAGTCGGTGCCGAAGACCAGGTCGCTCTTCTTCATCTCCTTGGCGAATTCGACGATCCGCGACTGCAGCAGCCAGCCCGATTCGCCGATCACGTTCGGCGAGTCCTGGATCATCCAGAACGCCTCGAAACAGTAGACGCCGCCGGTCTGGATGCCGAAATGGCCGAGAATGAACGTGACGTTCGGGAACTCGCGGATGATCGGGTAGAACTGGGTCGGGATCGAGTACGGCCCGTCCCCGGTGTGGATCAGCACGATCACGCCGAGTTCGTCGCACACCCGCATCACCGGCCGCAGCCAGTCCAGCGCCCGGTCCGGGCGGTAGGAATGCATGTTGGCGTGCAGTTTCAGCATCTTGTAGCCGTATTCCTTCACGTGGAAGGCCAGCTCCGCCGCGCCGTTTTCCGGGCCGAACCGCGGGTTGTACATGAAGTTCCCGACGAACCGGTCCGGGTACTGCTGCACCAGCGAGGTCACGTACGCCTGGTACTCGCGGATGCCTTCGCGGCCGGTTTTGTTGCCCTCGCGCCAGGTCGTGTTGCCCGGCGGCGGCATGATGCAGCTGACGTCCACGCGCCGCGGCTTGCCGTTGATCCAGAATGGACCGTCCATCATTTCCAGCGTGCGCTCGCCGGTGAACGGGGTTCCGGTGTGCCGCCAGGCTTCGTCGACGAGATTCGTCGGATGGACATGGGTATCGATAATCACCGGATGTCTCCTTACGCAAGACTTGAGTAAAGGACTCCCCGGCCGCGCTTCACCGCACCTACGGGACCCGGAAGCGCGATCCGCGCTCCGGCGCAACCGAGTGCAACACCTTCGCCGCCCGCTGTCAACACATGATCGCCGAATGCCTTGCGCGGCAATACTTTTCCGGAGAAGGCTCTTGACACCGGCACCGCGAGGGCTTTGCATTGAACGACCCGGCGGTGCTGCCGGGCGCCGGTGACCTCCCGTTTCGGGCCAACCGTTCGGCCAGCTGCCTCCAGCCGCGCGCTGGAGACGACCGCCGGGCCGGGTCCGACCCCGCCCGGGGAAGGGCGGCCCGATGTCGGCTGCGGAACCCTGCGACCTCCTCCTGACCGGCGGCACCGTGGTGACCGTCGACGACCGGCGCACTGTCCACCAGAACGGCTACGTCGCGATCACCGGCGACCGGATCGCCGGCGTCGGACCGGGATCCGGCACTGAGCGCTGGCGCGCCGAAGAAGTCGTCGACTGTCGAGGCAAAGCCGTACTGCCGGGCCTGGTCGACGGGCACAACCACCTCTACCAAGCACTCGCTCGCGGGCTCGGCGAAGGCATGTCGATCGTGCCGTGGCTGTGCGAATTCATGTGGCCGTATTCGATCGCGATCACCGGACCCGAAGCGGTGGCCGGGGCACGACTCGGCGCGGTCGAGGCGTTGCGCGCCGGCATCACGACGGTGATCGACAACCATTACGCACCAAGCGATCTTGAAACGACCCTCGCTGTCGCCGATGTCATCGAGGAGGCCGGCCTTCGCGGCGCGGTGGCCCGCGGCATGCTGGGCGAACGCACCGAAATCGCCGACCGCCGCGGTCAGCCGATCGAACTGTTCCGTTACTCGAGCGAGGACGAGTTCGCGATCACCCGCGAGGCAATGCAACACCGGCCGCCGACGGCCAAGGTCGCGGTGTGGCCCGCCGCGCTCAACCTCTGTTACGTGGAACAGAAACTCGTCCGCCAGACGGTCGAACTCGCCCGGGAATTCGGCACTCGCTGGCACACCCATTGCTGCGAGAGCAAAACCGATCCGGTCAGCTACCTCGAAACCCACGGGGTCCGGCCGGTGGAATGGCTCGCCAGGGAAGAACTCCTCGACGAACGGGCCACCCTCGCGCACGCGATTTGGCTCGACGAAGCCGAAATCGAGCAGGTCGCCGCCGCGGGCGCGGGGGTCTCGCACAACCCGGCGTCCAACGGTTACCTCGCCTCCGGCACCGCGCAGATCGCGAACCTGCGCAAGCAGAATGTTCCGGTCGCGCTGGGCACCGACGGTCCCAGCTGCGGTCATCGGCAAGATCTTTTCGAGGCGATGAAACTCAGCGTCTTCGGACAGCGAACGGCCACTTTGGACCCGACGGCGCTGCGGGCCGAGGACGCGCTGGAAATGGCCACCCGCGAGGGGGCCCGTTACGCCGGAATCGACGCGGGAGTGCTCAGCGAGGGCAAGATCGCCGACGTCATCGTGACTGCGCTCGACCGTCCGCACGTGCGCCCGGTGCACCGGGCGGTCGCCGCCCTCGTCTACTCCGCCCGCGGGTCCGATGTGGAGCTGACGATCGTGGGCGGCGAGATCGTCTACCGCGACGGACAGTGCGTCCGCGTCGACGAAGAGGCCGCCGCCGACGAGGCGGAACGGCACGCGGCCCGGCTGCTGAAGCGCAGCGGCATGGGCGGACTGCTCACTCCCTGGGCGCGGTGATCCGCGCTCCCCTTTCCCCGCTGTGGAGGAAACCATGCGATTCCGTCCGCGCACCACCCGAGCCGAAACCACGACCCGCGACGCGGTCGACACCGTCCCCCGGCTGCGGCAAATGCTCCCGCTCGGTGTCCAGCACCTACTGGTCGCCTATTCCGGAATGGTCACCGTCCCGCTGCTGATCGGG
This sequence comes from Amycolatopsis albidoflavus, assembly GCF_039525725.1. Classification (NCBI taxonomy): domain Bacteria; kingdom Bacillati; phylum Actinomycetota; class Actinomycetes; order Pseudonocardiales; family Pseudonocardiaceae; genus Amycolatopsis; species Amycolatopsis albidoflavus. Next base: position 82,033 of record NZ_BAAAHV010000028.1, read on the forward strand.
CTCGGCGTCGGCCTGTCCACCGCGCAGATCGCCACGCTCGTCACGGCGAACGTGCTGGTCAGCGGCATCGCGACGCTGTTGCAGACGCTCGGGATCGGCAACGTCGGCGTCCGGCTGCCGATCGTGATGGGCTCGACCTTCACCGGCATCACCCCGGCGATCATCGTCGGCAAGGAGGCCGGGCTGCCCGCGGTCTTCGGCGCGACGATCGTCGCCGGGCTGCTGACCTGGCTGGTCGCGCCGTGGTTCAGCAAGCTGATCCGGTTCTTCCCGCCGATCGTGACCGGGACGATCATCGCGATCATCGGGTTCTCGCTGCTGCCCTCCACCGCGACGCTGATCGCCGGGTCCAATCCGGGCGCCGCCGACCACGGTTCGGCCGGACGGCTGATTCTCGGGCTGGGCACCATTGTGCTGACTGTCTGTTTGGAACGGTTCGCCCCGCCCGCGGTGCGCCGTTTCGCGATCCTGATCGCGCTGGCCGTCGGGACGCTCGTGGCGATCCCGCTCGGCATGGCCGACTTCAGCTCGGTCGGGCACGCGGATTGGGTCGGCGTCGTGAAGCCGTTCGAATTCGGCATGCCGACGTTTGCCTTGTCCGCCTTGCTGCCGATGATCATCGTGCAGCTGGTGAACATGGTGGAATCGACCGGCGACACGCTCGCCATCGGGCAGATCGTCGGCCGCGACGTCGGCCCGCCCGAGATTTCCCGGGCATTGCGCGCGGACGGGATCGGCTCCGCGTTCGCGGGCGTGTTCGGCTCGTTCACCGTCGTCACCTTCGGCGAGAACGTCGGGCTGGTCAGCATCACCCGCGTGATGAGCCGGTTCGTGGTCGCCACCGCGGGCGCGGTGCTGGTGCTCATGAGCCTGGTGCCGAAACTCGGCGCGGCCGTCGCGTCGCTGCCCGGGCCGGTGCTCGGCGGCGTCGGAGTGGTCATGTTCGGCACCGTCGGAGCGGTCGGTCTGCGCATCATGAGCCAGGCGGATCTCAGCAACGGGCGCAATATCTTGATCGTCGCCATCTCGTTCGGCTTCGGTCTTTTGCCGGTCGGCGCGCCAGAGTTTTACCAACATCTGCCCGTGGTGGTGCAGACCGTGCTCACGAGCGGCATCGCGGCCGGCGGCATCGCGGCGTTCCTGCTGAACCTCGTGCTCAACCGCCGCGAGCGGGCTCCGCGCACCGGGCCGGAAGCCGCTCCCGGGTATTGACCCTCGGCGGCTTCCGATGCACCATAGTCGAAACTCCTTGCAGGGAAGGAAAAATCTTCGCTCATTCCATAACCCCGTAGGTGCGGCGGCAGGATTCGCGCGCGGCCGGGGGTCATCGACGCCGGCTGCCCGTCCGGCTCCGGCGACGACCCACGATCCGCCCGGCCCGGCCGCTTCCCGGTCCCGCCGGCCCGACGAGGTGAGGGAATCATGGCCAGTCCCCTGTCCCCGGTGGACGAACGTCCCCGATTCGGCCCGCTGGTGCTGCTGGGTTTGCAGCACGTGCTCGTGATGTACGCCGGTGTCGTCGTGGTGCCGATCGTGGTCGGCGCCGGGCTGGGCCTGCCCCAGTCGCAGATCGCCGACCTGGTCAGCGTCGACCTAGTGCTCGCCGGGATCGGCACCATGCTGCAGGCGTTCGGCGTCTGGAAATTCGGCATCCGGATGCCGCTCGTGGTCGGCGCGGCGTCCAACGGAATCGTCCCGATGGTGCTGATCGGCAGCACGCAGGGCCTGTCCACAGTGTACGGCTCGCTGCTCGTGGTCGGCGTGCTCTGGGTGCTGATCGCGCCGTTGTTCAGCAAGCTGCTCAAGCTGTTCCCGGAGGTCGTCACCGGCACGGTCATCACGTTGATCGGATTGACGCTGATCCCGGTCGGGCTGAAACTCATCGCCGGTTCCAATCCGTCCGCGCACAACTACGGTGCGCCGGCGAATCTCGCGCTGGCCGGGTTCACACTCGCCTTGATCGCGGTGTTCTACCGGGTGTTCCGCGGTCTGCTCGGCCAGCTCGCGATGCTGATCGCGCTCACTGTCGGCGCGATCGTCGGCTGGGTGACCGGATTGGGCAGCCTCGCCGGAGTCGCCCATGGCCCGGTCTTCGGACTTCTGCGACCGATGCATTACGGAGCGTTGCATTTCGACATTCCGTCGATTCTGCTGTTCCTGGTGATCGTTTTCGTGCTGATGGTCGAGGCGTCCGGACAGGGCCTCGCGGTCGGCCAGGTGGTCGGCAAGAAGGTCGGACCGCGCGACATCGCCAATCTGCTCCGGGTGGACGGACTGCTCACCGCGCTCAGCGGCGTGTTCAACGGTTTCGCCTACACCACGTTCGGCCAGAACATCGGACTCGTCGCGCTGACGAAGGTGCGCAGCCGTTACCCGGTCGCGGTCGGCGGCATGATCCTGGTGGTTTTCGGGGTGGTGCAGCCGATCGGCCGGGTGATCGCGGCGATCCCGCAACCGGTGATCGGCGCGGCCGCCGTCGCCACCTTCGCGGCGCTGACGGTGTCCGGCATTCAGCTGCTGTCCCGGGTGGACTTCAACCAGACCGGCAATCTCGTGATCGTCATGCTGTCGCTCGGCGTCGGCTTGATCCCCGCAGGCGCGCCGGACTTTTACAAACAGTTTCCGTTCGCCGCACAGGTTTTCCTGAAGAGCGGCGTGGCCACCGGCACCGTACTGGCGGTGCTGCTGAACCTGCTTTTCTTCGCTGCTCGGAAACGGCGGCCGGAAGAGCCGCTCGTGCACCGAGAACCCGCCGCGAAGCTTTCCCAGTCCTGAAAGGACGTCATGGGCACCGAACCGCAGCGGCCCCGGCTGATCGTCGGCATCACCGGGGCCAGCGGCCCGCACCTTGCTGTCCACCTGCTGACCGCGCTGCGCAAGCTCGGCACGGTGGAAACGCATCTGGTCATGTCCCGGGCCGCGCACCGCACCATCGAACTGGAAACCGGAATGCCGCCCGCCGAGGTGGCCGAACTTGCTGATGTCCGCCATGCGCGCGGGGACATCGCCGCGTCCATCGCGTCCGGTTCCTTTCGCACCATGGGCATGGTCGTCGTGCCGTGCTCGATGAAAACCGTCGCCGGGATCGCGCACGGCTACAGCGACGACCTGCTCGTCCGCGCCGCCGACGTGACACTAAAAGAACGCCGTCCGCTCGTGCTCGTCGCCAGGGAAACCCCGTTGAGCCTCGTGCATCTGCGCAATCTCGTGGCGGTGACCGAGGCGGGCGCGACCGTGCTGCCGCCGGTGCCCGCCTTCTACCACCAGCCCGAGTCCATTGAGGACATCCTCGCCCACCTGACCGGCAAGGTGCTCGACCAGTTCGGCATCGAGAACGAACTGTTCGCGCGCTGGCAGGGGCCGCCCGCCTCGCAAGGAGTTTCGCGGTGAACCACCGGCAAGATCCCCATGCTTTCGTCGACCAGTATCGCCAGGATTTTCCCGACGACGTGCTCGTCCTCGACGATCCCGTTCCGGCCGACGAGGGCGTCACCGGGGTGATTTACGAACTCGCCGCCGCCGGGCGGCACGAGATGGTGCTGTTCCGGAAGGTGACCGGGCTGGACGTGCCGGTGGTCAGCAACCTGTTCGCTTCGCGGCAGCGCATCGCCCGCATGCTCGAAACCGGACCGTCCGGTTTGCACAGTGCCTACCAGCAGCGTGCGCTTCGCGCGATGCCGCCGAGAGTGGTCGACAGCGGGCCCGTGCTGGACGACGTGACGACTGATGTCGACTTGGCGACCATCCCGATGCTGCGGCACTTCGCCAGCGACCGATCCCCTTACGTCACCAGCGGCATCATCGTCGCGGAGGATCCGGACACCGGCGTCGGCAACCTCAGCTACCACCGGGCGATGCCGCATTCCCGCACCGAATTGGCGACCAGTCTTCATTCTCGGGGCGACCTGTGGCGGATGCTTCAGAAATACGCCGAACGCGGCGAGCCGATGCCGGTCGCGATGGTGCTCGGCGGGCATCCGCTGTTCATGCTCGCCGCGTCCGCACGGGTCGGCTACGACGTGGACGAACGCGCGGTGGCGGGCGGATTGCTCGGCGAACCGCTGGAAGTCGTGCGCACCCCGCAGCACGGCATCGGCGTTCCGGCCTGGTCGGACTTCGTGCTGGAGGGCACGATCGACGCCTCCGAGCACGCGGATGAAGGCCCGTTCGGCGAATTCTCCGGCTATTCCTCGAACCGCTCGACCAACAACGTGCTCCGCGTGCAAACGATCATGCGCCGCTCCGACGCCATGCTCATCGACGTCGTCGGCGGAAACACCGACGAGCACCTGAATCTCGCCCGCGTTCCGCGAGAATCGGAAATGGCGGAGAAACTCAAGGCGCGCTTCCCGGACGTCACCGCAGTCCATTACCCGACGTCCGGCACGCACTTCCATTGCTATGTCGCACTACGCCAGCGACGACCCGGGCAAGCCCGCCAGGTGATGCTCGGCCTGCTCGGCTGGGACCCGTACGTGAAGACGGTGATCGCGGTGGACGAGGACGTCGACGTCACCAATGACAGCGACGTGCTCTGGGCACTCGCCACGCATTTCCAGCCACACCAAGACTTGTTCACTGTGGACGGTCTGCCCGGATCGCCGCTCGACCCGTCCTCGGGCTCCGACGGCACGACGTCCCGGATGGGCCTGGACGCCACCCGCGGCCCGCAGTTCGACGGCAACCGCATTGTCGTCTCCGAAGAAGCACGCCAGCACGCTCGCCGGATTCTCGGCGGGAACGGTTAAGGAGGGAATCATCATGGCCAAAATCCCGGTGACGGTACTGACCGGCTTTCTCGGCTCCGGCAAAACCACGCTCGTCAACCACATCCTCACCGCGAACCACGGGCACCGGATCGCGGTGATCGAGAACGAGTTCGGCGAAATCCCGATCGACAACGCGCTCGTGCTCGGCGGCGACGAGAAGATCATCGAAATGAGCAACGGCTGCTGCCTGTGCTGCACCGCGCGCACCGACCTGATCGAAATCCTGCAGTCGCTGCTGCGCCGGCGCGAACGGTTCGACCGGATCCTCATCGAGACCAGCGGAATGGCCGACCCGAACCCGGTCGCGCAGACGTTCTTCGTGGACGACGAGGTGTCGGCGGCCTTCGCACTGGACGCGATCGTCACGCTGGTCGACGCGCGGCACGTCGGCAGCCATCTCGAGGAGGGCGAGCACGACGGCGTCGGCGGCCAGGTGAGCAACCAGATCGCGTTCGCCGACCGGATCGTGCTCAACAAGATCGACCTGGTCACCGACCCGGAAATCGAGGAACTGCGCACGCGGCTCCGCTCGGTGAACGCGACCGCGGACATCCTCACGTCCAGTTACGGGAGCGTCGACCTGGACGACATCCTCGGCATCAACGCCTTCGACCTGAACCGCACCGTCGCCGCCGATCCAGGCTGGCTCGAAGACGAGTCCCACCACCACGACCCGACGCTGGAATCCGTCTCGATCGAACTCGACTGCCCCCTGGACCGCGCCGCGTTCGAACAGTGGCTCACTGCGTTGCTGGCCGAACGCGGCGACGATCTGTACCGGTTCAAGGGAATCCTGGCTTTCGACCGTCGCACGGTGCTGCAGGGCGTGCACCGGATTTACGAATTGACCGATGCGGGAGAGTGGGGCGAGGAGCCGCCGGTCAGCAAGCTCGTGCTCATCGGCCGAAACCTGGACCGCGCGGAGCTGACCGACACCGTGTCGCGCTGCAGCCTCACCGCGGTTGGACGGTGACCTACGTAAGCGCCGCAGTCACGTCCAGCTCGACGAGCTGCCCTCGGTAGCCCAGACACGCCACCCCGACCAGCGTGCTCGCCGTGGTGAACGCCGCCGCGATCGGCGAGTTCACGAACCGTTCCCACACCGCGGCAAGGGTCGGCTGGTCGGAGGTCGCCACGTAGATCACCGTGCGCACCACGTCCTCCGAGGTCGCGCCGGCGTGGGCCAGCGCGGCCTCGGTGTTGGCGACGACCTGGTCCACCTGAGCGAGGACATCGCCCGGGACGACCTGGCCGTCGAGCGACAGCGGGCACTGGCCGGCGAGGTGCACGGTGCGGCGCGCGTCGACGGTGGTCACGTGGTGATAGCCGGGAGTCGGATGCAAGGAGGGCGGGTTCTGCCGTTCAATGGTCACGAGGCGGATCGTCGCTCACGCACGCGGCGGCCCGCCACGGGATTTCCGGACCGGGAGGGCGTATGCGCAGGACCATCGACTGGGCCGACGGGGCGATCGTGATCGTGGACCAGGTAGCGCTTCCGGGCGAGTACCGCATCCTCACGCTGCGCACCGTGACCGAACTGGTCGACGCGATCCAGCGGCTGGCGGTCCGCGGAGCACCGGCGCTGGGAGCGGCGGGCGCGCTGGGGGTCGCGTTGGCGGCTCGCCAGGGCGACGACGTGCGGGCGGAAGCTGAGCGAATCGCACATGCCCGTCCGACAGCGGTCAACCTGGCTTGGGGCGTTTCCCGGGCGCTGACCCAACTACCGCACGGAGCCGACGCGGTGCTGGCCGAAGCACAGTCGATGCTCGACGAGGACGAGCAACGCAACCACACCGCGTCGGCGCACGCGGCGGAAGTCGTGCTGGATGCGTGCCCGCGCAGGCCGTTGCGGCTGCTCAGCCACTGCAATACCGGACACCTCGCGACGGTCTCGTGGGGCACGGCGCTCGGCGTCGTCTGGCACCTGCACGAGCGGGGCCTGGTCGAGTCAGTGCTGGTCGACGAGACGCGGCCGTTGCTGCAGGGATCCCGCCTCACCGCTTGGGAACTCGAGCAAGCCGGGGTGCCCTACCGCGTGCAACCGGACGGCGCGGCAGCCACCGCGATGGCGCGCGGCCTGGTCGACTGCGTGCTCGTCGGCGCGGACCGGATCGCGGCGAACGGCGACGTGGCCAACAAAATCGGCACCTACAGCCTGGCCATCGCCGCCGCCCACCACCAGGTCCCGTTCGTGGTCGTCGCCCCGACGTCCACTGTGGACAAAGCCATCGCCACCGGCGCGGACATCACCATCGAAGAACGCGCGGCCACCGAGCTGACGGAGTTCGGCGGAACCCAGATCGCGCCGAAGGGCTCAGCAGTATTCAACCCGGCCTTCGACGTCACACCCCACGCGCTCATCACCGCGGTAGTCACCGAGGACGGTGTGTTCGGCTCGTGACCCTGGTGCGGTGGCGCTCCAGAGCTAGGGGCGTGGGCCGACGACCTCGGCACCGTCCCGCACGGTGATCGCCATGGCCGGGCAGGAGTCCGCCGCGTCCAGCACAGTCTCGTCCGGTCCGACATTCCCGGCGACGGCCCGCGCGGTGGCCCCGTCCAGCTCGAACACCTCCGGCATCAACGACGCGCACATCCCGCTCCCGATGCACGCGCCCCCGTCGACTTCAATCGTCCAGCTCATCGTTCACCATCCCACCGGCATCGACCGCGGCCCGCGAACCAGCATCTGCGTCTTCCACTCGATATCCCCGGCCAGCCGCAGCCCAGGCAACTCCCGGGTCAACGCCCGCAACGCCTCCTGCAGTTCCAGCCGGGCGAGCGGAGCCCCCAGACAGTGGTGCACCCCGTGCCCGAACCCGAGATGATGGTTGTCGCCACGGTCTAGCACGAGCTGGTCCGCGGTCCCGAACTGCAGCCGGTCCCGATTGGCCGCCCCGATCGCCACCAGCACCGGTTCCCCTTGGCGCACCAGGACATCGCCGACCTGGACGTCCTCCACCGCATACCGCGCGAACCCGGCCCCAGCCCCGAGCGGCACGAAGCGAAGCAGCTCCTCCACCGCGGTCGGGATGAGCGACGGGTCGGCACACAACCGTTCCCAGTGCTCGTGCTGATCCAGCAACGCATAAACGAAGTTAGGAATCTGGCTGGCCGTCGTTTCGTGCCCAGCCACCAGAATCCCGACGCACAGATCGACCAATTCCAGCTCAGTAAGCCGATCCCGGACATCCCGCGCCTCGATGAGCGCGGTCATCAGGTCGTCCTGCGGCCGCGCGCGATGCTCGGCGATCAGACCGGCCATGTACGCCCGCAGCTCCTCGCGGCTGCGCTCCGACTCCTCCGGCGTAAGCCGCGTGGTCGACAACGCCGCATCGCTCCACTCGCGGAACTGCGGCCGGTCGCCCACCGGCACCCCGAGCAGTTCGCAGATCACCGCGACCGGGATCGGCAGCGCGTACAGATCGACAAGATCAGCCGGTTGCCCGTGCTCCCGCAACTGCGCGATCAGCTCGTCAGCCAGCCGCGCCACCCTCGGGCGCAATTCCTCGACGCGCCGCGCGGTGAACGCCTTCGCGACGAGCGTGCGCAGCCGGGTGTGATCCGGCGGGTCCATCGACAGGATGCCGCCCGGACGCCGGTACCCCGACATCCGCGGCTCGTCGCTTTCTTGCGCCAGCGCGCGGGAAAACCGCCGGTCGCCGAGCACGAGGCGGGCGTCGGCGTAGCGGGTGGCGAGCCAGGCGGCCTCGCCGTGCGGCATCTGGACGCGAATCATCCCGGCGTTCTCGCGAGCGGCGGTGTAGGCCTCGTTGAGCGCGAGGCCCGCCTCCTCGTTGAACGGGTAGGCGAGCGGTTCGGTGTGCGTGGTGGTCATGCCAACGACTCCCCGGATCCCTTTGTAAGCAGGTGCTTACATGCCTACACCCGAGATCGGCCGCACGTCAATCCGCCAGGAGATTCCAGAAAGTCCCGGGACGCCTGACCGGTCAAGCTCACCGCCGGTGCGACAGGTGGCACTAGGTTCACCATGAGACCGGGTACCGGCTTCATGGCACCGTCCTCCCGCAGTGCCCTAGCGTCATGCCATGACGATTCCAGCCGGGCTGAGACGCGCGGTCCTCCGCGCGCGGCGGGACACCGGTTTTCTTGCCGCCGGCGTGCTGCCGCACCTGGCGCTGATGCCCGTTTGGGCCTGGGCGGCGGCGACTGCCGCCAGGACGGAAAACTGGCTCCTCACGGTTTCTGTGTCGGCCGCCCTGGTCCTGCTCGGCACCCCGGTGCTGACAGCCGTTCAGCGGGCTCGCTACCGGATGCTCCTCGGCGTGGATGTCCCCCGGCTCACCCGCACGGCGCCGGAACAATGGACGTGGACCTCGGCCGCCCGGTGGTTCGCGGCGACGCGGCCTTGGCGCAAGATCGGCTACCACCTCCTGCTGGGCCCGTTGCTGGCGCTGCTGGAGTTGCTGGTGCTCGCGGTGGCCGCGGCGAGCCTGGCGGGCGTCCTTGTCTACGGCTGGGCGTGGGCGCTGCCAACCGGAATCCGCCCGGACGGGTTCGGCTACCTGACTCAACTTCCGGCCTGCACCGCGGCCGGGCTCCTCCTGCTGTGCGCCCTGCCCTGGACCGCTCGGGCAGTAGCCCAGGCCGAGGCGCGGCTGGCATTGGGCCTGCTCGGGCCCAGCCAGGCGCAGCGGCTCCAGGAACGGGTCGATCAGCTTGCGGTGAGCCGGACCGACTTGATCGAGGCCGTCGACGCGGAGCGCCGCCGGATCGAGCGCGACCTGCACGACGGCACCCAGCAGCGGTTGGTGTCCCTCGCGGTCAACCTGGGACTGGCCATCGCCACCCGCCCGGACCTGCCGAGCGACGCCCGCGAAGTGATCGAGAGAGCGCACCGGGAGGCGAAGGAGGCGATCGCCGAAATCAACGACCTGGTGCGGGGCCTGCACCCGGCCGTGCTCGAGGACCGGGGCCTGGACGCGGCGTTGTCCGGGCTGGCTGCCCGCACGCCGCTGCCGGTGCGGCTGCGGGTCCATCTGGAGGAGCGGGTGGCACCCAACGCGGAGTCAGTCGCGTACTTCGTGATCTCCGAGGCGCTGACCAATGCGACGAAGCACGCCAACGCGATGCGCGCGGAGGTGATCGTCCGTCAGGTCGGCGAGGTGCTGCGAGTGCGCGTTACCGACGACGGGCTGGGCGGTGCCGACGCCGCCGCCGGCACGGGGCTGACCGGGCTGGCCAAGCGGGTCGGCTCCCTCGACGGGGCCTTCCACGTAAGCAGCCCCGTCGGCGGGCCCACCACCGTCACCGCGGAGCTGCCGTGCGCGCGGTGATCGCCGAGGATTCGGTGTTGTTGCGGGTCGGCCTGATCAAGGTGCTGGAGGCGGGCGGGTTCCAGGTCGTCGCGGAAGCCGGCGACGCGGAGGGGCTGCTGGCGGCGGTGGCGGAGCACCGGCCCGAACTCGCCTTGATCGACGTCCGGATGCCGCCCGGCTTCACCGACGAGGGGGTGCGGGCGGCGATGGAGATCCGCCGGCGCTGGCCGGGGACGCCGGTGGTGCTGCTTTCGCAGTACGTGGAGGAGCGATACGCGGCCGACCTGCTGGCCGCGAACACCAGCGGGGTGGGATACCTGCTCAAGCAGCGGGTCGCCGATGTCGCCGACTTCGTGGCGGCGGTCCGGCGCGTGGCGGACGGGGGCACTGCTCTTGACCCGCAAGTCGTCGCCCAGCTGATCCTGCGGCGCGACAGCGACCCGCTCGCGCGGCTGACTCCTCGCGAACGGGACGTGCTCGGCCTGATGGCCGAGGGACGCTCCAATGCCGGCATCGCGCAGGCGCTGGTGGTCAGCGAGAGCGCGGTGGCGAAGCACATCAACAACATCTTCGCCAAGCTCGACCTGCCCGTGGTCGACGCGGACCACCGCCGCGTCCTGGCCGTGCTGCGGTTTCTCGGAGCTTCCCGTGCCTGACCTTCCTGTCCGTGAGGCATCGCGCGCTGGCACCGGACCGTGAGTGCCGATCACGTCGCGAGCCCTTCCGGTCGGCGGCCCGGCCGGGGTAAGGCCCGGGTCGCGAGAACCGCGCAGACCACCGCCAGCGGCACCTCGGCGAAGACCGCCATCAGCACCGCCAGCGTGAAGTCCGGACCCGGGGCGGCCGTCATGATGTCGAACCAGGCGTCGGCCAGGAGCAGGGCCGAGGTCGCGGCGGCGGTCAGGCAGGCCCGGCGGTCGCCGCGTCTGAGGAGCAGTCCGGTGGAGAGCAGGCCGAGCGCCTCAAGGCTGTCCAGGCCCGTCCACATCCAGGCCCAGTGCGCGGCCTGAGCGGTGGACGGCAGTTCGGTGTGCAGGAAGACCAGCCAGGGAATCATCGCCAGCCCGAGCACGGTGAGAACCGTGGCCGCCCGGCGAAGCAGCAGGGGGAGCGTCGAAGCGGCGGCGGTCTTCGTAAGGATCCGCGGGACACCGCTCGCCATGACACTCCCTCCGGTGCCCGCCCCTCGGGCACGGCATCAGCATGTCTTTCGCGGTGTGCCCGAGGCAGTAACGCTCCTATCCGACTTGATGGTGGCAGTAGGTACACCCTTCGGCTCCAGACCTGAAAACGCAGCTGCAGCACTAGGCTCGATCCAATGACTTCCGCATGGACGAACGAAACCGCGATCCAGCAGTGGAACACCGGCAGCACCCGGGAATCGATGGAAGCGACTGCCGAGAGCGGCGACTTCGCCAAGCAGCATCTGGTCAATCCCGTCCTTCTCCGGCTTCTCGGCGACGTGCGCGGCCGGAGAGTGCTGGACGCGGGCTGTGGCAACGGTTATTTCAGCCGGATGCTCGCCGCGCGCGGGGCCGAGGTGACCGGGGTCGAACCGGCCGCGAGCCTGATCTCGTTCGCCAAGGAGAAGCCCGCCGAGGGGATTTTCCTACCTCCAAACAGATCTCGCTCGGCTGCCGAAGCTGGAGCCGTTCGACGCCGTCGTCTGCAGCATGGTGCTGATGGCGATTCCCGACTGGAAGCCCGCGATGCGCGCCTGTGTCGAGGCGCTGCGGCCGGGCGGGCTGTTCGTGTTCGCCATCGTCCATCCGGCGTTCGAGGAGTTGTTCGGCACCTGGCGGGAGCACGGCGAATACCGCCGGAAGGAGTACCTGGCGGAGTACGAGATCGCCGGGCGCGACGCGTCGGACTTCCATCGGCCGCTTTCCGCTTATCTCAACGAAGTGGCCGCGCTCGGCTGCCGGGTGCGCGAAGTCGTCGAGCCGGGGCTCGACCCGGTGCACGGGATCGAGGCTTACGCGCGCATGCCGAACTTCCTGATCGTCGCGGCGGAAACCGGCTGCCCGATAGGGCAATAACCGGTTCCCGAACGCCCCGGCCGCGGCCCGGTTTTGGATAGCGTGGTCGCATGGTGGACTACGGCCTGGATTTGTCCGAAATAACCCGCGAAGCCGCGTTGCCGGATTTGCTCGCGGAAGGCGACGACCTCGACGCGGTAGTGTCCGCGGAGCCGGACTGGTCGAGACCCACCCCGGCGCAGCGGTGGACGATCGGCCACCAGATCGCGCACCTCACGGCAGCCGACGCGAACGTCCTCCTGGCCATCCGTACGCCGGAGAAGTTCGCCGCGGTGCTGGAGGAAGACGCCGACGCCGTCGCGGCCGAGGGAGCCGCGCGACCGCGTTCGGAGCTGCTGGACTCCTGGCGCGCCGGGCGGGCCGAAGTGGCGGCGGCCCTCGGCGAGATCCCGTTGGACCAGCCATTTCCCTGGTACGGCTCGGAGTCCACCGCGACGCTCGCGGTAGCGCTTCGGCTGATGGAAACCTGGGCGCACGGACAGGACATCTTCGACACCGTTGGCGTCGAACACCATCCGACGGACCGGCTCAAGCACATCGCTGCCTTGGGCTTCGCCGGGCGCGGGCTGTCGTTCTACGCCGCCAAGCTGCCGCTGCCGACCGAGCCGATCCGGCTCGAACTGACCGGTCCCGACGGCGCCGTCTGGGGTTGGGGTCCGGACGACGCCGCACAACGGATCCGGGGCAGCGCACGAGATTTCTGCCTTCGCATCACTCAGCGGCGCGCGTTGGACGAAACCGGACTGGCCGCGATCGGCGACGACGCGAAAGCCTGGCTCGAGAACGCCCGGGTCTTCCTCTAACGACGCCCGGGCCGCAGCAGCGCGACGCCCAAGGTCAACGCGCTCGTCGACGCCACGTGGATCGCCAGCGCCTTCCGGTTCGGCGCCCACACTCCAGTCGTCGGACCGCCGGACCACATCGCCGCGACGAAACCGCCCGCGGCACAAGCCATTGCCCGCCACAACGCCGGCGAGCGATCCCGCCCAGCCGCCAACCCGGCGCCCACCGCACCGAAAGCGCCCGCAGTGATCAGCGCTTCGCGCGCCATGTGGTACTGCACGTGGCCCTCTCCGTTCCGGACCTCCGGCGCGCGGTAGCTCGGATCGGTGATGTGCGTGACCGTCTGCCACACCGACGGCGCGGCGGCGGCCAGGCCCGCGACAACCGCTGCCGCGCCCAGGGTTTCCCGCTTCATTGCTCGTCCTTTCCCTTGAGGTGGTGCGAAACCCGCCGCAGCGCGTCGTTCACCACGTCGATGGTTTCCGGGTCGAGAGCGTTCGCGATTTCGCGTTCGATCTCGGTCTTGAGCTCGAACGACGCGAGCGCCTGCCGTTTGCCCTCCTCGGTGAGGGACACGAGCACCGAACGCCGGTCGCCGGGGTCCTTGTCCCGGCGGACCCAGCCGCGGGCCTCGAGCCGGGTGATCCGGTGCGTGACCGAACCCGAGGTCAGCTCGACCGCGGCCATCACCTGCCCCGGCGTCAGCCGATGCCCGGGCGCGCGCTTGAGCGCGGCGAGCATTTCCAGCTCCCACAACTCGATCCCGTGCGCGGACAGCTCGCGGCGCATCGCCACTTCCAGCTGGTGCGCGACCCGCCGCAGCCGGTAGGACAGCGACTTCGCGCCCAGCACGCTCTCGTCGCCGCCGCCGCGCCGGACGGCGTCCACCAGGTCGTCGACCGCGTCCCGCGGGGCTGTGTTCACCGGCACGGACCTTTCTCTCGACATCAAGACAGTGAGAGAATACCTTGACGTCAAGACAGTTCGCCAGTCGAGCATCGTCAAGGGGGAACCATGGACATCGAAGTCGCAGTGATCGGAGCCGGACCCGTCGGGATGGCGGCGGCCGCGTTCCTGCGCCACGCCGGAGTCTCGGTCCGGGTCTTCGAAGCGAATCCGGACCGGGTGTGGCAATCGAGGGCGACGACCGTCCATCCGCGCACGCTCGAAGTCCTCGACGCGCTGCCGGACGAGGCGGGTTCGCTGGCCGCACGCCTGGTCGCCGAGGGAAATCCGGTGCCTGCCGCGCATTTCGCGACCCTGCCGAACCTGCTGAGCTACACCGGACTCGACACTTCGTTCCCGTTCGTGCTGATGCTCCCGCAGCCGGAAACCGAGCGGCTGCTCGCCGAGCATCTGGCCGAGCGGGGCGTCGTGATCGAGCCCGGGTGGAAACTCGCCGACCTAGCGCAGGACGAGGAAGGCGTCACCATCGTCTCGGAAACCGGCGACTCCCAGCGCGTCGGTTACGTCGTCGGCGCGGACGGCGCGCACAGCGCGACCCGTCACGCGCTCGGCCTCGGCTTTCCCGGAAATCCCGCGTCCACTATGGGTTTCCTCGCCGACGTGCGCCTGGAACGCCCGCCAGCCCACCCGCACAACTGGGACTACGAACGCGGCTCGTACAGCGTGCTTCCGCTGCCCGGCGGCATTCACCGCATCTTCGGCCACGAACCCGGCGACACCGGCCTCACGCCTGAGGAAGCCGCGCGCCGCCAGGCGCTGATTCCCGACGAGACCGAACTGCGTGCGACGCTGAAACGGCTCGCCGACGACGATTTCGGCATCACCGAGGTGATCTGGGCCTCGCGGACCGGCGACACCACCCGACACGTCGAGCAGTACCGCGTCGGACGGGTGTTCCTCGCTGGCGACGCCGCGCACGTCCACCTTCCGGCGGGCGGGCAGGGTCTCAACGTCGGTGTGCAGGACGCGGCGAACCTCGCGTGGAAGCTCGCCGCGGAGGTGAAGGGCCGCGCACCGCGGCGAATCATCGACGGCCCGCAATCCTACGACGCCGAACGCCGTCCCATCGCGGCCCGGCTCGCGGCGAACACCCTCGCCCAGGCCGCGCTCATGGTCAATTTCACTCCCGGCGGAAAAGCGTTGCGCGACTTGATGTCCAGCCTCATCGGCCGCGACGGCGACACCGCGGACGAACTGCGCGGCTGGCTGTCCGGGCTGGAGGTTTCCTACGCCGAGGACGACAGCCTGGTCGGCCGCCGCGTGCCCAACCTTCCGCTCGCCGACGGCCGCACCCTCCATCGCGCACTGCGACCAGATCGGCTCACTCTCGTGGCTTTCGGCAGCACCGTCGCGGAAGCCGAGAACGTCGTGCGCTCAACCCGGGACTGGCACGATCTGGCCGCCGTGCTCGTGCGCCCGGACGGTTACGCCGCCGAAGTGTGGACAGCGGAAGAAAAGATCACCACCGACTGGATGGAGCGCTGAATGGGCGTGGACACCGCACGCGGACGCTTCGGCATTCTCGCGATCCTGTGCTCCAGCATCCTCGTCGTCGCGATGGACAACACCATCGTCAACGTCGCGCTCCCGGTCATCCGCGCCGATCTCGACGCGTCGATCAACGGTCTGCAATGGACGATCGACTCCTACACGCTGGTGATCGCCTGCTTCCTGATGCTCGGCGGAGCCACCGGAGACCGGTTGGGGCGCAAGCGAATCTTCCTCGCCGGGTTGGTCCTTTTCGGACTCGGCTCGCTGCTGTGCAGCCTCGCCCCGTCGATCGGCTGGCTGGTCGCCGCCCGGATCGTGCAGGCGCTCGGCGGCGCGATGCTGAACCCGGTCGCGATGTCGATCATCACGAACGTCTTCGCCGACCCCGGCGAGCGCGCGCGGGCGATCGGGGTGTGGGGGTCGATCGTCGGGATCTCGCTGGGCGTCGGCCCGGTGCTCGGCGGCGTGCTCACCGAGAGCATCGGCTGGCGGGCGATCTTCTGGGTCAACGTCCCCGTGGTCGTCGCGGCGCTCGCGCTGACTGTGCGCTACGTGCCGGAATCGCGGGCTCCGCGACCGCGCCGGCCGGATCCGGTGGGACAAGTACTGGTCGTGGTGCTGCTTGGCTCGGTGGTGACCGCGGCGATCGAAGGCCAACGGCTCGGCTGGGGTTCGCCGCTGATCCTCAGTCTGGCCGGGCTCGGCGTGCTCGCCCTGATCGCACTGATCCGCTGGGAAATCCGCCGCCGGGAACCACTGGTCGAACTGCGGTTCTTCCGGAGCGCGCCGTTCTCGTCGGCCACGATCAGCGCGGTATGCGGGCTCGCGGCGTTCGGGACGTTCCTGTTCCTGTCGCCGCTGTACCTGCAGGACGTGCGCGGACTGTCGGCACTGCAATCCGGCTTGCTGCTGTTGCCGACCGCCGTGGCCGTGACGATCGCCGCGCCGCTGGCCGGACGTCTCGTCGCCACTCGCGGCGCGCGGATTCCGCTGCTGACCGCTGGGATCTCGATGACCGTGGTTGCCGTCGTGCTCACCACCGCGTCGGCCACCACGCCGCTTTGGGTGCTCGCGATCGCGTACGGAGTGTTCGGGATGGGCTTCGGCCTGCTGAACCCGCCCATCACCAACGCGGCGGTGAGCGGCATGCCGCGGTCTCAAGCCGGGGTCGCCGCCGCGGTCGCGTCCACTTCGCGGCAGGTCGGGCAGACCCTCGGGGTCGCCGTCGCGGGCACCATCCTGGCTGCCGCGGCCACTCCGCTGGCCGGCTACGCCACCGCCTGGTGGGCCGTCGCGGGCGGGACCGCGCTCATCATCCTGCTCGCCGTCGTCGCCACCACGGCTTGGGCGCGCGCGGGGGCGGAACGGGTGGCCCGCCGTTTCGCCGACGAGCCGATCAGCGAACCGGTCTAATCGCGGCGGGTGAATCGGGCAGAGGTGTGGTCCTTCCGTCGCCTATCCGGATCGATCGCCCCGCGACGGTGCGGGCGTCTCCAGAGTGGAAGATGCCCGCACCGTCGGAGGAAAGGCGCCATCCGCATGCCCACCCCGCCCGAGACCCCGGCACTTCCGACCACCCGAACCCCCGCCTGCCCGTTCGACCCGCCCGCCGAGTACGCCGAACTCCGGGAGGCGGCGCCGGTGTCGCGGATCCGCTGCCCGGCCGGGTTCGACACCTGGCTCGTCACCCGTTACGACGACGTCCGCGCGGTGCTCGCCGACCCGGCGCTCAGCTCGCGCGGAGCCTCGTCGGTGCACGTCAAAGCCGATCTGGACCCGTACGCCGAGATCGACCCGGGTTCGATCATCCAGCTCGACGGCGCGGAGCATTCCCGGCTGCGCAAGATGGTCGTCGCCGAGTTCACCGTCCGGCGGGTGGAGAAGCTGCGCGAGTACGTCCGCCAGCAGGTCGAGCGGCATCTCGACGCCATGCTCGCCAAGCCGGGCCGCGCCGAGCTGGTCCAGGACTTCGCGCTGCCGATCCCGTCGCTGGCGATCTGCGAGCTCCTCGGCGTCCCATATGCCGACCGCGAGCTGTTCCAGCGCCAGAGCAGCCTGCTGGTCAGCACCGACCAGGACGCCGAAACCACCGAGCAGGCGTACCACGAACTGGCCGGTTACCTGGGCAAACTGTTCGCCGGCAAGCAGCAGGACCCCCACGACGACCTGTTCAGCAAGCTCATCGTCCGGGCCGAGGCTTCCGGCGAGACGCTCGATCTGGACGAGCTGATCATGCTCGGGCTCAGCCTCCTGGTCGCCGGGCACGAAACCACCGCCAACATGATCGCGCTCAGTGCCCTTCTGCTGCTGGAACAGCCGGAGCAGCGCGCGCAGGCCCTCGCCGATCCGCCGCGCGCGGTCGAGGAACTGCTGCGGTATCTGTCGGTCGTGCAGTTCGGCGTGCTGCGGTACGCCACCGAAGAGGTCAAGGTCGGCGACCAAACGGTGGCCGAGGGTGACTGGCTGATCGCCGCGCTGAACTCGGCCAACCGCGACGAGGACCGGTATCCGCACGCCGACCAGCTGGACTTCACTCGCGAATCGCCGCGCACGCACGTCGCCTTCGGGTTCGGTGCGCACCAGTGCATCGGCCAGCAGCTCGCGCGCGTCGAAATGCAGGAGGCGCTGACCGCGTTGTTCCGCCGCGTGCCGGACCTGCGGCTGGCGGTGCCGAAGGAATCTTTGGCGTACAAGCACAACACGCTCGTCTACGGCCCTGAGGAGCTGCCGGTCGCCTGGCCCGCGTAGTTCGTCCGGCCGATCCCCGGCCGTCCGGGTTAACCTCGTCGCGCATCACCGGCGCACACCAGGGGGAAACCGAATGGCCGCGGACCAGCCTTCGCGCAAACGCGACGCGACGGCGACGAAAGCCGCGCTGCTCGACGCCGCGGCCGAGCTGTTCGCCGACCGCGGCTTCGACCGCACGACGGTGCGCGACATCGCGAACCGCGCGGGCGTCAACCAGGCGTTGCTGTTCCGGTACTTCGGCAGCAAGGACGCGCTGTTCGAGCACGTGATGGCGCGCGGCGGCCTGGCCCAGGTCGAGACGACCCCGCCGGAGCGGCTGTTCTCCGCGGCGCTGCGGAGCCTCCTCGAACGCGACGACTCCGCGTCCCGCTCGATCGAGACCTACCTGCGGTCGTCCGGCACCGATCGCGCCGACGAGGCTCTCCGCGCCCAGCTCGACGCCGAGTACACCCGCGCGCTGTCCGGGCTCACCGACGAGCCGGACGCCGAACTCCGCGCCGACCTCGCGATGGCCTGGCTGCTCGGCATCGGCCTGGTCCGCTCGATCACCCGCAAGGAACCGCTCGCCACCGCGTCCGCCGACGAGATCGAACGGCTCATCGGCCCCGCCGTGCGCACCCTGCTCGAACGCAGCAAGTAATTCGCTACGGCGGAGGAAGGCGCGCCGATACCGTCAGCGCATGTTCCCGCCCGCCGCCACCGCGGCCGAGTCCGACCAGCTGACCCGCGAAGGCCTGCTGCCCGCGGTACGAGACCTCCTCCGTTCGCTCGGCGAACCCGGCGAGCCTGTGCCGTTCGACGACGGTTCGCTGCCGGTGTACGCGGTCGGCGACCAGCTCGTCCTGAAGCTCTATCCGCCGGTGTACCTCGACGAGCTGGCCACCGAGCGCGCCATGCTGGAAGTCCTGCACGGCAAGCTCCCCATCCCCACGCCGGGCGTCGTGCACGCCGGAACGCGCGACGGCTGGGGTTACGTCGTGATGGAACGGCTTCCCGGGCGCACGCTCAAGCAGGTCTGGCCGGAACTGTCCACAGCGGACAAACTCGCGCTCGCCCCGAAGATCGGCGAGGCGCTGTCCACTTTGCACTCCGTGCGCGACCCGGCGTTGTCCGTGCTCGCTCCGCGGGACTGGACCGCGTTCCTTGCCGGGCAACGCGAAAAGCTGGTCGACCACCATCGCCAGACCAAGCTGGACGAACACTGGCTGGCCCAGCTGCCGGAGTTCGTCGACGCGGTCGACCTGGGGACGCCGGAAACCGTGCCGCTGCACACCGAGGTCATGCGCGACCATCTGATGGTCACCCGAGAAGGGGACAACTGGCGGCTGTCCGGCCTGTTCGATTTCGAACCGGCCATGCGCGGCGCGGCGGAATACGAGTTCGCCGCCGTCGGCTTGTTCGTTTCCAGCGGCGACTCGGCATTTCTGCGCAGTCTTCTGCTCGCTTACGGTTACCGTCCGGCCGACCTCGGCCCGGACTTCTCCCGCCGTTGCCTCGCGTACACGCTTCTGCACGTCTACAGCGACTTCCGCTGGTACCTCGACGTGCTCCCGGCTCCGGAAAAACCTACTTTCGTATCCCTCGCGGACGCATGGTGGGGCGCGTGAGGGGTACCCCCGAACTACCCCGCGACATACCCCCGTAAAAAGGAGTGAAATACGCGACAACCCGGCAATCGCGACGGACACTGGAACTGTTCCCGGGGTACACCAGGGGCCGGGACCAGAAGGAGGAACCGCCGTGACTGCCGAGTTGAACCATCGGGAGCGGGCAACCCTGCGTGCAGTGGCCGGAGGGCACGCGGAGATCAGCTGCAGCTGCGAACCGGACTTGTTCGTGGACGGGCTGAGCTGCTGCGACCAGGGCACGGTCCGCGACCTCGTCCGCAAAGGGCTGATCGCGCCCGCCGAGGACGGAGCGTGCGGCGCGCGGGTACGCGCGGTGCTCACCGAAGCCGGGGTGCGTGCGTTGGACGGAAAGCCCGTCGCGGCTTGATCTTCCGGAGCTCGAGCCGGTGCGCGGCTACCCGCGCACCCACTCCTCCCCCAGTTCGACGGCGACCGCCTCGCCGCCGGTGAGGTCGGCCAGCCAGCTGCTGAATCGTTCCTCCTCGCCGGGCGACAACCCGACCTCGAAGTGCGCCGCCGCCTCGAACCGCGTCTCGTGCAGCACGTACGGCGAGGCGCGGAGATCGTTCTCGAAGCGGCCCGCCCTGGTGTAGTCCATCGTTACGTCGAACAGCCGCAAGCGCCGGTACTCCACCAGGCCTACCGCGTCGAGCGCGTCCGACACCGCTTGTCCGTAGGCCCGGATCAACCCGCCCGCGCCGAGCAGCACCCCGCCGAAGTGCCGCGACACCACCGCGACGGTGTCGGTGACTTCGCGGCGGCGCAACACCTCCAGCATCGGCACTCCAGCGGTCCCGGCGGGCTCGCCGTCGTCGCTGGAGCGCTGGGTGCGGCCGTCCGGGCCGAGAACGAACGCGTGACAGTGGTGCCGGGCCGCGGGTTCGGCGCGCCGGCGGGCCGAAATGATCTCCCGCGCGGCCGCTTCTTCGCCGACCGGAGCGAGGGCGCAGAGGAAGCGTGAACGCCGTATTTCAATCTCGTGCAGCCCCGCCGCCGCCACGGACAGATAACGATCAGTCATCGGCGCTCCCCCTCATGACCACCAGTCAACCAGCCGCAGACGCGGAGTTGACACCGGGCAGGCAGACATGTTTCCGCAGGTCAGCGCACTGGCTGACCGCGTGCCGGGAGAGACGGCCCGACATATGGGAGTACCCCGGAGGGCGTCAACGTATGCGTGGCTTATCCCACGAGAGCGCGATGACGTATGTCGATCACAGCGAATTCACACTATCGTCATAAGACCCGGCGAACCCGGGAGTCACCACCACGCGCCCCGGCTGGCCCCCACCACACAGGCTGACCGACCCCGGCGCGTGCGCCTGTACAGCGACGTGCAGAACTTTTTTCCGCCGCCCATCGCCGTGCGGTGACAAACCATCCGGCACCCGGACCGGTCCTCGACCGGCCGCGGTCAGCCACGCATCGCGACGCAGTGCCGCGCCTCGCGGGTGCGAAGGCACCGGATGGTTTCCCTTCTCGACTGACCATCGCGGTTTCGGACCACTTCGTTAACCGGTTCAGTGCTGAACCCCTCTTCGGAGTAAAGAAACCGCGCCAACGCCTTGGGAGGCGGCCAGCCGTGACCCACCGTTCGAGCACCCCGGCCACTGACGGCCTCTATGACCCCGCTTACGAGCACGATGCCTGCGGGGTGGCGTTCGTCGCGGACCTGACCGGTCGCCGAGACCATCAGATCGTGGCGAAAGCCCTTGTCGCGTTGAAGAATCTGGAACATCGCGGGGCACGCGGGGCAGAACCGGACACCGGGGACGGCGCGGGCCTGCTCATCCAGGTTCCGGACGCGTTCTACCGCGAGGTCGCCGGGTTCGAGCTGCCGCCGGAAGGCAGCTACGCCGTCGGCACCGCGTTCCTTCCGCAGGACGAAAAGCGCCGCGGCCGCGCCATGA
The DNA here is from genome assembly GCF_039525725.1 of Amycolatopsis albidoflavus. Classification (NCBI taxonomy): domain Bacteria; kingdom Bacillati; phylum Actinomycetota; class Actinomycetes; order Pseudonocardiales; family Pseudonocardiaceae; genus Amycolatopsis; species Amycolatopsis albidoflavus. The sequence goes on from NZ_BAAAHV010000028.1 coordinate 103,643, forward strand.
CCACCATCGAGCGGATCGCCGCCGAGGAGGACATGCGCGTGGTGGGCTGGCGCGAGCTGCCGGTCGACACCGCGCACTGCGGTCCGACCGCCGCGCAGACCATGCCGCACTTCACCCAGCTGTTCCTGGCCGGGCGCAAGAACAATCTCGACGGCCTCGCGCTCGAGCGCGCCGCCTTCTGCGTGCGAAAGCGCGCCGAGCACGAGCTGGTCGAGGATGACGTGTACTTCCCGTCGCTCTCCTCGCGCACGATCGTCTACAAGGGAATGCTGACCGAGCCGCAGGTCGAGAAGTTCTTCCTCGACCTCGCCGACGAGCGCGTGACGAGCGCCATCGGGCTGGTGCACTCCCGCTTCTCCACCAACACTTTCCCCTCGTGGCCGCTCGCGCACCCGTACCGCTACGTGGCGCACAACGGCGAGATCAACACGCTCAAGGGCAACCGCAACTGGATGGACGCCCGCGAGGCGCTGCTGGAGACCGACCTGATCCCGGGCGACCTCAAGCGGATCTACCCGGTCATCACGCGCGGCGCGAGCGACTCGGCGTCCTTCGACGAGGTCCTGGAGCTGCTGCACCTCGGCGGCCGGTCGCTCCCGCATTCGGTGCTGATGATGATCCCGGAGGCGTGGGAGAACCATCAGGAAATGGACCCCGCGCGCCGCGCCTTCTACGAGTTCCATTCCACGCTCATGGAGCCGTGGGACGGACCGGCGCTGGTGGCGTTCACCGACGGCGCGCAGATCGGCGCGGTGCTGGACCGCAACGGCCTGCGTCCCGGCCGCTACTGGGTCACCGACGACGGTCTCGTGGTGCTCGCCAGCGAGGTCGGCGTGCTGGAGCTGGACCAGGCGAAGATCGTCCGGAAAGGACGGTTGGAGCCGGGCCGGATGTTCCTGGTCGACACCGTCGCCGGGCGGATCGTCGAGGACGAGGAGATCAAGGGCCAGCTCGCTTCCGAGCACCCGTACGACGAATGGGTCGACGCCGGGCTGCTCCGCCTGGAGGAGCTGCCCGAGCGCGACCGCGAGGTCCCGCTGCACGCCGCGCTCGTGCGCCGGCAGCAGGCGTTCGGCTACACCGAGGAAGAGCTCGAAACGATCCTCGAGCCGATGGCCCGCACCGGCGCGGAGCCGATCGGGTCGATGGGCAACGATTCGCCGCTCGCGTCCCTTTCATCCGGTTCGCGCCCGTTGTTCGACTACTTCATCCAGCTGTTCGCCCAGGTGACCAACCCGCCGCTGGACGCGATCCGCGAGGAGCTGGTGACCGCGCTGGGCACGCAGATCGGCGCGGAGCCGAACCTGCTGGCCGCGGACTCGACCTCGTGCCGCCGGATCGTGCTGCCGTTCCCGGTGCTGGACAACGACCAGCTCGCGAAACTGGTGCACGTCAACGACGACGGCGACCTGCCGGAGTTCCAGGCGGTCACCGTGATGGGCCGGTACAAGGTGAACGGCGGCGGGGACGCGCTGCTGCAGCGGCTCGACGAGATCCGCGCCGAGGTGTCCGAGGCGATCGAGGACGGCGCGCGGCTGATCGTGCTGTCCGACCGCGGGGTCGACGCCGACCACGCGCCGATTCCGTCGCTGCTGCTCACCGGCGCGGTGCACCACCACCTGGTGCGGGAGAAGACGCGCACGCAGGTCGGCCTCATCGTCGAGGCGGGCGACGCGCGCGAGGTGCACCACATCGCGCTGCTGGTCGGTTACGGCGTGGCCGCGGTGAACCCGTATCTGGCGATGGCGACCGTCGAGGAGATGGCGCACCGGGGCCTCATCCCGGGCGTGACTCCCAAGCAGGCCACCACGAACCTGATCAAGGCGCTCGGCAAGGGTGTCCGCAAGACCATGTCGAAGATGGGCGTTTCGACGGTGGCCTCCTACACCGGCGCGCAGATCTTCGAGGCGGTCGGCCTCGGCGCCGAAGTGATCGACACCTGTTTCACCGGAACCACTTCGCGCCTCGGCGGCGTCGGTTTCGACACCCTCGCCGACGAGGTTTCGCAGCGGCACGTGCGTGCTTTCCCGGTCGACGGCGTCCGGGCGAGCCACCGCGAGCTGGAAACCGGCGCGGACTACCAGTGGCGGCGCGAAGGCGAGCCGCACCTGTTCAACCCGCAGACGGTGTTCAAGCTGCAGCACTCCACTCGCGCCGGGAAGTACGACGTCTTCAAGGAGTACACGAAGGCGGTCAACGACCAGGCCGAGAAGCTGCTGACGCTGCGCGGGCTGTTCGACTTCAAGTACAGCGACCGGAAACCGGTGCCGATCGAAGAGGTCGAGCCGGTTTCGGAGATCGTGAAGCGGTTCGCCACCGGAGCCATCTCGTACGGCTCGATCTCGATGGAAATGCACCAGACGCTGGCGATCGCGATGAACCGCCTCGGCGGGAAGTCGAACACCGGCGAGGGCGGCGAGGACCCGGAGCGGCTCTACGACCCGGAGCGGCGCAGCGCGGTCAAGCAGGTCGCGAGCGGCCGGTTCGGCGTCACCAGCGAGTACCTGGTGAACTCCGACGACATCCAGATCAAGATGGCGCAGGGCGCGAAGCCCGGCGAGGGCGGGCAGCTGCCCGGCGGCAAGGTGTACCCGTGGATCGCGAAGACGCGGCACTCCACGCCGGGCGTCGGGCTGATTTCCCCGCCGCCGCACCACGACATCTACTCCATTGAGGACTTGGCGCAGCTGATCCACGACCTCAAGAACGCCAACCCGGACGCGCGCATCCACGTGAAGCTCGTGTCCGAGGTGGGCGTCGGCACGGTCGCCGCCGGCGTGTCCAAGGCGCACGCGGACGTCGTGCTGATCTCCGGCCACGACGGCGGAACCGGCGCGTCGCCGCTGTCCTCGATCAAGCACGCGGGCGGACCGTGGGAGCTGGGCCTGGCCGAAACGCAGCAGACGCTGCTGGCCAACCGGCTGCGGGACCGGATCGTGGTGCAGACCGACGGCCAGCTCAAGACCGGCCGCGACGTCATGATCGCGATGCTGCTCGGAGCCGAGGAGTTCGGTTTCGCGACCGCGCCGCTGGTGGTGTCGGGCTGCATCATGATGCGCGTCTGTCACCTCGACACCTGTCCGGTCGGCGTCGCGACGCAGAACCCGAAGCTGCGCGAGAAGTTCAGCGGCAAGGCGGAGTACGTGGTGAACTTCTTCGAGTTCATCGCCCAGGAGGTCCGGGAATACCTGGCGGAGCTGGGATTCCGGTCGGTCGAGGAGGCCGTCGGCCACGCCGAGCTGCTCGACAAGCGCAAGGCGGTGGACCACTGGAAGGCCGCCGGGCTCGACCTGTCGCCGATCTTCCACGTGCCCGAGCTGCCGCCGCGCGCGGTGCGGCACCAGACCGTCAAGCAGGACCACGGCCTGGACAAGGCGCTCGACAACACGCTGATCCAGCTCGCCGAGGGCGCGCTGGCGGCGGGCGACAAGGTGCGGCTGGAGCTGCCGGTGCGCAACGTGAACCGCACCGTCGGCACCATGCTCGGCTCGGAGCTGACGAAGAAGTGGGGCGGCGAAGGGCTGCCCGACGACACCATCGACGTCACCTTCACCGGCACCGCGGGCCAGTCGTTCGGCGCGTTCGTGCCGAAGGGCATCACGCTGCGGCTTTACGGCGACGGCAACGACTACGTCGGCAAGGGCCTGTCCGGCGGGCGGATCGTCGTGCGGCCGCCGAAGGAATCGCCGATCGTCGCGGAGAACCACATCATCGCGGGCAACGTGATCGCGTACGGGGCCACGAGCGGCGAGATCTTCATCCGCGGCCAGGTGGGCGAACGGTTCTGCGTGCGCAACTCCGGCGCGCTGGCGGTCGTCGAGGGCGTGGGCGACCACGGCGGCGAGTACATGACCGGCGGCCGGATGGTCGTGCTGGGCAGCGTCGGCCGCAACTTCGCGGCGGGCATGTCCGGCGGCGTCGCGTACGTGCTGGACCTGCCGGCGCACCGGGTCAACCCGGAGATGGTCGACATCGACCCGCTCGACACCGCGGACGTCGACTTCCTGCGCGAAACCGTCGAAAAGCATTACAACGAAACCGAATCCGCCGTCGCGCGGGCATTGCTGGCGGACTGGGACAGTGCGGTCGACCGGTTCGGCAAGGTCATGCCCAAGGACTACAAGCGCGTTCTCGCCGCCCAGGTTGCTGCGGAACGGGACGGCCGGGACGTGAACGAGGCGATCATGGAGGCCGCACATGGCTGACCCCAAGGGCTTTCTGACCACCACGCGCGAGGAACCGAAGCGGCGTCCGGTGGACCTGCGGCTGATGGACTGGCGCGAGGTCTACGAGGACTTCGCGTCGACCAAGCTGGAAAAGCAGGCCGGGCGCTGCATGGACTGCGGCATCCCGTTCTGTCACCAGGGCTGTCCGCTCGGGAACCTGATCCCGGAGTGGAACACGCTGGTGTGGCGCGAGGACTGGCAGCAGGCCGCGGACCGGCTGCACGCCACGAACAACTTCCCGGAGTTCACCGGCACGCTGTGCCCGGCGCCGTGCGAAACCGCGTGCGTGCTCGGGATCAACGACGACCCGGTGTCCATCAAGCGGGTCGAGATCTCGATCATCGACCGGGCCTTCGAGGAAGGCTGGGTCACGCCGCAGGTTCCGGTCACGAAGACGGGCAAGAAGGTCGCGGTGGTCGGTTCCGGTCCGTCCGGGCTGGCCGCGGCGCAGCAGCTGACGCGTGCGGGCCACACCGTCGTGGTTTATGAGCGCGCGGACAAGATCGGCGGGCTGCTGCGGTACGGCATTCCCGAGTTCAAGATGGAGAAGTTCCGTCTTGACCGCCGCCTCGACCAGATGCGCGCCGAGGGCACGGAATTCCGGACGTCGGTGAACGTCGGCGTGGACGTCACGGTCGAGCAGCTCAAGTCGGACCACGACGCCGTGGTTCTGGCCGGCGGCGCGACGGCGTGGCGCGACCTGCCGATCGAGGGCCGGTCGGCCGAGGGCATCTACCAGGCGATGGAGTTCCTGCCGCCGGCCAACCGGGTCGCGGCGGGCGAGCTGGCGGAGTCGCCGTACTCGGCCAAGGGCCTCGACGTCGTGGTCATCGGCGGCGGCGACACCGGCGCGGACTGCGTCGGCACGTCGCACCGGCAGGGCGCGAAGTCGGTGACCCAGCTGGAGATCATGCCGAAGCCGCCGGAGTCGCGTTCGGACGCGCACCCGTGGCCGACGTACCCGATGATCTACCGCGTCACCTCCGCCCACGAGGAGGGCGGCGAGCGGCTGTACTCGGTCAACACGCAGGAGTTCCTGTCCGATTCCGACGGTCGCGTGCGCGCGCTGAAGCTGGTGGAGGTGCGCAACGAGGGCGGCAAGTTCGTGCCGGTCGAGGGCACTGAGACCGAGCTGCCCGCGCAGCTGGTGCTGCTGGCGATGGGCTTCCTCGGCCCGCAGCGCGAAGGCCTGCTGACCGACCTGGGCGTGGACCTTGACCAGCGCGGCAACGTCGTGCGGGACAAGAACTTCCAGACCACTGTGGACAACGTGTTCGTGGCGGGCGACATGGGCCGCGGGCAGTCGCTGATCGTGTGGGCGATCGCGGAAGGCCGCTCGTGCGCGGCCGGCGTGGACGCCTTCCTCACCGGCCGGGGCGTGCTCCCGGCCCCGATCGCGCCGACGGACCGGCCGATCTCCTGATGACTCGGAGCAGGCGCGTCAACGTCGCCGCGCCTGCTCCGTTCAGTTTCGGGGCCAGCGCGTCACTGCTGCCGCGCTGACCCCGGCTGCCGGGCGGGTGCGACAACGACGTCGCACCCGCCCTTCTTATTGCAGAGGTCCGTGAAGGGCTCCTTGAGGGAATCAGATTCCCTCAAGGAGCCCTTCACGGACCTAACTCGCGGCTCCGGCGTTGTAGGCGACCTCGCCGCCGACCACGGTTGCGCCGATGCTGATCTCGCCGATTTTCGCTGGGTCGACCGTCAGCAGATCGTCGCTCAACACCGTGAAGTCGGCCAGCTTCCCCCGGCTCAACGTGCCCTTGATCGTTTCCTCGTGCACCGCATACGCCGAACCCACCGTGTACGCACGCAACGCCTCCAACGGAGACACCGCCTCCTCCAACGCGATCGGCTGCCCCGACGCAGTCCGGCGGTTGACCATGTCGTGGATGCTCAGCAACGGCGACGCCGCGACCACCGGCGCGTCCGTGCTCCCCGGCAAGACCACCCCGGCGTCGAGGAAGCTCCGCATCCGATACGCCAGCCGACTGCGTTCCGGACCGAGCGCGGCGAGAAGCCCGTCGCCGATCTCGGACAGGAATCGCCCCTGTGGCACGGGAATCACGCCCAGCTGCGCGATCCGAGCCACCGCGGCATCGTCGGCGACCGCGCAGTGTTCGATGCGGTGCCGGACGTCCTCGCGCGGGTACTTCTGCTGAGCCTCCTCGTACGCATCAAGCACCGCCCCGAGGGCTGCGTCGCCGATCGCGTGAGTGGCGATCTGCCAGTGGCACCGGTGCGCTTCGAGGATGTAGCGGCGCAGTTCGTCCGGCTCGAACAGCATCAGCCCCTGGTTTCCGGGGGTGTCCTCGTATTCGCAGCACATCGCGGCGGACCGGCCGATCAGCGAACCGTCGGAAAGAATCTTGACCGGGCCGATGCGCAGCCGGTCGTCGCCGACGCCGGTGCGCACGCCGAGGTCGAGCCCGAACCACTCGCCGCCGGGTTCGAACGGGCCGCAATCGCGCAGGGCGGTGATGTAGGGCATCACCGTCATCCGCACGCTCAGCTGGCCGCGTTCGCGGGTGCGCTGGAAGGAGTCGAGATCGGCGCGTCCGTGGCCGATGCCGTCGACGGTGCCGATGCCGGGTTCGGTGATGCTGGTCAGGCCGTCGGCGAGGGCGGCGTGCGCACCGGCGGCGATGTTGGCGATGACCTCTTCGGTCGCTTCCGGGCGCAGCAGGCGGTCCACGAGCACGGTCGCGCGTTCCTGCAGCAATCCGGTGGCGCGGCCCTCTTCGTCGCGCACCACCGTGCCGCCGGGAACGTCCGGCACGCCCAGGCGGTCCGGATATCCGGCCAGGGCGAAGGCCTCCGTGCTCGCCACCGCCATGTGCCGCGACGTGTGCGTGAGCCACACCGGACGTCCTCCGGCGGCGCGATGCAGGGCTTCGGCGGTGGGGTGTGCGCCGATCTTGTTCTGGTCGTAGCCAGCGCCGGTGACCCAGGCGTCAGCGGGCAGGCCGGCGGCCCGGTCTGCCACCGCACGGTAAAGCGCGTCGAGGGTCGGTGCGGCCTCGGCGGAGACATCCAGTTCGCGGATTCGCTTGCCGCGCATGCTCAAGTGGTGGTGCGCGTCGTTGAGACCGGGGACGACCGGCGCGCCGCCAAGGTCGACCACCACATCAGCGGAGAGGCCGCTGACCTCGTCGTCGAATCCGACGATCCGGCCGCTGATCACCCCCACCGCGGTCGCTTGTGGACGGTCTCCGTCCAGCGTGGTGAAGCGTCCATTGTGGAATAATGCATCGAGACGCACTTGGTTCATCCTTGTCGGGTCAGGGTTTTCTCGGATTCGGCGACGGCCGCGGTGCGGCGAGCGAGCGCCAGGACGCAGGTGAGGGTCAGCGCGAGCAACACGACGTGATAGATGACGACCGGCCAGATCGCCCCGTGCGTCGAGTTGAGCAGGGCCTGCGCGATGAATGGCGTGGTGCCCCCGAAAAGCGTGCTGCACAGCTGGTAGGACAGCGAGATTCCGGTGTAGCGCAAGTGGATCGGGAACCCTCGGGTGAGGAATCCGGCGAGCACCGCGTAGTAGCCGGAGCCGCAGACGGTCGCGACCGCGATGCCGACGAACGCCAATCCCGGGTTGCCGGACGCGATCAGCAGGTACATCGGCACGGTCACCACGATGTTGCAGGCCAGCGAAACGGCCATGAACCGGGTTTCGCCGACGCGTTCGGCCAGCCGCGCCGCGACCGGCTGCCAGCAGAACTGGACCACGGACGCGCCGAGCAGCACGTACAGCATGGTCTGGCGGCCGATGCCGAGTTCGTTCGTGGACCAGGCGAGGACGAACGTGTTGCTGAAGTACGCGGCGGCGATGCCCATGATGCTCGCGCCGATGCCGAGCAGCACGGTCCGCCAGGCAGTCCGCAAGACTTCGAGCAGCGGCACCTTCGCGACGGCAGCGGTCGCCTTGGCGCGCAGGAACTCCGCCGGTTCCTCGACCTTCAATCGGATCACCAAGCCCAGCGCGACCAGCACACCGGACAGCAGGAACGGCACCCGCCAGCCCCAGGTCAGGAACTGCTCGTCCGGCAACGCGCCGACGGCGAGAAAGACCACTGTGGACAGAATCGACCCGGCAGGCGAGCCCTGCTGCGCGAACATCGCGAAGTACGACCCGCGTCCGGCAGGCGCGTTCTCCGCGGCGAGCACGACCGCGCCGCCCCACTCCCCGCCGACCGCGACGCCTTGCACCGCGCGAAGTGCGACGAGCAGCAACGGAGCAGCGATGCCGATCTTGGCGTAGGTGGGCAGCAAACCGACCGCGAAGGTCGCGAAACCCATCAGCAGCAGCGTGACGACCAGCGTGTTCTTGCGCCCGACCCGGTCGCCGAGATGCCCGAACACGATCCCGCCCAGCGGCCGGGCGAGGAAGCCGACCCAGAACGTCCCGAACGCGGCGAGCACGCCGGTCGCCGGGTTCAGCCCCGGGAAGAACAGCTTGCCGAAGACCAGCGCGGACGCGGTCCCGTACAGGTAAAAGTCGTACCACTCGATCGCCGTCCCGGCGAAGGAGGCGAGCGCGGCCCGGCGGCCGGCGGCGGTTTCGTGGTTCACGGGCAACTCCCTGGCGGCGGTGTTCCCCAGAGTCTTCGTCCCGCGACCTATGCTGTCCAATACCTGTCCGGACCCATTCCGATACCTCGGAGGCATAGGCGTGGAACTGCGTGTGGTGCGTTATTTCCTGGCCGTCGTGCGAGAAGGCTCGGTCACCGCCGCGGCGCGCACGGTGCGGGTCGCGCAGCCGTCGCTGTCGCGGCAGCTCCGGGCGCTGGAAACCGAACTCGGAGTGGCCTTGTTCTCGCGCTCGCCGGGTTCGCTGACGCTCAGCGCGGCGGGCACCCGGTTCGTGCCGATCGCCCAGGACCTGGTGCGCCGCGCCGAGGAGGCAGGCGCGGTGATGGCGGCGATCGGCCGCACCGAAGACACTCCGCTGACGCTCGTCGCGCCGCCGAGCACAGTAGACAGTCTGCTGGCACCGTTCATGGCCACCGGCAAGGCCGGGCCGGTGCTGCGGGACGCGTTCCCGGTCGCTCCGGACCAGGTTTTCGACCGGCTCCTGCACAGCAGCGCCGACCTCGGCATCTCGACGTCCCCGCCGCCCGCGCAGCTGGAAACCGCCGCGCTGGGCCGGGTTCTGGTGTCCGCGCAGGTCCGGCCGGGCCACCGCTGGTACGAAGCGAAGTCGATCCCGCTGGCCGAACTGGCCACCGAACCGCTGCTGGTGATGAACCGCAGCAACGCGGCGCGGCTGGTCGTGGACGAGGCGTTCCACCGCGCCGGGCTCATCCCGTCGGAGCTGAACGAGACCGGCTCCCCCAGCGTCGCCCAGGCGCGCGCCGCCGGTCGTGGCGAGGTGTGCCTGGTGACCGACCTGGTCCGGTTCGGCCTGCGCTCCATCCCGATCGAAACCGCCGACGGGCCGCTGACCGTGCCGCTGTACGCGGGCTGGCGGCCGGACCATTACGCCCGGCCGTCGATTCTTGCGCTGGTCGAGGGGTTACGGGAGTTTCGTGGCGCGTTGCGCGAATGAGCGCACTCGGTGAGAAGTTTTCGTTGCGGCACAACGGGTTTGCTTGGTTATTCTCTGCTGGTGTTCTATGACTACTTCGTCGCGGTGGACGACGCTATGGCCGCGCTCGCGTTCGATGATCCGGACAACGCGCGTTGCGCGGGCTACGCCGAACTCGCCGTGAAGGGAGCCGATCCGCTCACGGATCTGCTGCCCGTCGAGACATCTCTGACTCGCAGGACCACCGCTGAGGTCGAGGCCGACCCTGACCGCGGCCGGGACATCGCGCTCCTCGAAGATGGGGAAGCTGCCGCGGTGCTGTCGCTGGCCAACTCCTTCCGCGACGCACTGGCTGCCGCCGACGACACTGCTCTCCAAGACGCGTCTGCTGCCTTCGCGGAGCAGCACTGGGAAGACATCAGCGCTGAGCTTCTCGTCCCCTTCCTGAAGGAACTCGCCGCCCTGGCCAAGGGGGCCGCCACAGACGGCCACCGGCTCTACTGCACGATCTGGCTGTAGCGGCTTTTTCGCCCGATCCGGTGACCCGGCGGCCGATCCCGTGCTAGAACAGTGCGGCGATGGGAAAACTGACCCGCCGGGCCCGGGCCACGGCCGACTATCTCTTCTTCGTCGGCGCCGGGGAATGGCCGGTCGCCGTGTCCGCGCTGGGGGTCGTGCTCGGAGCCGTCACGATCCTGCCGAGCGCGTTCGGCGTCGCGATCTCGATCGTCGCGCTCCTGCTCGGCCTGCTGACTCTCGTGCGAGACATCCGCTTGCTGCGGAAACGGTGGGCCGGCTACGAGTTCAGCGCGATCGCCGCGCCGTTCCCGGTCGCGGACACGCCGCCGCCGCGTGCCTATCCGGATGCGCAGTACCTGGCGATTCCCGCCCGTGGCACGGCATTGGTCAGCGATGCCATCGACGCGGCGCTCACCGAAACCACCTTCAGCATCACCGTCGCCGAGGATCCCTACCGGCTCCCCGCGAAGTTGAAGGCCACCGCACCGCACGTGCTGCCGTTGCGGGCGCGCGGCCGGTTGCTGTTCAACGGCCCGATCGTCGGCATGCGCGGCGAACCACTGCCGGTCGCCGGAGCGCGTCCGGCGCCGATCGTCCTGCATCGCGCCCGGTTCTTCGACGCGGTCTGCAGCAACGAACTGGCGTCTCTGCGCATCACGAACTCCGCCGACGGCCGCGAATACGACCTGCGCAACGAGGAGCTGACCGACTCGTCCGGCGCCCTGCGCACCCTCGCCGCGAGCACACTCGCCGACCTCGTCGGCGTGTCCACGATCGCGTTCACCTCGGACGGCCTGCTCGTCGTCGTCCGCCAGTCCGCCCGGAATTCGGCCAGCGGGCTGCTGCTCGCCCCGTCCGGAAGCGGCAGCCTCGAACCGCGGGATCTCCTTACCGCGCAAGGAGGAACTCGCCGGAACCTGCACACCGCGGTGTGCGCGGGAATGGAACGCGAACTGTGCGAGGAAGCCGCCGTCCGGCCCGGCGAAGTCTCGTCGACGCGGCTCACCGGCTTCGCCCGCTGGCTCGAACGCGGCGCGAAACCGGAATTCTTCGGCGTCACGCAGCTGTCCGTCGACAGCAGCGAACTCACCAGCCGCCGCACGAAGGGCGCGGAACGGCTTTACAGCGCCGGAGTCACCGTCCTGGAAATCGACCTGGCGGCGCTAGCCCAAGAGCTGACCGACGGCGTACCGCTGATCGAAGCGAACGCACTGCCGCCGCGGCTGCGCGACGACAGCTCTCTCCCGCTGCTGTTGTGCCTGCGCAGCGCCGCGCTGCAGGTCAGTGCTCGTTCTTGATGACGAAGTAAGACCCGCGAATCGTCCCGGCCAGCTTCGACTTCTGGCGCGCGAACTTGAACTTGTCGGCGAGTTCCTCCGGGACGTCCATCCCGTCGGAAAGCTTGAACCCGACGGCGCGCTTGCCGCCGTCCTCCAGGGTGTACATGACGTTGATCGACAGGCCGCTCTCGTAGAACACGTAAGCCATCCGGATGCCGTCGACCTCGAATTCGGTCGCCTCGAGCGGCCGCGAGGAAATGACGAGATCGCGTTCGTCCTTGAGAATCCCGTGCACCCAGTCGATGATCTTCGGGACCTCGGCCGCGGGCTCGACGGTGAACACGTGGTCGTACTTGTTCTTGAAGTAGCGAGCCTCGTTGGCCCGCAGCCCGGCGAGCGCGTCCGCGACCGGAGAAGACTCCAGGCCGACTGTCGACACGGTGGTGAAATCGACGGCGTAGGACATGATCCGCACTCCCCGGGCTGGGTCTGATCGCGACGACCGGAGAGTACCTCGGGCTCGCGGGCGTTCGCGACTCGTTCGGCGGCGCCAGGCCGGGCAGCGCGGGGAGGACGCTGCCCGGCCCCGCCGGTCAGCCGAAGAAGTTCCGAGCCTGGCCGATGCGGTCGTTTTCGAACGTCAGGACGCCGTATCCGGCGGCCACCGGCTCGGTCTCGGTGCCGAGGTACCACGCGTACAGGGCCACGTCGTGGTGTGCGCTGATCACCTGGGTGAGGCCGAGAGCGAGGTCGCCCAGCTTCTCCCGGGCCCGGCCGACCGCGTCGACGATCGCCTCCCGGCCCTCGGCGGTCCAGTCCGGGTCGACGATGTCGGCGTCCTCGGTGAAGATCGCTTCGAGCGTTTTGCGGCGCTGGTCGGGATCGAAGGTATTCCACGCCTCGAAGTAAGCCTGCACGAGTTCGCTGGCAGAGGTGCTCATTGGTGATTCTCCTTTTCTGTGGGTTATTCGGCGGAAGCGCCGACGGTGTCCGGCGCTGGGAGGGTGTGCTCCGGCGGTCGTTTCACCAGGAACGCGAGGAAGCCGCCAGCCACCGACGCGATCCCGGCGACCCACAGCGCGACGCGAAGCCCGCCGACCACCGCGGACGGCTCCGGCACCGCGTGAAGGTCGAGGCCCGCGTTGGCGACCGCGACGAGTACCGCGAGTCCGATGGCGCCGCCGATCTGCTGCGAGGTGGTCGCCAGCGCGGAGGCGACGCCTTGTTCCCCGGGCGCGACGCCGGAAGCCGCGGAGACGAACATCGCCGGGAAGGTCAAGCCGCCGCCAATGCCCCAGACGACGAGTCCGGCGAGGACAGTCCAGAACGACGCGCCGACGGCCATCCCGACGGCGAGCAAAGCCAGCCCGACGCCGTTGACGAGCATGCCGGTGAACAGCGTCGCGCGGATGCCCCACCGGCCGAGCAGGATTCCGGTGAGCTTCAGCGACGCCGCCATCGAGATGATCGTCAGCGGCAGGAACGCGAGACCGGCCTGCAAAGCGTTGTACCCCAGCACGTTCTGCAGGTAGGCGGTGAACAGGTAGTACGCCCCGCCGAGGCCGCTTTGGAAGACAAGGATCACTCCCATCGCGACGATCAGGCTGCGGTTGCCGAACAGTCGCAGCGGGGCCAACGGGTCGCGCGTGCGCTTCTCCACGACGACGAACACGGCCAGCAGCACGGCCCCGCCGGCCAACGCGCCGAGGCCCCGCCAGGACACCCAGCCCACTTCCGGCCCGCTGACCAGGCCGAGGACCAGCAACGACGATCCAGCGCTGGCCACGATCGCGCCGGTGAGGTCGAATCCGCCGCGCACGGCGGAGCGAGCGGGATCGGCGGCCAGCACCGGACGAGCCGCGAGGGCAGCGCCCAAGGCAAGCGGTACCAGCAGGAACAGCACCCACTGCCAGCCCAGCGCGTTGGTGAGCACGCCGCCGAGCAACGCGCCGGCCGCGAGTCCGCCGCTGCCGGCCGCGCCCCACACCGCCAGTGCACGGTTGCGGGCGGGGCCTTCGGCGAAGCTCGTGCTGATCAACGCGAGCGTCGCCGGAGTGAGCAGCGCCGCGCCAAGCCCCTGGACGGCGCGCGCCGCGTCCAGGATTCCGGGGTTGCCCGCGAAACCCCCGGCGAGGCAGGCGAATCCGAAAATGGCGAGGCCCGCGACGAAGGTGCGGCGGGCCCCGAATCTGTCGACGATCCGGCCGCCGAAGAGCAGGAATCCGCCGAACCCCACGGCGTACGCGCTGACGACCCACTGCAGCGACTGCGCCGTGAAGCCCAGTTCGCGGCCGATGTCGGGCAGCGCGACGTAAACGATGTTGTAGTCCAGCGCGATCACGAACTGGGCGAACGCCAGCAGCGCCAGGGCCAGCCCGGACCGCCGGGCGACTGAGGTCTCCATCGAATGTGTTTCCTCCGAGCCGTTCTACACGGCTATCAATTACTACACGGCGTTCAGTAACAGCACGGCGAATAGTAGCCGAGCGCTGTAGAGTGTCAAGCGTGGAAGCTCGGGTGCCCAGCAGACGGGAACGGTTGCGCGCGGAAGCCAGCCAGGAGATCAAGGCGATCGCGCTGCGGTTGATGACCGAAGGCGGGCCGTCCGCGATCTCGCTGCGGGCGATCGCGCGCGAAATGGGCATGACTGCGGGCGCGCTGTACGGCTACTACGCCACGCGCGACGACCTGGTCAACGCGCTGATCGCGGAGATCTACTCGGCGTTGGCGGACAAGGAAGAAGCCGCCCGCGACGCGGTGTCCGAGGACGATCCGGAAGGCCGGGTGCTCGCCGTCGGCGAGGCGTTCCGGACCTGGGCGGTCGGGCATCCCGAGGAGTTCCAGCTCATCTACGGCGACCCGTTGCCCGGCTATCAGGCCCCCGAAGGCGGTGCCGCGGCGGACGCGGAACACCGGGCTTGCGCGGTGCTCACCGGCCTCGTCGCCGACGCTTGGCCGCAGGCGAGCAAGCGGCTGTCCGACGACGGCTACGACTGGGCGGATTTCGACCCCGGGTTCGCCGCGGTAATCCGGGGCGAGTTCCCCGACCTGCCGCCCGCGGCGGTCGCGCTGGCGATGCGGGTCTGGGGCCGGATGCACGGACTGGTGGCGCTGGAGGTGTACGGGCATCTGCGGCCGCAGGTCCTCGATCCGGCGAGGCTGTACCGGGCCGAACTGCTGGACCTGACCAAAACCCTGGGGATCACTCCCGCCGGCCGGGCGCGGTGAACACGGTTTTCCTGCTGGTCCACGGCGGGCTCGGGGACGACATGGACGCCGACCGGTTCTGGACGCGGCCAGGAGTCGCCGACGGTCTCCGCCGGAAGGGCCGCCCGGTACTGGCCCCCGATCGCCTCCGGCACGCGCCGGACTGGCCCGCCGAAGCCGCGCATCTCGCCGCGTTCCTGCCGGATCGGCCCGTCGTTGTGGTCGCCGGTTCGAACGGGTGCTCCGCGGCGGTCCGGCTCGCGCTGGCCTTTCCGCAGCGCATAGACCGGCTGCTGCTGGCCTGGCCCGCCACCGCCGGAGACGCTGAGGTCGACGCCCGCTTGGCGGGGGTCCCGCGTGCGCTGCTGCGAGGCGAGACCCTGCGCGGCGTCACCGACGACGAGCTGGCCACGCTCGCCATGCCGGTCGGCGTGCTTCCGTCCGTCCCGGACAATCCGTTCCACCAGCGCCGCACTGTCGATGCCCTCCTGCGGCTCGTACCGGGATGCGCGGAACTCCCCGGCTGCCCGGAGCCGCCCCGCCCCGGCTTCGGGTCCCATGTGGACGGTCTGCTCGCCTCGATCACCGGGTTCGCCGACTGCTGAACCTCGATTTCCCCTGCGTACGCCCGGTCGGGGAATTTCGTGCAGGGCCTACGGTGGCTTGGTGCGCAACCACCTGATCGACCTGGCCGTCGCGCTCGCCGTGCTCGGCCTGACGCTGACCGGGGAGCTGCCGGACGCGAACCGGCCGTGGTTCTGGCCGATCGCGGTCGCGGTGATGTTCGCGGCGGTGCTGCTGCGCCGCCGGTTCCCGTTGAGCGCGATGCTGGTGTCGGTCGGCGTCGCGCTCGCCACGCCGCCGTTCTGGGGTACGTCTGTCACCCTCTACACGGTCGCTTCGCTGCGCGGCCCCCGTTGGCCGACCGCGGTCGCGGTGCTGGCGGAAATCGGGCTGATGGTGTCGTTTTCCCGGCTGTCCGGCCCTCCGGACTGGAAAACGTTCGGGCTCGCGCTCGTGCTGATGGTCGTGGTCCCGACGCTCGCCGGGCTTTGGATGCACCAGCGCGCGGCGTTGCTCGCCGCCCTGCGCGACCGCGCGGAACAGGCCGAACGCGAGCGTGACCTGCTCGGCGAGCGGGCGGTGGCAGCGGAGCGGCGGCGGATCGCGCGCGAGATGCACGACGTCGTCGCGCACCGGGTCAGCATCGTCGCGCTGCAGGCGGGCGCGCTTTCCGTGCGGGCCAAGGAAGAGGAGACCGTGCAGCTCGCCGAGATCATCCGCGAATCGAGTTCCGCCGCGCTCAACGAATTGCGCGACATCCTGCAGGTGCTCCGCGACGACGGTCCGGAACCGCGTTCGCTGCCGGATCCGACGCTGGGCGGCGTGCGCCAGCTCGCCGACGATCTCGTCGCCGCCGGTGCGCGGGTGCGCGCAGACCTGCCGGACCCGATGCCGGACGTGCCCGATCCGATTGGGCGCGCGGCGTACCGGATCGTGCAGGAAGCCCTTACGAACGCCGCGAAACACGCCCCGGGAACGACAATCGACGTGCGACTGTCCACTTCCGACGAAGGCCTGGTGGTCGAGGTGGCCAACCCGCTCGCCGATTCGGCCGGGCTGCCGGGCGCGGGCTACGGGGTGATCGGCATGCGCGAACGCGCGACGCTGACCGGCGGGACGCTCCGCGCCGGTCCGGACGGCGCGGGCGGCTACCGGGTGCGAGCCGCGTTCCCGCTGCGAGCGGAGGAACCGTGCTGAAGATCCTGCTGATCGACGACGAGGTGCTCGTGCGCAGCGGCATCCGGATGATCCTGGAGTCCGATCCGGGAATCGAGGTGGTCGCGGAGGCAGGCGACGGCCGCGGAGTGCTCGCGCTGGTCCGCGAGCACCGGCCGGACCTCGTGCTCACCGACGTCCAGATGCCCGAGGTCGACGGCCTGGAGGTGACCCGCCTGGTGACCGCCGAACCGGACGCGCCCGCGGTGGTCGTGCTGACGACGTTCGACCTGGACGAGTACGTGCACGAGGCGCTTCGCCACGGTGCCACGGGTTTCCTGCTCAAGGACACGCCGCCGCGCGAGCTGGTGAAAGCGATGCACGTGGTGGGCAGCGGCGAGGCGATGCTGTCGCCGTCGATCACCCGCCGGCTGCTGACGCACTTCGCCACCGCCGCCACCCCGACACCCGCCCGCGCCCGGCTCGAACCGCTGACGCCGCGCGAACGCGAGGTCGCGGTGGCCGTCGCGCAGGGTTCGAGCAACGCCGAGATCGCCCGCGCGCTCGGACTCAGCGAGGCGACCGTGAAGGTCCACTTGGGACGGATCATGGCCAAGACCGAGGCGGCGAACCGCACCCAGGTCGCGATTCTGGTGCACGATGCCGGACTGGCCTGAATCGTTGCCCCGCAACGGGTTGCCAAGATGTCAGCTCGACGCCGGGCTGGGGAGGCGTTTCCGAGGGAACCGCGCGACACCAACGGCTTCGCGATCGCGTGGCTGGCGGTACTCCTGATCGGGTCCGGTCAGGGCGCACCCGGCGGCACGAACGGCAACCCGCCCGGAGCACCCGCCTCCGCCAGCGCCATCAGCATCCCGGTGTCCACTTCGGACTGAATCGCGTCCGCCAGCCGGTCCAGCATGTCCTCCCGCAAGTCCGCGAACCCCGGCGCGCCCTCGGCGGCTTGCCACTCGATGCCCGCCTGCGCCGCCGCTTCGGCGAGCCAAGCGCGGCGGAACCCGTCGTTCTCCAACGCGCCGTGCCACGTCGTGCCCCACACCGAACCGACGCGGTAACCGTCCAAAAACGACTCCGCGTCCGCCGGGGCGGCGCTGCCGTGGTGGATTTCGTACGCGTCCACCCGGTGTCCGCGCCATTCGCCGGTCGGACGGCCGAGCACCTTCTCCCCCGCGAACGTCACGCGCGTCGGCAGCAGTCCCAGCCCTTCGACGAGACCGGCACCCGATTCGACATCGTCCTCAATGGACTCAGCGAGCATCTGGTACCCGCCGCAGATGCCCAGCACCGGAAGCCCCGCCTTAGCCCTGGCAGTCACCGCCTCCGCTAAACCTCGCGCACGCAACCAGTTCAGATCGTCCACAGTGGCCCGGGAACCCGGCAACACGACCAGGTCCGCCGCGGCAACGGTGTCCGGATCAGCGGTCAAACTCACCGTCACGCCCGGCTCGGCGGCGAGCGCGTCCACATCGGTGGCATTGGACGCCCGAGGGAACCGGACCACTGCCACCCGCAAACCGCGTTGCGCGGCTTCGTGCCGCCATCCGGCCGCGGCGAGGGCGTCCTCGGAGTCGATCCACACGCGGTCCAGCCACGGCAGCACGCCCAGCACCGGCCGTCCGGTGACCTTCTCCAGGCTGTTCAACCCCGGTTGCAGCAACCCGACGTCACCGCGGAATTTGTTGACCAGCCAGCCCGCCACCAACGCCTGGTCCTCGGCCGACAGCAACGCGAGCGTCCCGTACATCGCGGCCAGCACCCCGCCGCGATCGATGTCGCCGACCACCAGCACCGGCAGGGAAAACCGCCGCGCGAGGCCCATGTTGACGTAGTCGCCGGAACGCAGATTGATCTCCGCCGGACTGCCCGCTCCCTCGCAGACGACGAGGTCGAACCGTTGCCGCAACTGGGCGAACGCGTCGAAGGCGATCTCCGCGAGCCCGGCGCGTCCGGTCGCGTACTCCCCGGCTTCGAGCGTGCCGTACGGCTTGCCGAGCGCGATGACGTGACTGCGCCGGTCGCTGCCCGGCTTGAGCAGCACGGGATTCATCGCGGCTTCCGGCTCCACCCGCGCGGCCCGCGCCTGCAGCCATTGCGCGCGGCCGATCTCCGCGCCGTCCGCGCAGACCATGGAGTTGTTCGACATGTTCTGCGCCTTGAACGGCGCGACCCGCACCCCGCGCCGCGCGAACCACCGGCAGAGTCCAGCGGTGACCAGGCTTTTCCCGGCGTCGGAGGTGGTCCCGGCGATCAGCAGCCCGCTCATCTCGCCACCGTAATCCTTGCGCTCCGCAGCCCGCTCATCGCGATCCCGGCCGAGACAGCCACCGCCGCCGCCCCCACCAACCGCGACAACCGCACCGCCCGGCGCAGATCGCGCGCCCCGGGCGGCCGCCCGTCACCCAGCGTGCCCCGGCGCTCGACCTCGCCGTGATACGTATTCGTGCCGCCCAGCCGGATGTCCAGCGCCCCGGCGAACGCCGCCTCGACCTGCCCCGCGTTCGGGCTCGGATGCGCGCTCCCGTCCCGTCGCCAGGCACGCCAAGCCGACCGCGCGTGCCCGCCGGCCAACGGCGCGGTCACCGCCGTCAGCACCGCACCGACGCGCGCCGGCACCAGGTTGACCCAGTCGTCGACGCGCGCGGCGAACCAGCCGAAGTTGCGGTGCCGCGGCGATCGGTAGCCGACCATCGCGTCGAGCGTGTTCACCGCGCGGTACCCGAGCAAGCCGGGCACGCCCGCAACCGCGCCCCACAGCAGCGGCGCGACGACCGCGTCGGACGTGTTCTCGGCGATCGATTCGGTGGCCGCACGGGTCAGCTCGGCGGCGTCGAGACCGGTGGCGTCGCGCGCGCAGAGATGGCTGAGCCGCTGCCGGGCGGCGGGCAATTCACCCGATTCGAGTAATCGCGCCATTTCGTGCCCCTCCGCGGCGAGCCCGCGGCCGCCGAGGACGACCCAGGTCGCGGCGGCAGTCAGGACAAATCGGGCGCCCGGCCGGTCCCGCACGGCTCGCTCGGCAAGAAATCCCAAGCCGGCGACCGACCCCGCGCAGACCGCCGCGTAGGCCGCCCCGCGCGGCTTGGAATCGGCCCACCACCAGCGTTCCAGCTGGCCAGCGGCGGTGCCGAAGGCCGCGACCGGATGGCCCCGGCGCGGGTCGCCGAACCACGCGTCGGCGGCGTATCCGGCAACGATCCCGGCCGCGGCGGCGGCTTGTCGGAGTGGCACGTGGCGAACCGTAGCGCTAGGGAGAGAATGCCGGGTATGACCAAGCTGACGCACCGGCTCGCCGGGTCTCTCGAAACCCTGGCGCAGGCCCTCCGCCGGTACGGACGCGACGACGGCAAGGTGCTCGTTCTCGGCGGGGTTCGCTCGGGCAAGTCGAGGCACGCGGAGCGGCTCGTCGCGCACCACCCTCACCTCGTGTACGTCGCTCCCGGGCTGCCCCCGTCGGCGGAGGACCCGGAATGGGCCGCCCGCGTCGAGGCGCACCGGGCCCGCCGCCCGCGCCACTGGACGACGATCGAGACCACCGATCTGGCGACCGTGCTGCGCAACGCGACCAGCCCGTTGCTGATCGACTGTCTCGGCACCTGGCTGTCGCGGGTCCTCGACGAGGTCGGCGCGTGGACGGGCAAATCGGGCTGGGAGCGCAGACTGGACGACCGGCTCGAGGATTTCCTCGCCGCGTGGAGCCAGGCGCGGGTGCCGATCGTCGCGGTCAGCAACGAGGTCGGCAGCGGTGTGGTGCCCCAGGCGGTGTCCGGGCGGCTGTTCCGTGATGTGCTGGGCGCACTCAACAACCGGGTGTCCGCCGACAGCGACCGCGTTTCGCTCATCGTCGCCGGGCGGGCGCTCGACCTTCCGTGAGGAGCTAGCCGTGCCGCGTTTCGCCATTCCCGTCCCGGACGCCGCCGCCCGCGCCACCGCCCTGGAGCGGCTGGACGGCCTGGTCAAACCGGTCGGCTCGCTCGGCAGGCTGGAAGAACTCGCGGCCTGGCTGAGCGCCGCGCACGGCGTGGTCCCGCCGCGCCCGCTGGACGACGTCCGCGTGGTCGTCTTCGCCGGCGACCACGGGGTGTCGGCGCAGTCGGCCTACCCACGCGAGGTGACGGCGGCGATGGTGCGCGTGTTCCTCGCCGGGCGCAGCGGGGTGACGGTGCTCGCGGCGCAAGTCGGGGCTTCTGTGCGGGTAGCCGACATCGCGGTGGACTGGGATGCCGCGGACGTTCCCGACGAAGTCACCGCCCACAAGATCCGCCGCGGTTCGGGTGCGATCGATGTCGAGGACGCTTTGGCTCCCGGTGAGGCTCTTGCGGCTTTTGAGGCGGGCCGGGCCATCGCGGCTTCGGAGTCCACTGCGGACGTTCTCATTCCTGGCGACATGGGCATCGGCAACACGACGGTTTGTGCCGCGGTGGTGGCTTCGGCCCTCGGCCTGCCCGCTGCCGAAGTGGTCGGCACCGGGACTGGCGTGTCCGGGGAGGCGTTGGAGCGCAAGACCTCCGTCGTCGCCGCCGCTCTTTCCCGCCGAGCGGTGACCGACCCGTTCGACCGCCTGACCGCCCTGGGCAGCGCCTGCCTCGCCGCGACGGCCGGGTTCCTGGTAGAGGCCGCGGTCCGGGGAATCCCGGTGGTGCTGGACGGAATCTTCTCCGCGACGGCGGCTTTGGCGGCCCGGGACATCGCGCCGGGCGCGGAGCAGTGGTGGCTGGCCGGGCATCGGTCGACGGAGCCCGCGCAAGCGTTTGCTTTGAAGGCGCTGGGGTTGACGCCGATCCTGGATCTGGGCCTGCGACTCGGGGAAGGCAGCGGAGCGGTGCAGGCCGTGCCGACACTGCGGGCGGCACGTGCGGTGATCGCGGAGATGGGCCTTTTGGCGGACCTCGGGTGACGGGTTTGCTCGGGGGGCGGGGTTTGGTCGGAGGGCGAGGCTTGCTCGGGTCGGGGTCGGGGTCGGGCTCGGGCTCGGGCTCGGGCTCGGGCTCGGGCTCATGGCGCTGGCCTGCGGTTCGACGCGGGGGCTGGTTCCGAGTTCGGGTGGCGGATCGACTCGAAGTTCGCTTCGCCGGGGACCGCCCCAATGTGACGTTGGGTGCGTCTCACGCACCCAACGCGGCATTCGATCCATCCCGCACAACCAACGCGGCATTCGATCCATCCCGCACAACCAACGCGGCGTTCGGTGCGTCGGGCGCACCCAATGTGGCATTCGGTGCGTCGGGCGCACCCAATGTGGCATTCGGTGCGTCGGGCGCACCCAATGTGGCATTCGGTGCATCCCACGCACCCAACGCGGCATTCGGTGCATCCCACGCACCCAATGTGGCATTGGGGCGCGAGCTGTGACCCTGCCGCTGAGTGACGGAATCCGCCTGGCCGTCGGCACCCTGACCACCGTCCCGGTCCCCGCACCGCGCAGGATCGATCGGCGGGTGGCGGGGGTGGCGATGACGCTCGGCCCGCTTGCCTCGATCCCGCTCGCGGCGGTGGCGGGGCTCATCGTGGCCGGCGGAGTCGCGCTCGGGCTCCCCGCGCTGGCCGTCGCCGCGCTGGCGCTCGGGGCGGTCGCGCTGGGCAGTCGCGGGTTGCATCTCGACGGCCTAGCCGACACCGCCGACGGGCTCGGTGCCTCCTACGACCGCGCGAAAGCCCTCGACGTCATGCGCCGCGGCGACTCGGGACCTACGGGTGTCGCGACGCTGCTCTTCGTCCTGCTCGTCCAAACCGGCGCACTGACCGGCGCGATCGCGCACGGACACGGGATCGCCGCCGCGGTGCTGTCCGTCCTGTGTGGACGGTGCGTGCTCTCGCTGTGCTGCGCGCGAGGGGTCCCCTCAGCCCGCCCGGAGGGACTGGGCGCGACGGTCGCCGGATCGGTGCCGATCCTCGTGACCGCGGTGGTGTTCGTGCTCGCGGCGGGGTGTGCCGCGCTGACGCCGGGGTTGCCGTGGTGGCGAGGGGTTCTCGCGGTAGCGCTCGGTTACGCCGCAGCGGCGGTGTTGCTGGCCCGGTGTGTCCAGCGCATCGGCGGAGTGACCGGCGACGTCCTCGGCGGGTGCGTCGAGGTGGCGGTGGCCGCGGCGTTGCTGGCTGCCGCCTGACCAAGCGCCAGCCCGCCGTTACTCCGGAAAGGAAATCTCCGCCGCGTCCGGCAGTGCGGTCGGCGGCTCATCGAGGTACCGGGCGTATTCCAAACCGGACAGTACGCCCTGGGTCACCCACACGAGAATCTCTCCGACGCCCTCCACCAAGGCCCTCCGGGGGAACACGCCGCTCAGGTAGCCGTACGGGATCGCGTCGGGCACCGTGAGATCGACGCTCACCGAACCCGGCGACCAGTTCCGCTTGCGCGAGCAGCACCGGATGGCCCGTCAGGACTCGGCGCAGTACCGCGCGCTCATCGCGTTCAGCGGACGCGTCATACGAAGAACTCCTCGATCCACGAACCCTCCGTACGCACGGATTCCGCCCGCACCTTTCGTGCGAAATCGTCGATTGCCGTGTCGATCTCCGCAGCCGGGCGCACGGCACCGCGCACGACCTGGACCGCGTCGTCGATCGCTTGCCAGCCGCCGGGCGCGCGGCAGATCCGCAGCGACCATCGTCCTTCCAGCGAAAGGGACAGGAACTCGAAGTCAGGACGGTCCGTCTCCGAGCGGGCCTTCCACTCCCGCAGTGCCACGGCAAGCTCCGCGACCGGAAACGACTTCCAGCTGCAGGGAACGATTTCGCCGTCCACGACCTCCAGGTCGGCTTCCACGTTGACGAAGACGTCGCCCTTGCCCCGGTAATGCAGATCGGAAGTGTCGAAACGGGAATACGCGAACTTCACCAGCACTTCCTCCCCTCAGATCCCCCCAACATTATCCTCTCGGCACAGCACGCGCGGCAACCGATTTGTCTGGTACGTCTGGCCGGGCCGTCCCCACGCTGCGGCAAAAGCCCGGCCCGTGCTACCAAGGAACAGTCCGCGACGACTGACCGAGAGGACCTCGTGGCACCTGCGCATCTCAACCGGCGCCGGCTTTTTCATCTGGCGGCCGGTCTTTCGGTTCTCGGCACCGCCGCCTGCAGCGCAACTCCGGACAGCCCAGCCCCAAACACTGCGGTGCCCAAGCCGGACGGAGCGCTCGGGGCCAACTTCAACGCTGACCCGGACACCATGGGCTGGGACGAGCTTCAGCGGTCCGGCGCGAAGTGGGTGCGCGGGTTCACCGCGATGCCCGACCTCGACAAACACAGCGCCGCCGAGAATCCGACGATCAAGACTCTCCTCCAAGCAGCCGACCGCGAATACGGCACCGTGCTCTCCCTCAAGTTTCCCTACTTTCCCGAGTCCCACAAGCAGATTCCGCGCCCCGGAACGCCGGAGATGCAGGCGGATCTCGCGCGGCTCGACAAAGTGTTGCTCGCGGTCATGGACAAGGTCGACATCCTCGTGATCGGCAACGAGCCGTTCATCGAGTGCCCGCGGTCCGACTGGAACAACGGCGCACTCAACGAATTCTACGAGACCATCGCCGCCCAGGTGATCAAGCAGCGCAAGGGAAAGACCGTCCTGTACATGGGCGCGCTCAACAATCTCGAAGATCCTCAGTGGACTGGCGCGGGAACCGAACGCTGGATGAAGTACGCCCGCAAGACTCCTGAGATCGAAGGCACCGATATCCACCCGCACGTCGGCGCGCCGGAGCAGGTTCAGGCGTTTCTGGATTACGTGCTGCCCAAGCTCGGCGGCAAGAAGTTTCTCGTCACCGAGTTTTCACTGGTCCAGCTGTGGAAGAAGCATCTCGGCGACAGGGTGTCAACGGAGTATGCGGACAAGTATCACGTGCCGAAGGACACCAAGGTCTGGCAGGTCATTCGCAATGCGCTGCATCAGCCGTTTCCCAAGCCGCGCTGGGATGATTTCCTTCGCACCAGTCCGTGGTTCGAGAACAACAAGAACTTCCTGACCGAGCAGATGGCGAAGTTCCGCGCTACCGGAAAGCTCGCCGTCGCCACCTACGGGATCGACCAGGGCATTGCCGCGCTCAAGGGAGCGGACTTCGGTCCGGACACTCCGCCGTGGTTGTTGAACAGCGTGTTCGCCCGGGCGACCGTTCAGAAGAATCCCGACGGGACGATCGCGCCGAATTACGCCTGGCTTGAGGAATTCACTGCGCTACAAAACCGTTAGCCCAACGCGGCAAGGAAAGCGTCCGTTGTAGCGCGGTCGCGGACTGCGATACGCAGGTGATCTGTGCCTAGCCCGGGGAAGGTGTCACCGCGGCGGACAGCGTAACCTGCTTCGCGCAGCCGCAATCGGACGTCCGTGCCGCCGGGGACTCGGATCAGCACGAACGGGCCGCGCGGGATGCCGAGGACGGGAATTCCCAATGCGGACAGGCCGGATTCCAGGTAGTCGCGGTCGGCTTCCGCTGCAGCGGCCAGCTTTTCGGCTTCTTCCAGAGCGGCGGGACGACAGCAGGCAACCGTCGCGACGGCGGCCAAAGTGGACACTGACCAGGGTGGCTGCACCGAGCGCAGCCGCGCGATCAGCGATGGTTCGCCGAGGACGTATCCGGCTCGCAACCCCGCCAAGCCCCACGTCTTGGTGAGGCTTCGCACTACCACGACTCCGGGGATCCGTTCTCCGGCAAGGCTTTCGACTTCTCCGGGGACGGCGTCGAGGAAGGCTTCGTCTACCACGAGCGTACGGCCGGGACGGGCCAGAGCGCGCACGGAATCGGCTGGATGCAGGACTGAGGTCGGGTTGGTCGGGTTGCCGAGGAAGACGAGATCGGCGGAGGCGGGGACCAGCGACGGAGCTAGCCGGTAACCGTCCGCCTCGGACAGAATTACCCGGTCGACCGAGTGTCCGGCCGCACGCAAAGCGGCTTCTGGTTCGGTGAATTGCGGGTGGATCACCACGGGGTGCACGGCCGGAAGCGAAGCCAGCAGCGTGAACGCTTCCGCGGCCCCGGCGGTTACCAGGACGTCAGAGAAATCCCGGCCGTGCCGGGCGGCAACGGCCTCCGCGGCGCGGGTGGGATCTGGGTAGGCGGCCAGATCGTCCAGGGCAGCAGCTAGTTCCGCGCGGAGCCACGCGGGCGGGGCCGGGAGCCGGACGTTTACGGCGAGGTCGACGAGGCCGTCGCCGACTTCTCGGTCGCCATGGTGGTGGAGGTCGTAATCAGCCATTGACTGCTGCCAGGGAATGCGCACGCACCCGGGACGCGAAACGGTCCGCCAGCTCGGGATGCCCGGCCCAGTGGACGTGCAAGTAAGACGCGTGCAGTGAATCCGACGCGAATCCGTCCAGGTTGCGATCCCAGCCCCACGCGGCGGTTTCCCCGTGTGCGGGAGTGATTTCGGTGCGGTGGAATTCGTGGCCGGTGACGCGCTGTCCGGCTGCGGCCAGCACATTGTCCGCTACCGAGACCGCGCGACGGTAGCCTAGTTTCCCGCGCGAGGTCATGGTCGCGTCGGCGGCGACGGCACCGACCATCGGCAGGCCGTCCAGCGAACGGCACAGGTACAGCAAACCCGCGCATTCCGCGCTGACCGGCATGCCCGCGTCGATAGCCGCGCCGACGGCCGTGAGGAGTTCCACATTGGACGAAAGCTCGGCGGCGTGCACCTCCGGGAAACCGCCGCCGAAGTACAGGCCAGCACAGCCAGGCGGCAGAACCTTGTCCCGCAACGGGTTGAGGTCTACGACGTCGATCCCGCGAGCGGCCAGCAGTTCGAGGTTCTCGGCGTAGCGGAAGGTGAAGGCCGGGCCGCCCGCAGCGGCGAGGGTCGCACGAGGACCGTCGAAGACGGGACCCGGATTCCACAAAGGACCAGTCAGCGCGGGAGCACTCCGCGCTACCCGCACGACGGCTTCGAGGTCGACCCCGGCAGCCACCCAGGCCGCCAATTCCGGCAGCATCCGCTGAGACTCCGCGGCCCGTTCGGCAGCCGGAACCAGACCGAGGTGCCTACTCGGCGCGTGCACGTTTTCGTTGCGCCGCAAGGCACCCAGCAACGGAACGCCGGTAGCCTCCAGTGCGGTGACGATCTCGTCCTCGTGCCGTTGCGAGCCCAATTTGTTCAGGATCACCCCGGCGAGCCGGACGCGCGTATCGTATTGCGCGAACCCCAGCACGGTCGCCGCGACGCTGCGCGAGGCCGCGGAAGCATCGACGACCAGCACGACCGGCGCGTCGATCAGCCGCGCGACATGGGCAGTCGACGCGTAGCCTTCGGTGCCCAAAGCGCCGTCGAAAAGGCCCATCACGCCTTCGATGACGGCGATGTCCGCGCCCGCGGAACCGTGTCGCAGCAACGGAACCAGGGTTTCTTCGCCCTGCAGGAACGGGTCGAGGTTCCGCGCGGGACGGCCGGTGGCGAGCGAGTGGTAGCTGGGGTCGATGAAGTCCGGGCCGACCTTGTGCCCGGACACGGTGTGCCCGGCGCTGCGCAACGCGGCCATGAGCCCGGCTGCGATGGTGGTTTTGCCGTGCCCGGAACCGGGCGCGGCGATGACGAGCCGTGCTACCACTCGATCCCCCGCTGGCCCTTCTGCCCGGCGTCCATCGGGTGCTTCACCTTCGTCATTTCGGTGACCAGATCGGCGGCTTCGATCAGTTCCGGCGGCGCGTACCGGCCGGTGATCACGACGTGCTGATGCCCGGGCCGGGAGGCCAAAGCGGACACTACGTCGTCGACCTCGAGCCAGCCCCATTTGAGCAGGTAGCTGAATTCGTCCAGGACATAGAAATCGTGCGTTTCAGCGGCGAGCCGGCGTTTGATTTCCGCCCAGCCTTCCCGGGCGTTGGCGGCATGGTCCTCTTCGGACCCCTGCTTGCGCGACCAGCTCCAGCCCTCGCCCATTTTGTGCCACTCGACCGGACCGCCCTGCCCGGTGTCGTCGTGCAGCTTGCCGAGCGCCTTGAACGCGGCTTCCTCGCCGACGCGCCATTTCGCCGACTTCACGAACTGGAACACGCCGATCGACCAGCCCTGGTTCCACGCGCGCAACGCCATTCCGAACGCGGCGGTGGATTTCCCCTTCATCTCGCCGGTGTGCACGGCGAGCAGCGGACGATTGCGCCGCTGCCGCGTGGTGAGCCCGTCCTTCGGCACGACAGCCGGTTTTCCCTGTGGCATCAGGCAGCCCTCCCCGTCCGTTCGCGCACTGCCGAGGCCAGCGATTCAGCGGCCACATCGGACAGTGGCACGTGCTCGGCACCCAAGTGCCCAGCCAATTCCGCGGCGAGACCGAGCCGCATCCGGCCGGTCTCGCAGTCCATCACGATCGTCGTCACGTCGGTGAGCAACCCCGCGGCGGCCTTGGCGCGGGCCACCGCGTCGGAGCCGCTCGTGGCGCGGCCGTCGGTGACGAGCACCAGCAGCGGCCGACGCCGCGGATCCCGAATCGCCTCGACCCGCAGCACCCGCGCGGCCTCCAGCAACCCCTCGGCGAGCGGCGTGCGTCCGCCGGTCGGCAAACCGTCCAGCCGGGCGGCGGCGGCTTCGACGCTGATCGTCGGCGGAAGCGCCAGCTCGGCGTCCGCGCCACGGAACGTGACCAGACCGACCTTGTCCCGCCGTTGGTAAGCGTCCAACAGCAAGGAAAGCACCGCGGTCTTCACTTCCCGCATCCGTGCCCGCGCACCCATCGAGCCCGACGCGTCCACACAGAACAGCACCAGATTGCCTTCGCGGCCCTCGCGCAGCGCGAACCGCAAGTCCGCCGACCGCACTTCGAGACCCGTCCCGGACCGGCCCCGCGCCTGCTGATGCGGGGCGGCGGCCCGGATCGTCGCGACCAGGTGCGGCCGTCCGTCCCGCACACTCGGCGGCTGCACACCGATCGTCCGCCCGGTGTCGGTGATGGCGCGCGACCGGCGACCGCGCTCGCCTTCGCCGGTGCCCTTCACCCGGAACACCCGCGCCCGAAACGTATCCCCGGCTCCGACAGTCTTCTGCGGCGAGGATCCATTGCCCGAAGGCGCTTCGCCGGGAGGAGACGAAGGAGCGCCCTCGGAAGGGCCGCTGTCGTCGGGAATCGGCCCACTGTCGTCCGGACCAGGCCCGCCACCAGACGGACCGTCGTCGTCCGGCCCCTCCGGCGGCGGCTGCGAATCCTCCAACGCCTGTTCCAGCTGTTCCTCGGAAATCCCCGGTGCGTCAAACGGATTCCGCCGCCGCCGGTGCGGCAACGCGAGCCGCGCCGCCACCCGGATGTCCTCCGTAGTGACCTCGTCGCGTCCAGCCCAAGCCGCGTGCGCGACCGCCGTCCGCGCTGTCACGATGTCCGCGCGCATGCCGTCGACCTCGAACGACGCGCACACCTCGGCGATCTGCCGCAGCGCCTCGTCCGGCAGCTTCACCGACGGCAAAAGCCGTTGTGCCGCCTCGATCTCCGCCGCCAGCGCCGCATCCGTCGAGGCATAGCCGTCCGCGAAACCGTCCGGATCCGCTTCGTAGGCAAGGCGTCGCCGGACGACCTCGACGCGCTGCTCCGGATCCCGGCTCGACGCGACCTCCACAGTCAGCCCGAACCGGTCGAGCAGCTGCGGCCGCAGCTCGCCTTCCTCCGGGTTCATCGTCCCGATCAGCACGAACCGCGCCGCGTGCGAGACGGAAACGCCCTCGCGCTCGACTGTCGCCCGGCCCATCGCCGCCGCGTCGAGCAGGGTGTCCACCAGGTGGTCGTGCAGCAGGTTGACCTCGTCGACGTACAGCAGCCCGCGATGCGCGGCGGCCAGCAGGCCGGGCTGGTAGTCGGTGACGCCCTCGGCCAGCGCCTTCTCCAGGTTCAGCGAGCCGACGACCCGGTCCTCGGCCGCGCCGACCGGCAGTTCCACCAGCCGCGCCGGCCGCCGGTGCGCGGCAACGCCCGCCGCGTGCGGGCCGTCCGGGCACCCCGGGTCCGGGCTGACCGGGTCGCAGGAGAACCGGCAGCGGTCCACCACGTCGACGCTCGGCAGCAGGCCGGCGAGCGCGCGCACCATGGTCGACTTCGCGGTGCCCTTCTCGCCCCGCACCAAGACCCCGCCGACCGCGGGCGAGATCGAGGACAGGACGAGCGCCAGACGCAGGTCCGGCATCCCGACGACAGCGGTGAACGGATAGGGCTTCAAGAGCACTCCCTCGTGGGTCGGCGTCCGGCCGATCATCGCACAGGCAAGCTCTCGCTTAGGGTGGGAAATCGTGCGCGAAGAATCACGCCTGACGGTGGTCGGGATCGGGGCCGACGGGTGGGCCGGGCTCACCCCCGCGGCCCGCGACGCCGTGCGGCGGGCGGACGTCGTGCTCGGCGCGGAACGGCAGCTGAAGTCCTTGCCGGAAGACCTCCGCACGCGAACTTGGCCCAGCCCGCTGCTGCCCGCGCTCGACGAGATCCTGGCTGAGCAGACCGGCCGCGTCTGCGTCCTGGCGAGCGGCGACCCGTACCTGTCCGGCATCGCCACCACCCTCCGTGATCGCGGCTACGCGCTCGACGTCCATCCAGCGGTCTCCTCGGCGACACTGGCCCGCGCACGGCTCGGCTGGTCGTTCGAGGAAACCGAAGTCGTGACAGTCGTCGGCCGCGCCGTCCACCGCGTCGCGCGAGCGCTGGCGCCCAACCGGAAACTGCTGGTCCTGGGCGGCTCCGCGGCAGAACTGCGCGAGTTGCTCAAAGCCCGCGGGTACGGCGATTCCGCCCTTACCGCCTTGGAAAACCTCGGCGCGGACGACGAACGGATCTCCGACGGCTGGGCCCACGACCCGGGTCCGCTCACCGTCTTCGCCGTGCTCTGCAACGGCCCTGGCCTCCCGCTCATCGGTCTCCCCGACAACGCCTTCGAGCACGACGGCCAGCTCACCAAACGCGACCTCCGCGCGTCCGCCCTCGCCCGCCTCGCGCCAAACCCGGGTGAACTCCTCTGGGACGTCGGAGCAGGCGCGGGCAGCGTCGGCATCGAGTGGTCCCGCGCGCACCCGCTGAACCGCGCCGTCGCGATCGAACGCGACCCGGCACGCGCCGAACGCATCCAGCGCAACGCCAATACCCTTGGCGTACCGGAATTACAGGTGGTCACCGGTCCGGCGCCCGAGGCGCTGACCGAACTCCCCCGTCCGGACGCGATCTTCATCGGCGGCGGCCTGACCGTCCCCGGCGTGCTCGACCGGTGTGTCGAAACCGACGCCCGGATCGTCGCGCACGGTGTCACCCTCGAAGCCGAGCAGATCCTGGCCGCCGCCTACGCCCGGCACGGCGGGGAACTGCAACGGATCTCCGTGGAGCACGCGAAACCGCTCGGCGGGTTCACCGGATGGACGCCGTCCCGGGCAGTCACGCAGTGGAGCTGGAAATGACCGTTTACTTCATCGGCGCCGGACCGGGCGCGGCCGACCTGATCACCGTGCGCGGCCGCGACCTGCTCGCGCGCTGCCAGGTGTGCCTGTACCCGGGCAGCATGACGCCGACCGACCTGCTCGCCTACTGCGCGCCGGACGCCGAACGCATCGACACCGCGAACCTCAGCCTCGATGAGATCACCGCGAAGCTGATCGACGCGCATCGAGCCGGCCACGATGTCGCAAGGCTGTGTTCCGGAGATCCCTCGCTGTACAGCGCGGTCGCCGAGCAGGTCCGGCGGCTGGAACCGGAAGGTGTGCCGTCCGAGATGGTGCCCGGGGTTCCGGCCTTCGCCGCGTCCGCCGCTGTGCTGGGCCGCGAACTGACGGTCCCGGGAATCGGGCAGAGCCTCGTGATCACGCGCGCGCAGGCGAGGTCCACCGCGATGCCGGACACCGAAACGCTGGAGAATTTCGCCCGCACCGGCACGACACTCGCGCTGCACCTGGCGATCAACCACATCGAGCGCGTCACCGAAGAACTCGCCGGCCACTACGGCGAGGACTGTCCCGCCGCCGTCGTCGCCTTGGCCAGCCAGCCCGGCGAAACCGTGGTCCGCGGCACTCTCGCGGACATCGCCGGCCAAGCGCGCGCCGCCGGAATGACCCGCGCGGCCACGATTTTCGTCGGCCGGGTCCTCGCCGCCGGCGGATTCCCGGACAGTTTCCTGTATTCGAGCACCCGCGATCGGGCGAGCCAACCGGAGTCGTTGTGACCGAACTGCGCTGGGGCCTGCTGGCCACCGGGACCATCGCCGCCGAATTCGCCGCGGGCGTCGAGCAAAGCCGCCACGGTGTCCTCGCCGCGGTCGCCTCGCGCACGGCCGAGCGGGCGCGGGAGTTCGCGACCAGGTACGAAATCCCGAAGGCGTATGGCAGCTACGAAGAACTCCTCGCCGACCCGGATGTCGACGCGGTCTACGTCGCGACTCCGCACGCGCAGCACGAGGAATGGGCGATCCGAGCCGTCGAAGCGGGCAAGCACGTGCTGTGCGAGAAACCGCTCACGCTCACCGCGGCCGACGCGGAGAAAGTCATCGATGCCGCCCGGCGAAACGACGTTTTCCTCATGGAAGCGTTCATGTACCGGCTGCACCCGCAGACGCGACGGCTGGTCGAGCTGATCGAATGCGGCGCGATCGGCGAAGTCCGCGCGGTGGACGTCACGTTCAGCTTCGACTCCGACGCGAACGACGCGGCCCGCCTCGGCGACCCCGCGCTCGGCGGCGGCGGAATCCTCGACGTCGGCTGCTACTGCACCTCGCTGGCCCGGCTGGTTTCGCAGGCCGCGACCGGAATTCCGGCTGTGGAGCCGACGCGCGTCACCGGCATGGCGCGGCTCACCGAAAGCGGCGTCGACGAGTTCGCGATGGGCCTGCTGCGGCTGCCCGGCGACATCATCGCCCAGCTGTCCTGCGGCTACCTGCTCACGCAGGACGACCACATCCGGATCTACGGCACCACCGGCCAGCTGTACGTGCCGAAGCCCGCGTGGATCCACGAATTGCGCAAGCCGGGCGTCTCGACAATCGTGCTGACTCCGTCGGACGGCGAGCCGGAGGTCATCGAAATCGAAGCCACCCAAGGGGTTTACGCGCGGGAAGCGGATTACGTCGCCGCGCACGTCGCGGACCGGCAAGGCCCGGAGCTGACCTGGGCGGAGACGCTCGCCAACATGCGCACCCTCGACCGGTGGCGCACGGCCGTCGGGTACGGGCGATGACAGTCCTGATCCTGGGCGGCACCGCGGAAGCCCGCGACCTCGCCGCCCAGCTGCACGAACGCGCCGTCAAGGTGGTCTCTTCGCTGGCCGGACGCGTCACGCGACCCCGCCTGCCCGTCGGTGAAGTGCGGGTCGGCGGATTCGGCGGCGTCGAAGGTCTCACGACCTGGCTGCGCGAAAACGGTGTGCAGGCAGTGGTCGACGCCACGCATCCGTTCGCGGAACGCATCGGTGCCAACGCTTTCCACGCCGCCCGCGCAGCGGAGGTCCCCCTGCTGCGACTCGCGCGCCCCGGCTGGCAGCCGACCGGCGACGACCGCTGGCATTGGGCCGCCGACCTCGACGAAGCCGCCGCGCTCCTGCCCGGCCTCGGCACCCGCGTGTTCCTCACCAGCGGCCGCCAGGGCTTGGCCGCGTTCGCCGACCTCGACCCGCTGTGGTTCCTGATCCGCTGCGTCGACCCGCCTGCCCAGCCGCTGCCGCGCCGGCACGAAGTGGTGCTCGACCGCGGCCCGTACCGCCTCGACGGCGAACGCGCGCTGATGACCGGACACGACATCGACGTCCTGGTCACCAAGGACAGCGGCGGCGCGATGACCGCCGCCAAGCTGACGGCCGCGCGGGAACTCGGCCTGCCGGTGGTCGTCGTGCGCCGTCCGCCCCGACCGTCCACAACGGAAACCGCGGACGTAGCCGCCGCTGTCGAATGGGTGCTCAACCGATGAA
This sequence comes from Amycolatopsis albidoflavus, assembly GCF_039525725.1. Classification (NCBI taxonomy): domain Bacteria; kingdom Bacillati; phylum Actinomycetota; class Actinomycetes; order Pseudonocardiales; family Pseudonocardiaceae; genus Amycolatopsis; species Amycolatopsis albidoflavus. The sequence continues at coordinate 136,970 of NZ_BAAAHV010000028.1, forward strand.
TGAACTGTTCTACGAAATCCTGCACCGCCGCCGCGACGTCCGCGCCGAGTTCACCGGCGAACCGATCGACGACGCCGTCCTCACCCGGGTGCTCGAGGCCGCGCACGCCGCGCCGAGCGTCGGGATGAGCCAGCCGTGGGATTTCGTGCTGGTCCGCGACCCCGGCACGCGCGAGGAATTCGCCCGCCACGTGCACGAGGAACGCGATGTCTTCGCCGCGTCCCTGGACGGCGAGCGCGCCGAGACGTTCGCCAAGATCAAGGTCGAGGGCATCCGCGAATCGAGCCTCGGCATCGTCGTCACCTACGACGAGCAGCGCGGCGCCCCGGCCGTGCTCGGCAGGCACGCGATCGCCGACGCCGGGCTGTACTCGGTGTGCCTGGCCATCCAGAACCTGTGGCTGGCCGCTACCGCGGAGGGCCTCGGCGTCGGGTGGGTGAGTTTTTACCGCGAACCCGCGCTCGCGAAACTGCTCGACATCCCCGACGGGATCCGCCCGGTCGCCTGGCTTTGTGTAGGACCGGTAACGAATCTCGCCGACGTTCCCGACCTGGAGCGGCACGGCTGGCGCAGCCGCTCTCCGCTGGCCAGCGCGTTACACCACGAGCGGTTCACGCCCCGGGACGAGGGGTCCGCGTAACACCGTCCGGGTGACCCAATAGATTCCTTCTAATGCGTCCGATTGCCGTAGTGCTGGGGTTGCTTTCGGCGCTGTGCGCCCTGGCCTATCCCTTCCTGCCGGTCGTGCAGGACACCGCGGAAGTCGTCTGGCCCACCGCCTCCGACACGCGTTCCGTCAACGCGCCCTTGACCGGGTACTGGGCACAGGACCTGAAGGCCGAGCTGCCCTGCGACACGATCCGCTCGCTCGACGCGCGCACTAACGGCCCCGCGCTGCTGTTCTCGACCGTCCCGGACGGGCGCACCGGCAAGCACGCGGCCAACGGCGTCGGCCTGCAGCTGCGCGTCGACAACGGCGTGCTGCTCGCGTCCAGCCAGGGCCAGCAGATCTCGCAGCAGCCGCTCCCGCAGACCGGCTGCTCGGTCACGCTCGACTCCGACGCGACCCAGATGACGCTCTCGGTCGGCAAGACGCCGATCTTCCACACCACCGGCGACGTCCGGCCGCGCGTGCTCGGCATCTACTCCTCGATCACCTCCGCCCGCGACCCGATCGCCGGGCTGCACGTGTCGGTCGTCCCGGACACCCGCTACCAGACCTCGCCGACCACGCTGAAGATCGTCGTCGGCATCCTCGCCGCGCTGTCGTTCCTCGGCTGCCTGATCGCGGTGTGGCGGATGGACTCCGGCTTCGCCCGCCGCGCGCCGCGCTGGGCCCCGGTCGGCTGGTGGCGGCTCACCGGCCGCGACGCGACGGTGTTCGGCGTGCTCGGCGCGTGGGTCTTCATCGGGCCGGTGACCTCGGACGACGGCTACATCCTCACGATGGCCCGGGTCACCGAGGCCACCGGCTACCTCACGAACTACCACCGCTGGTTCGGCGTCGCGGAGGCCCCGTTCGGCTGGTTCTACCACCTGTACGAGCTGATGACGCACGTCAGCACGGTGCCGCCGTGGATCCGGCTGCCCTCGTACCTGCTCGGCGTGATCAGCTGGCTGCTGATCAGCCGCGAGGTGATGCCGCGCCTCGGCACCCAGGTCCGCCGCAGCCGCGCGGCCGGCTGGGCCGCCGCGGCCGTGTTCCTGGTCTGGTGGATGCCCTACAACAACGGCGTCCGGCCGGAACCAGTCGCCGCGCTCGGGTCGCTGCTGGCGATCTGCGCGGTCGAACGCGCGCTGGTCACCCGCCGGCTGCTGCCGCTGTGCCTCGGCCTGACCGCGGCCGCGTTCACCCTCGCCGCGACGCCGACCGGGCTGATCGCGGTCGCTCCGTTCCTGGTCGCCGGGAAACCGCTGTTCAAGCTGGTCCGGCAGCGCTCGGCGAGCGGCTGGCTGCCGATGCTCGCGCCGATCCTCGCGTCCGGCTTCCTGGTGCTCGTGGTGATGTTCGCCGACCAGACGTTCGCGACGGTCCAGGAGGCCACCCGCATCCGCACCGCGGTCGGCCCGAACCTGTCGTGGTTCCAGGAACTCGCGCGGTACCAGTTGCTGTTCGAGAACCTGCCGGACGGCTCCGCGCCACGCCGGTTCCCGGTGCTGCTCGTGCTGCTCTGTACGGTCACCTGCCTGGTAGTGCTGTTGCGCCGCGGCCGGATCCCTGGCGCGGCGCTCGGGCCGAGCCGTCGGCTGATCGGCACCACCGCGTTGTTCTTCCTGCTGCTCGCGCTGACCCCGACGAAATGGACGCACCACTTCGGCGCGTTCGCCGCGGTCGGCGCGTCGATGGCGGCGCTCACCGCGCTGGCGACCAGTTCGACCGTGCTGCGTTCCAACCGGAACCGAGCGGCGTTCCTCGCGGTATTGCTGGTGGTCGGCGCGCTCGCCGCGACCGGGCCGAACGCGTACTGGTTCGTCTCGAAGATCGGCGTGCCGTGGACGAACGGCGCACCCTCGATCGGCGGCATCCCGCTGTCGACGATCCTGCTCGGAGCCGCCGCGGTCGCCGGGATCTACGCGTTCGTGGAGAACATCCGCGCACACCGGCCGGGACCGGCGCCGCAGGAGGGCCGGAGCCGGTCGCTGCGGCTCGGTTCGCTGTCGCTGGTCGTGGTGTGCGGTTTGGTCGCCGCGGGCGAGATCTACACGATGGGCGCGGCGATCTACTTCCAGCGCGACAGCTACAGCCTCGGCGCGGCCAACATCGGGCACCTGTTCGGCAAGAGCTGCAACCTGTCCGACCACGTGATGGTCGAGCGCGACGCGGCGAAGAGCATCCTGCACCCGCAGCCCGACCAGCGGACCGTGCCGGAAAAGCCGGTGACGCAGAACCCGCCGAACCCGCTGCCGAACCCGGACCAGGACAACGGCCGCGTCCAGACCGGCTTCCACACCAGCCCGGTCGACGACAAGGACCCGCTGGCCGAGCCGCCGCACGGGTTCAAGCAGGACCAGGTGCCGATGTGGAGCAGCTACCTCGACACCCAGACCCGCGCCGGACGGCTGCGCAGCGACTGGTACGCGCTCACCGACCGGACCGAAAACGGCCAGATCGTGGTCGCCACCGCGAGCCAGTCCCGGCGGCCCACGTCGGTGAGCCTGGAGTACGGCGTCAACACTCCCGAAGGCGTGCGCGTGCTGCGCGGCCAGTTCGCGCTCCCGCCCGGCGCGGGCACCGGCGGCTGGAACGACACCCGGATCAACCTGCGCGACCTGCCGCCGGAGACCACGTCGGTGCGGATCGTGATGGTGGACAACGACCTCACCGAGGACGGCTGGATCGCCGCGTCCGCGCCGCGCGTGCCGACGTTCACCACGCTGACCGACAAGCTCGCGGGCAAATCGGTGTACATCGACTGGCCCGCGTCGTTCGTGTACCCGTGCGCGAACCCGGTCACCTCGCACGACGGCATCTCCGCAATGCCGGACTACCGCATCACACCCGGCCAGCTCGCCGACGAGGCGAAATGGGCGTCCAGCACGAACGGCGGCCCGAACGGCTGGCTCGAGGAGATCGCGGACGAGCCGGAGGTGCCGAGCTACCTGAACGGGCAGCCGTACCAGTCGTGGGGCCAGCTGCTGCAGATCGAGCCGTATACGACCGGGGTGGCGCCGACGGTGCGCCACGGGGAGAAGACGGTGTGGGGCTGGTGGTCTCCTGGGCCTGGGCCTTCACAGCCCAACGGCAAGGACCCGACGCGCTAGGGCGGCCAGGCTGGAGATCGAACCGGCCGCACGGTTCGATCTCCACCCACCACCTAGCCGAGGCGGAACAGCTCCTGCGACAAGGTCAGGAATAACTCCGCGGCGTCCACACGATCGACCGCCCGTCCGGCCCTTCCTCCACCACCGTGCGCGACGAACCCACAATCAGCAGGCACCGCATGTCCACCGCAGCCGGATCCAGCGAGCCCAACGTGATAACCCGAACGTCCTCCTCCGGGCCGCCGACATCGCGGGCCACCACCACCGGTGTCCCCGGATCCCGGTGCCGCAAAAGGACTTCCCGCGCGTTCTCCAGCTGCGTCACCCGCGTCCGCGAAGCCGGGTTGTACAGCGCCAGCACCAGATCCGCCGCACCAGCAGCGTCCAGCCGCCGTTCGATGATCTCCCACGGCTTCAACCGGTCCGAAAGGGACAGCACGCAATAGTCGTGCCCCAACGGCGCGCCGACCCGCGACGCGGCTGCCTGCGCCGCCGTCACCCCGGGCACGATCCGCACCCGCGCACCGGCGCCGTTCCCGGCCGAAACCTGTTCCAGCACCGCCGAAGCCATCGCGAACACACCCGGATCCCCGGACGACACCACAGCCACGCGCGCACCCGTCGCAGCCAACTGCAACGCCTCGACCGCTCGGTCCGCCTCGACGCGGTTCCCCGACGCGTGCCGCTGCTGCCCCGCCCGCTGCGGAACTCGCGCGACATACGGTCCGTAGCCGACAATGTGGTCGGCCGCCGCCAGTTCCGCCGATGCTTCCGGCGTCAGCCACTCCGGCCCGGCCGGACCGAGCCCGACGACAACGACCTCGCCGCCCTCCACCGGCGCCGAAGAGGCCGCCGGCACCGCCGGTTCACCGTCCACACGCGACTTGTAAGCCGGGCTTGGCAGCAACGCCAAAGAGAAATACGGCACCGACTCCGGATCGACGTCCGCGAACGGCTCCACCCGCTGCTGTCCCCAAGTCGCCCGCTCGACGTACCAGGCGTCGTCGAGCTTGCCCGCCTCCGCGAGCGCTTCCCGGACAGAACCGAAGGTACGGCCCAATTTCAGCACTGCCGCTGCCTCGGTGTCCGCCAATCGCCGCGCCAATTCGGGCGCTGGCAACGTTCCCGGCAGCACGGTGAGCACTTCGTCCCGCTGCACCAACGGACGGCCGAGCACCGACGACGCCGCGCTCACCGACGTCACGCCGGGAACCACCTCGGTCTCGAACCGTCCGACGAGCCGCTCGTGCATGTACATGTAGGAGCCGTAGAAGAACGGATCGCCCTCGCACAGCAGCACCACGTCACGCCCGGCGTCGAGGTGCTCAGCGAGCTTTTTCGCGCTCAGCTCGTAGAAATCGGCGATCGCGCCTTCGTACCCGCCGGGATGGTCGGTGGTCTCGGTGGTGACCGGGTAGACCAGCCGCTCTTCCAGCTGTCCCTCGCGCAGGTACGGCTCAGCCACCGACCGCGCGATGCTGCGCCCGTGCCGCGCGCTGTGGTAGGCGATGACGTCCGCCTCGCCGATCAGCCGCGCCGCTTTGACCGTCATCAGTTCCGGATCGCCGGGACCGAGCCCGACGCCGTACAGCCGCCCCGTCATTCGACCGCGCTCGCAATCGCGTTCACGGCGCCGACGGCCATCGCGCTGCCGCCGCGACGGCCGTGCACGACCAGGTACGGCGCCGGCGCCCGCTTCGCCAATTCCACTTTGGACTCCGCCGCGCCGACAAACCCCACCGGCACACCGATGATCGCGGCCGGTGCGCCGACGCCCTCGTCCAGCAGCTCCAGCAACCGGAACAGCGCGGTCGGCGCGTTGCCGATGGCCACCACCGAACCGGGCAGCCGGTCGCGCCACAGCTCCAGCGCGGCGGCCGAGCGCGTAGTGCCCAGCCGTTCGGCCAGCCCGGGCACGCTCGGGTCGTCCAAAGTGCACACGACGTCGTTCGCCGCGGGCAAGCGTTTGCGCGTGATGCCGCTGGCGATCATCTTCGCGTCGCACAGGATCGGCGCGCCCGCCTCCAGCGCGGCGCGGCCCGCCTCGACCACGTCGAGCGAGTAGCGCAGGTCGTCGACCAGGTCGACCATGCCGCAGGAGTGGATCATCCGGACCGCGACGCCCGCGACGTCGTCGGGCAGGATCGCCAGGTCCGCCTCTTCGCGGATCGTGGCGAACGAGTGCCGGTAGATCTCGGCCCCGTCCCGCAGGTAGTCGATCACGAAGGTCCCTTTCTCGCCAACGCATCCGCCAACTCGGACGCCGGGGTCCAGCGTCCGTCGACACGGTAGCCGCCGGGTTCGGCGACAACGTCGCGGTGGGTGCCGGACGGTCGTCCGCACCGCCGTTCACAGCCCGAAACGTGCACCAGCTCCCCGTCCGCGACCAGTGTCGCCGCGTCCGCGCGGACGTCGGCGAGAGACTTCGCACACCCCGGCGCGCCGATGCAGGCGCTAAGCTCCGCCGTCGCCGGATCCGTCGACAGCCCCGCCGCGCGCAGGCGCTCGACGTCCGCGCCGCCAGGCAGCAGCACCGAACGCCACGGCGTGACCACGGCGTCGCCGAAGTCCGCGAGCGTGCGCAACTGAGCAGCAGTCAACTGGCCGAACCGCGGCGCGACCCCGACTGCCTCGCCGCCGTCATCGCGCCGGATCCGGCCGACGGTGGGGTCAATCCGGGTCGGCAGCAACCGCGGAGCTTCCCGCAGACCGCCCGGCAACAGTGTCGAAGGATCAGCCAGTTCCCCGATCCGCCACGCCGAACCTCGCGTGCGCGCAAACGTTTCCGCCACCGTGAGCAGCGCGGACACCGCCTCGTCGCGTGCCACCAACCACCCGGAATCAGCGCCCGCCAACAGCACCACACCGGTCACCGGACCGACCGCGCGCCAGCAAACGTCCGTGCCCACGACGTCGCCGCGTCCGTCGTCAAAGCCGAAGAGGAACCGCCCCGGCAACTCCGCGAGCCCCGGCCGCGCGCACAACTCACGATCCAGCTTCGCGGAAAGCCCCCGGACGTCCGCGAGCCCGCCGCGCACGCCGCTCAACGGCGAGGCCAGCACATTCCGCACGCGCTCGTGACTCGGCGACGGCAGCAATCCGGCTTCGGTCAGCCGTCCCGCCAACCCCGGACGGCGCACTCCGCGCAACTGGACGTTCGCCCGCGAGGTCAGGTGCACGTCGCCGTCGCCGAGGTCTTCCGCGCAGGAAGCCAACGCGCGCAACCGATCCGCGGTCACCACGCCGCCGGGAAGCCGGACCCTGGCGAGCGGCCCGTCCGCCGCGTCGTGCGTCGCGAAAACTCCGGGACAGGCGTCGGCGCGCACGCGGGCAGGGCTGGACATGGCGCTCACTGTAACCCGCGGCCGTTTTATCAGGCTTGCGATCATATGTAGTACATCTGCTACATTCCATCGCACAGACAGGATGGGGGTCATCCAATGAGAGATCAAGCGGACACCGTGCTCCGCGTCGAAGGCTTGCGCATGCGCTACGGCTCGAACGACGTGCTGCACGGCACCTCGTTCACCGCGCACCGCGGCGAGGTGCTGTGCCTGCTCGGCCCGAACGGGGCGGGCAAGACCACGACGATCGAAATCCTCGAGGGGTTCCGCATGCGGTCCGCCGGCGAGGTGTCCGTGCTGGGCACCGACCCGGCGCGCGGCGGCGAGGACTGGAGGGCGCGACTGGGGGTCGTCCTGCAGTCCTGGCGCGACCACGGCAAATGGCGCGTGCGCGAGCTGCTCGACCTGCTCGGGTCGTTCTACTCGCCGTACTCCACCGACCGGATCCGCCGCCCGTGGGACACCGACGAGCTGATCGAAGCGGTCGGGCTTTCCGAGCACGCGAGCAAGAAGATCCGGATGCTGTCCGGTGGGCAGCGGCGCAGGCTGGACGTGGCGATCGGCATCGTCGGCCGCCCCGAACTGCTGTTCCTCGACGAGCCGACAGCCGGGTTCGATCCGCAGGCCCGGCGCGATTTCCACGAGCTCGTGCACCGGCTCGCCGACGACGACACCACGATCCTGCTCACCACGCACGACCTCGACGAGGCCGAAAAGCTCGCCGACCGGATCCTGATCCTGAGCGGCGGCCACATCGTCGCCGACGGTTCGCCGGACCAGCTGAGCAGGCAGATCGCGGGCGAGGCCGAGGTGCGCTGGACGATCGACGGGCAGCGGTTCGTGCACTCGACCACGGAGGCGACGAAGTACGTGTACGAGTTGTTCAAGCAGCACGGCGAAGCGGTCGCCGACCTGGAGGTCCGGCGCGCGTCGCTGGAGGACACGTACCTGACGCTCGTGCAACGCGCGGAGTCCGGGCTGGCTGAAGCGGGTGCGCGATGACGGCGTCGGCACAGCGGACCGCGGCGCGGGTCGGACTCCGCCGCGGGTTCATCGAATTCCGCCAGCAGTGGACGAATCGGGACGACCTGATCGGCCAGCTCGTCTGGCTGGCGATGATCTTCGGCACGCTGTTTTTCATGCGCGGTGCGCAGTTGCCGGGCACCTCGTTCTCGCTGGGCGCCGCGACGGTGCCGAGCGTGATCGGCGCGGGCCTGGTATTCAACGGCATGTCCGCCGTCGCCGGTGCGCTGATCGTCGACCGCGAGGACGGCACGCTGCTGCGGGCGAAGGCGACGCCGAACGGGATGTTCGGCTACCTCATCGGCAAGATCACGACGTTCTCGATGATGCAGGTCGCGAGCATCGTCGTGATGCTGGTGCCGTCGCTGTTCCTGTTCGACGGGCTGGCCCCGAACGGGTTCTTCTCGATCCTGAACCTCGTGTGGGTGCTCGCCGCGGGCCTGGTCGCGACCATGCCGATCGGGGCCGCGATCGGTTCGCTGATCCAGGATTCGCGGATGATGGCCCTGGTCATGCTGCCGATGCTCGGGCTCGGCGCGATCTCCGGGATCTTCTACCCGATCACCGCGCTGCCGGTCTGGCTGCAGGACGTCGCGCAGGTGTTCCCGATGTACTGGCTCGGCCTCGGCATGCGCTCGGCGCTGCTGCCCGACCAGGCGGTCGTCGTCGAAATCGGGCAGTCGTGGCGGCCGTGGGCGACCCTGGGGGTGCTGCTCGCGTGGGCCGTGATCGGATTGGTGCTGGCCCCGATCCTGCTGAAGCGGATGGCCCGGCGCGAATCGGGGTCGTCGGTGGCGGCGCGACGGGAAAGGGCACTTCAGCGTGTGTGAGGCGCGGTGAGCGAGAACGTCTACAACCGCATCGCGGTGCTGCGCGCCGAACGCGGGATCTCGCGGCGGCAGCTCGCGGACGCGCTCGGCGTGCACTACCAGACCATCGGGTACCTGGAGCGCGGCGAGTACAGCCCGAGCCTTTACCTAGCGTTGCGGATCGCGGAGTTCTTCGAGGTCGCGGTGGAGGTGCTCTTCTCCACCGCGCCCTTCCCGCGGATCGGGGACGAAAGCAAGCCCGCGTGAGGGTCTGCTCACCTTGACGGCGCGGGTGCGCCCGGCGAGAGTAAGAGCGCACACGCGTCGGCACGCGGAGGAACCCGGTGGAAATCCGGGGCGGTCCCGCCACTGTGACCGGCGGCCCCGCGGCCGCCGGCAGCCAGGAACTCCCGCCGGCGACACCGTCGACCCGGGGCGCGGACACCCCGAGTGAGGAACGCCGTGATCCTGCTGCTGTCCACTTCGGACACCGACCTGCTCAGCGCCCGGGCCAGCGGCGCGGACTACCGGCTCGGCAACCCGTCCCGGCTTCCGCTCGGCGATCTGCCCGGGCTGCTCGAGGGCTGCTCGATCGTCGTCGTCCGGATCCTCGGCACGCCGCGGACCTGGCAAGAAGGCCTCGACACGCTGCGCGCGTCCGGTGCGCACGTGATCGTGCTGGGCGGCGAGCAGACGCCCGACGCGGAGCTGATGAAGCTCTCCACGACTCCGGCCGGCATCGCCGCGCAAGCGCATCTGTACCTCGCGCAGGGCGGTCCGGAGAACCTCACGCAGCTGCACCGGTTCCTGTCCGACACCCTGCTCCTGACCGGCGAAGGCTTCGAACCGCCCGCGGAACTGCCGTCGTGGGGCGTGCTTTCGCGGCCGGCTCCGGAGGGTGATGGCCCGGTCATCGGGATTCTCTACTACCGCGCGCACCACCTGTCCGGAAACACCGGTTTCGTGCACGCGCTGGCCGACGCGGTCGAGTCCGCGGGCGGCCGGGCGTTGCCGATCCACACCGCGTCCCTGCGCACGCGCGCGCCGGAGATGATGGCTGAGCTGGGCAAGGTCGATGCCCTGCTGGTCACCGTGCTGGCGGCGGGCGGCACCCGTCCGTCGGAAGCCGGAGCGGGCGGGGACGACGAATCATGGGACGTCGCGGAGATGGCCGCGCTGGACGTGCCGGTGCTGCAGGCGTTGTGCCTGACCAGCGACCGCGAAACCTGGTCCGCCAGCGACGACGGCCTGTCCCCGCTCGACGCCGGCAACCAGATGGCGGTACCGGAGTTCGACGGCCGGATCATCACCGTCCCGTTCTCCTTCAAGGAATTCGACGACGACGGCCTCCCCCGGTACATCGCCGACACCGAACGCGCCTCCCGCGTCGCCCGCATCGCCCTCGCGCACGCCCGGCTCCGGCACACTCCGCCTGCTTCTCGCCGGATCGCCTTGATGCTGTCGGCGTACCCCACGAAGCACTCGCGCGTCGGCAACGCGGTCGGCCTCGACACCCCGGCTTCGGCGATCAAACTCCTGCGCCTCATGCGCGAACGCGGCTACGACCTCGGCGCGGAGGCTTTCCCCGGCGTCGACCCGACCGGCACCGACCAGCCGGACGGCGACGCCTTGATCCACGCCCTGATCGCCGCGGGCGGCCAGGATCCCGAATGGCTCACCGAAGAACAGCTGTCCGGCAACCCGATCCGCGTCCCCGCGGCCCGGTACCGGTCGTGGTTCGCCGCCTTGCCGGTCGAGTTGCGAGAAGCGATGGAAGAACACTGGGGCCCCGCACCGGGTTCGCTGTATGTCGACACGTCGGCAAACCCCGAGGGGGACATCGTCCTGGCGTCGCTGCAGTCCGGCAACGTCATCCTGATGATCCAGCCGCCGCGCGGGTTCGGCGAAAACCCGGTCGCGATCTACCACAACCCGGACCTGCCGCCGAGCCACCACTATCTCGCCGCGTACCGCTGGCTGGAAGAGGAATTCGGCGCACACGCCGTCGTCCACCTCGGCAAACACGGTTCGCTGGAATGGCTGCCCGGCAAGACCGCAGGACTCTCCGCCGCCTGCGCCCCCGACGCCGTCCTGGGCAATCTGCCTTTGGTGTACCCGTTCCTGATCAACGACCCCGGCGAAGGCGCGCAAGCGAAACGCCGCGCGCACGCGACCATCGTGGACCACCTGGTCCCGCCCATGGCCCGCGCGGAATCGTATGGCGACTTGGCCCGCCTGGAGCAGTTGCTGGACGAGCACGCCAACATCGCCGCGATGGACCCGGCGAAGCTCCCGGCGATCCGCGCCCAGATCTGGACCCTCATCCAGGCCGCGAAACTCGACCACGACCTCGGCGTCGACGAACGCCCGCACGACGCGGAATTCGACGACTTCCTGCTGCACATCGACGGCTGGCTGTGCGAGGTCAAGGACGCCCAAATCCGCGACGGCCTGCACATCCTGGGCGAGGCCCCGGTCGGCGAGGCCCGCGTCAACCTGGTCCTGGCAATGCTCCGAGCCCAGCAAATGTGGGGCGGCAAGCAAGGAGCCGTCCCCGGCCTGCGCTCTGCCCTCGGCCTGAAGGAAAACTCGGACGCGCCACTGTCCGAAGTGGACGCGATCGAAACCACCGCCCACACGCTGGTTTCTCTGATGGAGACCCATGCGTGGTCCCCTTCTTCAGTTTCTTCAGTGGTGAGCGAAGTCCTGGGCACTTCTGATGCCGAAGTCGCCCGCGTCCTGACCTTCGCCGCCACCGAAATCGTCCCCCGCCTGGCCGGAACCTCGTCCGAAGTAGACGCAGTCCTGCATGCCCTGGACGGCGGCTACATCCCCGCCGGCCCCAGCGGTTCTCCCTTGCGCGGCTTGGTGAACGTCCTGCCCACCGGCCGAAACTTCTACACCGTGGACCCGAAGGCGATCCCCAGCCGCCTGGCGTGGGAAACCGGCCAGGCCCTGGCGGACTCCCTGCTCCGCCGCTACCGCGAAGACACCGGCGACTGGCCGCGGTCCGTCGGCCTGTCGGTCTGGGGCACCTCCGCCATGCGCACCTCCGGCGACGATGCCGCCGAAGTCCTTGCCCTGCTGGGAATCCAGCCAGTGTGGGACGAAGCCTCCCGCCGCGTGACCGGCATCGAACCCATCCCGCTGTCCGAACTGGGCCGCCCGAGGATCGACGTGACAGTCCGCATCAGCGGCTTCTTCCGCGACGCTTTCCCACACGTCATCACCATGCTGGACGACGCCGTCCGCCTAGCCGCCTCCTTGGACGAACCGGAATCCTCCAACTACGTCCGCGCCCATGTCGCCGCGGACCTGGCGGATCACGGTGACGACCGCCGAGCCACCACCCGAATCTTCGGCTCAAAACCAGGCGCGTACGGAGCCGGTCTCCTCCCGTTGATGGACTCCGGAAACTGGCGCGACGACAAGGATCTGGCAGAGGTCTACGCAGTCTGGGGCGGCTTCGCCTACGGCAGGGACCTGGACGGCCGTCCCGCGCGCGAGGACATGGAATCGTCGTACAAACGCATTGTGGTAGCCGCGAAGAACACGGACACTCGCGAACACGACATCGCTGATTCGGACGATTATTTCCAGTATCACGGCGGAATGATCGCCACCGTCCGCGCCCTGACCGGCTCCGCCCCCGCGTCGTACGTCGGCGATTCCACCACTCCCGATGCCGTTCGTACTCGCACTTTGGGTGAAGAAACAGCCCGCGTCTTCCGCGCCCGGGTGGTCAACCCACGATGGCTGTCCGCGATGCGCCGCCACGGCTACAAGGGCGCTTTCGAACTCGCCGCAACCGTGGACTACCTCTTCGGCTTCGACGCGACCGCGGGTGTGGTGGGCGACTGGATGTACGAGAAGTTGTCGCAGTCGTATGTGCTGGATGAGGAAAACCAGCAGTTCATGCGGGACGCGAACCCGTGGGCATTGCGGGGAATCATCGAACGCTTGACGGAAGCCGCGGATCGAGGCCTGTGGGAGGAACCGGATCCGGAGTTGCTGGCGCAGATGCGCGAGGTGTACCTGACGCTGGAAGGCGACCTAGAAAACGACTGACCTGGCCCGGTTGCCTCCGCTGGTTCTGTTTTGGCCGGCTGAGGCAACCGGCGGGGTCATCACTGGCGAACTGCCCCCTTGCGCGGCGATTCCATCCACGGGGCCCCACTTGGTTATCCAGCAATCCGCCGTCCCGCCGCCAGCGACTGCCGTGACCCCTACGCGCTTCTGGTCGGGTCACGCCTGCCAAGTTGCCGGAGCTTGCCCGTCTCGAAGAACTCACTAGGCCAACCGGGCCACCGACCTCCGCTATCCGGCAGCCCTCCCCGCTGACCAGCCCCTTCATACCGACCGGTGCCGTCACCCCTGCTGCGCACACAAACCACACGCGCCCTCAAGCGCCCGCCTGCGCCCTGCGGCCCTGAGCCCTACCGCCACCCCACCAGCACCTACCCTGCGCTCTCCCGCAGCCCGGAGCCCTATCGCCAAGCCCGCCCAGCCCAGCCACGCCACCGCCACTGCTCCCGCCACCACGCACCGAGCCGTCCGAGCCTCCCCCGCCGCCCGACCACCGCAGTCCTCGCCCCGCGCCCCCTGGTGGCACCCGTCCAATCCAACCGCACCGTCACCGTCGCCCCCTCTCCCCAGCCGACCACTCACCCCAGCGGACCACTCGCCCCCGCGGTCCGCGTCCCTTCGCGCGGACCCGTTGCGCCGCAAGGGTGAATCCGCCGAACCGAATTCCGGCATTCCCCCCGAACCCGCCGCCCGCCGGACAAGAGCAGCCGACCGCACCTTGACTTCATAATGGTCTAGTCCAATGCTTACCGCATCAATTTTCCGCATGTTCGCCGGAGGACAGATGCAGCGAAGCAGACTGGCCGCCACACTCGTCGCCGCCGCTACCGTGGCCGGGGCAGCTGCCGTCGTGGCCGCGACCGCCCATGCGCAGACCGGGACGTCGACCGGCCTCGACAACAACTGGTACGCCGCCGCGCCGTACCTCATGCCGCAGAGCAACAACCCGCCCGACCCGGTGACCGTCATGAACGCGACCGGGCAGAAGGCGTTCCAGCTGGCCTTCATCCTCGCGCCCAAGAGCGGGGGATGCAGTCCCACCTGGGACGGCACGACGCCGGTTTCCTCGGACACGACCGTCGGCGACGCGATCAACCGCATTCGAGGCAACGGCGGCGACGTGTCGGTTTCGGTCGGCGGCTACGGCGGGACGAAGCTGGGCCAGACCTGCGGCACTGTCGACGCGACCGCCGCCGCCTACCAGCAGGTCGTGGCGAAATACAACCTGAAAGCCATCGACTTCGACCTCGAAGAACCCGAGTACGAAGACACCGCTGCCATCGCGAACGAACTCGGTGCCGCGAAGAAACTGCAGGCGGACAACCCCGGTCTGTTCGTGTCGGTGACGATGCCGGGAACCGCGGCCGGCACCGGCTGGTTCGGCACCCAGTTGCTGGACCAGGCGAAGTCGATCGGCTTCTCCCCCAACGACTTCTCGATCATGCCGTTCGACGGCGGCTTCACCGGCGGCGGCGCGTCGCAGGTGTCAGCGCTGGAAGCGTTCCACGGCCTGCTCCAAAGCCACCTCGGCTGGGACAGCGACACCGCGTATTCGCACGAGGGTTTCTCAGGAATGAACGGGAAATCCGACTCCTCGGAATACTTCAACGTTTCCGATTTCCAGACCGTGTACGACTACGCGACGAGCCACCACCTCGGCCGGTTCACTTTCTGGGCGGTGAACCGCGACCGGCAGTGCACGACGACGACCGACAACAGCGTGTGCTCGAATGTCCAGCAAAACGACTGGGACTTCACGAAGTTCACCACCCGGTTCGCCGGCGCGACCCCGCCGCAGACCACTCCGCCGACGAGCCCGACCAGCCCGACCAGCAATCCCCCGGGCACCTGTTCGGCACCGGAATGGCAGAAAACGCAGGTCTACACCGGCGGCACCGTAGTCGCGCACAACAGCCACAAATGGACCGCCAAATGGTGGACCCAGGGCGAGGAACCCGGCACGACCGGCCAGTGGGGCGTCTGGACCGACAACGGAGGCTGCTGATTTCCCGATCGGGCGTTGCGACGCGGATTCCGCGCCGCAACGCCCGATCCGTCGGTCGCGGGTGAGGAATCAGGGTCGAACGCCGGGCAGGTGCGTATTCGCCCGGCGGACTTCCGAAGCCAGCGCCGGCACCTCGATCACCCGCCGTCCGGCGGCGACCAGCCGCTCGACCCCTTCGGCCTCGACGAACAACGACGGTTCCCGCCAGGCCATCACCACCCGCGGAATGGCCGTTTCGAGGATCAGCTGCGTGCAGCTTTTCGGGTGGGACGCGCGATCGCTGCACGGTTCAAGTGAGCTGTACATGGTCGCGTCGGCGAGCCGCGGGTCGCGCGGATCGAGCTTCGCCAACGCGGATTCTTCCGCGTGATTGTGCGGGTCGCCCTCGCCCGAATGCCCCGTGGCGAGCACCGTTCCGTCCGGCAACCCGACGACCGCGCCGACCCGAAACGTCGAGCTCGGCGGACACTCGTCGGCAAGCTCGATGGCTTGGCGCAGCCGCAGCAGATCGAGCGACGACGGTTCAGCCGCCGCGCGATACCGAAGCACCGCGACGTCCCCGAGCCGCCGCACTTCCGTCAATTCCAGCGGTCGCGGAAACGCCCCCGGCCCGAGAAACCGCGGCGCGCGCGGGTCGCCGACCATGACCGGCGCGACCGCGAGCCGGAGTTCGTCGGCGAGCCCGGCGTCGAGGAACTGCGTGTGCACCGCCCCGCCGCCCTCGACGAGCAACGTCCGGATCCCCCTCGCACCGAGGTCGTCCAGAACGCGCCCAAGCTGCGGCGGACTGCCGACGTCCACCACCGTCGCGACCGCGCTCAGGCTCTCCGCACTGCCCCGCGGCGCGTAGACGAGCTTCTCGCTGTCGCCGACTGTGAAGAACCGCGACGCCGGATCCAGCTTGCCGCTGCTCGTGACCGTCACTTTGACCGGCTGCTCCGGCCGCCCCGCCACGACGCGCTCGCGGCGCAGTTCGGCGGAGCGCACGAGGAGGCGCGGGTTGTCGGCCCGCACCGTGCCCGCGCCGACGAGGATCGCGTCGGCCTCGGCACGGAGCCGGTCGACCTCCGCGAAGTCGTCCTCGTTGGACAGGATCAGACGCGTGCTGCCGGCGTCGTCGAGGTAGCCGTCCAGCGATTGCGCCGCGGACAGCAGGACGTGCGGCCGCCCGGTCATCGTGCCCATCCGCTCATCGTGCTCCGGCCAGGTCAGGCGGGCACCACGGCGTACTGGCGGACGTACAGGTCGGTGTAGGTCACCGGTCCGCGCGGACCCGGCACCCGGTCGAGGTTGATGCCGGTTTCGGGCACCGCGAGCAGCTTGAAGCCGTCCAGCAGCCGGGTCGGCGCGTTCCAGAACACGCCGGTGCCGGTGTAGCCGTCGAAGAACTGCTCCGCGGCCGCCGGGTTCTCGGTCGCGATCCCCGCGGCCAGCCCGGACGTGCGCTCGTTCGCGATCTCGACCGCGTCGACGAGCCCGCCGACCTTCTCCACGGTGACGGTCGCCTCCCGCTCGGAGTCCAGCGCCCACTCGTAGCCGATCGGATGCTCGTGCGGCGCGAGCGAAGGCGTGACACCCCGCTCGGCCAGCGCCGACTCGATCTGCGGCCACACCGTGTCGTGCACGTCCTCGTGGATCAGCAGCAGGTTCAGCCGGTTGCAGACGCCAAGCCGGTCGAGGCTCGAGAACACGAGGTCACGGACCTTGCCCGCATCCGCCGCGGCGTCGACGTACAGCACCCCGCCGCCGTCGGCATGCGCCAACGTGCCCACCCCGTGCACCGCGGCCTCGGTCGCCAGCGCGCGCGTGCTGTCGCCGCTGCCGCGCAGGATGACGAGCGGCACGAGCCCAGGCAACCGAACCAGCGCCGACGCCGCCTCCCGCTCAACGCGCGGCACCAGCTGCACGACGTCCGGGTTGATCCCGGCAGCCTCGAGCGCGGGCGCGATCACGACGTCCCGCAACCGCTGCGCCGACCCCAGCGCCGCCGACCCGGTCCGCAGCACGCCGCCGTTGCGCGACTTGACCAACTGCGACGCCACATCGACGGTCACGTTCGGCCGCGCCTCGTAGTTCGCGCCGATGACACCCACCGGACGCCGCCGCTCGACCAGCCGCAGCCCACCGTCCAACGTGGACACAGGGACGGACCGCTCCTGGTGCGGAGCGCCGGCCAGCAACCGCAGCTGCGCGGCCATCCCGTCGAGCCGCTCGGGCGTGATGGTGAGCCGATCGAGCAGACCGGCGCTCATCCCGTCAGCCGTAGCCTTGGCAACGTCGGCCCGGTTGGCCTCAAGCACCTCGTCCCGGTGCTCGACGAACCGCTCCGCCATCCCGACGAGCGCCGCATCCACCGCATCGTCCCCGGCGGCAGCCAACGACGGCGCAGCCGCCTTCGCCGCCCGCGCACACTCCTCGACGGCCTTCGCGACCTCGTCCATCGCCTGTCTCCCTCCGGCGGCTCAGCAGACGTCCAGTCTGCCGTACCGCCCACATGGGGAGACGACGGGCTCAGCCCTCGGGACGCTCCCGGTGCCAGTCGCCTGGTGGACAACATGGTCGGCAACGCCGCCGCTCACGACCCCCGCGTCCCTGCCCGCGGCCTCTCGCCGTGGCCCCGGGGCGCGCCGCTGCCGCCACCTGCGCTGCTTGGGTGCAGCCGGTGCTCCGACCCGCAATCGCTTCGCCGCGCCGCCACGCCGCCACGCCGCCACGCGGTCACGCGGTCACGGGGTCACGCCGTCCGCCGCTGCGATTCCCGCCCAGCCCGCCAACCGCCGCGAACTCCCGCGACGGTCCGTCCTAGCAGGCAAGCGACGGCCGCGACGCCGAGCGACTGCCCGAGGAACTGCAGCAGACCCCGCGACCACGACACCCGCACCGCCAGCAGCGGCCACCGCCGCAGGGTCCACAGCACCCACGACAGAGCCCAGCTCCGCACGACGTCAACCTGCGCCACCCTGAGCCAACTGAGCCAACTGCGTCAACCGCGTCAACCGCGTCAACCGACGCAGCCCAGCAGCTAGCTGTCCGCACCAGCCCACGGCCACGGCCACGGCCACGGCCACGGCCACGGCCACGGCGACAGTGCCACCCGCCGCAGCGCGACCGCGCGGCCCTCCACGCCACCTCAACACCCGGCGCGCCAGCCACACAGTCCACAGCCACCCGCGCCACCGCACCTCGATGCCCAAGGCAAGCAACTCGCACAGCCCCACGGCCAACCGCTCCACCGCAGCTGAGCACGCACGACGTCAGCCCACGCAGCCCAACCGCCGGCCGCGCGCAGCACCTCGACGCCCACGGACGTCACCGCCGAACCACCGACCTGCTCCACCGCAACCCAGCGGCCCCACGCAGTCACCCCACGCGACCCCGGTGACAGTCCGCGTCAGCGCACCGCACGCCAGAACCGCAGCGGCAGCATCACAGCCCCAGCGGCTGAAGCAACCACAGCCCGCCCGCGATGACACAGCTCACCGTGAGCACGCCGAACACCAGCACCCACAACACCGCGGGCACGGCGGTCAACCGGCTCAGCTGATCGGCGTCGGAGTCCCGCGCCTGGCCACGTCGCCGTTTGAGCTGAAGCTCCACCACCGGCCGGACCCCGCCGAACAGCAAGAACCACGTCAGCAGATACACGAACGGCGCCTGCACCACCTTCGGCGCGACCAGAGCCACGAGCCCAAGCACGACGGCGCTCGCCACCACCGTGAACACGCCGTAGGCATTGCGCACCATGATCAGCACACCCAGCAGCAGCAACGCGACCAGCACGAGCACCGAGGTGATGAGGTCGGCCCCGACCAGGCTCGCGAACAGCAGCCCCAAGACCGACGGCGCGACGTAGCCGGCCAAGGCCGTGAACGCCATCCCCGGCCCCTCGGGCTTGCCGCGCGACACGGTGACCCCGGAGGTGTCCGAGTGCAGCCGGATCGACCGCAGCCGCCGCCCGACCGTCACCGCCGCCAGCGCGTGGCCGGCCTCGTGCACGATCGTGATGACGTTGCGGGCGAACCGCCACGGCGTTCCGCCGGCGAGCACCACCAGCAAGGCGATACCGCCGGTGACCAACGTGATGACGCTCGGCGTATTCGCCTGTTCCAGCGCCGCACCGACTGTCCCAGTGCCCGCTGCCATGGCCGCACCGGAGATTTCTCCGGCACCCGGTCGAGCACTGAGCACAGTCGAGACGGCGAGTACAGGCGTAGTCACGCGGACACCTCACCACAGGCCCTATTTGGCCCCTGTGAGTGCCCAGGCAACGACCGTCGGCCGCGATTCGGTATGGGCGGCGGCCTCACTCCATAACGTCTCCCTCCTGTCGATCCGCGACTTCAGCAACCGCTCAGTCCGCCACCTCCCCGGACACCGCCGTCCGCAACCGATCGAGCCGGAAGAGATGCGCGACCCATGACCGATACGGCCACCAGTCCTCAGTCAGCGGTTCGAGCTCGTCCGGCGGTGTGTCGGGAGGCAACGCGTACTCCGCGCACAGAATCTGGTGAAGCTGGGTGTCCAGCCGCGGGAAGAGATCGGGATGTCCCGCGCCGTGCAGCAGGATCTGCTCGGCGGAAAACGCTCCGATGCCCGGGATCGCGCACAGCCGCGTCATCGCGTCGGGGATCGACAGAGCCAGCAGCTCTTCGGTGTCCAGGCGGCCGTCAGTTGCCGCCCGGGCGACAGCTCGAAGGCGTGCGAGCCGGAACGGTCCCACCGACGGTTCGTCATCCAATTCGGCCAGAATTTGCGGCGTGGGAAAGGAAACCGGCCCATCGTCGCCCACCTGACGGCCGTGTCGCACTGCGAGCTGTTCCCGGAACCGCATCGCCTGCCGGGCGCGCATTCCTTGGGTGAGCACGGCCCAGCAGGCTGCTTCGTACGGCGACGAGTACAGCACTGGGCGCGCTCCGCTGTGGCGAGCCTGCAGCCGCCGGACCACGGAGTCGCGGCTCGCGACCTCGGCGAAACCGGATTCGTCGACGTCGAGCGAGAGCATCCGGCTCACCTGCGCGACCACTCGCGAGGCAATCTCCACCGGCGCCGCCACGCCGACTTCGACCGTGCCCGGCGATCTCTGCCGGATCGCGGCCCCGGCGTGCGTCCAGGTCCCCTCCACCGGGAACGCCAGCCGCAGCACACCCGGTTCGGCTGCGAAGGATCCCGCCGGGCCCGCCCCGGCGAGCCACTGCGACGCGGCGCTCAGGTCGAAGTCCCCGTGCACGGCGATTTCACCGGTGGGCAGGTCGATCGGACGCAGGATCGGTGCGGTCATCAGACAGTCCTCCTCGCTGGTCTCCGCGGGTCGGAGACCGTGCGGACGACGTTAGGAACAGGCACCGACAATGCCGGGCCTCGAACGCTTGATCGGGCCGATCTTCACTCGAACGAGTTAGCCGCTGATGCCGCATACTGCCGGTATCCCCACCGAGAGGACTTCCGTGCCCCACCACAGCACCCAGCAACGGCTCACCGACCTGCTCAGCGAGCCGGCCACGACGGTCGACGGCTTCCTCGACACACTCGGCGACGCTGCCCAGGCCGGCCCGCCCACCGGACTCACTCAGCGGCTCATGCGCACCACGCTGCTGCCGCAGGTCTACGAACGCTATTGGCGGCCGGTGCTCGGCCGCGTCCTCAAAGGCCCCAGCGGCCCGAGCATGGCCGACGAGGTCGCTCTCGCCGCCGAACGGCTCGCGCTGCAGCCAGGTCAGGTCGTGCTCGACGTCGCGTGCGGGACTGGCCGGTTCACGCGCGCGTTCGGCGACGCGGTGGGACCGGACGGGCTTGCGATCGGTTTGGACGGCGCACGCAGCATGCTTTCGCGCGCGGTCGAAGAAACTGATTCGCCGGCCGTGACTTACCTTCGCGCCGACGCGGTCGAGCCGCCACTGCTTTCGTCCACTGTGGACGCTATCTGCTGTTTCGCCGCCCTGCACATGTTCGCCGAGCCGGAACGCGCGCTTGATTCGTTCACCCGGATTCTGCGTCCCGGCGGCCGGATCGTCCTGCTCACGAGCGCTCGCCGCGACTGCCAGGTGACCCGGATCGCCGACACCGCAGGAGGAATCGTCAGCGGGCAACGCATGTTCGACCGCGGGGAGATCGCGGCCAGCCTGCGCGGGCGTGGCTTCGACGAGGTGCGCGAGCAGTACTTCGGGGTCGCCCAACTCGTCTCCGGTCGGCTGTCCGACGTGCAGTGATCCATTTTTGTCGGGGTTCGGAGATAGCATTCTCCGCATGACCCACGCCGCACCTGTCCCGCCCGACGACAGCCACCTCCGTTCCCTCATCGAAGCCACTGCCGACGCCGTGGCCGCAGCTGAACCGCTCGGCTCCGACCACGCCGGAGCGGACGCGGAAACCCGTGCTGCGGTTGAAGAAGAAGTGCGCGCCCGAGCCAGCGAGCTCGTCGCGCTCAGCCAAGATCTGCACGCGCATCCGGAAGAAGGGTTCGCCGAACACCGGTCAGTCGGCGCACTCGCCGAATTGCTGCGCGCGCACGGACACGAGGTAACCGTCGGGCTCGGCGGGCTGGATACCGCGTTGCGCACTGGAACTCCGGGCAACGGTGGGCCGCACATCGCAGTCCTGTCCGAGTACGACGCTCTGCCCGGATTGGGACATGGCTGCGGGCACAACGTTATTTGCACAGCCGGAGCCGGCGGATTCCTCGGCGCGGCGGCAGTGGCCGAACAACTCGGCGGGCGCGTGTCGCTGGTGGGCACTCCCGCGGAAGAAGGCGGTGGCGGCAAGGAAACGCTCGCGCGGGCCGGGATCTTCGACGATGTCGACGCGGTGATCATGCTGCATCCGTTCAGCCATGACATCGCACTGCACCCGTTCCTCGGCAGGCGACAACTGGAGATGGTGTTCCACGGCGTCGGCGCACATGCTTCGGCTCAGCCGTTCATGGGACGCAACGCCCTCGACGCTGCGGTGGCGGCCTACCAAGGTGTGTCCGCGCTGCGGCAACAACTGCCGTCGAGCGACCGAGTGCACGGCATCTTCACCGACGGCGGCGCACGGCCGAACGTGATTCCCGCCCGGGCGGCTCTGTTGTTCTATCTCCGGTCGGCGAATCCGGAGACGCTGCGCGACCTGGCCGACCGGATGACCGCGATCGCCCACGGCGCGGCCGAAATGACGGGCTGCGGGGTGGAACTGCACTGGGACGCGCAGCCGGCATACCTGCCGATCCGGTTCAACACCACACTGGCCGGGAGGTGGTCGGTCAATCAGCAGAGCACCGGGCGGAAGCCGCTGCCGCCGGGCATCGTGCCGGAGTTCCTGACCGGGAGCACCGATCTCGGAAACTTGTCGTTCCGCATGCCCGCGCTGCATCCGATGATCGCGGTGTCCGGGCCGACGGTCGCGTTGCACACCAAGGAATTCGCCGAGGCTGCCGGGTCGCCGACGGGTGATCAAGCGGTCGTCGACGGTGCACTGGGTCTGGCGCTGACGGCCGCCGACTATCTCGCCGACGCGGGCCTTCGCAAAGCCGTGCACGACGAGTTCGAGGCATCGGGAGGGGCGTTGGACGTGCCGAGTTTCTTTGACTGACGCGTGGCGGGACAGACCGGAGAACGCAGGGATGACGATGGGCCGCAAGGCTGGAGGGAAGGTGCAACGGCTGGTTTGACGGGTTGGGCTGGAGCTTTTCGCGGGTTGGGCTGGCTCTGTGACAGTCGCGGTGGCGATCGCTGCTGGGTTCGCGACGGCACGGCACGGCACGGCACGGCACGGCACGGCACGGCACGGCACGGCACGGCACGGCACGGCACGGCACGGCACGGCACGGCACGGCACGGCACGGACGAGGATGCTCTTCCCAGCTGAGACCGGCTGAGAATTCTCAGCTGATTCTTCTCAGGAAAGCCTGAGGGTTTTCCACAGGCTGCTCATAAGCACGGGCGCGAGTCTGGGTTCATGACCGAGAACGAGAGCCGCCCCGGCCCCGCTGCCCCCGGTGGGCGCCAGCCGCACCAGAGCAGTGAGCAGTACGGCCAGTACCGGGCCGGGTCGAGTCCGTTCGATGCCAACGCGGAGATGCCGCGTGGTGCTCAGCCCGTTCCGGCGATGCCGCAGCAGGGCGCGCAGCAAAGGCCGTCGGCGATCGATGGTGCGCAGCCAGCGGCGGCGGGACCCGCGCGGCAACCGGCACCGGGCAACGGGCAGACGAGCCTCAGTGTCACGGCGGGTTGGCCGGGTGCTGGCGAGCCGGTCGGGCCGAACAGCGCCCGGCAGCCTCAAGGAGCCGGGCTGAGCGCTACCCAACGATCCCAGCCGGTTTGGCCGGACGCTGCCCAGCAACCCCAGCCAGCAGACCTGGGCGCTACCCAACCGTCTCAGCCAGTCGGGCCGGGCACTGCCCAGCGATCCCAGCCGGACGCCGCACGCCACTCCCAATCGAACGCCGCCCAACAGTCCGGGCCGAACGCAGCTCCCCTGCCCGACCCGCAAGCCGCACGCCACTCCCAGCCGACCGCCGCCCAACAGTCCGGGCCGAACACCGCGCCCCCGCCAAACCAGCACACTGCGCAGCACCGGCCCGGCACCCCGCACTACGGCCCAATGCCACAGCCCGCGCAGCCACCCGCCGCTCTAGCGGGTCCGCGGAAGCGGCCCGGCCGCATGGCCGCCCTCGTAGGAGCCACTGCGCTGGCCGCAGCGCTTCTCGGTGGCGGTGCGGGCGCGGCGATTGTCGGACTGAGCGGCGGTTCCAGCGGGTCCTCGACCACCCCGTCGTCTGCCGCCACTGGGCAGACCATCAGCAACACCACGGGTTCTGGGGACGTCAGCACCGTCGCGGCGAAGGTCGTGCCCAGTGTCGTTCAGGTCAACGTCACGACTGGGCGCGGCACGGCGATCGGGTCGGGCGTCATCCTCACCGCTGACGGCCGGATCCTCACCAACGCGCACGTCGTGCAGGGGGCGCAGACCGTCACGGTCACCACGTCGGACGGCAAGAAGTACCAGGCCAAGGTCGTCGGCTCGGACACCAAGAGCGACATCGCGGTGCTGCAGGCGCAGGGCGCGAGCGGACTCGCCCCTGCGACGCTCGGCGATTCGGGCAAGCTCGCCGTCGGGCAGCAGGTCATCGCGATCGGGTCGCCGGGCGGGCTGCAGAACACCGTCACCACCGGCATCGTCAGTGCGCTCAACCGGCCGCTGTCCGACGTCGGAGGCGGCGACGATCAGCAAAACTCGCCCTTCAACAGGCAGACCTCGAACGTCACTTCCGGCCCTAGCTACACCGCGATCCAGACCGACGCCTCGATCAACCAGGGCAACTCGGGCGGCGCGCTCGTCGACAGCCAGGGCCGGGTGATCGGCATCAACTCCGCGCTCTACAGCCCGAACTCCTCGGCGGGCAGCGTCGGGATCGGGTTCGCCATCCCGATCAACGACGCCAAGAAAATCGTCGACCAGATCGTGAACGGCTGACCGAAACTCCGGAGGCGGACCGCGGTCGGGGCGGCCCGCCTTCGCTCCTCACTCGGGACGGTGAGGAAACCTGGCCGCTCTCTCCGGGAATTCGGGGCCTGGAGAGAGCGGCTTCTTCACGCGCTCGGCAGGTCGTAGACCAGCGTGAACGTGTGCTTGCCCGCGTCGTCGACGGCGATGTCGGCCGAGCCGGTGATGCCAGCCAGCTCGTCCGTGCCCGAGCCGGGATGCAGGACCAGCGACAGCCCCTCGTCCCCAGCCGTGTGGCGGAGGACGAAGCTCCCCTTCCGCCCGTCAACGGAGCCGGTGAAGCGCTCGAAGGCGACGTACGCGCGCGAAGTCTCGTTCGACGCCGTCAGCATCTCGACCCGGCTGGTCCCCTCGACCGCCCCGGTGAACGTCTTCTCGATCAGCACCTGCGCGAACGCCGTGCCTCCAGCCTCGTCCTGCGCCTGCGGTTCCCATTTGTCCAGTTCGAACGCGGCGACGGCGGTACTGGTCATGCTGCTGCTCCTCTTCCGGAAACTCGATCAGGAGCAGTCAACCGCGGATACCTGCCATCTGCTGTCAGGTATCTCAGCGCCGCCGGTTGCCGAACAGCCCGCGCGAGAACTCCCGTCCGAGCGAACTCGCCGCCGAGCGCATGAACGACTTCACCGCCGGGTTGCTCAACACCTGCGAGATCATCCCCGGCTCCTCCTTCTCCGGCTTGGGCGCGGCTGGTGCCTCAGGTTCGGTAGCCGGCGCGGAAGGCTCGGCCGGGGTGGCTTTGGCCGTCAACTTCTCGTACGCCGACTCCCGGTCGATCGTGTCCCCGTACTTCGCGTTCAGCTCCGACGAAGTGACCGCCGCGCGGATCGCGTCCGCCCCGATCGACCCCATCTTCGACCGCGGCGCGCGCAACCGCGTCCATGCGACCGGCGTCGGCGCCCCGCGTTCGGACAGCACGGTGACGATCGCCTCGCCGATGCCCAGCGACGTCAACGCCGTCTCGAGGTCGTAGTGCGGCGACTTCGGATACGTCTTCACCGTGCGCGCCAACGCCTTCTGGTCGTCCGGAGTGAACGCGCGCAACGCGTGCTGCACCCGCGCGCCGAGCTGGGACAGCACGTTATTCGGAATGTCAGTCGGCAACTGCGTGCAGAAGAACACGCCGACGCCTTTCGACCGGATGAGCTTCACCGTCTGCTCGATCCGCTCCAGGAACGCCTTCGACGCGCCGGAGAACAGCAGGTGCGCCTCGTCGAAGAAGAACACCAGCTTCGGCTGGTCAAGGTCGCCCTCCTCGGGCAACTCCTCGAACAGTTCGGCCAGCAGCCACATCAGAAAGGTCGAGAAGAGCGCCGGTTTAGACTGCAGGTTGTCCAGCTCCAGCAACGTGATGACGCCCTTGCCGTCCTGCTGGCGCGTCAGATCGTGGACATCCAACTCGGGCTCGCCGAAGAACTCCTCGCCGCCCTGTGCCTCCAGATTGGACAGTGCACGCAGGATCACGCCCGCCGTCGCCGCGGACACTCCGCCGATGCCCTTGAGGTCTTCCTTGCCCTCGTCGCTGGTCAGATGCGTGATGACCGACCGCAGGTCCTTGGTGTCCAGCAAGGCGAGACCGCGCTGGTCGGCCCAGTGGAAAATCAGGCCGAGCGTCGATTCCTGCGTCTCGTTCAGCCCCAGCACCTTCGACAGCAGCACCGGCCCGAAGCTCGTGATCGTCGCGCGCACCGGGATCCCCGTGCCGCTGGTGCCCAGCGACAGGAACTGCACCGGACCCCCCGCCGGCACCCAGTCGTCGCCCAGTTCCGCGGACCGTTTCGCCGTGCGATCGCTCGCCTCGCCGGGCGCGGACAGCCCGGACAGGTCGCCCTTGACGTCGGCGAGCACTACCGGAACCCCGGCCGCGGACAGCTGTTCGGAGATCAACTGGAGCGTCTTGGTCTTGCCGGTGCCGGTCGCGCCCGCGACCAGACCGTGCCGGTTCAACGTCGCCAGCGGCAGCCGGACCGCGGCCGACGCTTCCGTCTTCCCGTCGATCACCACCGCGCCCAGCTCGACGGCCGCCCCGTCGCTGACGTATCCCTGCGCGATCTCCGCCGCTGGTCCCGACGCTTGCTCGGCCACTGGCCGCACCTCGTTCCGAGTCCGAAATCACACCTCGTTGCACTGGCTGACCGAGCGTAACGCGCCGGAAGCCCAGGTGACGCCGCTGATATCCCCGTGTCGGGTTAGGGTGGTGCGGGTGAACGACCATCTTGTCTGGATCGACTGCGAGATGACGGGGCTCGACCTCGGCAAGGACGCGTTGATCGAAATAGCCGCGCTGGTGACCGACGCCGACCTGAACGTGCTGGGCGAGGGCGTCGACATCGTCATCCACGCCGACGACGCCGAGCTCGACGGCATGCCGCAGGTCGTCCACGACATGCACGCCAAGTCCGGCCTCACCGAAGAAGTCCGCGCCTCGACGACCACGCTGGCCGAGGCCGAGCAGCGCGTGCTGGAGTACATCCGCGAATGGGTGCCGGACCCGGCCAGCGCGCCGCTCGCCGGCAACTCGATCGCCACCGACCGCGGCTTCATCGCCCGCGACATGCCGGCGCTCGACAGCCACCTGCACTACCGGATGGTCGACGTGTCGTCGGTCAAGGAGCTCGTGCGCCGCTGGTACCCGCGGATCTACTACGCCAAGCCGGAGAAAGGCCTGGCCCACCGCGCGCTCGCGGACATCAAGGAGTCCGTCGGCGAACTCGAGTACTACCGCGCGATCGCCTTCGTCCCCCAGCCCGGTCCGACGAGCGACGAGGCCAAAGCCGCCGCCGCCGAAGTGCTGGAACGCCACCGAGGGTGACCCCCTGAAAAGCGCTCGCGGGCACCCGCTAGGATTGCTTCCAGCAAGGCGATCGCGAGATCTTTTTGCCAGATGGTGGCTATAGCTCAGCTGGTAGAGCACCTGGTTGTGGTCCAGGAGGTCGCGGGTTCGAGCCCCGTTAGCCACCCTTGCACCCCGGCTTCACCGAGATCCTTTTTCGGAGAAGCCGGGGTTTTGTCGTTTCCGGGGTACGGTGGCAGCGTGGGTGTCGCGCAGGTCACTGCGTTGTCTCGCCTTACCCAGCTGCCGCCGGGTTGGCCGCTGCTGGCCGGGTTCGCGGCGGGTCACCGCCGCTGACCAGGGCGGTTGCCCCGGCGGACCGAAAAGGGGACCCCCTGGAACGGGGCCTGAACGCCCTGCTAATCTTTTCCACGTCGCCGAGGGAAACCACAGCGGCGGGAAACACCAAGCGCCATTAGCTCAATTGGCAGAGCAGCTGGCTCTTAACCAGCGGGTTCGGGGTTCGAGTCCCTGATGGCGCACCCTCACTCCCCAGGTCTTTAGATTCATTGACCTGGGGATTTTGGTTTTCTGGAAGGTTTTCTTCCGGTTCCGGACCGTCCATTGTGGTCGTTGGCGAGCCCGAGGCGAGCCCGAGACTTCGCGCCGACTGCCGCGGGATGATCGCCGCCGTCGCCTCCGCCGCCGCGAACGCAACCTGAGGCAGGACCGTCGTGTAGGTGTCGGAGGTGACGGTGATCGAGGAATGCCGCAGCATCCGCTGCACCACCTTCATCTCCACACCCGCCGCGAGCGCGAGAGTCGCGGCACCATGGCGGAGGTCGTGCAGGCGGATCGGCGGCAGCCCCGCCTGGCGGGACAAGTCGTAGAACACGTCGGTCACAGACGCGGGATGCAGCGGGCTTCCGTCCCACTGGGTGAAGGCCAGGTCGTGTTCTTTCCACTGTGATCCGAGGCGTGCCCGGTCCGCGTCCTGGACCGCCAGATGCTGTGCCAGCACGAGGGCGGTGTCCTGGTCGATCGCGACCGCGTTCACCGACTCGTCCGTCTTCGGCGACGACTCGCCCGTCTCCCAGCCCCACTGCACGATCTGGTTCGAAATCCGGACCTCGCCCGTGGCAAGGCTGATCTCCGAGCGGCGCAGTCCGCACGCCTCGCCCCGCCGCAGGCCGATGTGCGCGATCAGATGAAACAGCGGATACAAGGGATGATGGACCGCGACGTCGAGGAAACGACCGGTCTGCTCCGGGGTCCACACCATCACCGGGCACGGGACCGTCCCTGTCCGCTGCCACAGCTGCACCCGCTCCGGCGTCCACACCAACGGCGTCCACCGCACCGCAGCAGGCAGCTCCACCAGCGACGCCACATTGACCACGAGCAGGCCCTGCTTGACCGGGCGGTTCAGGCACGTCTTCAACGTGCCGTTGATCCGGTGGATCGACGTGGGCCCGACCGGGCGCTGCCACTTCACCGCCGCGATCTTCCGCGGGTCGCCGCTCTCGCGGTAGACCGCGATCAGCTCATTGTGCTCCTCGATCGCGTCGTACATCGCGTCCAGATGCCGCACCTGCAGCTTCCGCCGCCGCACCTGCCCCAGATGCGGCCCCAGATACAGCCGCACATGCGACTCGTAGGACCGATAGGTGTTGCGCGAGACCTTCCGCTTCTTCGCCGCCAGGAACCCCGCGAACTCCTCGGCCATCAACGGATCGTCGGTCACGTCCGCGCCCGCGCGCACCAGCCGCCGCATCTCGTCGATGTCCGGGAACTTCTCGCGCTTGGCGAACGCCAGGGCGATCACGTCGCCGATGTCGCGCCGCAACTCGGCGTCGTCCTCGCCCGCGATCGCCAGCAACCCCCGCACATGCTCCAACTGGCTTTCTGCCTCAGACGCTGAATCGAACCCGCGGCGTCGCCGCGGACGCCGCGGGCCCGCCGCGTCCGGCGGAAGCTCGACCCGGAAACCCCACTGGCCGTGCTTGTAGTTCTTCAACTTCGGACACGCGCTGCCCAACGGCTTCCTGTTCTCGTCCCGGCAATTGCACGTCCGGTACACCGACCCCTCGGTCACCGCACACCATCCCCTCGTCGCAAGGCCTCCCGTGGAACCAGCGGATCTGATCGCTGGGGAGAACATGCTCGCGCTGCGACCACCCCTCGGGGAAGCCCGAGCCGCGCTCGGATCACCCGAACCGGCGAACGGGCCCTGCCGGTGAACCTGTTACGTCGTCGGCGGTTCCAGACCGAGCACCCGCAACAACCCCACGGTCGGGACCCTCCAACCCGTTCCCGCTCGCAGGACCGGGCACGGGAAATCCCCGGCGCGCGCGAGCGCGTACGCCGTGGTCCGCCCGATCCGCAAGGCCCGCGCAGCCGTCATCAAATCCACCACCGCGGGCAACGCCGCCACCTCCGCCACCGTCATCGGCACCGGTTCCTGCGCGGTCACGACGCCGCCGCTTCCGCGAGCCGCCGCCGAGCCAGATCACCGCACGCGGGATCCAGATCGACGCCGACGAACGAGCACCCGTATTCCACTGCCGCGATACCTGTTGTTCCGCTGCCGCAGAACGGATCCAGCACCACTCCCCCGCGCGGACACCCCAGACGCACGCAACGCCGCGCGATCTCCAACGTCCCCGCCGCCGGATGACCGGTGCCCGAACGACCGGCCGGCACCCGCCACACATCCGACCATGCCTCGCCAGGATCAGACTGCGGCGCGAACCAATGCTCCGAGGATCGGGTTAGCAGGAACACCGTCTCGTAACGCTGCGCGAGCCGGTCCCGCACACTCTCCGGCCGCGCGTTCGGCTTCTCCCACACCACCGCGTTCCGCAGCAGCCAACCGCGCTCCTGCAACGAGAGCGCCACCCGCCACGGCACTCCCACCAGATCCTTGCGGCGAAACGCCGACTGCGGCGGACGATGCACCCCGTAACGACTCGCTGCGCGCACCGGCGCGGTTCGCGCCACCGAACCCTGCGCGACGTAGTTCCCCCACGAACCGCCGAAGCAATCGCCCAGGTTCAGCCACACCGTCCCGCCCCGCCGCAGCACCCGCGACACCCGATCGAACACCTCCACCAGACGCCCCACGTAGAGATCCACAGTGGACTCCGCCCCGAACTGGCCCGCGACGCGGTAATCCCGCAGCCCCCAATACGGCGGCGACGTCACCACGCAATCCACCGACCCGGCAGGCATCCCCGCCACCACCTCCGCGGCGTCCCCCACGCACACCCGCGCCGACCCGCTCATCGCCCGCACCGCCGCCAGCCCACGACTGCCCGCCTGCCCTGTGCGGCGAGAGGAGTTGGCGTTCTCGGCCGGCGCGCCCTGAACAACGCCATCCCAACACTGATCGGCGAGCGCGATGTCTTCTCCCGTCATTGCGTCCCTCCCTCGTCGTGGCCGGCGTCGGCGATGCGCCGGAGTGCGAGCTCGTGGTAGGCGGGGTTGGTGTCGATGCCGGTGAAACGCCGGCCGAGCGCGCGAGCGGCGACGCCGGTGGTGCCGCTACCGCTGAACGGGTCGAGGACGTGGCCCCCGGGCGGGCATCCGGCCGCGACGCACCGTCGCGGGATCTCCACCGGCGAGGGAGCGGGATGCCCGGTGCGGGTGCGGTCGGGCGGGATGGCCCATACATTGCCGGGATTGCGGCCACGTTGCGCGTCGGCGGGGGTGCGGGGCCAGGTTCCGCAGGCGGTGTTCGGCTTGGTGCCGCCGTGGTGTGCGCGGCGGGACAGGGCGCGGTCGCCGGTGTAGGGCTGCCGGATCGCGTCGAGGTCGAAGTAGTAGTCCGGCCGCGTGACGAACAGGAAGAGCATCTCGTGCCGGGTCTCGAGCCGATCGGAGATCGGGGTGGGCGTGGCGTGCGGCTTGTGCCAGACGACCGCCGACCGCAAGATCCACCCGTCGTCCTGCAGGGCGAAGGCCAGCCGCCATGGCATGCCGAGCAGATTCTTGTGCGGCACGTCCGCTCGCGGCCGGTAGTGCGGCTGCCCTGCTTGCCCTGGGGTCGTGCACCAGTAGCCGTCGGAATTGGTCGAGTAGCTGTCACCCACGTTGATCCACACCGTGGCCTGCGGAGTCAGCGCCCGCCGGGCCGCGGAGAACACCGCACGCAGGGTCTCGATGTAGTCGTCCGCGGTCGGTTCCAGCCCGATCTGCCGATGGTTTTGCCGGGCCCCGCAGTCTCGGCACCGCCACCGCCCGTCACCCCCGTCGCGGACGCTGGCCGTGCGGTGGCGGCAGCCGGGCCGGCCGCCGGTCCAGGTGTCGGGTGCGTAGTCGCGCAGCCGCCAGTAGGGCGGGCTGGTGACCAGACAGTCCACCGAATCCTCAGGCAGGTTCCGGATCGCGGCTTCCGCGTCGGCAGTCAGCAACGTGACAGGATCGTCCTCACGAAAGCGTGCGGCGAAGGTGGTCACGCGGCCCTCCCGGTGTTTTGGTCTGACAGGCCGAGGCGGCGCAGGCCGATGGCGTGGAACTCCGGGTTGAGGTCGATGCCAAGGTAGGAACGGCCGAGCTGGCGCGCGGCCAGGCCGGTGGTGGCGGCACCGCTGAACGGGTCGAGCACCACACCGCCGGAAGGGCATCCGGCCGCGATGCAGCGCAGCGGGATGTCGACCGGGAACGCAGCGAAATGCGCCTCTCGCAACGGGCGGGTGGGAATCGACCAGACGTCACCCGGATTCTTGCCACGAGCATGCGCCGCGGTGTGCCGCGCCCCGGTCGGGCGCATCGCGTCCCCCGGTGTTTTCCCGGCGAACGGCTCGGCGTCTCGGTATTTGCCGTACACGCTATGTCCGCGGCGGCGCGCGGTCGCGCCGATCCCGCCGTAGCGGCCTTTGTTCGCGCCGCCGATCACGCTGCCCTCCCCGACTGCCTCGGGACGGGCGAGCGGTTCGCGGATCGGGTCGAGGTCGAAGAAATACTTCTGCTGTTTGGTCAGCAGGAACAGCATCTCGTACCGGTTGGAGACCCGGTCGCGCACGGATTCGGGCATGGCGTTGGGTTTGTGCCACACGATCGCATTGCGCAGAATCCAGCCGTCGGACTGCAACGCGAACGCCACCCGCCACGGCATGCCGACCAGATTCTTCCGCGGCAGGCTCCGGGTGCGCGACACCCCGGCGAGGCGCACCGACTCCCGCAGCGGCTCTGCCGCGCTGCGACCGACCAGGGTGCTCGCTCGCATGGCATCACCGGTGCGGCCGGGCGGTTCGGCGGAGTACGAATCGCCCAGGTTCAGCCAGACCGTGCCCGTGTCGGACAGGACACGGTGCAGCTGCGCGAAGACCTGCCGCAGCCGGTCGACGTAGTCCTGCGGCGTCGCCTCCAGGCCGTGCTGGTCGTCCTCGCGGCAGGCACCGCACCGGCGGCAGCGCTGCTGCGGCGCACCACCGCGATGCGCCGCCGACGGGGGATAGGCGAGACCGGGATGTTTGGACTGGGGAATGTTGCCGCCGCGTCCGGTCGCGGCCAGGTGCGCGCAGCCGGGATCGCCGCCGACCCAAGTCCCGGTCCCATAGTCGCGCAGCCCCCAGTACGGCGGACTCGTGACCACACAGTCCACCGACTTCTCCCCCAGACCGGCGAGGGTCGCGGTGGCGTCGCCGGTGTAGAGCGTGACCGTCTCGTCGCGGTAGTAGGCGGTGTCCATGAGATTCGCTCCTTCGGCACGGTGGGTTGAGGTCGCGAGCCGCGGCAGGTCGGCTCCTGTCGCTGCGCACAGGCGGGCACGGACGGGTGCTGGGTGACGCGGCGTGCACTCAGGCGGCGGCCGAATCGCGCCGTGCCCTATGCCAAGGGCGGTGCGGTCGCGGCAATGCGGGCAGCGCGGGGAGGGACTGGTTCAGGACCGGATCGGCGGCGTCGGGATCGGCCCGGAGCACCAGCGCGGTGTGGTGTGCGGGCAGCGCGACCGGATGCCCGAGAACGCGTTCCGCTCGGGCGGCGGCGCGGCGCTGGGCCAGCGACGCGCGGGTGTGGGTGCGGCCTCGTCGCACCGTGGCGGTCAGCGCCGTACACCGCGCGACGGGTGCCAGCCCGGCCGCGGTGGCGGCCGCCGCGATCCGGCTGGGGACGTCGAGCAGGTCGTGCCGCACGGGGTGGCGCTGGGGGGCGCTGGTAACGACCACATACCCGCCCGGACGCAGCAGCGGCCGGTACTGCGCCAGCAGTCCGTGCAACCGCTCCAGCGCGCCATCGAGGTCGCCGGCCGGATCGGGGCGCAGGGTCGTCAGGAGGAGATGGATCCGTCCGGTCAGCCCGGCCGTGGCTGCGGCGGCGGCCGTTCCGGGGCGTCGGTCGAGGATGAGGACCATGCCGTCGACGAACACCCCGCGCGCCTTCGTGGCGGTCACGTTGGCGCGCGCCAAGCGCCACCACCGGCGCTGCCCGGTCAACCCGATCGCGTGCCGTCCGGCCCGGAGCGATTCGACGATCGTGGTGCCCGCGCCGCAGTCGGGATCGAGCACGACATCACCGGGCCGGGTCAGCGCCGCGACGGCGTAGCGGGCGATCGCCGGGGCCATCAGGGCGGGGTCGGCGCCGGTGGCGTCGTGGTAGCCGCCCTCGGTCAGCTGGGCCGTCAGGCTGTCGGTCCCGGTCGGCCACACCGACGACACAACGTGGCCTTCGGACCGCTCCCCCGCCGGGCGGGGGGGCTGCGTGCCGGTGCGCTTAGACATCCGAGGTCTCCTTCGCGTCGAGGGCACCGTCGTCCGTCGCGTCCGACGACATCCGCCCGAGCAGAACGAGGTCGTGGTGCACCGTGCGCAGCGGCGGCGCAATGGCGTCGACCACGCGCGGCGAGAAGTCCGGCGCAGGCACTGCGGTGCCAATCCGGTCGGCGGTGGTGAGGCAGTCAGGCGTGTCCGGGAAGGGCGCGGTGAGCACGGCGATGTGATCGAGACACCGCAACCTCTGACTACCCAGTGTGTTCAGCACAGTCGCGTGCGGATCTCGCAGCCAACCACCGCGGCTATCACTGTGTGTGACTGTCGCGAGGAGGCCGCGCGGGGTGAGTAGGGCGTCCCAGTCGGTGCGTGCGAGCCAGTCGGTGGCGTGCGGATCGAGCGCGGTGATGATCAGGTCGAAGCCACCGCGCGGTCCGTCTCCGTCGCGATGCCGAGGGCGCGCGGAGTCGGGGTGCGGTTCGGGCACCGGGTGCAGCCCGAGCCGCCCGAGTCGGGGTCGCGACCCCGACTCGGCTCCGGCAGGGCGGGATGAGTCGGTGTGCTCGGCCGGGTCGTTGGGGGCGGGTGCCGTTGTCGCGGTGTCGGCGCCGCGACCGAGCCGGGCGACGGTCCAGACTGCCTCGGCGAGACCGGCGTAAGCCTCGGCGCTGCGGGTGTTGCCGGCCGCGTGCTGAGGAGCGCGCGGGGATGGCGGCGGGGTGAGGAGAAGGACGCGGTCGCCGGGTCGTGTGTAGGTCGTCACGAGGGTGACGATCGTGCGTCCGAGCCAGCCGGGAAGCCGCGCGGTACCGGGCAGCATCTCCGCGTCGGCGAACGACCAGAACGTCGCCGGACGTGGACGGCGGGCAGCTGCGGCAGCAGGTGTGGTCCGTGGCGCGCGGTGCCGGCCACGGCGGAGGCTTGCGGTGTCGCGATGTGGCAAGCGGCGGTGACGGCGTCCGGGCTCGGGATGCGGTGTTGAGGTCATCGGTGGCCTTCCTCGCGGTGTGATCGGCGTGGTCTGCCAAGTCACCCCAAGAGGCGGGTTTTGAGGCCGTTTTTCGACACCGCTCGCCCAAGTTTTTTCACAAGTCCGGAATCGCTGCGCCGCACGCAACGGGACACGACTCCGAATACGTCGACAATTTCCCAGTGTTCGGAGGTATTCGAGCCCAGCACGATGAGGGCCGCCCTGCTGTCGAATCACGTCGACTCAGGTCACGAAGAATTTCCGATCGAATCGCAGCGGCCCGGCCGAACGGCCGCAGACCCCGCCTTGGCGAACTCATCGAATTGCTACTAAGGATCATTTAAAACGCCAGCTCAGTGGCTACCAAGTCGATCGTGGACGCCGGAGGGGCACGACGTCCCGCATCGGGTAGCTGAATCCTTCAAGGCTTCCGTTTTAGTAGCCGGATTCGCCTACTAAGAAGATCGTCCTTGTTCTTTTCTTGTCTTTTTCTTGTCGCCGTCCTGGCGTCCTGACGGAGCCGATTCGCCGACTCCAAGTCAGGAGCACATCAATGACGAACGACGAAACTGTGTCCGCACCTATCCGGACTGATCACGAGGGGCACGACTGGCTCCCGCTGGACACCGCACGCGACGCCTTCGGGTGGCTGGTCACCGGGCCGAAGCCGATGGCCGTGCACGGGGCCCGGTTCGCCGGGTTGCCGCGGCGTCCGGTGCCGCTGGACGAGTTGCGGGACCGGGTGATGAGCAGGCAGTGCCCGCCTCGCACGCGCGACGACGTGTGGGCGCACTTGGTGCTGTGTTCCCGCGCGCATGGGGGTGCCTGGACGGTGGCGTGCGTCGGGTTGGCGCTGCCGTCGCTGGCATCGAGTGCGCGATGGCTGGCGGCGCGGTTTCGCGGCGATCGCGCGGACGCGCACGCGGCTGTTCTCGCAGGTTTTGTCCACGCGCTGTCGACGGTCGATCTGGCAGACCCGGCCATCGCGGTGCGGCTGCATTTCGCCGCGCGCCGCGCCGGGCAGAAGGCATTGGAGGAGTCGCTCGACGCTCCGATGCCGGCGGGCTCGGGCTATCGCTCCGCGGTGCCGCGCCCGCCGTACGGGCACCCCGACTTGGTGCTCGCGCGGGCGGTCGGTGAGCAGATTCTCACCCCCGTCGAAGCGGAACTGATCTCGGCGACGCGGCTCGGCGACACCTCGGTGACCGACTGGGCGCAAGCCCACGGCACTGCGCTGAAGACCGCGTTCAAGGCCCGTGATCGGGCCGAAGACCGACTCGTCGCGTGGCTGCACGATCAGCTCGCCGACACCGACTCCGAAGACCCCGTCGCCGACGCAGCTGTCGCCGCCCTGGTCGTCGACGCGCCGGACGTGCCCGCCGAGGAAAAGCTCAAATCGTCACGTGCCGTGAGCGGTCGTCTGCGCAACGGCCGACCGGCTTCTTCCAGGAAATCGTCACGGGCGGTGTCGAAAAACGGCCCGAAATCCGGCCTCTTGGGGGCGCGGGGAGATCCCACCCGGCTCTCCGCGTACCGCCGAGCACGAGCCGATTTCGGAGGTGCGCCGATGCGCGTGACACCCCATCCCCAGACCGAGCACGCTACCGCGCCGTCGCGCGCGTCGGCGTCGAGCGCATCCCATCAGAACCGGCCCAGCGCGAGCGTCGTCAGTCCCGCGCGGCCGACGGCGCACACGGTTGGTGCGCGTCCACGTCATCGGACCTCTCAGTCACGACCGGTGCGCCGCGCGGTGACGCGCTCGCTGGTCTTCGCGGTACTCGGCGCGGTCCTGCTCAGCTCGCTCGCCGTGGATGCGGCGCAGGCCTCGACCCAGGTGCTCGCGATCGCGAGCAGCGTCGGGCAGGTCTTCGACAACATCCGCAACTGGCTGCTCGGCATCCTCGCCGGGCTGGCGACGGTGTTCCTCACCGTCGGCGGCGTCCGGTACCTGATGGCCGGGGGCGACCCCGGAGAAGTCGAGAAAGCGAAGACCGCGTTCAAGAGCGCCGGGTGGGGCTACGGGCTGGCGGCGCTGGCACCGCTCGTGGTGGAAATCCTGCGCGGGATTGTCGGGGCCTGAGGCCATGACCGCGACCCGACACCCACGCGTGCCCGAGCCCGATCGCGGCGAGCCCGGCACCGGCGCGCGCCCGGCGGACCCGGTGCGCCGGGAGCGGGTCCTGCTCGCCCCGCAGCGCCCCGGCCGTGGTTCCCGGCGGCGGCTGGTCTGGCTGCTGGCTCTGGGCCTGACCGTAGTGCTCGGCGGTGTGCTGGCTGTCAGTGCGTGGGCCTCGCCCGGCGCGGCCCAGAAGCCCGCTGTGCAGCAGGCGGCGCTCGCACGATCCGCGCCGCAGCAACCGCCGCCGTTGCCGGTGCCGCCCGATCCCGGCAACTCGTGTGCGCCGAACTCGCCGGACCCGGCGTGTCACTTTCCGACCGGCTCGCCGCGCCCGTCGGTCCCGGCGACGCCGTTGCCTCCGGTCACCGAGCCGCCGCCGACGAGTTGCTTCCCCGGCCAGATCGGGTGCACGCCCGGCGGCACGGCCACCGCGCCGAGCACGACAGCGAACCCGCCGTGCACGGGCGAAGACTGCATCCCGCAACCCACACCGCCGCCGAGCACGAGCCCGCAGCCGGGCGGTCCCAGTACGGGAAACGGCGATCCGGACTGCGGGCTGACCAACATCACCGGCTGCATCGCCGAGGCGATCAACGGCGTGTTCAAGGATCTGGTCACCGCCGCGCTGTCGCCGATCCTCGACTTGCTCGGCCACACCGTGCTGACCACGCCGACGCTGGACCAGCTGCCTGGTGTCGGCGAGCTGTGGGACAACTCGTGGCAGATCGTGCTGGCCTGCTACGGGATGCTGATCCTCATCGCCGGGATCGTGGTGATGTCCCACGAGTCGGTGCAGAGCCGGTACTCGATCAAGGAGATCGGCCCGCGGATCCCGATCGGCTTTCTCGCCTCCGCGCTGTCGCTGTTCTTCGCCGAGAAGCTCATCCGGCTGGCCAACGCGCTGTCCGCCGCAGTCCTCGGCGACGGGGTCAATCCGCCCTCGCTCGGGTCGACCCTCAAGGACACGGTCCAGGGCGCGGTCTCCGGCGGGTTCTTCATGATCCTGCTGGCGCTGGTGCTCGTGGTCGTCGGGATCGCCCTGCTGGCCGTCTACGCCGTCCGCGTGGTCATCACGCTGATCCTGATCGTCACCGGGCCGCTGCTGTTGATGTGCCACTGCCTGCCCCACACCGACGGCATCGCCCGGTGGTGGTGGAAGGCGCTCGGGGCGACGCTGGCGATCCAGGTCGCCCAGTCGCTGGTGCTGATCACCGCCGTGCGGACCTTCCTGACCGGCGGGGTGCATCTGTTCGGCTCGACGCTGTCCGCGCTCGGCATGGTGATCGCCGCGATCGCGCTGTTCTACATCCTGTTCAAGATCCCGTTCTGGTTCCTCTCGGCCGCCAGGATCGGCAACGGCCGCTCTCTCCTCGGAAGCCTCGTCAAGACCTACATCGCGGCGAAGACATTCGGGATGGTCGCCGGGAAGTCCAGTCGCTTCGGCAAAGCCAGCACGGCCGCCGGCGGCGGCAAGGGACACAGGGGCGGCAGCGGCCGGGGCGGGGCTGCTGCCAATCCGCCGCCGCACCCTCCGCCGCGGAGCCCGCGGACACCGGAGGCGGTCAACAAGCGGATGCAGGCGGCCTACGACGCAGAGCGCACCCGTGCTGCCCAGCAGCCGCGCCCGCCCTCACAGCGACCGGAATTTCTGCAGCCCGGTCCGCAGGAGACCACCCACGACCCGGCCGTCACCCCGGCCAACCAAGGACCCGCCATGCCCGAATTCAGTCCCGCATCCAAGCCCACGACCGCGGTCCCGCCGCCCTCCGGGCGGCACCGCAAGCAGCCCCCGACAGCACCCCGGTTCCAAGCTCCCCGTGCACCGCGCCGCGCCAGCGGCGCCGCGCCCCCGGGTCGACCGGTCGCGACGGCCGCGGTTCCCCCGCACTTGCGGTTCCAGCCGCCGACGCCGGACCCGCCCCACGCGGCCCGGCCGGCCACGCCCGCGACCGCGCCGCCCGCCGCACCGGTCTTCCGGACCGCGCACCCGCAGCCGCGCATCGGAGACGCCCGCCCGCGCACGCCGTCCGCGCCGCCGGTGACGTTCCGGGCACCGACCACGCCACCGGCACCGCCGAAGTCCGCGCCGAAAGCCCCACCCCGTGAAGGTGAGAAGCCATGACCCAGCCCGTGCGCATCCCGTCCGACGTCGATCGCGAGGATCGCGTCCTGGCCAACCTCACCGCCCGCCAGCTGGCGATCCTCGCGGTGACCGGGATCGTGCTCTACGGCGCCTGGACGCTGACCCGCGGCGTGGTGCCGCTGCCGGTCTTCCTGATCGTCGCTATTCCTATCGGGGTCGCTGCCGCGGTCCTGGCGCTGGGTCAGCGCGACGGCATGAGCCTGGACCGGCTCGTGCTCGCGGCCCTCCGCCAGCGCCTGCAACCCCGCCGCCGGGTCGCCGCCCCCGAAGGGGTACGGCCCGCACCCGAGTGGCTGACCAGCAGCATCACCGCGACCGATGCCACCGGTGCCGCAAGCGGAACAGAGGTGTCTCCGGCGGCGCTGCGGCTGCCCGCGGAAGGGGTCACCGAGGCCGGTGTCGTCGACCTCGGCCCCGACGGGGTCGCGATGGTCGCGGTGGCCAGCACCGTCAACTTCGCGCTCCGCACGCCCGGCGAGCAGGAGGCGCTGGTCGCGTCGTTCGGCCGGTATCTGCATTCGATCTCCGCGCCGGTGCAGGTGCTCATCCGGGCCGAACGGCTGGACCTGAGCCGGCAGATCAGCGACCTGCGCGAGGCCGCCCCCGGCTTGCCGCATCCGATGCTCGAAGCCGCCGCGGCCGAGCACGCGACGTATCTCGACCAGTTGCGCCGCTCCGCCGATCTGCTGCGGCGCCAGGTGCTGCTGGTGCTGCGCGAGCCGATCCGCGCCACGGGACCGGCCGACGGGCTCGGCGGCCCGTCCCCGCTCGCCGCGCTGCGGGCGCGACGCGCCCGCAACCGGGACGGCGAGGTCACCGAGACCGCGCGGCGCTCAGCGGAAACCAGGCTCGTGCGGCGCCTGGGCGAAGCCACCGAACTGCTCTCCCCGGCCGGGATCACGATCACGCCCCTGGACGCCGGGCAGGCCACCGCCGTGCTGGCCACCGCGTGCAACCCGGACAGCCTGATCCTGCCCTCGGCGGGCCTGGCCGGCACGGACGAAGTGATCACCACCGCCGCCCCGGACCCCGACGACCAGCCACCCGTCCATCACCGGAGCACGGCCCGTCGCACCGGGCGCGGCAGCGCGCCGCAGGAGCCGACGGCCCTGGACGAATGGGAGGGCAGGGACCTATGAGCAGGAAGCTCGGCCGTATTCGAGGCCGCAGGACGCCGCACACGAACGCGCCGCTGGGCAGGGCCAGTGCGTTCACGCCGGACTCGCTGTCGGTCGCGCCCCGGCATCTGGAGATCGGCGGCGAATGGGTCTCCTCCTTCGCGGTCACCGGCTACCCGCGCGAAGTCCACGCGGGATGGCTGCAGCCGCTGCTGTCCTACCCCGGCCGCGTAGACGTGTCGCTGCACATCGAACCGATCGACCCTGTCACCGCCACCCACCGGCTCAAGCGCCAACTGTCCAAATTGGAATCGGGGCGACGGTACACCTCGGACAAGGGACGGTTGCTCGACCCGACGGTCGAGGCCGCCACCGAGGACGCCTACGACCTCTCGGCCCGCGTCGCCCGCGGCGAAGGGAAGTTGTACCGGCTCGGGCTGTATCTGACCGTGCACGCCACCAGCGAAGCCGATCTCGCCGAGCAGGTCGCCGCAGTGCGGGCACTCGCCGCGTCGCTGCTGATGAACGCGCAGCCGACCACCTACCGGTCACTGCAAGGCTGGGTGTCCACCCTGCCGCTGGCGCTCGACCTCATCGGCATGCGCCGCACCTTCGACACCAGCGCGCTGGCCGCCGCGTTTCCCTTCACCAGCCCCGATCTGCCGCCCGCCGACCCGACCAGCGTCGCCGCACCGGCCGGTGTCCTGTACGGATTCAACGTCGGATCGCAGGGTTTGGTGCATTGGGACCGATTTTCCGCGGACAACTACAACGCGGTGGTGCTCGGGCGCTCCGGCGCGGGCAAGTCCTACCTGGTGAAGCTGGAAACCCTGCGCAGCCTCTACCGCGGGGTCGAGGTCGCGATCATCGACCCGGAAGACGAGTACCGACGACTCGGCGAGGCCATCGGCGGCACCTACATCCACCTCGGCGACCCCGACGTCCGCATCAACCCGTTCGACCTGCCGATCGCCATCAGGCCGGACGGGCGCCGCACCGCCCCCAAGGACGCCCTGACCCGCCGGGCACTGTTCCTGCACACCGTCATCGGGTTGCTGCTGACCACTGAACTGTCCGCGCAGCAACGAGCCGTGCTCGACCGGGCGATCATGGCCAGCTACCAGCAAGCCGGGATCACCAGCGACCCGCGGACCTGGAGCCGACAGGCACCGCTGCTGGCCGACCTCGCCGCAATCCTCACCGACACCGGCGATCCGATCGCCACGGATCTCGGCTCCAGGTTGCACCCGTTCGTCGAGGGCGCGTTCTCCACGATGTTCTCCGGGCCGACCACCACGCGGCCCGAGGGCCGCCTGACCGTGTTCAGCCTGCGCGACCTGCCCGACGAACTCCGGCCGATCGGCACCCTGCTCACGCTGGACACGGTGTGGCGGCGGGTGTCCAACCCGGCCATCCGGCGGCCGAGGCTGATCACGGTCGACGAGGCATGGCTGCTCATGCAAGACCCTGCCGGGGCGCGTTTTCTGCACCGCATGGCCAAAGCAGCCCGAAAACACTGGGCGGGCTTGACGATCGCGACCCAAGACGTCGGGGACGTCCTCGGGACAGACCTGGGCAAGGCGATCATCGCGAACGCGGCCACGCAGATCCTCCTACGCCAGGCGCCGCAAGCGATCGACGAGATCGTGGCGACCTTCAACCTGTCCGAAGGCGAGAAGCAGTTCCTGATCTCCGCGGACAAGGGACAAGGTCTGCTCTCGACCGGGACACAGAGAGTCGCGTTCCAGTCGCTGGCTTCGCCGCAGGAAAACGCGCTCATCACAACAGATCCAGCCGAGTTGGCGCAGTACGCGGAACACGAACCTAGCACGGACGACGGCGCGTTTGTAGATCTCGGCATCGACGACACCGAACTGACGCTCGATGCGGACGCTGACGGCCACGTCGACCTCGGCAGCGCTGCGTAATCCGCCCTGCCGCTGCAGATCGCTCAAGGGCATGGCGGCGGCTGTCGCAGTGGCAGGCCGAGATCTACGCCGAACGGGCACACAAACGGCGACGCCATCTGCGACTCGTGCCCACCGACCCGTCCGCTCCTGCCCCGACGCCGGAAGGCCAGCCGAGCGCGGACGACACCGAGCGATACGCGGCCTGAATCCGCGTCCTTTGCGACTTTTCCTTGCGAGAGGGGATTTTCTGATGTCATCCGCTCAGTCTGTGGTCGCTTCGGCGAGGACGCTTGCGTCGCCGTTGCAGGACTACCTGCGCGATCCTGGTGCCGCAGTGCGCGCTGTCGTCGCGGCACTGCGGGAATTCGCACTGTCCTGGGGGCCGCTCGTCGGGCCGGCCGTTGCGCTCGCGGCGGCTGGCATTGTGGTCGGGCGACGGTGGTGGGCGCGCCGGTGCCATGACCGGATGGCCGCCGACGCCCGGGTGGTCACGGTGCTGGCTCCGCCGACGGTCGATCCGGACGGCGCGGCGGCCTTGTACTCCAATCTGGTCGGGCTGTTGCGGTCCGGCTGGAAGCGGCGTATGCACGGCCAGCCGCACATTGTGTGGGAGTACGTGTTTTCCCATGCCGGGGTCGCCTTGCGGCTGTGGCTGCCAGGGGTGGTGCCGCCCGGCATGGCCGAGCGCGCCGTCGAGGCTGCTTGGCCCGGCGCGCACACCCGGACCGCACCGGCCAAGCCGCCGATCCCCTTGGCCAATCCGCCGGGCAAAGCGGTCGAGGCGGTGGGCGGCGAACTGCGTCTGGCCCGCAGCGAGGCATTGCCCATCCGGTCGGACTTCCCCGCTGATCCGGTCCGGGCCTTGCTGGGCGCTCCGGTCGGCATGGCTGCCCATGAACGTGCCGTGGTGCAGATCCTTGCGCGCCCGGTCACCGGCGCGCGGGTCCGCACAGCCCGGCGAGCCGCCCGCCGGGTCCGCGCGGGCAGCTCGGTCCGGCTGGCCGGGCGCCTCCTGGACCTGATCACCCCGCACACCGGATCGCGCAAGCCCGGCACGACCGCGAAGCGGCCGGTCGTCGATCACCAGACCTCGCTGGAAACCTCGGCGCAGGACCGGGTCATCGTGGCCAAGCAGCGCAGCTCCCAGTACGAGACCCGCATCCGGTACGCCGTGGCAACCTTGGTCGACGAGCACGCGACCGGTGTGGAGCGGGTTCCGGTGCGGGAGCACCTGCGCGGACGCGGGCATGCCATCGCCAGCGCGTTCGCGGCTTACAGCGAACACAACTACTACCGTCGCGTCCGGCTCGCCAACCCCGTCCAGGCGGTGGCCGAGCGGCGCCTCGCCTCCGGTGATCTGCTCTCGGTCTCGGAGCTGGCCGCGCTTGCGCACGTCCCGACCGACGAGGCCGTACCCGGGTTGCAGCGCGCCGGAGCGAAGGCGGTGCCGCCGCCACCGGGAATCGCCACCGAGGGCCCGGGAGTGAAACCGATCGGGATCACCGACTCCGGCCACCCCCGGCCGGTGGGGCTGCGCGTCGCCGACGCG
This sequence comes from Amycolatopsis albidoflavus, assembly GCF_039525725.1. Lineage (NCBI taxonomy): Bacteria > Bacillati > Actinomycetota > Actinomycetes > Pseudonocardiales > Pseudonocardiaceae > Amycolatopsis > Amycolatopsis albidoflavus. Next base: position 180,771 of record NZ_BAAAHV010000028.1, read on the forward strand.
CGCCATCATCTGCACATTCTGGGTGCGACGGGGTCGGGCAAGTCCGAGTTGATGGCGCGGATGATCCTCGACGACGCCGAGGCCGGCCGCGGGCTGGTCGTGATCGATCCCAAGGGAGACCTGGTCGCGGACACCCTGATGCGGCTGCCCTCGCGGCTCGGGGAGAAGGTCGTGCTCTTCGACGCCGACAGCCGATCCCGCCCGCCGGTGCTCAACCCGCTCGAAGGCGACGACACCGCCCGCACCGTGGACAACCTGGTGTCGATCTTCTCCCACGTCTACGCCTCCAGTTGGGGGCCGCGGACCGAGGACATCCTGCGCTCCGGGCTGCTGACCCTGCGCGAGCTGCCCGGCACGCCCACGCTGACCGATCTGCCGAAACTGCTGACGGTGCCCGCTTTCCGGCAGCGTGCGCTCGAACAGATCTCCGACGATATCCTGACCGGCTTCTGGCACTGGTACGACGATCTGTCCGACGCCAGCCGGGCACAGGTCGTCGCGCCGCTGATGAACAAGCTCCGCGGCCTGCTGCTGCGCCCGTTCGTGCGGGCCTCCCTCGCCGGCGGCGAATCCACAGTAGACATGGACTCCGTGCTCGACGGCGGAATCTGCCTGGTGCGCCTGGGCAAGGACGCGCTCGGGATGGACACTGCGCGGCTGATCGGCTCGATCGTGGTGGCCCGCACCTGGCAGGCCGCCACCCGGCGAGCCCGGATACCGCAGCGCGATCGGCACGATGCCTCGCTCTACATCGACGAGTGCCACAACTTCCTCAATCTGGCGTACCCGATGGAGGACATGCTCGCCGAAGCCCGGGGCTACCGGATGTCGATGACACTCGCGCACCAGTACCTGCGGCAACTGCCGCGCGAACTGGAGGAAGGCATCAGCACCAACGCCCGCTCGAAGATCATTTTCTCGGCGTCGCCCGAAGACGCCCGGCACCTGGCCCGGCACACCGCGCCGCGGCTCTCCGAACACGACCTCGCCAATCTCGGCCGGTTCCACATCGCCGCGCGACTGGTGCTCGACAGCGAGGAAGCTCCCCCGTTCACCGCAGTCACCCAGAAGCTCCCGCCCGCGATTCACGGGCGCGCCAAAGAAATCCGGCGGCTCGCGCTCGTGAACACCAAGCCTCGAAACACGCCCGATCCGGCCGAAAACGTCCAGCCGGTGGCGTTCGACCCGCGCCGCGCGGCCTGACCCGCTCAGCTATTTCCGTTTGCCCGCAGGGCGTTCCCGCGTCCCGCACGTCTGGAGGTGCACTCACGATGGTCAGCAATCCCACCCCGCAGCGACAATTGCGGGCACATCGGCCCGAACGGACTGCTGCGCGGGTGCTCAACACGGCCGAGCACCACGCCTGGCTGGCCCGGCATCTCACCGACCGGGACCGGTGGCTGTGCCGGATGCTGTTCGAGCACCACGTGCTCACCAGCACCCAGATCATCGATATCGCCTTCACCGGTCGCCGCGGGGCGAACCTGCGCCTGCGCAACCTCTACCAGTGGGGCGTGCTGCACCGGTTCCAGCCGCACCGCGACCGCGGCTCGCACCCGATGCACTACGTCCTCGACACCGCCGGAGCCGTCGCGATCGCCCGCGAGGACGGCATCGACCCCAAGGAACTGGGCTACAGCCGTGAACGCGAGATCGGCCGCGCGTTCTCGCTGCAACTGGCGCACACCGTGGGCTGCAACGGACTGTTCACCACCCTGACCCGCCGAGCACGCCAGCCCGGCGCCGCGGGTGCGCTCGCGGCCTGGTGGTCGGCCGCCCGGTGCGGCCGGCACTGGGGCGACATCGTCACCCCGGACGGCTACGGCCGCTGGCGCGAGGCCGGCAGGGACGTCGAGTGGTTCATCGAGTTCGACTTCGGCACCGAGCAACTGTCCCGGCTGGCGGGCAAACTCGCCCGCTACGAACGGCTGGCCGAGGTCACGGGCATCACCACACCCGTGCTGGTGTGGCTGCCCAGCGCCAGGCGCGAAGTCAATGCACGCAGCGCTATGGCCGAGGCGCTGCGGGGTCTCGACCGGCCTGCACGCGTACCCGTGGCGACCAGCAGCGGCGAAGCCGCGGCTGACCCGCTCGACATGGCCGCGCCGCGCTGGCGACGACTCGACGAGTCCGGCACCGCCGGTCGAGTGGCGCTGGCGGGCCTGCCCGCCCTCTGGCCGGGCCTGCGCGCCTCGGCTCCCGGCGGTGGGCAGCGTCCGGCGGCCGCGACGCCCGCCGCCACCCGTGCGGAGGTGGCACCGCCCTCACCGATGCCCCCGCCCGACCCCGCGCCTCCGTGGAGGTGATGCATCATGGGCAAGGTGGCCGCCGCCGGCGCTGGGTTCGTCGTCCTGATCATGCTCTTCATCGGCGGTGGCGCCATCGCTGTGGTTCAAGCCGTGTTCGGCAGTTCAAGCAGCGCTGGCGGGGGCATGAACTGTGCCCCCGCCGGAGCGAGCGCCACCTCCGCCGCAGGGTACGGACCGCAGGAGATGGGCAACGCGGCGACGATCGTCGCTGTCGGCAAACGGATGAACGTGCCCGAGCAGGGCTGGGTGATCGCGGTCGCCGCGGCGCTCACCGAGTCGCGGCTGAAGAACCTGAACTACGGCGACCGCGACAGCGTCGGCCTGTTCCAGCAGCGTCCCTCGCAAGGCTGGGGAACGGTCGCGCAGATCATGGACCCCGCCTACAGCAGCGAGCAGTTCTACCGGCGTCTGCTGGCGCTGCCGAACTGGCAGAACATGCCGGTCACCGTTGCGGCCCAGACCGTGCAGCGATCCGGTTTTCCCGACCGCTACGCGAAATTCGAGCCAACAGCACGCCAGATCGTCGGGGCCGTCCAAGGCGCCGCCTGCACGACCAATGCGACGACCGGCGGTTGGACGACCCCCACGAGCGGCACCTGCACCTCCAGATTCGGGTACCGCGGCAACGAATTCCACAAAGGACTCGACATCGCCGCTCCCATCGGCACGCCGATCCTGGCGGCCAACTCCGGCACGGTGATCAGCTCAGGCCCGGCGTCCGGCTACGGGCTGTGGGTCCGCATCCAGCACGCAGACGGAATCGTGACGATCTACGGCCACAACGACAACAACCTGGTCCGCGAAGGGCAACTCGTTCAGGCCGGCCAGCCCATCGCCGCGGTCGGAAACCGCGGAGTCTCCACCGGAGCGCACCTGCACCTGCAGATCGAGGCCAACGGGCAGCCCGTCGACCCCGTGGAGTTCTACCGGCAACGAGGAGGCCAGCTCTGCTGCTAGGTGTGTGTACCGTCGCGTCGCCCGGAAGAGCCTTCGTGACACTTCCGGAGCGTTCCGGCGCATGAATCTAGTCTCCGATGGTCGTCCAGACGCGTGAGTCCGGCTACTCGTCCGCCGGGGCACCTTTGAGGTGGTTGTAGAGGTTCGCGCGGCTGAGGCCGACCTCCTTGGAGATTTTGGTTTTCGGCACACCGGCCTTGTCCGCTTCACGGATATCGGCGAGCCGCTCCGTCCGTTCGGCCTTCCGCTGCTGGAGCAGGATTTCCCGCATCTCCTGCAGGGAGCTTTCCACCTCGCGGATGCTCTCCAAGGCGGTCTCGATCGCTTCGATGCGCTGTCGGCGGGCGCGCAGCTGCGCGATGTGCTCGTCCTTGTCCATCTGCGCCCCTCTCTCGCGTGACCAGGGTTCACCGACCTCTGGGCATGGCTGACCATCTGTTTGCCGCCGTGTAGCCCTAGACACCTTACCGAGACAGCCCCGCGGTCAGCAGGTGTGTCGTGACCAGCGATTCCTGGTGGCGACACGCCCCTGCTGCCCTGGTCCAACGGTCCCGGCGCGTCATCGGAGTCCGCGGGTGGCGGTGACCTCGTCGGCGCAGGCGACGGCGGTGACCATCATGGTGCGCAGCAGTTCGCTGGTCCCGGCAGACTTTCGCCGAGGTGAACAGCCCCGGGACCGCGTGGACACGGTGGCAGACCTCGACGATCACGGGCGCCTCGCTCTGAGCGGCGACCAGGCGTTGACATGCGTAGCCACGGTACGGCGAGTACTCCGCCGTAGTTGGCGATCTCCCGCAATTGCGGCCCGCTGCACGCAACGACCACCGCGAGCCCCCGACCAGGACTTCCACGGTCTTCATGCCTTGCCACTTACTAATGAGGTCGTAAGTAAGTCGAGACTTGCCGGGGTGTTTTCCCGGGTTTTCCGGTGTGGTGCTGGGACAATTTCGGGGTGCGTGACAACGACGGGCGGAAGCTGGATCACCGGACGCTCGAGGTGCTGCGGATGCGGGCGGTCGAGCAGGTCGCGGCGGGGGCTCGTCCCGAGGAAGTGGCTGTGGCCATGGGGTTTCACAAGAACACCGTGTACGGGTGGCTGGCCAAGGTTCGCGAGGGCGGGAAGGGCGCGTTGAAGGCCAGGGCGGTGCCGGGCCGTCCGCCGCGTCTGAACGCCACGCAGATCTCGACGCTGTACGGACTCGTCGCGGGCGTCGATCCGCGGCAGTTGTCGTTCGGGTTCGCGTTGTGGACACGGGAGATGGTGCGCGAGGTGATCCGCCGCGAGTTCGGCGTGGCGCTGAGCGCGGTCAGCGTCGGCAGGCTGCTGCGCACCATGGGCATGTCCCCGCAGCGGCCGCTGCACCGCGCCTACCAGCAGAACCCCGACGCCGTGGAAGCATGGAAGACCGAGCGGTTCCCGGCCATCCGCACCGAGGCCAGGAAACTCGGCGCGACAGTGTATTTCGCCGACGAGGCCGGAATCCGCTCGGACTACCACGCCGGAACCACCTGGGCGCCGGTCGGGAAGACCCCGGTCGTCGCGAACACCGGCGCCCGCTACTCGGTCAACATGCTCTCCGCCGTCTCGGCCCAGGGCGCGCTGCGGTTCATGCTCCACGACGGCGCCGTGAACGCCGCCGTGTTCATCGAGTTCTGCACACGCCTCCTCCACGACGCCGCGGGACCGGTGTTCCTCGTCGTCGACGGGCACCCCAGCCACCGCGCCAAAGCCGTCGCCAAGTTCGTCGCCCGCACCGGCGGCCGGCTGCGGCTGTTCTTCCTGCCCGGCTACTCCCCGCAGCTCAACCCCGACGAATGGGTCTGGAAAAACGTCAAACACGACCGCATCGGCACAACCGGCGTCACCAGCAAACACGACCTCAAACGCAAAGCCGCCGGCGCCCTGCGACGCCTGCAGAAACTCCCCGCCCTCATCTGCGGATTCTTCCACGACCCCAACCTCGCCTACATCACCGCGTGACTCGACCTACTTCCGAACTCCTTAGTATCGCACTATCTCCATCTATGACCAGTTCATCACGGGCAAGCCGGAGGAAGTCACTGCGGAACCGGCCTATTCTCTCCATTGCTTCCTTGGGCGTAAGACTTCCGGCCGGCTCTCCGGTCCTGGGGTCGTTGACGTCGACGCCATACATCATCGCGGGAAGCAGCCACATGTCAGAAATTCCTTGCGAGAAGAATCCGTGCATGCCAGCGGAACAAATCAATTGAACCTCGGCCGCTTTTTCCCGAATGTCGGTAATATTTCTCAGATACTCCGAAGCGGCATTTTTATTCGGTTCCTTGCCGCTGAGGTCGCGAAGGCGGTCAAGCAGCGAATGAGCCCGGTTCAAGGCTTGAAGCAGTTGGCCAAAGATCAATACTTTCGTATCGCGGTCGAGCTTGGCGGACTCACGCTTGTTCTCCCGCTCCCACCGCACGTCTTCGCGTTCCAGTTCCCGGTGCCAGCGCCGATCTTCGCGCCAGGCGTTGACGAGTTGGCCCGCGATTACCCCAACGAGCCCGATCACGCCAACAACGATCGGCACCCATACCGAGACTTGTCCGCTTTGCATGTCTCGCAACGTATCGCGCTGCCCAGGTGGTCGCGTTTCGCCCCATCACGTCCAGGTACCTCTGGTTCCGGAGTACGTGCATCAGTCGATCCGGTCGGTGCCTGGTGCCTCGTACGCCTCGACGACCTCCGGCGGCATCTGCTCCGTGGTGCGGTGGCCGCGCAGCTTGTGCCAGGCGACGGTCCAGGTGGCCTCTTTCTCTCCGCGTCGTGGCGGTGGGAAGACCGGGTTCGGCACGGTCACCGACTTCTTGTTGACCCGCCGTACCCGCATCCACATGCCGTTGTAGAGCACCCAGTCGCCTTTGCTCACGGTGTCCGGCCCCAGCGTGGACGCCTTGCCCTCAGCCTGGAGTTGGGAGTAGACGCCCTTCCAGTAGTCGATCTGCTCGGTGAGGGTGGTGATTTCGCGCCGCAGGTAGACCGCGCGTTCCTCGCCGGGATGCCGGATTCCCCAGCGATGCCGCGGCTGGCCGTGCTCGTCGGTCTCGGTCACCCAGCCCGGTTCGCCGTCGAGTTCGCGCTGAAGACGCCGACGGTCGGCTTCCTGCTTCTCGATCCGGTTGGCCACGGTGACCGGGTTGTGTCGGGCGCCCATGTGGTGCGACGCGGTCTCGGCGCGGCGCGCCAGCTCGTCGGCGTACTCGCCCTGCTTGATGGATTTGCCGAGCTGGTTCCAGGCGCGCTCGCGACGGTTGCGGTCGGCCTTGTAGCTGTAGTGGTCGACCAGCAGCGGCTGGCCCATCGGGATGTTGTGGAACACGTAGTCGGCTTTCGCCCGCGTGGCGTCGGCCGTGGCCTGGTGTTGCCCCGAGCGCTCGGTGAGCCGGTCGGCCCGGTCGTCCATCCGGTCGGCGAGATCGGTTTCCTGCTGCTCGATGCTGGGCATCGTGTCGTCGATGTCGCGCTCGACGGTGTAGCCGGCCTCAGTGAGCACGCGCTCGATCTCGGCGACGGCGTACGGCTTAGACTGGCGATGCCGAGAGGATCGCAGCAGCCACGCCGTGGCGTAGCGGGACCAGGTCCACGACGGATGGGCCTTCAGTGCCACGTGTGCAGGACTGTTACGAGTGGTTCCCTCGACGGTGGTGCCGGATTCGTAGTCGTGGTGGATTGTCAGAGTTCCCAAGGGCATGGCGGTGCGCCTCCTTCGTGTCATTTCGTAGGTCGTGCGGGCCGTCTTGTTCGGTCCGCCGAAATCCGGGTGGGTCAGTGGTCCTGGTCCCAATCCGGCGTTCGCGGGAATGTCGCCAGGAACGCAGCGACGCGGGCGGCCTCGCTCGGAGCGACCGAGAAGGCGAAGGCCACGTGTCCGCTGTTGCGGGGCACCGTGACGGTGCCGGCCAGCGGTCCCTGATAGCGCACGATGGCTTCCTGCGGGTCGCGGCCGAGCGGGCGGGGACCGGGCGTGCGGACGGTCGCGCCGAGCGGATCCGCGATGGCGTGCGCGAGCCGGTCGCGCGCGGCGGCCTCGTCATCGAGTCGTTGCTTCAGCTCGCGGGTTTCCGCGAGGGTGACCCGGTAGCCGGGCAGCAGCCGCCGGGCAGTCTCCGCGGCGACGGTTTCCGGTGTTTTGGCCGGGGACACCGTGATGTCGTGTGATGGCACCGGGTTTCCGTGGTGGTGCCGGATTGTCGCCAGTTGGGCCGGGAGGCTGCCGGACAGCCTGAGCCGTGGTGTCTTCTCCCAGTCGGAGTAGCACACGTGAAGCTCTTCACCGTCTGGGCCGATAAGGTACCGGTCGCGGTGACCGTGGTGGCCCGGTCCGACCGTCCATGTCCCATCGAGCGCTTCCGCCATCGCTACCGCGAATGCCTGCATGTCCATGGGTTGTTTCCTTCCTGTGTCGCGGCTTGTGTGAGCCGGAATTGGTTTGGGCACCAGTTGTGGCCATTTCGCGGCCACGGCACCCGCGCGGCGCATGGCCGCGCGGGCACCGAAGCGGCGACGGTCCTTGTCAGACCGAGGCCAGCACTTTGCCGAGCGTCGTCACGGTGTCCTGGTCGAGCGCGTCGGCTTTTCCGTCCACCGCGCGGGCCATGTTGCGTTCGGCGCGGGAGGCGTTGCGCACGATCGCTTCGTGGTGGGTGTAGGTGTTGACGGCCTGCACCACTCCCCACGCGGTACCGCGCCACGGGCTGACCCGATTGTCGCTGTCCCATAAGCGAGTCAGGGCGGCCCGTTCGTTCGTCGCGGTCGTGCGGGCGCGTCCCTTCTCCTCTGGCATCGGGGTGTGTGCGTCCAAGAAGGCGCGCCATGCCTGGTCGGTCACGGTCGTTTCGCACAGGGCCTTGACCTCGGCGGCGAATTCCTCGGCCACGGTGTGGACCATCGCGAGCGCGTCGCGGGCTTCTACGATGCGGAACTTGCCGTTCTTGGAGTGCTTGACCTTGAACTGTTGGCCGTACTCGCGCAGGCCGGCCGACATCGTGTTGTCGCACACGACGTTGGTCACGGTGCGCTTGTAGGTGGTGGCGAGGCTGCCGTCGTGGCTGGTGCAGGCGACCAGGTTCGGCCGGAACTCCACGCCTTCCGGGGTGGTGATGTTTTCGGGCACTTCCACGCTCACCCACGCCTGTCGGCGGTCGCGCAGCAGGCCCGCGGAACCGATCGACAGACCGTCATCCAGGATCGTGCCGACCTTGTCCAGTAGCCATTCCTGGTACTGGTGCACGGTGTACCCGTCGGCGAAGATCCCGAGGACATCACCGGTATCCGATGCGGTGATGGCTTGCTTGTTGGGCACGCGGCGCAGGCCGAACTTGCCCGCCACAAGCACCGGTTCCGGTTCGGCGGTCCAGCGGAACAAGCGCCGCTGCACATCGGCGACCGGGATAGGTCCGGCGTAGTGGTTCGGCTCGCTGCCTTGCGCCGATGCCCGGTAGTGCCACGCGTGGCCGCGCTTGTCGGTGAACCCGATCAGAACATTGTTGTTGAGCCATTCGCTGGTTTCTTTGGACATGACAAACCCACTTTCGTTATCGGAGGTGCTACGGGAAACCGTTGTGCGGTCACGGCGTCCGCGCGCGAACGCGCGCGGCACCGAAACGCCACAACACAGTGCGACTAGTTGCGGTAGTGAGATCGCATAGATTCTTCTGCCCGGCTCAGTGCGGCACGTTGCGAAAGCCAACGTTCGGCATCACTGAAATGCCGGTGCCATTGCTCGGTTTCGTCGGGCTCAACCGAGCAGGACGCCAACCCGCGCCACAGCCCGCGCCAGTGAAGGATCACGCGCACGTGTCCGTTCTCGGTCGCGTAGGCGAATACGGTTTCGTCGTCGGGCTGTCCATTCCCTTGTGGGCCCGATTCGGCGAGATAGCGCACGACCAGGCTCACTAGTAGTTCATGGTGGGCCCCATGGTCGACAGCGCTTGGTACGCGCGCCGGGCTCTGTGCTGGTTGGCGTAATCACGAAAGATCGCGTATTGCCGGTCCTTCTCGCTTCCGGCAACCGGATTGTTGGTATCCACGGTGCATCTCCTTTGCCCGCTACCCCTTGACGGGTCGAGTTCGTTACGCCACGTTTTTGCCGTAGGGGTAGACAACGGGGTAGCAGTGTTCGCAGCCGCGCAATGTTTCGCGGACGTCCGGCATGGTTACGGTGTGATTGCCGTGTCGGTATCCGTCGACCATGACCGAAATGCATTCGCAGTCGTCTTCTGCGTATTGTTCGGCGCAGTCGTAATGCAGCGGTTCATCACAAGCGCTTTCGAGCCACTTGTCGCACTCGGCGCATTGCCGGTATCCCAGCTCGGACATGATGTGGTCGATATCCCAGCTGTGACAGTCGGTGCACAAGGTCTGCCCGTCGTCGCTCAGCGCCGAAACGACGTCCGCCGCGATTTCCTGGGGCACGTCGTAGCAGTCGACCAGCACGCGCGCGGCGTTCTCGGATTCCCGCTCGGACAGGTCTTCGTCGTCGAGCAGCGGGTATCCGGCGAGCGCGGCACCGATACGGTCGGCGGCCTCACGTGCGGCGGAATCGCTGTAGTCGTAGGCAAGAAGTCCGTTCCACTCGGTTGCTTTTCCTGGTGCCGCTTCGTCCATGAGTTGCACCGCCGCGTGCCCGTTGGACACGTCCGCCAGGTGGGCGCACTGGTGTCCGGTGAGGTAGTCGCCGGGAATTGGCAGCGGGTCACCGCCCGATCCGAGCACGAATCCGAAGCCGGACCAGTCGTTATCTCGGGCGCAGTCTTCACCGTCCCATGTCCCGTAACGAAAGTTCTGCCTGAAGAACAAGTGTGCATCTTCGGAAAACGAAATTTCAGGGTTGTTCATGGTTGACACTCCCAAGCGGGTGCGGATTAGTGCGAGTCACAGGCCGCATGCGGCAAAGAAACGGTCTCGGTCGAATCGGTGGTTTACCGATTCGAAGTACGTGCACAAGGCGTCGGCGAGTGCTTTTCGTTCGTCGTCGGCAACAACTTCCCGACGTACGGAATCGGCAATTTCTTTGAAGTCTTTACGTGTCATGACGGGTCCTCCAACGGTGTTGTGGTTGCATGTTGTTTGGCGGTTCAGGCCAGTTGCGAACTGGTACGGGTCGAAATGTGGACACGTCGGGTGCGATTGATGCAAAGGGGATCATCTTCTATGTCCGTGCGATGCGTAACCGCAAGCGATAGCGCCCGGTCGGCCGGTAGCGCATTCCCTGAACCTCCCTAAAAGGGAAGCCGTTATGTCTAGTGCACAACGTAGGGAACCATGCCCGTAAGACATAGCGTGCTACGAACGGGAAAAGCGCGACGCGCTTGAGAGAGTGACGTTCAATGTCGGCAACCGCTTTACACAATCCGGACGCCCACACGTTGTGACGTTTTTCGGTGCTAGACCACCATGTAGTTACCTTGGGGACACACCTATGGCAGGCATGCCTTTTATGCGCGCTACTCCGCTCTATAGCAAGGGATTCACATAACGGGGCTGCAAGCGCAGTTACTACGCATCCCAGACTGGAAATGCGCGTTTGGCTACGCGTCGTTCCCCACTACTGCCCTGCACGGTTTCGCTGCTGTCCGCGCGGCCCAAGCCGCCGCCCGCGCTATGCGGGTCTTATAGTTCGTAACGACCAAACCGTTAAGGAAAGAAAGGAAGGAGATCGCTCGCGGGACGCCGTGTCCCGGTCCTCACGCCCTTCTCTGTTCCATCCGCTCCAGCCTGTCTCGGTTACATGTCTAGGTTGACATACTGCCTAGACACTTTCAAGCCTCAGTCGGGTTCCGTTATCTCGCCGTTACCTTCGGCGTCGACCCCCTGCTCAGGGTCGGTCGGGCCCTTGAGCGGGGAAGACGCAGGGGAAGAGAACGACCCGCACAGCGGCAGCCGGCGCCCGCGCCCGCGACCCGCACAGCTTTGATTCAGTACGAATTTCTCTTTGGATATCCTGCGGTTTTCGAATCACGCCACTTGTGGCCACGCCGTTTATATGGTTGTCAATATCTATGGGTCATGTTTCTGTGTCGCTAGGTTTTCCTTGCGCGCAAGGAAAAAGACAGAAAGAGTCATGCGACCACTCGGGATCAAAAAGAAGAATGGAAGGAAAGCCGAGGAGGGGGAGAATGAAGAAGAAGAAGCTGGCTGCAGCGGAACGGAACTTGCCGCGGAAGGCAGTGCGAGCATCAGATAGCCAACACGCCACCCAAGCCGACTGTTCACGTGCCTGCCGGCACCGAAGTCGGGGGGTGCGGAGGAAGGGGTTGCCCAGCGTTGACCTGCAACAAGGCTTTGACGCGCCCCTCCTCTCTAGTAGGAGTCCGGAAAGGAAGGTGGAGAGGAAGGTGGAGAGGAAGGTGGACGGGCGAGAGGTCTATGCGCTCGCCGCCGACTCTGTGCCGGTTGTGCACGCGTCAGAGTGCTGGCCTCGGGTCGTGCAGCAGATCGCCTCCGCGGCTGCCGCCGCTGCTTCCCAGAATCGCACGAATACGTTAGGGTCACGGCGCTCAAAGTATTCGTGAGGAATCAGCCCAGTATAGCGAGGTTGGCTCCTGTTGGACAGCCTTCGGCAACTGGTGGGTCGCAATGAGAATCACCGCTATTTCCTGCGTGAGGCGCTGGGTTCATTTAGCTGGCTTGCCGGTTGGATATGTGATTTCTCGGCTGTTGCAGGGCGTCCGCGAGACTGAGAGTGCTCGGGGCGGGGCGTTGGTCGAGGTCGGCCAGCGATGTGGTGAGCAGGTGCAGGGTGCGCGGGATGCTGTCGTGCTGACCGAGTCGCGCTTGTAGGCGCATGAGGTCGCGATAGATCGCCTCGTTGTAGGGGTCCAGGTTGCGGGCTTGTTCCAGCAGGGCGAGTGCCTGTTCGGGGTGGTCGGTTCTGATCTTGCGGATCAGGCTGCTGAGCGCGTCGAGGACGTCGCGCCGGAGCGCTTCGCGGGGCCCGTCGATCCAGTCCGCGGTGATGCCTTCGGCGAGGTCTCCGCGGTACAGCTCGGTGACGCGGTTCGATGCCCCGACGGCCTCTGTTGCCGGAGCTTGGCGGCTGGCGGTGATGGCGTCCTGGAGCCGCCAGAGGTCGGCGGTCAGGATCGCCTGGTCAAGCCGGTAGTGGCTGTCCTGGTTGACGATGATGTCGAGGGTGTCGTCGTTGCTGGCCCGGCGAAGGCCCCGGCGTAGCTGGGACAGAGTCGCGTGGAAGCTGTTGTAGGGACGTTCGCCGGGAGCGTCCGGCCAGAGCGCGGCGCTGAGGGTTTCGCGTCGGCACCCGTCACGGTGCAGTGCCAGGTAGACCAGGATCTCGCGTTGCCGCGGAGCGAGAACGTCGATGAGGTCACGGGGTTCGGAGCTCGCTCTGGTCAGGCGCAGCCGGCCGAGCACCTGCAGGTGCAGCGGCGGGACCGGGGCTGGTTCCGTGGCCGGGCGCGGCGCGGTCGTTGGGTTGCCGTCGCGCCGGGTAGCTGGCGGACGCGGCTGGTTGCTGACGTCCGGCGGGGATGGCTCGGTCGTTTCTGATTCAGCCGGTCCGAACGGTCCGGTCGTCGGGTGCTCGCTGGGGTTCGCGCTGGCGGGTGCCGTCGGTGGGGTCACGGCCGCAGCGTCGGGTGCTGCGGTAGCGAACTCGTACTCGGAGACGAGCGGTTGAGCGTTCGCCGTCGTGCTCTCGGCTCGGCTTTGCCGCTGCGTGCCCGGTTCCACGGCACTGCCGGCGACGGTACGGTCTCGGATCGGGTCGTCGCGGCCGGGCTCGGCCGCGTGCAGGAGCGCGAGCAGGTCACGGGCGTCGGCGTCCGGCAACGTGAACAGTCGGGCACCGGCCAAGTCGTCACTCAGGGTGGGGCTGGTCGCTTCGACGGTGCCGTCGTGGCGCACGCGCACGGTGCCGCCGGAGTGCCAGGGGCCGAGGAACACTCCGGTCAGGCCGAGGTGCGAGCCGTTGTCGAGGACGGCGTGCGCGCGCCGGTTCGTGTCCGCGGTGGGCGTGGCCACCATCACGGCAGGCCCGGTGTCGCCGCGCGGATGCGCCGTGTTCGCTGGCGGGTCGTCCCGTGCGAGGTCGTTGGTGTCGGTGCGGGCGACCAGCTCGGCCTCCAACGTCGCCAGCGCTGCGGGCAGGTCGTCGACGATGTGCAGCCGGTCCGGGACGGGGTCTGCCAGGTCGTGCCCGAAGAGTGCGCGGGCATCGTCGGCGGGCATCACGATCATGGCGTCGAGGTCGTCGCTGGTGGCCTGCGCGAGCAGGGTCATGATCAAGGCCCGCGCGGCGGCGTGGGCACCGGGACCGGTGAGCCCCAGTCCCCGCGTGCTGGCGAGGTCGAGGGCGATGGCGTGCTCGTCGCGTACGCCGAGCGAGGTGTCCTGGTGTGCCGGGAGCACTGCACGGACTGTGGCCTGGGCTCGGTCGCGGACATGGATGTCGACCGGTCGTGCGTGTCCGGGTGGCGCGGTCGCAGCGGCCGGGTTGTCGTCGGCCGGCTTGGGTGCGGCGGCGTCGTGGGCGATGCGCAGTGCGCGGACGACCGGGAAGCCGGCAGGGTCAGCGTCGTCGCGTGCGCCGGGGTGATACCAGCGGCGGCGCCGGATTCGGACGGTGATCATCGCGAGGGTGATCAGTGCAGCCAGTCCGAGGCCGACGAACGCACCGGTCGGCAGCGCGATACCAATTCCGGGCTGTGCCTCGGGCATGTCCGGCTGTTCTCCTCGATGTGCATGCGGCGGCGCGGGCTGCTCGGCGGAGGCAACCGGGCCTTCTGGGGCAGGCGCGGGTGTCGGGCTGTTCGGTGACTCCGCGGGCTGCTCTGTCGGCTGCGCGGGTGGTGGTGCCACCTGGGCGGGAAGGACGAGGTGCCAGCCGGGCAGGAGCTGGTCGGGGTGCCGCAGCGCGCGGCCGTCGGGTTGGGTGCGGCCGGCGTTGAGGTCGAAGATCGCGGGCCAGGCGTCCGGATCGCCGAGTTCGCGTTCAGCGATGGCCGAGAGGGAGTCGGTGGGCTTGACGGTGACGGTGCGCCCGCTCGCGGTGGCGCTGTTCGCGGGATGAGGCAAGGCGACGGCGTCCGGTGGAAACAGCAGCGTCCATCCCGGTTCCAGGTCGCCGGGGCTGTCGGCGAGCAGGGCGGGGTTGAGCCGCACGATCTCGTGGTAGCGGGTGCCGCGGCCGAGGTGGCGTTCGGCCAAGTCCCACAAGGTGTCGCCGTGCACCACCGTGTAGGGCACAGTGTCGTCCGTTCCCGCCGCCGCGGGAGACGGCGTGGTCGGGGCACCGACGGTCTCCGCGGTCTGGTCGGTCACGGTGTCCGTTGCGGAGCCCCGGGCTGCCGTGACGGGGTGTTCGTGGGGCCATGGCGGCGCGGTGGCCGCAACCGGTGTTGCCGGGATTGTCGATGCCCCTGCGGTACCAGCGGAGGTGGCCACGAGAACGGCGGCCACCAGTCCGGCGATCCATCGGTCACGCGGCGCCCGGCGCAGCAGACCGCGGGCGGTACGGACACCGTGCCCGGTCTGGCGGATCACCTCGACCATGACGGAGAGGGTCAGCAGCAACCAGCCAGCCCACGCCGTCGCCACGACCAGCCAGAGCACGAGGTCGCCGGTGAGCCACGCCCACCGGAGCGTGTTCCAGATCCGTTCGGGCCATTGGCTGATCGGAGTGGGGGCGGGCCAGTGGTCGGGAAGCAGGCGGGCGGGGTCGGCTCCGAGCGCGAGTAGTCCACACGGTATCCCGGCGATGAAGGCGAGCAGTGCCAGCGCGGCGCATGCCCCGCGGATCCGCTGTACTGGTGCGGTGGTCATGGCAAGTCACCGGTCCGTGTGCCGACGCCGAGTTCGGCCAACGCGGTGCCCGTGGCCTCGGCGGTACCGCCAAGCAGCCCGATGGGGGCTGGCTCGACGACGGTGACGGTCACGTGGACCGCGCGCGGTCCGGCGACACTGACCTGACCGGGATACCCGGCACGGGCGAGGTAGTCGGCGGCAGTGCGCGCTGCGGTCGTAGTGTCGATGCTGACCGCGGGGCTGCGGGTGTCCACCGCGGTGTTGGCCGCGCGGGCAGCTTCGGCAGCCAGCGCGTCGGCGCGGGCGATGACCCGCAAACGGGCGGAGCCATCCACCACCAAGGCGAAGACGAGCAGCAGCGCGGGCACCAGCACAGCCACGATCACGCTGACCGAACCCGTGTCCCGCGGCGTTGTCCGGGTCGTCATGGGATGCCTCGATACGGGTCGGTGGGGCTGGTGAAGGTGCTTGTGAGCGTGTCCGTGCCGCCGGGGACCGGAAGTGCGAGATCGCTCAGCCCGACCTGACACATCAGGCTTGCCCGGACCTGTCCGGCACGGCCGACCGCGATCTGGCCGGCGTCGACCGACACGCTGAAGGCGTGACACGTCAGGCCCTCGCGGTCGAGCCGTTCGCGGGCGACGCGGGCTCCGGCCTGTTGCGCCGCGTCGGGGCTGCGCGCGATCGACGCCGCGCGCGCTGCGGCGGTGGCGGCGTTGTCGACCGCTTGCTGTGCCGAGCTGACCCGGGCACCGGCAATGATCAACAGTCCGACGAAGAGCACGGCGGGCACCAGGACCGCAGCTTCGACGCTGACTGAACCCGTGTCACTCCAGTACCGCGACCAGCAATGGTGTATCCGGTTTCGGGACCTCATGGGCCGTCTCCAGCCGCCAGCGCGGGCACGGTGAAGCGCTCTTTCACCGCGTGCGCCGATGCAGCGACGCGGATGTCCAGGCCTGGGATGGGCACCAGTCGGATGGCGGTGCCCGACACCTCCACTTGAACGGTGTCCGCGGTGACGGTGGCGTGGACCTCGGGGGCGGTGAGGACGCCGCGGCCGGCGCGGGTGGCGAACGAGAGCGCGGCCTCAGCGGCCGTGGTGGTCGTGCCACCGACCGGACGTCCAGCCTCCACTCCGGCCTGGGCGGCTTGCGCGGCAACAGCATGGGCATGCCACCACAAGCCGCCCTGCACCGCCGAGAGGATCAACACCAGGGCAATCGGAAACAGAATTGCCAAGCCGACGGACTCTGCTCCGCGGTCGCGGATCTGAGCTGTGCCGGTGCTTTTCGCCGCCTGCGGGTGTCCCCGGTAGCTGAGCCTGCTGGAGCGCATCACTGGGCCGCCGAGCTAGTTGCCGCCAAGGTGTCCGCAGCGGGTGTTGGAGCCGCAGGGAGGGGACGTGGCGTGGGCACTGTCTTCGTGGTGGTGGTGGTTTTCGGCGGCTGTGCGGCTTTCTTCGCGCGGGAGCCGCTATTGGCGGGCTTCTTTCGCTTCGCAGGCACCGGTTTGCCCGTGTCGAGCCAGCGGGCGAGGTCGGTGGCAGGCACTTCGGTGAACTGGGCTAGCTCGTCAATGTCGATGACGTCGCTGGATTCGGAGAGAACCTCGCCGAGTTGGCGTTCGACGTCGTTCAGCTGGGCAACGATCTCGGCGCGACGCGTGGCAAGATCGCCGATTCGTTGTGCCGCAGCGGATCGCCGGACGCTGCGGGGTGCGTCAGCCTCTGCGACACGACGTTCGATCTCCTCGCTGGTGGGCATCCTGGCTCCTTCGTATCGTCACTTGATCTGGCTTTGGAACTGCTGCACCACGCCACGGATCGCGACCCCAAGTCCGATGGCCACAGCGAGCCCGATGGCCACCAGGACGGCCTTCTCCACGCTTTCCGATCCGCGATCACCGGCGGTACGCACGCGCTCCCAGCGGGCCACGACGGTGACGCACAACAGCATCACTGCGCCGCCGAGACTCAGCGCGAGTTGCGCAACGCGCCGCCGCGCCGCGGTGAGGTAGTGCTCCAGGATCTCAGTCATGGATGTTCAACTCCTTGGTGTGCAACGTTCTTAGGTGATTCGTCTCTGGCTGCGCAGCTAACCACCGGCCGTCAGCAGCCGGAGCAAGGCTGGATAGATGGCCAGCAGGAGAAACGCGACCAGCAACAGGGCAACCGGGAGCGCGAGCCGCTGGGAACGCCCGTTGGCATCGGCCTTGTCTCCGGCGAGCGCGGCCGAGCGCAGCGCAGCCGCTTTCGCGATCAGCGTGCTGTAGATGGCAGCGCCATCAGCGGCGGTGGACAGGATGTCCGCCAGGTCGGCGAGTTCAACGACACCCATCCGTTTGCCCAGCCGGGACAAGGCTTCCCACGGGGTGTGCCCGGCGCGCATCGCCCGGCCGAGCGTGCGACTGATCCGCGCGAACACCCACGAATCCGCCACCGCGGCAGCTTCGGCGAGTGCTTGGCTCGGGGCACGACCCGTCGCCCGTTCCTGGGCCACCAGGTCGAGATAAGCGGCAACCCCCCGCCGGAACTCCTCTCGGGCCCGAGAAGCGTCCTCGTGCACGGCCAGCACCGGCACCAGCGACCCGGCCACCGCAGCGACCAGCACGCCCAGGATCACTACGGTGCCGGGGAAACCGACGCCGCCGAACCACGCCAGCCCCGCCACCGCCACGACGCTTGCCGCGGTGCCGCCAGCCCATGCCAGGCGTCGAACGAGGTAACGCTCGGCAGTCTGGTCGAGCACGTCGAGGTCACCGGCCGGAATGCCCCACCACCGGTTCGACGACCGCGCCGAGTACCCGGCCAGGCGGTGCAGCCGAACCGACCAGCGACCCAGCGGCGCAGCTCCGTCCACGCGACGCGCAGCACGGTCGTCCAGCTCCGCGACCGCGGCGGCCAGGTTGACCGGTGCTGGCCGTACCAACGCCAGAATCACGCACACGAGCGCGATCCCGGCGAGGGCACCGAGAACAGCGGCAGCGATACCCGGGCTCATCGCGGGGCCTCCGCGTCGGGCTTGGTGACCACGGTCAGCGAGTGCTTCGGTTTCGGTGCGCCGACTGGGGTCCGGGAGGAGACGCCGAGCAGCCGGGCGGGCCGGCGAGTTCGGATCAGGAGGTGCATCCACCACCCGGCCGCGCCGAGCAGACCCCCTATCCCGGCCATGACCACCTGGCCCAGCACTCCGTCGAAGGGCGAGAGGAACTCCCGGGCGAACAACACCAACCCGACCAGCAAGACCACGGTGATGCCGAGGATCGCGCGCACATCGGTGCGCGGTTTCGCCCGGTCGGCTTCGATGTCCCGGCGGGCCACGACCTCCCGTTCGAGGGCGGTGGCTTTCGCGTCGAGAACATCGACCAGACCGCGTCCACCGGCGCGGGCTCGCAGGACCAGGGCGAGGACGACCTCGTCGGCGGCTTCGTCGCCGACGTCGTCGGCGAACGCGCGCAACGCCTGCTCCAGCCCTCGGGTGCGCAGCCGCACTGCGAGGGTCTCGACCTCCGTGGCCAAGGCGTCAGGGGCGGTGCGGGCCGAGCTGGTGATCGCCTGCTCCAGCCCGCCCGCGCCGGAGGCCAGTATGTCGGCCAGCCGCCGTACCCAGCTTGCCAATGCGTCCAAGCGGGCGATCAGCCGCTGCGCGTCGTGTCCGCGGGCCAGGATCGGCACGGTCACCGCCCCGGCGACGGCCACCATCGCCGCAACCGGCCAGCCAGTGGCCCACCACACCACCGCGCCCCCGACCACCGCCACAGCGACCCGCCGCAGCGGAAGCCGCGCCAGGCGCTCCCGCCAGCCTGCCGCTCGCTGCGGCACGGAACCTCGAACGCCACCACCGGCTGTCCGCGGGGCAGGAGGCAGCATTGCCGCAACCGCGCAGGCGAGGGCCAGCACGGCGACGACGCCGAGCAAGCCCGGCCACACGTTCGTCATCGCCGGCCTCCTTCTGGGAAACCGGTGAGGCTTCCGGTGCCCGCGGCGACGGTGTCGAGCTGGGCGCGGTCGAAGCCGTGCCGCTCCAGGCGCTCCAGCAGGTCACGGCTGGGGGCGTACGCGGGAACCGCGCGGCCGTCGGCCGGGCGCGGCGCGAAGATCCTGGTGGTGTCCGGGCGACCGGAATCACCGACCGGGCCGACCTCGATGACCTCGGCGACGAACCGCTGTCGGTGGTGCGCGCCGAGGTGGGTGTGGTCGGTGCGGGCGACGTGCACGACCAGGTCGATTGCCGAGGCGGTCCACTGGTGGGCGGCCTCGATCGCCAGTGGCGGGGTAGCCAGCTGCCCGAGTGCCCCGATCCGGTCGAAGACGGCGGACGCATTGGTGGCGTGCAGGGTGCACATCCCGCCAGTCGCGCCGTTGCCCAGAGCCCGCAGCATCGCGGTGACTTCTCCGGCGCGGACTTCCCCGACGATCACCCGGCTCGGCGAGTGCCGCAAAGTCTGCTTGAGCAGATCGTCCAGGGTGATTTCGCCGATCCCTTCGCTGTTGGCCGGCCGGGCTTCCAGCGGTGTGACCAAGGGGCGCGCGCCGATGTGCAGGCCGAGTTCGTATTCCTCCTCGACGGTCACGACGTGTTCGTAGTCCGGGATCTCGGTGCACAGCGCGCGCAGCAGCGTGGTTTTCCCCGCGGCAGGACCACCGGAGACGATCACGTTGCAGCCCGCGCGCACCGCCACACGCAGGAACGACGCGATCACCGGATCGAGCGTGCCGTTGGCCACGAGGTCGTCGAGGGTGACGTCGACCAGGCGGTGGCGGCGGATCGCCACCCGCGGCCGGTCGCTGACTTCCATCACGGCCGCGACCCGGGCGCCCAGCGGACCGCCAGCGCTGATGCGGAGGTTTCCCAACGGGCGGCCGGCGTTGAACTCGCGGCTGGTCTGGCCCTGGCGGGCGAACATCGCGGCCAGCATTTCCACGAGGTCGGCGTCGGCGTCGGCCACCGGGTACGGCCATTGCTCGATCGACCCGTCGGCCAACTCCAGCAGAACGCGGTCGCAGCCGTGGACATGGATGTTCTCGACGTCCTCGCGATTCAGAAGTTCCTCCAGCGCGCCCAGCCCGGACAACGCGGCCACCACCGCGCGGGTCAACCGGCGTTCGTCCTCAACGGACAGAGGCGCTTGCCCGTCGGCAGCGCGGCGCACGACCCAGGCAGCGACTTCCTCGGCAACGTACGCGCTCATCCGCGCTTGTTGCTCCGCCGCCGACAGGGGCACGTCCAAGTGGGTCTCCCCAGCCGCGACGCGCTCCAGCCGGGCCGCGACCGATTCCCGGATCGCCCGAACAGTCCGCGAATCCAGCGGCCCCTCCGCCGTGGTGCTCGACGGCAGTCCGCGTTCCTGCGGCGCCGGGACCGAGTAGCTGCTGGGGCCGTTGGACAGGCCATACCCGTTGTGCGGCAACGTCATCGCGATGCTCCCGCCAAGACGTCAACGGACGCGCGCGGTGCCGGTACGCGCAGCTCGGCAGGCGTGTAATTGTGGTAGGTGCCGTGGAGTCGGCGTGCTGCCCGGCGTGCAGTGCGCAGCAGCGGCGATCGACGCGGCACAGCGCCTGCGTCGTTCCCGTCGGAGAGCACCGCCGCTGTCCGCTCGTCGGCAGGGAGTGCAACAGCGACAGCCCGGCCCAGCGCGGCGCGGACCTCGTGAGCGCCTGCGGGCGACGTCGCGCACACCGCCAGGCCGAGCCGCTCCGGCACGATCCGCTCGGCGAGTTCGGCCAGCACCGGGCGCGCGGCCAGCACATGCCGCGGGGTCGGGCGGACCGCCAGCAGGACCACGTCGGCGGCCAACAGCAAGGGCCACGGCGTGGCCGCGCCGAAGCGGCCGACGTCGACCAACGCGTCCGCTGGGTGGCCAGCCGGGGTTCGGAATGCGGCCAGCGACGCGGTCAACCGCGTCCACCCGGCAGCGCTGATCGCGGAGTGCTGGCCCGGCGACGCCAGTCCCGCGAGCAGGCCCACGTGCCGTGCGGGCGGCACCGGTTGCACGTGTTCAAGCAGCGCAGCCGGATCTCCCGCTGTCGCGTGCCGCGTCGCGGTCGCGTGCGACAGCACCCCGCGATCGGCGCGGATCGCGCCGGCCACAAGCCATTGGCTCAGCCAACCGGGCGCGAGGTCGCCCCCGGCGGGGTCGCAGTCGGCCAGCAGCACCGGCGCGGGCCATGCCGCCGCCAGCGCGGCCAACGTCGTGGTCCCGCCAGGCGATCCCTTGCCCGAGACTATCGTGATCATCGCCAACACCCTCACCGCCCTTCCCGACGAATTCGATTCCTACGCACTCGGCCCGAGCTGGACCACGACGACCTGACCTGCGGCAGCGCTGGTCGCGGCCTGCGCGGCATCCATCCCGACGACGACATCGACGGTGACCGCGCCGGTCGAGTCCGGCGGACCGGTGCCCACCACACGTGCTTGAAACGGTCCGGAAGCACTCGCCGACGGCTGCCCGAGGTCGGACCCGGTTCCTCCCGCGACCGGACTGACCTGGACCAGATCGCCGGGCGACAGGCCGCGGGCGGGCAGGTGCCCCGGTTTCACCGCGAGCCCGACCAGCCGCTCGCCAGGGCCAGGAACCGGCTGCGCAGAGAGCTGGCGAGGCGCGAGCACGCTGCCGGCGGGCAACGCGGAGCGCGCGACCTGACCGACGACGCCCGCGCGGTCAGCGGCAGGAATCGCGGAC
Organism: Amycolatopsis albidoflavus; assembly: GCF_039525725.1. NCBI lineage: Bacteria > Bacillati > Actinomycetota > Actinomycetes > Pseudonocardiales > Pseudonocardiaceae > Amycolatopsis > Amycolatopsis albidoflavus. The sequence continues at coordinate 202,509 of NZ_BAAAHV010000028.1, forward strand.
AGTCCCTGGCCTGGAACCGCTTTCGCGATGCCAAGATCACCGTCGCCGATCCGCTGGCCCCAGCCCACGTCCCGCGTCAGCACCACGACGTCGACCCGTTCGTCCTGTCCTGCGATCAGGAAGACGTTGCCGAAGGCGGCCCCGGCTGCCAGCACGACCGCGACGCTGAGCAGCCACCACCGCCGCCGACGCGGCACCCGCGGCTCGTCACCATCCCGGAGCCGCTCATGGGGTGCGGAGTCGTCGGCACGCGCTTGGCGTGGTCGTGAAAAAGACAGAGCAGTACCCACCGGGAAACTCCTTACTCATTTCCGGAAGTGCGGTTTTCTTATATGCAGCGATTTGTTTGATGAATTCCCTGTGCGCTACCTCGCGCGCAAAGCCTGTACCTCGGCGACCGCGAAGCTGGCTCCGGCTCTTGACTGCATCTGCGGGAAGTCCCCGCCGACATCAGCGGTTCCGTCTGATCCGACCCAGCTGACCGACCACTGGATCGCCCACTGCGCACGGACTTGGTCGCCCGGCTGTCCGACGGAGCTGCGGGTGTAGACGAACCCGCAATCCGGGCTGGCAGCGTGCAGGCCGAAAGAACGGTCGTAAGGCGTGCCCGGCCCCGCGCACGACGCCGATCCACCCGTGCCCGAGTCGAACGTCATGCCCGCCGGAGTCGCGGTCACCTCCGCCCACACCGGCCCAACCTGCACTCGCCGCACCGCCGGCTGCCACACCTCGCGATCGGTCCACACCCAGGTGTTCTCGCCGACGATCGTCGCGTCCCGCCCGTCCGGCAGCCGCACATCCGGTGAATGCCGCGGCACTGGCAAGGGAAGCCGCAATTGCTCGAACGCCTGCGCCGCCAACTGCGCCGGAGTCGGCAACGGCGGGGGCGCAGGCGCGTCACCGGGCGGCACCGGCACGTTGTTCGCGGGAAGCGGTGGGAGACACCGGATCCCGAACGCACTACCGCCTGGCCGACCTGCACCCGGAGCGCCGCCGGCACCGAAGCCGCCCACAAAACAACCCGGCGGAAGCCGTCCCTGCGAATCCGGAGAATTACCTGAGCCCGCTGCGGCTTGCCGGTCTTGGCCGCCGTCACCGGCCGACTTCTTCCCGGGACCACCCGGCCGCACAGGTGCTTGACCCCGTTGATCCAGCGCGCGCATGTCGATGCTCGGCGGTGCGTATTGGCCGAACTGGTCGGTGTTGTTGGGTACAACGACCACTTGCCCGTCATCGGTGGGGCCGGGCGGGCTCGGGGCAGCTTCCGACGACGTGTCGGCAAGACCGACTGTGCCAATGACAGCGGCGAGGACACACGCCGGATAGCTCAGTGCCTTCCGCGTACGCATCAGCACGGCCCGCCTGGGTATGCAAGCTCCGCGACTTTCCATTGGCCATCCGAGGCGTCGCGCGACATCCGTGCGTGGATAGGAATCTGCGGCGTACCAACGGTCTTCCGATCGCCAGTGGCAGCGTCCGCTTGCCCGGAGCGCGATCCGTCCTGGCAGTCGATCACCGTCGCCTTGCCGCCGTGAACCTCGACGCTGCTGATGTGCGTGGTCACGTCTCCATAGGGCTTCACGCCGACCTGTTTATTGCGGTGCATCCCCGCCAAGGTCGTGGACAACTGCGGGTCCACGGCGAGCTTTGCCATCGCGGCCTGCCAAGTGGCCTCTGGCGTGCTCGGAATAGCCAACGACCGCGGCCAGAACTGCGTATAGGCGGCCTCGACCGCTTGCCGTTGATCCGGCTCGGATGACGTCGGTGCCGAGGGCGGCTGCGACGGAGCCGGCATGTTGGACGAGGACGTCGTCGCCGGCGCGGCGCCGCCGCTGCACCCCGCCACCAGCATGGCGACCGCCGCAGCCAGGACGACGTGCCGTTGCCGACCAGCACCGAAGTTGTTCACAAGATCCTCCCCAACGTTCGCGATGTCGATGCCCAGGCCGACCTGCCCTTGCAAAGGTCGCCGTGCGCCTACGTCAACAGCATGCTGATCAACGAGCCAGCGAGCAGCGGCGGACCGGCGGGAAACCGCGAATTCATACTCTTGGACGACACCGCTACCGCGATCGCCACAAGGGCGGTGAACCCGCTCGCGATTAGCAAGCCGCGGAGCAAGCCATCCCATCCGAACCACCCGAGATAGAGCCCAAGCGCGGCGTACAGAGCGGTATCGCCGCCCCCGGTGTGGTCCGGTGCGGACATCTGAACCAGCAAAGCAAGCCCCAGCAGGGCAACCATTGAGATGCAGGCGAAGCCGAACCGAAGCCAGGTTCCGTGGATGATCGTGTCGCAGAGCAAGAACGCAGCACCTCCGCCCGCCAGCGCCGCCACCATCGGAAACGGCAGTCTCCGACAACGCACGTCGGTGAGTGCCAAGCCGAGGCCGAGCGCGCATGCCCAGCACCAAGCCAGCCAGACCGGCGTCGTGCCGAACTGGAAAAGCCCGATCCAGCAGAGGGCCGCCGTCGCCACCGAAAGCCCCGCGGCCAATGCGGCGCGCGTAGACCGGCCAGCCGCCATAGCCATACCGGTTGTTCGTTCTGCGGCTTTCAACAAGAGCGGTCCAGCAACGATGCTCGCTGCGCCGACAACGGTCACCGGAATCAACATCATCAGGCACTCCCGCGTGTCCTTGCATCATCGTGAACCCTTCTCTCCGCCGTAACGCGATGAGTGCTGCTCCCACGGGAAAGCTCCGGCACCGAGGACGTCTCGCGCTGCGGTGACGTAGGCGAATATGTTCTGTGGCAACATCTCCGCGAATTCCGACAGGCGGCGAACGTCGGCATCGACTGGCAGCGCTGCGAGCGTTCGGTCGGTGAGGCTGACCAGGTCAGAGCGCTGAAGCTTGGCTTCCCATTCCCGGATCAGCACAAGGCAAGCGTTCACGTGCTGTACGACCTCGCGGAGGGCACCGTCGACCACGCCAACCGACCGGCGAGCCGCGACGGCCAGGTCGCCGGCCGCGGAATCAGCTGCCAGTTCATCGGCGAGACTGCGAGCTGCCCGCGTCCGGTCTAGGCAGCACAACGCCTGCCATACGAGCTGGTGCACCTTGTGCGGGACTGTTGGATCGATCCAGGCTCGTGCCGGACTGCGGTGCAACTCGTCTACCCCTGCGATCAGGATCCGCGCTGCGTGGTAAGCCTCGCCGAGTTCGCTGAAGTCACGACTCCGAAAGAAGAACTCTCCCCGGACGCAGTCCAGCCGACATGGATGTGCAGCGTCGTGACGGTGGTCGGTCATCAAGCGGGCGGCGCAGTCCAAGCCAGCAACCACGCTCAGTCCGGATATGACGACTCCCACGCAGACCAGAACCACATTCAGGCCGGCTATCAGCGCGAGGGCCGTGCCGAGCGCACCGCCTAGACACGTTAGAACGATTTCCCGGCTGAGCGCGGTGCGGACACGTTCTCCGCGCAGTCGGGAGTCCGAGATATCGGGGTTCAGGAGCACAGAATCCGGCCCGTCCGGAAACGTTGCGGTACGCACTGGTCCGGCCGACGCGGGTGGGTTGCGGCACGCCATAAGGTCTCCTCGTCAAGTCGGCTAGTGAGCTGTCCGCTGCGCTTCCGGTGATGGCTTACCGGTGGCAAGCCTTCCGGGTACCGGTCGCGTCAAGTGCGTCGAGCGAGGTCAGGGATCTTCGTGGACGCGAGGGCCCGACTCGGTTCAGCAGCCGGGCACCTCGCTGCTTCCGTCCCCAGGGGCCGTTGTCCCCCGGTGAGTCACAGGTCTAGCTCACTGACCTCGTGCGACCGCAACGTAAGTACCCGTGCGACTTTGAAGTTGCACGACGGATTGTCACCCGTTCAGTCCAATGTTCACGGTCCTGGTCTCCCGGATTTGCGGCGTAGTGGCACGGGGTGCCGTGATCGTGTAAGCACCGAACAATGAGCGACTGGAACGCGTCCTACCGTCGGAGCCTTCATGACCTGTTGACTCTCCTAGAAGGGCAGTGGACCGTCGCGATCATCGCTACGCTCGCGGTCGGGGAGCGGAACTACTCCGAGCTTCGGGACGAGGTGAACAAGGCAGAGGAACGGCTGGGCTGGACCAGTCACACGAAGCCGCTGACCTCGAAGGTGCTGAGCGACCATCTGCGGAGGCTGGAAGCCAATCACCTGGTCGAGCGTCGCGGCGCGGGCGACAAGTTCACCAAGGTCTGGTATCGGCTCAGTGCGGACGGCAAGGAGCTGCTGAGCATGTTGAGGCCGCTTGCCAGCTGGGCTGCTCAGCGGCAGGTCATCGCCGCAATGGAGGACGAGACCACGTCCCCTGACTAGCCGATAACCACCCGGTTGCGGCCGCCGTCCTTTGCTGCGAACAGGGCATTGTCGGCAGCACGAAGCAAGTCGTCGAGGTCCGTTCCTGCCGCAGGGGACGCAGCGGCACCGATCGAAACAGTGATCTGGATCGACTGTTCGGATGTGGACCTAGCGTCAATTGTCGCAACACTTTCGCGAATTCGGTGCGCGATCGAGAGGACTTGTTCCCCGCTGCAACCCGGAAGCATCACGACAAATTCGTCTCCGCCGAGCCGTCCGCACAGGTCCTTGTTCCGGACGACCGAACTAATCGCCGCTCCGGCCGCCTTGAGAACTCTGTCGCCAACGACTTCGCCATGTACGACATTCACCAGAGCGAACTGATCCACATTGATCAGCAGGAGGCTGAGATTCCCGCCTACCTTCTGCGCCCGCCTAAGCTCGCTCTCCGCCAGCGCCCGCCAGCTGGCGACATTGAGGACCCCAGTCTTCGGGTCACGGGTAGCCGCCTGCTCGAACTGCCGAACCAACGCGGAACGATGCAGTGCGTACAAGGGGAAGAACAAGAAGGCGGCCAGCCACGGAGCCAACGTGAGCAGCGCAGCCGCGACGACCCCCATGCACAGCGTCGCCAGTTCGAGCAGGTTTTCATCCGCTCGTCCGATCAGCCGCCTCCGCGAGCATTTGCCCGACGACAGCCTGATTACAGTACCGACCACGACTGAGTTGACCGTGAAGTAGACCGCCACCACCGAGGCCGCGCCAAGCAGGCTGAAGACTCCGCGGTCAGGTCCGATCGGAACGACGAGCAAGCCGCGCGCGCACCAGGCCGCGATGTGGCAGGACAAGATCACGTTGCAGGCGCTGAACAACGTGCGGTGCATGTGGATACCTGAGATGCCGCGCCAACTCCGCAGCCACAAGTGCAGGTAAAGCACGACTACGACGGCAAACGCGAGCACTCCGGGGAGAATCAATGCTGCAGCCAGTGTCCAGACCGACGAGAAGTTCACGTGCGGGGTATCAGCGAACCGGCGACGGCGACGCTCGACCTGGCGACCCATTTCGGCCGCGACGATCCCGAGACCGACGAGAACAAGGCAACTGCGCATGTCGTGGAACGTCACTCGCGCGGACACTGAGTCGGCGACTAGAACTGCCGTCGCCGCCAGCACCACGGTCACCACGAGCGCGCGGACACGCACGGGAAGTGACCAGATCGGCCAACTGTTCACCCGGCTCAGACCGCGAGACTGCCCTGAATCGGTTACACGTTGCATACTGAACTCGCTTCCGTTCCCATGGGGAGGGCTGCGGCTTTTACGACTTGTCCCAGGCTCGGTCCTTCCTAAAGCCGGATGTCCCGGGAGGGGGTTTCATGCGCAACAAGGACTGGTGACAGCTTTCGCGCTCCTGACGCGGGCTCGTCCTCGGCAGATCTCACCTGGCGCGGACGAGCCCCCTTCCAGACGATCGCCGCACCAAGAGCAAGCACAGACGCCGTCAGCCCCGACGCTGCCACGGTGGCCACTGGTCCCACCTGGTCAGCGGCGAGACCGGCGACGACAATCGCCGCCCCTTGGGAAGTTTGCAGACAAGTGCTCATCCTGCCCATGACTGTGCCCCGCTTGCTGTCCGGCACGATTTCGGCGACGACTCCTTGCAGCCGAATCAGGTACACCGTCGACAGCGCGCCCGAGACGGCCCACAGCACCGCTGACCCGACCAACCACGGCACCGCCGCCGAGGCCAGCAGCGGAAGACCTGCCGCGATCGCCGGAATCACTACGCTCCGCGCGGACGGCAGCGAGTCCTCTCGACTTGCCCACCACCCTCCCAAGACGCTGCCAATGGGGTCTGCTGCCATCAGCAAGCCGACGGCGAACGAAGTCGCTCCGAGCGCGCCTGCGTACGGTGCCGCAACGCCTTCCGGAACGACCAACAGGCCGGTGAGCGAAATCAAGATCACCGGCGCGACGAGGCGCGGACCGAGACGCTCATCGACAGCCGCAGCGGACCGCTCCGCGGCGGCGGAGCCAGCCCGCGACGCCGGACGTGATCGAACACCGAGCAAGACGGCGAGCGCGCTCAGCAGGAACGTAGCGCCGTTGAGCAGCAACACCGGTTCGGAGCGGATCGCGACGACAAGCACGCCGCCAACTCCGAAACCGACGACTTGCGCGATCTGCGTGGTGATCTGCCGCAACCCAAGGCCCGCCTGATATTGCCGGTTCGGAAGCACGTCGCGCAGGAGAGACAACTGGGCTGCCTTGAACGGCGCACCGGCCAACGTCAACAGCCCGATGAGGCACCACAACGCAGGCAACGGGAGTCCTGGAATCGCCATCGAGATTGCCAGGCAACCCCGGATGACGTCGCTCACGATGATCACCGTGCGGCGTGGATACCGGTCTGCGAGGCCGGACAGGAGAAAGCCGCCCAGTACCGCAGGTGCGAAGGTCAGCGCGTAGCTCAGTGCCGTGAGAGACGCAGAGTTCGTGCGACCGTAGACCAGCAGGGCCAGGGCAACCCGGGCAAGCTGATCCCCGGCAACCGAGAACGTCTCCGCCAGCCACATCGTGCGGAACTCACCGCATCGCAGGACTGCCGCGAAGTTTCCGCGTACGCCAAACTGCATCTGCTCGCCCCCTCCCCGGAAGCTCACAAGCCGATCAACGGCTCTCCCCGGCCGAAGATCTTGGTCTATTAAGGTATGCCGGAGCGTGCCTAAGTGGACACAAACAGCGAGATGTTCACACGTAAGAATCAATCTGCGTACGGACCGTGACTTGCGGGCCACTCCCGTTCACTTGTTCGGAGCAGCGACAACGCAGGATGGTCGATCCGGCGCGAGAACGAGATCGCCGTGACCGGAGCCGCCTGTGTGGCGGACTCGCTGCCGATCCGCACTGAAGGCGGCTCCGACTGCCGTCAGGCCTCAGCCGGTGCGCATCTGCCGTAGTTCGTTTCGCCAACGCGACCAGGAGTTCTTGATGCCGTGCAACAGCTTTCGCAACGTTGCGCGCTCGCCCCGAGATCAACCGTAGTGACGACAGGGCATCGGACTCCAGCGACGCGGCTGGCCGCTAGCCGTGGGTTCGAGGTCGGCGGTCGCCGAATTGCTGACGTCGGGCGGGTCCTCGCCGACGGACCAGGTGCGCCGGTACGTAGTGGCTGACCGGACGTGACCATTGGTCGTCGGCAGTGACGAGTTGATAGGTGACCCAGCCAAGCAGGCCGCCGTCTTCGCGACGGGCCCATTCGAACAGCAGGCCGGGAAGCTCGGTCTCGATCCGCAGGCCGGCGCGGTTGCGGGGCGCGAGGATCTCGGTGCCCAGCGGGAGCAGCTTGCGCACGCTCACCCAGACGGGAACCGGCGGGTCCACTTTCCGCACGGTTGACGGCCGCTCATTCACTTCAGGTCACCTGCTCGCATCCACGTTGCCGGGCCGTCCACGGTTGTCGTCGACCCAAGCCGAATCCGAACATGTGTTCGATATTGAAGTCAAATTGGCCGTTCGTCACAAGGTGATCGATCTGGAGCTGCGAGATGCGTGTTCGGCACGTGACGGCCGGCTGTGCCGCTTCCCGGGCATCCGCGTGTGCTGCAGCGTGCCTCGACGACCGCCCGCACAGGCCGAGTCTCCGGACGGGATCGGTCGTCCGCAGGTTCGACGGTGGTGGGCTCTGCAGACCTGTCGTGTGGGGTTGGCCGCCGCCATCACCTGGATCGGGTGTACAGGTCGCGCACGTGTGGTGCGTAGACCATGCCCTCGCGGGCGTACAGGTTGCGGCAGAGCTGGTCGCGCATGGCCACGACCAGCATCTCCGTGCGCGGCAGGTCCAAGCCGTCGGCGATCTTCACGACGGTGGGTATCGACGGCGCGGCGGTCATGCGTTCGATCCTCGACAGCCGCAAGCGATCGGTGCCCGACAGTCGGGCGACGTAGGCCAGAGTGCGATTGTGCTTGATGCGCCACAGGTAGAGCACCTCACCGAAACGGGCCACGGACCGGCGAGAGCCCGCGATGTCGGCCACGCTGGCGCTGCGGCGGGGTCCCTGGTCTCGGTCTGAGCCCTCGGCTGTGGGGAAGCTACGGCCCGCGGCTACGGCGAGCGCGTACGGGTCGGCTTTCAGGGCGTAGGCCAAGGCGGCCGCGCTCCACAGCGATCGCAGCGGGGTGCGGCCCCGTTCGAGGGTTCCGATGGCGGAGGCGCTGATGCCGGAGCGCCTCGCCAGGCCGTCGATGCTGAGTTTCAACGCCTGACGGTGCCTGCGCACGAAAGCTCCCGCTGTCTCGGGCGGTTCGCCAGCAGCGTCCGGTGTGCATGTATCACCGACGGTGGAGGCGGGTGTCGGCTCGCGTGTCACGAGCGGGCCTCGCTCGCTTTGGGTGTACAGGAGGCTTCTGTCGCCGGCACGGGTGCGTCGAGTTCCTGGATGCGGTCGTCGATCACCCGTCGGGACGCTGTCGTGGACAACGCGAGCAGGCGCAGGTCTGCGGTCAACCGCTGGTAGGCCCCGTTGTCGGGCGCGAAGACGCCGGCGCTGTGGTGTGCGAAGTAGGCGACAGGACCCGCGGATGTCTCGTAGCAGGTGAATGGATCCCGCAGCGAGGGCCGGGAGCAGATCTCCGACGGAAGGACGCGCACCCTGACCATGCGAGTCGCGTTTCCCAGCGCGCGCAGGAATCGGAGCTGGCCCAAGACGATGTTCGGTGCCGGGACGGGCCCGGACAGAGCGGGTTCGCCGACGAAGACCTCGACCTGTTTCCTGCGTGAATCCCTAGTTGGGGTCCGCAGAAGCCGTCGCTGTGCCGCCTGGGCGTTGACAAACTCCCCGATCTCTCCGGGGGACGCGCCGTGATCTTTCAGGACGGCGCGTGCGTAGTCGGATGTCCACACGGAGACGGGTATCAGCGTCGGGTGGTAGTCCGCGAAAGACATGGCGAGTTGGGTGAAGTGTTTCCGCGCCTCGGCATGATGGCGGTGGTGTGCCGGCTGGAGGATGACCACGCTGGGGTCAGTGGTCCTCGCGAGGCCGGAGATGTAGGCGTGGTCGTCAGGGGAGACGGCCAGAGCGCAGAGGATTCCTCCCACGTGCTCGGCGTCGAGCTTGCGCACGCCGAGTTCCCACTGCGCGATTTGCGAGTGGTGTTTGTGGATCAGATCCCCCACCTCGCGCAGAGTCATCTCGGCCTTGCTGCGTTGTGCGTGCAGGACGGCACCGAGCAACAGGTGCCGCGGCGACGGCTGAGATGCGTTGTGGCTCTTCGTCACGAATAAGTCCATGTTCTCGTGCTGCTGTCGACGTCGGACCTGTACGGACCAGTGCAGTGGAGGCACGGCCTACCGTTTTCGCCTCCTTCGGCCGGCGGAGGCTGCTATCACCCGTGTCACGGGGGTGATCGCGTTCTGGCCGCCGTGGGGCCGGATGGCGACTTTCTCGCGCAGGAGCAGTCGGCGGATCGTGCCGTATGAGGCGTGGTGGGTGCTCGCGACTGTTTGGATGGTGGCTCCGCGCTGATAGTCGCGGACGACTGGCGCGACATTGAGTTCGCGTTTCACCCCTTGTTGCATGGGAGGCATGGCGACGCCCTCCTGCCGGAGGATCCGGCCGGTCCAGCTCAGCGACAGCCCGTAGGCAGCGGCGATCGCCGTGATCGTCTTGCCGTCCCGGTAGTCCTGCGCCATTTTCTGGTTGCGGGCCTGCCGCTCAGGGGTGTGGGCCGGCATCACAGCAGCCGGTGCTCGGCACGATCCCGCGACGGCGGATGTCGAGCTGCGTGAGACCGCTCGCGCAACAGGTCGCGGTGCGTGCTGGCCCACAGGCGGGTGCCGCGGAGCACCACGTACCGGCACTTGCCGATGTCCAAGCCTTGCGGGAAGAACCGCCGCCAGCGTCCTGACGCGACCTTCTTCTCGTATGCCGTGGCCCACTTGGCCAGTTCGTCGTCTCGGGTTGCGGCAGTGATCCCGGAGGATGCCGGGTCGTTCTCGAACCATTCGCCGGCGTACATGCCGAGCACTAGGTCGTCGTCGGAGAAAGCCGACGCAAGGTGCTCGCGGATCCGGCGACGCGCGTGCTCGGCGGGGCCGCGGACCCAGTACGGCGCGGCTGGATCGGCGGTGAGCAGCGGGGGTGTCAGGTCGGCGATCTCATGCAGGACACGGTTCGCCGCGGCGGTGGTCACGCACGGGATCGCCCACCAGGCGGTCCGGTCCGGCAGTGCTCCTTCGGCGATGCGCGCGGTCAGTTCGCCGGTGTCCAGATTCAGCGTCACCACGACGCCGTATGAGTGTTGTCGGCCTGGGAGGTGCAGGTGCAGGCTGGTCGGTTCGGCGTCGTCCAGCAGTTGGATGCTTGCTTCGGCAGGGGGACGCGCTCCGGCGGGCCGCAGCGGTCCTGCGCGGTCGCGCAGGTCGCACGCGGCTACGTCTGCGGCGATCAGCGCTGCGGCGACGTCGAATTCCTGGCCGTCGCCGGTATGCGGGACGAAGGCGATCTGGTCGAAGGCGGCGACCGGGGCTAGCCGCCAGCCGCGGGGATGAGGGTCGCGGGCTGTGTCGGTGTCGGCGAACCACATCCGCCATGTTCGCCCGCGGTGGTCGGGGGTTTCGTGGACGAATCCAGGAGCGTCGTAGAGCCGTCGCCATGCCAGCGGTGCGGTGTGGTCTCTCACGGCTGCGGTTCCGTGACCCGTAAGGTGATCGGGCATCATCGGCTGCTCCGGCGTGTGCTGGTCGAACATTTCATGAGTCCGTGTCTTTGGGTGGTCAGTTCTGTCGTATTCCATCCGGTTGCCGTGTCGGTCGTGTGCGACCACACTGCGGTGACCGTCTGTGCCGCGTCGCAGAGGCCGCAGAGTCCGCATTTGCAATCGAGTGAGGGAACGGCTTCATCGAAGTTGTTGGTGCAGAAGTCTTTGTGGTGCGTGTTGCACGTCCGGCCGTTCGGTCCGTGGTCACTGGTGATTTCGAGGTAGGCGAACTGGATCGTCTTGGGATCGACGCGGCCGGATGCCGCGTCCGTCGTGATCTCCTGGGACAGGACGTGCAGTCCGCAGTGGCAGGCGTTCAGCGGGTCCCGTCGGCTCCCGTTGACCGTTGCTGGCCTTCGGTGATCGAGTGCTTCCTGTTGCGGGGCATCGTGTCTGCCGCGCAGACGGTGTGTCCCGGCGGTCTCTGCCAGTGGGTGCAACGGTTTCTCACCTCCTGTCCTTCCGACGTGCCACGCAGGGTCGGGCACGGACATCAATCCAGCGGCCACTGTCCGGACGGCGGCATGCTAGTTCGCGCCGTCGGTTTCCCGCGTTGGTTTCGTCGTCGGCCGGACGGCCTCGGCGAATACCTCCAGGTCTTCCGGCCAGGGCGCTGGGGGTTCGGTCATGCCTCCGCTGTCGTCCTCAGTGGGGTCCGTGGCCGTGCCCTTCTGCCCGTGTTGCGAGAGCGGTCTGTGGTGCCGGGCCGCACGGTCACTGTCCGCAGAGGAGAACAGGCTGAGGGACGGGCTCGGATGGTTCTGCTCGGGCGACCAGTACGTGTCGAGCATGTCGCGGACGGGGACCGGAACCCCGTGTGGTCCCAGGGGAACGGTGACGTCGTCGAGGATCTGCCACAGCTCCCGATCGGCCGGCTCGGGGTCGAACTCCGTGCCGAGGGAGCGGCGGTGGCAATCGATGGCTTGGGCGAGCCTCCGCACGGCGTTGCGGTGTCTCTGGTTCAGGGCGGATGCCGTGTGGTTTTCGTCGACCGCGGCAGCTCGGGTCTGAGCCAGTCGGGTCTCGACGAAGCGTTTGAACACGGTGACGCGGACGCGCCACTGGCCGTATCGCTGTTCGTAGTGCGACGCCGGGTCGAAGCCTAGTCTGCTGCCTCGTTCGTTACGCCTCGACCGCCGCACGCGGAGGTCGTTGTCGACCCTGTTCTGTGTCGCGATCAAGATCGCCCGGACACGGCCGAGCAGCGGCGGGACGAGCAAGGCCTCCCACAGTCCGGCCGCGTCCGGGCCGAGATTGGCAAGCACCAGCTCTTCCAACTGCTCGTCACTGCACCCGATCAGCTCGGAGAAGTCCGGAACGACGTCGGTCGCGGCAGCGCGGCGACTGCTCTGCGCCACCGGATGCGACGACACCTGGGCATTCCCCGGGCGCTCGGCTGCGGGCAACCCTGTGCCCTGCCTTGAGTCGTGAGCCAAGGCAGGAGACGGTTCCGCGTGCGGCAACTCGCCATCGCTGCCCGGGGACTGGTCTCGGCCGTCGATCGCGGTGAAGTGAGGCCAGGTCATGGTGTCCACGCCCGCCACGGAACGTCGACGGACAGGTCTCCGGCCGCGAGCGCGTCCGCGATCGCCGCGGGGCGCAGCAACGCGACCTCGGCCTCGCCCGCCCATCGGAGAGTATGAGGCCGGCGAGCGGCGATGCGGTCGGTGTCGGCGAGCGTCACGTCGAACAGGAACGCCAGCTCGGACGACGACCAGGGACGGCCGTCGACTGTCCGGTGCTCGACGACGGAGCAGAAGCGCAGTCCGGTGATCGTGGCCTCGATCTGGTCGCGCACGGTGCGGCGGAGGGCTTGCTCGACGGGCTCGCCGTCGCGGACCGGCCCGCCCGGCAAGACAAACGCGCCGGTGTCGTCGGTGATGAACAGTATGTCCTCGCCTCGGCCGATGAGGGCATACGCCCCAACTCGCGGCCCTGGCGTGTAGTGGGCGTTGTTGTTCACAGCGGATGTCCCATCGAATGCTGAGGGCCGGTGCCGAGCGGCGCGGCCGGACGCGCCGTGCGGACCCGCCCGCTCCGGCCGCGCATCCGGACTCCGGACTCGGCCAGAACCCGGTGCACGAAACCGTACGAGCGCCCGCATTCCTCGGCCAGCGCACGAACAGTCGCGCCTTTCTCGTATTTCGTCTTCAGTATTTCGCGTATCTTGTCCCGGGCGGGCCCGGTGATCCGACGCCCCTTGATGCTGACTGCTGGCGGTGTCACGGTGTCCGCCTTTCCTTACTGCCTTGTTACCTTGGCCAGTTGGATTCAGGTGTTCATGTCGCGCGCTGGACTGCTGCCTGACGTCCCGCTACGGACAGATTCGGAGTCCTGCGGCCTGTCCGGACGCCGTTTGGTGTCCGGTGGCCGTGCTTCCGACTGTCGGAATCCGCCGAGAGATGTCCGCCGTCATCACGTTGTCCCGCCTGGGACTCTCGTCGCTAGCGGTCGACCGGCAGGATGTCGACGTCGTCGACCGGCCATGCGGTCCGGGTGGCGATCCAGTCGTGCAGGGGACGGTGACGGGGCACGGAGAGCAGACACATCTCGTCCTCCTCTGCGACTGGGGATTCTTCGCGTCCTGCTGGAATTCCTGCTGCAGCCTGGACGGTACGGGGCCGGTCGCTCACGGCTGATGACTCCTCTCGTTTTCGATACGGGCACGGTCCCCGCCGGGAAACACTTGATGCACCACATCGGTTTGAGTTCGTCAGGCGGCTCTTTGTCGGCAATGCAGGTGACGCCGCATTCGCTCATCCCGAGCCACATGCGCCCTCTGTACAGGAGCAAGAGGAGCCGCAGGGGAACCTTGTGCATGACTGCTTCGCGGCGAAATGCGAACGGCCAGAGTGCAAGGCACACCTTGTAAGAGGACGCAGGAGAGTTGTCCCCGGACACGTCAGGCTGCTTTCAGGCCGGCGAGAACCTGGCCCCTGTCGTGCTCGAACATTTCAGCCAGACTGCCCTGCGCGGTAAGAGGAACCGGCAGCCTGCGCATCGAGCACAGGGGAGGCTCCCCCAACCGACTCTCAGCCCAACATGCGAGCAGATACCCGGACCGGGCCAGCTCGGCCAGGCCCAGGACCGCCGTGCCATCGGCGGTCTTCTCCCCGTAGGCGCGATCGACCATGCGACTGGGAGACAGCCCCCGAACGTTGCAGTACAACGTGAATCGGGCGACCGTCGAAGCGCGAGTTCCGAACTCGTGTGAGGCGGTAGCCCCCGTGCCCATCGCAGGAGCCGAGCCGCTCCAGCTGAACCCCCGGCCTTCGCGTACCGAACGCAACACCCTGCCGAGGACATTGCGGAGCTTCGCATCGGCCTTCGCGGCGCGGTCCAGACCGCCGTCAGCATTCGGCGCGGCGGACTCGTGTGCAACGTCGGTTTGTGCTGGCCTGTCACTGTTGTTCATGATGCCCTCCGGGAGTGCTGGCTTCGCCCGTGAACGCGGTGAGGCCAGCGAACCGACCGGGGTCGGCGATGCCGGCCCTCCCGCCCGCCCTGGACGAGGACCAGAACGGCCCGCTGCTTCTCGCACTGTCGCGCACGGGACCGTTCAACGATTCGGACGCACGCCGCGCACCTGGCCCCGGGGGCCGAAATGGCAAGCGAGCATGCCAATTGGCGACCGCAGACGGCGACAAGAGGGACTCCGCGCTCGTGCGCAGCCTGAAACGCCTCATCGGTAATCTCGTGCTGCAGGCCGTCCCGCCCGCACGTATAGGGCGTGGTCCACAGGCGTTGAACTGGTCCGGCCATTCCGGACACCTCTCAATCGGGGTGGAACGCGGTGGAGGCAACTGGTCGGGGCCAGCCGCCTCCACCGCGGCTATGGGGCGGCAGGCGGGCGAGGGCGCCCGGGCGTTCTGCTGCGGGGCAGAAGGTGCACGCCGTCGGGCTCGACCTCGCCCGTCCGCCGCCGATATCCCCTGGGACGCTCGCGCCGTCGACTACCGACGCCCCGGGGTGGCCGCAATGCCTCAAGAGAGACCAGCAGGCCTTGACCTCACGAGATCTCCGCTAGGTTGCGAGGATGCATTTGGCTAGGCCTCCTCGGAACACGCGGCGCGTCGATGGGGCCGCTGCTTGCCTGCCCGGGAGATCTCGCAAAGGCCCAGTAGAGCGCGACTCGAAAGCTGGGCATTCCGAGACAGGCAAGAATGACGGGAATCTCCAGCGAGACGGCGGTAGTACACGGTCCGGCGATCGCGATTCTTGTGCGTTCTCGGATGAACTCCCCCAGCACACGCCGCGCGGGACCAACCCCCGCCGTCGTATCGACAACTACTGTGCACTGCATGTCGCGCACCGCCGCCAACGCCGAGCTAAGTTCCCAGGCAGCTTCCGTATTCATCCGTTGAACCCCCTCGAAAAGCGGCTATCGGCGCGTCCGCGTTTGACTCCAGAATCGGCAAAGCGGGAAGCGAACATTGTCGGATGCCGATTGATGCTCACGTCCGTTTACAACGTGTCGCACCGCTTACTGCGCGTCATCCGGCGAACACATGAACCGTAGACATGCGCACGTGCGTGAATCAAGCGCGAACGACGCACGTGCGGGAAGTGCGGTGCAAATGCGGTACCGCCAGCGGTCACCCGTTCAGGGCCGCGCATGGCTCGCGAGTGCCTCCACTGGGCCGATTCGTTGATCAGCTCGGACGTTCTATGCAGGTCAGGGACCCGATTCGGGGAGCGAAGGCGGGTTCGCTAACCTCAGGTAGTCGAACGTGCGGCGCTCGGCCGAGCAGCAGCGCCGGACGAGCACTCTTGGCGAGTCCGCGCACGTGCGCGGACTGTATGCTCAGCACATGGCGACTTCCACCCGCACAACCCGTGAACTTGGAAGCCTGCTGCGCAGTGCCCGAAAGGCATCCGGCAAGAAGGTCGATGAAGTCGCCACGCATGTCGATCAGGCTCCGTCCAGCGTCAGCCGATACGAACTTGGGGAATTGAAGACGTCCTGGCCCATGATCAAGACGATCCTCGAATTCGTGGGAGTCTCCGCCGGAGATCCGGTGATGGAGGATGCGTGGGGCCTCTACCAGGCGGCGAAGAACGAGCCTAAGCCGGTCAGCCTGCCTAAGGGCGCGTCGGCTGCATTTCGGCGACTGGTGCACGAGACCGGTGACGCGACAGGGCTCCGGGAACTCGCAACGACGTTGATCCCCGGCATGATGCAAGACGAGCGGTACATGATGGCCCTAGCGCAGGCCCTTGGAGACCCGACCCGGCGCGCGATAGCGGTCCGGAAGCAGCGACAAGTGCGACTTGACCACCAGTGTCGGAAACCCCTCTGGTACCACGCGGTTCTGGACGAAATCTGTCTGACGCGTGTCGTGGGCGAGCCTTCGGTCATGCTGGCTCAACTCGAACACCTCGACAGGCTCGCGCAGCAGCCGAACGTGACACTCCAGGTCGTGCCCAAGGAAGCCGGCGACTACGGTGCGGCGACCGGAGGACTCACGCTCGTTGACTATGAACCGGGCGTGCCGTCGTGGGTGTACTTCGAGTACCAGGCAGGAGCCAGCGTGGTGGACAACCCAGACGATGTGCAACGCTTCGCGAAGGTCTTCGACAATGCCGCGGGTCTCTCGCGTGAAACGGGTGAACTGCAGTGGAAAGGACCCGCATTGTCGCCGGATGAGACGGCTTCCTTTATCCGCCAACAGATCGGGGTGCTGACGAGCGATGCGTGATCTTGACAGCGAGGCTCGGCTTGAGTGGTTCACGAGCACCTACTCCGGCAACGACCTGGAAAAAACGAACTGCGTGGAAGTAGCCTTCGGAGAAGCAAAGGTGTTCCTGCGCGACAGCAAAGACCCAAAGGGCGGCATGCTGGCCATTCCCTGGGACAACTGGCCAGGTCTGCTCGCTGCGATCCGACAGAAGACGGACGGAGACGGTTGACCCTCCGGCCGCCGATGCGGCACGCCGCGCCGCCTAGGACGAGCTTGGAACTGTCCAGCGTCGGTGGCCGCGGCAGCAGCTGTTCGAGCCTGAACTTCGGCTGTGGTTCGTGGTGTGCAATACGCCCGATGCAAGCCAACCGCGGCCGCACGCCAGAACCAGATCTCTGCGGGAGAAGACATGATTAAATCGGTAGTCTTCGACGTCGGCGAGACGTTGCTCGATGACACGCGCGAGTTCGGCGCTTGGGCGGACTGGCTTGGCGTCCCCCGGCACACATTCTCTGCCATCCTCGGAGCAGTCACCGCTGCAGGCCGGAACAACGCCGAGACATTCCAGGTGCTGCGCCCTGGCTTCGACCTGGAAGGCGAACGCCAACGGCGCGAAGACGCAGGCGTCGGCGAGGAGATCCACGAGAGTGACCTCTACCCGGATGTGCGCCAGACTTTTGAGTCTCTGCGCCGACATGGCCTGTGGGTAGGGGTGGCCGGAAATCAGACCGTGAAGGCCGCGGAGCTGCTCCGATCGCTGCAACTGCCGGTCGACGCGATCGCAACCTCAGGGGAATGGGGCATCGCGAAGCCAGATCAAGCGTTCTTCAAGCAAGTCATCGACTTCGCACCCGGCGATCCCAGCGAGATCGTGTATGTCGGAGACCATCGGGATAATGACATCGCACCCGCTCGCGCAGCAGGACTCCTTCCTGCGCTCATCCGTCGGGGACCGTGGGGCTACCTGTGGGCCAGTGACCCGGTAGTGGTTCGTGACGCCGAATGGGTGATCGACAACCTCATGGAACTGCCAGACCTGCTCACCACACCGAAGACATAGCTAACGAGTTCCGCCGCTTTCCACGAGAGCTTGCAGCGGCAGTACTTTGTCACGGAGTTCGAGAAGGCCTTTGCTGGGTGAGCCAGCGTTCGTCTCCCAGAGCGTTCGGACGATCGAGTTGACGTGCGGATGCTCTCGCACGTGTTCAGGCGCGATCTGGGAGGCCGTAAGCAGAGCGGAAATCGCGTTGTCGTTACGCCCCGCCAGGTGTCGGACGCGGCCGAGTTCGATGTAGAAATGCGAACGCCGCTCTGCCGGAAGGCTGGTCGGCGGTCGCCACCGTCCGGCCGTACGCATGGCGGCACCGACGTCGCCGAGCTCCGCGTCGAGGGAAAGCTGGTGGATCCGCGCTGACGCAGGGCCAAACACTGTTCCCTGGTGGACGCCCTCATTGACCTTGCAGGCGAACTGCTGTGCTTCGGCGATGTGGTCTCTCGCGCGCACCGCATCGCCGCCGCGAGCCGCCAAAACTGCCGCCCGCATATGCAACGCGCCATAAGTTGCAGCGGCTGTTGCACTGTCGGCTGTGCGGATCTGCGCGCCAGCTGCTTCTAGCGCGCGTCTCCCCGTGGCGTAGTCGAGGGTCGCGAAGAACGTCTCGCCGCGCACGTACGCGCAGCTGGCGACGAGCAGTTCGTCTTCGGCGTCGACCGCTGCGTCGGACATAAGATCGATGATCCGCGCCGAGAGGTCGTAGTAGCCGTACTTGTCGGCAATGGCGTCGGCCGCACGGTATGCGTTGACAAGCAATCGTGCACAGGTCCCTCGATGTTCGCGTGGAGAGTTCGCGATCGCTCGGTGCAGCTCCGCCAGCACGGCGGGAGCATCGGCGGCTAGGGCAAAATAGTCCGACTGGAGCCTCTGGCCGACGAGCCTCGCGACGCGCTGCCGCAGATGTTCAAACGACCCCACCGGCCCGTCTTCGGGAAAGTCGCGGGCGGCAAGGACGCGCCGCAGAGCTGGAATACACGCGTGAACAGCGCCTGCAGAAGTGCGGCGTTCCGGCGACGGAGAGGTAAAGAACTGGTCGAGCGCATCGAGCGGGACATCCAAGATTCGAGCCAACCCGTAGCGGTGCGTCGCGCGAGGCAACGATTCGCCAAGTTCCCAGCGCTGGACAGTGGTCCACGAGACTCTGAGGGCACGAGCAAGAGACTTCTGGGAGAAACCGCGTCGCTCCCGCAAATCGCGCAACTGCGAACGTGGTGGTTGGGTAGCCATCTGAGCCGTCCTCCCCCGTTCGGGTTTACGCCGTCGACCGCAGGTCACGGCTGGATAGTGGACCCGTGGATAACAGCAGCGGAACCATCATACGGGCAGGATGGCAAAGTTCGCTCCGGATGTGCGACCCCGTCGCGTGCGCGAATCGGGTTCGCGGAGCTGGATCGTTTGCTCTGCATGTCGCCAGGCGAACACCACCAGTTCATTGCATGCCCTGCGAAGAACTGTAGTTGCGACCGCGGTAGCAATACCGAACTGTGCGCGCTGAGCCGCGTCCGAACGTATGGGCCTTGCGGTGGTTCCCCTCGTCCCAAAGCCGCGCAGCGTGACTGCCCGCCTTCGTCGGTGTCGTGGCGGGGTGGCAAGCTTGCCAAGCGCCGACGAGCGCAGCCCTGCCGGGCTCGGACACGAGAGGCACTACGCGTGAATTCAGGCCATTCCGGAAGTGAATGCACCGTTCGCATGCTGGTGACCGGCGGCGGTACCGGTGGCCACACGTATCCGGCGCTCACCGCGGTCCGCACAGCCCAGGCACGCCTGGTATCAGGGCACGGTGCCGTCCAGGTGGTGTGGGTCGGAACTTCTGACGGGCTGGAAGCGCGTGTCGCCGGGAACGAGCATATTCCGTTTGTCCCGGTTGTTGCGGGCAAGGTTCGGCGCGCGCGAAACCCGTTGAAGATGGTTTCGTGGGCCAATATCAAGGACATGGCGAAGGTTCCGGTCGGGATTGTGCAGTCGGTCCGTGCGGTCGCCGCGTTCAAGCCTGACGTGGTGCTGGCAACCGGCGGCTACGTGTCGGTTCCGGTGAGCCTGGCCGCGTGGGTATGCCGGCGTCCGCTGGTCGTGCACGAGCAGACGGTGCGGCTGGGGCTCGCCAATCGCCTCCTGGCACGGATCGCGACGGTCATGGCGGTCTCGTCGGCCTCGACGTTGCCGTTGTTGCCGGGCCGGGCGCGCGGGCGGGCTGTGGTGACCGGGAATCCTGTCCGGCCGGAAGTGTTCGGCGGGTGCGCGCAGAAGGCCGCGCCTGCGCTGGGCTCGCCGAGGTTCGATGCGTCGCTGCCGACGGTGTACGTTACCGGCGGTGCGCAAGGCGCCGCGCAGATCAACGGGCTCGTCTCCGAGATCCTGCCGTGGATGCTGGAACGGGCGAACGTGATTCACCAGTGCGGGCCGGGTGCCCTGGATCGGATGCACGAAGCCGTCGGCACCGTGCCGGACGAACGTGCGGCACGCTATCTGCCGGTCGGGTTCGTGGGTCGGGAGCTGCCAGATGTGTTCGCGTTGGCCGATGTGGTGGTTTCGCGCAGCGGTGCCGGCACGATCGCGGAGCTGACCGCGTTGGGGCTTCCCTCTGTGCTCGTTCCCCTCGCGTCGTCGGCGGGCGGCGAGCAAGCCCACAACGCTCGGGTGCTGGCGGTTGCGGGCGCGGCGAGCGCGTTACTGGACGAGGCCAGTCCTGCGGCCCTGCGCGACGCGCTCGAACCGTTGCTGGCCAACCCAACTAAGCGTGCTGCGATGGCCGAGAAGGCTCTGGAACAGGGCCGACCGGATGCGGCTGACCGGCTCGTCGGCATCCTCTTCGACGTCGCTGCGGCCGGTCGTCGCTGACCCCGCTGCGGGGTCAAGGATCGGCCCGGCTGGTTCGGGGGCGCTGCTGTGGGTCGAACGATGCGCGGGTCCAGTCGGATCGTTCACCGAGCAGGTGGTTGTCGCGGCTGTAGTGAGTGGTCGCGAGTGCTGGGTCCTGCGGCCGCGGGGTGATCCGGTCGAGGCGGGGCAGGGTGTCGGTGAGAAGTCTGCGGCCGTGGCCGATGGCGCGCTGCCACACGTCGCGGACTTCGTCGACGTCCGGCCAGATTGAGAACAGGGTTTCGCCGAGGATCGCGCCGGAGTCGATCCCGTCGTCGACTACGTGGACGGTGATCCCGGCGAGGTGGTCGCCGTTGCGCAGTGCCCAGTTGACGGGCCGTACGCCGCGGTGCTGGGGAAGCCGTCCGGGATGGCAGTTGACGATCATCGGTGTCGAAGCGACGAGGTCAGGGCCGATGATTTTGTCGTACAGGACGCTGACGACGAGATCGCAGCGGCCAGGTTCCAGCTCACGCCAGTCCCCGGACGCGATGATGTGGGCCTGCGGCCAGCGGGCGGAGACGGTATCGGTGAGGCTTATGTCCCATTCCGGTTCAGGGCGGACGGGGACGACGGTGTCGAGAACTGCGTCGGGGAGCTGGACCAGTGTTTCGCAGGCGTGGACGGCGAGGGTGCCTTTGCCGAGGACGGCGACGCGGCGGGTCACCGTGCTCCCGCTTCCTGCCCGACCGCTGCCGTGCTGCCGGTGGGTGCGGTGCGGAGCGCGGCGGCGAGCGCATCCGCCACTCGGGTGATGTCGCCGTCGGTGAGGTCGGGGTGGAACGGCAGGCTCAGGATCTCGTCGGCGAGGGTTTCGGTTGCGGGCAAAGGGCTTGACCACGCGGAGAAGGCGGGCTGGCGGTGATTGGGCGGGTAGTGCACCCCGGCTTGTATCCCGTCAGCGTGGAGACGGGCGTGGACGGTGTCGCGATGCGGAGCGGGCACGCGGACGACGCAGTTGAACGGCACCGAGCGGGCCACGTCGAGGTCGACCAGACTCACGTCGGGGATCCCGGCCAGCGCGGCGGCGTAGCTGCGCCACAGCCGCTGGCGGCGGGAGGCGATCTCGGGGAATCCGGCCAACTGGGCCCGGCCGATCGCGGCATGGAGCGTGGACAGGTGGCAGCGGAAGCCGGCCTCGTGCACCTGGTAGCCCACGGTGCGGACGCGTTCCTCGCGGACCGCGCCCATGCCGAGGAGCCGGACTCGGCGCAGCCGCTGCGCTTCGTCGGGAGTCCGGGGAACGATGGCGCCGCCGTCGCCGCAGGTGAGCGATTTGATCGCGTCGAAGCTGAAACAGGTGAGCGCGCCAGTGGTGCCGACGCGACGGCCGCCGGGATGCGCAGAGCCGAAGGCGTGCGCCGCGTCCTCGACTACGACGATTCCCCTGGCGGCAAGGTCGGCGGCGATCGGCGCGAGGTCGACGGCGCGTCCGCCGTAGAGCACGGGCATAACCGCGCGGGTCGTCGGAGTGAGCGCGGCGCGGACATGGTCGGCGGTGACGCAGAGCGTGGTGGGGTCGACGTCGGCGAAGCGCGGGGCGGCGCCGGTGGCGAGGATGGCCTGCACGCTGGCGCAGAAGGTCAGCGACGGCACGACCACCTCGTCGCCGGGGCCGACACCCGCAGCCAGCAGCGCCAGGTGCAGGGCCGCGGTGCCGGTCGCAACAGCGACGACGTCCTCGACGCCGAGGAACGCGGCGAGTTCGCGTTCGAACTGCTCCGTTTCCGCGCCGTGCCCGTACTGGCCGGTTTCGAGCACGCGGGCGATCGCTGCCAGTTCGGTCCCGTGCAGGTATGGGCGCGCGTTGGCCGCAAGGCCGCTTGGACTAGTCACGACGGTCATGCCGGTGCTCCCTCGAATTCGGCGGCGTGCTGCGAGATTTCGGATCGCAGCGCGAGGCGTTCGGGGTGGGTGCGGTACCAGTCGATCGTGTCCGCCAGGCCTTCGGGAAAGTCGCGGATCGGGGCGAAGCCCAGGTTCGCGATCTTGTCCCAGGTCATGCTGTAGCGGATGTCGTTGGCAGGCCGGTCGGGAATGTGGGTAATCGCGTCCGCGCTGCTGCC
Organism: Amycolatopsis albidoflavus; assembly: GCF_039525725.1. Classification (NCBI taxonomy): domain Bacteria; kingdom Bacillati; phylum Actinomycetota; class Actinomycetes; order Pseudonocardiales; family Pseudonocardiaceae; genus Amycolatopsis; species Amycolatopsis albidoflavus. Next base: position 225,204 of record NZ_BAAAHV010000028.1, read on the forward strand.
GGTGGCCTTGATCAGGAGCCGCGTCAAGGCGAGGGTCGTCAGGTCGGTGCCGCCCGCGATGTTGTAGGTCTCGCCGGGCGTGCCCTTGCGCAGAACGATGTCGATGGCGCGGCAGTTGTCCGCGACGTGCAGCCAGTTGCGCACGTGGCGGCCGTCGCCGTGCAGGGTCACCGGCTGCCCGGCCAGCAGCAGGGCGAGGAACCGCGGGATCAGTTTTTCCTGATGCTGGCGCGGTCCGTAGTTGTTCGAACTACGCGTGATACACACCGGAACCCCCTGCGAGATGTAGTAGGAGAAAGCGAGGAGATCGCTGCAGGCTTTGCTTGACGCGTAGGGCACTGTCGGGCGCAGCGGCGCGTCCTCGGCGGCCGATCCGGTCGGCAACGGCCCGTAGACCTCGTCGGTGGAGACGTGGACCAACTTGGCCACATCGGTGCGCATGGCGACGTCGAGCAATGCTTGGGTGCCCATGACGTTGGTGCGCACGGATTGCGCGACGTCGCGCAGCGAGCGGTCGACGTGGGATTCCGCAGCCAGGTGGACTACCCAGTCGTGGCCGGGCAGGACTGCGGACACGAGGTCGTGGTTGCGCAGATCGCCGTGGACGAACCGGAGCTTGCCCGATTGTTCCGCGTCGGCGAGGTTGCGGCGGTCTCCGGCGTAGGTAAGCGCGTCGAGCACGGTGACCTGCTCGACGTCCGCGCTGGCGATGAGCCGGTCCGTCAGGTGCGAGCCGATGAACCCGGCGCCGCCGGTGACGAAAACCTTGTGCATGGTGTTCCCCTTATCGGACTAGGCGATGGACAGATCGGGCAGACATGCTGATCAGCTGGCGCGGGCAGGGCCGCTGCCGTTCAACGGCAGGCATTCGCCGTAGTCGGGCAGCAGTCCGGCTGCGCGCGCATGGGACGCGGTGGGCGCGGCGGTGTCCTTCGCCGACAGCATCGGCATGACGTCGGAGGGCCAGGGGATCGCGAGCGCGGGGTCGAGCGGGTGGACCGGATGCTCGTCTCCCTCGCGGTGCGGTCGTGACAGCAGGTATAGGACTGTCGTGCGTTCGGCTAGAGACAGGAAAGCGTGTCCGAGCCCAGGTGCGATGTACAGCGCGGTCCGGTTGTCCTCGTTGAGGTGCTCGATATGAAAGCGGCTGAATGTCGGCGACCCCAGGCGCAGGTCCACGACGACGTCCAGCACCTCGCCGCGCAGACAGGACACGAGCTTCGCCGGACCGTCCACTGTGGTCACGCGAATCCCGCGGAGGACCGACCTGCGCGACATCGAGCAGATCGCCTGCTGTACGGACCAGGACATGCCAGTGCCTGCACCAAACAGTCCACTATGGAACAACTCGTGCAGCGAGCCGCGGTCGTCGTCGAACGACCCGGGCACGACCTTCCACGCGCCAGCGATAGGCAAAGGATCGGTCCGTGACTCCATTCCGTTTCCTCCCAGAATCGAGCAAGCGGTGCCTGATGGCCCAGAATCAGCTGTGATGCCCTGAGGCATGAAGCCCGTCCTGCCATGCCGCGGCCGGACACGCGTGCGCTTCAAGTCCAGACAGCATCGCCCAGCACCGCGGACGCGGCAATGTCATTGAATTCGCGGTTTAGGCCGCCTGTTTGTGCATTAGTTGTTCACCTCGGCTGAGGAAACAGCAGGCAGCGCACCCGCGGAACGTTGGCACGGTGAACAAAAACCGGGCAGGAACTTCTCCGACGCACACCGGTGGCCGCAACTGACGTCCAACCACTCCGTTCGCGTCGAAGTCGCCTCTTTTGCCCAACCGGAAGGGCGAAAGCCGTAACCTGCTTCCTGGGCGGGAAGGCAGGACATGATGCCGGGGAACGGACGCGGAAAGAAGCGAGCAGAGCGCGATACGACAGCCGCCAACCCGCCCGCGTCCCCACTGCGCCGGGCGCGGCTGTCATTGCCGGCCACGTTGGCACAAGTCTGCGAGAAGCTGGACAGCCGGGCCAAAAGGGGCTCATCAGGTGTCACCGCTGGCATGTTGTCCGGATGGGAACGCGGAGTACGCGTCACCAGCATCAAGTACCGCAAGATGCTGTCCGATTTCTACGGCTCTCCTCCGGAGGTGCTGTTCGCGCATCAGGACACCCAGCTCACAACGCCGTCGGAGCAACCACGCCTGCTGATCGGACACCACGACCTGCGCGATGCGATGGCCGATGTGGTTCGCAACGCCCGCCGGTACCTGGCCGTAGTCGGCTCGCGGTCCCGGGACGCGACCTATCTGGAAACCATCCACAGCGCGCTGACCGCGGAGCCCGAACTGGTGCACTACCGGGTGCTGTTCGGGCCGCCGCGCCATCAGGTTCTCAAGGACCACCTTCTGGACCTGCTGCAGGTCCGCGACCCGCACGACCGCAGCCTGGGGCTGAAAACCTTGCACATCGGCATCGTCGAAGACGATCCCGGCACCCCGGAACGGTTCTTCTGCGCCTCAGAGTCCCGCGCTGTAGTGCCAATCCCCTCGCTGACCTCGTCCGAGGCGTTCGACTCCGGGATGCAGTTCGAAGCAGGCGTGGCCGAACGCCTGATCGACCACGCCCGGCAGCTGTACGCCGGAGCGCGGAAAGTAGAGACCGCTGCCGCTCTGCGCAGCCTCCCGGCCGTGCCAAGCTAGACGTCGACAGCGGCGTCCGACCGTGGCTGAGGGGAGGTGCCGACCGTGGACTCGATCGACGTCGGCGATAAGCGCGATGTGCAGGCCGCAGCGAGAGAAGACTTCGAGTCGGTGGTGGCCCTCACCCGTGAGCTGGTCGCCATTCCCAGCCGGGGCGGCATCGACCCGTACGACCCGGCGCTGAACCGGCTCAGCGCATGGCTGCGCGAGCGAGGACTGCCGGTCTCCGTCCTCACAGACAAGACCGGTGCTGTCGTCGGACTGGTATGCGAGATCGCAGGCGCTCACCCCGGCCCTCGATGGGTGCTCGACGCCTGTCTGGACACCGCAGGCTTTGGCGACGAGAACGCCTGGACTCATCCACCGACCTCCGCGGTCGTGCAGGACGGGTGGCTTCATGGCCGGGGCAGCGCCGACTCCAAATCCGGCGCGGCGATCTTCAGCCACATCGCGGCACGCGTAGCAGCGGTGACGGAACACCTGCACGGCACGCTGGTCCTGCTCATCGATGTCGACGAGCACACCGGGGGCTTCGGCGGTGCCAAGAGGTATTTCGAGGGCCCGGACGCTCCGGATGACGTCGCCGGAGTCATGATCGGCTACCCAGGCATGGACAAGCTGGTCGTCGGCGGCCGCGGAGTGCACCGCGCCCGGCTCCACGTGCACGGATTGGCATCGCACTCCGGCGGGAGCAAGAGCAGTCCCAGCGCCATCGAGAAGGCCGCGTACCTGGTGCAGCGTCTCTCGTCCGCGCAACTGCCCGAGGGCACCGCGGCAGGGTTCCCGCTGCCCGGCAAGCTCACTGTGACAGCCATCGAAGGCGGGCAGGGTTTCTCGGTCACGCCCGACCTGTGCATTCTCAACGTCGATGTCCGCACTACTCCGCGTTTCACCGGCGACGTCGCAGACGAACTGCTGCAGCAGCTGGTCGCACAGGTAGATGACGAGTGGCCGGAGACACGTCCGACGCTGATCCAGGTCGACACGCACTGGCCTGCGTACACGCTGGGTGCCGACTCGCGGATTCGCTCGGCGATCCTGAACGCCGCCGCGGCATTTGGCGTTGAGGTCGCGGACAAGGTGGCTGGGCCGAGCAACATCGGCAATTACCTCGCGGGCTTGGGAGTCCCGGCCACTGCGGGTTTCGGCGTGGACTACGTCGGATTGCACGGGGCCAACGAGAGGATCCGGCTGGACACCATTCCCACAGTTCAGGCGATCTATCACGCGACCGTTCTGGCGTTGCTCGACGCCGGACCGCCAGAGCGAAGCACGGCGACCGAGCCGGAACCCAGTTGCTGATCGAGGTTCTGTTGCTGCGCTGGCGGGCGAGTCATGCGCACGTGATCGCCGGGATTCGCACCACGTTCGAGGCCGACGACCAGAACTTCAATGACCGTTGAAAAACAGTGCCAGCACGCCGCGCGCATGCTGTGTCAGTTGATGCTGCGTCCCAAGGCTCTGTTGCGCTTTGAGAATTAGGTCGCGCAGCACGGTTTCACACTCGATGAGCCTTTGCTGCTGGAAGAGCGTGGCCGCCAGCTCCAACTGCGTGACGAGTGTCGACTCAGTTTTTGACCCCAACAATCGTTGCTCGACGACGAGGAGCTTGCGGAGTATTTCCTCCGCGTCGACAAGCTTGCCTAGGTCGCGAACGGCCAGAGCCAGGTTGAACCGAATCATCCTGGCCGTTTCAGACTCCTCCTGCCCCGCGCTGGCGAGTCCGTCAAGCACCCTCCTGTACTCGCGCTCCGCTTCGGCGTTCTTTCCACGTTCACGCAGGACATCAGCGATGCAGCTTCGAGTTTTCAGGGTGTTTGGATGATTGGATCCAAGCACCTTCTCAGCAGATGTAGCAGTTTTTCGAAACAGCTCCTCGGCTTCCGTGAGTTTATCCTGATTTCGGAGCACTGTTCCGAGACTGCATTGTATGGCAAGCGTATCGGGATGTTCTTCGCCCTGCACATGCTTGGCGATAGGCAAGATCGCACGATATTCCCGCTCGGATTGCCGCAAATGCCCGCGAGCATGGAGCACCCCTGCAAGGTTCGATCGTGTCGCGACAACAGATGGGTTCATGTCGCCGAGATGCTCTCGGCTGGCCAGGATTTGCCGAAGCAGAGTCTCGGCCTCGGTGACAGAACCTCGCGCGAGCAATATCGTGGACAGATTATTGAGGATTGTTAGCGTAAAGACGTGGTCAGAGCCATGTATCCGCGTGGAAATTTCGGCGATATCTCGGTATTCACGCTCGGCCGCCACATAATCACCGCGGACGCGAAGAGCGTCGGCGCGCCCCGCTCGCAACTCCAGCACTTCAAGTCCGCCGGCACTTGATTCTGGCCGTCCAATGAGAGCATCGCGGTATATACCTTCCGCAGAGGAAACGTCGCCACGCATCGTCAACACCTGGGCAAGCGCCCGCAAGGACCCTCGCGTTTGAGGGTGTTCGCGACCCTGGTTCCTGATATTTGTTTCAAGAATGGCGCGGAACTCCGTCTCCGCCTCCGCAAGCAGGCCGCGACGAACCAAGATTTCAGCAAGGTTGCTTCGCACTGCAATTGTCATGTAATGCTCCGCTCCCTTGGTGTCCGTAAACTTCTGCAGAACTTCCTGAAACAGGTTTTCCGCTTCAGCCAGTTCGCCTCGCTCGAAATACAGTGTTGCGAGCAGGTTCTGAATTTGAAGAACTTGCTGGTGATGCGACTCAAGTACTCGCTCGGCGACGGGAAGGATCTGTCGGCATAGATGTTCTGCTTCATCCAGCCGGGCACGGTCATGGAGAACGCTGGCAAGGTTTAAGGCCACGCCGAGCGTGTACTGATGGTCGGCGCCGAGCCGCTGTTGCGCATGGGACAGCAGCTGCCGAAGAAGGTCCTCGGCGGCAACGAGGTCTCCGCGGTCTCGGAGCGTTGCCGCTAAACCATCGTGCACATTCAACACGCTGGGGTCGTACGGAATCTTTGTACGGTTGACAATGTCGAGGACTTGCCGGAATTCATCTTCTGCCGCCTTTAGCTCGCCGCGCTCCCGCAGGACTCCCGCCAAGGCATTGCGCGTGACGAGCGTCTCGATATCTTCATCGCCCCGAACGGCCCGTTCGACCGCCAACACCCTGCGGTAGCCAGCTTCAGCTTCGACGAGACGGCCGAGTGATTCCAGGTTATTAGCCAGGTTGTGTTCGACGGCGAGAGTCTCCGGCGCGTCCGGCCCCAAGATGGCAGCGCGACAGGCCACTGCGGTTCGGTTCAATTCGACGGCCTCATCGTCGAGACCCGCTCGTTGACAAAAGAACGCGGCCAGGTGGCATACGAGCGCAGCACCAAGGCGCACTCGGCGTAACTCGTTCTCGTCCCGAGCGACAGTTCGCGCGAGTACACAGTGCGGGATCAACGTGCGCCACAGCGGCCATGTAGCCGGCTGGGTCGCATCAAGGGGCTCGATCGACTGCAACAGTGCGTACAGAGCGATCTCGACAAAGGAACTAGGACGATCGCCGCGTTGGACATGTTGCCGGTTCGCATCGCGGATAACAGGATGCATGCCAACTGTTGGTATGCTGACCACCTCGTCTTCACAATGCTGACCCGGTTGGATAAGGCCGAGGTCGTCCAGCGCGACCAGCAACGTTCGCAGCAGTGGCGCCGTCAGCTCGGGAAAGAGCGGTGAACGGGTAAGGACGTCAGCGTCGAGGAGCGCGTGGGGTACGGGAGACGGTCCCAGACAGGAGAGCGTGCGCAATAAGGGGCGGGCGAGACGGTGACCTCGCTGTTCGAGCAGATCGAGCGACAGTTCCCAGGTGCGCGACAGCAGTTCGCGGTCGTCCGGATGCTCGGTTGACCAGGACAGGTCCGTTACGTCAGCGAACCGCTGTTCCCACGCCGTGCGGTACGATTCGAATGTCGTTGCCAGGTCCAGCCCGGGAATAGGCGGCGCGGTTCGTGCCGAGGCCAGGTACGAGCCCGCCAGCCACAGCGCCAACGGCAGCCCGCCCAGACGGTCGGCAAGCGTGATCGCCTCTGCCGCGGAACCCGCGTCCGGCACCCGGTCGAGAAGCACCCGGGCGCCGTCGTCGGCCGACAGCGCATCGACCCGGAGCAGCCGGGCATTGCCCCAAACCTCCGCGCTGGCCGTCCGGCTGGTGACGAGTACCGTTCCCGTGCCGGCGGGCGGCGTTCGAAGCCAGCCACGCTGTCGGCTGACCCTGCCGTCGCCTGGGGCCAGGATCCGGGGATCATCGGCGTTGTCGAGCACCAGCAGCCACTTTTTCGTCGCTGCGCCTAGCGCTTCCCACAGGAGGTCAGGTGCCGACTCTGTGCCGGACGACCAGGCGTTGTGCACGCGTTCCCGATCTACGCTGGCTCGTATTGCGACCGTACGCAGGCCCGTGATCAGGGTTTCCTCGCTGCTTGCATCAACCCACCAGACGTCCACCTCGCCCGCGACGGCACGAGCCACCTCGGCGGCTACTGTCGTCTTGCCGTATCCACCCGCGCCGTGCAGCACCACGACAGCGGCTTCGTCGCTGCGCACCACACCGGCGACTGTCTCGATGACGCCACTCCGACCCCGCGTCCGATGACCAGGCCGACGACCGGGAACGGCCAGGGAACTCAGCAAGGGCACGGACTCCGGGAGTTGCCCGTGGTAGTTGACAGTGACAGGACCGGCAAGCACGGCCGATCCGCCGATGTGACCTGCCTGCAGCACGGGGCCGAACAGATTTCCAGCGACCGTGTTCTGAATCTCCGGCGCGGCGGGCGCGTCATTCGGCGGCTTTGTGGTGGTACGGGCAAGGAGTTCGAACGCGAACGCGGCGGCGTGCTGAGAGGCGGCGGGCTGCCACTCTTGGTCGGCAGTCTCGGTTTTTCCGGAGAGCAGGTCAGAGATCCCACGCACGACGAGAGCATCGACAGCATCGTTGGCGTAGGCACCGTGCAGGAATCCATAGCCTTCCATCTCGACGGCTGAGGTTCCCCCCGAACGGTGGACAGGGGGTTAAGCAGCTTTCGCTGCACCTGTCAGGGAGCGCTCGTAACAGATCGGACTGAGCATCCCGATAGCGGAGTGACGCCGGTGATTGTTGTACCGCTCGATCCAATTGTCAATCGCGGCAACGAGTTCCGCCTTGGTAGCGTAGACATGCCGGTAGTAGTGCTCGTGTTTGAACGTCGACCAGAACGATTCCGCCGGGCTGTTGTCCCAGCAGATCCCGGTGGCGCTCATCGACCGTTTCAGCCGGTGCCCGGCACAGGCGTCCGCGGTCAGCCCTGCGGTGAACTCCCCGCCACGATCGGAATGCAGCACCGTGCCGGCGACGCTGCGGCCACGGCAGGCCACCGCGGCGTCGATCGCCTCGCAGACCATGTCGGCGCCGATATGGTCGGCGACGACATGCCCGAGCACACGGCGGGAATGCCCGTCCCGGATCGCGCACAAGAACATGTCGCCCTCGCCGCAGGTGAGATAAGTGTAGGGTCGGACGCGGGCGCGGTTCTAGCGTTTCCGCTGGTCCGTTTCCCGCGCCCGCCCTCCGAACCGGACGTGCGACTCGTCGCCGCATCCGGCTCTCCACGTGTTCATGCCGCTGGCACGGGTGAACCTGATGTGTCTGTTTGCGACCATGGTGTGGGGATGCGAGTGCCCCGATACCGGTAACGCGTGATTGTGACGGTTTCCGGCCGGAACAGCTCGATACTTCCGGCTCGAATCTGCCAGCCTGGCAGGAAGCGCCGGACAAGGGTGTGCATGTTCAGCCCGAGGTGTCGTTTCCGGAGCCAGCCGACGATTCGCCAGAAGGCGAAATGGTCGATATAGCCGAACGTCCGGGACGACACCCCGTGACGGAAGTAGTTGCACCATCCCCGCAGCACCGGGTTGAGCCGGTGCAGCAGGTCGGCAAGTGTCCGGTGATTCCGTCGGCGGGTGAGCGCCCGTATCTTGTCCACGATCGAGGCAAGGGCCTTCTTCGACGGATAGGTATAGACAGCTCGTTTGCCGGTTCGGTTCCGCCGGTCCCGGCGCTGGATGCGCCAGCCAAGGAAATCGAACCCCTCATCGATGTGGCAAACCCTGGTCTTCTCGACCGACAGGCGCAGGCCCATCGGCGCGAGCACTGCGGCGACCTCATCCCGGAGCGCTTCGGCATCGGCGCGTTGCCCGGCCAGCATGACCACAAAGTCGTCCGCGAAGCGGACGAGCTTCATGACCGCGCCGCCGGCGCGTCGGTGCTTCGAGCGTGTCCACTGCGGGCCGAGCGCATCCCACTTGCGCGCGAAGTGCTCGTCCAGCACGGACAATGCGATGTTGGCCAGCAGCGGTGACAGGATCCCGCCCTGGGGTGTACCGGTGATCGTCTCGCGGTTGCGGCCGTCCTCGGTGAGGACGCCTGCCCGCAGGAACGCCGTGATCCAGGCCAGGACTCGTTTGTCCGCGATCCGATCCCGCACCCGGTCCATCAAGGCTGAGTGTGAGATCTCATCGAAGCACGCTTCGATGTCTGCCTCGAACACCCACTCGTAGTTGCGTGTGGGTGAGGCGAGGTAGTGGATCTCGGCGATGGCGTCCTGGGCCCGGCGTCTCGGGCGGAAACCGTAGGAGCACGGTTGGAAATCCGCCTCGAAGATCGGCTCGAGCACCAGTTTCAACGCAGCCTGCACGATGCGGTCCGCGGTCGTCGGAATCCCCAAGCGTCGGAGTTTGCCCGACGCTTTCGGGATCGCCTTCTCCCTCGTCCGCCGAGGAACAAACCGGTTCGCTTTGAGCTCAGCCCGCAGCTCGTCGAGCAGTTCCCACGCGGCGAAGCCGACATCGCGGGGTGCGATGCCGTCGACTCCGGCCGTTCGTGCGCCTTTGTTGCCCCGCACCCGGTTCCAGGCCACAACCAGAAAGGCCGGGTCATAAACAAGGTTCCGGAGATCATCAAACCGACGACCAGAATCGGCCGCCGCCCATCGGTGCAGCTTCCTCTGCATCACCCGTACCCGCATCTCGGCCTCATCGAGGCCGGGCCACGGAGCGCCGATATTCACCAGCGACCTCCCGGATCAGCACGGATGCCGCGAACACGCTGGACCCCTTCGCCATGTGACCGGCTTTCCCGATCTCGGACTACTACGGATCCTCCGCCCCACCCCGGCGGCATCAGCCGACGGCGGGCCTTCCCACCGGATCGCTGGCCGCGACCCGGGTCGGGGGCCACCAGGATGGTTCCCACGTTCACTGTCCAACCGTTTAACGGGGTCGGCGCCCAGCTATGCCCCTGCAGCATCGCCACGGCTACGCCGCAGACGTTCACCATGGCCTCCCGACCGGCGACATCACCCAGCCCAGAAGTTCCCCGCACCACACCGTGATTCGGGTGCGCGCTGCTGCCCAGCCCCGATCCGCCAGGTTCGAGCTGGTGGCTCTCTTGAGAGGCGTTCAGCCGCTGGTTCCTCACGTACGCCTTTCCGTCTCGCTTGCCGAGCACGGACCATCTGGCAGTCCTGATCCGCCTCGTCGTTGACAGGGCTGCTTCCCGCCCTCACCGGCGCCTCCCGGTTCAGGCTGCCCCCTGCTTCACCCCACTGCTGCGACAGCAGAGCAGAGAAGGTCTTGCACCTCCTCACGGTTGAACAGCGCCTCGTGGCGCTCGATGTCAGTCAGCCAGACCGCGTCGAGCCGGCCTTGGTCGAAGCGGCGTCGCACGCGGTCCGGCGGGAACGACGCTGCCGGATCGGCCACAGTGGTGCGCACCTTGAACGTGCGCGGGCTGATGCCTTCGATCCTGATCTCGGCCATGATCGCCGCAACCGTTTTCTCATTCACCGTCTCGCCGCGGTCCCGCAGCTCGCTGGTGATCCGCGGGGACCCGTAGGCGCCGTCCGAGCCGGCGTGGACGTCAAGGATCTTCACCGCCAGATCCGCGCGGCGCTGCCGCCGCGGAGTCAATGTCGTTGCCGCCCTGCGTGTTCTCCAGGCGTAGTAGCCCGACGTGGACACTTCCAGCAGCCGGGCCATGCGGGCGATGCCCCACCTCTGCGATGCGGCGATGAAGCCGGGAACGCCGGCGATGGCATCAGCGTCGGAGGCGGCGTACTTGGCCATCAGTTCGAACCGTTCGGTTTGTTCTGCATCGCGGCAAAGTACGCCGAAGGTCGAGTGGCCCGGGGGAATCACACCCCCGGGCTCTCACAGAACCGTGCGTGACAGTCTCCCGTCACACGGCTCCTACCATCCAGTCGCCATGAATCCGCGGGTATACGCCCAGTGCGCGAACAGTCGAGGATATCGTTCCCCTACCGCTTTCCACCAGGCGTTCACCTTCTTGAACCCGAATAACCGCCGATACTTCTTCCGAGCCCACCGCACCAGATAGGTATTGATGCGTTTGCACAGCGCATACAGTTTCGACCGGTAGAACCGGCCGTAGTATTGCAACCAGCCCCGAACGATCGGATTGATCCACTGGGCCAACTGGCCCAGCGTCCAATCCGTATGCCGGTGCAGGCGCCAGCGCCGGACCTCGCGGTTGATCCGCTTCTCCGCGTCCTTGCTGATCGCGGGCAGGAACGAGGTGAACATCTCCCCGTTCTTGTTTCGTGCGACCCGCATCCTGAATTCGTATCCCAGGAACGTGAACGCCGTATTCTCGTGGTAATCCGTACGTTTGTTCTCGTCCCTGCAATACACGACTTTCGTCTTGTCTGGATGCAACTCCAAGCCGACCTCGGTGAAACGTTCCGCGATCGCGGCCTTCAACATCAGCGCCTGCTTCTCGCTGGCACAGTGCACCACGGCGTCATCCACATACCGTTCGAACCAGACGTTCGGAAACTTCCGAGCCATCCACATGTCGAACGCGTAGTGCATGAACAGATTCGCCAGGATCGGCGACACCGCAGACCCTTGAGGGGTTCCCTGGTCTCGCTGCTCCAGCAGCCCATCCGGGCGTTGCAACGGAGCCGAAAGCCACCGCCGCACATACAACACCACCCAATCCTGGTCGGTGTTGGACCGGACCGCTTTGACCATCAGTTCATGGTCCACGGTGTCGAAGAACTTCCGGATGTCCAGGTCCAGGACCCATCCTCCGGACTTGAAACACCGCTCACGGCACGCCCCGACCGCATCCAATGCCGAACGATTCGGCCGATACCCATAAGAGTCCGGATGGAACATCGGCTCCACCCGCTTTTCCAGCTCCATGGCCACCACCGTCTGCGCGACCCTGTCCGCGACCGTCGGCACACCCAGAACACGAACTCCGCCACCGGTTTTCGGGATCTCCACCGCCCGCACGGGCGGCGGGAAATACGTTCCCGACGACATCCGATTCCAGACCTTGTAAAGGTTGTTCTTCAGGTCGGACTCGAACTCGGCGATCGACTGCCCGTCGACCCCGACGGCACCCTTGTTGGCCCGCACTCTGCTATACGCCTCTTGCACAGCCCATTTCGAAATCTCGAACGGCTTCATCGACGACCTCGGCTGACTCATACAGCTCCTCCCGACTCACGCCGGTTGACTGCTTCGCCACCCTGAATGGTCCGACCCCTTCGCTCCACGACCATTACAGCCGCTTCACCACTACTACGAGCCGGTCCGCCGGCACACCCCGCATCGGTACTCAACGCCTCACAGTTTCTGCTGCCCGGCGCGCTCCCTCTCGACCCCGCCGAAGCGGGTTCAGTGTCGGGACATGCCTTCCCACGTTCCATGCGAAAGCCGCAGATCAGGATCACGTCGCCTCCATGCCGGACACCGCCTGGCCAGAAATCGGGACACCCGCCAGACTCCTCCCGGCGCCAAAAAGTAAGCCCCGGTTTCTGATGTCGTCTCATTCAATTTCGACACGTCGTCAGCGATTCACTCGCGTTCGTCTTCCTAATCCCCATCTGACGCCGTGATCAGCGCCTTTTCCTCATCGCTCACCACGACGGTCTTCAGCCAACGCAGCATGAGGTGATTTGAAGCCTCTCACCCGACGAGCGACTCCGAAGGGCCACTACCCCTTCATCATTCGCACAGCACCACGTTCTTCTGCCTGACCTACCTCACGCAGCCTCCCGTGTTCGTGGCACACCTTTTTTCAGGAACGTGATGTCCTTGTCCTGCTCGGCCACTCGTTTCCGCAACGCCTGCAGCTCGGCCCGTTCCGAGGCCGACAGCGGCTCGTCCCCGACCGCTGCCGCCGCCTCCGCCCGGCGGCGTTCGTCTTTGACCCAGACGCTCAACATGCCCGGGTCGATGCCCAGCTCGCGGGCGACCTCGGCGATGGTGCGGCCGGTATCGATCACGCGATGCGCAGCCTCGACCTTGTACTCGGCCGTGTACGACCGACGCTTTCGAGCAGGCATAACGGACATCCTTTCAACAGGACCGCAGTCCTGCTAAATCGGTGTCCACTATCCAGGGGGAACCTCAGCCCGCATGTTCATGACCCCGTTCACGCCAGCCGTGGTCCGTTGCACGCGCGCATGAGACAGCGCGCGGAACGTTGCGTGTTACACCAATCGAGGCACGGCGGGCTCGGCCAGCGGGGATCGACGTGGGCGGCGGAAACCCCTGTCGGCCCTCGGCCTCGTACCGGCGCAGCCAGTTGTAGTAGGTCTGCCGGGTGATCCCGAAATACCGGCAGGTCATGGCCGCGTTCCCGCTGACTTCCTCGACGTGACGAAGGACCGCCAGGCGATGACACGCCTGACGGTCCGGCTGAGGTTCACTCACCCAGGACTCACTAGTGATCAAGAGGCCCGGGTGTCAAGCATCTCCGTCATTTTTATACGTCAGCCTTGCCCCAGCTGAAACAAGGGTCCGGATGGGGCAGCTCCTCGTCGAGGAACGATGACGCACCTACACCCCTACCCGCTCCTCACCGCCGACCGCCCGCTTCGCAAAACCCACCCGGCCACCAGAGCAGAACCGGCACAACAGTCCCGTCCACCGCCGGACAAAAACCGATGCCAACACAGCCGCTTGAAGCCGCCGACCGGCACTACAGAGACGACGGCGGTGGACTCTCCCCCTGTTCGGCCTCGTGAGGAAAACCGGCGTGCACGCTGCCGCGCCGAACCGGTAACCGAATACCGCTTGCTCGACCTGCCTGCGCGGAGCGGCAGGAACAGCGTGGCCGGTCGCGTTCGCTCCAGGTTGACAACTCGACCACACTGTTCGGCGGAGAGTGCGTCCGGTCTGGTCTCACGCCCGCGGAACCAAGCCAGGATCTGGAAGGTGCGGCCGTCCGCCGCTCTTACTGCCAGACGCGCTGGAACGTCGCTGCCTCGGTCATTCGAAGAACCTCGGCTGAACCCAGCCAATAGTCAACGAGTTGCGCAACCATTCGATCGAGTAGACAGTGGTGAACACGATGAAAGAAGCGGAAGAACCGACGACACCAGCACCGCAGTCGCTGACCCCTCGTCCTGTCACCACTGCCCAGCTCAACGCCTCGGCGGCCACCTTCGACATGCTCTCAGTGCCAGGCCGGCTCCACCTGGTGTGGCTGCTCGCCGCGGACGAACACGATGTCACCACGCTCGCCGAACTCACCGGCACCAGTGTCCCGGCCACCAGCCAGCAGCTCGCGAAGCTGCGAGCGGCTGGCATCGTCGCCGCTCGTCGCGACGGGCGTCGACAGCTCTACCAGGTCGAAGACCCGCACATCATCTCCGTGATCGAACAAATGTTCAGCCACATTGCTCCCGACGGCACCCTCGCCCCCGACCCGCTCCCCGGCCCCCGGCGTCAGTCGCTCCGTCCCAGCTTCAGCTCCGCTCGTGACTGAGCCCGGCTCGGCCTCTCGGCGACCGCTGACCGCTCAGCACGAGCCATAGCGATCCTGGGCCAGCGCTTCGACGTGCGGCGCGCACAGGTTTGACGCTGCGGGCCAACCCCCAAATGCCAGCGATCAGCAGGGCTGAACTCGCGCCGCTCAGCACAGTGAGTGACGGAACGTGATGCAACGTCGCCGTGACGGCAGTGCAGATACTGCCTGATGCGGCGGCATTGACGGCAATGACTGCCGCGATGAACGTCTTTCGCCGTCTCCGTCGGTGCATTGATCGCTGCGGGGAACCCTGTTCCCCGACTGCGTCATCGCCGCTCTCCTCGGCAAGCTCGTCGGCGATCAACTCGACCAAAGCCAGCGGCACGCCTGTCGTCACAGCTACATACGACAGATCTCTGCCCCGTCGCAGGAGGGCTGAAGCCAGCAAGACGCGGTAGCTGGCGCGACCGTCTGGGCCGCGGCGTTCCTTCGGCGATACTGTCCCGTCGGGCACGGCCGCCGCCCGACGGCTGTCAACGACAGGCGGAGGAACGCGGCCGCCAAGCAGGTACGGCGAAGAGAAATCGAAGGACGTTCGCCCGGCGGCCGGGGCTGCCGCCGCAGGCGCGGGTCCGCCCGCCTTGCGCCGCTTGAGACGACACCAGCAGATGAAAAAGCGGAATGCGCGCATTGGTCGGCCTTCCTCGAAGGAGCGGCGGCGCAGCCACCGACAGGCGGGACCGATCGGTGGCGGCGCTCCGAAATCCAGTTTCCGGCCGACTGTTTGCTGTACAGCCCTGCCGTTGTCGCGAGTTAACTACCGATACTGATCTGCACGATCTTGACGACGACCAGGGCGAATGCCACGAGCAGATAGCCTCGTAACACCATCAAACCCAGTTTGTGCTGAGTCGACAGGACAGGGCGGGCAAGTTCAGACAACGGCGGCATCCGCCAGGTGTCACGATCTGCTTCCGGTGCAGAGCCAGCGGATTCTTCGTCGTGGGTGTCGCCGGCGCGAACCTCAGCTGCCTTGCCGACCAACGCTTTCATGCGAGCGCGGCGAGACGCGAGAAGCAAGTAGACGCCGAGCAGCGCCCCGAGACCGCCGCCGCCGCCGAGGATGGCGAGGATCACTCCGGAGCCGATGTCAGGGAACAAGACACTGGCCGTGAGGATCACAGACAGCAGCACCAGCACCCATACGACAATTCCGGTGAACACGTTTACCCCGCGACCGTTCACCCACGGGCCGAGAACGGCCTTGTCATTGCACAGCAGCAGCAGAAACACCGACGCCGACGGCAGCAAAACACCAGCGAGAGTCTGGACACCGCTGGTGAGAGCGCCAAGCGGCACCCCGGGAGTGAGCACCAGCACCGCTGCCACTGCCATCAGCCCGGCGTAACAGACATAGAAGCCTTTGGCCTTGGTCACCGGCCGGTGCAGCGAGTGGTTGATCGAGAGCACGTCGCTGAGAGCGTAAGAAGTGGACAGCCCGACCGCGGCCGCGCCCAGGATCGACGCGTCCAACAGTCCGATCGCGAACAGCACGCCCGCAGTGTGGGAGACATACTGCCCCAGACCGGCGGCAGTGCCCGCGGCATCAGTGTAGTTCCCGAACTCCGGGCGTCCGGCGAATGTTCCGGCACAGAAAATCATCATCGCTGCCGCGCCGGCCACGACGATCACGATCCCGATAATCAGGTCAGCCCGCCCGTAGCGGATGAACCGCGGAGTGATCCGCTTGTCGATGACGTAGGACTGCTGAAAGAATAGCTGCCACGGCGCGACCGTGGTGCCGACAATAGCAATGATCAACAGCATTACGTCGGAGAGCTGTCCCGAACCTCCAGGAATAGCGGGAACGACAAAGTCATGGGCAATCTGCCCGACCGGCGGATGGACCATGAGCACAATCGGGATGATGACCAGCGAAAAACCTACCAATACCAGCGACAACCGTTCGAAACGCCGGAAGCTTCCGGTGCTCACCGCGGCGACGACCAGCACCGCGGCCACGATCACGGTCGGGATTTTCGGCAGCCCGAGGTAGGAGCAGGCCAGACTCACCCCGACGAACTCGGTGACGATGGTCAGCGCGTTGAGGACGAACAGGTCGATGACGCTGAACGCGCCCCAGAATTTCCCGAATCTCTCCAGGATGAGCCGCGCGTGCCCTACTCCGGTCACCGCGCCCAGGCGCAGCACCATCTCTTGGTTGACGAATATCACAGGGACCAGCATCAGCAGCGTCCACAGCAGCGTGGTGCCGTAGTTCTGCCCGGCTTCGGTATAGGTGCCGAACGCGCCCGCATCGTTGTCTCCGACCATCACGATCAGACCCGGGCCGACAATAGCCAGCAGAGTCGTCAGTCGGCGTCGCAGGGTGCGGCGCGGACCGGTGTCCTCTTGGCGAATGGTGCCCATTGCACCGCGAATGTCCCCGACATGCAGGTCGTCGAGGACCGCGGTGCGCGATGCCGCCGAACCAGGGCCGGCGCCTTCAGCGCCGGGCACGGTCTTGTTCTCGGTCATGTTTCCTTCTTTTCCTCGTGGCCCGCCAATCGCAGCCGTGATCCGTCAGAGCAACACTGGCCTGAAGGCAGCACCGAGACACGCGGCAACCTACTGGAATGGATTTTTATGGCGCTGCGCGCTGTCCAGTGCGCTCAGCCGATGAGGCGTTCTGGTGCGCCCGACGTCCCACCCCGGACAAAAAGAAGCGGCGAGTCGAGCTGACGCCCGGAAATCACGGCAAGCCGCTTCCGAACAGGCCGGAACAGGAGCCCAGGTTAGTGCAGCGAGCCGCATCAGGCGCTCGCGGCAACCAGCCCGGTCAGCATCCGCAGCCGTCGAACGCGAATCAGAGCGCGCGCAGTCCGCATCGCGGAGTTCGGCAGGGCCATTGTCGGCCCCTGCTACTGCTAGACATTAGCCCTCACCTCCCCCGGTCCTCCGACCTCAGCGAAGCCACACTAAGTCACATTCAATGACTTGCGCAAGTGTAAGACTGGCGGCGTTTCGGCTTCATGGTGCGAATGGCTGCGCCCGCCGGCTCGGCAGGCTGCGCCGTCCCGCGCACCGGCCAGCGCCGGAATCGAGATGCCGACAGCCCGGGCAGCCGCCACAGCACCCGCTGCGTTTGGAATCTCGTCAACGACGGTCACCATGTTGCGAGACAAGAAAAATGCCGAGCATCGACACCGTGCGAGCGCCGGTGTTGGCCAGCAGCGTCGTTCGAGGTGCTGTGCTTGCCGAACAGCCCCAGATCGGCCACAGCGAGCGTTGCGATCAGCGATGGAGCGTGCGGCGCTGGCGTGTTCCCGCCAAATCGGTTCGGAAGCCGTCGCTCTGCCGGGTACACGAAGTCGCGCCGGGTTCGTCGAGCGGACGGCGCACCGGATGAGCAGCCGCATGCTCGCCTGCGTTCCCTGCCTCGCCCGCCGAGCAGCACGACGCGATCACAGTTCGATCCGGCCTCTTCGACGGTCCGCTCCCGACAGTCGAAGACAAGGGCAGCCTCCGTACATGGCCTGGCGATAACCAGACGTCAAGACGAGCCGGGGCGGCGGGAGACGCCTTTTCGGCTTCGGAGTGAGGATTCAGGTGACAGGCTGCGGGGGTGCGTGCTCGGCTCAGTCCCGATGCGCACGGAGGACGGCCGTCATCCGCCCCGCGTCTCGTCGTGTTCGCCTGGCAGGTCGCTTGATCAATCGGCTCGACGCGGGCTTTCTGCTGACGCCGTCAGTCTTCTGTCTTCAGCGGGAACTGGATGCTGAACAGCGGCACTTGCCCGACGGAGCGTCCTTCCGCGTCGAGCATCCTGCCCATCAGTTTTACCGGGCGCGCCATGACGGCGCGGTCGACTATCTCCAGGTGGTGGGGGGGGGGGAACCTCGCCGCGAGCGTGTCTTCCAAAGCAACAATCTGGCGTTGGGACGTCAGCCAGGCGATGAGCAGCACGTTCGCCTCGCCGCTGACGGCGGCGCATATCCGGGTCTCCGGCAGGGCCGCGAGCGCTTGCGCGGCCACCGCGAGCGGATCCGGCTGCACCCGGATCCGCAGCATCGCGGTGACCGGCGCGGGCGAGAGCGAACGGGCGATCTCGCAACACAGGATCAGCGTCCCTGAGGCGAGGAGCACGGCGAGCCGCCAGCGTACCGTCGTCTCCCCTGTTCCGATGCGGGCGGCGATCTCCGATGCCGGGGCTCGACCGTCCTCGCCGAGAACTTCCAGGAGTGCGTGGTCAAGCGGATCGAACCGGTTCGGCAGAGACGCGCGCCGTACCGAGGACCGGAGAAGGGTGTCGCGGCGGCCCGGCGGAATCGCGCGCACCCGCCAGGTGTCGCCCTCTCGGAACAGGCGGGGCAGGACGTGTGTGCGGCTGGAGACCGCGCCGGACACCGCGGAGAGCTGGTGCGTCAGGTACTCCGCGAGGTCCTGCAGCGACCGGGCGACGACGTGCACCAGAAGGTCGTGCTGACCGTCGGTGCATTCGACGCTGGTGACGCGGGAGTCTGCGGCCAGCCTCCGCGCAATGTCCAGCGCGCAGCCGGGCGCGCAGCCGATCTCGACGAAGCTCAGCACCATCCGGCCGCGCAGATCACCGCCGCGGTAGGCGGTGATCCAAGCATCTCCTCGTTCGACCAGCCGCTGCCATCGGCGCGCGGCGGTGAAGGCGCTCATTCCGGCCGCTTTCGCGACCGCCGACCAGGGCGCGCGGGGCCCGGACTGAAGCGCGTCGACTAGCTTGAGATCGTCCTCGCTCAACATCTGGCGGATTCCTTTATCAAGCGGGATTTTCGCGGCTGATCCGTGAAGATCCGGGCCGCAATGCCGCAGCATGGAACATCATCACATCACGCTGGATACCCCGGGAGCCACTCGATGCGTCTTTTTCCCAGCACGGCCATGTCCGAACGCGAACTGCTTGTGCCGCGTGACTCGACCGCCCCGCTGAAGCCGTTCTCCGCGAGACCTCTAGCATGCCGAGTCCGCCGAGAACGAAAGAGCGTCGGCAAAGATCTTGCACCGCGACACATTCTTGCCGTCAGTTACGCATCGGATCGGCCTGACCGCGCTGCCGGCTTCCGCGCAGCGTCACATCCGCTTGCCTGTTCCAGGGCCCGATCCGCTGCACTGCAGGCGAGGAAACCATGGGAACTCCGGGCCGGGAACTGCCACTGGCATCTCTGCCGTGCTTTCGCGTGACTTCGCACCACCCTGATTTTCTCGTTCTCGCACACCTGCCTTCGTCAGGATTCACTGGTTCCGGGAGGAACTGAGCAATGCTGTTCTCGCCCAGGTCCCGGGCGCGACGCGTCCGCACGTGCATCACCGCGGTCGCGATGCTGGTTCTGGCCGCGTGCGACCGCTCCCCGTCCGGCGGCACCCCGCCGGGCCGAGCGGTAAATCTGGAGTACTTTGTCGCGCCGTCGACCTTCGATCCCGCCGCGGGCAGAGCGCTCGACGACTACATCGGAGCGAACCTTCTGTTTTCCACGCTCACGGCGCGCGACTTCGACGGCACGATCATCCCGAATCTCGCTTCCGGCTGGAACGTGCGGTCAGCGTCCGAGTACTCCCTGACCATTCGCGACGACGCTGCCTGCGCCGACGGCGCAAAGATCACACCGGCGGTCGTCGCGGCCTCGCTGGCCTACTACGCAGACAACGACAACGATGCGCATCCTTCCGCCGCTCCAGTGTTCGGCTTGGGGAAGACGACGATCACCGCAGATGATGCGGCCAGAACCGTCTCGATCACGCTCGGCCAGCCCAACAGCGAGTTTCTCGCCGCGCTGTCCGTGCCCCAGGCCGGGATCATCTGCCCCGCCGGTCTCGCCGACAAGGCAGGGCTGGCAGCAGGCTCGGTGAAAGGCGCGTTCTCCGGTCCGTACACTCTCGGCTCAGCAAAGCCGGGAGTCGAATACTCCTACGACCTGCGCCCAAGCTTCACACAGTGGGTCAAGTACGCCAGGATTCTGCCGGGCGTGCCGCCCGGCAGAATCGTTTTCGGCATCCGTGCCGATCCGTCGACCACCGCGAGCAAACTCCTCTCCGGCGGTCTCGACATCGGTTCCGCCACCGGCGACACCATCCGCCGGTTCGCGGGCCGCAGCGACTACAACCGAGTCAATCTGATCATCGCAAGCGTGTATGTGGCTTTCAACGAGACACCCGGCCGCTACTTCGCAGGCAAGCCGGAGGCGCGCAAAGCAGTCGCGCAGGCGATCGACCGCGCGGCCTTCACCATGATCTTTTCCAACGATCTCAGCCCTATCTTCAATTCGGTGATTCCGAGGGACTACAAGTGCGCGCTCGAAGACCCTTCCCTGGTCCCGGCACCGGACCCGGCCGCGGCCGCGGCGGTGCTTCGGGGAGCCACCGTCAAGTTCCCTGCCTCGATGGGATTCGGCGACCGGGGAAAGGGCGCTGACTACCTGCAGAAGGCGCTCACCGGTGCGGGTGCCGCCGTCGAACTGACCAAGCACGACAACGCGTCCTGGGTCGCCACGATCCAGAACGCCCAGGCGGACTGGGACATGACCCTGATGTCGGACGTCAACGCGCTGAACCTCATGAGCCCGTCGCTGACCAGAGTGATCGGCCCCAGCTACCAGACGGGCGGCCGCAACGTGACCGCGTCGAAGAACCCGGACGGCGAAGCGGCTGTCGCCGCAAGCCAATCGGCTACCGATCCGAGAGAACAGTGCAGGCAATTCAAGATCGCACAGAGGTCTGTGCTGTCCCGCCAGGACGTCGTCCCGTTGGCGGGCATCGCGTCGAGCCTCGTCTCGGTCCCGGATGTGACGATCGAGGCGCCCGCGGGCACTGCGAACTACGCGACCATCAGACTGGCGAACACGACACATCCAACTGGTTGACGAAGACGCTGGTCCCCGCACGGCGGCTCACACCGGACCGCCGACAGGCATTCCTGCCTTCCGACCTACCAGACCTCGATATTGGGGGTATTCGCTCATGCCGCGTTCTTGCCGTCCCGTCACTCTCGAACCGCCCCGGCACCGGTCCACCCGGACCGTCGGACTCGCGATCCTCAGCGTCGCCGGTCTCCTGGCCGCGGTCCCCGCTGACGCTGCCCCGGCGGATCAGCAGCGTCAGCGGGACTTCGCGGCCGCTGCCAGAGAGTTCGGCGTCCCCGAGAACGTTCTGCTCGGGGTGTCCTACATGGAGTCGCGCTGGGACTTCAACGGCGGAACCCCGAGCACTTCCGCCGGATACGGCCCGATGCACCTGACCGACCTCCGCGAAGCAGGCTCCGGCACGCATCATGACAAAGGCCACGAGGACCCGCGCGGAGACGATGCCCGCCAGGTAAAACTCCTGTCGGTCCCGGCATCGCAGTCTCCCCCGCCGAGCCTGCAGACCATCGATGAGGCAGCCGCGCTGATCGGCGAGGACGCCGCGACGTTGCGAACGAACACTGCCCAGAACATCCGCGCGGGTGCCGCTTTGCTGGCGAAGTATCGGCGTGAATCCGGCAGTTGGAACGCTGCCGTCGCGCGCTACAGCGGCGCGAAAGACTCAGCGGAAGCGCAGGCTTTCGTCGACGAAGTCTTCGACACTATTTCCCAGGGCATCAGCCGCAGAACCGATGAAGGTCAGAGCGTCAGGCTTACCGCCACGCCAGTGAGTCCTCTGCGCTCCCGGTCCGACAGCCCAAAGACAGAATGTCCGAACACCACCTCATGTCTGCCGGTGCCGGCGCCGTACCAGGAGTTGCCGAACAACGACTACGGCAACCACGACAAGGCGGACCGGCCGAAGAGCCAGGAGGTCGAATACATCGTTATCCACGACACCGAGGTCGGGTGGGACGAGGCGTTGCGTCTGGTCCAGGATCCGACGTACGTGAGCTGGCACTACACGATCCGGTCGGCAGACGGCCGGATCGCGCAGCACGTGCCGACCAAGGACGTCGCCTGGCACGCGGGAAACTGGTACGTCAACGCGAAGTCCGTCGGCATCGAGCACGAGGGCTTCGCCGCGAAAGGCGCCTGGTACACGGAGGCGATGTACCGCAGCTCCGCGAAGCTCGTCGGCCACCTCGCCCGGAAGTACGACATCCCGCTCGACCGCGCGCATATTCTCGGCCACGACAACGTTCCAGGCACGACACCCGCGACGATCAAGGGCATGCACTGGGATCCCGGTCCGTACTGGGACTGGGCGCACTACTTCGGCCTGATGGGCGTGTCCCTGTCCGGCTCCGGCCGTCCCGGTTCGCCGCTGGTGACCATCACCCCTGACTACGCCGCGAACCAGCCCCCGTTCACCGGCTGCGAAACCGCCGGCCAACCCTGTCCGGCACGAGGATCCGGTTCGGTCGTGCTGCGCAGCGAGCCGAACGACTCGGCGCCCCTGCTCCAGGACATCGGCCTGCGCCCGGACGGTTCGGCGAGCACGCTGGACGTTTCCGACATCGGCAGCCGGGCGGAAACCGGCCAGCAGTACGTGGTCGCCGAACGGCGTGACGACTGGACAGCGATCTGGTACCTCGGCCAGAAGGGCTGGTTCCGCGACACTCATGCGACGAGCCCGGCGTTCGGCCTGGCCGTCACGCCGAGACCCGGCCTGGCGACCGTACCGGTCTTCGGGCGCGCGTTTCCCGAAGCGGAGGCCTACCCAGCGAACGTGCCAGTGCAGCAGGTCGTCCCGCTGCCGTACACGTTCTCAGCCGGACAGCGGTACTCACTCGGGAACGTGCTCGGCTCCGAATACTACTGGGCAACGACGTTCGACCCGGCAAAACACGTGGTGGTTACGGGCAAGACACGCTATGTGCAGATCCAGTTCGGACACCGCATCGCCTTCGTCAAGGCGGACGACGTCCAACTCCTCCCCGCGCTCTGACCCGCTCCCGCCTTCCGCGCGGATCGCGTTCAGCCCATTCAAGACGACCGGCGCGAGAGCGGGTCCGGGGTCCACGTCCTGCCGGGCCGGCGACCGCAAGATCGGCCGGCACGAACCACGGGCTTCGTTGCGGCATTGCTGAGCTGCACTCGACACGAATCGGGAGACAACGCGGTGATCCCCCCAGAACTGGTCTTGAAGGCGCGGAAACATTTCGACTCGGGAGCGTTCTTCACCGAACTCGCCGAACTTGTCCGGTATCCGACCGTAAGCGATCATCCGTTCGGCCACGTCGCCATCAACGAGTACCTGTACGAGGTCCTGGCACCGGCGCTGACCGCGCTCGGCTGTTCAGTGGCGATGCATCCGAACCCGGACCCGGCCGGCGGCCCGTTCCTGATCGGCACCCGCATCGAGTCCCCGGAGCTGCCGACGCTCCTGTGCTACGGCCACGCCGACGTCGTCGACGGGCACGAGGGCCGATGGAGCGAAGGCCGAGACCCGTGGACGCTGACCGCCGACGGCGACCGCTGGTACGGCCGCGGATCAGCGGACAGCAAGGGACAGCACCTGATCAACCTCACCGCGCTCAGGCTGCTCCTGGCCGAGACGGGTTCGCTCGGGTTCAACCTCAAGTTCCTCTTCGAAACGGGCGAGGAGATCGGCTCGCCCGGGCTCGACGAGTTTGTCGCGGCGCACCGCGCGACCTTGAGCGCCGACGTCCTCATCGCGTCCGACGGCCCGCGCCTGGACGCGGAGACTCCGACGCTGTTCCTGGGAACGCGAGGCAGTGTCCGGATCTCGCTCGACGCGGACCTCCGTCCCGACGCCCACCACTCCGGGAACTGGGGCGGCGTCCTGCGCAACCCCGCCACCACCCTCGCCGGGGCGATCGCCTGTCTCGTCGACGGACACGGCCGCATCCAAGTGCCGCATCTCCTGCCACCCGAGCTCTCGGGCAGCGTCCGCGCAGCGCTTGCCGAGCTCACGATCGGTAGCAACCCAGGGGATCCGTCACTGGACGAAGGCTGGGGCGACACCGGGCTGACCGCGGCCGAGCGACTGTCCGGCTGGAACACCCTCGAAGTCCTCGCCATCGGCGCGGCCGACATCAATCGGCCGGTCAACGCCATTCCCAGCCGTGCGCGCGCGATGCTGCAACTTCGCTACGCCGAGGGAACCTGCGCCGACGGAGTGCACCGGGCGATCGCTCAACACCTTGCCGAACGAGGGTTCTCAATGGTCAAAGTTGCCGCCGAAGACGGTTTCCTCCCCAGCCGCACCCCGGTCGACGACCCGTGGGTCGACTGGGCCAAAGGCGTTCTCGACGAGGTTTCCGATCGTCAGGTGGCGATCCTGCCGAGCTTCGGAGGGGCTCTGCCGAACCATGTGTTCACCGACCTCCTCGGCCTCTCGACGCTGTGGCTGCCGCACTCCTATCCCGGATGCCTGCAGCACGCGCCCGACGAACACCTGCTCAAGCCCATCGCGCGTGAAGGCATCGTCCTCGCCACCGCGCTGTTTCACTCGCTAGGTCGGCACGGCGGCGAGACGGCGTAATTCTTCGGCAACTCGGCGGGCGGACCTTGACGAAGCCAGGCCAATTCTTAAGCGTCGGTGTCCTGCCTGATCGGCCATGAAGGACTCGGGCCGCAGAACAGACCACCGACGACGAACCGCATCCCGCACGGAACGGCAGCCGGTCGAACTGGCTCCGCCGACCAGACCGGGTGCTGATCTCGTTCATTTTCAGATAATTCCTCGACGGTTGAGACAAAAATACAGGCTGGCGAGCGTGCTGAGCCGGCGAATGGGTGCTCCGAGCAGTGTGACGAGTCTGTCCAGCCGGTAGCGCAACGAGTTCGGATGCAGGTGCAGTGCACGGGCGGCAGCAACGATCGTCTCCTGAAACAGGTACGCGACCATGTGCTGGCCCAGCAAATCCAGATTTCCGTTGGCACGGTGTTCTGCACCGTCCTGGGCGCACAATAATCTTGAGAGGAAGGTCGATCAATGGCTGATCGGATCACCGAGCAGGGCCAGGGCGGCCCGGACGAGGCGGCCGCGGGCGGGCCCCAGAAGCTCCGTTCCCGCCACATCACCATGATCGCGCTCGGCGGCATCATCGGAGCCAGCCTCTTCGTCGGTTCCGGGAACGTCGTGCGCGCCGTCGGACCAGCCGCCGTCCTCTCCTATCTCATCGGCGGGCTCCTCGTGTTCCTCGCGATGCGGATGCTCGGCGAGATGGCCGCGGCGCGGCCGGCGATCGGGTCGTTCATGGAGTACGCCCGGGTGGGGCTCGGCGAGTGGGCGGGGTACCTCGTCGGCTGGCTGTACTGGTACTACTGGATCGGCGTGATCGCGTTCGAGGCGGTCGTCGGCGGGTCGGTGCTCGGCGGGTGGTTCCCGGCGGTGCCGCAGTGGGTGTTCTCCGTCGTGCTGCTGCTGTTCTTCACCACCACGAACCTGGTGTCCGCGCGGTCGTTCGGCGAGGTCGAGTACTGGCTGGCGAGCATCAAGGTCGCCGCGATCATCGTGTTCCTCGCGGTCGGCACCCTGTTCGCGTTCGGGCTCTGGCCGAAGGCGAGCTTCTCCGTCCCGAACCTCTGGCAGCACGGCGGGTTCGCGCCCCACGGCTGGTGGCCGATCCTCAGCGGCGTCGCGATCGTGATCTTCTCCTACTTCGGCACCGAGATCGCCGTGATGGCCGCGGCCGAGTCCGAGGACCCGGCCAAGGGCGTGCGGCAGGCGGTCAGCACGGTGATCTGGCGGATCCTGCTGTTCTTCGTCGGCGGGGTGCTGCTGATCGTCACCATCGTCCCCTGGAACCAGCTGCCGAATCCCAAACAGGAAGGGCCGTTCGCGCACGCCTTCACGCTGTTCGGGCTCCCCGGCGCCGGTCTGGTGATGAACGCGGTCGTGCTCACCGCCGCCTGTTCGGTGCTCAACTCCGGGCTTTACTCCGCCGGACGGATGTTCTCCGCGCTCGCCGAGAAACGGCTCGCGCCGCGTGTGGTGGCCAGGAAGAGCAAAGCCGGCGTGCCGGCCGTCGCGGTGGTGGCCTGCACGATCGGCGGGTACATCGCGGTCTTCGTCAACTTCGTCGCGCCCGACTCCGGCATCTTCGACTTCATCATGAACTCCGCGGGCCTGGTCGCGCTGTTCGTGTACTCGTTCATCGCGTTCACCCAGATGCGGACGCGGCACAAGATGACGCCGCAGGAACGCGCCGGACTGAAGCTCAAGATGTGGCTGCACCCGTGGCTCGGCATCCTGACCGTCCTCGGCGTCGTGGCGATCATCGTCGTCATGCTGCTGACCGACGACTCCGCCCGCACCCAGGTGTGGACCAGCATCGTGTCGCTGGCCGTGATCGCGGCTTTCTGGCCGCTGGTACGCCGGGGACTCAGCCGGAAACAGGAAATGGAGGACGAGTAGCCAATGCGGCATGTCCCGAAAGTGCACTGTCGCCGCGTGGAAGCCGGTTTCGCTCCGCAGTCCGCCGATGAGAGAGCTGGCCGCTGCGGCGCATTGCGGATCACATGTGAGGAATGCTCGGAGCTGACGATCTCGCAGCCGCGGCCACGGCAGGGAACTTGACGTTTCCGGGCAAATCGAGTGCTGTTGGCCAGAACTGTTCGCTACGAGCGCCATCGTCGCCTCTGTGCCGTCGAGAACCCAGGCACGCTAACGATTCGTAAGCAGATCCTCCCAATCTTGATCCGGCCTGCACTGGCCCGCGCCGGCTTGACCGGACGGTTCGGCGTTCCTCCCGTTCCCGCCCTGACAATCACCGGAACAGGTATGAACAGCAACACCCCGGCTCGGCACGGCCAACACCGGACCGCGAGCCGCCGCCGCTTAGCACGAACTGCGCGAAGGATGCTTCCGGGTAACCGGCTTGCAGCACGAGCGCGGGAATGAGGCGTGCCTGCCTTGCGTCTTCGGTGCCCCGAAAAAACGTTTTCCGGCGGGTATGATTCCGTTTCTCGGGGCAGCGGCAATGCGGGAAACGGTTGCGAAAACTCCGACTTGCCTGGAATTGTCAGGCTCGTTCCGAAGGGGAGTAACCCGCAAGCCTGTGGTCGACATGCTGAGAGCCCACGTGCTCTCCGGCCACCGGACCCGTGGGCAACCACGGGTGGGTGAGACCCTTCGGCCGGCCCAGATGCGCCTGGCCGAGACCCCCTTGGACGTCGCGGCGAGGCCGGATCATGCCACGAAAGGACCCGGTTCTCGTGTTCACCAAACTGCTGCGCCCGATCGGCCTATGCGTCGCGTTGACAGTGCCCGCGCTCGTGCTGCGCCTGTCCGGCGCGGCACCGAGCCCGGCAGCGGGGCTGGCGCTGTTCGGCATGGCCGTGGTCGCCGCGTCGTTCGTCCTGGCCTGGGCCGCGGAGACGGCCCAGGTTGACATCTCCGGCGGCCTCGCGATCGCGATCCTCGCAGTGATCGCGGTCCTGCCCGAGTACGCGGTCGACCTGTACTTCGCCTACACCGCGGGCTCGAACCCCGAATACGTCGCCTACGCCGCGGCCAACATGACCGGCTCGAACCGGCTGCTGCTCGGACTGGGCTGGTCGGCGGTCGTGCTGCTCGGCCTCGCGATCGCCCGCAAACGCACCGGCAAAGCGGTGCGCGAACTGATCCTGGACTCGCCGTACCGGGTCGAGCTGGGGTTCCTTGCGATTGCCTCGGTCGTCGCGTTTATCGTCCCGGCAACCGGGCAGATCTCCCTGATCCTCGGGTTCGCGCTGCTCGGGTTCTTCGTCTTCTACCTGTGGAAAGTCTCTCGCGCCGAAACCGGGGAACCGCACCTGGTCGGCCCCGCCGCCGCCATCGGCGCGCTCCCCACGCGGCGACGGCGGATCCTGGTCGTCGCTCTGTTCGTGTTCGCCGCCGTGGTGATCCTCTTCTGCGCCGAGCCCTTCGCCGACAATCTCATCGCCGCCGGCACTCAGCTCGGGATCGACCGGTTCCTGCTCGTGCAGTGGCTGGCTCCGCTGGCCTCCGAAGCGCCGGAGTTCATCGTGGCGATCCTCTTCGCTGTCCGAGGCAAGGCCGACGACGCCATCGGCACGCTGATCTCCAGCAAGGTCAACCAATGGACCCTGCTCGTGGGCAGTCTCCCCGTCGCCTACCTGATCGGCGGCGGAGGCACCGCCCTGCGCCTGGACGGCCGCCAGATCGAAGAGTTCCTGCTCACCGCCGTCCAAACCCTGCTCGGCGTCGCCGCGCTGCTGGCGTTGCGGTTCCCACGCTGGGCCGCCTGGACCCTGCTCGGACTGTTCGCCGCGCAATTCGCCCTGCCAGGCCAGGCCGCCCGCTACGTCCTTTGCGGCGTCTACGCCGCCCTCGCGCTCGCCGCGCTGATCCGCAACCGCCGCCATGTCCTGCCTACCCTCGCGGCCCCTTTCCGCCCGCTGCCCACCAGCGACGCCCGCCCGGGCAATGCCTCCCCACCGACACGACCACACATCGGCAGGACCTGACCAGTCAGCAACCCGGAGAAACACCACGATGAACGTGTTCGACACGACCGATCAGCACGTAGTCAGACACCGATTACGTGTTCCAGCCGTACGCGAGACTCGAGATAGCCGAACAAGCGAAGTCGAGCGCAGCGAGGTGCTCCGGGCTCACTGTCCCGCTCGGCAGGCCGCTTCCGGACTGTGCGCCGACGCACACGGTCAAACCCCGTACCGTCACGGCCCGACGACACGCTCTCCAGCGTGCTGCGGACGAGAACCCACTGTTCCGATCCTCGCGGAAAGCAGCTGACTTCGACAAACCCCAAGACGTCGGGAATGCACATTTCGAAGAAGTGTGTAAATACACGGAACCAGGCATAGAAACGGTTCGCCTTGATTCAGCACAGGTGCCCATTGTCCGTTCGACGAAACGGATCCGTGCTCGCACGAGCAGAATCTATTCCACGCGCCGGCGATCCGGCCGGCCGCGCGCGACGGGAAACGAGCAGCCCGTGCCCTGCCGGAACAGCTGACACAGTGTGCTGCCGTTCCAGGCCGCGCATTGCGACCTAGCTTTTCGCTGTTCACAGATCAGCCACAGATATCGACTTTGCCGAAGGAATCCGCCAGATGTTGAGCGAGGACGATCTCAAGCTAGTCGACGCGCTTCAGGCCAGGCCCCGTGCGCCCTGGTCGTCAGTCGCCAAAGCGGCCGGGATGAGCGCGGTCACCTCCGCCCGTCGGTGGCAGCGCTTGACCGAACGGGGAGAAGCCTGGATCAGCGCCTACCGCGGCGGCGAGCTGCGCGGCCGGATCGTGTTGTGCTTCGTCGAGATCCGCTGTGCACCCGGCCGAGCGCTGACCGTGGCGCAAACGCTGGCGGCCGACTCCCGCGTGACCAGTGTCGAATACACCGCCGGGCAATGCGATCTGCTGGTTCACGTGGTAACCCGGTCGCTGCCGGATCTCGCGGACTATCTGACGCACCAGCTCTCCGCGCTGCCCGATGCGGTCTCCAGCCGCACGCACGTCCTGACCAGACTGTTCTGCGAGGGCAGTACCTGGCGGGTACGCGCGATCCCCGCGAGCCGCCGCGAAGCCCTCGCCATGCCCTCGACGCGCCGTGTGCCGCCCGTAACTCGATTCGATTCGCTCGACCACGCACTTCTGCAGGTTCTCAGCGAAAACGGCCGAGCTCCCGCGCCGGAGATCGCCGCCCGAGTCGGAACGGGCGAGACAACTGTGCGCCGGCGGCTGGCCATGCTTCTCGACTCGGGAACGCTGATTCTCCGCTGCGAGATCGCACGTTCGCTCTCCCCCGCTCCCGTCACCGCGATGCTGTGGATCCGGATTCCGCCGGACCGCCTCGAAGCCACCGCGCGCTCCCTCGCTGCCCTGCCGGAAACGCGGATGTGCGCGGCGGTCAGCGGCGAAGCGAACGTCCTGCTCATCGCCTGGCTGACGTCCCAGCAGCAGATCGCCGGGCTGGAACACATGCTCGCGGCACGATTCCCGCGGCTTTCAGTTCTCGACCGGACGATCACCCTGCGCCAGGTCAAGCTAATGGGCAGGCTGCTCGACGAAGAAGGACGCGCCATCGGCCAAGTGCCGCTGCTCGCCACCCAATTCCCGACGAGAGCCGAAAGCGAATGACCTCGCGTGAGCGTGCTCGCCAGCCGACGAGCACGACGGGGAACCTGACCGGCGCAGAACTCGCGACAGCACGTCCGCATATGCGGGAGTATTCATAGGCATCCGATTCAGAGCAGTCTGGGTGGTCCCGTGGAAGCGCGACCGCCGAAAGGTCGCTGAGGGTCGGCCCCGGAAGCGGTTGCGTTGGAACGTGACCGCCGACATGATCCTCGCCCCGGCCAAGACGACAGCGTCCGGGTTCTGGACCGGTGCTCTTGCTCCGACCGCGTCCGGGCGGCATCCGCGACGGCGGCCGGATCGACCGGTTCAAGGACGGAGCCGGCACCCGCCCGAGGGCTAGCAGCGAGACCGTTCTTTTTCCGGAGAATGCGCACTCCTGGCCGACTGCCGCACCCACGGAATCCAGCAGATGCGCGAGATAGTCAGCCATTGCGGAGATTTCCGCCTAGCTAGGATTCTAGGTCGAAACCGGTGCCGAGACCGTTTCGGTCCGACCACGCTTCCTTACCCGTCGCGAGATCGCCTGCGGCTCGCCGCGAACCTGTCGATCTCCTGTCGAAGCGCGGCGGGGATCGATGTATTGACCGCCTTTCAGGGTAACCTCCGCAGGAGGACATATCCGTCTCGCCCACCGGTTTCCCCGTTGTCCGGTCGGCTCTCGCACCTTTATTTCAGGAGAACAGGTGACTCGCAGCATTTACCGTTTTTCGCCGTTGCCCCGTCGCGAACTGGTTCGCCTCGCCGGTCTGCTCATGGCCGTAGCGTTCGCGCTCACCGCATGTCAACAAGTACCCCCGGAAGTCTCGCGGGCGGAAGAGTCCGCGGTGTCCGAAGCAGACCGCACGGCGACGGTGCGTTCGTTCTACCAGTTGGCTTTCGTGGAGAAGAAGGTCGCAGACGCTGCTGACCGGTATCTCGGTGGAACATACGTTCAGCACAACCCGGGAGTCGCCGACGGGCCGAAGGCATTCAAGGATGCGTTCACCGGTTACTTTTCTTCGGCTCCCGCAGTGTCGTACACTGTTCACCGCGTTCTCGCCGAGAAAGACCTCGTTCTGGTGCACGCTGAACAACGCGGAGATCCGGCCTCCCCGGTTATCGCGATCATGGACCTCTTCCGCGTCGACAGCACCGGGAAAATCGTCGAGCATTGGGACGCGGTTCAGCCGGTGCCCGGCAAATCCACCAACGGCCACACCATGTTCGACGGCCCGGTCGGCACCCGGCCCAGCCCCTCCCCGCAGACGCGTGAGCAGAACCGCGAGGCTGCCCTGGAATTCCTGGATCTCGCGTTCAACCGGGCCAACGCGAAAACTGCCGTCGAACTCTACGTCGCGGACCAGTACACACAGCACAACCCTCGCCTGGCCGACGGCGGCGCGGCGTTCGTATCTGCGTTCGCCGGTGCGGAGCGGCTGACCGGAGACGCCAAGCGCGTCTTCCCCCGGACGATCGTCGACGGCAACCTGGTCGCGGTGCACACCTACGGGCGGAACCCGGACAACACCGGCAGCGGGTCCATCGACATCTTCCGTTTCGATCAGAACAACAAGATCGCCGAGCACTGGGATGCCGTCCAGAGCTATCCGGCCCGTACTGCGAGCGGCAACACCGTGTGGGACGACGGCCGATAGCCGAGCGCAGTCCCGCCACTCCGGCTCCGGGCCGAACGCGTCGTCGTGCTCGACCCGGGTCTTACCGAGAGGTCGTACAGGCGAGCGGTTCTCTTCGGGCCGCGCAACCGGTCAAGCTGTCCCTGGTGCCGAACCGGTTGCAGAGCAGCTGATCGCAGGTTCGCGGCGCGAACTAGGGCAAGCGGTCGCGGCGAGCGGACGGCCGCGACCGGAAGCCTCGGGAGACCGCGCCGCCGGAACGGCCTCCGGCGAGGAAACCAACCGCAAGCCGCCGGCGGCGCAGCCGTCCTGCGGATTCGTTCGCGACCGCCGGCCGGGGACCACGCAGTGAGTCTCTCGGTCGCGTAATGCGGTTCGGCACCCGAACGGACCGCCGAGACTCGTTCCGTCGGCACCCGGTCCCGAACGGGACGAGACGATCAAGCAGAGCCAGATGCCTGCCACTCAACCCGACGAGGAACGCCGGGCCGGACGAACCGCGCACCCGGTGCGGCCGCGCCGCACTCACCCCGGTAATTCGCGGGTTCGAGCCGGCGCTAACCGAAGCCTCGCAGTCACGAATAAGCGACGACAAAGATGTTTTGAACAGCTACACTGCCGGAACCGGACGACAACCTCGCCGAAAGAAACAAATCCTCGCGGTCCGATCGGCACGCGAGATAAATCAGGCCGAACCGGCGACCGAAACCCCCGGATCCACCGCCGCAACAATAGCGAATATCGGCCGATTCAAGACCGGAATATCGAGGAATCCTCCGGATGCTTACAGAGAACGACCTGAAACTCGTTGACGCCTTGCAGGCGGGCCCGCGCGCTCCGTGGTCGGCGATTAGCACGGCCACCGGGATGAGCGCGGTGACGGCCGCTCGACGCTGGCAGCGCTTGGCTGAGCGACGCGACGCGTGGTTCGCGGCCTACCCGGGCGGCGGCGTGCGCAAGTGGATGACGCCAGCCTTCATAGAAGTCGACTGCGTGCCCGGCAAGGCACTGGCGACCGCCCAAGAACTGGCCGACGACCCGAACGTAGCCAGCATCGACCACACCGCAGGGAGGTGCGATTTGCTTGTGCACGTGCTCGCGTCAACTTCGCACGGCCTGGAAACCTACCTCGAGCACCGGGTCGCGGCGCTGTCCAGCGTGACCGCGATCCGGACACTCGTCTCGCCGCGCATCCTGTCCGACGGCAGCACCTGGCGGGTCCGGAGCGGGCGAAGCGGGGCACCTGGACCACCCACCCCTCAATTCTCCGCACCGGTCAGGTTCGACCCGCTGGACCGGGCTCTTCTGCACGCACTCGGCGCGGACGGGAGGGCCGCCGCGTCCACACTCGCGGCGCAGCTCAACGTCGGCGAGACCACGGTCCGGCGCAGGCTGACAGCTCTCCTCGATTCCGGAGAACTTGTCTTGCGCTGCGAGATCGCCCGCTCCCTGTCCCCGGCACCGGTGACCGCGATATTGTGGATACAAGTACCACCCGGCCGGATCGACGATGCAGGCCGAGCGCTCACCGCACTGCCAGAGACCCGGATGTGCGCGGCAGTGAACGGCATTGCCAACCTTCTCCTCGTGGTATGGCTGTCGTCGGAGTATCAGCTCGTCACCCTGGAGAACGTCCTCGCCACCGCACAACCCTGGCTCTCGGTCGCCGACAGGGCGATCACGCTGCGTCCGGTCAAGCTGATGGGCCATCTGCTCGACGGTGAGGGACGGCCAGTGAAGTACGTGCCGCTGGCGTTCCCCTCGTGAAGGCAACCGCTCAACTGCGACGTCGCCGGACGTATCTGCACCTCCCTCGGGAGCAGATACGTCCAAGAGCCGCTTCTGACCGCATCGCCGCCGCATGCGGTCAGACCTCTCAGCCCTTCACCAGAAGGGCTGAGAGGCGAGCCCCCTTCGTGCCAGAACCGGCGGAACAATTCCCCGAACGGCCGAGGGAAAATTACCGCATCAGCGGATTACTCGATTTTCCGGCATGACTTGGCCTGATTCCAGCAATTTCGGCTACTTGCAGGTGCCAGCAGGAAAGCTCAGGTGAGCATTGCTTTTTTCCTTGAGGCCCGACCAACAGGAGTGCGGCAGATGAGTTTTCGCGCAAACGCGTCGGCGACGCAGGGCGACCAGGCCGGGATCCGCCGCGACCTGCGCCGTTTCCCGAAGGCCGGGCCGCGCATCACTCGCGCCCAAGGCACGGTGCTGAACGCGGTGGGCGACCTGACGTTGGAGACCGCCCGGGGAACGACGCTCGGCTCGGTGACCGCAGCTGCGCACCCGGCCCAGTCGTCCTGTTGCCCGGCGGCATGGACATGCTTCCGATCTCTGAACGCACCAGACTTGCTTTCGCCTCCGGCAAAGACGGCGTCATGCGCGCCCGCGGACACGGTTCGCACACGGCCGGCCTCTTCCCTCGGTGCCTGGCATGCCGACCTCACAGGCGACGTCGTGTTCATGTCCCAGCCAGGCGAAGAAGGCTTCGACGGCACCGCGCACGTAATCGGAGACAGGGTGCCCGGCTTCGAACCGGTCGTGGTGGTCGTCGAGGCGTTGCATGCAGGCACGGCGTCCAACGTCATTCCCGACGACATCGTCTTCGATATGGCGATTCGCTCGTTCAGCCCGTCAACCCCAGGGCCGAGCGACGTAGCGGGTCGAATGTACTTGCTCCGGATCCGCAACGGTGCAAGGTCTCCGCGTCGAGACGACCCGCAAATCCGGATACCCGGTCACCGTGAAGCACGAAGCGGGCACTTGTCCGCACGACGGCTCAGCGTCCGCCCGTCGGCTGACTCCTGAAGCACTGGAGATCACAGGTCATGAGCGGTCCAGAGGAACTCGCAGCCGAAGAGGAATGCCCAGTAACCAGCAGCCCGAGGAACAGGACGATGCCGTCGACCGCACGCGACCTCGCTGCGTCCGCGTGCGCCGGCGGTTCCGGGGCAGGGTCGGCGTATTTCGTTGGTGTCTTGCTGCTCGCCTGCGCGACCGCGCAGCTCACTGTCGACCGGCGGGTGATCCTCAACCTCCTGATGATCAACGCGGTCCTGCAGGTTCTTGCGCGGCCGCGGCATACCGGTACCTTCCGGGTCGCAGTAATCACCCTTCTGGTATGCGCGTTGCTGGACTAGCCGCCGGATCCAGCCGGGGTCGGGACATGCACGGCCTACGCGCAGGCAGGGCCCCGCTCGGCCCGGCGTTGGCCGCATACCAGTCCCCGTCCACGGTCCCTTCTCCTGATCGGGTCTGGCGTCCCAGACCCGATCCTGACACCATGCGCGAACCAGGTCGGCGCGCTGATTCGGGCTGACCTCAGAAGAAGACTCCGGGCCCGAATTCGTTCAACGCCGTCTCGATCCCGCCCGGCAACCGCGAACCGGCCGGACGGCAGTCTCGCCCCGGCGATGCTCTTGTCTGAATCCCTTGAACACCAATGCCGAACTTCCGACAGTACCTACACTTCAAGCGACTAGAGGCCCCGCCGGGCAACGAAGGCACCTGCTCACATGGCGCGGCCGCGCACCTCCTGGTTCAGCACAGCTTGCCTCCGTTGCTACGGATTCGGCGACGGACCTTCTGACGAATCGCCGACCTGGCGGACATCGGGCAACGCCTGCAGCCGCTCGTAAAGGTCTGCCGCGCAGCAGGCAAATGACCTTCGCAGCGTAGTGGAAAATCCCAACCGGCATACAGCGCGAGCCGCGCCTCATGAAGCTCAAGGCTTCGCAAGCCAGACTCGGGCGCATCGGCCACGACCGCCGCACCGTGACCGTACGCCGCCAGGCCCAGCGCCATCGAGAACGACTTCATCCCGATCCTCCCGCGGCCACAGCTTCGTCGAACGCGAGACGAACGACCTTGGCGCGTTCCGTCAAGATCAGCCGGTGCCGGGCCGGCTCCGCGACTTCGATGTCGTCATGTGTCGTGTGGGCATGATCAGGTCCGACCAACGCGCCGATCCCGATTTCGGCCAAGATCTGCGACTTCCAGCAACTCGGAGGCGACACCGTCGAGCTGTTGGAGGTCGGAACCGGAGCCCCACGATTCGGTCGGACAACAGCACCGGTTAGCATTTCACCGCGTCGACGACCAGATGCGCCGCTCCGTGCTCGGCGATGGACGGAGCCAGCACACCGCGAACCATCGCGTTGACGCGACCGAGGTCATCCGGATCTTGCGGACGTCGCCGAACCCGAGCGACTGCCGGGCCTCTGTTCCTGGCGAAGCGGGTAGCGTCCGAGATCGAGAGTGTCGGCTGGCACCCGTCAGCAAGAGAGCATCTCTCCCGTCTAGGAGCAGCTTGACGCCGAGTTCGTGTTCCGGAGCGCGCACCTCCGGCCAGCGAACCGGTTTCTGCCACTGCGATGAAGTACCGCACCAATCTCAGGTCAGGCGTCGCGATCGGGCCCATCCAGGTCCTGCGCTACCGGAAGGCCGCTCGCCGCCGCAGCTCCGGAACACTGCGCGCCCGGTTTCGTCGCTGTCGACATCGGGCTCCCGGGTTCAGCCGACACCACACACGTTCCCGGCGCTCTGCCAGAAAGCCTGCACGGCATGGTGTACCGGCGCACCAAGATCGCGACGCCGCTCGCATCGTTTGAAGCTCCCAGCTCCCACGCAAGCACTGCGGACTTGCACCGTCGGCTCCGCTATTGCGGCTCGCGGGTCCGCCTGGGCAAACTCGCCGATCTCGCCCAGGCGGACCCGCGAGCATGAAGCGCCGGCGGCAGCGGCCTTGTCCGACACCGCACCCGCTGACGTTCTGACCGCGCAGTGACAGCAGCAGGCCTTCCGAAAGGCTCGGTCAGCGACGAACCTTGAGCAAAGAGCCGCCCGCAGCTTCGACCCCGGCCACGAGGCAGCGCAGCTCGTCGGGCACAGACTGCTCGGCCAACGCAACGGAACCGCGATGGCTCCCCCTGCCCGTTCTCGCTCCCGAGCGCCCGTTCGATGCCGAGAGCACAGAGGATCGCAGCGAAAGCAACTGTTCCGGCCTCTGGCTCGCCCGCGATCCGCAATATTCGCTCGATCCACAGCCGAGGGCGGTCGACCGCCTCCGATCGGCCGCGGGAAACCGATCAGGATTGCAGCGCAGGAGCCAGCGGCTCCCGGGCTCGCGCGGTGAACCACGAATGCAAGCACGCGGCCGTGTTCGACCACGAGGCGGCGGGCGAAGACCAGATCGGCGAGCGGCCACCGACACCCCGCTGCGCAACAGTTCCGGGTTTACTTCCGGCTTGCCCATGAACGAGTCGTGCAGAATCAGAAACATCCGTCTGGCCAGCATTCTGTACGGCATCGGCGCGCAGGCCCCTTTCCGGGGAAGAGCACCTCTCACCGCGAACGCCGGTGCCGGGGCGACTCCGGCCCGAACGCGACCACCGGTTCTTCCTGTTCCGGCGCGAACGTGATCCGGCCTATCCGCTGGCAGGTTGCGGGATCGCGGACCCGCAGCCGCGCGGCGCGCGCCAGTCCGGCGAGCGCCGCGGCCGGCACTGTTCCTGGCATAATCGAGCGATTCTCTCTTCTCGCAGCCAATTCCTGCGCGGGTCGCGACTCGCATGCATTTACAGGCGGTCGCAGCGAGTATCAGAAAAGCAGTGCCTCCTAACGGAGGCATCGCCGGTGCACGCTGGGTAGCACAAAGATCCGCTGGTTGCACTGCGGCAGTCCCGGCACGGGTCGCTTGTCCACCGGTTTAAGGCTGACCGTGGGCACTCTGACGTGACCCAGCGATCAAGCAGGTCAGCAGCTTCGAGATCAGGGCGGCGTGGGACTCATCGTTGAGCTTGGAAGAGCCGGCGTGCCGACCGCCGGTTATGAACGACCGGGCATAGTCGGCGCGGGCAATGGTGCTGCAAGGTCGGCAGGCGGCCCGGAAAATGCGGCCGGAGTTGCTCGACTTCACTCAGCACGTGCAGTCCGTTCGGACGGTGAGCGGGAAGGACCCTGGCCGGCCGTTGGTTCGGAACGTGGCGTCGCCGCGCGGTCGCCAGCGTGATCCGACACCGTCTTTCAAACCAAGCGCCATGCCCGGCATGGGTAATGCAAATCGAACACGCGCTGCGACGGACGATCTCGCGATCACACCGGTACTGCTCGCCAGAGCTGAGCTCGTTCCCGTCGGCACCGACCGCGTCCCGGCTTGTCGTCACCAAGCGAAGAATAGGGGAACGCGAGTGAAGATCTGCGGGATCACGCCTCAATCCCGAAGTGCATCGAGGTACGTCAGCAGCCCGGACAGATCCGTCGTCCGTAGTCGGCGCGGCTCCGGATCCTCGGCACCCCCGAAGCGGCCCGGCCGCAGATGCTCATCGCCGCACCCGACGGAGTGATCCCGCCCCGCCGTTGACACCAGCTATACTGCACTCCTCAGCTGGGGTATTTCAGCGAGTGCGCTTGGCCCATCTCTGAGGGCGTCATCATCTGCCCCGATCCAGCACGGAGACCAGCACGTCATGAGCCAGCCGCCCACCGAGGAGGCTGCGGACGCGCTGTCTGCGGAGGAACTGCTCGCCTGCGCGGGCGAAGTGTTCATCAACTTCCAAGACCGGAGTTATCGATGGGTCAGCATCAAGCTGTTCGCGTTGCCGCCAATTCCTGTCGATGACCGGACGGTGCTGAGGCTGCTGTTGCGACACGGCCGTTACCGCGACGACTACGCCGGCGGCGGGGACAACCTGACCGCTCTGGTGCACGCCCGCTACAGACTCGATCTGATCACCCTCGACTCGTTCACTCCAGCCGATCCCACCGTCGAGGAGCAAGTCCTGCGGACCTGGGCCGAGCAATACGATCGGCTGCCCGCCGCAGTCCAGGCGCAGATGGAACGTGAACTCTACCCGCGCCTGCACAGTGCCACGAGCCTCTACCGCCTGGCTGACCTTGACGAGAACGCCTACCACGAGTACGGGTCAGTGGTGGGCTTCAGCGGGTTCCATGAACTGGTCCTCATCGATCGCGACACCGGGGCGCTGGCGCTGGCGGTGGCCAGCGATGACTAAGCTTGTCTTTTTAAGGGGTTGGCCGGTGAAGTGCACGCCGGTTGATGTTGTGTTCAGCCTGTAGTTGATCGTCCTTTCGCAGCAGCGAGAAAGTCAACTCGAGGGCTGGCTGATGGGTGCGAATAACCTGGACATGACTCGGCGTGGCAAGGAGGACGAACACCGCATGAATCCAGGTTGACCGTACTCGATTCGTCGCGACTCTGGAGACTAGGCGGACCTCGTGGACGGCACTGCTGGACGCGATGCGGCTGCCACCGGGTGCCGATGTCGCTGCGGTCACCACTGCATAGCTGGGTGAAGCGGTTGATCGC
This sequence comes from Amycolatopsis albidoflavus, assembly GCF_039525725.1. Lineage (NCBI taxonomy): Bacteria > Bacillati > Actinomycetota > Actinomycetes > Pseudonocardiales > Pseudonocardiaceae > Amycolatopsis > Amycolatopsis albidoflavus. Next base: position 264,544 of record NZ_BAAAHV010000028.1, read on the forward strand.
CACTGGTCAGTGGTGCACGGGCGACCCGGAGGTCTTGGTGGTTCCGGACGCCGACTACGACGCGCCGCGCATCGCCCATCTGCTCGCCGATCTGGCGGTGCAGATTCTTGGACGGTTGCGTTCGAACCGGGTTCTGCGCCGACCGGCGCCCTCCCCCGAGGAGTTCGCGCGGGCGAGCCCCGCCGGAGGCCGCCCGCCCAAACACGGCGGCGAGTTCGCATTCGGCGACCCGGCCAGCTGGGACACCGAGCACGTGGTGACCAGCACCGACACCCGGCTCTACGGCAACGCGACCGCACAGGCGTGAAATCGGCTGCATCCCCGGCTGACCAGCCGGGCCGCGTGGTTTGACCACACCGAGTCGCTGCCCGTCATCGAAGGCACGGTCATCCGGTTGGCGGCCGAGCAGCTTACCCTCCGGGGGGGGGTGAACAAGCCGGCACGGATTCCGCAACATCCACGCGAAGGCCGTTCGTCGAGCGGCCGCAACGAAACCCACCCGGCCGGGTCCGGGGCGACCACGAGAAGCGCTCAATCACGTTGCTACGCGACGCTTTGAGGTGGGATGAGTCCTGACGACCGGCAAGGCATACACTCGTCCGGCACACCACAGGAAAGGTGCCAAAACCCGTCGCACCACCTAAAAGACAAGCTAACGGAACAGGGGACGAACCTCAGAGCATGGCCGGCAGCATCCCGCCTATCCCGAGGCTCATCAGCACGTGGCAGGCCATGTCGCCGCGATGCCCGGCGGCCGGCCGGAGCGGGCCGCTCAGACCAGCCACCAGCCGACCGCCCCGGTCAGCAGCACGAAGGTCACCGCGCCAGCCGAGCCCGCTATCAGTGCGGCCATCACCGCGAGCCTGCAGATGCGCCAGTTCGGCCGCCCTGCAGCCGGCCCGCCCTGAGCCCGATACCAGGCTCGCGAACCGGTACAGCGAATACGTCTCCGCTCAGCGTGAACACCGCGGTGAACGACCACGACAGCACAGGTCATGCAAGCACGGCTCTTCTCCCATCGTCTTATCCGCGTCGGTCATCTGCCAGGGAAGCCGAGCGTCCGGGACCACCCAGGTTTCCCGCCTCAGCGGCGAGAACAGGAAAGTTGGTCCCGCCGCGGCACCCCCGGCGCACGGGTCAGAACAAGGTCGACCAGTAATCCCAGAACTCCAGGAGAATCAGCACCGCGATCGCCACGTACCACAACGCGAGCAGGCCGCTGTGCACCCTGTGGAGTACGGCCCCGAGCCTGGTTTCGGCCAGATTGTGCAGCGTCGTGTACCAGAACAGCGCGATCGTCACGACCCACACGACCATGCAGTACGGGCACAGCGCGTGGATGCTGTAGAGGCTCTGCCCGAGCACCGTGGCGAACTGCATGCCAGCCCACACCCACCGCGGCGGGTCGTAGCCGGTCAGCAGAGCCGCTCCGAACATGACGACCACCGGGTACGCGGCGACCCCGAACACCGGATTCGGGAACCCGAACACCGCCGCCTGCGCGCTGTCCATCACCGAACCGCACGACAGCACCGGATTGATCGAACAGCTCGGCACATAGGACGGATCGGCCAGCCGGGCGATCTTCTCCAGCGTGAGCGTGACCGAAGCGGCCAGGCCCAACGCCCCGCCGATCAGGCAGAGCCACGCCAGCCCGCAGTGAGCCGACCGGTTCACTGCGCGAGCGCCTGGTCGAGCAGCCCGCGCAGTTGCTTTGCGAGCGCGGCATAGGTGTTCCCCGAGGGCTCGAACCTGGTGCCGTTGACGAAGATAGTCGGAGTTCCGGTCACCCCGGCCTCGCTGCCGTCGGCTTTGTCCCGGTCGATGCGGTTCCCCACCATCGGCGACTCGGCGTCGGCGTGGAACCGGACCAGATCAAGGCCGAGCTCTTTGGCATAGGTGTCGAACCGGGCCTGCGCTCGACCCGCGTCCTCGCTGACGTTCTGCCCGTCCGCGGTCAGCGCCCACGTCGGGTAATCCCCGTAGAGTTTGTCGAACATCCCGCGGTACTTGCCCTGCATCCCCGCGGCTTCGGCGGCCTTGGCCGCGGGCACCGCGAGCGGGTGCATCGGCAACGGGAAATTCCGGGCGACGAAGGTGATTTTCCCGGCGTAGTCGCGTTCGACGCTCTTGGTCACGTTCTGGTAGTACGCCTCACACACCGGGCACTGGTAGTCGATGAACTCGACAACAGTCACCACAGCAGCGGGCGCGGCGGTAAGAGCGTTGCTGCCGGACGGGTTCAGCACGTTCGCGCCGATCGTTCCCGGCCGCGGCCCGGACAAGTCGTCGTGCCGGTTGACAACCAGCACCCCGCCGGTGACCGCCACCGCGGACGTCACGACCGCAATGGTGGTCCAGACATTGGCGGACAGGCCTTTCCGAGTGGTCACCGGATTGCGGTTTTTCTTCGTCATCAGCCGAAGCCGTCCTTTCACCGACAGGGAACGCGAGAGCACCGATGATCGCATCCCACCTGGCACGAAAAAATCCAGGGAAACGCAGGAACTGAACCACACTTCCAAACGACATGGTTGATGGTGTTTTTTGCCTACGCAAATTCAGGGTGAGCTAAATCACCGCGTCTGCCGCGACGTCGGTACCGACACCGGCACCATCCCGATATCGGTACCGGGTCGTGGTCGACGTCGTCGCCGACTATCGCGGCTGTCCTCGCCTCCCTGCTCAAGCGAGCCAGTACCGCAGCTTTGTCGACAGGCAGGACTCCGCGATCATCACGTCGAGGCTAGCCACGTCCGCAGTGTTGTCCCCGGCGAGAATGACGGTGCGCAGCCCGAATAAGCGCAGTTCAGCGATCGCTGCGGCAGCGTCGGGCAGCAGGGCGGCGGCGAAGCATCGTCGCAGACGGAGCGCCGACAACCTGCGTGTAGTACAGCACGTGCGGTGCCTGATCTTCAGCGCCGGAGACACCGATCGAGGGATGGAATCCAGTCAAGATGCGAGCTGTCCCCAGACGATGACGTTGTCGCGGTAGTTGCCGGTGCGGGAATCATAGGGTCCGCCACAGGTGACCAGCGCGATGCGCGGCGGCCCGACGTTGCTGAAGAGATTCGAAGGTAACTGGTTCTTGCGGAGGTCGAGCGGTGCTTCACTGACTGTCCAGTGAGTGGTGGTTTTGTTGGCACCGCGGATGTCGATCACGTCGCCAGGGCGCAGCGCACGGAGGTCGTGAAAGGCACCTGGGCCTTGTCCGGCCCAGTTAACGTGGCCGGCGAGCACTGCGACGCCAGGCTGCCCTGGGGCTGGCGCGGTCGGGTGGTCGCTGGCCCGCGTCGTGCCGATGTACCAACCGACGGTGTGAACATCTCGGGGAATGTCAAGACTGTTGCCAGTCGCTGCCACCGGGACCAGAGGCGCGTCGACATCCAGCGCGCGGATGGTCAGCCGCGCGCTGGCGGCACCAGTGATGCTGGAGTAACGGCCGCTGCGGGAAACCGTCTCGGGCGCTGCAGCGGTACCCGTCGAGGGCATGCCAGAGTGCGGAACGACAGCGCTGATGTCCGGTGCTGCTTGTGGCGGGATGTCCCCGGTTCCCGAGCCAAGGAGTATCGCACCGCCGACGATCATGGCTGTAACGATCGCCAGCCCGATCCACCGCGTAAAATGACGAACGGCGACAGCGGTCAGCAGGGGTCGTGAGCACTGAGACATCGGTTTCCCTCCGACCGGACGCGGTGCCTTGCCTCATTGGAACTCGGCACCGCGTCCGGAAGCAATCAGCGGTGAGCGATCATCCGTCCTTGCGGAACTTGCGGCGATACCAGAGCGTGAACGCCGCTCCGGTTCCCAGGGCTAGCAAACCGATACCGCCCAGAGCGACCCAGGTGCGCCCCTTGCCCAGGATGTCTGCCGTGGCAGAGGGGTCGGCGAGACCGGTGTTGATGTGACCCAGGGGCTGCACCGGAGGTTTCGGCCCAGGAGGCGGTGTCGGCCCGTTCGGTGGAGCCGACAAAACAACGTTGGTAACAGCGTTGCATGCGGGGTCGACGGAGCGTGGTGCGCAATTGCCGCCGCTGTTGGGGAGGGTGACCACCGCATTGGTCAACTTCCTGTCGCCTTTATCGGGATTGTTGACTGTAGCGGAGTAGCTGACAGTCATGGTAGCTCCGGCTTTGAGCGGGCCTGACCACGACAGAGTGGGGGCCTGATAGGTGGGGGCGAGGCCGAGGCTGGCTTTCGCGTCCTTGTTGTAGGTGGCGTCGTCCAGCACGGAGGTGAGATCGTCGGTGAAGCCGGCTGGCTGGTCGGTGGTGTAGTCCGTAGTGCCGGTATTGGTGATCGCGATGCGGTAGGTGACGGTATCCCCTGGTTTGGCGGCCTGTGCCGACGAGGTTTTCGTGACCTTGTAGTGGGTGTCATCGAATATCACGGTCGACGTGGCCGGCGGGTTGCAGCCGGTGCAGTCGATGTTCTTCGGGCCGTTTTCGAAGCTGCTGGCTTTAGGGGAAGTGACGTCGACGGTGGCGGTGCAGGTAGCCATGCCCGCGTCGAGGTTGCCAGTCACTCCAACAGAAGTAGCACCAGCGCCGGCCGTGACCTTGCCACCGGGGCACGTGGTGCTGGTGTTTGCGGGGGCGGCCACAGCCAACCCAGCAGGGAGGGTGTCGGTGAAAGACCAGCCCTTCTTCTCGGCTTTTTCGCTCGTGTTGGTGACGGTGAAGGTCAAGGTCGAGGTTCCACCCGCGTGGACCTGCGGCGGGCTGAAGCTTTTGTCCAACTGCGGGGTAACGTCCAGTACCCGGATGTTGTCGAAAGCGCCGTCATTGCCGTGGCTCGCAGGCTGTTCGTTGCGCATGACGACGCCGAGTTGGTTACCTTCCAGCAGCAGTGAGCCATCAGCCGGGAACCGGCCGTAGGACACTTGCGTGCCCTCGACCGCGGTGGTCACGCTTCTCGGATCGCTGCAGGGATCGATCGCGGTATTGGACAAGGACGTCTCAGTGCCCGCGTTGTTCCGCAGGTAGAACCGAAGCAGGGGATGGGCCTCATCGCAGGAGGTTGCTGCGGCGTCAACGGAAAGGGTGACGAACCGGTTGGCCGCCGGCAGGGTCAACTGCCCCTGCGTGGCGAACTGGATCTGATTCGCCGGGACGATCGTTCCGTCCGGTTCCTGGGGGGGCGTTGTTGTCGGCCGCTCCCGAGGATTTGCTGGACACCGCCCGGTTAGAGTCCGGGTTCTGGGGATTGTTGAGCAGCCCCAGCGCATAGGCTTTCTGACGCACATGGTCGAAGTTGGAGGCAATGTTGTTGCAGTACTGGGAAAGGTCGGGCCGCGGGGTGTTGCCCGCGAGAATAAAGCCGTTGCACCGGTGGTTGTTCAACCAGTACGAGTCGGCCGTGTACTTGGCAGCTGCATCCGAGGCGTAATCTGTCAGCTCCGTGATTCCGGCACCGTTCTGAAATCCCTCCTGATACAGAACCTTGGGATTACCGGGCACTCCGGGAGAACCCGGCTCAGCACTCGCACCCGGCGCAGCCAAGGCCGACGAGGCCGCCAAGACCGAAGCGGCGATCGCGGCGAGACGCAGAACTCCCCCAGAACCGGAAGACCGGCATCGACGTGCGCCGAAGAAGCTTCCGGCCGCGCGGATCGGTTTCCAGACATGCCTTCCAGGCATGCACATCACCCCTTTTTCGAGACTATTCAAGCGATTCCATCGAGGCGGGCCACTCGCCGCCGACAACGTTGGCGCGCACGTTCGCACGCCGTGGTTCGCCAAGGATGCGTAACCGCGCTGACCCTCCGGGAATTACTGTCGGACAACAAGATAGCTTTTACGACCTCTCGCACGCGCCGCAACATGCGACCCTGCGCACAGAAGGTCGGAACACGCATTAGTGTGACTGACAACACTTCTTCGGACCAAGAGGTTCTTACCGCACCTGATCTGCATCGGCAAACCTGCCGCAGCTTAATCGCCCGCTTGGGGTACCCGCGGGTAAAGCTTGCGTCGATCTCCGACACTTGCACATAAAAGGTTTTCGCTTCCGGACCAGCCCGGGCGGTCACCCGGTTTGCAGCCAGAGCAAGTGCACGACCGCGAAGAGTCCCGTCCCGCCCTGACAGAGACCGTGTCGAGAATGACAAAGGATGACGGTCGCGCCCCGGCCACCCGTTGGACTCCGACAGCGAGGACCAGCGCATGCGCAAGGTTTCAGCACGCGGGACTCGACCGTGCACCGTGGTGCATCGCGAGACATCGCCCAAGGAATGGCCGATGCCGCCCGCCGTAGTCATTCCCCTTCGAGAAGCACCCCCGCGCCCGGACGCGGAGTTCGCCGACTGGATCCACCCCATGTAGTGACCCGCAGACTGTTTCGAGATGCTCCACGATCTGCCTCCCAGCACGCCAGACAGTGAATCCACTGCCAGCATTGCCGGAATTTACGATTTTTTCCCATCTTTTCGGCGGAATACTGCAGGCAAAGATGAATCGTTACCGACCCTGCTTGCGGCGGGTGATCGCCGGGCATAGGTTGTCCGACACCGGTTGGCCGGTCGTGTCCTCCAGCGCGGCCTGCCGGCAACTGGCACGTCGGGGTGCTGGCTCGGGTCCGCCTCGTCGCGGCGTGCTGTCTGGGGGCGGCGCCGGACGGTGCCGTGTGCACACGCGAGGAGGCTTGGATGGGGAAGAAACGGCCCAGCGGAAAGAAACGAGGACCTACCCGCGCG
>NZ_BAAAHV010000029.1:0-35348 GCF_039525725.1 Amycolatopsis albidoflavus
GACCCTGGTCGAACGCCAGACCCGGTTCACGATCCTGGTGCCGCTGCCCGACGGCCGCGACGCCGCCGCCGTCGCGACCGCGATGACCGCGGCGATCACGACCCTCCCGCCGCTGCTGATCCGGTCGCTGACCTGGGACCAGGGCACCGAAATGGCCCAGCACAAGAACATCGCCCTCGCCACCGGGCTGGCGATCTACTTCTGCGACCCCCACAGCCCCTGGCAGCGCGGCAGCAACGAGAACACCAACGGCCTGCTCCGCCAGTACTTCCCCAAAGGCACCGACCTGTCGGTCCACACCCCCGACGACCTCGCCGCCGTCGCCGCCGAACTCAACGGACGACCCCGCCAAACCCTCGACTGGCACACCCCAGCCGAAACCCTCAACACGCTACTCTCACACCAACAAACACCAGGCGTTGCAACCACCACCTGAATCCGCCTTCCCCTCACGGACTTTCAGCCGTTCGAGAGGCGAACCAAACCGCTCCTCCGGAGCGCGCCCGGCCTCGCGGCGGCGGTCCGGGAGGCTCGTTTTCCGAGCCATCCACAGCCCGCCCAGGCCGTCCCCAGGCGAGCCGGGAAGTTGTCCCCAGCGGTGCGGCCCTGTGGATAACTCTGCGTCTCCGGACTATCCACAGCCCGGCCGGACAGCCGCCCAATACCACACGGCAGAGGCTCACCCACACGGGCATCGAGCACCTCAGGGCGCAGGAAAAACAGCAGCGCGTGACCAGAAATGGCGGCAGAAATCAGGGCAGCGCAGCACCGCCGCCAGCCGCGGATTTCGCCAAAGCCATTGCCGCACAACACGAAATCCACCAGAGGCAGTCAACGGCCACCTGCCCAGCCAAGGCAGCACAAAAGTCCGAAATCACTCTCGGTGAACAGGCCAAGACCAAGGCATCGGCGGTCTAGACCACAGGGCGTAACTCCCCGCTGACACCCCCGCACGAGGGGTACCTCTCACCCACCCAAGTTATCCACATCGACCCGCAGCCTGTGGATAACTCAGGCCAGCGAGGCCAGTGCGGTGTGCACCAAAGTGCGGACTCCGACGAGCAGCGCGCGCTCGTCGAGGACGAACGTCGGGCGGTGGATGTCGGCCTGCGGAGCGGGCGGGCCGGACCACACGCCGAGCCGGGCGAAGGCCCCGCCGACGTGCTCCAGGTACCAGCCGAAGTCCTCGCCGCCGGACGACTGTTCCGTCCCGGCGAGCCCCGCTTCACCGACCGCCGCCTCGACACCCGCGCGCATCAGCGCGGTCGACTCGGCGTCGGACACTACGGGCGGCACTCCGCGCCGGTAGTCGAGCGAGAAGCCGACGCCGGTCGGGGCCAGCAGCGATTCCACTGACGACGCGACGAGCGGCTCCAGCGCCTTCCACACCTCGTGGTCGGCGGTCCGCAGCGTGCCGCGCAGGACGCCGTCCTGCGGCACCGCGTTCGCGGCCTGGCCAGCGTGCACCGCGCCCCACACCAGCACCGTGCCGGACCGCGGGTCGACGCGGCGGGACAGCACCGAAGGCAGCGACGTGATGACCGTGCCCAGCGCGTACACGAGGTCCGCGGTGAGGTGCGGCCGCGAGGTGTGGCCGCCGGGCGAGGTGAGGCGCAGTTCGATGAGGTCGGCGGCGGACGTCAGCGCGCCGACCCGAGTGCCGACTTTGCCCGCTTCGAGCCGCGGGTCGCAGTGCAGGCCGTAGATCCGCTCGACGCCGTCCAGCGCCCCCGCGGCGATCATGTCCAGCGCGCCGCCGGGCATGACCTCCTCCGCGGGCTGGAAGATCAGCCGCACGCGGCCGGGCAGCTCGGGCGCGCCGGCGAGCGCGCGGCCGGCGCCGAGCAGGATCGCGGTGTGCGCGTCGTGGCCGCACATGTGCGCCGCGCCCTCGGTGGTGGAGGAGTACGGCAGGCCGGTGTCCTCGGTCAGCGGCAGCGCGTCGATGTCCGCGCGCAGCGCGACGCAGCGCTCGCCCTTGCCGATGTCGCACACCACGCCGGTGCCGCCGGGCAGCACCCACGGCTTCAGCCCGACCCGGCGCAGCAGCGACACGATCAGCTCGGTCGTCGCGTACTCGTCGCGCGACAGCTCGGGGTGGGCGTGGATGTGCCGCCGCCACGCGAGCACGTCGGTCGCGTTCGCGCGCAGCCAGTCGTCCAGCCAGAACGGGCCGCGGCCCGCGCCAAGGTCTTCCACCGGAGCCATGCTGACGCCGGCTTCGGAGAGCAGCGCGCCGGGCGCCGCGATCGGGTTGTGGTCACCTGGAACGTCCGGCCGTGAGTCCAGCACCGTCACGCCGCACCTCCTCCCGCAACACGAGCGCAGGGGAACACGCAACGTGCCGATCGATCTGTCTTACGCATTGGAGTCGATCGTGCACCATGCAGGTGGCAAGCGGCGGTGCGGTGCGCTCCGACCAAGACGGCCGGTAGAAGATCTGCGGCGAACGGCTGACGAAGTTCGGCGTGGGTGAACGCCGGAAAGCTCAGCCGCCTTGGGCCTTGCGACGCTTGATGCGGTGGCGGCGGCCGAAGAACACGATGGCGAGCAGCACCACCGCGGCCCCGCCCGCGATGAGGTTCTTCTTCGTCTTGTCGGCGTTGGCCTTGTCGGTCTGCGTGGGGTCGAGCACCGGGCCGGGCGGTGCCTGATGGACCGCGTTCACCTGCGTGATCGCCGTCTCAGCCGCCACCGTGACCGCGGCGGGAGCCGAGGTCGCCGCGGACGCCGCCACCGGCAGCACCCCGGTGAGCAGCACGCCGAGCAATCCGGCCAGCAGCAGTCCCCGCACCTTCGCCATGACTTCCCTTCTACGCCGTCACCGTGCATTGTGCCCGCCGAAGCTTCGGCGCGTCAGCCGCCACGCGGTGGAGCCGGGTCCGCTCGCCCCGTGCTGACGACCGCCGGGCGCATCAAGCCCCTGAGACGGTCAAAAGACACTTGTGCGCACAGCGTTTTTTCTTCTTGGACAACGTTCAAGAAGAGGAGGTCACGAGGGCTCGGTGAACGCCGCCAAGATCCGCTGCGCGGCCAGCGTGGCGGTGAGTTCTCCGTCGCGCACGGCTCGTTCCACATCGGCTACCTGCGCGCGGACCGCCGGATGCGCGGTGAGCCGGTCGAGCAGCTGCTCGCGGACCATCGACCAGGTCCAGTCCACCTGCTGCTTCTTGCGCCTCTCGCCAAGATCACCCGATTCGGTGAGCACCTCGCGGTGCTTCCCGATCGCCGCCCACACCTCGTCGAGGCCGCTGCCTTCGAGCCCGCTGCACGTGAGCACCGGCGGCGTCCAGAGCGCGTCCTTGCCGTAGATCATCCGCAGCGCGCCCTGCAGTTCGCGCGCGGCGCGCTTGGCGTCGCGTTCGTGCGGGCCGTCGGCCTTGTTCACGGCGATGACGTCGGCGAGTTCCAGCACGCCCTTCTTGATGCCCTGCAACTGGTCGCCGGTGCGCGCCAGCGTCAGGAAGAGGAAGCAGTCGACCATGTTCGCCACGGTCACCTCGGACTGCCCGACCCCGACCGTCTCCACCAGCACGACGTCGAAGCCGGCCGCCTCCATCAGCACGATCGTCTCGCGGGTCGCGCGGGCGACGCCGCCGAGCGTGCCGGACGTCGGCGACGGCCGGACGAACGCCTTCGGATCGACCGCCAGCCGCGCCATCCGGGTCTTGTCGCCGAGGATCGAGCCGCCGGTGCGGGTCGAGGACGGGTCGACGGCCAGCACCGCGACCCGGTGCCCGGCCGTGGTGAGGTCGGTGCCGAGCTGGTCGATAAATGTCGACTTACCGACTCCGGGCACGCCGGTGATGCCGACGCGTTTCGCCCCGCCGGCGTGCGGGAGCAGCTCGACCAGCAGTTCCTGGGCTTGCCGCCGGTGGTCCTCCCGGTGCGATTCGACCAGCGTGATGGCCTTGGACAGGGTCCCCCGGTCGCCCGCGAGCACGCCCTTGGCGTATTCGCCGACGTCGATCCGCCGCGGCAAGGTTCAGGACTCCTGCGCGGCCAGCTGCTGGAGCAGGTCGATCGCGGCGTCCGCGAGCACCGTGCCCGGGCCGAAGATCGCCGCCGCTCCCGCTTCGCGCAGCTCGGGGTAGTCCTGCGGCGGGATCACGCCGCCGACCACGACCATGATGTCCTCGCGGCCCAGCTCGGCCAGCTCGTGGCGCAGCGCGGGCACCAGCGAGAGGTGCCCGGCGGCCAGCGAGGACACGCCGATCACGTGCACGTCGGCTTCCGACGCCTGGCGCGCGACCTCGGCCGGGGTGGAGAACAGCGGGCCGACGTCGACGTCGAAGCCGAGGTCGGCGAAGCCGGTCGCGATCACCTTCTGGCCGCGGTCGTGGCCGTCCTGGCCCATCTTCGCGACGAGGATGCGCGGGCGGCGGCCTTCGTCTTCAGCGAATTTGTCGACCAGTTCGCGGGCCTTCTCGACGTTGTCCGACTTCCCCACCTCTTCCCGGTACACGCCGGAGATCGTGCGGATCTGGCCGGAGTGGCGGCCCCAGTTCTTCTCCAGGGCGTCGGAGATCTCGCCGACGGTGGCCTTCGCGCGCGCGGCGTTGATGGCCAGCTCAAGCAGGTTGCCGTTGTTCTGCGCGCCTTCGGTGAGGCGGCGCAGAGCGTCCTCGGTGGCCTGCGGGTCGCGTTCTTCGCGCAGCCGACGCAGCTTCTCGAGCTGCTGTGCGCGTACGCCCGCGTTGTCGACCTTGAGCACGTCGATCTGCTCGTCGTCAGTGACCTGGTACTTGTTCACGCCGATGACCGGCTGTCGTCCCGAGTCGATGCGCGCCTGCGTACGCGCGGCTGCCTCTTCGATGCGCAACTTCGGGATGCCTTCATCGATCGCGCGCGCCATGCCGCCCGCGCCCTCGACTTCTGTGATGTGGCCCCACGCCTTGCGCGCGAGGTCGTAGGTGAGCTTCTCTACGAACGCGCTGCCGCCCCACGGGTCGATGACGCGCGTTGTGCCGGACTCCTGCTGCAGCAACAGCTGTGTGTTGCGCGCGATCCGCGCGGAGAAGTCGGTGGGCAACGCCAGCGCTTCGTCAAGAGCGTTGGTGTGCAACGACTGTGTGTGTCCCTGGGTCGCGGCCATCGCCTCGACGCACGTACGCGTGACGTTGTTGAAGACGTCCTGCGCGGTGAGAGACCAGCCTGACGTCTGAGAGTGCGTACGCAGCGACAGCGACTTCTGCGACTTCGGGTCGAACTGCTTCACGAGCTTCGCCCACAGCAGCCGAGCGGCGCGCAGCTTCGCGACCTCCATGAAGAAGTTCATGCCGATGGCCCAGAAGAACGACAGCCGCGGCGCGAACTTGTCGACGTCCAGCCCGGCTTCGACGCCCGCGCGGATGTACTCGACGCCGTCCGCGAGCGTGTACGCCAGCTCCAGGTCGGCGGTCGCTCCGGCCTCCTGCATGTGGTAGCCGGAGATGGAGATGGAGTTGTACTTCGGCATGTGCTGCGAGGTGTAGCCGAAGATGTCGGAGATGATCCGCATCGACGGCTGCGGCGGGTAGATGTAGGTGTTGCGGACCATGAACTCCTTGAGGATGTCGTTCTGGATGGTCCCCGCGAGCTGCTCCGGCTTCACCCCCTGCTCCTCGGCCGCGACCACGTACAGCGCGAGCACCGGCAGGACCGCGCCGTTCATCGTCATCGAGACGGACATCTTGTCCAGCGGGATGCCGTCGAACAGCTGGCGCATGTCGTAGATCGAGTCGATCGCCACGCCGGCCATGCCGACGTCGCCGGACACGCGCGGGTGGTCGGAGTCGTAGCCGCGGTGCGTCGCGAGGTCGAACGCGACCGACAGGCCCTTCTGCCCGGCCGCGAGGTTGCGGCGGTAGAAGGCGTTCGACTCCTGCGCGGTGGAGAAGCCGGCGTACTGGCGGATCGTCCAGGGCTGGTTGACGTACATCGTCGGGTACGGCCCGCGCAGGTACGGCGCGATTCCCGGGTACGTGCCGAGGAAGTCCACATCGGACAGATCGGCGGCGGTGTAGACCGGCTTCACGCCGATGCCTTCGGGGGTTTCCCAGGCCAGCGCGTCCGGGCCCTTGCCGGTCGCTTCCTGCACGGCCTGTGCCCACGCCGCTCGGTCGCCGGGCTCGGGCGTGCCGAGGGGGACGTCGGCGAAATTCGGGATGCTCATGCGGAGACTCCCAGCTGTGCGTGGAGGCTGGTCAGGACTTCGAGCGCGTCGCACCCGGCGTACAAATTGCCGCTGATTCCGTCGTAGGTTCCCTTGCCCGCCAACAGAACCTGCTTCGCGCCGAGCGAAGCCGCGACGGACGCGGCCTGTTCCTCGTACGCCGCGTCGGTGCCGCAGACGCAGGCGACCTTGGCGCCGCTCTCGCGGAACGCGCCGGGCAGGTCGTCGGTCGCGCCGGGGTTCACCGCCTCGATGCCGCCCGCCTGCAGCAGGTTCGTCGCGAACGACGCGCGGCCGGTGTGCGCGGCGACCGGACCCAGCGTGGCCAGGAAAACCTTCGGCCGCTCGCCGTGCTCGGCGAGGTAGGCGTCGGACGCGTCGCGCAGTTTCTCGTACTCCTCGGCGTACCGGTGCCGCGGCAGTCCGCCGTCCACAGTGGACGGAACCGGCTCGCGGGTGACCGGCTTTTCGTCCAGGTTCGGGAACTCGCTGACGCCGGTCAGCGGATCGCGCCGGGTCGCGAGACGGCTCGCGCGCTTTCCCCAGGTCTCGGCCAGCCGCCCGGCCAACGCGCCGGACGCCAGCTCGGCCTCGATGCCGCCCGCCGCCTCGATCGCGGTGAACTCGCGCCACGCGGCTTCGGCGAGTTCGTCGGTGAGCTTCTCGACGTACCAGGAACCGCCCGCCGGGTCGATCACGCTGCCCAGCTTCGACTCTTCGATGAGGATCGCGTTGGTGTTGCGGGCGATCCGCGAGGAAAACGCGTCCGGCAGGCCGATCGCCGCGTCGAACGGCAGCACGGTGACCGCGTCCGCGCCGCCGACTCCCGCCGCGAAGCAGGCGACGGTGGTACGCAGCATGTTCACCCACGGGTCACGCTGGGTGAACATCGACGGCGACGTGACCGCGTGCTGATGCATCCCGCGCGCGTCCGCGGCCGCTCCGGAGACTTCGAGGACCCGATCCCACAGCCGGCGCGCGGCGCGGAACTTGGCGATTGTCAGGAACTGGTCCGCAGTCGCCGCAAGCCGGAACTCGATCTGCGCGGCCGCCGCGGCGACGTCCAAACCGGCCTCGGTGAGCGCCCGCAGATAAGCGACGCCGGACGCGATCGTCGCGCCGAGTTCCTGCGAGTCGGAGCCGCCTGCCTCATGAAATGGCAGTCCGTCGGCGACGATCGTGCGAACCTTGGGGTACTTAGGGGCAACCTTCGCGGCCAATTCCGCGGCCGGACCGAGCGGCAAGGCCTGCCCTGTACGCGCCGAGGTGCCGATCGGGTCCGCACCGAGCGTGCCGACGGCTTCGCTGGCCGGGACCTCGCGCTCGGCGAAGAGGTCGAGAAGCGCCTGAGCTGCGGTTTCGTACTCCGCACCGGCGTCGAGGACAACCGGCGCGAGGCCGACGTACACCTCGTTCAGCGCGTCCTCGAGCGCGGAAATCGGCAGCGAACCCGCGCCGAGCCGCAGCCACACCGAAGACGCGCCGCCTTCGAGGTCAGCGAGGATCGCCGCGTTCGCCGCACGGACGTCTTCGCGCTGGTGACGGACCCGGATGTCCCACCCGGTGTCGACGACACCCTCGGGCCGGGCCCCGCGCACGAACGGCGGCAACCCGGGGAAGCCGAGGTCGCCGCCAGCGACACCAGCGCTGTCAGACGTGTATAGCGGCTGGATTTCGATGCCGTCGTAGGTGCGCGAGGCGAGCTTGCTCTCCGGCGCGCCCGCGAAATCCTCGGGGAGCCTGCCGCTCTTGCGCAGCACTCCCGCCACCAGCTCCTGCCACTGGGCGCGGTCCGCGGTCGGGAACTCCGCCGCGAGCGCGAGCCCGGGCTCGGAAGTCGGCGCCGACTCCGGACCAGCCACGTTCGTCATACCCAGTGATGGTAGAGGCAGGCCACCACCCGCACCTGTGACTCTGCTCGCCCCCCGTACGGGTGAACTCAGGGGTAGCGGTGCTGAGTCGAAGAGGGAGCGCGGCGTGGGCCACAATCATGGGGTGCCCTCGGAGAACAGCGACCTGGACCAGCCCGGCAACACCGACAGCACCGGCTCCGCGAACGCCGAGCCGTCGCCCGGCGGCGACCAGCCGCGGGTAGTCGCCGGGCGCTACCGGCTGCGGTCGATTCTGGGGTCGGGCTCGATGGGCACGGTCTGGTCGGCCTACGACGAGTTCCTGCACCGCCCGGTCGCGGTCAAGGAGATGAAGGTGCCGCCGGGCATCCCGGCCGAACAGGCGGACGAACTCCGCGAGCGCACGCTCCGCGAGGCCCGCGCGATCGCAGTGCTGTCGCATCCGAACGTCATCACCCTGCACGACGTCGCGCGCGAGAACGACGCCCCGTTCGTCGTGATGGAGCTGCTGCCGTCGCGCAGCCTCGCCCACCTGCTGCGCGACCACGGCCCCCTGACGGTCGAGCAGGCCGCAGCCGTCGGCATCGCGGTCGCGGCGGCTCTCGAAGCAGCCCACGACGCAGGCATCACGCACCGTGACGTAAAGCCAGGCAACGTCCTAGTGGCGAGCGACGGCCGCATCAAGCTCACCGACTTCGGCATCGCCCGCAACGTCTCCGAAGCCACCATGACGCGAACCGGAATCATGCTCGGTTCGCCCGCCTACATCTCGCCGGAAGTCGCTTCCGGCGGTGCAGTAACCCCCAACGCAGACCTGTGGGGCCTCGGCGCGACGCTCTTCGCCGCCGTCGAAGGCGCACCCCCGTACGACGCGGACGGCGACCCACTGGAAACCGTCGGCAAGGTCGTCAACGGCAAGGTCCCGCGCCCGAAGGCAGGCCCGCTGGCCGACGTCATCACCGCGCTGATGAAGAAGGAGCCGGAAAAGCGGATCTCGCTGCGCGAGGTGCGCCACCGGCTCTACCCCATGCAGAACAAGGCCGCCCTAGACCTGTTCGGCCCAGAACTGTTCCGCACCCCAGACGGCAAAAAGACGGCCGCCCACCTGGACGCCACCGACACCCAGGTCATCAAAACGGTCGCCCCGAAACCCGATACTCCCGACCAGCCCGCCGCACTGGCAGCAGACCCAGGCCCGCTGCCCTTCATGCGCTCGGGAAACACCGGCTCCGCCCCCGCCTTCACCCCCGCGCCCCCACTGCCGGCCCCACCACCGCTGCCCGCCCCGCTACCGCCACCACCCCCACGCCGCAGCGGCAAAGCAACAGCAATGCTGGCCGTCGCGTCGATGGTCCTCTTCGCCCTGGCCTGCGGCGGCGGTTTCGCACTGGCAAGGGTGGTGAGCGGCCAAAACCTGCTGCCACCACAAGGCCCGGAAACCGGAGTGCTGGCCACCCTGGGCACAGTCGCAGGCTCCTCGGAGCCGCTGAAACTGGTCCCCCAACACGGCAACGCAAGCGCAACGGCAAACGTCTCGCGAGACAGCGAATACACCGTCTCGGTGCCAGAAGGATGGAAACGCTTCATCGCGTCCCGAAAATCCGCTTACGGCACCTCAACGGTAGTCCAATACCTTTCCCAGGACGGCCGCCAATCCCTGCGCCTGGAACGAATCCCGAACTTCTACGAGAAGTATTCGCTCAGCGACGCAATGGCAGCCCTGCGCTCGTCAGGTTCGCAAGACTCATTCAACTTCACCCGAGAACCAACAAAAACGAACAACGGCGTAGAAGTAATGTTCCGCGCAGTAGAACGCGCACAAAGCCACTCCGCCAACCCAGACGCAGTAATAACCCGCGCAACCTACGCCCTGATCAAACAGGCCGACAACACCCTGTGGCTGCTATCCCTAACAGTCCCAGCAGAACAAGAAGACACGGCCTCCGCCACCTTCAACCAAATAGCACCAACCTTGTCTTTCCCAGCAACTTCATAACCCGCACCACTGCACCCAACCTTCGAGGCACCCAGCCCCTCCCCCAACCCCGATACGAAGCCTCCCTGCGGCCTGGGGGTGCTTGTCAAGGCATCTTTCCCGCCTTGACAAGCACCCCCAGACCGTCAGCACAATCAAGCTTCGGGGTGCCCCACGCAACCAAGGGGCCAATGTCGCCGCCAGGCGACGAGCCCGACCCCCACGCACTTCAAAGTGCCTTTTGCACCCCCACCCCAACTAACCCATCATGGTCTTACCCACCCACCTCACCCCACCCGCCCCCGTTCCCGCCCAACCCCCCGAACCGCACTAACAGCCCGATTCCCAGCAACCTCCCCGTGGTGCGCAACAGCCCAATCCACCATCCCCCGAACCGCGTCAACCAACGACCGCCCCAAATCCGTCAACGCATACTCCACCCGCGGCGGAACCTCCGCATAAGCAGTCCGGACAATCAACCCGTCCCGCTCAAGATGTTTCAACGTCTGAGTCAACATCCGCTGCGAAATCCCCACCACACTCGCCTGTAAATCGGAATAACGCAGCGAGCCAGAACTCAAAGTGCTGATGGTCAACACCGTCCACTTGTCGCCAATCCGGTCGAGCACCTCCCGGACGAACCCGCCGTCCCCCGGCCACGCCTGGCACGGACCGCCGGCCTGTCGCACTGACGCCATCCCACTCCCCTTCCGAGCGCAACCGCACTACCAGTATGTAGCCACCTCATTCCAGAGAAGAAGTGATCACTGTGCACGCACCCGACACCATCGTCGTCGGAGCAGGCCCGGCAGGCCTGTGGACCGCGGCCGAACTGGCCCTGGGCGGCAGCCGACCACTGGTCCTAGAACAGGCCGAACACCGCAGCCCGCACTCGAAAGCGCTGGCCATCCACCCGCGCACCATCGAAGTCCTCGCGATGCGCGAACAAGAACAAGCCTTCCTCAACGACGGACTTCCCCTGCCAGACGGACACTTCGGCATGCTGCCCGCCCGCCTGGACTTCCAAGACTTGGCAACGCCGTTCCCCTTCCAACTCGCCCACCCACAACTGCGCACCGAAGAACTCCTCGAACACCACGCACTGGCCCAAGGCGCAATACTCCGGCGCGGCCACCGCGTATCCGGGCTGAGCCAAGACGACCACGGCGTGACACTGCAGGTCAGCAGCCCAGACGGCGAGTACGAAATCACCGCGGACTACGTAGTCGGAACAGACGGCGCAGGCAGCACCGTCCGCCACGCGGCGGGAATCGACTTCCCCGGCACCGACTCAACCGTCTTCGGCTTCCTCGGCGACGTCGAACTGACCGACCCGCCGGAGGGACCTGGCTACTGGCACAACGAACACGGCGCGCTGATCGTCGTCCCGCTCCCTGGCGGGCTATGGCGTGTCACCGGCTCCGCCCCGTCCGACCCCGATCCAACCCTGGAATCCCTGCGAGAGACGGCAAAACTGATCGCAGGCACGGATTTCGGCCCGCATTCCCCGGTATGGCTCTCCCGCTTCGGCAACGCCACCCGGCTCGCGGCGGAGTACCGAAAGGGCCGGGTATTCCTGGCAGGCGACGCCGCGCACAGGCATTTCCCGGCGGGCGGCGTCGGACTGAACGTGGGCCTGCAAGACGCGATGAACCTGGGCTGGAAGCTCGCCGCGGTCCAGCAGGGCCGGGCGGACGCGACTCTGCTGGACACCTACCACTCGGAACGCCACCCCGTCGGCGTGGCACTCGGCGAACACACCAAGGCCCAGACCGCCCTGATCACCGCCACCACCGAGGAAGGCCAGTCTCTGCGGCGGTTCATGACGGACCTGCTGCGCAGCCATCCCGACGTGGCGACCGCACTGGCCAACACGGTGACCGCGCTGGACGTGCGCTATCCGGGCGACGGTTCCCTGGCAGGCCAACGCTTCCCAGCCACCCGCGAGCAACTGCGCCTGTTGCGCGACGGCCGTCCAGTGCTACTCGCCAAGGAAGCCAGCCCGGAACTGAAGGACCTAGCCGCGAACACGGACCTCCAGCTGTACGAGACCGAACTGCCCTGGCCGACGGCCGCGGTGCTGATCCGCCCGGACGGCCACGTCTGGGCCGCCGGGGACACTGCCGGGCAGTTGGCGAACGCGATGGCGCAATTGCCTTTGACCTGACCAAAAGCTGCCCCTGGGAATGCTCTCCCCGGGGGCCGCGCTCACCCCTCCGTATACCGCCGCGCAGTCTCCGCGGCCTGCGCCAACCTCCGCAACCCCTCGAACAACCGGTCCCCCAACACCGTCCCCACCACGGCAGCCTCAACAATCCGATCCATCGACACCCCTGCCTCGAGAGTGTCCAAGTCAGCCTCAGCGATCCGATCAGCGATCTCCGCGTATCGCCCGAGCTGATCGAGCAACGCCTGATGCCCCAGCGCACGGATCGTGCAGAGAGTCCCCACCAGCAAGTCCGCCACCGGCGTGTCCGGCCCGAACTTCCACCCGTGCTCCTTGGCGAGCGAGGTCAGCAACCCCATCGCCCACTCGCGGTCATCAGCGGAGACCTCCGCCTTGAACCCGGTCAGCGCCCGCTGCGCGACCCCCAGCACGTTGTACGCGGCCCGGTCGGAATCAACCGCAGCGACGACCTCCCGCACGGTCGCCACCGACAGCCCGCCGACCTCGACCAGCGCCCGGATCAGCTTCAGCCGCCGCACGTGCTCCTCGCCGTAGCGCGCCTGGTTCGGGCTGGTCCGCTCGCCGGCCGGGAGCAGCCCCTCCCGCAGGTAGTACTTGATCGTCGCCACCGGGATCCCGGACTCGGCGCTCAGCTCTGCCATCCGCACCCGCTCGACCCTACTTCCGGACTTCCGGGAAAAACCCTGAGGACATCTCAGGATAGATAGTTTAACTTCCCATAGTGGAGAGCAGCACTATCCATTCTGGGAGGAACCTTATGACCGCCACTCTCGACCCGCCCGCGACGCTGAACACCGCACGGATGCGCACCTGGCACCGGCCCTCGCTGTGGTTCGCCGGGGCGATGGCCGTCGCGACCGTGCTGTCCGTCGCGGCGATGCTGATCGACCACCGCACCCTGCTCGGCGCGCCGATCTGGGCGAAGCCGTTCAAGTTCGCCGTGTCCGGCGGGCTCTACTTCTTCACCTGGAGCTGGCTCGTTTCGCTGCTGCGCGGCCGGCTGCGCAAGGTCGCGAGCGTCGCCACGACGGTCGCCGTCGTGCTGTTCGCCGCGGAATACGTGGCGATGGCCTTCCAGGCGGCCCGCGTCCGGCCGAGCCACTTCGCGAACACGTCCCCGTTCGACGCCGCGCTCTTCCAAGCGATGGGCGTGATGGTGGCGGGGCTCTGGCTCGCCACGCTCGTGGGCACCGTCGCGCTCATGTTCACCCGGATCGAGGACCGCGCGGTGTACTGGGCAGTGCGCACCGGCGCGGTCGTCGCGCTGATCGGCGCCGGCCTCGGCGCGACCATGACCCAGCCGACCCCGATCGAACGGGCCGCGATCAAAGCCACCGGCCATTCCGACCTCATCGGCGCGCACAGCGTCGGCGTCGCGGACGGCGGCCCTGGTCTTCCGCTGCTCGGCTGGAGCACCACCGGCGGCGACCTGCGCATCGCGCACTTCATCGGCCTGCACGGGCTGCAAGCGTTGCCGCTCTTGGCTTTCGGGCTCGCTGTGCTCGCGACGCGACTGCCTCGGCTGCGCAAGAGCGCGGTGCGCGTGCGGCTGGTGTGGACGGGCTCGGCCGGCTACGCGGGTCTCGTCGGCCTGATCCTGTGGCAGGCCGAACGCGGAGAACCGCTCATCTACCCGAGCGGGACGACGCTGGCCGCTGCCGGCCTGCTCGTCGGCGTCATCGCGGCGGCCGCGGCGGCGTCGGTGCTGGTGCCGGTCCGGAAGGCGGTCCGGTGAGCGACCTGACCGTCTTCGCCTGGACGTTCCCGGTCGCGGTGCCGTTCTGGGCGTTGATGATCTTCCTGCCCGGCTGGCGCGGCACCCGCCGGATCCTGGCCCCGCCGTGGGTGCCACTGCTGCCGCTGGTCTGGTACTTCGTGCTGGCCATCCCGCATTTCGGCGAGCTGTGGCATGCGATGCAACGGCCGGATCTCGGTGTCTTGCAAGGGTTTCTGAGCACGTCGTACGGGGCCGCGCTGGTCTGGGCCCACCTGATCGCGTTCGACCTGTTCATCGCGCGCTGGATTTTCTTCGAGGCGCGCACGCACCGGATCCCGTGGTGGGTGCTCAGCCCGCTGCTCCTGCTGACGATCTTCCTGTCGCCGTTCGGGCTGGTCGCGTTCCTCGCCGTGCGCGGCGCCCGGATACGCTCGGCGGCATGAGCAACCTGGAGGAGGCGGCCGCCGCCGTCATCGCCGAGCGCACCGGCGTCGAGAAGCACGACATCGCCGTGGTGCTGGGTTCGGGCTGGCGTCCGGCCGCGGACGTGATCGGAACCGCCGACGCGGAGATCCCGTTCGGCGAACTGCCGGGCTTCACCCCGCCCGGAGCCGTCGGCCACGGCGGCACGGTGCGGTCGCTGCGGATCGGCGAGAAGCGCGCGCTGGTCCTGCTCGGCCGCACGCATTACTACGAGGGCAAGGGCATCGACCCGGTCGTGCAGAACGTGCGCACGGCCGCGGCGGCGGGCGCGCGGACGGTGCTGCTCACCAACGCGGCGGGCGGGCTGCGGGAGGGCATGAGCGTCGGACAGCCGGTGCTGATCTCCGACCACCTCAACCTGACCGCGCGCTCCCCGATCGTCGGCGCGAACTTCGTCGACCTCACCGATCTCTACGCCCAGCGGCTGCGCGACCTGGCGCGGGAGATCGACGATTCGCTGGAGGAAGGCGTCTACGCGGGCCTGCCCGGGCCGCACTTCGAGACGCCCGCCGAGATCCGGATGCTGCGCACCATGGGCGCGGACCTGGTCGGCATGTCGACCGTGCTGGAGGCGATCGCCGCCCGCGCGGCCGGGCTCGAGGTGTTCGGGCTGTCGCTGGTCACGAACCTGGCCGCGGGCATGACCGGCGAACCGCTCAACCACGAGGAAGTCCTCGAGGCCGGACGGCAGTCGGCGACGCGGATGGGCTCGCTGCTGAAGGAACTCGTCGCCCGCGCCTGAGTTCCGGCGAGCGCCCCAATGTGGCATTGGGTGCGTCCCGCGCACCCAATGTGGCGTTCGGTGCATCCCACGCACCCAACGCCACATTGGGGCGCAAGCCGCTCAGACGTACTGCGGCAGCTGCGCGACCACGTCCTCCGGCGAAGGCATCCCCGCGACCTCCGCGGCCAGCCCGCGCACGGCGTCCGCCACCGTGCTGTCCGCCAGCAACCGGCCGGCCGCCTCCCGGACCGCGTCCGTCGTCAGTTCGTCGCCGAGGAGCTTCGCGCCCGCACCGGCCTCGACCACCGCGGCGGCGTTGGTGAACTGGTCCGCGCCCTGCGGCAACACCAGCTGCGGCACTCCCGCGGCGAACGCGCCCAGCGTGGTCCCGCTTCCGCCGTGGTGCGCCACCAGATCGACGTGCGGCAAGAGTTCCGACTGCGGCACCCACGCCTCCAGCTGCACATTCGACGGCACCTCGCCGAGCGCCTCGACGTCAACGGACGGACCGGTCGCCACCAGCACGTCGACGTCAAGCGAGGCCAAGCCCCGCAACGCCGACGTCAGCAGATGCGCCTGGCTCGCGCCGGTGGTGCCGAGCGTCAGGTACACCAGCGGGCGGCTGCGATCGCGGCCTTCGATGCCGGACGGCAGCTCGCCCGGTTCGCTCCAGCCGACCGGGCGCAGCGGCACGCGCCGGGCCCCGGCGACGAACTCCGGCGCCTGCACCGACTGCGGGCAGATGTCCACGAACGGATGGCCCCAGAACAACCGGCTCTCGCCGACAATGCCGAGTTCGGCGGCCAACGCGTTGAGCTGCTCGCGGATGTACTCCATCGGGCTGCCGGAGGACACCCGGCCGAAGCCGTGCCCGATCGCGGGAATCCCGGCCTGATGCGCGGCGAACGCACCGCCCGGATTGCCCATTTCGTACACGACCAGATCCGGTTTCCGCTCGGCAAGAACCGGAGCGAGGTCGGTCATGAACCGGGTGGGCAGCAGCTTGCCGAAGGCCTTGCCGATCGCCTCGTTCAGCTCAGCCTGCGGGACCTCATAGCGGCTGCGAGTGTCTCCGGTGAACAGGAGGCCGAACGCCTCATGCAGAGTCAGCCCGGCGGCGGCGGTTTCGAGGCCTGCTTTCTCGAGCGTCGGATGGAAGTCGGGGGCGGTCGCATAAACCACGTCGTGGCCCGCGTCGCGCGCGGCGACGGCGAGCGGCAGCAACGGGTAAAGGTGCCCGTATGACGCGAGGGAAGCGAAAAGAATGCGCACCACGCGAGCGTATCGCCAGCCACCACCCGATTTCCCGATCCGCGTAAGCTGGCCCGGGTGTCCGACAGCCTCGATTCCCGCCTGCGCGATTCCGTCTACCGCTGGATCACCGACGACCCGGATCCGGGCTCGCGCGAGGAGCTGACCGCCGTCCTCGCCCGCGCGATGGGCAAGGAGCCCGGCGCGGCCGAGGAGATCGCCGACCGGATGGCCGGGCCGCTGGAGTTCGGCACCGCGGGTTTGCGCGGGCCGGTGCGCGCGGGTCCGAACGGGATGAACGTCGCGGTCGTCACGCGGACCACCGCGGGAGTCGCCGCGTGGCTCGCCGCGCAGGGGCACGCGGGCGGCGTGGTCGTGGTCGGCCGGGACGCGCGGCACGGTTCGGAAGCGTTCGCCACCGCGGCGGCCGAAGTGCTGACCGCCGCCGGGTTCGCGGTGAAGGTGCTGCCGCAGCCGTTGCCGACGCCGGTGCTGGCGTTCTCGGTGCTGCACTACGGCGCGGTCGCCGGAATCCAGATCACCGCGTCGCACAACCCGCCCGCGGACAACGGGTACAAGCTTTACGACGCCACCGGCGGACAGATCGTGCCGCCGTCCGACGGCGAAATCGAGCGCGCGATCCAGTCGGCCCCGGCCACTCGGAGCATTCCGCGCCAGCCCGGTGCCGAGGTCGTCGACCCGCGCGAGGCGTACCTTTCCGCGGTCGGCGCGCTGCCGCGCGGCACGACGCGCGAGCTGCGGATCGCCGCGACGGCGTTGCACGGCGTCGGCGCGGAAACCCTGCGGGCCGCGCTTTCGCGGGCCGGATTCACTGACGTACACCTGGTTTCCGCGCAGTCCGAACCGGACGCCGACTTCCCCACCGTCTCGTTCCCGAACCCCGAGGAGCCCGGCGCGACCGACCTCCTGCTGGCGCTGGCGTCCGAAGTGGACGCCGACCTCGCGGTGGCGCTCGACCCGGACGCCGACCGGTGCGCGCTCGGCGTCCGCGGCCCCGACGGCTGGCGGATGCTGCGCGGCGACGAGACCGGCGTCCTGCTCGGGTCGCATGTTCTGTCCACAACGGACGCTCAAGACCCGTTGGTGGCCACCACGATCGTGTCCTCGTCGCTGCTCGGCGAAGTGGCGAAGGAAAAGGGCGCGCGCTACGCGGAGACGCTCACCGGGTTCAAATGGCTGGTCCGAGCCGGCGAGGGTTTGGTGTTCGCGTACGAGGAAGCCCTCGGACTATGCGTGAACCCGAGTTTTGTTCGCGACAAGGACGGCATCTCCGCCGCGGTCGCGGGCGCGGACCTGGCCGCCACGCTCAAGGCCGAAGGCCGCACCCTGCTGGACGTCCTCGACGACGTCGCGACCCGGCACGGCGTGCACCTCACCGATCAAGTCTCGTTGCGGGTCACCGATCTTTCCGTGCGCGGCCGCCTCATGGCCTCGTTGCGGGCGAACCCGCCGGCCACGCTCGGCGGGGTGCCGGTGACGCTCGAAGACCTCCTGCCGGACGCCGACGTGCTCCGGCTGAGCGGCGACGGCGTGCGTGTCGTAGTGCGGCCGTCGGGCACGGAACCGAAACTGAAGGCGTACCTGCAAGTGGTGGCTCCGGTGACCGGCGAACTCGCCGACGCGCGGCGCGGCGCGGCGGAAGTTCTCGACGCGGTCCGCGAGGAGATCACCGCACTGCTGCGCTGACGGGAGAACCATGCCCACGTTGCTGATCGTGCACCACACGCCGTCGCCGTCGATGCAGGCGATGTTCGAGGCCGCGCTCGCCGGCGCGAACCATCCGGACATCGAAGGCGTCGACGTCGTCCGCCGTCCCGCGCTCGGCGCGACGGCGGCCGACGTGCTGGCCGCGGACGGCTACCTCCTCGGTACGCCGGCAAACCTCGGCAGCATGAGCGGAGCGTTGAAACATTTCTTCGACACCGTGTACTACCCGTGCCTGGACTCGACGAAAGGCCGCCCGTTCGGGGCGTACGTGCACGGCAACAACGACACGTCCGGGACTGTGCGGCAACTCGACGCGATCACGACCGGGCTCGGCTGGACCCGGGTGGCCGAGCCCGTGCTCGTGACGGGCGAACCGGACAAAGCCGCGCTGGAAGCGGTGACCGAACTCGGCGGAACCCTTGCCGCGACGCTCATGTGAGCAGCGCCCGCTCCGCTGAGCGGGGCCGAAAGCCTCTGCGGGGAAAGTAAAGAGGCCTGTCACCGGAAGCCCTGGGGGTCGACCTCCGGCAACAGGCCAAGTCAAGGGTTCGCAACGAAGGCGATCGACCTCGACTACGCAAGGGTACTACAAAGAACCGATCATGACGACCCTGCAATGACAACCAAGCGTG
The DNA here is from genome assembly GCF_039525725.1 of Amycolatopsis albidoflavus. Lineage (NCBI taxonomy): Bacteria > Bacillati > Actinomycetota > Actinomycetes > Pseudonocardiales > Pseudonocardiaceae > Amycolatopsis > Amycolatopsis albidoflavus. The sequence goes on from NZ_BAAAHV010000029.1 coordinate 18,703, forward strand.
CTCGAATCAACTCCGAGGGCGCCGACCAGGCCCGCGAAGCCGGAGAAACCTGGATCTGGCCCGGCCGCCGTCCCAGTCAGTGGACCATCGCCCCGCCGCGCGCGCCGGGGCCGAGCTGATCTTGAGTGTCCATTGTGGAGCGTCCAGCCGGGTGACCGATTCATCGGCTCCCGACTGCCACGAGTGAAGAAACCGCACCGGATCCACCCGTCGGCGGATAAAACAAGGCGGGCGCCGGTCCGGAGACCGACGCCCGCCTCGGGGAAAATCAGGCAGGCGAGACCATCGCCTGCACCGCCGCCGGCACGTCGGCCAGCGCGACCTGCTGCTGCTCGCGGGTGGCCAGGCTCCGGACCGTCACCCGGCCCGCCGCCCAGTCCTCCTCGCCCACGATGACGACCGCGACCGCGCCCGCCTTGTCCGCACGCGTGAGCTCCTTGCCCAGTTTGCGCAGTTCCAGCGGGGTCGACGTGCGCAGCCCCGCCTTCCGCAGCGCCGTCGCGACGTCGCGGGCCGGGTCTGCCAGGTCCTCGGTGACCGGGATGACCGTGACGTCGACCTCGCTGCGCGGCTGCGGCGTGAGGCCGTGCGTGTCGAGGAAGTCCATCAGCGTCACGTCGCCCATGCCGAACCCGATGCCGGAGATCTGCTCCTTCGTGAACATCGAGGCGAGGTTGCTGTACCGGCCGCCGCCGAACAGCGCGCGGCGGTTCTGCGGCGAGGTGTCGAAGACCTCGAACACCGTCGACGTGTAGTACGCCAGCCCGCGCACGATCAGCGGCTCGTACCGGACCAGGCTCGCCGCGCTGCTGGACAGCACCTTGACCAGGTTCGACTCGGCCTTGACCTCCGCGGGCAGTTCGTCGAGCAGCGCCGGGCCGGCGCTGAGCGTCTCGGCGAGCTTCTCGTACTGCTTGTCCGACAGCCCGATCTCGGCCGCGCTGGCCGCGTGCTCCTCGGCCGAGGTCTTCTCCCACCGGTCGACGAGCGCGAACACCTGCGGCAGGTGGTCCGGCGAGATGCCGACGACGTCGGTCAGCGCCGACGACAGCAGGTTCCGGTCGTTGACGCGCACCGCGAACATGTCCGGGCTCGCGCCGACCGCGCCCATCAGGTCGTGGATCAGCTCGAACATCTCGATCTCGCAGTTCGCGCTTTCCGAACCGAAGATGTCGGCGTTGATCTGCCAGTGCTCGCGGACGCGGCCGCGCTGCGGGCGCTCGTAGCGGTGGCAGTTCGGGTGGCTGTACCAGCGCACCGGGAACGACAGCGATTTCGCGTGGCCGGCGATCATCCTGGCCACCGACGGCGTCATCTCCGGGCGCAGCGCGAGCCGCTCGCCGCCGCGCGTGGTGAGCGTGTACAGCTGCTGGTCGGCGATCTCCTGGCCGGACTTCCGCTCGTAGACCTCCGCCTGTTCCAGGACCGGGCCGTCGTAGCGGAGGTAGCCGTAGCGCTCCAGCACGTCGTAGAGATGGCCGAACACCTGCATGCGGACGGACATTTCGGCGGGGAGAAAGTCGCGGGTCCCCTTGACAGGCGCAGTTGACAGGTATTCAGGCACGTCATCCAGCTTAACGACCCGACGCCAGCGATTTCGTCAGGGGAACGCGACGCCGTAGGCGGTGAGCAGCATGGCCGCGCCGAGCAGCACCGCGCCGCCAGTGGTGACGCTCATGCCGACGCGGGTGCGCAGCATCGCGAGGAAGAACCCGCCGGACTGCGCGAGCACGCCGAACAGCAGCAGGAAACAGACGATCCAGCGCGCGGTGTCGCCGAGCCCGCCGTGCTCGACCAGCTGCAACGCGGCGAGCGTGAGGACTAGCAGCACGCCGGCGTGGGCATGTCCGGCACGGAAGAAGCCACGCTGCTTCTCGGTGAGATCGCCGCGGCGCAGGACGCCGCTGAGCGCGTAGCCGCCGTACATGACGGTCGGCAGCGATACGAGCGCGATGACGGTGAACAACTGGACTGGGCCGTGCATGGTCGCCTCCTTGGGGTGCGGAAGCGACCATAACACTGTTTTAAAACACTGTCACGAAACTTTCTCGCCGACGGTCACGCCGTCCCCCTTGCCGGTGGCTGTCCCCCGACCGTCGAGGGAATTGAGCAGCGGCGCGAGCGGCGGTGCACTGCGCTGGGTTCATGACTACCTCGATGCGGCGACACGCCCGATGGGCCGGTCTCGCCTTGTCCCTCGCTCTCGGCGGCCTCTGCCTGGCGGCACCTGCCGAGGCGGCTGTCCCGCAGGCCAACGCTCCGGCCGCGCACCAGGCCGGGAAGAAGACGCCCGTCCACATCAAGGCCGGACCGGTGAAGGCCAAGGTGCACAAGGGCGAGCAGCTCCGGATCCACGGGCACTTCGCGACCGGCCCGGCGGGTCGCGCCGACGACGGCGGACTCCTGTACCTGCAGGAGCAAACTCAGGCCGGGGCCTGGGTGAACCTCGCCTCCGCCTCGTGCGCACCGGACAACGACTTCGACCTCGGCATCCGGCTGAACGTCTCCGCGACGCTGACACTGCGGGTCTACCACCCCGAATCCACCCTGTTCGCCACGGCCGTCTCCGCTGTGTTCACCGTGGTCGTGCTCTAGAACCGAGCCGGTGGCTGCCCGCGGCGGAGAACGGGCATCATGTCGGGCGTGAGCCAGCCCGGGGATGCCGCTTCGCCGCAGGTGGCTTATGCCGACCAGCTCCGCCAGCAATCGGCGACCTGCCGGTTGCTGGCGGAGAAGCAGCGCGAGAACACTGCTGTGTTCGAGGGGTTCGCCGAACGCGGTCTTCCCGGTTCCGCCGAGATGGCAGTCCGCTCCGAACGTTCGGCCCGGTTCCTGGTGTTGCTCGCGTCGGTGATCGCCGAGCAAGCGCTCGCGCACGACGAACTGATGGCCGCCGGTGGGCCGGAAAACTCGCGCGCTTACGTCGAATACGAGGCGACGACCCGGCGGCTACGGGCGTTGCTGCCGACCGACACTCTCACCGACTGAGCCCTACGGCCGCGGAGTCTGCGCGTGGGTCAGCGCGCCCACGATGTCCTCGGCCAGCAACAAACTCGCCAGACCGTGCCCGTGTTTTTCCCGCCGCACCAACGAAACCACGTTGTTGCTGAACGCATCGCGGACGGGGCGGAAGACGAGGCGGCCGTCTCGGATCTCCTCGGCGATGTCGAATTCGCTGAGGAACGCGATGGCATCACCGGAGGCGGCGAGCCGTTTCATTGTCTCGATCGAGTTGGTGTGGAAGGCCGGTTCGATGTCGAGACCGGCTTTGGCGAAGGCTTCCGCGACGATGCCGTGGATGACCATCGAACGATCGGCGAAGATCAGCGGGTAGGGCGGGCACTGCGCGAGCGGGATCGGGTCCGCGCCGGCGAGCGGATGGTGCGGGGCGACGACCACGCCGAGCCGGGTGTTCATCTGCCAGCAGACCTCGAGGTGCGCCGAGGGCGGGACGTTGAAGCCAAGCCCGAGATCGGCCTCACTGGCCTCGACCGCGTGCAGGATGTCCTGCGTCGTCATCGTGCGGATCGAGATGCGGACTCGCGGATGCCGGCCCCGGAACGCCGCCGCGGCGGTGGCGACGACGCTGCTGGCCAGGCCGGTCATCGTGGCGATCACGACCTCGCCGCTGCCGAGCGCGTGCAGGTCCCGGATGTCCGCGACTGTCTCGCGGTACTGCTGCAGGGTGCGCCGGACGTGCGCGAGCAGCGCTTCCCCGGCCGGTGTCGGACGCATTCCGCGCGGCAGACGGTCGAACAGCGGCTGGCCGAGTTCCGCTTCCAGCAGCAGGATCTGCCGGTTGATCGCCGACGGCGCGACGTGCAGCCTCGCCCCGGCCGCGCGGATGGACCCGAGGCGCGCCACTTCGTCGATGTACTGCAGCAACCGCGAGTGGAGCACGGGTGAACCTCCCTAGCCCTCCTTAGCGTACGAAAAAAGAGTACACGTCGTACGAAAATGAGTGCTTGTCAGCAACGGTATGCGCCGGGTTCTATCAGTGCACCAACGACAGCGAAGCGAGGACACTGTGCAGGATCCGACGACGTATCCCCCGATCCCGGCCGAAGACGTTGCCGCGCAAGAAGATCACGTGCGGACGATCTTCGGCATTCTCTCCGGCGAGCAGGAAGCGGACCTGCTGCTGCGTAATCTCAACATCGTCGACGTGCACACGGAAAGTGTCTATCCCGGCTCGCTTCTCGTTTACCGGCAGCGGATCGTCGCGCTGAACCCCGACGAGTCGGTCGTGCGGGTGCGCGAGGCCTTCGATGGCGAAGGGCTTTACGCGATTCCCGGATTGATCGACGCGCATCTGCATTTCGAATCGCAGCTCGCGCATCCGGCGGCGTTCGGCGAGGCGATCGTCCCCAGTGGAACGACCACGGTCTTCGGGGAAACCCTGGACTTCGCCAGCGCGGCCGGCGACGAGGCGGTGGAAGCCGTCCAGACGTTGTTTGCCGACCACGAAAAGCTGCCGTATCGGCTGTACGCGTTCGCGCCGGGGAAGAAGACCTCGACCGACGTCACCGAGGCCATGTTGAAGATGGATCCGGTGATCGGGCTGGGCGAACTGGCGCATCTGTCCTACATGACCGGGGACGCCGACGACTTCCGCAAGTCCGCACTGGGCCGCGCGAATTCCGGATTCGTGAACTGCCACTGGGGCGTCACGGCGTTGTCGGACATGCTGCTGAACTACATGCCCGCGATCGGCGTCGACAACAATCACGACGTCTGGAACGAGGACGACATCGAAAAGAGCGTCCGCTACGGCCTGAACACGCAGATCAAGTTCGGCGTCGGAAGCCCCGAGGTCATCCGGACCATGTTGCGCGCCATCGTGAAACGGCGCTGGCCCGCGGAGAACTTCCAGCTCTGCGCGGACAACATCTCGGTGGACCGCGTCCTGCGACAGGGCCATATCGACTGGGTGATCTCGCTGGCGATCGAAATGGGAATGCCGCCGATCAAAGCGATCAAGATGGGCACGCTGTACGCCGCCCGTTCCTTCCGCAAGGACCGCGATCTCGGTTCGCTCAGCCCGGGTCGCTTCGCCGACATCGTCCTCACCGACAGCCTCGCGAAGATCAACCCGCGGTATGTGTTCAAGGGCGGCGAACTCGTCGCACGCGACCGCAAGTTGCTCAACCGCGTCGGCATCGATTACTCAAGCCTGGCCAAAGAACCGAAGCCCGGTCTCGCCGAGCTGACCGCCGGGCAACTCGACCTGACCCCGCTGGAAATTTCGCCCGAAGGCGACCAGGCGAAGGTGCTGCTTTTCGACGTTTACGGACGCGGACATCTCAAGTTCGCCCAAGAAATCTGGGTACCGTTCCGCGACGGCGTGGTCGTGCCCGAGCACGAAGGCGAGCAGCTCAACCGGATTTCAATCGTGCAGCGTTATGCCGAAGGAAAGCGGCACATCGTCACCGGGCTGTTCAAGGGCGTTTCGATCGACCGTGGTGCGGTGTCAACGTTCTGGCCCGCTCCGTCGGCATACTTCGTGAGCGTCGGCAGCGACAGCGCGGAAATGTGCGCCAACCTCAAGCAGTTGGACGCACTGGTCGGCGGCTGTCTCGTGACCGAGGACGGCGAGACGAAAGCCTGCCTGCCGCTGGAGTTCTACGGCGTGATGGCCGACATGAACCTCGCCGAACTCGTCGACGCGACCCGCTCCGTCGACGCCGCGCTCGAGAAACTGGGCAACCGCAACGAGGGCGAGCCCGTCGTCAACAAACTCCTGACCCTGTTCATCTCGCTCGACCGTTTCGGATTCATGAAGTAACCCTCAACGAGGAGGTCGCGGTCGTGCCTTACGACAAAGACGCGGGAGTAATCGACACCGGCAACGTGGTGCGGCGGTGGATCACCTACATCGCGGGGATCTATCTGCTGACGCTCGGCCTCGGACTGGCCATCCGGGCCGGGATCGGCATCTCCCCGCAAAGCAGCCTGACCCGCACGATGACGCTCGTGCTCCCGCCGCTCAGCCAGGGCACGTTCAATCTCATGCTCGAAGTGCTCATGCTCGGGCTGACTTTTCTGGTGCTGCCAAGGGCGTTCAAGCTCCAAAACCTGTTCTCGCTGGTTCCGGCGCTGATCCTGGCCGCACTGCTCGACTTCAACCTGCTGGCAACAAAGTGGATCTCGCTGGCGCCCTACGCGGCCAATCTCGCGTTGCTGTTCCTAGCCGACGCGATGCTGGCGTTCGGGCTTTTCCTGATGATCCGCGCCAATCTCGTGTTGATGCCGATCGACCTGTTCGTCAACACCCTGCAGAAAAAGACCGGCCGCAAATGGGGAAACATCAAGACCGTCTTCGACTGCACACTGCTGGCGATCTCGGCGGGCATCGGTCTGATCTTCCTCGGCGGACCGCATTTCATCCGGGAGGGCACGATCATCAACGCCGTCCTGGTCGGCCAGTACATCAAGCTCTATTTCTTCCTGTACAAGAAGTTCCAGGCGCGAAAGCTCAAGCCCGTAGGAAGCGCAACGTGAAAGTCGCGCCGACACCAGGCTTTCCGAACGCCGCAATGGTCCCGCCGTGTCCGGTCACGACTTCCTGCACCAATGCCAGGCCCAACCCGAACCGTCGTCCCTCGCCGTGCGCGCCGTGGGCGAACCGTTCGAAAAGCCGTTCAGCTTCATGCTGAGGGAAGCCGGTTCCGGTGTCGCACACGCGCAGTTCGACGTGCCGGGCATCCGGATTGGCGAGAATCACCTCGATCGAGCCGCCCGGCGGAGTGTGCCCGATCGCGTTGTCCAGCAAGGCGGACAGCACCCGCCGCAACGCGGTCGGCACACCCGGCACCACGTCCTCCAGCCCCGGCGAACGACTCAGCCGAAGGTCCACCTGCCGGTCGTTCGCGCGGACCGATTCCGCCGCGACGGCCTGTTCCGCCAGCACCGCCAGCTGCACCGGCTCCAGCTGCGGCCGCTCGGCACAGGCCTGCGCGGACAACAGCAGATCGTCGACCACCGCGCCCAGTTCCCGGGTGCCCGAGACCAGTGCTTGCAGCTCGTCCGGTCCCGCGCCGCCGCGACGGGCGAGCAGCTGTGTGCGGGTGTGCAACCGGGTCAACGGCGCACGCAGCTCGTGGGACGCGTCGGCGACGAACGTCCGCTGCCGGCGCAACGCCTCGCCCAGGGGCCGAATCGCCCGCGCGGCCAGCAGGTACCCGCTGATCACCGACGCGATCAGCACCACCAGCTCGGCCACCCCGAGCCCTAACAACAGGTGTTCGCGGTCGGAGATCAGGTAATGCTCGTTGAAATACGCCTGCCATACTTCGCCGCCGCGGTTCACCGTGCGGATGGTGTACGTCGCGCCGTCGAGCACGCGTTCTTCCGTCACCACGTCGCCGTCGTGCGGCACTTGCGGCACCGGCGGGAGCGTGAACGGGAGCCGCCCGGCAGGCGCGTGGCCCTGGGGCGTCACCAGGTAGGTGCAGCCGGGCGGGGTCGCGGAAAGCCCGTGTCCCAAAGCGAATTCCAGCTGCCGTTCGGTCTCCGCGGACTGTCCGCGCAGCAGCACCCAGTACGCGATCACGCCGGCGGCGAGCACGACCATCGTGATCACCACCGCGATCTGGCCCGCGATGGTCCGCCGCGCGCGCCGCAGCGCCCGCGCCTCCGGAGCGACGACGGTGGTCACACCGCCCCGATCTGGTAGCCGAGACCGTGCACCGTCTTCACCACGTTCCGTCCCAGCTTCCGCCGCAGGTAGTACACATAGGTGTCCACAATGGACTCAGCGGCGGATTCGGTGAACACTCCCGCGCGCAGCGACGCCCGCGGGTGAATTGCTTTCGGCCGCTGGGCAAGCGTGCGCAACAGTTCGAACTCGCGTCCGGACAGCGTCACCCGCTCGCCGCGCGGCAGCACGACCTCGTGCCGCTGCAAGTCCAGCGCCGCCGCGCCGAGCGGGAGGGATTCGGCGTGCTCCTCGTCGCGGCGGCACAACGCGCGCACCCGGGCGAGCAGTTCGTCGGTCTCGAACGGTTTCACCAGATAGTCGTCGGCCCCGGTGTCGAGGCCGTGCACCCGGTCGGCCAGCTCGCCCAGCGCGGACAGCACCAGCACCCGCGCGGGCACCGCCCGGCGGCGCAACTGGGCCAGCACCGAAAGGCCGTCGACCACCGGCAGCCGCCGGTCGAGAATCACCACCGCGTGCCTTCCGGTGAGCCCGAGGTGCAGGCCGCGCTGTCCGTCGTGGGCCACTTCGGTCTCGTAACCTTCTCCGGCGAGCAATTCGACGAGCATCCCGGCGAGATCGCGATCGTCCTCGACCAGGAGCACCCGGGAAGCCGCCGGGGTCTCTGCCTCATCGTGCACAGGTCCATACTCGCAGTGATCCGGCCATCCGACCCTCGACTTTCGTAGGCAATCGTTCAGCTGCGTCCGGTCAGGAGAAATTCGGGCATTTCTCCGTCCGCGTACCGGCGGGCGTCGCGTTTGTCCAGCCAGCCGAGCACCGGCGAGGTCATGATCGTGGTGACGAGCGCGACGAGCACCAGGACGGTGAACAGCGCGGGGGAAACGATTCCGGCGGACAGCCCAACGTTCAAGGCCACCAATTGCATCAGTCCGCGCGCGTTCACCAGCACGCCGATCCGCAGCGCGACCGGTTGCGGCTCGCCGGTCAGCCGCGCCGCGCCCCACGAGGCGCCGAGTTTGCCGACCACCGCGACCGCGATGCAGACCAGCGCGAACATCAGCAGCTTCGGGTCGGCGAGCAGCGCGAATCGCGTGTTGAGGCCGGAATAGGTGAAGAACAGCGGCAGGAACACGACCCGGCCGACCGGCATGATCCGCGCGAGCACCGCGTCGGCCGCTTCGCCGCGCGGGAACACCAGCCCGAGCATGAACGCGCCGAATACCGCGTACAGGCCGATGACGTCGGTGAACCACGCGGCACCGAACAGGAACATGGCAGTGACGAGCATCCGCTGATCCACCGAGACCTGCGGGTTGTCCATCACTCGCGCCACGATCCGCCGGACCACCAGCCAGATCAGCAGCACGAACAGCACTCCGCCGCCGATGGCCGTCGCGATCGGACCGGCCGTGTCGGCGTGCATGCCGAGGACGACGGCCAGCAGGATCCAGGCGAGGACGTCGTCAAGGGCACCGCAGGCCAGCGCGAGCGACCCGAACCGGGTGCTGCCCAAGCCGCGTTCGGTGATGATCCGGGCCATCATGGGGAACGCCGTGATCGCGAGCGCCACCGCGACGAACGCCGCCGAGACCACCGGCGACACCCCGGGTTTCAGGATTCCGGCCCAGTTCGCGCCGAGCACGCTCACCCCCACGCCGAGCGCGAGCGGCACGACTGTGCCCGCGGCGGACACCGCCGCGACGGTTTTCCTCCCTTCCTTGAGCGCACTCAAGCGAAATTCGTAGCCCGCGCCGAACATGTAGATGACCAGCCCGATCTGGCCGCCGAGGTAGAGCAGCGTGCGCACCGAGTCCGGGAACAGCCATTCCTGCACGCCCGGCAGCAGGAGCCCGAGCAGCGACGGGCCGAGCAGCACGCCGGTGACCATCTCCCCCACCACCGGCGGCTGCCCGAGCCGCACGGCGAGCGCGTTCACCGCCCGGCAGGCCACCAGGATCACCACTGCCGCCAGGAAAAACGCGGGTGCGGCTTCTACGGCACTCATCGGTTCCCTCCCTGGAAGTGTTTGGTGCACAAACGAAGCCGGCGCGCGTCAAGCACCATGTAGGTGCCGAACACCAGTTGCGCGAGGCTGCGCCACACGTCTTCCCAGCGGTCGCGTACCGCCAGATAGGCCAATGCGGTGCGCGGATTTCGCCGCGACCCGCGCGGGATCGCGAAAACCGGTCCGCGATTGGGAATCGAGCGGGTGTGCGCGGCGCTCGTAGTGAGGGCGAACCGGCGCAGGAATTCCCTGGTGACCACGCGCATCGTCACCGGGGCGAGGCCGCGCGCCGGGCACGGCCGGTTTTGCGCGACGCCGAACGGCAAGAAATTTCGCTGCTGGTGCGCGGGGCACCCGGCCCAACGCTCCGGGTCGAATTCCTCTGCCCGGTCCACTCCGGCGTGGTGGAACTCCGGGTAGCTGAACAACAGCACGGTTCCGGCGTCGATGGTCCGGTCGGCCAGTTCGATGTCGCCGGTGGTGATGCGGTGTGCGATGCCGAACAGCGGGTAGGTGCGCAGGCATTCGTCCAGCACGCGGTCGAAATACTCGTCGTCGTCCGGGTTTTCCGCGAGCCTGCGCTGCACCTGCGGATGTTCGGCGAGCACCATCAGCAGGTGCGCCATCGCCTCGGACATCTGCACGACCGCGGTGTTGAAGAACGTGCCCTGCAGGTAGAACACCTGCTCCTCGCGGGTGAGCCGCGACGGCAGCGGATGCGGCACGTCGTCGAGCCTGCGGCGCAGGTACGCGGTGAGCCGGGCGCGGCGGCGCATGTTGCGCGGGCGGACGCACTTCAGCGCGGACACGACGTCGTCGGCGTGCCCGACGATCAGGTCCCGGGCCTCCGGCGGGCACGGTTCGCCGAACACCAGCTCGTAGTACAGCTCGGCCCAGACCGGCATCATCTCGTCGCGCAGCCGGAGCAGCCGCCCCGGCCCGGTTTCGATCCGGTCGAGCACGCGCGCGGCGACCCGTTCGGTCAGCGCCTGCGATTCGGCCTTGGACTTGACCAGGATGTTCCGGGTGGTTTTGGCGACCTCGTCGTAGCGCGGGCCCGGCTCCAGATGTTCTTGGTGCACCTGCGGTCCGGGCGCGAGCCAGTACCAGAACAGGTCGGACAGCGCGGCGCCCTCGCTGCGTCCGTCGGCCGCCGGATCGGCATACACCCGGCGGAAGTCCTCGACCGGCACCTGGTAGCCCTCGTCCCCGTTGACCAGGGTGAAGATCCGGTTCCGCATTGCGACGACCCGGCCCGGCAGCCATTTCGGGCTTGTCGCGACGAGCCCCGCCGCCCCCGCGAGCACGAGACGTTTCATCGGACCAGGTCCGCGGTCAGCTCGCCGGGCGTCCGCGCCCCGCAAAGCCCGAGTGCGGTGTCCGTTTCCTCGCGCAACCGTTCCAGCACTTCGGCGACCCCTTCCTGCCCCGCCGCGGCGAGCCCCCACAGCACCGGCCTGCCGACGCCGACCGCGTCCGCGCCGAGCGCGAGCGCCTTGACGACGTCCGCGCCGCTTCGCACGCCGCCGTCGAGGATCAGTGGCACTTGACCGTCCACAACGGACACGATTTCGGGGAGCGCGGCCAGACTCGAAATCGCGCCGTCGAGTTGCCGCCCGCCGTGGTTGGACACCACGAGCCCGTCGATTCCGGCCGCCACCGCGCGCCGGGCGTCCTCCGGATGCAGCACTCCCTTGAGCAGCACCGGCATTTTCGTGGCTCCGCGCAGCCAGTCCAGGTCCTCCCAGGTCAGGTCGGCGGGCATCTCGATGTCCCGCACCCGGCCGGTGGCGTCGCGCATGTTCTCCGCGGCCAGCCCCGGAGGGAGATCGTGGAACGCGTGGCGGTACTCGCGTTCCCGCCGTCCGCGCACCGCGGAATCCACCGTCACCACCAATGCCCGCGCCCCCGCGTTCTCCGCCCGGCTGATGACCGACTCGGTGAATTCACGGTCTGATTGCGGATACAGCTGGAACCAGAGGACGTCAGCGACTTTGGCGACGTCCTCGACGGCCGTCGTCGAGGCCATGCTGCACACGAAGACAGTGCCCGCTTCCGCGGTGGCTTGCGCGGTCGCGAGTTCTCCGTCCGAATGCGCCAGACGGTGGAAAGCCGTTGGGCACACCAGAATCGGCATCGACATCGGCGAACCGGCGATTTCCACCGTCAGGTCTCGTTTGCCGACTCCGCGCAGTGCCCGCGGGACCAGCACCCGGCGGCGGAATTCTTCTTCGTTGGCGCGCAAGGTGGCTTCGTCGCCCGCACCGCCGGCGTAATAGTCGTAGTGTGCTGGTTCCATCCGTTCGCGCGCGATGGCTTCCAGCTCCGCGATCGTGCGCATGTCAGAGCTGCTTCGTGAAGAAGGCCGTCAACGCGTCCACGTGCACCGGCCGGTTCCACTCGTTTTCGAGGTTCTCGGTGACGTGATGGGTCGCGACCAATTCGCCGCCCTGGTAATGCCGGACGATCGGATGCAGGTAATGGCCTTCGCCGGAATCGTTCGCGACATCCTGGCTCGCCCGCGTGACGGTGAAGTCGAACGGATCGATCTTGTCGTGGTCCGGCCCGTAGTCGAGGGTGATCACGAACGCGTTGGCGCTCTCGCCCAGTGCGGTGTCCTTGAACCGATCGACCGGGACTTCCTCGTAATAGCGGGCCTGATCGCCGTCGACCACGAGGACGTCGGCGAGGAAGCCAAACTGCTGATACAGCGCGGAAGTACGGTTGATCCGGCTGATGACAGCGTCGACCAGTTCACTGGTTTTGCCGCCCACCGCCGTGCTCGGCCATTCAGTGTCGTGATAACGCTCGTCGAGCACCTTGGAAAGCGCGCGCACGCCGTAGCGATAGCCGTGGATGAACGCGCTGGTGGCCTTCTTGAAATCGCGGGCCTGGGTGATCGTCCCGGCGAAGTACAGCCCCGGCACGTTCACCGATTCCCAGGACGACGTCTGTGCCGGGAACCGGTCGTTGATCGTCATCTCCGGACGGCAGTCCTCGTCGAACATCGAAGCGTCGAACCGGAACCCGGTCGCGGCGATGACGCGGTCGTAGCGAATTTCCTTGACCAGCTCATCGGCGCGCGCGAAAGCGAACTTGACGTGGTAGCCGTCGTCGTCCTTGGTGATCTCGCGGACGTCACCGTCGAGAATCGCGTGCTGCAGCTTGAGTTGGTACATGTCGAGCACACCGGCGTTGAACGCACGGAGGTGTCCGACGAAGTGCGTGCGCCACGCGAGTTTCACCGGCCGCGGACCGGCGACGTGCAGCACCGCAGCGAAGGCGTTAATGCTGTCGGCCGTCTCGAACGCGGAGTTTCCCTTGCCCAGCACCAGAACGCGCTGGTTGATGAATTGCTCCGGATCGGTGTCGTAATCGGCGTACTGGTCGACCAGCTCCATACCCGGCACGTCCGGGATGTACGGCTTGGTCACCCCGGTAGCCATGATCAGCCGCCGCGCGCTGAATTTCTCCCCGCCCGCGGCGGTGACCGTGAAGACGTCATCCGCCCGCGAAATTCGCGTAACCTCGGTGTCGTAGCGAATTTTGAGGTCGTGTTTCGCCGCGTAATCGGCGGTGTAGCTGAGGAACGCTTCCGCCGGCGGGAACATCTCGGCGCTATAGTCGGTGAAGACCAGCGGGTCCGGCCCGTCGTCGAGGAGCGAGTTCCAGTCGACCCGGAGGTTCAGCTCGGGGTCGGTCCAGCCGGTGTATTTCTTGTTGACCGAGATGAGCGTGCGGTGCCGGGGAAATCGCGTGAAGAACGCGGCGGGCACGGACCCGCGTTCCAGGACCAGGTAGCTGCGCCCGGCCCCGCCCAGCTGCCGCCCGAGCTGCAATCCCGCCGGCCCGGCTCCGACCACCAGGTAGTCCAGCACGTCCGCCATGACACCGACCTCCCGCGTCGCCTTGATCTGACGGCGATCAGAGTGGTCGGAAGATCTCAGAAATCTCTCAGAACGTACCCGGTCTTCGGGACGCCGGCGCCCCGCGGCGAAAGCGGGGCACCGGCTGCGACTGCTACTTGCCGGTGACGCGCGCGAGCGCCTCCGGATACCGCTCCCCCGCGACCGCCTCGGCCGGAGCGGCCTTCTCGATCGCCGCGATGTCCTCTTCGGACAGTTCCAGCTCGGCCGCGCCGACGTTCTCTTCCAGGTACTTCCGCCGCTTCGTGCCCGGGATCGGCACGACGTCGGCTCCCTTGGCCTGCACCCAGGCGAGCGCCAGCTGCCCCGCCGTGACGCCCTTGTCCGCGGCCAGCGCACGCAGCGCCTCGACGATCGCCATGTTGCGCGCGAGGTTGTCCTCGGCGAACCGCGGCAGGCCACGACGCATGTCGCCCTCGGGCAGCTCCTGCACCGACGTGACCGCGCCGGTCAGGAACCCGCGGCCCAGCGGCGAGAACGGCACGATTCCGATACCCAGTTCGCGGCAAGTACCGAGGATTTCGTCCTCGATCCCGCGCGTCCACAGCGACCATTCGCTCTGCAGCGCGGTCACCGGATGCACCGCGTGCGCCCGGCGGATCGTCTCCGCGCCGGCCTCGGAAATCCCGGCGTAGCGGATCTTCCCAGCCTCGACCAGCTCGGCGAGCGCGCCCCAGGTCTCCTCGATCGGGACGTTCGGGTCGACGCGGTGCTGGTAGTAGAGGTCGATGTGGTCGATGCCGAGCCGCTGCAACGACTCGTCGCAGCACTGCTTCACGTACGCGGCGTCACCGCGCGCGGTCATGCCCGCGTCGGTGTGCACGATGCCGAACTTCGTCGCGAGAACCACCTGGTCGCGACGGTCCGCGATGGCCTTGCCGACGAGCTTCTCGTTCTCCCCCGCCCCGTACACGTTGGCCGTGTCGAGCAGGGTCACCCCCAGTTCCAGCGCCCGGTGCACCGTGGCGACGGACTCGCCGTCGTTGTCGCGCACGCCGTAGGCCGAGCTCATCCCCATGCAGCCGAGCCCCTGTGCGCCGACCTCCAGTGCGCCGAGCTTCCTCGTACCGATCACGCGGAAATTCCCTCCATTTCGGGCGCGACCCCGAGGGCCTTGCGCTCGATGTGTTCGTAGTTGGCGATCTTGTAGTCCAAAATGTCGAGACAACCCTGCAGCTCGGCGATGCGGTCGGCGACCGACTGCCGCTGCTCCACGAGGATCGCCTTGCGCCGTCCCGCGCTGGCCACCCCGTGCCGGCGCAGCGAGGCGTACTCGCGCATGCTCTTGATCGGCATCCCGGTGAGCCGCAGCTTCGTGAGGAAGCCGAGCCAGTTCAGGTCCTCGTCGGAGTAGGCGCGCCGCCCCGCCGAATCGCGAGCGGGCGGTTCGAGAAGCTTGATCCGTTCGTAGTACCGGAGGGTGTCGATCGACAGGCCGCTACGTCGTGCGGCTTCCGCTATCGAGTAGCTCATGCGCTCGACAGTACGACCTGGAGTGCACTCCAGGTCAAATCTTAAAACGACGGTCACGGTCGCGTTTTATAACGTTGTTGCGTTACGCTGGGTACATGCCTCGCCCCCGTACCCACGACGAAACCCTCCGGCTGAAGCTCCTGGACCGGGCAGGCGAACTGATCTCCGCGGACGGCCCCAAGGCGCTGTCCCTGCGAAAACTGGCCGCCGACTCCGGCACGTCGACCACAGCGGTGTACTCGCTGTTCGGCAGCAAGCCGGACCTGGTGAACGCACTGTACGTAGAAGGCTTCCGCCGCTTCGGCGCCCGCCTGGCGACAGTGCCTCTGACTGGCGACGCAGTACCCGACCTAGTGCGCCTGGGCATCGCCTACCGCGAAAGCGCCCTGGCCGACCCGCACCTGTACGCGATCATGTTCAGCCGCTCCGTGCCAGGCTTCGAACCGAACGCGGAAGCCGACGACGTCGCCCAGTCCACCCTCGCCCCCCTGACCGGGGTCGTCCGCGCCGCGGTGTCATCCGGCCAGTTCCAGGACGTCGCGCCGGAACTGATCACAGTCAGCCTGTGGGGTTTCGTGCACGGCCTGGTCTCCCTGGAACTGTCCGGCCGCCTGCCCGACAACTTCAGCGTTTCCGACGGGTACGAAAAAGCCTTGCACGCCAACGCTTCCGGCTGGCTCACCTAGCGCCGTACTGCCGATCCCCCGCGTCGCCCAGCCCCGGCACGATGAACCCGGAGTCGTTGAGCCGCTCGTCAATGCTCGACGTGACCACCCGAACCGGCAGCCCAGTCTGCTCGAGATGCGCGAGCCCCTCCGGCGCGGCGAGCGCACAAATCGCGGTGACGTCGGTAGCCCCGCGATCGGTCAACAGCCGGATCGTGTACTCCATCGACCCGCCCGTGGCGAGCATCGGATCAAGCACCAACACGGGCCGATCCGCGAGCGACTCGGGCAGCGACTCGAGGTAGGGAGTCGGCTTGAGCGTCTCCTCGTCGCGAGCGAGCCCGACGAACCCCATCTGGGCGTCCGGGATGAGCTTGTGCGCCTGGTCAGCCATCCCGAGCCCAGCCCGCAAAACAGGCACGAGCAACGGCGGACTGGCCAACCGATACGCGTCGGTCCGCGCCACCGGAGTATGAATCCGCTCAGTACGCACCGGCGCATCCCGCGTGGCTTCATAAACGAGCATGACAGTCAACTCATGCAACGCGGCCCGGAACGCAGCACTGTCCGTCCGAGCGTCCCGCATGGTCGAGAGACGAGCCTTGGCCAGCGGGTGATCGACGACGTGCACATCCATGCCGCACAACTTAGCTGCCCACCCCCACCACGCCACTCTTTCCCCGCACCGAGGTGGGCCCGATTACTTCCGTGAGGGGAACCCTGAGGGACTCTGAGTCCCTGAAGGTTCCCCTCACGACCCAACCAGCACCCGCCAGGCGCGCCCCAATGTGGCATTGGGTGCGTCCCACGCACCCAATGTGGCGTTCGGTGCATCTGACGCACCCAATGCCACATTGGGGTTGTTTCATCGTGGTTTGTGCTGGTGGGGGTTGGGTTGTGGTGTGTGGTAGTGCTTA
>NZ_BAAAHV010000030.1:0-58216 GCF_039525725.1 Amycolatopsis albidoflavus
GCCGGCGACGCCCGCGGATCAGCCCGGCGACCAGCTGCAGGGTCTGCCGAGAAACAGGAAGAACGACCTGGCAGGAAAGAGGGCCGAAGCCCTCGGCGGATGGTTGACTCACATCTCGATCCTGCCGAGGGCTTCACCCATGCCCACGCCGCCACGCCGGTCCCGCACCAAACCCGGCCACCACAGCCAAAACACACCCGCTCAACCACACCCACCAGCAACAACCACGATGAAACAACCCCATTGGGGCGCTAGCCCCAACCCGAAACCACAGCCGATGCACCCAACGATCGGTGCACCCAGCCCCCAAACCGCACCAGTGCACCCACCAATCGAGGCACCCAGCCCCTCCCCCGCACCCCGATACGAAGCTCCCCTGCGGTCTGGGGGTGCTTGTCAAGGCATCTTTCCCGCCTTGACAAGCACCCCCAGACCGTCAGCACAATCAAGCTTCGGGGTGCCCCACGCAACCATGGGCGCAATGTCGCCGCCAGGCGACGAGCCACCCCCTACCGAACAAACTGCTCGTTCATGATCAAAAACGCGCCAAGCCCATGGAAATCATTAGTCAGCCGTCTGCGCGCGAAGTAGAAATTCAGATCCCCGACGTTCGTCCCCTCACAAATGTCGGCGATATTAGTCAACCCGTCCGCCCCAACAGACACCTTCTGCAACACCCCGGCATACCCGCGCTGCGCGACCGAGGCATAAGACGCAGGCAAATACCCACGTTCAATCGCCCGGGAAACAGTGAACGCGTACATCGAGGACGCGGACGTCTCCAGCCAGTTCCCGGCATCCCCGCCGTGGTCGACCACCTGATACCACCGACCGGTCCGCGGATCCTGGAACCGCCGATAGCCCTCGGCGAGAAACTTAACGATCCCAACCAACTCCGCCCGTCGCGGATGGTCGGCAGGCAGCACTTCGAGGATGTCGATCGCCGCCATCCCGAACCAGCCGATCGCACGAGCCCAATGGAAACTGGAGTGCTTGCCGGGACCGGTCGCCCACGACTGGGTACCGCTTTCGTCATAAGCGTGGTAGATCAGGCCCTTCGCAGGCTCCTTAAGGTGTCCGAAGTAGACAGAGAGGTTCTTGGCGGATTCCTCGTAGCAGTACTCCGGATCGTTGAAAACCTTGCCGTACAACGCGAGGAACGGCTGCGCCATGTACACCCCGTCGCCCCACAGCTGGTGCTGACGGCTGACCGCGTGCCACATCCCGCCGTCGCTCGTGCGCGGGTAGGTCTCGAAGCGCCTGCGCAGCTGGTCGGCGGCTTTCCGATACTTGGCATCGCCGGTTTCGTTATACAGCAACGGAAGCATCTGGCAGGCACGCATCGAGTCGAGACTGCTGAAGCTGTTGGAGACGCCGTCGGCGGTGATAAAACGGTCGTACCAGGCGACGACATAGTCGAGGTACTTGCGTTCCTTCGTTCGCCGGTAGAAGAGGTACTGGCCGTAGAAGTAGAGACCGAGCGGGTAGCTCCAGCCGCCGATCGACGCCGGGGTGTAGCGCTTCATGGTGGAGTCGATGACGGCGCGGGACCAGTCGCGCGCGGTGATCGCCGCCGCGGCCCCGGGCAGCGCGAGCGTGCCGAGCGCCGCCGCGGTCCCGGTCAGTACCGATCTTCTCGAGAGGGACATGCGGTGTCCTTCCTGCTGTCGGCGGCGGCGGGAAAGAGGTGTCGAACGACCTCTACTCGCCGGTCGAGCGGTCCGGCAAGGTTCCTGTCCGGGTTGTCCGCCGTGATCGCTGGATAGGCGCAGCGGGCCGTCCGGTCAGCGGGAACCTGTCCGCAATGGACACCTGAGCCGGGCGATTAGCCGATATGTCGACGTAACCTGGATGGTTCCGGCCAAACGGGGCGCGCCGACACGGTGCCGCCGTCCGGGTAGGAGGGCTCGGCAGCGATACCCTGACCGGCGTGGGTATCTCGGCGTGGATCTGGTTCGTCATCGCCGCCGTCGCGCTGGTGGCGGGGCTCGGCCTGCTCTTCGCGGACCGGGCCAGGGAAGGCTCGCGCAACCGTGAGCGGCAGCGCTGGGCCCAGTTGCGCGGCTGGCAGTTCGTGGAAGAGGACGAACGGCTGCCCCGGCAGTGGTCGGGGGGCGCGATCGGCTACTTCGGAGCCGACGCGGCGGTGAACGTCGTCGCGGGCTCCACCTTCACCTCCGACGGCCGCCGTCCGGTGTTCATCTTCGACATCGAGTCGCAAGGCCAGGTGCCCGCGGTGGTCGTGGCCGTGCGCTGCAACAAGACGCACCGGGTGCCGGTCGAGATGTGGCTGTCGAGCGTGCCGTTCCAGCGCGAGAACATGCCGGAGATGCTCGGCCCGATCGGCCAGCGCTACGCCTTCGCCGACGACTCGGAGGGCGCGCGCCAGGTCATCACGCAGGACCTGGTGGACGCGGCTGACCAGCTGGGCGGAGACGTCGGCGTGGCGTGGCTGGAGAACGAGTGGGTGCTGGCGAGCGTCGTGCCGGGGGCCGGGCCGTCGCGGCTTGAGCGGCTGCTGCGGGATCTGGGCGAGATCGCGGACATCGTGGATCCGTTTGACGAGGATTACGACTCGAACCGCACGTGGACGCCCGCCGCGGGCACCCAAGCCCCTTCACCGGCGGATACCCAGGCGACGCGGCCGGTCGACACTCGCGCGGTGGACACGACGGCTCCTTCTCCGGCGGACACGCGGGCTACGGAGCGGCAGCCTTCGCCGCCCGCGCCGCGAACTCCGCCGCCGGGCGGTGGCGCGACTCCGGTTTCACCGGCGCGTCCGGCGGAACCTGAGCGCGGGGAAGACGGCTGAGAGCTTGAGACGGGAACCGCCCGGTCGCGTTGCTGCGGCCGGGCGGTTTCGCGTTCGGGGCCTGTGCTGAAAGTACGTGAGGGGAACCCTGAGGGACTCTGAGTCCGTCAGGGTTCCCCTCACGTATCGCCGGGCGAGTGGCCCGCGCCGCGAACGGTCCTCCAAACGCCGTGAAGGACCGTCCGTGTGTCAGACTCGCGAGACGCTCAGCGTGTCGCCGGTCTCCAGCTCAGGCAGGTCCACCCGCACGGTGTCCCCGTCCCGGACCTCGCCCGACAGCAGCTGCTTGGCCAACTGGTCCCCGATCGCCGACTGCACCAGCCGACGCAGCGGGCGGGCGCCGTAGATCGGGTCGAAGCCGTTCAGAGCCAGCCATTCCCGGGCACCGTCGGTTACCTCGAGGTGCAGGCGGCGCTGGGCGAGCCGCTTCGCCAGCCGGGCGACCTGGATGTCCACAATGGACGTCAGTTGCTCGGTGCCGAGCGCGTGGAAGACCACGATGTCGTCCAGCCGGTTCAGGAACTCTGGCTTGAACTGGCGTTGCACGACCTCCATCACCGCGTCGCGGCGTTGGCGTTCGTCCAGCGACGGGTCCGCGATCGCTTGCGAGCCGAGGTTCGACGTCAGGATCAGGATGGTGTTGCGGAAGTCCACCGTCCGGCCCTGGCCGTCGGTCAGCCTGCCGTCGTCGAGGACCTGCAGGAGCACGTCGAACACGTCCGGGTGCGCCTTTTCGACCTCGTCCAGCAGCACCACCGTGTACGGGCGGCGCCGGACGGCCTCAGTGAGCTGGCCGCCCTGGTCGTAGCCGACGTAACCCGGGGGAGCACCGACCAGCCTGGCCACCGAGTGCTTCTCGGAGTACTCGCTCATGTCGATGCGCTGCATCGCGCGCTCGTCGTCGAACAGGAACTCCGCCAGCGCCTTCGCCAGCTCCGTCTTGCCGACCCCGGTCGGGCCGAGGAACAGGAACGAGCCGGTCGGACGGTCTGGGTCGGCAACGCCGGCGCGCGCCCGGCGCACGGCGTCCGCGACGACCTGGACCGCCTGGTCCTGGCCGATGACGCGGCGGTTCAGCTCCTCCTCCATCCGGAGCAGCTTGCCCGTCTCGCCTTCCAGCAGACGCCCGGCGGGGATGCCGGTCCACGCGCTGACCACGTCGGCGACGTCGTCCGCGCCCACCTCTTCCTTCAGCATGACGTTCTGCTTGCTGGCCTCGTTCGCGGCCATCGCGGCCTCGAACTCCTTCTCCAGCACCGGAATCCGGCCATACCGCAGCTCGGCGGCCTTGCCGAGGTCGCCGTCGCGTTCGGCGCGTTCCGATTCGCCGCGCAGTTGCTCCAGTTGCTCCTTCAGCTCACGGACGGTCTCGATCGAGCCCTTCTCGTTCTGCCAACGCGCGGTCAGCGCGGTGAGTTCCTCGCGCTTCTCGGCCAGTTCGGCGCGAAGGGCGGTCAGCCGTTCCAGAGAAGCCGCATCGTCCTCTTTGGACAGTGCCATCTCCTCGATCTCCATGCGCCGCACGGCCCGTTCGACCTCGTCGATCTCCACCGGCCGCGAGTCGATCTCCATGCGGATCTTCGACGCGGCCTCGTCGACCAGGTCGATCGCCTTGTCCGGCAGGAACCGCGCGGTGATGTAGCGGTCCGACAGCGTCGCGGCGGCGACCAGCGCGGCGTCCGTGATCCGGACCCCGTGGTGCACCTCGTAGCGCTCTTTCAGCCCGCGCAGGATCGCGATGGTGTCCTCCGGCGACGGCTCGCCGACCAGCACCTGCTGGAAACGACGCTCCAGCGCCGGGTCCTTCTCGATGTGCTGGCGGTACTCGTCGAGCGTGGTCGCGCCGACCATCCGCAGCTCGCCACGAGCCAGCATCGGCTTGATCATGTTGCCCGCGTCCATCGCGCCTTCGCCGGTCGCGCCCGCGCCGACGATGGTGTGCAGCTCGTCGATGAACGTGATGACCTGGCCGGCGGAGTCGGTGATCTCCTTGAGAACGGCCTTCAACCGCTCCTCGAACTCGCCGCGGAACTTCGCGCCGGCCACCATCGACCCGAGGTCGAGTGCGACCACTCGCTTGCCCCGCAACGATTCCGGCACGTCGCCCGCGACGATCCGCTGGGCGAGGCCCTCGACGATCGCCGTCTTGCCGACGCCCGGTTCGCCGATCAGCACCGGGTTGTTCTTGGTACGCCGGGAAAGCACCTGCACGACGCGGCGGATCTCGGTGTCGCGGCCGATGACCGGGTCGAGTTCGCCCGAACGCGCCCGCTCGGTCAGGTCGACGCCGTACTTCTCCAGCGCCTTGAACGTGCTTTCGGGATCCGCGCTGGTGATCCGGGCCGACCCGCGCACCTTCGCGAACGCCTCGCGCAGCGCGTCCGGCGTGGCCCCGTGCCGCTTGAGCAGGTCCGCGACCTGGGCTCCCTCGGTGGCGAGGCCGACGAGCAGGTGCTCGGTCGACACGTACTCGTCACCCAGTTCGGTGGCGAGCTTCTGCGCCTGCGTGAGCGATTTGACCGCGGGCGTGTCGAACTGCGGCGTCGACACGGTCGCGCCGGTCGCCGACGGCAGCCCGTTGATGATCGGCTCGAGCTCCTTGTGCACGGTCTCCGGGTCCGCCCCGACCGCGGTCAGCAGCGGCGCGGTGGTCCCGTCACCCTGCGCCAGCAGGGCGCCCAGCAAATGGGCGGCCGACACGTGCGGGTTGCCGGCCACGGTGGCCGCCTGCGCCGCGGACGAGATCGCCTGCTGGGTCTTCGTGGTCGGGTTGAAAGCGTCCATCCCTCACCTCATGCGTTCGTGGAAATACCTGGTGACAGGCCCGACCAAGGCCCGTCGACAGGTATAACGTCAGCAAAGTTGAGTCTGTTCCGCTCAACTCTGAATTGGTGCCACCGCGGCCGCGGGCAGCCTCGGTCCCAGCCTGCCGAGCCCGAGCGCGGCAAGGCAAGCGCAACCCCCGACCAGAACCCAGGGTAACCACGCCGCCACGGAAAACAACGACACGATCGCTGGAGCTAGCACCTGAGCCACAGTGAACGCGTATTGGAACGCGGCAAGGTAACGGCCCTTCGCTTCGGGCGGCGCGGCGGCCTCGGCGAGCGCACCGGAGCGCGGCCCGAACACCAGGTCACCGGCGGCGAACACGAGCGTCGCGGCGAGCAGATACGGCACTTGCCAGCTTCTCGGCACCAGCAGCACGCCGACGCTCGTCAGGCACCACGCGGCGAACAGCGCGGACCCGGCCCGCATCGCGTTGATCCGGCTGAGGCCCCGCGTGAGCCGGAGCGCGACCGTGCCGCCGGCGCTGGTGAGCACGGTCAGCAGGAACAAGATCGCGCCGGGCAGCCACGTCGGCGCGTGCAGCCGGTCGAGCACGAACACCGGGGTGCCGATGAGGAAGAAATCGAGCGACAGCCCGAACAGGCCGCTCAGGAGGATCAACGTCAGGTACGGCCGGTTGCGCAGCACCCCGCTTCTCACCCGGACCACTGGCGCGAACCGGCGGCCGGGAGGGATGAACACCGCGACGAGGCCGGCCGCCGCGAGGAAAGTCAGCACGTCCACGACGAGCGCGACGTTGTAGCCGTGGTCGCCGAACCAGGTGAGCAACGCCGACGACATCAGCCCGCCGAGCCCGAATCCGCCCGCGCGCACCATGCCGACTTCGGCGAACGGCCGGTCCTTCGGCACGTCTCCGGCGACCTCGGAGATGAGCGCGAACAGGCAGCTGTAGAACAATTGTTGGCCCGCACCAAGAAGGATGGCGGCCACCACAACGCCGCCGATGCCGTGCGCGAACAAGTACGCGCTGGTTCCGGCAGCCTGCAATAGTTGCGCCGCAAGAACTCCGGCTCTCGGCCCGGCGCGGTCCACCAGCCGTCCGGCCAGCGGCGGCATGAGAAGCCCCGCGGTGGTGCCCAAAGTGACTGCCGTGCCCGCTTCGACGAGCGGGATTCCGATCACCCGCGTCACGTAAAGCAGTGCGAGCGGAAGAAAAAGTCCGGAACCGAAGTTGTCGATCCCCATAGCCAGCAACATCGCGACCCTGCTTCGCGTCACGATTCGACGCTACCTCTGGGGAAGGGGGACGAGGCAGGGCCGGGAGGGCGCATCGCTCGGCGGCAAATGCCACTCCCAGTAGAAAGCTCGTGAGTGTCCATCCCGCCTTGAAGCGGGACAAACACTCACGAGCCCCTTTAGTCGACGCTGAGTGTTCCTTGGTGCCTAACGAACTCTCGCTCCACAGCTTCGCTCAGCTCGACATCATGCTGTGCGGCCGCACCATCGCCGACCGTCATCGGTTCCGCGTGCGGCGTGTATCCGTGTGCAGACACCGTGAGCGTGTACGCGCCAGCTTCGATTCCCGCGAAGCGGTACGCGCCGTCGCCGCCCGCGATATGCGTCGCGGTGACAGTGCCCAAACGGTCAGTGAGAGTCAGCACTGCGCCTGCGACCGCGGCGTGCCGACCGGCCACGCGTACGCGGCCTGAGATGGCACCCTGGCTGTCCAACAGCAAGTCGTGCCAACGCGCGTTGCCGTTAAGCCGCACGGTCGACACCGCGGGCCGCGTCGAGCCGGCTGTCGCGAGAAGGACGTGCTCTCCCACGGTGTTCGCCGACAACTCGTACGCGCCGGTACGTCCCGTACGCCCGACATCGACCTGACGCCCCGCCATGTCAGTGAGCGTAAGCACGACACCGGACACTGGACGACCGCCCGCGTCGAGAACCCGGCCGCGCAGCACGGAGGTCATCTCGACCGGAGCTTCGGCCACAGTCACCGCCTCGACCGAGACGGCAGCGGCTGCCGGCGCGTCCGCGTCGAGCGTCCGGCGCAGCGGAATCTCCTTGATGAACAGCACCGCGAGGAAAGTGACCACGGCGATGCAGCCCGCGACGAAGAACACCGTGCCGGTCGCGTCGCCGAAGGCCCCGCGCACCACCGGCTGCAGCGCCGGGGGAAGCGACGAGATGGCGAACGTGCCGCCACCGCCGGAAACCGCGCCGCCAGTGTGAATGCCCATCTGCGAAAGGGAGTTCGCGATGTTCGTGGCCACCCGGGCGGCCAGCACCGCACCGAGCGCGGACACGCCGGCCGCGCCGCCGAGCGACCGGAAGAACGTGACGACCGAGGACGACGAGCCGATGTCCTTCATCGCCACCGTGTTTTGGACTACCAAAACCAGGTTCTGCATCAGGAAGCCCAGCCCGATGCCGACCAGCGCGAGGTAACCGCCCATCAGCGTCAGGTTCGTCGCGTGGTCCACCGTCGAGAGCAGGAACAGCCCGGCCAGCAGCGAAATCCCGCCCGCGACCATGAACGGCTTGGTACGCCCGGTGCGGGAAATGATCTGCCCGGCTCCGGTGGAAGCGACCGCCAGACCGAGCACCATCGGCAGCGTCATCAGACCGGCGTGCGTCGGCGAGAAGCCGCGCGCGATTTGGTAGTACTGGCCAAGGAACACCGAACCGCCGAACATCGCGGTGCCGACCGCCAGCGAGGCGAGCACGGCCAGCGTGAAGGTGCGGTTGCGGAACAGCCGCAGCGGAACCACCGGCTCCGCGACCCGCGATTCGACGAGAACCGCCAGCGCCAGCGCGACAATCGCCCCGCCGACATACGCGGCGCTCGACCACGAAACCCAGCCGAAGCTGCCGCCCGCCAGCGAAACCCAGATCAGCAGCAGCGCGACGCCGCCGACCAGCAGGGTCGCGCCCAGCCAGTCGATCCGCACCTTGCGCTTGAGCACCGGCAGCTTCAGCGTCCGGCCGAGCACGACGAACGCGATCACCGCGATCGGCACGCAGACCCAGAAGCACCAGCGCCAGCCGAGCGGGGAGTCCACGATCAGGCCGCCGATCAGCGGGCCGGAAACGGTGGCGACGGCGAACACCGCGCCGGTGTAACCGGAGTACTTGCCGCGGTCGCGCGGAGCGATCATCGCCGCGATGACGACCTGGATCAGCGCCTGCAGGCCGCCGAGCCCGATGCCCTGCAGCGCGCGGTAGGCGATCAGTTCGGGCATCGACTGCGCGATCCCGCCGAGCGCCGAACCGACGGTGAAGACGACGATCGCGATTTGGTACAGCAGTTTCTTGCTGAACAGGTCCGACAGCTTGCCCCAGATCGGGGTGGTCGCGGTCGACGTCAGCAGCGTCGCGGTGACGACCCAGGTGTACTCGCTCTGCGAACCGTGCAGGTCGGCGAGGATCGTCGGCAGCGCGTTGGACACGATGGTCGACGACAGCAACGCCACCAGCAGGGCCAGCAGCAGGCCGGTGAAGGCCTTGAGGATTTCCCGGTGCGTCATCGGCTGCCCGGAAGCGGTGGTTTCCACTATTCGCTACTTCACTTTCCCGCGTGCGGGGCCTGGCCGGCGCAGTACCCGGACGGGCCGAGCGTCGCGCGCAGACCTTCGTTCAATTCGGCGAGCTGGGAGGTGAGGCCCTCGATCCGCGCCTCGTCCCAGCCGCCCAGTGCCGTCTCGAAGAACTCGAGATACTGCTTCCGCCACAGTTCGAGCCGCTCGAGACCGGCTTCGGACACGCTGATCAGCGACGCGCGCCCGTCCTCGGGGGCGGGGCGGCGCTGGATCAGCCCGGTGGCCTGCAACTGGGCGATCTGCCTGCTGATCACCGACAGGTCGACCAGCCTGCGCTTGGCGACCTCGGACGGACGGGCCTCGCCGTGCTTGGCGAGGTCGGACAGCAGCATCGCCGAGGCCGGGTGGAGCCCGGGCTCGTTCTGCCACGCCTGCATGATCCACAGGTGCTGGAGCTGGGCGGACGCCTTCAGCTCCCGCAGCAGTTCGAGCCGCACGTCGTCAGCTGGGCTCATCGTTCCTCCCGGGCCGGTGCCCACTTGCTTGTATTCTACAAGTTTAAGACCAAAGGTTGCGTAGGACAACTATCTAACTGGTGAGCTGCCCCACGTCCCGACCGGCCGGTAACCCGACCGGAGCAACGATGCGGGCATTCCGCCTCAGTGCGGCTACTCTGCGGACCAGACGCCCCGCGGAGCCGACGCGGCGAGCACGTCCAAGGACAACGAGGAGCAGGAGTGGCGAATTCCCCCGCGCGACCGCGCGAGCCGAATCCGACAACCGCGACTGCCCTGCTCTCGTGACCATTCCCTCCCAGCCCCCCGGCCTCCGGTCCCGACCCATGAACGACGACAGCCCGATGACAGCCGATTCGATCAGCCCGCTCCCGCGGACCTCGGCCGCACCCCGGCAGGCGCCGGCGGCCGTCGTCGCGATGGTGCAGCTCATCCGTGACACCTGGGCGAAATCGGAGCCGTACGCCCCGGAGATCTCGCAGTTCTTCTACGGGATGCTCTTCACCCTCGCGCCCGCCACGCGCGATTTCTTCCCGATCAACATGGAAGTGCAGGGCGGGCGGATCATCCGCGCGCTGGCCCGCGTCGTGCAGATGGTGGACCGGCCGGACGACCTGCTCCCGTTCCTGCGCCAGCTCGGCCGCGACCACCGCAAGTTCGGCGTGGCCCCCAAGCATTACGAGGCTGTCGGCACCGCGCTGCTGGCCGCGTTGAAGAACCACCTAGGCCCGGAGTGGACGCCGGAGGTCGAGCGCGCGTGGGCGGAGGCGTTCACCATCGTCGCGCGCGCGATGCAGGAGGCCGCGGCGGCGGACGAGAACCCGGCGTCGTGGTCGGCCACCGTGGTCGAGCACCGGCGGCTCACCTGGGATCTCGCGCTGGTGCGGGTGATTCCGGATCAGCCGGTGCCGTATTCGCCGGGCCAGTACATGAGCGTCGAGGTGCCGCAGCGGCCGCGGTTGTGGCGGTATTTGTCGCCGGCGAACGCGCCGCGCGAGGACGGCGGCATCGAATTCCACGTGCGCGCGGTCGACGGCGGCTGGGTGTCGCGGGCGATCGTGAGCCACACGCAGGCGGGCGACGTCTGGCGGCTCGGCCCGCCACTGGGCCGGATGAACGTCAACCGCGAACAGTCGCGCGGGGTGCTGATGGTCGCCGGCGGCACCGGAGTCGCGCCACTGCGGTCGATCCTCGACCATCTCGCGTTGTGGGGCGAGAACCCGAAGACGCGACTGTTCTACGGCGGGCCGACCCGCGAAGACCTCTACGACCTGGAAGAACTGCGCGCGCTCGCGGCGACCAACCCGTGGCTCACCATCACCCCGGTCGTCGAACGCGGCGACCACCTGCCCGGGTGCGAACACGGCACGCTCGCCGAGGCGGTCACGCGGTACGGCGCCTGGCCGGACCACGACATCCTGGTGTCCGGTTCGCCCGCGATGATCCGCGCGACGGTGTCCCGGATGCTGGTCGCGGGAAGCGCGCTGGACCAGATCCAGTACGACCCGTTCACCGCGGACTGAGGCGGTTCTCAGTTCGCGCGGCTAGGGTCGGGGCCATGGACATCCGGATTCCGGTGGCGGACGGGGAAATCGACGGCTATCTGGCGGTGCCCTCCGGCGAGGGGCCCTTCCCGGCGGTCGTGCTGATCCACGACGTGTTCGGGCTGAACCAGGACGCGCGCGAGATCACCGACCGGTACGCCGCCGCGGGTTATCTCGCGCTGAGCCCCGACCTGTATTCGCGCGGCGGCATGATCCGGTGCGTGAAGCGGACTTTCCAGGACCTGTTCGCTCGCGAGGGCCGGGCGTTCGCGGACATCGAGGCGGCGCGGGTGCTCGTCGCCGGGCGGGACGACGCGACCGGCAAGGTCGGCGTCGTCGGTTTCTGCATGGGCGGCGGGTTCGCGTTGGTGGCCGCCTCGCGGGACTTCGACGCTTCCGCGCCCTACTACGGACAACTGCCGAAGGATCTGTCCGTTTTGGACGGTGCCTGCCCGATCGTCGGCAGCTTCGGCGGCAAGGACTTCTCCCTGCGCGGTGCCGCGGCCAAGCTCGAAGCCGCGCTCACCGAACGAGGAATCCCGCACGACGTCAAGGAATACCCGGACGCCGGGCACGGCTTCGCGAACCACTACCGGCCCGCGCCGCTGGCCGCGCTCGCGAAGGTCACCGGCATGGGCTACCACGAACCGTCCGATTCGGACGCCTGGCACCGCGTCATGGCGTTCTTCGAGGAGCACCTTCAGCCCAGCGTGCTCAAGTAACCGAGCGCGCCGACCGCGACCATGCCAAGGCACGCCAGGCCGATGGTGCGGCGATCGGCGCGCTGTGCTTGGGTCAGTAGTCGGATTCCGGAAGGCACGAAGGCCACGCACAGTCCGGCCGCAGCGGCGATCGACCACATCGTCGTTCCTTTGAGGACTCCGAGCGGCATGACGGTCGCGGCGGCGAGGGCTGCTGCGCGTACCGGGCCGAGCGCTCCGGCGCGGTAGGCCGCGAAGCCGAGCAGCGGCCAGCCGAACATGATCGTGAACGACAAGAAGCTGAACAGGTGCAGGTCGCCGTACGCCTCAGCGACGAACGCGGTCGCGTAGTCCGCTCCGCGGTGCCGGGCAAGATCCGTTGCGGCTTGGTCGAATCCGGCATGGAAGACCCGCTCGACCAGACCGATCAGCACCAGCGCGCCGGACCACGCCGCCCAGCGGGGCTTCGCCGCCGCGATCTGGCGGACCACTGTGGACACTGCGAAGAGAAGAACCACCTGACCGGCGAGGAAACAGGTGGCGGCGGCGGTCATTTGTACCGGATGCTGCACGGTCGCGGCGAGTTGGTGCGGAAAGAAGAACGGGTACGGCAGGCGCAGCAGCACGCCGGTGAGCACGAGCACCGGACCGAGGACGAGCGCTGCCCCGCCGAGGCGAGGGCCGGGAAAGGTCGACATGCCGCTCACCGTGCCCGTCCGGACACGCCGCGCACATCGGTCCGGGGCGGACAGTTCCACGCCACGGAACTAAACCAGGGGATGACCCACCACAGCACGATGTGCGTGCCCGCCGCACTGGCTAACGTTGGTGCTATGTCCCCTCTGCGAGTGAGCGACGTCGCGCTGGCGGCAGGTCTCCTCGTCACGGACGTCGGGCTTGCCGGGAACCTGCTGATCGACGAGGAGCCCTGGCGGCTGCCGGTGTCCGCGGTCGTCGCGACGCTCATCGCCGCCGCGGTGCTGCTGCGACGGCGGGCTCCGGTGCCGATCTTGGTCGGCACCGTGGTCGTTTCCGCGTCCGCCGCGGCTTTCGGGTTGCTGTGGGATCCGTTCGTCGGGGCGGCTCTCGTGCTCTACCTCGTGCGTCCGCCGCGTGCTTTGCCTGCTGCCGCCGGAGTCGCGGCGATGTCGGCGGCCACCGCGATCGTGGGGCAGTGGTGGTACGCGTTCGGTATCCCGCTGGCGTTGCTCACCTGGGGGCTTGCCGAAGCGGTCCGGTCCCGGCGCGAGCAAACGGCGCGGCAGGAACGGCAACGCGAGCATCGGATCCTGGTCGACGAACGCGTCCGGATCGCGCGCGAACTGCACGACGTCGTCACCCACGGAATGGGCTTGATCGCGGTGAAAGCGGGCGTCGCCAACCACGTCGCGGACAGTCGCCCGGAGGAAGCGCGCGACGCGTTGCGGGTCATCGAAGCGACCAGTCGCGCGGCGCTCGGCGAGATGCGGCGGTTGCTGCACGTGCTGCGCGACGACGGCGACGAAACTCCGGCCGACCCGCTGGCGGCGTTGCCGGAGCTCGCCGAACGCGCGCGACAGACCGGTGTTGACGTCGAGCTGTCCGTCCTGGGCACGGCTCAGGTGCCGGAACCTGTTGCGCTGGCGGCGTACCGGATCGTGCAGGAAGCGGTGACGAACGTGGTGAAACACGCCGCGCCCGCCCGCTGCCGGGTGGTCGTGGCAGCGGGCGTCGACGAGATCCGGATCCAGGTCACCGACGACGGCGCGGCACCGATCGGGGAGCTGCGGCCCGGTCACGGGCTGACCGGCATGCGCGAACGCGTCGCCCTCTACGGCGGCGAACTCGTCGCCGGGCCTGGTCCGGACGGCGGATTCCGTGTCTCCGCCACTCTCCGGTGCGCCGATGCCTGACCAGATCCGCGTCGTCGTCGCGGACGACCAAGCCTTGCTGCGCGGGAGTTTCCGGCTGCTGCTCGACAGCGAGCCGGACTTCACGGTGATCGGCGAAGCCGCGACCGGTGTCGAGGCGGTCGAGCTGGCGCTGGCCGAAAAGCCGGACGTGGTGTTGATGGACGTACGGATGCCGGTGATGGACGGCATCGAGGCGACCCGCTTGATCGGCGAGCGTGCCCCGGACGTGCGGGTGCTGGTGCTGACCATGTTCGACCTCGACGAGCACGTGTTCGCCGCGCTTCGCGCCGGAGCGACCGGATTCCTGCTCAAGGACACCCGCCCGGCCGACCTGTGCACCGCGGTGCGCGTGGTCGCCTCCGGAGACGCGTTGCTCGGCCCGTCGATCACCCGACGACTGGTCGCGCAGTTCGCGCGGATCCCGGACGCCCCGCCGCGCGCGGACGTCGCCGCCTTGGCCCCGCGAGAGCGCGAGGTGCTCACGCTTGTCGCGAGTGGACTGTCCAATGTGGAGATAACCGAGCGAATGCAGCTGTCGATGGCGACGGTGAAGACCTACGTCGGACGGCTGCTGGCGAAACTCGACGCCCGGGATCGCGCGCAGTTGGTGATCGTCGCGTACGAATCCGGCTTGGTGCGGGCGCGGAACTAGCGCCACACTGCCTCGGCGCGTTCGCTGGCTTCCGGCGTGAAGTAGTCGCCCGTCTCCAGATCTTCCAACAGCGTGGGGTGGTTCGGCGGCCAAGCCAGCAACTGCTGGGTGTGCGTGCTGGAGGCGGGCACGTCGAGCGAGAAGAACCTTGCCAGGAAAGGGTTCCCGAGGTGTTCGGCGGCTTCTACGAGCGTCAAAGATGCCGTGGGGATGTCCAGCAGCTGCGCGATCTTCTCCGCGACGCTCTTGATCTCGACGGTTTCCCCGACCCCGTGCAGCACGCTCCCCGCAGGCGCTTTCTCCAGTGCCAAGCGGAAAAGCACCGCCGCGTCATCGCGATGGACGGCTGGCCACCGGTTCGTGCCGTCGCCGATGTACGCCGAAACCCCGGCCCGCCGCGCACCTGCGATGAGCGCCGGGATGAAGCCGTGGTCGCGCGGTCCGTGCACGGTCGGCGCGAGCCGCACGACGCTGGCCCGGACGCGCTGCTCGGCAAACCCGAGACAGGTCTGCTCGCCGGGGATCCGGAAGTAGGCCACCGAGCCGGGATCGGCCGGGTCGAGTTCGGTGCTTACCTGGTCGGCCTTCATCACCAAAGTGCCGGACGTGCTGACGAACGGTTTTCCGGTGCCGACCAGCGCTTGGCCCAGCGCGTCGATCGCCTCGCAGTCGCGGCGGATGAGGTCATCGGGATCGGCGTAGCTGCCGCCTTGCGCCATGTGCAGGACACCGTCGGCGGCTTCGGCACCACGGCGCAGGCTGTCGAGATCGTCGAGTTCACCGGAATGCGGCGTCGCGCCGAGCGACTCCAGCCGCGCGGCCGCAGTGTCCGAACGAGCCAGGCCGGTGACCCGATGCCCGGCCCTGACCAGCTCGGCGACGACGGCGGGGCCGGTCTGGCCGGATCCGCCGGTGACGAATACGTGCATAAACGAACTCCTTAGTGTCAGTCACTGACTCTACAGGTAGCGACAGTGACTGTCACTAGTGCGGACGGCGGGTAGGCTCACGAGGTGCCACGGAGCGGAGCAGAAGCGCGCAGCCGCCTCAAGCAGGCGGCGCTGGAGCTGTACCGGGAAAACGGCTTCGACAAGACGACCACCGCGGAGATCGCCGCCCGGGCCGGCGTCACCGAGCGCACGTTCTTCCGGCACTTCCCGGACAAGCGCGAGGTGCTCTTCGACGGCGAAGCCGACCTGCGCGAGGACCTCACCCAGTCGGTCTCCGAAGCCCCGGAAGGCCTTGCCCCGCTGGATATTCTGCTGCGCGCCTTCAAGAACGCCGGGCGGATCATGGAGCGCAATCTCCCGTTCGCCGAACCCCGGCGCGACCTGATCGCGGCGACGCCGACCCTGCGGGAACGCAATCTCGCCAAGGCCGCGACGCTCGCCGAGGCACTCGCGGAAGCGTTGCGGGAGCGAGGTGTCGAGGATCGGCTGGCGCGGTTGGCCGCGCATGCCGGGTGGGCGACGTTCCAGCACGCCACGCAAGCCTGGATCAGCGATCCCACGCGAGGGCTGGATGACTATCTGGATGGGGCGTTCGCGGATTTGCGGACGCTCGGGGCGGGAGTCCAGTTAGGACAGTAGGTCCTCCCGCGGCGGCGGAGGCGTAGGCCTCGTGAGAACCCAGCCCCGAGGCACGAGGCTCGCGGATCTGGCCGTGCGGAGGGGTTTCGGGGCGGGGTACCGGGGCGTTCTGGGGGCGGACGGCCTTCCGGAGCGGACCCCCGGAGCCTTTCGGAGCGGGCACTCCCGGCGCGCGGCCTTCCGGAGCGAGGCCAGCCAGGGCAGCAAAAACCCCTCCGGCTGCGGCGGGAGGGGGTTGGGGCTCGTGCGTGGCGAGCACGGTTCTCACCGTGCTCGCCACTCACGACACAGTCAGCGGCGCTTGGGTTTCCAGACCACCAGCGCGGTGTTCTGCTGCAGCGGCACCAAATCCTTGCGATAAGAAGCGTGCACCGCCGCGGCGGCCCGTTCGGCCGCCACGTAGGCGGCGGCGAGTTCTTCGGTCAGCTCGTGCACCCGGGATTGCAGCGCGTCGACCTGGTTCTCCAGCTCGATGATGCGCTTGATGCCGGACAGGTTGACGCCATCCTCCTGCGAGAGGCGCTGGACCTCGCGCAGCAGGGCGATGTCGCGCATCGAATAACGCCGTCCGCCGCCGGCGGTGCGGCCTGGCGAGACCAGGCCGTGCCGGTCGTAGGAGCGCAGCGTCTGCGCGTGCAGCCCGGAAAGCTGGGCCGCCACCGAAATCACGAATACCGGGGTGTCCTCGTCCGCGCCGTGCGGGAGTCCCGGATTGCCGCCGAACATCGACCTCACCTGCCTTCGAGCAACTCGGTGATCTCAGGCCGCGGGTCGTGGCCCTTCATCGCCTCGGCGTAGGCCTCGAGTGCTGCCCGCGCCTTCTCGTCGAGCTTCTCCGGGACCGCCGCCTCCAGCGTGACCAGCAGGTCGCCCTGCGCGCCGTCCCGCTTCTGGATGCCCTTTCCGCGCACTCGCAACACTCGGCCGCTCGCGGTACCCGCAGGCACCTTCAGCGACACCTTGCCTTCGAGGGTCGGCACGGTGACCGTGGTGCCCAGCGCGAGTTCGGTGAAGTCCACTGGAACGGTGAGCGTGAGGTTGAGGTCCTTGCGCCCGAACAGCTTGTGCGGGGCCACGTGCACGCGCACGTACAGGTCGCCCGCCTGCGCGCCGCCGCGCCCGGGTTCGCCCTGGCCGGCCAGCCGAATCCTCTGGTCGTCCTTCACGCCCGGCGGGATGCGCACGGTGAGCGTGCGGGTGCGGGTGCTGATGCCCTCGCCGCCGCACTCCGGGCACGGGTCGTCGATGATCTTGCCCCGGCCGCGGCAATCCTGGCACGGCTCGGAGAACGCGAACGCGCCCTGGCTGCGGCTGACCAGCCCGGATCCGCTGCAGGTCGGGCAGACCCGCGGCGCGGTGCCCGGCTTCGCGCCGTTGCCGCCGCACGTGCTGCAGGTGGCCGGGCTCGACAGCCGCAACGGCAGCGTCGCGCCCTTCACCGACTCGAGGAAATCGATCCGTACGTCGGTCTCGACGTCCGCGCCGCGCTGCGGCCGGTTCGCCGTCGCGCCGGCGGCACCGCCCCGGCCGCGGCCGAAAATGCCGCCGAGGATGTCGCCGAGCCCGCCGAATCCGCCCTGCTGGCCCTGCGCGCCTGCCTGGTTGAACAGGTCGCTCATGTCGAAGCCGCCCGCGCCGCCACCGCCGGGGAATCCGCCGAATCCGCCCGCGCCGCCGGAGCCGAAGAGCGTGCGCGCCTCGTCATACTCCTTGCGCTTGGCCGGATCGGACAGCACGCCGTACGCCTCGGACACGGCCTTGAACTTGTTCTCGGCCGCGGTGTTGCCCGCGTTGGCGTCCGGGTGGTTTTCCTTCGCCAGCTTGCGGTAAGCCTTCTTGATCTCGTCCGCGGTCGCGTCGGAGGAGACACCCAGCTCTTTGTAGAAGTCCTTGCCGATCCACTCCCGAGCACTCATCGGGTGTCTCCTCCTTTCGCTGCAAACCGATTGTTACTGCTGGCCGGACTCATCGACCGAACCGTCGAGCGGCAGTTCGCCGCCGACCGACCCGTCCACCGGCGGTTCCGCCGGAGCCTCGCCGGGCTCGTGGTCGGTCACGCCGACCAGCGCCGCCCGCAGCACCCGCTCGCCGAAGCGATAGCCGCGGCGCATGACGAGGGTGACCGTCGGGCCCTTCACGTCCGGGGACGTGCTGTGCTGCACGGCCTCGTGGACGCTCGGGTCGAATTCCTCGCCCTCGGTCCCGAACGCTTCCAGGCCGGACCGCTCCAGGCTGCTGACCAGCTTGTCGGCCACCGCCTTGAACGCGCCGGTGAGGTCACCGTGCTGCTCCGCGCGCTGGAGGTCGTCCAGCAGCGGCAGCAGATCGCCGACCACGGACGCCTTCGCGCCCTGCACCACGGCCTCGCGGTCGCGGTCGACCCGCTTGCGGTAGTTCGCGTACTCCGCCTGCAGACGCTGCAGGTCGGCAGTGCGCTCGGACAGTTGCTTCTCGACATCCGAGGTGGCTGAAACGGCCTCGTCCACGGAATCGCCCAGCGAGGGGCCCGAGGGCTCCTCGCCGGCCGGAGTCTCCTCCGCGGCGGGCGGGCGGACCTCGCCGGTCTGCGGGTCCACCCGTCGCCGATCCCGCACGACTACCGGTTCCTCGGGGCCAGGACCCTCGGTCTCGGAGTGGCGGGGGGTCACTTCTTCTCGTCCTCTTCCACGATCTCGGCGTCGACCACGTCGTCCGCCTTCGACTTCGGAGCGTCGCCCGCGGCACCCGCGGCGCCGGCCGCGCCCTCAGCGCCCGGGGCGCCTTCGGCTCCGGCGTTCGCGTACAGCGCGCTGCCCAGCTCCTGCGAAGCGGTGTTCAGCTTCTCGATGGACTCGCGGATCTTGGCCGAGTCGGTGCCCTTGAGCGCCTCGTTCGCCTCGTCGATCGCGGTCTTCACCTTGCCCTTGAGGTCCTCGGGCAGCTTGTCCTCGTTGTCCTTGACGAACTTCTCGGTCTGGTAGACCAGCGTCTCGGCCTGGTTGCGGGTCTCGGCCTCGTCGCGGCGCTTCTTGTCCTCTTCGGCGTGCGCCTCGGCGTCCTTGACCATGCGCTCGATGTCGTCCTTCGGCAGCGCGGAGCCGCCGGTGATCGTCATCGACTGTTCCTTGTTCGTGCCGAGGTCCTTCGCGGTCACGTGCACGATGCCGTTGGCGTCGATGTCGAAGGTGACCTCGATCTGCGGCACGCCGCGCGGGGCGGGCGGAAGACCGGTCAGCTCGAACATGCCGAGCTTCTTGTTCGCCGCGGCGATTTCGCGCTCGCCCTGGAACACCTGGATCTGCACCGACGGCTGGTTGTCGTCCGCCGTCGAGAAGATCTCGGACCGCTTGGTCGGGATAGTGGTGTTGCGCTCGATCAGCTTGGTGAAGACGCCGCCCTTGGTCTCGATGCCCAGCGACAGCGGGGTCACGTCGAGCAGCAGGACGTCCTTGACCTCGCCCTTGAGCACGCCGGCCTGCAGCGCGGCGCCCACGGCGACGACCTCGTCCGGGTTCACGCCCTTGTTCGGCTCGCGGCCGCCGGTCAGCTCCTTGACCAGGTCGGACACGGCCGGCATGCGGGTGGAACCGCCGACGAGGACCACGTGGTCGATGTCGCCGACCGCGATGCCCGCGTCCCGGATCACGTTGTTGAACGGCTGCCGGGTGCGCTCCAGCAGGTCCGAGGTGATCTTCTGGAACTCGGCGCGCGACAGCGTCTCGTCGAGGAACAGCGGGTTCTTGTCGCCGTCCACCGTGATGTAGGGCAGGTTGATGCTGGCGGAGTTGGAGCTGGACAGCTCGATCTTCGCCTTCTCGGCCGCCTCGCGGATGCGCTGCAGCGCCATCTTGTCCTTGGTCAGGTCAATGCCGTTGGTGGCCTTGAACTTGTCGACCAGCCAGGTGACGATGCGCTCGTCCCAGTCGTCGCCGCCGAGGTGGTTGTCGCCCGAGGTGGCGCGCACCTCCACGACGCCCTCGCCGATCTCCAGCAGCGAGACGTCGAACGTGCCGCCGCCGAGGTCGAAGACCAGGATGGTCTGTTCCTTCTCGCCCTTGTCCAGGCCGTAGGCCAGCGCGGCCGCGGTCGGCTCGTTCACGATCCGGAGCACGTTCAGGCCGGCGATCTGGCCGGCCTCCTTGGTGGCCTGGCGCTGCGCGTCCTCGAAGTACGCCGGGACGGTGATCACCGCGTCGGTGATCTCCTCGCCGAGGTAGGCCTCAGCGTCGCGCTTGAGCTTCATCAGCACGCGGGCGCTGATCTCCTGCGGCGTGTAGCCCTTGCCGTCGATCTCGGTCTTCCAGTCGGTGCCGATGTGCCGCTTCACGGACCGGATCGTGCGGTCGACGTTCGTGACGGCCTGGTTCTTCGCCGGCTGGCCCGTCAGCACTTCGCCGTTCTTGGCGAAGGCGACGATGGACGGGGTGGTACGGGAGCCTTCCGAGTTGGCGATGACCGTCGGCTCGCCGCCCTCAAGGACGGCGACGACCGAGTTGGTCGTGCCGAGGTCGATGCCGACCGCTCGCGCCATGGTGCTTCCTCTCGTATTCTGTCCAGTACTGATGCTATGTTCGTGACCTGCGGTTTCGAGGCACTCTTGAGTACCTTCTTAGCAGGTTCCGCCGGTCTCGCGCTCGGCCCGGTCCCTCAGACTTGAGCCGACCGCACTCAACCTTGCTCTCAGGATAACGGGCAACCACCCGAACTTGTTCCCGGGTTCACCCGCAGAATTCGCCCCACCGGGGTGTGACGCCACTCACCAGATACCTGGCCTCGGCACGCCGCACGCACTCGGAGTTGAGCAGCCCGGTGTGGCCGTCGCCGAGGTACGTGAGCAGCGTCGATCCGTCGATGCTCGCGGCCAGCCCGTGCGCCCACGGCAACGGCGTCGCCGGGTCGTGCGCACCGCCCACGACGAGGATCGGCGGGGCGCCGTGCACCGGATGCGGCTGCGGCGGGTTCAACGCGGGAACCGGCCATCCGGTGCAGCCCGCGGAGAGGTCCCAGTACTCGGTGTAGCGCCAGCTGTGCGGGGCGACCGCGCGGATCGTCCTCGCCGCCGCGCGCAGGTCCGCCGGGCCGGTGAACGGCGACGGGAAGTCCTGGCAGCCGATCGAGCGGTACGCGCCGTAGGTGTCGCTGGCGAACGACGAGTTGGTCGCGAGCGCGCTCGCGTCCGGGTCCGCCAGCGCGCGGCTCAGGGCCGGCCATTCGGCGGGGAGATAGAGGTGGCCGTACGCGCCGGAGGCCAGTTCCTCGCCGGTTGCCTTGCGGCCCAACGCTTTCGCGTACGCGCCGTGGGTGACGAGGTCGTCGTAGCGGGCGAGCGCGTTCTTGCCGTGCAGCGCGCAGTCGGCCGAGCGGTCGCACCACGAGGCGAACCGCAGCAAGGAGTCTTCGGTAGCGGCGGCTTCCTCGATCATCGCCTGCCACGTCGGCCGGGCGTGGTCCACCGCGCCGTCGAGCACCATCGTGCGCACCCGGTCCGGATGCTTCGACGCGTACACCGCGCCCAATTCGGTGCCGTACGAGACGCCGAGCCAGGAGATCTTCTGCTCGCCAAGCGCACTGCGAATCCCGTCGATGTCTTCGGCGGCGCTTTGCGTGTCGACGTGTCCGAGCATCGGGCCGGTCTTGGCGAGACAGTCCTCGCCCGCCGCGCGGTTGTGCGCGACGAAGGCGTCGTATTGCTGGTTCGTGGCCGGGAAGAGACCGATCTTCGGGTCGTACAGCTTCGACTGGTCGCAGCTGATCTTCGGATCGCTGAACCACACGCCGCGCGGGTCGAAGCCGATGATGTCGAAGCGGTCCAGCAACGGTTTCCGCGCCGATCCGATGACTTTGGTGTCGAGTCCGCCGAAGCGCACGAAGCCGACGCCGGAGCCACCCGGCCCGCCCGGGTTGACCAGCAGCGAACCGATCCGGTGTTTCTGATCGGCCGCGGGCAGCCGGGTGAGCGGGATGTGCGCGACACCCGTCTCCGGATGGGCGCGGTCGATCGGCACCTCGATCTGGCTGCACTGCGCGGTCGGTTCCTGCTCGGTCCCGCACGGCGTCCAGGTCAACGCCGGAGTCGGTGCGCTGACCAGCGGAAGCGCGGCCAGCACAGCAGCGGCAAGGTTCATGCCCGGCGCACCTGCGCGGCCCGGTCCTCGGCGGCCGTGCGAAGCACGACGGTTTCGGCGTTCCGGACCACCCCCTGCTGCACCGGAACTTCCACCACCGCGACCGGAGTCGTGGCCTGCGGCTCAGGCGAGTGGCCGAGCGCCGCGGTGATCGCGAACGCCCCCACCGCGCCCGCCAGCACCGCGGCCAGCAGCCGCGTTTCGAGTTTGCGCATGATGTGTCTGTTCTCCCCTTCAGACGGCCTTGACGGTGACACTGCCGCTGTCGGTGTTCAGCTCGAGCGTCTTCGTGTCCGGGCCGGAGTTCTGCGGAATGTCGATGCTGCGGTGGCCGTTCTCGCTGTTGCCGGTGACCTGGTAGGACCCGTTACGCGGCACGGTGAGCGCGATCCGGCCGGAGTCGGCCTGCGCCTTGACGGCGTTGGGCTGGGTGAGCGCAAGCTCGATCCGCCCGCTGCCCGCGGAAACGTCGACCGGCCCGCGCAGTCCGTCGCCCTCGATCCGGCCGGACTGGCTGTGCACCTGCACCTCGCCGACGTTGTGCAGTTCGGCGGCGCCGCTGTCCAGCCTGAGCTTGACCAGCCCGGGAACGTCCTGCACCTGAGCCCGCCCGGAATCGGCGGTGACGTCGACGCTGCCGACGCCCGCGAAGTCCAGCGTGCCGGAGTCGGAGCTGCCCGTGACCGGGACGCCGGCCGGGACGATCAGCTCGAGGTCGGCGGTGCAGTTGCGGCCGCAGTCGACGATGACGAGCTGGTCGCCGTCGACGCGGTAGGCGTCGCCGGGCTGGCCGCTGAAGTGGTAGCGAAGGGTCTGATGCACCCGGGCCGCGCCGGGCGCGGTGCGGATGCGGACGTCGCCCGAGCCGTTCTCCAGCTTCACCGAGCGGATCTCCTGCGTCAGCGTCGCATCCCGCGAAACCGTGGACCCGAACCCCCACCCGCCGAATCCGATCGCCACCCCAACGCCGATCACCGCGATGCCGGCCAGTGCCAGAAGCGGGCGTGCCATGTCTGTTCCCCTCAGTACCACTCTCGGCTGTCTCGAGAGACGTTAGAAGGTGCGGACCCCCGGGGACATCCGGTAAACCCCCCGAAACATCCCTGAGGCGGCGTCGCTCAACCCAGGGTCCTAACCTGGCGACCGGAGAGCCCCGTGGATCAGGAGGAACCCATGCCCCAGCCGCCCAATCCGTACGACTACCTGCCGTCGGTTCCCTCGTTCACCCTGCGCAGCACGGACATCGCCGACGGAGAGACGCTGGCCCAGCCGCAGCTGTCGGGCATCTTCGGCGCCGGCGGGGAGGACCGGTCGCCGCAGCTGGCGTGGGAAGGCTTCCCGGAAGGCACCCGCAGCTTCGCGGTGACGGTGTACGACCCGGACGCCCCGACGGCCAGCGGTTTCTGGCACTGGGCGGTGTTCAACCTCCCGGCCTCGGTGACGTCGCTCGAGGGCGGCGCGGGGGATGCCGCGGGGTCGGGACTGCCTTCGGGCGCGGTCACGCTTAAGGGTGATGGCGGGGTTCGCCAGTACCTGGGAGCCGCGCCGCCTCCCGGGCACGGGCCGCACCGGTATTTCTTCGTGGTGCACGCGCTGGATGTGGAGACGCTGGAGATTCCGGAGGACGCTACGCCCGCGTTCCTGGGGTTCAACCTGTTCGGCCACACGCTGGGGCGGGCCACGCTGGTGCCGGTTTACGAGAACAAGGGCTGAAGGTTCGATGGGGGGAGCCGGGGGTGGAGGTTGCGGACGGCGTGGACTTTCCGCAACCTCTGCCCGACACCGCGGGCGCCGCGTGGTCGGGAACCTCGGCCGCCACCGTTGGCCGCTCGACGACGGCGAAGAGGTCGGCGATTTCTACCTCATCGAGGTAGAAGGCGACCTGGCGCGCCCGGTCCTGGAATGGGACAAGCACCCGCACTGCGCTTGGTTCGGAGAGGAAGACCTGGACCGGCTCCTGGTGAACTGCGCACCCGGCGACACCTTGATCCGGGACGTCGTGGCCGCCGCCCTCTCCGTCCACAGCGGACCTACCGGAGAGACTCCCGGTTGACCCCCTCGCGTTCGAGGAACCGGCCCTTCGTGTGCTCCTCGAACCCGAACTGCCGGTACAACCCGTGCGCGTCCGCCGTGTGCAGCATCCATCGGAACGGCGCGCCCGGCCCGTTGTCGATCATCTCGCGCACGAGTTCCTTGCCCAGTCCGCTCCCGCGCGCGGACTCGACCACGAACACGTCGCCGAGATACGCCGAGGTCACGCCGTCGGAGAAGGCTCGCGCGAAGCCGACCTGCCGTCCGTCCGCGCGCGAGTAGGCCCCGACGACCCGCCACGATCCGGCGATCGCCGCTTCCACCTGGTCTCGCGTCCGCCATCGGCCCCAATAGGCCTCGGTGGACAGGAATTCCCACAGCACGTCGAGGTCGAGCCGCTCCCGCCGGTCGTCGACCTCGTATTCACCCACGACCCTCATGCCCGGCAAGCTAGCCGACCGCTTCCCGGAAACTCCACCGAATTCAGGCGGGTTTGAGGAGATAGTCCACCACCGGGCGCAGCTCCTCCGCGGACGGCGGTTCGTCGTCGATCAGTCCCTGGATCAGCAGTCCGTCGATGCCCGCGAGGAACACACGGAACGCGACCTCGTCGTCGTGCCGGACCATCGACGTCAGGACATCCAGCCAGCGTCGCGCGGCCGGGCGCAGTTCGGGTTTGCGCGCGGCCAGCAGGTACAGCTCGTACTCCGCCATCGTGCGACCACGGCGGGGACCCAGCGCCTCGGCGAGCAGGCCGGCCACTTCTTCGGCGCCTCGGCTGCCGCGCGACCGGGCGCGGTCGATCATCCAGTACACCTCGGTCGCCATGTCGCGCGCGCACGAGATGAGCGTCGCCACGAGTAGGTCGTCCAGCGAGGAGAAGTGATAGGTCGTGGACGTCGTCGGCACCCCGGCTTCCAAAGCGACCGTGCGGTGCGTGACCCCTGCGACGCCGTCGCGTTCGATCACTCGCAGGGTCGCTTCGATGATCTCCGTGCGCCGCTTCTCGCCGCGGATCTTGCGGCCGTCGGTCTGGATTTTCACGACTGGCTCCCGACCTCGATGAGCACCACCCCGCCGACCACGAGCACCAGCCCGGAGATCACCGCGAGGTTGATCGGTTCCTTCAAGAACAGCACGCCGACCAGCGCGACCAGCGCCACGCCCGCCGCCGCCCAGATCGCGTAGGCCACCCCGATCGGCAGCCCAAGCTTCAGCACCCGCGACAGCGCGAAGAACGCCAAGCCGTACCCGACCACCACGAGGATCGACGGCGTCAGGCGCGAGAAACCCTCGGAGAGCTTGAGCGAAACAGTGGCGGTCACTTCTGCGGCGATGGCCAAAGCGAGGTACAAGTAAGCACCCATAGCAAAACAAAGTACCTGAACGATCGTCCCACTTGCTAGCGAGGCGTGCACCACATCGGTGGGACTTGGGACCGTCGGACCGGTTACCCATCAGTAAGAAGCGTTACCCTGCTCGGCACCGGCGCGCTCGCGCGGCGGCACCACCACACCGGACGAAAGGCACCCGACGATGGGCGCTGTACAGCTGACGCTCGGGGGGATTTCCGTCCTCCTGGGCATCGTCGCCTGGGGAATGTTCATCGCGACCATTGCCCGCTTCGTGCGGGTGATCAAGCTCGGCCAGCCGGACGCGACGCGCAACGGCCCCTTTGTGCCGCGGATGATCACCCTGGTCAAGGAGTTCGCGGCGCACACCCGCATGGCGAAGTTCCGCCAGGTAGCGCCCTGGCACTGGCTCGTCATGTGGGGCTTCCTGATCGGGTCGCTCGCGCTGTTCGAGGCCTACGGCGAGGTGTTCGTCCCGACCTGGGGCTGGCCGATCCTCGAGGACTGGTCGCTGTGGAGCCTCCTGATGGAGCTGCTCGGCGTCGGCACGGTCGTCGGCGGCGTCGCGCTCGCGATCATCCGGCAGCTGAACCACCCGCGCCGGGCCGACCGGCTGTCGCGCTTCGCGGGCTCGAACTTCAAGTGGGCCTACTTCGTCGAGGCCGTGGTGATCGTCGAGGGCATCGGCATCATCGGCGTGCGCGCCGGCAAGGCCGCGATGCACGTCCACGAGACGCCGACCTGGGCCGCGTTCGTCTCGAACCCGCTCAGCGAGCTGCTGCCTTCGAGCGCGGCGCTGGTTTCGGTGTTCGCCTTCATCAAGCTGATGAGCGCGACGGTCTGGCTGATCGTCGTGGCCCGCACGATGACCATGGGCATCGCCTGGCACCGGTTCAGCGCGTTCTTCAACATCTACTTCAAGCGCGAGGCCGACGGCGGCGTCGCGCTCGGCGCGGTCAAGCCGATGATGAGCAAGGGCAAGGTGCTCGACCTCGAAGAAGCCGATCCGGACGAGGACACCTTCGGCGTCGGCGCGATCGAGGACTTCAGCTGGAAGGGCTGGCTGGACTTCTCCACCTGCACCGAATGCGGCCGTTGCCAGTCGCAGTGCCCGGCGTGGAACACCGGCAAGCCGCTGTCGCCGAAGCTGCTCATCACGCAGCTTCGCGATCACGCCTACGCGAAGGCGCCGTACCTGCTCGCGGGCGGTAAGCGCGACATGGCTGGCGACGAAGTTGGGTTGTCCGGCGACAACATGTACGCGGGCATTGACGTCCTCGCGATCGCTGAGTCGCAGAAGGCGCTCGTCGGCGATGACGGCGGCGTCATCGATCCGGACGTCCTGTGGTCCTGCACCTCCTGCGGTGCGTGCGTCGAGCAGTGCCCGGTGGACATCGAGCACGTCGACCACATCGTCGACATGCGCCGCTACCAGGTGATGATCGAGTCGTCGTTCCCCACGGAGCTGAACGGCATGTTCAAGAACCTGGAGAACAAGGGCAACCCGTGGGGCCAGAACGCCAAGGACCGTCTGCAGTGGACGGAGGACCTCGACTTCGAGGTTCCGGTGTTCGACGGCGACCTGGGCGACGCGGAGTACCTGTTCTGGGTCGGCTGCGCCGGCGCGTTCGAGGACCGCGCGAAGAAGACCACTCGCGCGGTGGCCGAGCTGCTGCACATCGCGGGTGTGAAGTACACCGTGCTCGGCTCGGAGGAGTCCTGCACCGGTGACCCGGCTCGCCGCGCGGGCAACGAGTTCCTGTTCCAGATGCTGGCGCAGCAGAACGTCGAGGTGCTGAACTCGGTGTTCGAGGGCCGGGAACGCAAGGCGCGCAAGGTGGTCGTCACCTGTGCGCACTGCTTCAACACCCTCGCCAACGAGTACCCGGAGCTGGGCGGCCAGTTCGACGTCGTGCACCACACGCAGCTGCTGAACCGCCTGGTGCGGGAGAAGCACCTGACGCCGGTCGCGCCGGTCGCCGAGGACGTCACCTACCACGACCCCTGCTACCTGGGCCGGCACAACAAGGTCTACGACGCTCCGCGCGAGCTCGTCGGCGCGTCCGGTGCGCAGCTGCGCGAAATGCCGCGGCACGGCGACCGGTCGATGTGCTGTGGCGCGGGCGGCGCGCGGATGTGGATGGAAGAGAAGATCGGCAAGCGGATCAACGTCGAGCGCGTGGACGAGGCGCTCGGCACCGCTCCGTCGAAGATCGCCACCGGCTGCCCGTTCTGCCGCGTGATGCTCACCGACG
Source organism: Amycolatopsis albidoflavus (assembly GCF_039525725.1). Taxonomy (NCBI): domain Bacteria; kingdom Bacillati; phylum Actinomycetota; class Actinomycetes; order Pseudonocardiales; family Pseudonocardiaceae; genus Amycolatopsis; species Amycolatopsis albidoflavus. Next base: position 27,777 of record NZ_BAAAHV010000030.1, read on the forward strand.
GCGTCACCTCGCGCCAGAGCGACGGGCTGGCGAGCGAGAAGGTCGAGGTCGTGGACGTCGCGCAGCTGCTGCTCACCGCGGTGAAGCGCAAGCCGGAGCCGGCGCTGGTCGCCTCGGGCGCGCCGTCGCTCGACGAATCGGACGCGGAGCTGTCGGCCAAGCCGGACGTCCCGACCGACGAGAAGCCGACCGGAACGCCGTTGCCCGAGGGCGACGACTGACTCGGTCAGCACTGAAGACGGCCCTTCCAGCCTCGCGCTGGAGGGGCCGTTTTCGTCTGGGGCCATTAGGCTTTCCCGGGTGAGCGACGAATCCGAGGGCGGCGGCGAAAGCACTCTCACCGTGGTTCTGGCCGGCGGGGTGAACCTGGCCATCGCGGTGCTGAAGCTCGTCGCGGGCATCGTCACCGGATCGGGCGCGATGCTGTCGGAGGCCGCGCATTCGGTCGCCGACACCATCACCGAGGTGCTGCTGCTCACCGCGTTGAAGCGGTCGGAGCGACCGGCCGATCGCCGCCATCCGTTCGGATACGGCAAGGAGCGGTACTTCTGGTCGCTGCTGGCCGCGGTATCCATCTTCGCGTCCGGCGCGGTTTTCGCGCTGTACGAAGGATTCGCCACCGTTTTCGGGGAAGGCGGGGAGCAGACCAAACCGATCGTCGGCTACATCGTGCTGGCGATCGCGTTCGCGCTCGAATCGGTGTCCTGGACGCAGGCGGTCCGTCAGGTCCGCCGCGACGCGAAGGCCGAGCAGCGGCCGTTCTTCGCCTACCTGCGGATGATCGACGATCCGGCCCCGAAGACCGTGCTGTTCGAGGACTCGGCCGCGCTGATCGGCCTGCTGCTCGCGTTCGCCGGGATCGGGCTGCACCAGCTGACCGGTTCGGACGTGTGGGACGGCATCGCGTCGATCCTCATCGGCGTGCTGCTGGCGTGCGTCGCGTACCTGCTCGGCAGCACGAACCGCGGTCTGCTGGTCGGCCGTCAGGCGGATCCGCGCCTGGTCCGCGGCATCCGGGACCACCTCGGGGACGCGCCGGAGATCGACGCGCTGGTGGATCTGCAGACCATGCTGATGGGCACCGACCACGTCCTGGTCTGCGCCCGGGTGGACTTCGACGACGCTCTCGGCGCCGCCGACCTGGAACGCGCGTGCGTGCGGATGGCGGACGAGCTGAGCGAGCGGTTCCCGGACGTCGCGGAGGTGTTCATCGAACCGGTGCCGCGGACGGATCCGAAGCTGCGCGCGACCGTGCTGGCCCGGTACGGCCTCCCGCCGCGGCCGACTCAGTAGCCGAAGTCCTGCGTCCAGTACCAGCCGTCCGTCGCGACGCCGACGCCCAGTTTCGTCAGCGAGCAGTTGAGGATGTTCTTGCGGTGCCCGCTGGAGTTCATCCACATCTGCATCACCTGGTCCGCGCTGGTCGCGCCCTTGGCGATGTTCTCCGCGCCCGGCTTGGAGTATCCGGCGGCGGTGATGCGGTCGGCGAAGCTGTCGCCTTCCGGGGTGTCGTGGGAAAAGTAGTCGCGGTTGGACATGTCGTCGCTGTGTCCCTGCGCGGCTTTGTCGAGGTGCGATTCCTCGGTCACCGGGTCGCAGCCCGCCTTGCCCCGCTCGTCGTTGACCAGGCTGATGACCTGACCGGCCAGCGTCGGCGAGCTGCGCGGCTTCGGCGACGGCTTCGCGCTGCTGCTCGTCGGAGTGTCCTCTTTGGACTCTTCGGTGGGCGGAGGCGGCGGCGCGGGCTTGGCCGACGTCGACGGGGTCGTCGTGGTCGCGGGTGCGCTGGAGCTCGGTGTCGCCGACGTGGAGGACGCCGGCGACACCGCGAAGGGCCGCAACGCACCTGCGGACAGCCCGTCGTTGCGCGTTTCCGGGACAGCGACGCTCAGTGTTTCGAGGTGCCCGGAGCGCAGCGCGAAGGTTCCGCCAGCCGCTCCGAGCCCCCCGAAGAGAACACTGAGAGTCACACTCACGACCCGGACGCGCACACTAATGGAGGACACAGCCGCGGAAACTATCACGAACTGATTACGATGGTTACCTCCAAATGGCGCAGCGGCCGGAGACCCACTACCCAGCGTCGAGAACCTCGATGTACCCGTCGGTCCCGTTGACCCGGATCCGCTGGCCGTCCTTGAGCAGCCGCGTCGCGCCTTGGACCCCGACGACCGCGGGCAAGCCGTACTCCCGCGCGATCACCGCGCCGTGCGTCATCAGGCCGCCGACCTCGGTCACCAGGCCGGTGATCGCGACGAACAGCGGCGACCAGCTCGGATCCGTGTACGCCGTGACGAGGATGTCGCCCGGTTCGAGGTCCGCGTCGGCGAGGTCCAGGATGACGCGGGCGCGTCCTTCGATGGTCCCGGCGGACACCGGCAGGCCAACCAGCGCGCCCTCGGGCAGATCGTCGCGCCGGTAGCTTCCGGAAACCGCGTCGCCGTCGGAGGTCAGGACCCGGGGCGGCGTCAGCGATTCGTAGGACCGGAAGGCTTCCTTGCGCTGCTGGATCAGCTCGCGGTCTACCTCGTTAGTCCGGACGACCTCCTGGAATTCCTGCAGCCGCAAGAAAAAGACGTCCTCCGGCTCGTCGAGCACCCCGGCCCGTACCAGCCGCGCGGCCTCGCCCAGCAAGGCCTGCTTGTACACGAAATAGCGGCTGATCATGCCGTACTTCGGGTACTCGCGGTATCCGGTGAACGTCCGGACGCGCTCGATCATGCGCTCGGTTTCTTCGGCCTTCGCCTCGCCGTCCGGCAAGGCGCGCAAGCGTTCCAGCACTTCCTGTGCCTTGTCCAACGCTTCCCGCCGCCCTTGTTCAAAGCGACGCTGTCCGGCTCCCGGCTCGAAGTTTTTGATGTTGGACAACAACATCGGCACCAGCGCGACCGGCTGTTCGCTCCAGCGCGGGCGGGTAATGTCGATCTCGCCGACGCAGCGCATGCCGTACTTGTCGAGGTACCCCTGGATCGCCGCGCGCGATTCCTCCCCGCCGGCCAGCTTGGGCAACTCCTCAAGGAAGCCGTTGTCCTCCACGTCCTGCAGGAACGCGACGACCTCGGGATGCGTCCGCAGCACGTCCGCGACGTCGAGAAGCGCCAGTCCCATCTCCGCGGTGATGTTGTGCGGAACTGACTGGGTGAGCGTGTCGGCGACGTTCTTCTCGCCGAGCCAGTCCTGCAGGTGGTCATTGAGCCACCAGGAAGCCTGCATCGCCGCGGTGAACACCTCATGGCTGCGCGGATCGAAGAGAATCCGGCGCAGTTCCTTGAAGTCCTCGAAGACGAAGTCGAGCAGCTCGCTGCCGGACTTCGTCGCGATTTCGCGCCGCAGCTCGGTGATCGAAGCCTCGTTGTGCTGGATCAACTCGGTGACGACGGCCGGATCGGTCTCGATGGTGGCCGGTGCGGCACCGGGGACCGGCTGGCCGGGTCCGTCGTCCTCGGCCAGCGGGATGAAGCCGTCGCGGGAGAGGACGGTCGCCAGCGCGTCGCCCATCAGCGGGTCGGATTTCCCGGCCATCTCAAGGAAACTGGTGCGGCTCTTGGGCACGGTCAGCAGCGCGGTGGCGTCCGCGAACAGCCGTCCGCCCGCCTCGGCCATCGGCCGCGGGGTCGTCAACTGCCAGACCGACAGGCCGAGCGGCTTCATCGCGTCGGTCATCATCTGCTGGTGGCCGACGGAAACGTAGACGTGGTTGCCCTCGTCGCTGGCCTCCGGGATCGGGAACAACGTCGTGATAGGGCGGCTTTGGACGATCTGGAACTCGTCGTCGGCCAGGCACCATTCGATGTCCTGCGGACCGCCGAAATGCGCTTCGATCGTGCGGCCGAGTTCGACGAGCCGAAGCACCTGCTCGTCGGTCAGCGCGGCCTGTTCCTGCTGGTCCGCGGCGATCAGCTGCTCTTCGGTGCCGCCGCCCTCGACGGCCAGGATGGCGCGCTGTTTGGCGGCGATCGCCTTCTCGATGATCGCGCCGTCGCGCACCTGGTAGCTGTCGGCGTTGACCAGGCCGGACACCAGCGCCTCGCCGAGGCCGAAGCTGGCCTCCACGGTGGCGATCTTCCGGTTGGACGTCACCGGGTCGGCAGTGAAGGCGACCCCGGCCACCTGCGGGAAAACCATCTGCTGCACGACCACGGCCATGTGGACTTTCCGGTGGTCAAAGCCATTGCGCAGCCGGTAGGTCACCGCGCGTTCGGTGAACAGCGACGCCCAGCACCGGCTGACGTGCCGCAGCACCGCCTCCGCGCCGATGACGTTCAGGTAGGTGTCCTGCTGACCAGCGAAGGAGGCTCCCGGGAGGTCTTCCGCGGTCGCGCTCGACCGGACCGCGTAGGCGCGGCCGTCCACCAGCGCGTCGGTGATCTCCGCCGCCAGATCGTCCGGAATGGCGACGGCTTCGAGCGCCTGCCGGACCTCCGCGCTGCCTTCGCTGATCGCGTCCCGGTCGTCCGGATTCAGGTTCGACAACCGCTCCAGCGGCTTCGCCAGTTCCGGTGCGTTCTCCATGATCCGCTCGAACGCGTCCGTCGTCACGCAAAAGCCGGGCGGCACGCGGACCCCGTCGATCCGCTCGAGTTCGCCCAGGTGCGCGCCCTTGCCTCCGACGATCGCGACCTGCTCCTGGTCGATCTCCTGGAGCCCGAGCACGTAGCTGCCCATTCGTTCGTTTCCCCCGTCTGTGGTCGTTCTCGGCTGGAGATTCTGCGGTACCACCCGGGTCTTGCGGCAAGTCCCCCGATGCGTTATAAGTTAAATACGGCAGGGAGACGAGTTCTCTTCTGCCTTTTCTTTTTCCCTCATCACCGGCTGACCTTCGTCGTCGTGACGGCTTCCTTCGTCACCGGACGGCCGGTCTGGTCCGTCGCGGTCGCGGTGGTCGTCGTGGTCGCGTCCGCGCGCGCCGAGAGCGTGCAGGCGCGCGTGACCTGTTCGCCAGGGGCCAGCTGATTGACGGTGAACGAGCACGCCGGGTCGGCATCGCGAACGGTCACGTCGTGCAAGGGCGCGTCCCCGGTGTTGCGGAGGGTGCTCACGTACGTCACCGGGTCACCTGGACGGATCGGCTGCTGCAGGTAGTCGCGCCGCAGGTCCAGCGCCGGACGCAGCACCGTGAAGTCCGCCTTTCCGGTCGCGGTGACGGGCGGACCCCACGGGGCGGCCGCGGTCGCGGTTGTCGGGGTGGCGGTAGCCGGAGCGACGCACTGGTAGCGCTGGGTTCCGCCGATCGGCAGCTCGGCGAAGGTGTGCCCGCAGGCGGGGTCCGTCACCCGGACGTCGTGCAACGGCTGGTCGCCGGTGTTGGTCAGCACGACCTCGACCGGCACCGAGTCGTCGGCTCGATACGCGCTGCCGGCGGCGTGTTTGGCGACGGTGAACGCGGGCTTCTTCACCTTGAACGACGCCTGGCCGGTGGCGCTCACCGTTCGCTGCGTCGGGTCGGTGCCGGTCACCGTCGCGGTGTTCGTGAAGCCGGCCGCGCCCGCGGTGATCGTGCACTGGTACTCGATTTGGGCATCCGGGGCCAGGCTCGGGATCTGGTGCGCGCAGGCCGGGGTGCGATCGTCCACAACGGACACCGCGGTCAGCGGGACGTCGCCGACGTTGCGGACCAGCAGCGAGAAGGTGACCTTGTCGCCCTGGCGCACCTCGTACGGCTGGGCGTCCTTCATGATCGCGATTTCCGGGTGGATGACGTCGATCTTCGCCGAGCCGGACGCGGTGACCGGGCGGTTCGTCGGGTCCGCGCCGGTCAGGGTGGCGACGACGGCGAAGTCGTCCAGCTTGGCCTTCACGGTGCACTGGTAGCTCTGCGCGGCGCCGGGTTCGAGGCGGTCGAACTTCTTCGGGCAGGCGGGATCGTTGCTGGTCACCGCGGTGAGCGGGACGTCGCCGGTGTTGGTGACGGCGACTGTCACGGTGAGGGTGTCGCCAGCCCGCGCGACGGTCGGGTTCGCGGAGGTCATCACCGTGAGCGCGGGGTGGATGACGTCGATGTGCGCGTCGGCGGACGCGGTGAGCGGCTGGCCTACCGGCGGGGTGCCGGTCACGTGCGCGGTGCTGACGGCGTCGTCGGCTGGGGCGGGGATGGTGCAGTCGTAGGTCTTGTTCGCTTTCGGAGCGAGGGTGTCGAGGGTTTTCGCGCACGGGCCCTGGTCTTCGACCTTGACGGCGGTGAGCGGGGCGTCGCCGGTGTTGGTGACCGTGATGGTGAAGGTGACCGGGTCGCCTGCGCGGAAGGGGCCGCCGTGGACGGTCTTCGTCACCGCCAAACCCGGGTGCACCACGGTGAACGCGGCGTCCGCGCTGGCGGTTACGGTGCCGCCGAGCGGGTCTGCGGCGGTCACCTTGGTGGTGTTGGAGTAGCCGTCGTGACCGGCCTTGGTGGCGCAGGTGTAGTGCTGTTCTTCTCCTGCTGCCAGAGTCGGGAAGTCGCGGGCGCACTCTGGGGTGTTTTGGTCCACAATGGACACCTTGGTCAGCGGCACGTCTCCGCTGTTGCGCACGGTGACGGTGAAGGTGACTTGGTCCCCTTCGCGCACCTGAGCCGGATCGACCGTCTGCGTGATCTGGACGGCGGGGTGGATGACGTCGACGTGCGCGCTCGCGTTCGCGGTCACCGGACGGCCGGACGGATCAGTGCCGGTCACTGTCGCGTCGCTGGTGAGGTCGTCGGTCGCGGGATGAGCGCAGGTGAAGGTCTGCTTTGCTTGCGGGGCAAGGGTTCCCAGCCGCTTTGCGCATTCCGGGACGGCCGGGTCGGCGACCTGGGTGTCGTGGAGTTCGGTGTCGCCGGCGTTGGTCACGGTGAGAGTGAACGTCGCTGGCTCGCCCGGGTGCACGACCGCCGGTGCCACGCTTTGCGCGAGCGTGATGAGCGGGTGGATCACGTCGATCGCCGCCTCGGTCGCCGCCGTCACCGGTGCTCCGACCGGCGGTTTCGCGGTGACCTGCAGTGCCTCGGTCACGTCGGTACTCGGCGCGGTGGTGGCGCAGCCGAACGTCCAGTTGGCTCCGGGGGCGAGTGCGTCATCGTGTTGCTGCGTACAGCCTTCGGCGCGGGCCATCGAGCTGACCGCCAGCCCGGTGAGCGGCACGTCACCGGTGTTCGCCACGATTACGTGCACCGGGACGGCGTCGTTTTCGCGGAACGGTCCACCTTGGACAGCCGCGGCCAGGGTCACCGCTGGGTGCTGCACGGTGAAGGCTGCGCTGGCTTTGGCGGTGACCGGGCGGCCGGTCGGGTCCGTGCCGGTCACGGCTAGGTCGTTCGTAAACCCTTGCGCTCCGGCGACCGTGGTGCAGGTGAAGGTCTGTTTGCCTTGTGCGGAAACGGTTCCGAGAGTGCGTGCGCATTCCGCGACCTGGTCGTCTGCCACCGTGACGTCACGGAACTCGGCGTCACCGGTGTTGCTTACCGTGACGGTGAAGGTGACACGGTCCCCCTCGCGCACCTGCGAAGGCGCGGCCGCGACAGTGGCCTCCAGCGTCGGGTGGACCACGTCGACCCGCGCGTCCGCGGTTGCGCGCTGTGTCGTTCCAAGCTGATCTTTGCCGGTCACGACAACGGTATTGGTCACGTCGTCTGCCGGGGCTAACTGTTCGCACTTGTACGTCTCGACCGCGTTGGGAGCCATCGTGCCGAAGTTGCGCACACAACCCGGCACGCTGTCGTCCGCCACCGCGACGTCGTCGAGCGGCACGTCGCCAGGGTTGCGCACCGTGACCGCGAAGGTGACGCGGTCCCCTTCGCGCACCTGCGCGGGAGACGCGGCCGCGGTGACCGCCAAGGCCGGGTGGATCACCGTGACAGTGGCCGAGGACTTGGCCGTGACCGGTCGGCCGGTGCCGTCAGTGCCCGTAGCGGTGATGGTGTTTGTGGTGGTCGACGCAGGTTTCGCGGTGCAGGAGTAGGTCTGCTGAGTCCCGGGCGTGAGCACGCCGAAGGACCGCGAGCACGCCGGGTTCGTGTCGTCGGTGACGTCGACCGGATTGAGCGGACTGTCGCCGGTATTGCTCACGGTGACAGTCCAGGTGACCTGGTCCCCGCCGTGCACCACGGGCGGGACGGCCGCCTTCGAGACGGACAACGCGGGCGTGATGAGGGGGACTTTCGCGTCGACTGTCGACGAGACGACCTTGCCGAGCGGGTCGATCCCCTTCACGGTCGCGCTCGCTCCGTCCGGCAGCGGAACCGTCGCCGTACAGGTGCCCACCACCGATTGTCCTGGCGCGAGAGACCCGACAGCGCGAGCGCACGAGGGGACCCCTGAGCCGTTGATGGTCACGTCGTGCAGCGGAACGTCGCCGGTGTTGGCGGTCTTGAGCGTGAAGGTCGCCTGATCGCCAGCGCGGTAAGCCGGTTTGTCGACCTGCTGACTCAACGTCACAGCCGGGCGGAGGACATCGACGTTGCTGCCCGCCGAAGCCGACAGCGCTTGCCCGCCGGAGCCCACGCCAGTCACCTTGACCGTCGAGACGAAACCCTTCTCCGGCGCGGCGAACGTGCAGTGATAGCGCGTGGCGGCACCTGGAGCCAGGGAACCGATCTTCTTGCCGCACTGCGGGTTCTGCTCGTCCACGACGTCCACATCGGACACCGGGGTCGCGGCCGGGTTCGTCACGCTCACCGTGAACGTCACCTGGTCGCCCGCGTGCACCCGATGCGGTTCCGCGACCGCCGTGACCTGCAGATCCTGCGCCGGCCGGGCGGGCACCGCGGTCGCGGGCGCGGCCGGGGGCAGCAGAGTGGCCGTCAGGCCGAGGACTAAGAGCAGACGTTTCCCGGCCGAAACCATGCGCGCAAGTTTTCCACCATCCGGTGACGTCGCGGCGATTTCCTACCCGGCAGTGGGATTACCTCACTCCGCTGAGCGATGGGTGAGACGCACGGTTGACTCGTGGGTGATCGCCGCTGCCTGATCGAGGAAGCCGATCACCGTTTGGAGTTGCTCGTCGGAGTAGCCGGCCGCCAGCGATTTCATCGCCGCGACGATGTCGTCCCACAGCGGGGCGGCGCGCTCGACGTTCGCCTGGCTGATGCCGACGAGGACTTTCCGCCGGTCGTCCGGATGCGGCATCCGGTTGACGACGCCCTTGCGTTCGAGCCGGTCGACCAGCGCGGTGACGGACGCGGGCGCGAGCCCGGCGTACTCGGCCAGCTCCTTCGGCGTGAGCGGACCGAGCCGGGCGAGGTAGTCGGTGACCTTGCTCTCGACCGGCGAGAGCCCGTTCTGCTCGGCGAGCGCGGTGTGGAACATGACCGTCTCGGTCGACAGCACCCGGGAGCGAAGCAGCAGCTCAGCGACCAGATCCTCGCGTTCGCTTGACATGCCCGGGAGTCTAGCCGACTATTTAGTTCGACAGAACGAATTACTTTCTAAGATATTCGAAGGGGCGAACCATGACGCGAGTTCTGATCGCGGGCGGGGGCATCGCGGGGGCGATCACCGCGATCGCGCTGCACGAGGTGGGCCACGAACCGGTGCTGTACGAGGCGTACGACCGCAGCGCGGAGGGGGTCGGCGCGTTCCTGACGCTCGCCGTGAACGGTCTCGACGCGCTGACGCCGCTAGGACTGAAACCGCTGGTCAAAGACCTGGGCTTCGATACGCCGCGGATGTCGCTCGGGCTCGGCAACGGCCGGCGGCTCTCCGAGTTCCCGCTCGGCGGACCGCTGCCGGACGGCACGGTGAGCCAGACCGTGCTGCGTTCCGACCTCTACGTGGCGCTGCGCGACGAAGCGGTCAGACGCGGCGTGCCCACGGAGTTCGGCAAGCGCCTGACCGACGCCAAGCAGACCGCGGACGGCGTCACCGCGACCTTCGCCGACGGCACGAAAGCCGACGGCGACCTGCTGATCGGTGCCGACGGGCTGCGGTCGACAGTCCGCGGGATCCTCGATCCCTCCGCGCCGTCTCCGCGATACGTACCGCTGCTCAACACCGGCGGCTTCGCGCGCGGCCTCGATCTCGACGACGAGCCGGGCATCATGCACATGGTGTTCGGCCGCAAGGCGTTCTTCGCGCACGTGCTCGCTCCGGACGGCGCGATCTGGTGGTTCGCGAACGTGCCGCACGCCAGCGAGCCGACGGAATCCGACCTCGCCGCGATGCGCGGCACCGCCTGGCGGAAGCGGCTGCTCAATCTGGTCCGTCCTGACCGCACTCCGGCCAAGGCGATCATCGAGGCCAGCGAAAACATCTACGAACCGTGGGCGACCTATGACTTCCCGACGGTCCCGGTGTGGCACCGCGGCCGGATCGGCCTCATCGGCGACGCCGCGCACGCGACGTCACCGGCGGCCGGTCAAGGAGCGGCGATGGCGATCGAGGACGCGGTGACGCTCGCGATGTGCCTGCGCGACGTCTCCGACCCGGCGGCCGCGTTGAGCACCTTCGAGTCTTTGCGCCGCGAGCGAGTGGAAGCCGTTGTGGCCCAAGGCAAACGCAACGGCGACGCCAAAGCCCTTGGCCCAGTCGGGCGGGTGCTGCGAGACTTCTTCATCTCGCGCGCCGTGCGCAAACCGGCCACCGACGACCCGAACCGGTTCATGTGGGACCACCAAATCGACTGGGCGACCCCGGTGAAAGCGGCCTAGCGCCAAGTGTCGACGCGGTGGAAGTTCTTGTACGCCCGGCTCGGCGTCGGCCCGCGCTGCCCCTGGTAGCGGGAGCCCGCTTCGCTGGAGCCGTACGGGAATTCCGCCGAGCTGGACAGCCGGAAAATGCACAGCTGGCCGATTTTCATCCCGGGCCACAGCGTGATCGGCAGGTTCGCGACGTTCGACAGTTCGAGTGTGATGTGCCCGGAGAAGCCGGGGTCGATGAAGCCCGCGGTGGAGTGGGTGAGCAGCCCGAGACGCCCGAGCGAGGACTTGCCCTCGAGCCGCCCGGCGAGGTCGTCGGCGAGCCGGACCTGCTCGAACGTGGACCCGAGCACGAACTCGCCCGGGTGCAGCACGAACGGCTCGTCGCCTTCTTTTTCGACCAGCGAGGTCAGCTCGTCCTGCTGCAGCTGCGGGTCGATGTGGGTGTACTTGCTGTTGTCGAACACCCGGAAGTAACGGTCGAGCCGGACGTCGATGCTGGACGGCTGGACCATGTCAGGGTCGAAGGGGTCGATGCCGAGACGATCGGCGTCGAGCTCTTTGCGGAGGTCACGGTCACTGAGCAGCACGGATGCAGCCTATCGGGCGGGCAGGCGGCACCGGGGCACCCCTCCGCTCGAAGACGGCGTTCATCCGCTTGAGGTACCGCCGGCGCCCGAACGCCCCCAGCGCTTCCTGCAGCGCAGTCGCGCCGGGGACAAGCTGGCGGACCGTCTCCGCCGCGTAATTCACCCCCGCGGCGGCGAGCACCGCGGCCTGCGCGACCGGGTTGTCCGGCAGCCCGAGGAAGTCGGCGTTGTCCCGCCCGAGCACGAGCCGGCTGATCGCGGAATGCACGCCGACGTTCACCTGCGCGAGGACTTTGCCGGCGGCCCCGCGCCCCTCGCCGATCGCCGCGTGCGTATCGACGAGGGCGCGGGCGAGCCGCTTGGAGTCGTCGTCCGGGATGAATTCAGTGGCGGCCAGCATCCAGAGCAACCGCCAAGCGTCGTCCTCATCCGCGGGCAGCAGCTCGTCGGTGACGCCCATCAGCCAGCCGACGTAGCGCCAGAGGTGGAGGATGTCGGCCTTCTCGCGGGCGGTGTAGCGGAGGCCGAGGAGCTGCGTGCCGAAGACGTAGACGAGCGAGAAGAGGAGGAGCGTGCCCGCGGTCTGGACCTGATTGACCGGCCGGTCCCACCGGTCGTAATCCCAGTCGGGCCGGTTGTTCATCGCGCGCCGGACGTGCGCGTGCACCAGCCGGATCCGCAGCGCGGCCTGGTATCCCGTGCCGTGTTTCTCGAGCGCCCCCGGAGTCGTGACGTCAATCCACCACGCCGCGGTCTCCACCAGCCGCCGCGGCGCCCGGTACTCGATTTCGCCGGTGCCGACCAGGGATTTCGTCGCTCGGGAGGCTAGGTAGCCGCCCATGAGCGACATGTCGCCGAGCGGAAAGAGCCCGAGGAGCCCGGCGCGGGTGATCGCCTTCGCGCCGCTGACGAGCCGCTGGTGATCGACCCAGTACGGGGTGGCCTCGACATGCTCGATGAAGGTTGTTAGCTCGGGCGGGGCTTGTTGCCCGGCGAGCGCTTGGTCGACTCTCGCCTGGTTGTGGGGTTCGCGGTGCAGCCACTCGACGACTGCGTCGGCTAGGGCGTCTTCCTGCTGCGCGAAGGTCCGGAGCCGCTTGAGCTGGCCATCGTCGGCGGTGGCGCCTCTCGTTCGGGCAGCCAGCCGGAACCCGCCTTGGCGGAACATCTCGGGGGGCATCTCGGGGTCGTCCATCGCGCACCTCCGTGGGTCGACAACAAGTGTTGTCACTTCGAGGCGGAGGCGTCAAGGCGTGGCCCGCTGGACATGGGGGTGCCGTGGTTGTGTATGCTGGCCGAGTACTGCGGATGTAGTTCAATGGTAGAACATCAGCTTCCCAAGCTGAATACGCGGGTTCGATTCCCGTCATCCGCTCTCTTGCGAAAGCCCCAGGTCAGTGGTTGTCCACTGTAGACCTGGGGCTTCGTTTTCCTGTGCCCTATTCATCTCGCGTCCCATTAGGGGCGAGGAGCCTGCACAGTCACGACTTCGGCTGTTAGCGCCGACCGAGCGTAGGCAGGCCACCGCCGACGATTCGGATGTACAGGCGCCTGCCTTTGCCAGCGCGTCGTCCATCCGCGCTCCGGGAGCTTTGGCGGTCAGACTGCGGAAGGCTGCCCTCGCCATGAGACGGGCCGCTTATTCGCTCCGCGTTCAAGTCAGATCCGGGGTGCAACCGTGCCGGGCTGACGCTGTTTAGGGACGGGAGCGCGATCTGTGATTCGTTGAGCTTCTTACGGCACTCCTGTGCCCGCACCAGGAGTTCGTCTCGCTTCCACACTTGTGCGGGCAGGTTTTCAAACGACTTAATGAGGCTGCAAGCCAACGCGTGCAGACCCAGACGTCTGTCCTCTGCGACGCGGGGTGCCTTGAGCTTGTTCTTCCCCTGGGAGACTCGGTATGTCTCCAGGTGAGCCCTGACGCCACGTTCCAGGACGTCGAGTCGCCGCAGCAGACCTCGGTACGTCTTAAGAAGTCGCGCGTCTCCTCCCACGAGGTACTGGGCGGCCTGATTTCGTCCTGCCATGTCGATTAAGTCGCTTGAAACAGGCTGGACGTTTCTCCTCGTAGATCACGATCTACGAGAGGCTCGTCATGCTCCCCATCTCGGCGCGTCACCGCTGCCTCTGGAGCCGTGCGCCGAACAGTCCGCCCGCGGCTATGCCGGGTAGCCCACCCATTGCAGGAACGCACCGAGTTGACCGGTCAGGGCGAGGATCGCGGCCAGGGCCCCGTAGGCGAGTACGAGGTACAGCAGTAACCACAGGAGCAGCCGAGGGGAGGACCGGACATGCCTGCGGAGCCTCGGAGACCGGTCGCCTTGGCGATCCCCATAAGCTGAGTATGCCACCGGTGTCTTCCTTGTCCCGGAAAGCTCAATAGTCCACTATGGACATTTACCAGGGTCAACTGCGCGGCGCATCGGTCATCGCATCTGTCTCCGATGAAGCCGTTGCCCTGCGGTGGAACCAAAACAACCCGCACAACACCGCCAGCCACACCACTCCGACCACCAGTGCCAGGCGGGTATCCTCAGCAAACGCCATCACCACGAAGATGAACACCATGAACACCATCGTCAAAACCTGACCCACCGGCCAGAACGGCACCGGGAACTCCCGGGCGGCCGAATCCGAGGGAGACAGGCGGCGGCGGGCGCGGTAGTGCGTCAGCAGGATCATGAACCAAACCCACACCGTCGCGAACGTGCCCACCGACGCGATCAGCAGGAAAGCGCTGTCCGGCAACAGATAGTTCAGAACCACAGCCAGGCTCAAAGCGGCAGCAACGACCAGGACGGTCATCCACGGGATGCCGTTGCGCGTCACCCGGGCCATCACCGCGGGGGCTTGGCCGCGTTGAGCCAGGCCGTAGATCATCCGGCCGGCGCCGAAGATGTCGCTGTTGATCGCGGACAACGCCGCCGTCACCACGACGATGTTCAGAACCGTTGCGGCGGAGTGCAAACCAAGACCGGCGAAGATCTGGACGAAAGGACTCCCGGAGGTGCTGATCGTGTTCCACGGGTTCAGCATCATGATGATCGCCAGGGTCGCCACGTAGAAAAGCAAGACCCGGACGGGAACCGTGTTGACGGCCTTCGGCATGGCGGTGCGCGGGTCTTCCGACTCGGCTGCGGTGAGGCCCAGGATTTCAGTGCCGCCGAAGGCGAACATCACCAAGGCGAACGAAGCGATGAAACCGCCGATGCCATTGGGGAACCAGCCGCCGTGGGACCACAGGTTGGTGACGCTGCCGGAATGAGCACCGAGACCGAAGATCAGGATTGCCGCGCCGCCGAGGATCATGGCGACGATCGCGACTACCTTGACCAGGGTGAACCAGAATTCCAGTTCACCGTAAACCCGCACGCTGACCAGGTTCGCCGCGGCGATGACCAGGATCGTCAGCACTACCCAGATCCACCGTGGCACATCGGGGAACCAGAATCCCATATACACAGCCAAAGCCGTCACATCGGCGACGCAGACGATCACCATCTCGAACGCATATGTCCAGCCGGTCAGGAAGCCGGCCAGCGGGCCCAGGTGTTTCCGCGCGTATTCGCCGAACGAACCGGGCGCTGGATCGTTGACGGCCATCTCGCCCAAAGCCCGCAGGACGAAGAAAATCGCCGCGCCGCCGATGAGATACGCGATCAGCACTGACGGGCCCGCTTTGGCGATCGTGTCCGAGGAGCCGTAGAACAATCCGGTGCCGATCGCCGAGCCCAAGGCGATGAAGCGGATGTGCCTGCCGTTCAAGCGGCGGCTCAAACCATCCCCGGACTTCGTCGTCATCGACGGAACCTCCCGAATTCGGCGGCCCGCGAGCGCATCGGCGCGCGAGCGGGTCGGCACAGTAGAACCGATCCGGCCGGGACCGCCCAACCGACGACTGCCGGAAAGCGTCTGCGATTTCAGACGGTCCACATAGGACCGTCAAGGACCCTCAGCCCTCCACCAATTCCCACGGCGCACCGGGCTCGGCGCGGTCGAATACCTGGCCCGGCGCGGCGAGCAAGGTCGACACGACGTCCGGGTACAGCTGCACGACGTGCTCCAGTTCCAGGCCCTCCACCTCGAAATCCTCCGCCTCGGGGACCTCGAAGCCGACGAACAGCCACGTGCCGTCCTGCTCTCGGACGACCTGGCGGACCGCCCGTGATGGCGCTGCGGCGGTGGTGCCGATTTCGGTCAATCCGGTACTCAGCTGGACTTCTTCCAGCGGCGAACCGGGGTGCGTCCAGGCGGCGATGCGGGCGTCGCGGTGCGCGAGATCCTCGTCCAGGTCATCGGAATCCGACACTGAGCTGAGCAGCCAGGTGAGGCGTTCCGGGTCCCAGTCCGCGGCCATCCCGGCCGGCACGTCGGCCAGCGCGACCAGGTGCGGCAGCAGCGCCACCGCCTCGCGCAGGACCATCGCGCCGAACAGCTGGCGGTTGACCTCCATGTCCTCTTCGAACTCGGCCCCGTCGCTGATGAACCAGTCGTCGTCATCGTCGAGGACGACGAAGGCCAGTTTCTCCGGGTGCTCCACCAGTTCGTGCGCGATGATCACCGGGGATGCCGGGTCCTGTCGCAGCGGCCATTCCTCGGACATGTTCACTCCCCGTCGTTGATTACCTGCAACCACTCGGCATCCGGCGCCTCGCGGAAGAACACCTCGCCCGGCTCCGCGTCCAGCAGCTCGACCACGTCCGGGTACAGCTCCGCCACGTGCCCGAGCTCCAGGGTGTCAACCTCGACCTCGGTCTGCTCGTCCGGGTCGGGCACCTCGAAGCCGACGAACATCCACGTGCCGTCCTCTTCCCGGCTGACGTAACGCACGCCGCGGGCCGGAGCGTCCGCCGCCGTGCTGATCTCCATCAACCCCAGGCTGAGGTTCACCTCGTCCATCGGCGACCCGGCATGCGGCCAAGCCGCGGCACGGGCCTCTCGGTACGCGCGCGCTTCGTCGTCATCGCTCGGAACGAGCGGCGAAATCAGCACCCAGGTCCCGTTGCCCGCATCCCACTCCGCGCCCATCCCGGCAGGCAGCTTGGCCAGCGCTCGCAGCTGCGGCAACAGCTCCACGACGTCGTGCAGGCACACCGTGGCGAACTGCTCCCCGTCGAGTTCCGGGTCGTCGCCGAACTCCGAACCGTCGCTGACGAACCAGCCTTCCTCGTCGTCGAGGAGCACGTGATCCAGGTTTTCCGGATGCTCGATCAGGCCTTGCGCGACGAGCACCGCCGCATGCGGTTCCTGCCCCATCGGCCAGTCTTGCGACATACCCGCTCCCCACCTCGCGTTCGGCTGCGGGCCCATCCCACCAGACCCGCCCGCCCCGGTGCACAGCGCGTCTCCGGCAGGAAATTCCACACTCGTTGGATTAGGCTTGGCGGCATGGTGCTGCCCGAACGTCTCGCCCGGTTCAACCGCGTGGTCACCAACCGGGTCACGAAACCCTTCGCCGACAAGCTGCCCGGATTCGGGGTGGTCGTGCACCGCGGACGCAAGTCCGGCCGCGAGTTCCGCACCCCGCTGAACATCTTCCGCACCGACGACGGATTCGTCGTCGCGCTCACCTACGGGCCCGATGCCGATTGGGTCCGCAACGTCCGCGCGGCGGGCGAGGCGGAGGTGCTCACGCGCGGCCGTAAATACCGCGTGCGTGATCCGAAACTCGTGCATGATGAATCGCGCCGGCCGATGCCGCCCGGGGTGCGGCAGTTCCTTGGACTGGTCGGCGTCACGGATTTCCTTGTGCTTAAACGAGAATAAGGGGCCAGATGCTCACGGGGAAGCTAGTGCGGCTGCGGGCGATCGAACCGTCGGACGCCGAGTCGATCTATCGGTGGATTCACGACCCCGCGGTCGGCCAGTACATGACCGGCGATTACCCGCGTTCGCTCGCCCAGTTGCGCAAACGGGGCGAGGACCGCCCGGTGAATACCTACGAGAACGTCGTGCTGGGCATCGAATCGATCGAAGCGGGCAAGCTGATCGGCGTCGTCGATTTGCGCGACGCGCGCCCAGAGATCGGCCGCGCCGAGCTGGACATCTACATCGGCGAGACCGACCACTGGGACGGCGGATACGGCACCGAGGCGCTGAAACTCATGTGCCGCTACGGATTCAACGTGATGCGGCTGCACCTGATCGCGCTCTGGGTGGTCGCCGAGAACGAGCGCGCGCGGCACGTCTACCGCAAGGTCGGGTTCGTGGAGGACGGCAGGCACCGCGAATGCCATCGCGGGCCCGACGGCCAGTACCACGACATGTACCTGATGAGCCTGCTCGAGCCGGAGCTGAACGACTGAGCTAGCTCTTGACCTGCCGCTTGCCCCACAGGCTCGCGGCCAGCGTCACGCCGATCGCGGCGAGCACGACCTGGGTGATGATCTCCAGCCAGTCGATGCCCTTGGTGTCCGCGTAGCCGAGCCCGCGCGCGATGGCGGTGCCGACGAACGCGGCGACGATGCCGACCAGGATCGTCAGCCAGATCGGGATCGCTTGCTTGCCAGGTGCGACCAGCTTGCCGAGCAGGCCGAGGATCAGGCCGATCACGACCGCGCTGATGATGCCGGAAACCGCCATGGCGAACTCCTTCTGCCGAGAGGATCGGGCCCGACCGGTTTATCCCGGAACCCGAGGCGCCAAACCCGGCTTACCGCCCACCTTCGGCCACCGCCACTGGAAGCACGAAAAATGCCCCGGTCCGGGTGCGGACCGGGGCATTTTTCCAGCCAGTGCGATCAGAAAGCGGCTTCGTCGATCTCCATCAGCGCGTTGTCCGCGGCCTCGACGATCGCGCGCCGCGAGGTCAGCTCCGGCAGCACGCTCTTCGCGAAGAACGACGCCACCGCCAGCTTGCCCTCGTAGAACGGCTTGTCCTTGGCCGACGCGCCGTTGTCGAGCTTGGCCAGCGCGACCTCGGCGCCCTGCAGCAGCTTCCAGCCGACCAGCAGGTCGCCGACCGACATCAGCAGCCGCACGGTGTGCTGGCCGACCTTGTTGATGTTCTGCGGGTCTTCCTGCGACGAGGTCAGGTAGCCGATCAGCGAGCCCAGCATGGCCTGGGTGTCCTCGAGCGCCTGCTTGAGCAGCGCGCGCTCGTTCTTGAGCCGGCCGTTGCCCGCCTCAGACTCGATGAACTTGGTGATCTCGCCTGCGACGAACGCGAGCGCCTGCCCCTTGTCGCGGACGATCTTCCGGAAGAAGAAGTCCAGCGACTGGATGGCCGTGGTGCCCTCGTACAGCGAGTCGATCTTCGCGTCGCGGATGTACTGCTCGATCGGGTAGTCCTGCAGGAAGCCCGAACCACCAAGGGTCTGCAGCGACTGCACGAGCTGCTCAGTGGCGCGCTCGGAACCGACACCCTTGACGATCGGCAGCAGCAGGTCGTTGATGCCGTGTGCGAGCTTCAGGGCTGCTTCGTCACCTTCGCCGGTCCACAGCTGGTCCTGGAAGGACGCGGTGTACAGGTAGATCGCGCGCAGGCCCTCGGCGTACGCCTTCTGCAGCATCAGCGAACGACGCACGTCGGGGTGGTGCGTGATCGTGACGCGCGGCGCGGCCTTGTTCAGCATGTTCGGCAGGTCAGCGCCCTGCACGCGCTCCTTGGCGTACTCCAGCGCGTTCAGGTAACCGGTGGACAGCGTGGCGATCGCCTTGGTGCCGACCATCATCCGGGCGTACTCGATGACCTGGAACATCTGCGCGATGCCGTCGTGCACCTCGCCGAGCAGCCAGCCCTTGGCCGGGGTGCCGTGCTGGCCGAAGGTCAGCTCGCACGTGGTGGACACCTTGATGCCCATCTTGTGCTCGATGTTGGTGACGTAGGCGCCGTTGCGCTCGCCGAGCTCGCCGGTCTTCGAGTCGAAGTGGAACTTCGGGACCAGGAACAGCGACAGGCCCTTGGTGCCCGGCTTGGTCTCGATGCCGGGACCCTCGGGACGGGCCAGCACCAGGTGCATGATGTTCTCGACCATGTCGTTCTCGGCCGAGGTGATGAACCGCTTCACGCCGTCGATGTGCCAGGAGCCGTCCTCCTGCTTGACCGCCTTGGTGCGGCCCGCGCCCACGTCCGAACCGGCGTCCGGCTCGGTGAGCACCATGGTCGCGCCCCAGCCGCGGTCGATCATCAGCTGAGCCCAGTGCTTCTGCTCTTCGGTGCCGTTCTTGTCCACGATCATGGCGAAGTTCGGGCCCGCCAGGTACATGAACAGCGGGGCGTTCGCGCCGAGGATCAGCTCGGCAGCGGCCCACTGCACCGTCGGGGGCAGGCCGAAGCCGCCCAGGTCGTTGGTGAGGCCAAGACGCCACCACTCGCCGTCCATGAGCGCCTTGTAGCTCTTCTTGAACGACTCGGGGATCGTCACGCTGAACGTCTTGGGGTCGTACACCGGCGGGTTGCGGTCCGCGTCGGCGTAGGACTCGGCGAGCGGGCCGGTGGCGAGCTTGTTCAGCTCGGACAAGACGCCGCGGGCGGTCTCCTCGTCCGATTCGGCGAGCACGCCCTTGCCGAGCCGTTCCTGCACGCCGAGTACCTCGAAGAGGTTGAACTCCAGGTCTCGGACGTTGCTCTTGTAGTGGCCCATGTCGTCACTCCGTGTCGTGTTCGGCTTTCCGGCCGGGCACTGGTTCCCTTACTCGCCGGTAACATCAGGATATTACCTACGAGTAACCAGAGCAAGCGAATCCGCCCTTCCAGGGGTGGCAATTCGCTCGGAATGACGGGTCGACCAGGGGTCCGCCTCACCGCGTGCTGCGCGCCACGGCCTCCTGCACAGCCGGGGGACCGGCGCTGTCGTCAAGCTGGGGGACGAGGATGCCGCTGCGGAACGCGATGGTCACCGCGTGTGTCCGGTCGCGAGCGGAAAGCTTGCGCAGAATGCTCTTCACGTGGGTCCGCACGGTTTCCACGGACAGGAAAAGCAGCTTCGCGATTCCGGAGTTCTCCAGCCCTTCGGCGACAAGCTGCAAAACCTGGTACTCGCGCCGCGAAAGCGGCATGGCGCCCTTGGGCTGCACGAGGTGCCCGTCCACCGGAGCGGCTCTTGGCGACGGTTCGCGCTTGGGCCGCGCGGTGAGCGCGGACAATGCCGGGTCGATGTAGCGCCGGTCGTGATGCGCGCGCCGGACCGCCTCGGCGAGCCGCCGGGAATCGACCGCGCGCGGCACGATGGCGTGCGCACCAGCGCCGATGGCCGCGGCGAGGTACTGCTGGGTGCGGTTGGTGTCGCGCACGAGGGTGACCAGCACGAGTGCCGGGTCGCCCGCGTTGAGCAGTTTCGCGAGATGGCAGTTGGGGTCGAGCGCGGAGTCGAGGATCACGACGTCCGGACGGACCTGCTCGCACAACTGCATCGCCGCGTGGTGGCTCGCCGCCTGGCCGGACCAGTGCAGGCCCAGCGTGCGGTGCACCATCGCCGCGATGCCCTCGCGGAAAATCGGGATGGGGTCGACCACTGCGACTCCCAGGCTTCGACCGCCGGCTGGCTGACCGGCCGACATGGGCGTTCGGTGGGGCTCGATGCCACGCATCTCGGGCCTCCGTCCTCGAGGTCGCTCCCGGTGACCGGCACGCCCCCTCGGCGTGCCCGCCGGTCCCCCCTGCCGGAACCGGCCGGGAACGACACCTTGTCCCTGGTTCGACTCCGCCGAGAGCGGCTTGTGACGCGGTTTCCCCCTCATGGCCGTAACGGCTGGTCGCAGCAAACTCTCAGTAGAAAAGCGGCCCCGAAATGCGGGAGGACGGCGCAGCGCGGGTCCGCCCAAGTGGGTTAGCTCTACTGAGGGTTTAACTGCTCGGGTGAATCTCCGATGACCGCCCGTGCGCGCAGCCGACCGAACTCCTCGGCGAGGGTTTTCGGGGTCCAGTGCGCGTTCAAGCCGCTCGGATTGGGCAGCAGCCAGACCTCCGTTGTCCCAATTGTCCGATATTGCGGCCCGACGGCGGCCCGCCGATCCCCGAACGCGACGCGGTAGGCGGTGATTCCGACCACTGCCAGCCAGCGCGGGCGGTACTTCTTGACCTTCTTGGCGAGGATTTCGCCGCCTTCGCGGAGTTCGTCGTCGGACAACTCGTCGGCGCGGGCGGTGGTCCGGGCCACGACGTTGGTGATGCCCAGGCCCAGGTCGAGGAGCTGGTCCTGTTCGCTCGGGTCCAGCCGGCGAGGGGTGAAGCCGCTGGCGTGAAGGGCGGGCCAGAAGCGGTTGCCGGGGCGGGCGAAGTGGAGGCCGAGCGCGCCGGAGTAGAGGCCGGGGTTGATGCCGCAGAAGAGCACGTTCAGGTTGGGGGCCAGGACGTCCGGGATGGTGACCCCGTGCGCGGCGGCTTGTTCGGCCTTGGTGGGTTTCGCGGGCATGGGGTCAGTTTCCGGCACGCTGGGAGGCGTGAGCGTGACGCCTGACGGCTGCCCGGTCGATCTCTATCTGGAGCTGCCTTCCGCCGGTGAGCCGGAGGTGATTCACGGCGCGGTCCCGGCGGGTGCCGCGGTGCTGGAACTCGGCTGCGGATCAGGGCGCGTGACGCATCCGCTGCTCGCACTGGGGCATCCGGTGGTCGCGGTCGATGAATCGGCGGAGATGCTCGCGCATATCCGAGGCGCCGAGACCGTCTGCGCGCGGATCGACGAGCTGCGGCTGGAGCGGCGGTTCCCGGTCGTCGTGCTCGGCAGTCATCTGGTCAACGGACCGGACCGGCAGGCGCTGCTGGCGGCGGCGCGCCGGCATCTGGCGCCTGGCGGACAGCTGCTGGTCGAATGGCATCCGCCCGCCTGGTTCGACCAGGTCGCCAATGGAGCCGGCGGACAGCTGGGCGACGTGCGCATCGCCCTCGAAGGCGTCCGCCGGGAGGGCGACCGGCTCTCCGCCACCGTCCGCTACGCCCTCGGCGACCGGACCTGGAAACAGCCCTTCACCTGCGAGAACTTCCCTCTCGAACCCGCCCTCGATGAGGCCGGGCTGAGGTTCGATCGCTGGCTAACCGCTGAGCGGGACTGGTTCTCCGCACGATCTCCCGGCGCGGGGTAGCCAACCCGCCGCCCCGATCGGTAGCCTGTGTGATCTCTCGCACAACGGCGTCGATGAGGAGAGCACATGCAACTGTGGCTAGTGCTCGGCCTAGTAGCACTGATCATCGCCATAGCCTCGCTGATCGTGATCCTGGAAGACCGCCGCGCGGCGCGCCAAGCCGCGATCGCGAGACGAGCCCGGTTAGCGCGTCTTGGCGAGGTCGATCCGCTCGCTCCGGGCAGGCTCCACGCGGAGGGTTGAAGAGATCGGCCGGAGAGCGAGCAGCAGCGCCCCGGCCAGCCAGCCGAACCCGGCCCCGACGGTGTTGGTCATGAGGTCGTCGACGTCGAAGATCCGGTAGACGAACGGCGCGGTCCCGAAGTTCGCCGTGAGCTGGGTGATCTCGACGGCCAGTGAGGCCGCGAAGCCGATCGCCACCGAGCCGACCAGGCCGCGCCGCCACAGCACCCGGGCGAAGAACCCGAGCGGGACGAACAAGAGCACGTTCATCGCGGCCTGCTGGAACGTCTGCGTGGTGAACCAGTCCGCCGCCGACAGCCCGTACTTCACCAGCTCGGTGTGGATGTCCGCGATCCACTGGAACGGCTCCAGCTGCACGGTCTGCTCCAGCCGGCGGCTGTTCGGGCCGGGCAGCGGCAGGAAGACGACCGCCAGCGCCATGCACGCGTAGAAGACGACCGCCGCGGTGGTCACCAGGCTGCGCAGCCGCAGCCGGCCGTGGCGCGCGAACTGGAGTACGAGCTGCGGGATCAGGATCGTCGCCCACACGGCGAGGAACCCGATGAACCCGTACTGCAGGGCGGTGACCTGTGCGTTCGTCATACCCAGAACGCTATGGATCTTCCCGCGCGCGCACTTCGGTCGAAGAGCCCGAGGCACCGGGGCGGGGATCGGCCAGATGGCCGAGTGCCCGCCGACCGATCGGTCAGCGCTCGCTCGAAGGCGGTTCGTCGTCCCGTTCCGCCCGCTCCGAGCGCCAGGCCGCGAAGACGGTGCCCGCGATCAGCAACAGGACCACGCCGAGCACCAGCACGACGAGCTTTAGTTCCATTTGTCCCCCTCCGCACCCAACGCACAGATCGGCGGGAGCGGACCGAACGTTACCGAAACTTTCATCCGGCACCGGCCGTTCTGCCCTGGTCAGGACCGTCCGATTTGGGCAGACTGCTTCGCCGGGCGTCCGCATCAGGGGTCAGGCGGGCGCGAACACCGGAGGAAACATGAAGCTCTTCACCCGGCTCGCGGCCACCGCCGCGGCCGCACTGGCCACCGTGGCCGTCACGAGCGCGCCCGCCGAGGCCGCACAGACCGCCGACGTCCGGATCATCGCGTTCAACGACCTGCACGGGAACCTCGAACCGCC
This sequence comes from Amycolatopsis albidoflavus, assembly GCF_039525725.1. Taxonomy (NCBI): domain Bacteria; kingdom Bacillati; phylum Actinomycetota; class Actinomycetes; order Pseudonocardiales; family Pseudonocardiaceae; genus Amycolatopsis; species Amycolatopsis albidoflavus. The sequence goes on from NZ_BAAAHV010000030.1 coordinate 51,346, forward strand.
GTCCGGATCGAGCGGCCGGATCACGCTGCCGGACGGGTCCAAGGTGGACGCGGGCGGCGCGGCCTACCTCGCGACGCACGTCAAGCAGCTCGAAGCGCAGGTGCGCAATTCGATGGTGCTGTCCTCGGGCGACAACATCGGGGCGTCGCCGGTGATCTCGGCGCTGTTCCACGACGAACCGACCATGGACTTCCTCAACGAACTCGGCGTGAAGGCGTCCGTGGTGGGCAACCACGAGTTCGACGAGGGCTACCAGGAACTGCTGCGCATGCAGTTCGGCGGCTGCAACAAGACCGACGGCTGCCAGTTCCGCAAAAGCTACGACGGCGCGCGCTTCCCGCTGCTCGGGTCCAATGTGTACTTCGACAACGGGCTGCCCGCGCTGCTGCCGTTCAGCATCCAGTACTCCGGCGGCGTTCCGGTCGGCGTCATCGGCGCGACGCTCAAGGACCTCCCGTCGGTCGTGACGCCGGAAGCCATCAAGGGCCTCAAGTTCGGCGACGAGGTCGAGGCGATCAACCGCACCGCGAACATCCTCGACCGGCTCGGCGTGAAGGCCCAGGTCGTGCTGCTGCACCAGGGCGACGAGGCGCTGCCCGGCGCGGGTCCGAACGACTGCAAGGTCCAGCCGGACGGCGAAGCCGGAACCATCGCGAAGAACGTGACGCCGAAGGTCGACGCGATCTTCACCGCGCACAGCCACCAGCAGTACAACTGCGTCGTCAACGACCCGGCCGGGCAGCCGCGACCGGTGATCCAGGGCGCGTCGTTCGGCCGGTTGCTGTCGGTGGTGGACCTGAAGATCGACCGCCGCACGCGCGACGTCGTCCGGTCGCAGACCAAGGCGCACAACGAGATCGTCACCCGCGACGTCACGCCGGACCCGGCCGTGACGAAGCTCGTCGACGAGGCCAAGACGAAGGCCGCGCCGATCGCGAACAAGCAGGTCGGCACCATCACCGCGGACCTGCCCGCGGCGGGCGGACCGTCCGGCGAATCGCCGCTCGGCGACGTGATCGCCGACGCGCAGCTCGAAGGGACCAAGTCCAACAACGCCGTGATCGCGATGACGAACCCGGGCGGCATCCGCGCCGACCTGACGTACAAGTCGTCGTCCGCCGGTGAGGGCGACGGCGTCGTCACCTACGGCGAGGCGTTCACCGTGCAGCCGTTCTCGAACATCATGCAGACGATCACGCTCACCGGCGCGAACCTGAAGAACGTGCTGGAACAGCAGTGGGGCCAGCCCGGCGGCACCAAGATCCTGCAGATTTCGAAGTCGCTGCACTACACGTACTCGGCGGCCGCTCCGGTCGGCTCGCGGGTTTCGAACATCACGGTCAACGGCACGGCGATCGACCCGGCGGCCAAGTACCGGGTGTCGGTGAACAACTTCCTCGCCGCCGGCGGGGACGGGTTCACCGAGTTCAAGAAGGGCACCGACCTGGCGGGCGGGCCCGTGGACCTGGACGCGTTCATCGCCTACCTCGGCGCGCACCCGGGCATCGCTCCGCCGCCCGCGGACCGGATCACCGCGACTCCGTAAGCAAGGTCCGTGAAGGACTCCTTGAGGGAATCTGATTCCCTCAAGGAGTCCTTCACGGCTTTTCAGCTCTCGTTTCTCCAAGACAGGGGTGAACCGGCGGGGGAGGATGGTCGGCATGACGATGACCTGGGACGACGTGACCGCGTGGGCACAGGAGGAGTTGGCCGAGACCGAGGTGGCGACCTGGTACCGCACGCCCGCGCTGAAGGTGGCGGGCAAGGGTTACGCGCGGCTGCGCACCGAGGCGGAGGGCGGCCTGGTGCTGTTCGTCGGTCTCGACGAGAAGGCCGCGCTGCTCGCCTCAGGCGATCCGGCCTTCTTCACCACGCCGCACTACGACGGCCACGGCTCGATCCTCGTGGACCTCGACCGCGTCGATCCGCAGCAGCTGCGGGAACTGCTCACCGAATCGTGGCGGTCGAAGGCCCCGGCGCGGCTCAGCAAATGACGATCGGCTGCGGCGAGTACGTCGTGCTGCGGCTTTCCTCGCGGACCTCGCCGCCGCTGGCCAGGTCGTAGAACACCCGGGTGTCGCTGACGGTGAACCCGGACGCGCCCGGCGAGGCGTGACACTGGCCGTCGGGACCAGGGCCGAGCTGCACCGTCGGCGGCACCTGGTTCGACGGCGCTCCGCTGCGGCCTTCGACGCGGAAGTGCTTGGTACCCCAGATCTTCACCGTCACCGACCCGCCGCTGGCGCTCGCCTGGATCGCGAATCCGGTCGGATCGTTGTTGGCCAGCTTGAGGTCCACGGCGTTGCCGGAACTGTCCACCGCCACCGCGTCGCGGGCCGCTGGGTAGCGGTTGATGAAGTGGTCATGCGCCGCGTGCCCGCCGTCGCCGAGGCCGGCCAGGTAAGCGGCGTTGTACAGAGTGGACGAGAGCTGCGACAGCCCGCCGCCCGTTACCGCCGGACCGGTGCCGTCCTCGTCGACCGGCGCGGACGCGTAACCGCCGCCTCGATAGTCGTTGAGGCTGAACGATTCTCCCGGTTTCACGAGGGCGCCGTTGATGCGTCCGGCGAGCGTGGCGACGTTGTCCGCGGCCGGGCCGCTGAGCCCGCCGGTGGTGTACTCGCCGATGACCTCCTTGACGCCCAGCGCGTTCGCGCCGTCGGTGGTCAAGTTCGGGTGCTTCTGGTCGTAGGCGACCGGCAGATCGCGGCCGGACGGCTTCGCGAGCACGTCGGCGAGGGACTTGAAAGTGTTGGCCCAGTTGATCTTTCGTCCGTCTTCCGACGGCGTGACGGTCGGGACGCCGGAGTCGAGGCTGATCTGCGCGTCCTTGCCGTTCGCCTCGGTGGACGCCAGGTCCGGCTGGACGGCCTTGCGCAGTTTCTCCTGATCGATCCGCAGTTCGAGACCGCCGCCGCCGTTCGGCTGGAACTGGAACGACGACGCGATCGCCGACGGCTGCAGTGTGGTGTCCTTGCCCTGTCCGTGCAGCACGACCGGCGCGGCGACCGCGGGCGCGACCACGGTGTCCAGCAAGCGGTGTACGTCGGCAGAGGTGGTCTTGGCCGGGGTCACGGCCATCTTCAGCGTGACCCCGCGCGGCGAAAGCCAATCCGCCACCACGGTTTGCACCGCGGCCGGGACGTCCGCCAGCTCCTGGCCCTGGCGCGGTTCGACCGCATAGGCGGTGACGCCGTCCGACTCCTTCGGCGTGAACCCGATGCTGCCCTCGACCAGCGGATGGTTGAGCTGCTTCCCGGCGAGCTGCTGCACCGCGTCGGTCACCTCGAGCTGGTCGCTGCGCGTCACGACGCCCACCTCGCGGGTGGTGAAGAACGACAGCAGCCGCGTGACCGGGCTCCACGGCTGGTGCCCGGCCTGGGCGAGCGTGCCCGGCCAGTCGAGGCCGAGGCCCGAATCCGCGGGCACGAGCGTGCCGGTGACGTCGCCGGCGTGGATCGCCACCGGACGGGTCAGCCGGGGCTGGAGTTCGCTGTGCAGCTTGGCTTCGGCCTCGGCGTAGGACAGGTCGCCGACGTCGATGCCGGCCACCTGCACACCGCGCGGCACGTCGCCGGCGCTGGTCATCAGGTCGATCGTGTACAGCAGCACGAACAGCCCGAGCAGGCAGCCGACGATCATGAACGAGCGGCCGACGCGTTTGCGGAACCGGCGGAAACGCGTGTTGGGCGGCGGGGGCGCGTCGGCCACCGCGAAGATCTCCGTGGCCAGATCGGATTCGCCGGCCAGGGCGGGGTCGTTCAGCAGCTCGTCGCTCAGCAGGTCGTCGGCGAAAGCCGACGAACGGTCTTCTTCACGCAACGCCTGCCTCCCCTGGTACGGGAGCTACAGGTACAGCCCCGTGCCGTGTTCGGTCCGCTCCGTGGCCACCGCGTGGATGTCGCGTTCGCGCATCACCAGGTGGCCCTCGCCCTGGATCTCGACCTCGAGCTGGTCCTCCGGATTGAAGAGCACCCGGTCGCCATGCTTGACGTTCCGCACGCTGTTGCCGACACCCAGTACATCACCCCACACCAGCCTGCGCGCGACTTGCGCGGTGGCGGGAATCACGATGCCGCCGCTGCTGCGACGCTCGCCTTCCTCCTGCGACAACCGCACGAGGACGCGGTCGTGCAGCATCTGGATCTCGAGCTTGGGCGTGTCCGGCACGCCAGCCATGCTACTGACCGGGTGCCGGAGCCTTGGGCTCGCCCGCCATCATCAGGCTCAGCGCCTTCCCTCCTCCGCTCTCGAAACGCACCGGGACGCCCCAGTCCTGCCGGGTGATCCGGCACGCCGGGTGCTCGCCGCCGTCATCGCAGCTCGCGGCCTGCGCCACTACCTGCAACACACCTTCGGTCGCGCCCTCGGCGAACTTGATCCGCCGAACGAGATCAGTTCCGACTCCGGCTCCGTCGGCGAGCAGTTCCGGCGGCGACGCGGTGATCTCCAGCCGCGTCGACGGCCCGTAACGCTCGTCGAGCTTTTCGCCAGGCGGCGGAGTGAAGACGACGGAAAACTCGATCTCCCCGGGCGCGAGCACGGTCGGCGGACGCCGGACGGCCTGGCGAGTTCCCGCGACCGCGGTCGCCTGGCCATTGCCCCCGAGCGGGGTAACCCGGTTGCCCGCCGACTCCACGACGTACAGCTCGCCGTCGTGGCGCACCAGGCCTTGCGGTTCGGCGAACCCGGTCGCGAGGGTCGTGACGTCGCGGGTGAACGGGTCGTAGCGGCGGATCGCGCTGTTGTAGGTGTCGGCGATCGCGACCCGGCCGTCGGACAGCACGGCGAGCCCGAGCGGATGCTGCAGCAGCGCCTGGTCGGACGGGCCGTCGGCGTGGCCGAAGGTGAACAGGTCCGTGCCGACCGCGGTGTGCACGGCGAACGACTCGCCCGCCGGTTCGATCCAGCGCAGGGCCGAGGTTTCCGCGTCGACGAACCACAGTTTCTGCCCGTCCACGGCGAATCCGGACGGCTGGGCGAAGAACGCCTCGTGCACGTCGCCGTCGCGCAGGCCCTCGACGGTGGTTCCGGCGAACCGGCGGATGGTGCCCGAGGCCGGGTCGAACACGCTCAGCGTGTGGTTTCCGGCCATCGCGACGACCACGCCGCCCGCCGGGGCCCACCACGTGACGTCCCACGGGCTGGTGAGGTCGGTGTCCAGCGCCTTGCCGGTGTCGGTGCCGTCGCGCCACTGGTTTCCCGTGCCGGCAATGGTTTTCATCTCGCCGGTGTTGAGGTCGAGGCCGCGCAGGCGGTGTCCCGCGGTGTCCGCGACGACGGCGTGATAGCCGGCCCGCTGCGCGACTTCGTTGGGCAGCAACGCGATTCCGGACGGTTCGGAGAACTGGGCCAGGTCGAACGGCCCGTCCTGCGTCCCGCGGACCCCGCTGCCGAAGCGGCGGATGACGGTCTCGCCGTCGGAAGCGAACTCGACGATGGAGTGATGTCCGGTGTCCGCCACCAGAATCCGGCCACCCGCGGTGACGACGGCCTTGCTGGGGAAACGCAGTTCGGTGCGCTGCTCCTCGACCGGCACGTACGGGCTGCCGCCGCGCCGGAGCGTGCCCTTCGCGTCGTGCTTGGCGACGAGGTCGGCGATCACGCGGCGTAGCGCTTCGCCGTGGCCCTCACCGGCCGCGACGTGCACGACGTACCCCTCGGGGTCGACGACGACCAGCGTCGGCCAGGCCCGCACGGCGTACTGCGACCACAGCTCCATCTTCGGGTCGTTGACCACCGGATGGTGCACCTCGTACCGGCGCACCGCGGCCTCGATCGACGTGCGCTCGCCCTCGCGGCTGAACTTCGGCGAGTGCACCCCCACCGTGACCAGGACATCCGCGAATTCCTGTTCCAGCGGACGCAGTTCGTCGAGAACGTGCAGGCAGTTGATGCAGCCGCTGGTCCAGAAGTCCAGCAGCACCACGCGTCCGCGCAGTTCCGCCAGAGTGAGCCGGCGTCCGCCGGTGTTGAGCCAGACGTCGCCGGTCAGCTCGGGCGCGCGTACGCGGGCTTGCCGGGCTTGCGGTGAGGAAGTCACGGGAGGAGTGAACTACATCCGGTCACGCGGTGTTCCGTCAACCACGGCCGGAGAGAAGAACCTCACCCCGGCGAGGGAGCCCATTCCGGGCAAAAAAGGACGCGCGGACGCGGCCGGGCGCTACGTACGCTTCGGGCATGACACACGTTCAGCCGGCCGAAGCCTTCACCGTGGAGGAGGCCCGCATCCTGCAGCAGAATCTCGGCGAGCCCTTGCGGCCCGGCCTCACGCCCGCCGAACTGAGCGACGTCGAGGACCAGTTCGGCTTCACCTTTTCCGACGACCACCGGATTTTCCTGACCGCGGGCGTCCCGGTCGGCGACCGCTGGCCGGATTGGCGCCACGGCGACCCGGACCAGCTGCGCAAACGCCTCGACTGGCCGGTCGACGGCGTCCTGTACGACGTGGAGAACAACGACCTGTGGCTTCCCGAATGGGGCACCCAGCCGCGGTCGATGTGCAACGCACTGGCGGTCGCGCGACGGCATCTGGCGGCGGTGCCGCAGCTGGTGCCAGTGTGCGGGCATCGGTATTTGCCCGCGACGGCCGGGGAATCCGGGTATCCGGTGCTGTCGGTGTATCAGACCGACGTGGTCTATTACGGCTGGGACCTGCGCAGCTACCTACGGCACGAGTTCGGCGGGGAGCCACTGGGGGAGGAACCCGAGAACGTCCGAGTCGTGGAATTCTGGTCGCGATTCGTGGAATGAGTTGTGTTTGATGGTTGTGTCTTTGGCTGTGTCTTTGGCGCCGGCTCCGCCGTCGCGTGCGGGATCGCCTTTAAGTCGGCGGGTCGGGGAGCAGCGCACCCGGCCCGGGGGGCCGTGC
>NZ_BAAAHV010000031.1:0-338258 GCF_039525725.1 Amycolatopsis albidoflavus
TACCACACCCGGTCAACCCACCATGACCAGCACAAACCAAGATGAAAAACCCCCAATGTGGCGTTGGGTGCGTGGGATGCACCGAATGCCGCATTGGGTGCGTGGGATGCACCGAATGCCGCATTGGGTGCGCGGGATGCACCGAATGCCGCATTGGGTGCGCGGGATGCACCGAATGCCGCATTGGGTGCGCGGGATGCACCGAATGCCGCATTGGGTGCGTGTGGTGCACCGAATGCCGCATTGGGGTGCCTCGCGGCGAGCGAGCGAGCGGGTGGGTGGGCTGTGAAGGGCTCCTTGAGGGAATCTGATTCCGGGAAGGAGCCCCTCGCGGACCGGCGGTGGTTGTGAGGGGAACCCTGAGGGACTCTGAGTCCGTGAAGGTGGCCCTCACGGATGTCGGGGGCCGGGAGGGGTCAGTGCTCCAGGGAGACGCGGGCGTTTTCGTTGCCGACGCTGACTACGTCGCCGTCTGCCAGCTGGCGGCCTCGGCGGGTTTCTACCTCGCCGTTCACCGTGACTTCTTCTGCGTCGATCAGGTCTTTCGCGTGTGAGCCGTTGTCCGCGAGGTCGGCCAGTTTCAGGAATTGGCCCAGCCGGATCGGTTCTCCGGTGATCGGGACGTCGCGCGTGCTCATGGGGCGCATCATGTCACGGCATGGTGGTCGCTCGGTTGTAGAGATCGGTGATCTGGTCGTCGAAATAGCTCGAGTACGACACGTCGTCGGTGTATCCGCCTGCTTCGTAGCCGCCGATTACGCCTACTACGGTGCCCGTTTTCGTCTCGGGGGACGGGTCCGCTACCAGTGGGCTGCCGCTGGTGCCGGTTGCGAAGCCGGGGCAGTCGACGCGGACCTGGTGTTCGTCTTGCTGCTGGGTGTGGGTTTCGCAGGTCGCGACCTCGTCGACGCCGTCTGGGTAGCCGGCCACGGTTACTGGGCGGGCGAAGGGGCCGTTCGTGCCTAGTTGGTTGGCGCCGGTTACCGCTTCAAGGGGTTCGGGGGAGCCCTCCTGGCGTGCGGTTGCGAAGCCGACATCCAGGTTCGGATCAGACGAATCGATCCATCCTTGCGCGACGAGTTCGCCGCCGACTTGCCAGTACCCGTAGGGTGCGACGCCGTCGTGGAAACCGGGGGCGAAGGTGACATTGGCCAGGTAGCCGCCGCCTTCGCCGTCGTGGATGCAGTGTGCGGCGGTGAGCAGTTCGTCCCCGCGCGGGCTGTGCACGACGCTCGCGGTGCAGTAGTGCGAGCCGTCGACGAACAACGCGCCGATCGACGCGTGGATCGGCTTCGCCGGGGTCGGCGAGGCGACCGTCGGTTCGTCCGCCGCGCGCTCAGCGCATGCCACGATGGTCCCGCTCGCACTCAATAGTGCGAACAGCCCGATCACCGTGCGCCGCATGCCACCTCCTGTACTGGTCCTCGTCACTAGTATCAGAGAAAGCGGTGAGACCAGGGTGGGGAGACGATGAAGGACTTCTCGAACAAAGTCGCAGTGATCACCGGAGCGGGCTCGGGCATCGGCCGGGCGCTGGCGCTCGAACTCGCGTTGCACGGCGCTCTTCTCGAACTGTCCGATGTCGACGCCGAGGGTCTTGAGGGCACCGTCCGCGAAGCTCGCGAGCGTGGGGCCGAGGTGCGGGGGCATTCGCTCGATGTCGCCGACCGGGCCGCGGTGCTCGCCCACGCTGAAGACGTCGCGCGGGAGCATGGGCGGGTCAACCTCGTCGTCAACAACGCCGGGGTGGCGCTGGGCGCGACCGTCGAGGACATGACGTTCGAGGATTTCGACTGGCTGCTCGGCGTCAACCTGGGAGGCGTCGTGAACGGGACGAAGGCATTCCTTCCGCACCTCATCGACTCCGGCGACGGCTACGTCGTCAATATCTCCAGCGTGTTCGGATTCGTCGGAGTGCCTACGCAGAGTGCTTACAACGCGGCGAAGTTCGCCGTTCGCGGATTCACCGAGTCGCTGCGCGAAGAAATGCTCGCGGCTCGGCATCCGGTCGGCGTCAGCTGCGTGCACCCGGGCGGGATCAAGACCAACATCGCCCGCAACGCCCGCGGCGGAGGCGGCGGCGACCAAGCCAAGGCAGCGGCCGGATTCGACAAAATCGCCCTTACCACACCGAAGAAAGCGGCCGAGACGATCCTGCGCGGCGTGCGCAGGCGGTCCGCGCGGATCCTCATCGGACCGGACGCGTATGTGATCGACGCCATCCCGCGCGTGCTCGGTTCGGCATACCAGCGTCCGCTCGCGATTTTGGCGCGCCAGGGGCTCAAACGCGTCGAGCGGAACGGATAACGCGTCGCGACTGTCCGCATTCTTGATCACTCGATGGAGTTGCATTTTCGCCGAACCTGGCGAAAATGCCGCAGAATGCTGCCAGTCCACTCGTGTGTCCGCACCCCGGAGGTAGCCCTCGATGCTGCGCCTTGCCGAGCGCCGATTGGCCGCGCCCGCTGACCGCGCCTCCGGGGAACTGGTCGATCGCACCGGAATCATCGCCGCGAGCCTGCCGCGCGGGCCGCGGCTGCTGGAGGAAGCGGCGCCGGAGACGAGCTGCGAATCCACCCAGCAGATCCCGGTGATCGCCGGATGCGCGCCCGCCGAGGAACGCCCGCGCGCGGTGGCGTCGCGGCGGCGGGCCCGGGTGTGGGTCGGCGCGGGAGTCGCGGTGGTCCTGGTCGGACTCGGCTGGCTCGCCGGCGGGTTCTTCACCGGCGCGCTTCCCGGTCAGTCCTCGGACGACGCCGTCGTGCAGGCCGAGCAGCGCGTCCCGATCGCGGAGCAGCAGATCCCGGTCCCGCAGACCATCACGCCGCAGGTGACGCAAACCGCGCCGCCGGTCACGGTGTACGTCCCGGTGCCCTCGCACCAAACCCCGGTGCGGCGGCACAACCCGATCCGCCCGACCACGCCGCGCGAGACGGCGGCTCCGGCGGCCCCGGAGCAGGCCGATCCGCGGGCGGACCTCGAGACGCCCACTCCGAGCAAGACCCCGCCGCGGGTGGGAATCGACCAGTTTCTTAACTGGAAGCCGTGGTTCGACGCGGCGCAGCGGATGTCCGGCGGGCGCTGAGCGGGGCTAGCCGATCCAGCCGTATTCGTGCTCCGGCCGCCCGGTCGCGCCGTAGCGAAGCCGCATCTCCACTGCTCCCGACTCCGCCAGCGCGGTCAGATAGCGCTGTGCCGTGGCGCGGGCCATGCCCAGTTCGCGGGCCACTTCGGCGGCGGACAGCGGCGTCGGCGAACCGCGCAGCCGTTCCGACACCAAGCGCGCCGTCGCGCTTGACTGACCTTTCGGCGTCGCCGCGCGGTCCTGGTCGTGCAGAGCGCGGAAAGCCCGGTCTACGTCGTCTTGGGACAGCGGACGTTCGGTCGCGACCAGGCTGCGATACCGGGCGTACGACGTGAGCCGTTCCGACAATTGCCGCGTTGTGAACGGTTTGATCAGGTAGTTCAGAGCGCCGGCGCGGATCGCGGCGGCGATGGACGCGGCGTCGGTGGCGGCGGACAGCACGATGGTGTCCGTTTTCAGGTCGGGCAGGACGGAAAGGCCGGGCTCGTCCGGCAGGTAGACGTCCAGCAGCACCAGGTCCGGGGCCAGTTCCCGGACGCGGGCGCGGGCTTCGGCGGCGGTGTGCGCGACTCCGGCGACGGTGAATCCTGGCACCTCCGACACGAATCCCGCATGCACGCCGGCGACGCGGAAGTCGTCGTCCACGATCAGAGTGCGGATCATGCGTCGGTCTCCTCGGGTCGGTCCAGCAGGCCGGGAAGTTTGGCGACGAACAACGCGCCGGTCGTCGAGCCGCCGGGATCGGCGAGCCACACGTCGCCGTCGCGAGCCCGCGCGGCTTGACGGGCCAAGGCCAGTCCCAGGCCGTGGCCCGGACTGAGCTTTGTGGACACTCCTTCGTCGAAAAGCTTGTCCCTCAAGGTTTCGTCAATTCCGGGTCCGCTGTCTACAACGGACACGTGCAGAGTGGCACCATCGGCGAGCAGGCCGACTTCGACCCACGCTGGGCGTCTCGGGCCCATGCGGGCGGCGTGCAGGGCGTTGTCGACCAGGTTGCCGATGACGGTGCCCGCGGCGATCGGGTCGGTCACCGAGGCGGGGACCCAGGCGTCGTCGGCCAGCCGCAGTTCCATGCCTTTTTCTTGCGCCTGTTCGGTTTTCGCGACCAACAGGGCTTGCAGATACGGATCGGTGACCCGGTCGTCGAGCGGTTCCGCGCGCGAGGCGGTGGATTCGGTGAGGGTTTGCAGGTATTCCTCGGCTTCGGTGTGATGGCCCAGTTGCAGCAGGCCGGACAGCGTATGCAGGCGGTTCGCGAACTCGTGTCGTTGCGCGCGCAGGCCGTCGGACAGCGAGCGGATGCCGTCGAGTTCGCGGGTGAGAGTGTCGAGGTCGGTGCGGTCGCGGAAGGTCAGCACGGTGCCGAGCGAGCGTTCATCCCGTTGTACGGCGCGGGAATTGATCACGAGGACGCGGTTTCCGGCTACGGCCAGGAGGTTGTCGACCGGGCGTCCTTCCGCGACTGCCTTGTGGACTCGCGGGGATAGGTCGAGGTCTTCCAGCGGCGTGCCGACGGGGAGTGGGGTGTCGAGGAGGCGTTCGGCTTCGTCGTTGCGGACGGTCACCCGATGTTCCGCGTCGACAGCCAGGACGCCTTCGCCGATGCCGTGCAGGACGGCTTCGTGTTCGTAGAGCAGTTCGGTCAGTTCGTGGGGTTCGAGGCCGTGGGTTACGCGGCGAAGGCGGCGGTTGAGCAGGGCGGACGCGCCCGCGCCGAGAAGCAGTGCCCCGCCGCCGAAGATCATCGTGAGGACAAGCAACCGGTTGAACTCACTGGTCAGCTCGCTGATCTCGTAGCCGACGCTCACCTCGCCGACGATGCGCGAGCCCTGCCGGATCGGGGTCTTGCTGCGCACCGACGGGCCCAGCGTGCCGGATCGGAACTCGCTCACCACATCGTTGCCCGCGATCACTTCTTCCCAGGGCGTGCTCACTTCCTGGCCGACCAGGTCGGGCTTCGGGTGGGCCAGTCGGATGCCGTGATCGTCAGTGATGACGACGAACAGCGCATCGTTCTCCTTGGTCACCGCCTGGACCCGCTGCTGCAGCGTGGCACTGGGGTCGCGTGCGGTGGCGTCGGCGATGACCGCCGGTTCGGTCGCCACTGACTTCGCGACTGCCAGCGCGCGCTCGCCGTACTGTTTCGACAGCGTCGTGCGCAGGAGCGAACTGACCAGCGCGACGCCGAGGCCCACGACGAGGACCACCACGCCGATCTGCAACAGCAGCACCTGACGGGTGAACCGCATCCGCGGAAAGAGCGCCCACTTCGGCATGCCAGGGAACATACCCCCAGCTCAGCGCTGTGCGCTAAACGAGCAAAACGTGGAGAACGCGCAGAGCGCACGCAGAACGTCGACAAGCTTCTCCACCGCGAAACGCGCTCTTAACCTGCCTCGAGCGAGTCCCCACCGTGACGAAGGAGTCACCTCGATGGCCCCACTCATCGAACTGATCGGCGCCACCAAAAGGTTCCCGAGCGGATCAGGTTCTGTCCACACCGCAGTCCGCGAGCTGACCATGACCGTCGAACCGGGGGAGTTCGTCGCCGTGGTCGGGCCGACCGGATGCGGCAAATCCACCACGTTGTCCCTGGTCTCCGGGTTGCAGCCGCCGTCGGCGGGCCGGGTCGTCGTGCACGGCTCCGACGTGAAGTCCATTCCGGACGGCGTCGGTTACATGTTCCAGACCGACGCGGTGATGCCGTGGCGTTCGGTGCTGGACAACGTCGCTTCCGGGCCGCGCTTCCGTGGTGTGTCCAAAGAGGACGCCCGGAAGAAGGCGGCCGACTGGATCGGCCGGGTTGGCCTGGCCGGGTTCGAGAAGTACTACCCGCACCAGCTTTCCGGCGGTATGCGCAAGCGCGTCGCGTTGGCGCAGACGCTGGTCACCGAGCCCAAAATCCTGCTGATGGACGAGCCGTTCTCCGCGCTCGACGTCCAGACGCGCGCGCTGATGCAGGACGAACTGCTCCGGCTGTGGTCCGGCACCGGCGCCGCGGTGATCTTCGTGACGCACGACCTCGACGAGGCGATCGCGCTGGCGGACAAGGTGGTCGTGCTGACCACGAGCCCGGCGACGGTCAAGGACGTCTTCGAGATCCCGCTGGAGCGTCCGCGCAAGGTGGAAGAACTGCGGCTGACTGAGGAATTCCGCACGATCTACTCCGACATCTGGGAATCGCTGCGCGGCGAGGTCGACAAGGCCCGCCAGAAGGGAGCGACCGGTGTCGCTTGAGACTCAGACCGCGCCGACGCCGGTCTTCGAAACCGAACAAGACATTCTCTCCCGCGCGAAGCGCTCCGCCGGACGGCACAAGCGCAACGTCTGGCTGCTGCGGCTGGCGATTCTCGTTGCCTGGCTTGGCTTGTGGGAAATCGCGGGCCGGTTCTGGATCGACCCGTTCTTCTATTCGATGCCGTCGAAGATCTGGGAGCGGCTCACCGAATGGTTCACCACCGGGACCGACTTCGGGACTATTTGGTACCAGATCCTGGTGACGGTCGAAGAAGCCGTGATCGGGTTTGTGCTTGGTGCGGTCGCTGGCGTGATCTGCGGTGTCATTCTTGGCCGCAGCGCGTATCTTGCCGAGGTGCTGGCTCCGTTTATCAAGGCGGCCAACGCGATGCCGCGCATCGTGCTCGCCGCGCTGTTCGTGATCTGGTTCGGGCTCGGGCTGTCCTCGAAGGTCGCGACGGTGTTCGTGCTCGTGTTCTTCGCGGTGTTCTTCAACGCGTTCACCGGTGCCCGGGAAGTGGATCGCAACCTGATCGACAACGCGCGCATTCTTGGTGCGACGCGGTGGCAGGTGCTGCAGTCGATCGTGCTGCCCAGTGCGACGTCGTGGATTCTTTCGTCGCTGCACGTGGCGTTCGGTTTCGCGCTGATCGGTGCGGTCGTCGGCGAGTACACCGGGGCCAAGGCGGGCATGGGATTCCTGATCGCCAACGCGCAGGGCACCTTTGACACCGCCGGGGTTTACGCCGGGATGCTCGTGATCATGGTCGTCGCGTTGTTCGCGGAATGGCTGATCGGTTCGGCGGAACGCAAGCTGCTGCGCTGGCGTCCGCAGATGTCGGCCGACGACGGACGGCGGGATATCTGACATGCGTCTAAAGAGGACACTCGCGGTCGCGGCGGCCGCGCTGGTGACCGTGGCCGGGGTGAGCGCCTGCCGGGATTCCCGGGAGATCGACCTCGGCAACGGCGGGCGGCCGCACATCAAGATCATGGTCGGCGGACTGTCCAAAGTGATCTATCTGCCGGGTCAGCTCGCGAAGCAGTTGGGCGAGTACCAGAAGCAGGGGCTGGACGTCGAACTGTTCGACCAGCCGTCCGGGGCCAACGCGGAAACCTCGCTGCTGGCCGGCGAGGTGCAGGGCGTCGTCGGGTTCTACGACCACACGATCGACCTGCAGGCCAAGGACCAATGCATCACCAGCGTGGTGCAGTTCGCGAATGTGCCCGGGGAAGCGGAAATGGTCGCGACTCCGAAGGCCGGGCACATCAAGTCCGGTGCGGATTTCCGCGGCAAGAACCTCGGCGTCACGTCGCTGGGCTCGTCGACGGACTTCCTCACCAAGGCGCTCGCGAGCCGCGGCGGGGTCGGCAGCAAGGACTACACGCCGGTGAAGGTCGGGGCCGGGCAGACGTTTATCTCTGCCATGCAACAGGGTTCGATCGACGCGGGCATGACGACCGACCCGACGATCGCGCAGCTGACCAACACCGGACAGGCCAAGGTGCTCTACGACATGCGCACGCCGGAAGGCACGCGGGCGGCGCTCGGCGGGCTGTACCCGGCGAGTTCGCTGTACATGAGCTGCGAAATCGTGAAGCGCTATCCGGATGTCGTGCAGAAACTCGCCAACGCGTACGTGAATTCGCTGCAGTGGCTTTCCGCGCACACCGCGGAGCAGGTGGCCGATCTGATGCCGCCGTCGTTCGCGGGCGGTGACAAGGCGTTGTACGTCAAGTCGCTCAAGGACAGTCTGCCGATGTTCACCAAGGACGGCCGGATGGACCCGTCCGGCGCGCAGAATGTGCTGAAGGTGCTGGGTGCTTCGTCCAGCAACGTGAAGCCCAAAAAGGACAAGATCGATCTGTCCAAGACGTACACCACCCAGTTCGTGGACACCGCGCACGCCCGTACGGCGCGGTAGTCCACTTCGGAAGGAGTCCGTGCCGGCCCGCTGCCTCCCCAGGCGGGCGGGCACGGACTTCCGTGTACACAAAGGAGAATCGGGACATTTGGTGAAGTTTTCCCGAGATGTGAATACCCTTCGAAAGTAGCTACCAACTCGGCCGGGCGAAATTCAACACTGGTACGCGCAGGCACTCCCGTGACCAGATTGGACGCCCATGAGCTCACGATCTTTCCGTCGTCCCCTCGGATTGCTGGCGGTCGGCGCGTTCGCGGCCGCGACCCTCGTCGCCGGCGCGGGAGCCGGGCCCGTCACCTTCGGCCAGCACTTCCACGGGAACCACTACTCCGGCGGAAACTGGGGCGGCTACGTCAGTTTCGGCAGTTTCACCACCGCGACCGCCGGCTGGACCGAACCGTCGGCGACCTGCAAATCCAGCAACGACCTCTTCGCGCCGTGGGTGGGCATCGACGGCGACGGATCGTCCTCTGTGGAGCAAACCGGTGTCGCGACCGATTGTTCCAGCGGCAGCCCGCAATACCAGGCGTGGTACGAAATGTACCCGGCCGCACCGGTGTATTACTCGGCGAGCGAGGCGCCGGTGAAGGCAGGCGACCACCTCACCGCGACGGTCACGCGCAGCAACAACAGCTACAAACTCGACCTGAAGAACGACACGCAGGGCTGGACGAAGACGACCACGCAGTCGCTGAACGCGAAGCACTCGTCGGCCGAGGCGATCATCGAATCGCCGACCGATTCGTACCCCTCGATCAGCGGCGGCGTGAAGTTCGACGGGGTCAAGTTCGACGGCAAGAACCTCGCGGACACCAGCCCGCAGGGCCTCAACGCGGACGACGGTGGCAGCGCGACCTGGACCCCCGGCGCGATCGGCTCGGACGGGCAGAGCTTCTCGATGACCCGGCAGTAAAAGGTCGTGAGGGGAACCCTGAGGGACTCAGAGTCCCTCAGGGTTCCCTTCACGGACGTTCGAAGCAGTAGGCGCGTTCGACTCGCGAGACTTGGACGTCAAAGGAGCGGTACCACTCGGCGCGGCCATGGTTGCGGGTTTCGGTGTGCTCCAGGTTGGTGCGCCATCCGGTGATGGAGTCCTCGTCCCGCCAGTAGGACACGGTGATGCCGAGCCCGGATTCGTCGCGGACGGAGTTCATGCCGAGATACCCGGGCTGCTTGGCGGCGAGTTCGGCCATGTAGGCGGCGCGCTCGGCGTAGCCGCGGTCGCCGTCGGTGCGCCGGGACGTGAAGATCACCGCGTAGTAAGGCGGTTCGGGAAGCTCCATGGCCGGAGATATACCTGGCGGACGCGGGCGGGGCTAGCGGGTTTCAGCCCTGGAGGCCGTTGACCGCCCAGGCGAACACCATCAGCGCGAGCAGCAGCGAGATTCCGGCCTGGACCATCATGGTCATTTTCGCCCAGATCCGCAGCGGCATGACGTCGGTCGGGCTGAACGCGGTGGCGTTGGTGAACGAGGTGTAGAGGTAGTCCAGGTAGCGCGGTTCCCACTCGGCCTTGGCCATCGACGGGTCGCTCATCTGCGGAAACTGCAGGTCGGGGAAGTCCGCTCGGCCCGCCGCGCGCCTGGCCGGGCCGCCGCGGTCGAACTCCCAGTACCAGAGCGAGAAGACGACGATGTTGGTCCAGTAGATGACCACGCCGCTGATCAGCACCTGCACCGCGTGCCCGCGTTGCGCGCCCTGTGCGATTCCGATCACCAACTGCACCGCGGAGGCGCCGTTGAGCACGCTGACGACGGCGAGCGCGGTCAGCGCCACCATCCGCTCGACGATGTTGAACTCGGTCAGCCGGCCGGGATTGAGCAGCAGCAGCGCGACGATCAGCACGGCGGTCAGCGAGGGCAGCAGCCACCACGGGTGCAGCACCATCTCGTCGGGCAGAGCGAGCTGCAGCGCGAGTGTCCCGACGACGACGGCCGCCGCGGGCCACCGGGTCTCGCCTTTCGTCGCCCGCCGCCAGGCAGGCACTGATTCGTCAGCCACCTGACCAACGGTAGGGCGCGGGCAGCGGGTTGGCGCGTCGCAGCGATAGACGTGTCGCGGGGCAGTGCGGTCGAAGAGGACGAACCGGCGTCAGGGTGACGGAACGCTTGGCAGCTTCCTCGCGACGTCAGTGCGGCTTCGCGCGCCTAGCTTGCGAAGCACCTTCGCCACGTGCTGCTCCACTGTGCGCGGTGAGAGGAACAGACCGTCGGCGATCTGCCGGTTCGTTCGGCCCTCCGCGAGCATCTCGGCGACTTCGCGCTCTCGCGGCGACAGTTCGCGACCGTAGCCGCGGCGGCCGCGTTGTGACGGCGCCCAGGCACCGTGTTCGCGAAGCACGTGATGGCAGCGGCCAGCGTCGCGCGTGGCACCGAGCTGTACGTACGCAGCTGCGGCCTCGCTGAGCGCGGCTGTCGCGCCGGCTTGGCCCGCTTCGAGGCGACAGCGAGCCGCGCGTTCACGCATGCCTGCGGCGAGGTACGGCATCGGCAGCTCTGCGTACGCGTCGGCAGCGGTGTCGAAGAGTGTCGCGGCCGCTAGGTGCTTCGCGCGCGCATTGGTCAGGACAGCACGGCCAGCGTGCAGGGCTGCGCCGGCGAGAGGCGCGTCGCGGTCTTCGATGCCGCGCGCGAACTCTTCGACAAACGCGTCGGCGTCGTGCCAACGGTCTGCGCGTGTGTACGCCTCCGCGGCAGCTGGGACCAGCGACGCTGCCCAGACCCACACGCCTTTGCGACGCGCGGCGTCGACAGCGACATCGGCGGCTTCGCAGGCTGCGGAGACGTCGTCGGTCGACAGATGCACGCCGATCAACACCGATGCCGCGCACAAGACAACGGGGATAGGGCCTTCGCCCGGACGGTGCGCCGAGGCGACGGCCAAGTGTCTTCGCGCCGCCGCGAACTCACCGCGCACTGCGGCCAGACCGCCCAGCACCAGCGACGTTTCCATGACGATCGCGCCCAGCGCCGGATGCCGCGTGCGGACGTCTTCGGTCGCCTCGGCCAGGCCGTCCCATGTGCCGCGGAACCAGGCGAGCCGCACTTCGGTGCCTTCGATCAGGCCTTTCGGGTACAGCGCGCCAGCTTCGGAAGCCCGGCGCAGACCCTCGGCGACCAGCTTTTCAGTCCGGTCGAGGTGGCCGGACCACGACTGCGCGTCGGCGAGGTTGCACCACAGCCGGGCCAGCTGCACGCGTTCGGCGACGCTCGGCGCGGTGTCCGGCATCGCCTCGAACTCCGCCCACGCCGAACCGTCGCCGATGTGCGAGGCGGTCGCGATCCGGTCTCCGGTGAGCGTCAGCCGAAGCTCGGGATCGGTCAGTCCGGAGTGGACTTCCCGGGCCCGGCGCATCCACTGCTCGTGCCACGACAGCGGCGTGAGCCCGTCGAACGGCAGCGCGAGCAGGTTGATCCCGCGCGCGGCGAGCTCCGGCCGGTCCGACAGTTCGGCGACGGCGCGTTCGACCGCCGCGCGACCCTGCTCCAGCCGTCCGGCGACGCGGACCAGCAGCATGCCCAGCGCGAGCCGGATCGTCCCGTGCACGGCCGGCGGGAGCGGCCGGTCTTCGAGCACTTTCTCCAGCGTCAGATGGACATCCGGGCGGAAGACGCGCAGCGCTACGTCGCTGAGCTTCTTCGCCAGCCGGCCGACCGCGTCCTCGTCCGCCTTCGCGACGATCGCCTGCAGCAAGTCGATCGCGCGTGCGGTGTCGCCGTGTGCGATCGCCTCGTCGGCAGCTTCTTCCGCGTACTGTCGCCATTCCTCGACGCATCCGGCGGCGTGGGCGTGCGCGGCGAGCAGCGACAGTGGCTGACCTGGCAGGTGCATTGCCTTGGTGTGCAAGAGTTTTCGCTCAAGCGCGCTAAGACAATCGTACACTGCTTTGCGCGCGAACGGATGCCGGAAGCCGTAGCGATTGTCGTCGACCTCGTCCAGCAACCCAGACAGCGCAACCTCGCCCTCGGCCAACCCCGCCAGCTCGTTCAGCACCGATAGCTCGGCGGGAACATTGAGCACAGCAGCGGCTTTGGCAAGCTGCGCCGAGGCTTCCGGAAGCGCGGACAACTGCCTGGACACCGATTCCTGAAGCGCGGCAGGCACTTCCAGCCGGTCCAACGCCGACTCGGTCAGCTCGGAACCACGTAGTGCGCGGAGAGTTTCGTCGGCGACAAAAGGAATCCCAGCCGTGTACCCGTGCAGTTTCGCGGCAAACTCTCCGCTGATCCGAGGCAGGTCCAGAAGGTCGCAGGCCATCGCGGAGACCGCCGCGGCGTCCAACGGCCCGAGCGTGACCTGCGCGCTGTGCACCCCGGGAACGCTGCGGACGCTGGAGTTCCCGGTGCGGCAGGTAGCGACCACCCCAAGATCCGGCGGCCAGTCAACCGCCAGAAACCGCAGCAGGTCACCGGTTCCCGGGTCGGCGCGATGCAGATCGTCGATGAGCAAGACGGTCGGACCGCAGGCGATCAGCAGCTCCCGGAACGCGCGGAACACGCGATGCCGCCCCGCGCCAGGGTCCGGCAGCGGCTCCGGAGCGGGTGGCAGAACGTCCGCCAGCTCCGGCAGAAGTGGTTGCAGCGCACCGGAAACAGGACTCAGCGGCCCGAGCCGATCCCCGGCGGAGCGCAACGCCTCCAGCACTGGCCCGTATGGAAAAGGCTCGGCCAACTGCGGACACGCGCCGCGCAGCACGCGGACTCGGGAAAACTCCGGCCGCGCGGCGAGTTCGGCGAGCAGCCGGGTCTTCCCCATTCCCGGCGCGCCCTCGACCAGCACCGCGGCGGGCCGATGGCGGAGAACTTCAGCGACGGCGGCGAGTTCGCGGTCGCGTCCGGCGAACGCCGCCGGACGCGGACGCACGGAAACCACTGTCGGAACGGCCGGCCACATCACGACCTCCCCAGTGCGCGTCTTGTCCGTTTCGCCCGGAGCTTAAGCAGTGCGCGGGGCGCGGTAAACCGACTCTCGACGGGTACGCGGGCACGCTCCTCACACGTCTGCCTCCGCACGGTCACCAAATGGCAGAAGAAATCCCGGCGTGTGGTCACAAAGAGTGCGAAACCGCGCGGAGTTGCCCGGTTCAGCGGAACAACCCACGGACGTCCGTCCCGGCGGCCAACGCTCGGTAGTCGCGCAAGTCCCTACTTAAGGATTGCTCCGCTACCTATTCTCGCGGCCACTTATTGCAGTGGATTGGACCACCGCCGCACCCTTCGAGGCCGGGGGGAACCGAACGCGAGGGAGAAGCATGAAAGCCATCAGATTCCTCGGTGCCGCAACCGCTGCCGCGGCGGTGACGGCGATCTTCGCCGGTGTCCCGGCCGCGAGCGCCGCCCCGCTCAACCCCGACATGGTCCCGGCGATGCAGCGCGACCTCGGCCTCACTCACGGCCAGGCACTCGCCCGGCTCGCGAACGAGGAGGCCGCGAACAAGGTCGGCGCGGCACTGGAGAAAGCTCTCGGCGAACGCTTCAGCGGCACGAGCTTCAACGCGGCGACCGGCAAGGCCGTGGTCGCGGTGACTGACGCGGCGCTTGTCGACCAGGTGCGCGCGGCCGGTGCCGAGGCGCAGGTCGTCCGGTTCAGCGCCCGGCAGCTGGACTCGACCGTGCAGAAGCTCAACGCCCAGGAGAAGTCCGCGCCGAAATCGGTCACCGGCTGGGGCATCGACACCGCGAGCAACCGGATCAGCCTGACTGTCCTCAAGGGACAGCGCGGCGCGGCGGAGCAGTTCGTCCGGCAGTCCGGTGTGGACACTGCGGCGGTGAGCGTGACGGAGACCTCGGCGGTGCCCAAGGCGCACTACAACGTGCTCGGTGGCGACGCGTACTACATCGGCAGTTCGTCCCGCTGCTCGGTCGGATTCTCGGTGAACGGCGGCTTCCTGACCGCGGGCCACTGCGCGGCGCTCACCGGCGGCGGCGCGCTGTCCGGCTACAACCGGGTCGCGATGGGCCAGTTCTCCACCTACCGCTTCCCCGGCGCGGACTACGCGGCCGCGCGGGTCAACAGCAACTGGACCCCGGTCGGCCAGATCAACAACGGCACTCGGGTCGCCGGGTCCACCGAGGCCGCGGTCGGCGCTTCGGTGTGCAAGTCCGGTTCCACCACCGGCTGGACCTGCGGAACGATCCGCGCCAAGAACCAGACCGTGCGCTACCAGGAAGGCACCGTGACCGGCATGGTGCTCACCAACGCGCGGTCCGACCACGGCGACTCCGGCGGTTCGTTCATCAGCGGAAACCAGGCGCAGGGCATGGTTTCCGGCGGCGACACCGTCAACAGCTACTACTACCCGGTGAACGTCGCGCTGTCCGCGACCGGCACGACGCTCGTCCGAGGCTGACATCCGAGAGGGGAGTGCCCGCGCGGGGCACTCCCCTCTGTGTCAGGACGCGTCGGCAGTGATCCCGTCGACCCACGTGCCCGGGTGCGTCGCGCCGTCCTGGCGGGTGATCGCGATGTTCGACGGCCACGCGGCCTTCAGCGCCTTGGTCTGGCCCGGCGGGATCGTGCTGAGGCTCTGCGCGGTCCAGGCCGGAGATTCGGCCGGCGGGTTCGGGTCGGACGGGAGCACGGTGATCTTCGCGGTCGCCGTGCGTCCCGGGGCGAGGATGTTGTGCGCCGGGCCGTTTTCCCGCCGCAGCAGCGAGTCGACCGGTCCGTAGACGGGGTGCTCCGGTCCGTGCAGGTCGACGCCAGGGGTCCCGTGCAGGTCACAGGCGTGGGACGAGGTGTTCTTGAACGTCAGCGGGAGTTCGAGCTGGCTGCCGGCCGGTTTCGCCGCGCCGAGCGACACGGACAGGTTGTCGGTGGTGCATCGCGGCGTCTGTGCGTCCGGCTTCTTCTCCTTGGCGGTGGTCGCCGGAGCGCTGGATTCCGCGGCGGGAGCGGCGGGCGAGGAAGCCGCCGGCGCGGCGGAATTGGCCGGGGAACCGCAGGCTGCGAGAGCGAAGGCACTCGCGAGGACTGCCGATCCGGCGGCAGCTCGGGTGAGCTTGGTGAGAGACATCCGGGGTTTCTCCTAGAGCGACCACGATGCCCGCGGGCTTCGCGGGCATCCGGTTGATGCCCAAGATCACCAGGACTATGCGCCGGTCTTTCCGGACGCCACTGTGTTCTGGCTTACGGTTCTGGCTTACGGCGGGTCCAAATGCGACAAAGGCGGCTCGAGTGCCTCCAGCGCACTCGATTCGAACCGCCCCTGTCCTCATTGCCGCGGGATCGGCAGGTCTTGTGTCACACGTTGCTGATCTCCTCGATCAGCCCGTCGATGTCGAAGTGCTCGCTCTCGGCTCCGAGCGGCACCAGCTCGTAGGACGAGTCCAGGAACGCCTCGAGGTCGGCGCGCTCCAGCTCGAACGACGCGTAGCCGTCCGGCGACTCGATTTCCAGCGTCAGCAAGGCCTCGTCCTCGGACAGGTCCGGCCGGATCCGCACGTCGCCGATCCCGGTCGGCTCGTCCAGCCCGGTCACGAGCAGCTCGCGGGCGAACGTCCACTCGATCCACCGGCCGCGTTCGGTCCGGAACGCCACGGTGACCGCGTAAGGCTCCGACACGTGGAAGGAGAGGCGGGACAGCACCGGCGTAGTGCTCTCGTTCAGCAGTACGAACTGGGTCTGGTGTACGGCGTCGGTGGTGTGCACGGCTGCTCCTGGAGTCCTCCGGTCGTTCGCGCCTCGCGAACTGGTCGGCAGGGAGATGATCGACTCGGGGGCACATGACGTCGTTCCGCCGACGTTCACGCGATCGGTTGCATCAGGCCGCGAACACGTAACGCCGGACACAGAACCCTTGTGTTTCCGCGCAGGTCAGGAGAGCGGCAGCGTGAGGCCCACTTTGACCCGATCCATCGCCACGCTGGTGGTGAAGTGCCGGACGTTGGGGTTGTCGAAGAACGTCCGCCGCGCGAAAGTCTCGAACGCCGCCATGTCCGGGCAGGTGACCACGAGGACGAAGTCCGCGGTGCCGGTGACGTAGTAGCACTGCTGCACGCAGTCGTCGGCGAGGACCTGGGCGCGGAAGCCGTCGAGCACCGCCATGCTCTCGCGCTCCATCTCGACCATGACGACGAACGTCATGTCCAGCCCGAGCGCGGCCGGGGACAGCACCGCGATCTCCTTCTCGATCACTCCGGCCTCGCGCAGCCGTTTGATCCGCCGCTGGACGGCCGCGGCGGACAGGCCGACTTTGGACCCGATGACCTCGGCGATCGTGCGGGCGTCGTTCTGCAGGCAGGACAGGATGGCGAGGTCTAGCTGGTCCAGGTCGGGAGTGCGCACACTTCAGGCTAACCGGGCGGACCGACAAAAAGCCTCGGGTTTACCACGCTGCTCGGCGGTCGATCGCAATACCTCCTATTGAGCGAATGTGGAAGAGGTCTCTTAGTGACGTGGAACACAACTGACCGGTCTACCCAGGGGTAGGCCATACAAGGGAGGCAACCGGCGACGTCCGCCAACAAGCCGGTCTGGGAGGTTCCGCCATGAGTGCTGTCCGGTCGCGCCACCGCGCCGCCGTCGTCGCCGGACTCGGCGGCGCGCTGCCCGAGCGCGTGGTGACGAACGACGAGATCGCGGCCCGCCTGGACACCACCGACGAGTGGATCCGCACCCGCACCGGGATCCGGGAGCGCCGCAGGGTCGTCCCCGGCCAGTCCACAGTGGACCTCGCCGAGGAGGCGGGCCGGGCGGCGCTCGGCCCGGACGGGCACGCGGACGCCGTGGTGCTCGCCACCTCGACCGCCGACCAGCTGTGCCCGGCCACCGCGCCGCAGGTCGCGGCCCGGCTCGGCCTCGGCACGGTGCTGGCGTTCGACGTCAACGCGGTGTGCAGCGGTTTCGTCTACGCGCTCGCGACCGCAGCCGGGTTCATCGCGGGCGGGATGGCCGAGCGGGTGCTGGTGATCGGCGCGGACGTCTTCACCTCGCTGGTCGACCCGGACGACCGCACCACGGTGCCGATCTTCGGCGACGGCGGCGGCGCGGTCCTGCTGCGCGCGGGCGACCCTGGCGAACGCGGCGCGCTGGGCCCGTTCGACCTGCACAGCGAGGGCGAGCTGGCCAAGCTGCTGTGGGCCGAAGCGGGCGGTGCGGCGCAGCGCGTGCCGGAGAACCCGAAGGACCGGTTCATGGTCATGCAGGGCACCGCCGTGTTCCGGCAGGCGTGCGCGCGGATGGCGGAATCCTCGCGCGCGGTGCTGGACCAGGCGGGCTGGATGGTCGGCGACGTCGACCGGTTCGTCGGGCACCAGGCGAACATCCGCATCCTGCAGGCGACCGCGAAGCAGCTCGGCATGCCCGCGGACGCGGTGGTGTCGAACATCGACCGCGTCGGCAACACCAGCGCGGCGTCGATCCCGCTGGCGCTCGCGGACGCGGTCGCCGACGGGACGTTGACGCCGGGGCACAAGGTGCTGCTGACGGCGTTCGGGGCCGGGCTGACCTGGGGTTCGACGGTGCTGACCTGGCCTGAGCTGCCCTGAGCTACGCGTACTCGGGCAGCGCGATCGCCTCCGAACGCGGCTTCCCGAACCGTCCCGCGGCCTTGCCCAACCGCCGCGCCAACGGGGTGCTTGCCATCCGTAGCGCGGCGTGGATCGCGGTCCGATGTGCCTGCGCCCGCGGCATCGTCACCTGCGGCGCGCCGGGGAAAAGCCGCTGCGCCTCGGTGACCAACGGCCGCATCAGGCGTTCGTACTCACCGAACGCGGCGCGCGGGTCTTCGTTAGCCGTGAGTTCTCCGGCCAGGATGTACGCGCCGGTGAGGGCGAGCGTCGTGCCCATGCCGCTGACCGGCGAAGCGCAGTAAGCCGCGTCGCCGAGCAGCACGACCCGGCCCTGGTGCCACGTCGGCAGTTTCGCCTGGCCGACGTCTTCCAGGTACAGCGAGCCGTTGTCCATTTCGGCCAGAACGCGCGGGCCTTCCCAGCCGACGTCGGCGTACGTCTTGCGCAGCACGGACACCGTGTCCTCGGTGGTGAGCCGATCCAGACCGCGTACGTCGGACAGGAAGAACAGCCCGGCGCGCATCGTGCCGACGTTGTCCGGACGCAGGAACAACATCCGCCCGCGGCCGCAGAACATCGCGCGCCACCAAGCGTTATCGGTCGCGATCCGCGGGAGCGCGAGATGCGCGGTGTAGAGCCCGAGTTCGTGCGGACGCACGTCCGGCATCAGCATCGCGCGGGTGCGGGAACGCAGGCCTTCGGCGATGACCACGGCGTCGAAGCGCTGGGTTTCGCCGCTCTGGAAGTCGACGTCCACGCCGGTGCCGTCGTCGTGCAGCGCCTGGATCTGGTCGCCGAATCGATACGTCGTCTCTCCGGTTGACTGCTCATACAGCAGTCTCGACAGCTGGCCGCGCAGGATTTCGATCTCCGCGGTCCCGCCTCCGGAATCGCCGTCACCGGCGCGGAACTCGGCGACGACGCGTCCGTTTTCGTCCACGAACTGCGTGCCGACCTCGCCGGTGTGCGCGGCGCGGACCGCTTCTTCGAGCCCCATCTTGCGCAGCACCTGGCGGCCGACGCCCCGGATGTCGACGTTCTGGCCCTCCTCGCGCAGCTGGTCGAACCGTTCGACGACGGTGACGTCCCAGCTGGACTGGGCGAGCCGGGAAGCGAGCGCGGGGCCGGCGATGCTGGCTCCGGAGATGAGAAGACTGCGACGGGTCATGATTCCCCTCCTTGCCGTTGCTCAAGTACCTAGTTAATCTATCTATTAGTTTATCTACTGACAAGGAGGGCCGCGTGGACGAGAACCAGGCAGCGCTCGAGAACGTGAACGCGACGACCTTCGCGGTGCGGGACGTCATCGAAGCCAGCCGTGACCTGATGGCGCGGATGGCGAAGAGCGTCGGGATGAACGCGAACGACCTCACCGCGATCGCGCTCCTCAACCACTACGGACCGATGGGTCCGGTGGAATTGGGCCGCCGCCTCGGGATCAGCGGCCCCTCGGCGACGACGTTGGTGGACCGGATGGAAGAGGCCGGTTATCTCGCGCGCGTTCGCAGCGACACGGATCGGCGGCGGGTGGCGGTCATGGTCACCGATTCCGCGCGGGAGATCGCGTCGGCGGTGTGGTGGCCGGCGATCGAGAAGCTGGATGCGGTGTCGCGGACGCTCAGCGCGTCGGAAAACGCTGTAGTGCGGGACTTTTTGGCCCGGATTACCGAGGTGATGAACGAGGGACGGGAGTACTAGGTCGTCCAGGTCCGGGTCTCGCGGTGGCGGCCGCGCAGGTGGAGTTCGCCGTGCAACCGCCAGTGTTCCCGTTCGCCGCCGAGCGCGGCCTTCACCGTCGTTTCGCTGGCGAGCACGCGCGACGGCACGGCTTTCGCGTGTTCGGTGAGCCGCGCGGCTTCGTTCACCGCGTCGCCGATCACGGTGTATTCCAAGCGGCTCGACGCGCCAAGCTGCCCGGCGAACACCTGCCCGGTCGCGACGCCGATGCCCAGGTCAAGCTCGCCTTCCGACACCACCGCGTCGCGGATCGCGCGGGCCGCGGCGAGCGCCATCGTCGGACCGTCGGACAGCCGGGTCGGCGCGCCGAAAACGCACAGCGCGGCGTCGCCCTGGAACTTGTTGACCAGCCCGCCGCGAGCGTCCACTGCGGACACCACGCTCGCGAAAAACCGGTTCAGCTTCTCGACCAATTCCTGCGGCGGGGTACGTGACGCAAGGGCTGTCGAGTCAACGACGTCGACGAACAGTGCGGTGACCTCACGGACGTCGCCGGAGAGCGAAGCGCCGTATTCGAGCGCGTGCCGGGCGACGTCGGTGCCGACATGGCGGCCGAAGAGGTCGCGCATCCGGTCCTGTTCGCGCAGGCCGGCGGCGAGGTCGTTGACCGACGTCTGCAGCATCCCGATCTCGCTGGAATCGTCCACGTCGACGTGCACGTCCTTGCGTCCGCGCGCGATTCCGTCGAGCGCGATCCGCAGCCGGTGCAGCGGCGCGGCGACGGCGCGGGACAGGAGCGCGGTGCCGATCGCGCCGGTCGTCAGGCCGGTCACGGAGAGCACGATCAGGCTCGCCGTCGGGTTGCCGTGGCGGCCGAGATCGGGCGGCGTGGTCACCAGCAGCACGCCGATCAGCGGTACGCCGCTGGCCAGCACCCACGTGACGACCAGCCGCGTCAGCACAGTGACCGGCAGCGTTCCGCGCGGCGGCAGGACGTCGAGCGCCATCGTCATCACCGGCCGCGCGACCCATTCCGCGGCCAGGTAGGTGAGCCCGACCGTGGTCAGCCCGCCGAGCCCGATGGTGAGCGCGATGCCCGCCGCGTCGCCGATCGAGCCGAGGACGCCGGCCAGGATGCCGAGCGCGAGCGCGCCGATCAGCCAGAGCGTGCCGCTCACCACGGCCATGTCAAAGGGCAGCCGCAGTGCCCGTTTGGCCTCGTCCGCGGTCGGCGGCCGGCCGATCGTGAACCACACCACGGTGCGGCGTTGCAGGTAGGCGGTCCAGAGCGTGCCGACGATCAGTGCCAGCGCGACCACTCCCGCCGCGGTGACGCCGAGCACCCAGCCGCGGTCGTCGACGTCCTCCGGCAACCCCTGCAGGAGCAGCAGCAACGCGACGACTCCGGCGCCGGCGACACTCGATCCGACGCCGAGCGCGGCGAAGCCCAGACTGGTGCGCAGAACCAGCCGGAACCTCCCCGCGATCATCGTGCGCACCCGCAGATCGTATGGGGTGGCGGGTCCGGGAGCGAAAAAAGCCGTCGCTCTTGCGGTGCGGCGATGGTTAGCGTGGTCGTATGCAACCGCTCGACCCCGCCGAGATCCGCGCCTCGTTCGTCAACTGTTCCCGCGGGGAAGCCAAGTCCGTCACGCTGCCCGCCGACGTCCCGTGGGAGAAACGAGACTTCCTTGGCTGGCGCGACGTGAAGGCGCCCGGCCGGGCGTACCTCGTCGTGCCGCACGGCGACGAGGTGATCGGCCTGTCGCTGCGCGCCGCGCCGCCGCCGAAATCGCGGCTGCGCAGCAACATGTGCGCGTTCTGCTCCACGACGCATCCGCTCGCCGACATCACGCTGTTCACCGCCCGGCTGGCCGGAAAACCTGGTCGCGACGGCAATACTGTGGGCACGTACTTGTGCTCTGACCTGGCGTGCAGCGCGTATCTTCGCGGCGAACTCCGGCCTGCGGTGCCGCAGCCCAAGGAGACGCTCTCGGAGGAGGAGCGCGTGGAACGGATGAGCGAGAAGGTCGGGCGGTTCGTGGCTCGGGTGCTGGAAACCCGGTAGCCGCCGTGCGGGTGCTGGTGACCGGGATGTCCGGAGTGGGCAAAAGCAGCCTGCTCGCCGAACTTTCCCGGCGCGGGTACCGCACGGTCGACACCGATTACGGCGGCTACACCGGCGAAGACGGGCTTTGGCGCGAAGACCGGATCACCGCGTTGTTGTCGACGCCGGGGCCGCTGTTCGTGTCCGGCACGGTCTCGAACCAAGTGCGGTTCTATCCGCGGTTCACCGACATCGTGTTGCTGAGCGCGCCGCGCGAGGTGCTGATCGAGCGGCTGACGACGCGAACCGGCAATCCGTACGGGAAACATCCGGACGAACTGGCCGAAACGTTGGGGTATCTGGACGAAGTGGAGCCGTTGCTGCGTTCGTCGGCGACGTTCGAGGTGGTGACCACTGTGCCGGTGGCCGAGGTCGCCGATGCGGTGTTGCGCCAGGTTGGTTAGTTCAGAAATCCCACTCCGCGATCCGCCCCATCTTGCGGATCATCGGGAACAGCGCCGACGCGCGCAACGCCAGCCGGGACGCCGCCGGGATCTTCGCCACGGCGTCGTCGGTCGCCCAGTCTGTCGCGTCCAAACAGGACACCAGGCGGAGGCCGTAGCGCTCCAGTTCGTGCGGATCGTCGATGCCCCAATGCAAAGTCGCGCCCGCGCGGCGGACCACCGGGTTGATCGTCTGCGCCTTGATGCCGAGCGAGCTGAAGAAATCGACCACGATCCGGCCGGACGGGAACTTGCCGACGAGCCTGCGGACCAGTTCGGTGCCGGACTCCGCGGTGAGATACATCGTGAGGCCCTCGGCCACGATCAGCGCCTCTCGGTCGCCGGGAACCTGGTCGAGCCAGCCGAAATCGGTGACCGACGAGCCGATCATCGTGTACCCCGGCCGCTGCGGGTAAATCCGGCCGCGGACGTCGACGACCTCCGGATAGTCCACGTCGACCCACTCGGCCGACGGCGGCGGGTCGAGCCGGTACACGCGGGTGTCCATGCCGCAGCCGAGGTGCACGACGATCGCGTCGGGGTGTTCGGCCAGCCATTTGCCCGCCATCTCGTCGATCGCCCGCGCCCGGATCGCGACGGAGACGGCGGCGTTCTCGTTCACGCCCAGCTTGCGGAAGTCGTAGTCGATCTTCTTGACCGCTTCGTCGGCCGCCGTGTCGCCGAGGATCGGGTCCTTTCGGCGAGCGTCGAGCGCACGGGCGTACAGCGTGCCGAGGTTGGTCGCCTTCTCCTCGGTGAAGTGCACTTTCTCCACGGTCGGCCCCCTTGGTGTCACAGTCTTCATAAACTTGTGAAGACTGTAGCGCTGATTGCCGGATGCGGCATTGTCCGGAGGTATGGCGAAGCGCTTGCGCACGACGAGAGCGGCTGCTTCGTTGTGCTTCAAGATCCGGAGGGCAACGAGTTCTGCGTGTGCTGAGTTCTGCTGATTCAGGAAGACGCGTAGTCGTGGGCGTAGGTTTTCGCGTCCAGCAAGTGTTTGAGGGTGATCTCGCGCGCCGCCGCGGCGTCCGAACGGCTGATGGCTTCGAGGATCGCACGGTGTTCGGCCACGGCCTTGCGGATCTGCCCAGGCAGCCGAAGCGCGGCCCGGCGCTCTTCGCCGACCAGGGCGAGCACCGAACGGAGCAGGTCAGCGACGTCGTCACTGCCCGCGTTGCCGGCGATCACCCGGTGGAACTCGGCGTCGGTCGCGATGACGCGCAGCATGTCGCCGTTCGCCGCGGCCTCCTCCATCTCCGCGACGTTGTCCGCGAGCCGCTGCACGACGCGCGGCGTGTGCTGCCGCGCGAGCCGCTCGGCCAGCGTCGGCTCGACAGTCGCGCGCAGGTCGAACAGCTTCTCCACTAGCTGTTCGTGTTCGGAAAACCAGCTGCTCAGCGGGCTTTCCTCGGTGCCTTGCTCGCGGACGTAGGTGCCGGACCCCGCGCGGATCTGGACGTACCCGATCGAATCCAGCACGCGCAACGCCTGCCGCAACGACCCGCGGCTGATGCCGAGTTGCTCGCAGAGCGCGCGTTCCGCGGGCAGGCGCGAGCCCGGCGGAAGCTCGCCCGAATCGATCATCGCGCGCAGATGGTCGACCGTGGCGCTCCAGACCTGGTCGGTTTCGTGTGCCACGCCGCCCATCCTGGCAGGTGGCGACCCAAGCCGCGCGAAATTGTCGGTGGCGGGTGTCACCATCGTTGAGTGGAAGGGGAGGGATCATGACCGCGAAGTTCAAAGACCTGGCACTGGACGCTCTTGATCATCAGGCATTGGCGGACTGGTGGTGTTCGGCGATGGGCTATGTCCGCCGAAGCCCGCCCGGAGAACGCTCGCCGGACTGGCCGGTCGCGATCGTGGACCCGGCCGGAGAGGGGCCGCTGATCTGGCTGAACCCGGTGCCGGAACGCAAGACGGTGAAGAACCGGATGCATCTGGACGTGTGGGGAGATCCGGAGGAGCTGAGAGCGGCCGGGGCCCGGATGGTGGCGCAACGGGGCGAGGGGCGGGAGTGGCATGTGATGGCGGATCCGGAGGGGAATGAGTTTTGCGTTTTTGAGCGGTGACGGGGTTGGTGGGGATGGGTGAGCGGAGTGCGCGGAGAGGGGAGGTGAGTGCGGGAGGCGCGGAGTTAGGAGGCAGATGAAGACTGGCGGCTGAAGCTGCGGCGGAGCGCGGGTTGCTTCCTGGGGTCGGCCTGGGCTAGTGGCGACGTGGGCTGGTGGCCGCGTTGGGTGCGGCCAGTGGCGAGGTGCGCTGGTTGTCGGGCGGAGCGCGCGCAAGCGGCGACGTCGGTTGGCGGGCAAGGCGTGGGTTGGTGGTCAGGTTGGGTGCGGGCTTGCGGCGAGGCGTGCTGGCTGGGCGAGCAAGGCTCGGACAGGTAGCCGCGGTTGGGCGCGGGCTTGCAGCGATACGCACGCTGGTTGCCGGGTGGAGCGTGGACGACCGGCGGCGTGGGTTGGCGGCAAAGCAAGGCTCGGGCAGAGGTGCCCTGGTTGGGCGCGGCCGGTGACGAGGTGCGCTGGTTGCCGGGCGGAGCGCGGGCAAGCGACGACGTCGGCTGGCGGGCAAACAACACGTGCGCTTGCAGCGACCCGCGCCAGCAGCCGGGTCCGCATGGCTGGCAGCCAAGCAAGACCCGAGCTGGCGGCCACGCGGATTGCGCACTCGCAGCCGAGTCGGCGCATGCGGCGATGTCGCCGTGCGCGCGACCCCGCCACGCGACCCCGCCACGCGAGGGCACGGCCACCAAGCCCAATCACGCCCTTCGCCCAGCCCGCGTGCGCCTCCGGAGTGGTGCCTTCGAGTGTCTGACCGGACACATCGCGTCGCAGACCACCGAGGCTGCTGCTTAGGGTCAGCGGGTGATCGCTTTATGACCTGGTGGCATGCCGTCGTCATCTTCATTGCCGGGATGTGGGCCGGGACCATCAACACCGTCGTCGGTTCCGGGACGCTCGTGACGTTCCCGGTGCTTGTCGCGCTCGGGTATCCGCCGGTGACCGCTACGACGTCCAACGCGGTCGGGCTCGCGCCGGGCACGATTAGTGGCGCTTACGGCTATCGGCATGAGCTCGTCGGGTACTGGCCGCAGGTGGTGCGGTTCGCGGTCGCCTCGTTTTTCGGGGCTATCGGCGGCACCATTCTCCTCCTGACGCTGCCCAAGGACGCCTTCGAGAAGATCGTGCCGGTGCTCGTCGGGCTCGCCGTCGTGCTCGTGATCGTTCAGCCGAAGGTCTCGAAGTGGGTGCAGAAGCGCCGCGAGGCCAACGGGCGCGAGCATCACGCGGGGCCGTTGCTGTTCGGGCTGCTCTTCGTCATCGGCATCTACGGCGGCTACTTCACCGCCGCGCAGGGCGTGATGATGATGGCCGTCATGGGCATGCTGCTGTCCGAACCGTTGCAGCGGCTCAATGGCGTCAAGAACGTGCTGTCCGCCGTCGTGAACATCGTCGCGGGCACGATTTACGCGTTCGTCGCGCCGGTGAGCTGGCCGGTGATCGGGCTGCTCGCGCTCGGGTCCACGATCGGCGGGCAGCTCGGGGCCAAGATCGGCCGCAAGCTGCCGCCCACCGTGTTGCGCGGCGTGATCGTCGTGATCGGGCTCGCCGCGGTCGTGCAGCTGATCCTCAAATAGCCTGGAATTCCTTGGCCGCGGCCAGGAACAGGTCGTTCTCCTCCGGCGTCCCGATCGTCACCCGCGCGCCCTCGCCGGGGAACGGGCGCACGATCAGCTTCCGGTCCAGCATGTGCTCGGCGAAGGCCGCGGTGGCATCTCCGAGCGGGAACCACACGAAGTTCGCCTGGGTCGGCGGGATCTCGTAACCCATCTCCAGCAACGCGTCCCGCACGCGGGTGCGCTCGGAGATGATTTCCCGGCACCGGGCGAGCAGTTCGTCCTCCGCGTCGAGCGACGCGATCGCGGCCACCTGCGCGATGCTGTTCACCGAGAACGCCACGTACACCTGCTGCAGCGCCTGCGCGATCGGCTCCGGAGCCACCGCGTACCCGACGCGCAGCCCAGCGAGCCCGTACGCCTTCGAGAACGTGCGCAGCACCGCCACATTGCTGTGCGTCCGCGTGAATTCGACGCCGTCCGGCACCTCGGGGTCGGTGACGAATTCCTTGTACGCCTCGTCCAGCACCACGAGCACGTGCGGCGGCACCGCTTCGAGGAACCGCTCGATCTCGTCCCGGTGCAGCACCGTGCCGGTCGGGTTGTTGGGGTTGCAGACGAACACCAGCTTGGTGCGATCGGTGATCCGCGCCAGCATCGCGTCCAGGTCCAGCCCGTGCTCCGGAGTCAGCGGAACCTTCACGCCCGTCGCGAGCGCCACCTGGACCACGATCGGGTAGGCCTCGAACGACCGCCAGCCGAACAGCACCTCGTCGCCGGGACCGCACAGCGCCTGGATCATCTGCTGGCACAGCGAAACCGAGCCGCACCCGATCGCGAGCCGTTCGGCCGGAACGTCCAGCCGCCGCGAAAGCCGCTCGCGCAAAGCCTGGGATCCGTTGTCCGGGTACCGGTTCACTCCGGTTACCGCAGCCGTGATCGCCGCCTGGACGCTCGGCAGCGGACCGCCGGGCACCTCATTGCTCGCGAGCTTGACGGCCCCTTCGATCGTCCGGCCAGGGACGTACTTCGGCAACGAATCGAGGTCAGGGCGGGGGGCGAGGGACGGCATCGTCGGAACTCCTCGGTTTTCACGGGACGACGGGGTCACCGTATCTCGCCCCGGCCGATCCGGGAAGGTTCCCAATGTTCACCCAGAGGTGATTGCATGAGGCGATGACGTCGACGACCACCGTGGATCACCAGCGTACCGACGGCAGCACCCTTCGCCTCACCTTCGCCGAACCCGACGGCGCGCTTCGCGGCGGCCTGGTGGTCCTGCACGAGGGCGACGGGGTCACCGACGGCGTCCTGCTGCTGGTCAAAAGCCTTGCCGGCGAAGGCTGGCTCACCGTCACGCCGCACATCGAGTCCGGCGAACAGCTCACTCAGCGCGATCTCCTCGACGCCACCGACCGCACGCTCGAATGGCTCACCGACCGCGGCGTCGAAGCCGACCTGCGCGGCGTCGTCGGCTTCGACCTCGGCGGCACGGCGGCGCTGGTAGTCGCCTCGCACCGCAAGTTCGGCGCGGCGGTGAGCGTCGGCGGACAGGCGGTGGCGGAACTGCCGAAGCTGCTGGAAATCGCCGGCCGCGTGACCAGCCCGTGGCTCGGCATGTACGGCGACGCCGGCGACGAGGCGGGCGAGGCTCAGGTGGAGCAGCTGCGCGAGGCCGCGGCGTCGGCGAAAGTCGCGACGAACGTCGTGCGCTATCCGGGCGCGAACCACCGCTTCGACGCCGACCCCGGCGCGGCGGAAGAGGCCTGGCAGCGCACCCTCGACTGGTTCGACGCGCACCTCCGCTGATCTCCGGCAGCACCCTTGACGGGTCGCTGCGTGATCGAATAACGTTCCGATCCGGATCGGAATGTTATAGCGAAAGGAACCACCCGTGAAAGCGGTGCTCGTAGAACCCCAGCAGCGGCTCGTCCTCGGCGACGCACCGGACCCGGCTGCCGGGCAGGGACAGGCCGTGGTCGAGGTCGAGGCAGCCGGAGTGGGCTACTTCGACCTCATGAATCTGCGGAACGGCGCCAGTTCGGTGCCCGGCGTCGAGGTCGTCGGCCGGGTAGAGGACAGGCGGAGAGTGCTGGCGCTGATCCTTTCCGGCGGCTACGCCCAGCAGGTCGCGGCCGACGCGGATCAGCTGTACCCCGTGCCGGACACCCTCGATCCAGCCGACGTGGTCGCGCTGGGCGTGAACGCGATGGTCGCGGAAGGCGCAGTGCGCCGGGCCGCGGTGGCTCCCGGCGAGCGAGTGCTGGTCCGCGGCGCGAGCGGTGGGATCGGCGTGCTCGCGACCCAGATCGCCCACGCTCGCGGCGCTGAGGTCACGGCGGTGACTTCTTCGGCGGAGTACGGCGAACGGCTCCGGATCCTCGGCGCGGCGAAGATCGTCGACCGCACCCGGGAGCGACCCGAGGAGACCTACGACGTCATCATCGACACCGCGGCGGGTCCGCAGGTCCGCGAGCACCTGGAACTGTTGCGTCCCAACGGTCGCTATGTCCTTTGTGGAGGCACGGCGGGCGTTCCGGAACCGGAAGCGTTCGAGCCGCTGATGCGCGATTTCCACAAGTCGCCGACGCTGTTCGCGTTCAGTCTCACCTCGGTGTCGCCGGAAGAACGCCGGAAGTCGTGGGACCGCGTCCTCAAGCTGGTTGCCGACGGTCAGCTTTCCGCCGTGCTCGACCGAACGTTCCCGCTCGGCGAGGCAGCCGCTGCCCTCCAGCACGTGGAGCAAGGGAAATCGTTCGGTAAGGTCGTGCTGCTCAACGAATAGCGGGAGAATCCATGGCGCGCCAACGGGACGAGCGGATCGACCACGCCGTGCTGGTCGCGGTGTGCGAACTGGTCCGGGAATCCGGCTATTCGGCGCTGACCATGGAGGCCATCGCCCAGCGCGCGGGCACCACCAAACCCGCCATCCGGCGCCGGTGGAAAAGCCAGAAGCACGTGGTGGTCGCGGCGATGGCGGAGGCGCGCACCGGGGTCGCGGAGATCGACACCGGCTGCACCTCCTGCGATCTCGTCGGCCACCTCGACGCCCTCCGGATCGGCCTGGAGGACCCGGTTTTCGGCCGCGTCCTCCCGGCGCTGGCCGTCGACCTGGCGGACGACCCGGAGCTGCGGGAAGACTTCCTGACGTCGTTCTGGGCCCCGCGCCGGGAGGCCTGCGTCGTGTCGCTGCGCAAGGCGCAGGAGCGCGGGGACCTCCGCCCCGGCCAGGACGTCGACCTGCTGCTGGACCTGTTCGCCGCGCCCGTCGTGTTCCGCGCGCTGTTCGGCCACCGGGAATTGACGCGCGAGTTCGTCCTCGACGTCGTCCGCGCGCTGCTGACCGGGGTGGGCGCGGTCGAAAAAGGACTTTGCGAGCATCGCGGGGTTAGCATCGGCGGGTGACCGAGAACGCCGCTGTTCCCGAGGTGCTTTGGCGACCCGACCCCAACCGGGTCGCTGACACGAAGATCGAAGCCTTCCGCCGATGGCTGCGCGAGCAACGCGGCGTCGACCTGGCCGATTACGACGACCTGTGGCACTACTCGGTCGAGCACGGCCCGGAGTTCTGGGCCGCGGTCGCGGAGTTCTTCGGCGTCCGCTGGCACGAGCAGCCGCGGGAAATCCTGTCCGGCGCGATGCCGGACGCGAAATGGTTCGACGGCGGCACGCTCAACTACGCCGAACACTCGCTGCGCCCGGGTACCGGCGGCGCGCCGAAGGCCGACGACGAACTCGCGGTGATTTTCCACCGCGAGGACGGGCTCGCCGAGCAATTCACCTACGGCGACCTCCGTGCACACGTCGCTGCCGCACGGGCCGCGTTGCGTGCTTTCGGCGTCGGCAAAGGAGATCGCGTCGTCGCACTCGCGCCGAACTGCCCGCAGACGCTCATCGCTTTCCTCGCCACCGCCAGCCTCGGCGCGATCTGGTCGTCGTGTTCCCCGGACTTCGGGATCCGCGCGATCGCCGACCGGTTCACCCAGATCGAGCCGAAGGTGCTCATCGCGGTGAACGGATACGCTTACAACGGCCGGAAATTCGACATCCGTGACACCGTTCAGCAGCTGCGCGAACAGATTCCGTCGCTCGAAGCCACCGTTTTGGTGAAATACCTCGGAGACGGGACGCTCGACGGCGTCATCGACTGGAACGCGATGCTCGCCGAACACGCGGGCGGCGAGCTGGCGTACGAGCCGGTGGAGTTCGCGCATCCGTTGTGGATCCTGTACTCCTCGGGCACGACCGGGCTGCCCAAGGGCATCGTGCAGGGCCACGGCGGCATCGTCGTCGAACACTTCAAAGCGCTCGGCCTGCAAAGCGGGCTCGGGCCGGGGGACCGGTTCTTCTGGTTCACCACCACCGGCTGGATGATGTGGAACTTCGTCGCCTCCGCGCTTCTCGTCGGAGCCACGATCGTGCTGTACGACGGCAGTCCCGGCTATCCGGATCTGAACGCGTTGTGGCATCTGGCCGAACAGCACCGCGTCACCTACTTCGGCACGTCCGCGCCGTTCATCCAGAGCTGTCTCAAGGCAGGTCTCGCCCCGTCCGAGCGCTACGACCTCAGCGCGCTGCGCGTGGTCGGCTCGACCGGTTCGCCGTTGTCCTCGGAGGGTTTCCGCTGGATCGCCGACGCGATCGGCCGGGACGTGCAGATCTGCTCGGTCTCCGGCGGCACTGACCTGTGTGCGGCGATCGTGGCGGCCGCGCCGGACGTGCCGGTGTGGCTCGGCGAACTGTCCTGCCGTGCGCTGGGCGTGGCCGCGGCGGCGTTCGACGACGACGGCGAGCCGGTGGTCGAGGAGGTCGGCGAGCTGGTGATCACCGAACCGATGCCGTCGATGCCGGTCTCGTTCTGGAACGACCCGGACGGTTCCCGGCTGCGCGAGGCGTACTTCGAGACGTATCCGGGTATCTGGAGGCATGGCGACTGGGTCAAGATCACGCGCCGCGGTTCGGCGGTGGTCTACGGCCGCAGCGATTCGACGCTCAACCGCGGCGGCGTCCGGATGGGCACCGCCGAGTTCTACCGGGTCGCCGAAGGATTCGCCAAGGTCGCCGACTCGCTGGTCATCGACACGTCGGCGGCGGGCAACGACGACGGGCAACTGCTGTGTTTCGTAGTACTCACCGCCGGCGCCACGCTCGAAGAAGTGGAGCCTGACCTGCGGAAAGAGCTTCGCAACGCACTGTCGCCACGACACGTACCCGATCGGTTCATGGTCGTTTCCGAGATTCCCCGTACGTTGAACGGTAAGAAGTGCGAAGTACCAGTGAAGCGGATCCTCTCCGGAGTCGCGCCGGAGAGGGCGGTGAGCAGGGACGCGCTGGCCAACCCGGCCGCGCTGGCCCCCTTTGTGGAGCTCGCCGCGCACTGAACGCGCCAACGGGGGGAAGCATGGCAGGGCCGTGCGTGTTGCACGCGTGGTGACGGGGACACGCGCGCAGCACACTTGGCAGGCGGCCGGCGTCACGTCGGTCGTCGCGATCACATGGATAACCAGGCTCGCCGGCCTGCTGACGGTCGTGTCCACGGTCGTTCCGGTGGGCCGCGACGTGCGCGGACACGTGGCCAAATGGCTGGAGCTGCCCAGCGAAGCGACTACTGCCGCGGCGGCTGTGGCGCTGGTCACCGGCGTGTTGCTGATCATGCTCGCCGCCGGGCTCCGCCGCCGCAAACGCCGCGCCTGGCAACTGGCGGTCGGCTTCGCGGCGCTGTTGGCGTTGTCACACCTCGGGCTTCGGCATGTGTTCGGCGCCGGCGTGGTGTCCATGGTGCTGCTCGCCGGGCTTCTCGGCACGCGGCGGTACTTCATCGCCCGCCCAGACCCGACCGTCGGCCGCTGGCGCGCTTTGCGGGTGCTGCTGCAGCTGGTGCTGGCCGGTTTCGTGCTCAACTTCGCGCTGCTGTCGGTCGCACCCGCCCGGATGCTCGACCCGCTGAGCTTCGCCGACCGGCTGTCCCAGTCAGCGCTCGCGCTCACCGGCGTCAGCGGGCCCGCGGTGTTCCACGAGATGTGGTTCGAGGACCTGTCCGCGTCGATCGGGCTGGTCTTCAGCATCACCGGCGTGCTGGTGTCGGCGTACTTCCTGCTGCGCTCGGCCGAACCCGCGCCCGAACTGTCCGACGACGAACTGGCGCGGCTGCACGAGTTGTTGAAGCAGCACGGGGAACGGGACTCGCTGGGCTACTTCGCGCTGCGCCGCGACAAGTTCGCGGTCTTCTCCAAGACCGGCAAGGCGGCCGTCACGTTCCGCGTGATCGCCGGGGTCGCGCTGACGTCCGCCGATCCGCTCGGCGACCACGAGGCCTGGCCCGGCGCGATCGAGGAGTACCTGGACATCTGCCAGCGCAACGCCTGGGTGCCCGCCGCGATGGGCGCGTCCGAACTGGGCGCGACGGTGTGGGCCCGGTTTGGCCTGGAGGTACTGGAAATCGGCGACGAGGCCGTCGTCGACACCAAGACGTTCACCCTCGACGGCCGCGTGATGCGCGGCGTGCGACAGGCGGCGTCGCGGACGAAGCGGGCCGGCTACAAGGTCCTGGTGCGCCGGGCGGAGGACCTGCGCTCCGGCGAGTTGCCCGAGCTGGTGCACCTGGCCGCCACCTGGCGCGGCACCGAGACCGAACGCGGGTTCTCGATGGCGCTGGGCCGCATGGGCGACCACGGTTCGGTGATCGTCACCGCGGAACAGGGCGGCCGGGTCCGAGGCGTGCTGCAGTTCGTGCCGTGGGGCGAGCGGGGCCTGTCGCTGGACGTGATGCGCCGGGACCGCACTGTCGACAACGGCGTGAACGAGCTGATGATCTCGGAGCTGCTGCTGTACTCCCGCGAGCACGGCATCGACCAGGTGTCGCTGAACTTCGCCGCCTTCCGCGCCCTGATGGAACAGGGCCAGCGCATCGGCGCGGGCCCGGTCGCGCGGCTCTCGGCGAAGGTCCTGCACTTCTTCTCGCGCTGGATCCAGATCGAGAGCCTCTACCGGTTCAACGCCAAGTTCCAGCCCCGGTGGGTGCCGCGTTACCTGGTGTACCCGGGCGTCGGGTCGCTGCCCCGGGTCGGCATCGCGACCTTCGAGGCCGAGGGGCTTGGCGGCCGTTCGCCCTGGTTACGCAGGGTGCTGCACCGTTGAGGGGGGTGCCTTCCGGAGGTGGTGGAGGGGTGTGTAACCTATCTGAGCAGTGGTCGTTGGGACCCAGGAGGCTTCGCCTAGTCTGGTCTATGGCGCCGCACTGCTAATGCGGTTGGGGGTAACCCCCCCTCCCGGGTTCAAATCCCGGAGCCTCCGCTGGTGCCTGTTTCGGCAGGTGCTAGGTTAACAACTGAACACGCGCCCGTAGCTCAGCTGGATAGAGCATCTGACTACGGATCAGAAGGTCAGGGGTTCGAATCCCTTCGGGCGCACTGTCTGGTCGAGACAGTAAACAACGGTCCGGGAGCTTTTAGCTCCCGGACCGTTGTGCATTTACGCCTTCTTCAGCCGATCCAGCACCGCGCGTGTCTGGGATTGCGCGATCGACGACAGATCGTCCATCTTCAGCGGGGCTTCGCCAGGGGCGCGGTGGACGGCGACCTGAACCTCCACCGAGACATTGCTGTCCTGCACCCCGACGATGTAGCTCGCGCCCGGCCCCGGCTCGGTGACAGCGCCCGCGCGCCAGTAGTTGCGGGTGCCGAGCCCGGCGGTGGTGCCGGCGGTCCAGCCCTTCGACGGGCCGGTGTTCCACTTGTCGTAGGCCGGGGGCTCGCCCGCGGACGTGAAATCGACCTGGACTCCGATTCCGGCCTCGTTGGTGGCGACGCCGTCGGTAGCGGAGGTGCTGGTGTAGCGGAGACTGCACGTCAGGCCGCCGCCGTAGCCGCCGCTTGGCTGGTTTTCCCGGTGCGTCGGCGGGATCGGGGTGGAGGACCATTTCGCCAGCGGTTTCGGGTCCAGGAGGTCGCAGGCGTTGGAGATCGCGCTCATCGAGTACTTGCCCGGTGGTGCGACGGCTGACGTCGTGGTGGACGGGGGCGGGGTCACCGGGGCCGGTTCGGCTTTGGAGGGGGAGGAGCCGCTGCTGAGGGAGAGGCCGATCGCGATTCCGACGCCGAGTATCACGACCAGTCCGATCGCACCGGCCACGATCAATCCCGTTTTGGGGCCAGGTTTCGGGGGCTGCGGGTAGCCGTATCCGGGTTGCTGCATGGAAAACCCTAGTTCCCTTTCAGCCCGCTCAACGCCTTGCGGGCCTGTGCTTCGGCGATCGGCTGGACTTCGGTGCGGTGCATCTGGGCGACTTCCCGGCTGCGGCTGAAGTTGAGCCGCACGCGGACCGAGACGTTGGCGTCCACTACGCAAAGGACGTAGCGCGTGTTCGCGACCAAGTCGCCGTAGACCTCGGAGTGCCAGAAGCCCTGGCTCCCGATTCCGGTGATCGGGCCGGATGCCTTGCCCTCGCCGGTTTTCGCCGCGTTGCCGCGTTTCCAGTTCTCGTAGTAGGACGGCGCGGTTCCGTTGGTGAAGTTGACGTCGAGGATGACCTCGGCGGTGTCCAGGGAATTGCCGCTGGAGTACCGCATCTGGCAGCTCAGACTGCCTGCGTCGAGGTTGCTCGGGCGAAGTTCCTTGTGCTCGGGCGGGCCCGCCGGAGTGGGCGACCACTTCCGCAGCGGAGCGGGATCGACGAGATCGCAGGCGTTGCCGACGTGGTCCATCGAGTAACCGGGTGCGGCGGCCGGCTCCGGTGGGCGCTCCGAGGGCTGCCCGGCCACGACGCCGACGGCGATCCCGATTCCCAGCACGACCACCAGCGCGGCGATCCCGCCGATGATCCAGCGGGTGCGCCGAGGCTTCGCGGGCGGAATTGCGGGGAAGGGATTCGTCGGCGGTTCAACGCGCCCGTTGTCGGTCATCCCCAGCAGCCCTCCGCCCGGCGAGCCGGACGCCCCGATCCTGGCTCCGCCCGACTATATCCTTCCGCTTCCGCCGAGGCGAGACGCTGATCACGCTGGTCCCGGGCCTGATGCAACGATGCTGCGGCGAGCGGGGACATGGGGTTGTGACGACAGT
The DNA here is from genome assembly GCF_039525725.1 of Amycolatopsis albidoflavus. NCBI lineage: Bacteria > Bacillati > Actinomycetota > Actinomycetes > Pseudonocardiales > Pseudonocardiaceae > Amycolatopsis > Amycolatopsis albidoflavus. The sequence goes on from NZ_BAAAHV010000031.1 coordinate 34,666, forward strand.
TGCGGAGCAGAGCTGGGGGTGGGGGATGCCGGCCGAGAGACCGGATTCCCCCGGCGGCGACCAGGAGTTGTGGGCGCTGGCCGCGGGCGGGGACGTCGCGGCGTTCGGAGAGTTGTTCAACCGGCACGTCGCCGGGGTGTGGAACTACGCCTACCGGCTGACCGGTTCCTGGGCCACCGCCGAGGACCTGGCCTCGCTGACCTTTCTCACCGCGTGGCGACGCGTCGGCGAGGTGACGCTGGTGAACGACAGTGCTCGGCCGTGGCTGTACACCGTGACCGCGAATCTGGCCCGCCGGGAACAGCGTCGCCTCGGCCGGTTCGCGGCTGTGCTGACGCGGCTGCCGCGCAATCCGGTGGTCCGCGACCACGCCGAGGACGTGGCTGGGCAGGTCGACGCGGACCGGCGGTTGAAGGCGGTGCTGGACGCGGTCGCGAAACTGCCGCGGGCGGAACGGCGGGCGGTGGAGCTTTGCCTGCTGGGCGGTTTGTCGAACGGAGAGGCGGCCGCGGTGCTCGGGATCGCCGAACCGAGTGTGCGCGCGCGGATTTCACGGGCGCGAACCCGGTTGCGGGAGCTGCTGAGGGACACCGGCGTACTGGCTGGAGGGGACTTCTGATGGCCGACGATCTCAACCTGCCGCCCGACCGGCCGATGCCTGACCTCCTGAAGGAAGCCATGTGGAACCGGCTCGCTCCGGGGCTGCGTGCCCGGCGGCGCCGGAGGCTGGGGCTGCCGCTGGCGGTCGCCTCGGGCGTCGGCGCGCTGGCCTTGGGCGCGACGCTGGTGTTCTCGCCGGTGCACGACGCCGGCACGGACCTTACGCGGGTTCCGGCTGGTGCCAAGCCGGATGCCGGGGATGCGCAACTGTTCAAGGCCTGCCTCGACAGTGCTCCCGATCTCGGGGTCTCGTTGGCTGACCCGGACAGTTTGCGCTTGACGCTCAAGGTCGATCAGGGCGCGGAGCGGAGTTACCTCGTCGGCCGCAACGCCACACTCGCGGCTGTCTGCGTTCTCAGAGACGGCCAGAATGCCGGCCCTTACCGCCCGTACTCCGGCCTGATGGTCACCGACGACAGGGACTGGACACACGGACGGGAGGGCTACGCCTATCTCAGCGCCACTCGCCCGATCTGCGGTTTCGCCAGCGCCACCAATGCCTACCGGCCGAGTGTCGTGTTCGGGGTCGCGACCCCCGACGTGGCCAAGGTGGAGATGTACGGGCCGGACGACTCGATGACCCCCGCGGTGTTGAAAGACGGCATTTTCGTCGTGAAATTCGTCGAGGGCGGTTCTCCGCGTGACGATTACAGCCGGAAATTCCGAGTGACCATGCGAGACGGAAGCGTCCACGACTTTCCGGGGAGATAGCACCGGGTCGGCTGTCGCGCGAAGACTGATACTGGGGGAAACGCAATAATGGCACTGGGTTTGACGACGCCTCAAACAGGGCGGGAGCGGCTGTTTCCGGCCCGGAGACGGGTGGATTGGCTGCTGCTCGGAGTGGCGGCCGCGTCAGCATTGTTCTTTCTTTTGGTGCACAGCCATCTCATCGACGACACCTATATCACCTTGAGCTATGCGCGCAATCTCGCGTTCCACGGAAACTGGGGATTGCTGGCCGACAGCACCTCGAATACGGCGACCTCGCCGTTGAACGTGCTTTCCCTGGCGGCGTTGACGTTCGTGCTGCGGGACGCGGTCCTGGCCGCGGGCGTGTTGTACGTGGCCGGTCAGGTGCTGCTGGTGCAGGCGCTGCGGAGGGTGGGCGCGGTCGCCGGATTGCCTCGCTGGTTCCCGGTTCTCGCGGTCGCCGCGTTGACGGTGAATCCGCTGCTGGTGTCGTCGATCGGCATGGAAGTCGAACTCGGTGCGGCCGGGCTTTGCTGGCTGCTGGTCTTTTCGGCGGAGCGGCGGCCGTTCGCTTTCGGGCTGGTGGCAGGCGCGCTGACCCTGGTCCGGGTCGATCTGGTGCTCTTCGCGGGCGTGATTTTCCTGATCCGGCGGCGGTTCTGGGTCGACGGCCTGCGCGCTGTGCGAGGCGCGGCGCTGGTCGCGGTGCCCTGGTTCGTGTTCAGCTGGGTCGTACTGGGCGCGGCCGTTCCGGACACTCTCGTCATCAAGACCCTGCAGGGCGCGCGACAGGCCTGGGGGAAGTGGGAATTCGGCAACGGCGTCGGACTGTACTGGCAATACCTGCCAGGGCAGACGGTGCTCGCGTTCTTGTGCGTCGGTTTGGCGGCGTTGGCGGGGTTGCGCTGGCTGGTACTGGCGTTGCGCGGCAACGCGGCCAGTCGCGGGCTGCTCCCGTTCGCGGCGCTCGCGGCGGCCGGAGCGGGGCACAGCCTGGCGTACGTTCAGCTGAAAGTGCCGCCGTACCACTGGTATTACGGCCCCGGCATTGTCGCGGCGACGGTGTTCGCGTGTGCGGTCGTGGCCGGTTCCGCCCACCGGATCGAGCGGGTGGCGGGGGCGGCTGTCGTCGTAGCGTTGGTCGGTGCCAGTGTGGTCGGCTATGCCGGGGACGGACTGCCGCGCGACTTCGCCCCGTTCACCTCGAACTACACGACGAGCGCGCAGTACGCCGAGATCGGCCGGGAGGTGGGCAGGCTGGCTGCCGGGAGAACGGTCGCCAGCGCCGACGAGATCGGAGTGCTGGCCTACGCCTGCGACTGCGCGATCATCGACGTCTTCTCCGACCGCGGCCGCATGCCCGAGGCGATCGACGAACTGGAGGCACGGGCCGGACGTCTGTCGCGCGGACTGCTGCGGGTGAACTTCGCGTTCTTCGACTACAGCGTGCGGCCGCGCAAACTTGACCTCGCGTTGCGGCGGGTTTGGGGGCCGCCGCCGTCGGATTACCTTGCCCACTGGACGATTTCCGCGCCGCTCTACGGGCGTGCTGAGCTGTACCTGGTCAATGCGCAGTAAGCTCTGGCCATGGTTCCCTTGCGTGGCGAACGGCTCGACGGGGCCGCGGTGGAAGCCGCCGGGCGCTCTCGACGGTCCGCTAGGAACAGTTGATGAACATCGTCGAGCCGGCAGCCACGATGCCGGACCGCGGTCGCGTCGGCGCGGCGGTCCTGCACTTCGCCGGGGCGTGGCTCGCCATGAGCGATCGAGCGCGGATCGTCGCGGTCGGGACCGGGTTTTCCCCAGCAGGGCTGCGGTTCAAGGAAATCAGCGGCGAAGAGTACGGAGTGGACTTCGCCAAGCCGCTGACGGTCGAGCAGTTGCATCGGTTACCGGCCTGGCAGATGCCGCAGCCCGAGACCGCGCACGAGGACCTGCGGAAGTTCCTGGGCTAAGGCTCAGCTTCGAGGGCTGAGAACGGCAGCAGAGAGTCCGGCGCTGCTCAGGTTTCCGCTAAACAGTCCAGCCCAGGGTCTCGCGCATTAAGATGCCGAGTCGTGAACGAACCGAACGCGCCCTTTCGCGAGGCGGAGTACGACCGTCTGCTCAACCGCTTGCGAGAGCGCTTGGCGGAGTTGGTTCAGGATGCGTTGGCCAGAGAGTTCTCGGCGAAACAATTCGCCGAAACCGCCGAGAGCGATCTCGAACGGATCAGCGGCGAAGTCGAACACCGGATGGCCGGGAACGCCGACGAGACGCTCGGGGCGACCAACCCGCAGATCGAAGAGCTGTGGGCGGCCGAGAAAACCCTTGCCGCGCACGATAATCCGGCGAACAGGCCGGCTGGAGCACGCGCGGCGCACGCGATGTTCGGTCTGGCGTTGTGGTTCGGCATCGGCTACCCGTTGCTCTGGTGGCAGCTCCAGCAGGCTTTCAGCGGTCTGGCGTGGTTCTTCACAGTGGTGGTCTTGCTGGTCGCCGGGCCGGTCGGGGTGTGGGCCGCGGATCGGCTGACCGCGCGAAGCGGGAAGAAGCTCATCGGCCGGACTGTCGTCAACGCGGAGATCTGGCCGTTCGTGTCGTTCTTCCCGACCGTCTATCTGTTGTTGCTGTGGCGCTTGCTGTCCTCAAGCCGGGAGGCGATGGGCGGGTTCTGGTCGGGTGCGCTGTGGATCGCCGCGGGGGTGGTCGCCGTGGGTGCGTTTTTGGTGGCACTCTCGGTGGCGACCGTGGTACTGGAGACGGAGGAGCCGGGACAACGGCTGCCGGCGGCAGTGGTCGTTCGCGGACTGATGGCGGTTGTCCTCGCGCTCGCCGCGGCCTACTTCGTGCTTGTGGCAGCGGTGGGCTGGCCTCCTTTCGCTAAGTACGTCGTGGCCGACGCGGTCACCTTGCTGGTCATGATCGGCTTCGCACCGTTGACGCTCAGCTCCTGGCTGATCCCGCCGTTGCTGTCTCGTGACGAGAGGCGCAAAAACAGCCCCAGCTGGAAACAGGTGCAGGCGAAGTTGCGGAACGAGGTCACCGTCGCGGAAGAACGCTGGGGAGACGCTGCGCGCACCGAGGTGGAGCAGCGCGTCAAAACGCACCTCACCAACGTCCTCAACCCGGATTTCACCACCACTCTTCCCGCCTACGACCGGCACGCGCTGGGGCAGATGCGCGCGGGCGATCGGGTCAGGACCTCGGTGGCGGCCGCGGACCGGCTGCGCGAGCTGCTGGCCGGGATCGAAGGCGGCGTGATCGGAATGGCCGGGTCGCGCGGGGCGGGCAAGTCGACGCTCCTCGAGGCTTATCGCGCGGGCAAATTCCTGGAAGGCGGCTATCGGCACATCGCGGTGATGGAGAGCGTGCCGGTCCGGTACGAGGCGCGGGAGTTCATGCTGCACCTGTACAGCCAGACCTGCGCCGAGGTGATCAAGTTCTGCCGGCAGCGCGGACCGGACGAGGACGTCGCGAGCCCTCGTCGCCGGGGGTGGGACCGGCGAAGCTGGCCGGTGCTCGCGGCGGTGCTGGCCTGGCTGCTGGTGGGCGCGGTGGGGACGATCGTCTCAGCGGCGTTCCAGGCTGATCTGCGTGCTCAGCCGACCACCCTGTGGTGGCCGCTGGCCTGCCTGTTCGGCGCGGCCGCCACGCTCAGCCTCGCGGCGAGGAGACGTCCGGCGGCCCGGTTGCGGGAATCATCGCCGCCGCCGGTCGCGAAGGGAGACCTGGTCGCGCTCCGGAAGCGGGCCGAATGGGCTCGCGACGGGATCAGGTTCCAGCAGAAGCACACCTCGGGCTGGTCGGGCAAGACCGGCGTGCCGATGGTCGAGGCGGGGATTTCCGGGGCACAGGAGGCGACCCGGAATCCGTTGACCTATCCCGAGGTGGTGCACGAGTTCCTGCGGTTCGTCGAGGCGACCATCGAGTGCCTCAGCGCGCTCCCGAAGATCGCGCCCGCGCCGGTGGTGATCATCATCGACGAGCTGGACAAGATCGCCGATCCGGACCTGGCCCACGAGTTCATCAACGAGATGAAAGCCTTGACCGCCGTCGACGTGTCCGGGCTGTTGTGCCTGATCTCAGTGTCGGAGGACGCACTGGCCGCGTTCGAGCTCCGCGGCCTGTCGGTCCGCGACGCCTTCGACAGCGCCTTCGACACCATCGTCCGGTTGGAGTACCTCGCTCTCACGGACGCGCGGGAGGTGCTGTCCAGCCGGGTGGTCGGCTTGCCCGATCCGTTCATCAGCCTGTGCCACTGCCTGGCCGGAGGACTTCCCCGCGAACTGATCCGCGTCGCCCGGCGCATGTTCGCCGGCGGCGCTGAACTCGCGGCCATCGCGCGGCGGCTGGTCGCCGAGGACTTGGCCGCCAAACGTTTCGCGCTGCTGACCGTCGTCGGAAAGGCGGAGTACGACGAAGTCCTGGCCAGCGCTCTCGTCCGGCACCTCGACGCGCGGACGGCGGCTGAGCCTGGCGCACTGATCGCCGCGGTCGCCGCGCCGCCGGTCTCGGCGGGAGTTGACGTGGCGCCGGCCTTGCTGCGGCTGCAGACCGAAACCCTGGGATACCTGTATTACCTCGGGACGGTGCTCGAGGTTTTCGGCCCGGCCTTCGCGCCCGGCGATCTGGAACGCGGTCGCGCGGCCGGCGACGGGTCATTCGACACGCTGGCCTCGGCGCGGCAGCTCTTCCCGGTCAACGCCCGGCTGGCCTGGCTGACGATCAGTGCGTTCCGGCGGGCGTGGGCGCTGCGCGTTGTCGAGCCGCCCAGCGCCTGAACCGGGCCGCGGAATTCCTGGCCGGAGCCGGGACACCTCCCGTTCACCTGCCCTGCTTAAGGTCGGCCGCATGTTGCGGGACGTGCGGGAGTACATCGATCGGCTTGAGATCGACGGGCATTCGGTCGGCGAGGATCACGACGACGATCCCGTGCTGATCGACGCGTTCGGCAAGGCGGTCGACACCTGGCGGGAGAATTATCCGTACGCCGAGCGCATGCCGCGCGAGGAGTACGACGAGACCAAATACCTGCTGCAGGTCGAACTGCTCAAGCTGCAGAACTCGATCAGCGAGACCGGCAGCAGGCACGTCCTTCTCTTCGAGGGACGCGACGCCGCGGGCAAGGGCGGCACTATCAAGCGGTTCATGGAGCACCTCAACCCGCGGCACGCGCGGACGGTCGCGCTCGCCAAGCCCAGTGACCGGGAAGCGCATCAGTGGTATTTCCAGCGCTACGTACAGCATTTGCCGACCGCGGGCGAGCTGGTGCTGTTCGATCGGTCCTGGTACAACCGGGCCGGGGTCGAGCAGGTGATGGGGTTTTGCTCGCCGGAGCAGTACGAGCAGTTCATGCGTCAGGTGCCGTTGTTCGAGGAAATGCTGGTGGAGAGCGGGATCACGGTCACGAAGTTCTGGTTTTCCGTTACTCAGGCCGAACAGCGCACCCGGTTCATCATCCGGCAGGTCGATCCGGTGCGGCAGTGGAAACTGTCTCCGATGGACCTGCAGTCGCTCGACAAGTGGGACGACTACACCGCGGCCAAGGAGGCGATGTTCCTCCGCACGGACAACGATCTCGCGCCGTGGATCACGATCAAGAGCAACGACAAGAAACGCGCGCGGATCAACGCGATGCGCTATTTCCTGTCCCGCTTCGAGTACGAGGGCAAAGACGAGAACGTGGTCGGGGAACCGGATCCGTTGATCGTGAAGCGCGGGCGGGACGCGGTCGGGGACTGAACCGCGTCAGTCCAGCACGTCCGGTTCCTGGTCGACGATCAGGTCCTCCAGCAAGCGGAAGTTGTTGCGCGCCATGTTCGCGCTGCCGAACTGGCGGGCGGCGAGGCCGGCTTCCTCGGCGGTCATCACGCGAGGCGTACCCGCGGCTTCGGCGAGAAGTTGCATCTGGCAGGCGCGTTCCATCGTGATGAACCACCACGCCGCCTCGGCGACGCTTCGCCCGACGGTCAGCAATCCGTGGTGGCGAAGGATCGCGGCGCGTTTCGACCCCAGCCGGGCGGCGATACGCACGCCTTCGTCGCGTTCTAGGACCAGGCCTTTGTACTCGTCGAAAAGCACGTGGTTTTCATAGAAGGCACAGGATTCCTGGACAATCGGGTCCAGCAGGCGATTCAACGCCGACCAGGCGCGCCCGTGGATCGTGTGCGCGTGCGCGACGGCGACCACGTCCTCGCGGGCCTCGTGGATGGTCGAGTGGATCGCGAACGCGGCCTTGTTCGTGCGCCGCGTTCCTTCGACCACTTTTCCGTTCTCGTCAAGGAGAAGCAGGTCGCTGACCTTGATCCGGGAGAAGTGCACCGCGTACGGGTTGACCCAGAACCGGTTCGGGAACTCGGGATCGCGCGCGGTGAGGTGCCCGGCGATGCCCTCGTCGAACCCGTACCGGGCGAACAGGCGGAAGGCGACCGCGAGCTGACGTTTGCGCCGCGCTCGTTCGGCGGCGACGGAATCCAGCTGTTCGGGCAGGGTGTCGAGGTCGAGTTCGGCTACCGGAGCGTCGGTCATCAGCATCTCCCACTGTTGCCTGTCTGGCAAACAGGGTGCCTCTGAGGCACAGCGAGTGTCAAGCGATGACGACGAGCACTTCCGCGTCGGGCGCGCCGCGCAGGGTGTGTTCGGTGGTGCCGGGGAACTGGGCGGAGTCACCGGCCGTGAGCAGGTGGGTTTCGCCGGAGAGGGTCAGTTCGAGCTGGCCGCTGACCACGTGCAGCCACTCCTCGCCGCGGTGCTGAGTGGGGCGCGGCGGGACGGATTTGCCGCGCAGCGTCACGAGCGTCGCCTCAACGCCAGATGACGGCGGGGACAGGTGGGTCATGGACGCGCCGCTGGTCCCGTACGTGATGGCGTCGGCGCGCCGGACGATAGGCGACCGGCGTTCCTCGGAAGCGGCGAGATCGGCGACGCTGACGTCCAGCACCCGCGCGAGCACCACGAGCGTGCCGAGGCTGGGCACCCGCTGTCCGCTCTCGACGCGGGACAGGTAGCCAGGGGTGATGTCCGCGGCGGCGGCGACTTTTTCGAGCGTGAGCCCGCGTTCCAGGCGAAGCTCACGCAAGCGTCGCGTGATCCGCTGCTCGGCTTCTTCCGCCTCCTGGCTCATCCCCCCACTGTAAGCGGCTCAGCTGGCGAGGAACTCCAGCCGGTTGCCGACCGGGTCGAAGGTGTGGAACCGTCGCCTGCCGGGGATTTCCGCGGGATCGGCCCAGGTCACGGACCGTCCGGAGGCTTCGATCGCAGCGGAGACGGCGTCCACGTCGACCACGAAAGCCGGATGCGCCTTGAGCGCCGGACGGAAATCCGCCTCGACGCCGACGTGCAGTTCGCCGTCCGGGCCGCCGACGCCCGGAACCCGGAACCAGCAGCCGCCGCGGGCGGACAGCAGCGGCGGCTTCGGCAGTTCCGGCCAGCCGAGCACACCGGTGTAGAACGCGCGTTCGTCGTCCTCCGCGCCCGCTGGGCAGGCGACCTGCACGTGATGGATCATGCCTCGAAACTACGCCAGCTCAGCGGGTTTGGGTTCCGGGAAAGCGTAGAACCGCACGGCCAGGTCACGCGCTTCCTCGGCCGGGCCGGGTTTGCGGGCGGCGTAGCGGTGCACCAGTTCCAGGTACTCCTTCTGGAACTCCTTCAAGTCCTTGTAGCTCAGGCGCATCCCGGCGCGGCTCCCGGCGGTCCAGTCGTCGAAGGTGTCGCGGTGCTCGACCGCCCAGGCCATCAAGCGCACTTCGTGGTCGTACTTCGCGTCCAGGTAGGCGGCCAGCTTCGGCCGGTCCTCCTCGGGGTAGTCCTCCAGCTTCGCCTCGTTCGTGCTCTGCGGGACGGAGTGCCAGCGACCGTCGCGGGCGCGTCGCGTGTACCCGGCGTGGGTCAGGGTGAGCAGCGCGGCCGGAACGTCGATCGAGGGGAGCTGCGCGCGCAGTTCGGCCGAAGTGGCGGGCATCAGCCGGAGCAACCGCTGGTAGTTCGGGTTCGTGCGCACGGTGATGTCGTGCATGGTCAGGGCTCGCGGCCGTGCGTTGCCGGCGAGCAGAGCGCGCGCACGCAGCATCAGAAACACCGCGATCGGCACTTCCGCGAGCAGTGCGGTGCCGAGGCTGGCCCACTGGTCGGAGCCGCCCCAGTCGAGGACGACGTCGAACCAGGCGTCGCAGCACAGCAGCGCGGCGGTCGCGGCCAGCATCGGCACCGCGGCGCGGCTGCGGCGCATCCCGAGCAGCACGGACGCGGCGAAACACAGCAGCAGGACGATGTCGAAGCCGACCCAGGCGACTCGCCACTGGCTCGTGTCGAAGTGCTCGGGCAGGGTCAGTCCGAGGTAGACGGTCCACGGCACCAGGAACACCGCGATACCGGTGAGGATGGCGAGAAGCACGCGTCTGAACACCCGATCGACGCTAGCCGCGCCGATGCCGGGGAACATCCGGGAAGATCCCGGAGATCGACCCCGAGAAACCTGTGTCTACTGTGGACGGTCGGCGGCCAAGGCCTGCCAGTGGTCGGCTTCGGCGGTCGCGCCGCGGGCGCGCAGCATCCGGGTCAGGCTCAGCATCCCCTGCACGTCGCCGGTCTCCGCGGCGACCCGGAAGCAGCGTTCGGCCTGTGCCAGGTCGCTGCGGGATTCGGCGAGATGCCCCAAGTTGGTGAGCGCGGGGATGCTGCCGTGCTCGGCGGCCTTGCGATACCAAGCCGCGGCCTCGCCGTCGTCGCGGCGGTTGCGGGCGAGGACGCCGAGGTTGGTCATCGCCGCCGCGTCACCCGCCTCGGCGGCCTCGAGGTACCAGTTCTCCGCCTCTTCGAGGTCGCCCCGGCGATGCAGCAGCAACCCCAGCCGCACCTTCGCCTCGACGTGGCCGCCTTTCGCCCCGCGACGGAACCACCGCTCGGCGTCGCCTTCCCGGTTGGCCCGTTCCGCTTCCCGGCCCAGCAGACAGGTCGCGGAGAGTTCGCCCGCGTCCGCCGCGGCCCGCCACCAGTGCGCCATCTCGTCGGGCGCGCCGAGCTCTCGCAGGACCAAACCGAGGTCCAGCATCGCCGTCGAGTCGCCGTCTTCCGCGGCGCTGCGGCACCAGCCCTCGGCATCGGAGTACCGGCCGTCTTCGACGAGCAGGTGGCCGAGCAGCCCGGCCGCTTCAGTCGCGCCGGCTTGGAACGCGGCGGCATACCAGTGCTCGGCGTCGTTGAGGTGGCCTTGGTTTTCGCAGGTCCGCGCATATCCGAGCATCCCGTGCGGCTCACCGGCCTGCGCGGCTTCGTGGTACCAGCGGGCGGCTTCGTCCTCGGCGCCGCGTTCGGCCAGCAGGTGGGCCAGCGCGGTCATCGCGATCCGGTCACCGCCCGCGGCGGCCCGGCGATACCACTCCTCGGCCTCCGCCGAATCGCCGCGTTCGCGCAGGTCAGCGGCGACGCGCGTCATCGCGACGACGTTGCCGCCCTCCGCCGCCTTCCGGCGCAGGTAGTCGTCGACGCGTGTGTTCCACTTCCGCAGCCGCCCGGGCATCTCGGACCCGCTCCTTTCCGGCCCCCTGTCATTACAGTCGTTTCGCCCGTCGCGGACGTGACACCTTCGGGAGCGTTATCCACCCCCGCTGATCTGGGCTTTTTCGTTGGCGGCCCACAACTGTTCCGACGTGGTCCTTGCCACGCCTCGGACGCTGCCGAGAGTGTCTGCGCGATTACCGGCCCGGCGACAGGCATACTCCGGCTCCCCGAACTCCCCGCCCGAGAGGATCCCGCGCACCATGGCCCGGCCGTTCCCCACCAAGCGCACCGTGCTGCTCGCGGTCGTGCTGCTCATCGCTGTCGTCGGGTTCTGGTACGGCCAGCGCGAAGTCGGCGACACCAAGTCCGAGGCCGCACCGGCGTCGGCGGCGGACGCGACGAAGCAGCTGTCCGAACTGAAAATCGGCGCCCGCGGAAACATGACCGGCTATTCGCGGGACAAGTTCAAGCACTGGGACAGCCAGGGCGACAGCTGCGACACCCGCGAGGTCGTCCTCAAGCGCGCGGGCAAGGACGTCAAGGCGGGCAGCGACTGCAAGCCGACGGCGGGCACCTGGGTCAGCGTGTACGACGGCCAGACCTGGACCAAGGCGACTCAGCTCGACATCGACCACATGGTCCCGCTCGGCCAGGCCTGGGTGAGCGGCGCGCGCGACTGGACGCAGGAGAAGCGCGAGCAGTTCGCGAACGACCTCACGCGGCCGCAGCTGTTCGCCGTGACCGCGAGCGTGAACCGGCAGAAGAGCGACAAGGCTCCGGACGAGTGGAAGCCGCCGCTGGTGTCGTTCTGGTGCACGTACGCGACCGACTGGGTCACCGTGAAGCACTTCTACGGGCTGACGATCACGGACATGGAGAAGAACGCGCTGCAGGACATGCTGAAGCGCTGCCCAGCGTGACAAGCTGGGCGACATGGCGACTTTCGCACTGATCCACGGGGGCGGCGGCAGCGGCTGGGACTGGCACCTGGTCGCCGCGCGGCTGAAGGCGTCCGGGCACGAAGTCGTGGCCCCGGACCTGCCGATCGAGAACCCGCAGGCCACGTTCGCTGACTTCACCGACACCGTCGTCTCGGCGATCGGCGAGGCGCGGGACGTCGTCGTGGTCGGCCATTCCTACGGCGGGTTCACAGCGCCGCTCGTGGCGGAACGGGTCGGCGCGCGGCTTCTCGTGTTCGTCGCCGGGATGGTGCCCGCGCCGGGCGAGGCTCCCGGGGAGTGGTGGGGCAACGTCGGTTTCGAGTCGGCCGAGGGGCTGAGCGTCACCGAGCAGTTCATGGCGGACCTCCCGGCCGACCTGGCGGAGGAGAACGAGCGGCGCGGCCGGGATCAGAACAGCGCCGAGTACAGCGCGGCGTGGCCGGGCGAGCGGTTGCCGGACGTGCCAACGAAAGTCCTGCTCTTCCGCGACGACCGGTTCTTCTCCGCCGACCTGCTGCGCCGGGTCGCGCGCGAGCGGCTGGGGATCGACGCGGACGAGATGGCCGGTTCGCATCTCGCGCTGCTGAGCCGTCCGGACGAACTGGCTGACCGCCTAATGGCCTATTACGCGACAGTGGCTGGCTGACCAGGCGTTGTCCCAGTTGCGACATGTCACAACCGCGACACCGAGAGGTAGTGACGTGAACCCCGGCTCGCCCCGAATCTTGTGCGATGACGTGGAGATCACGAGCCATCACTCTCGGCTGCACGGGCGCACTGGTCGCGACACTCGGCCAGGCAGTGCCCGCGGCGGCCGAGCCCGCGAGCGGTTCACCGGCATCCGGTCCCGGTGAGCGGCACACGGTCACCTTGCTCACCGGTGACGTCGTGCAAGTCGAAAGCGTCCAAGGCGGACGGCAGATCGCGACAGTCCGGCCGGGCAAGGGGCGGGAGAACATCCGCTTCACGCAGTCCGAAGTGGACGGAAAGCTGCAGGTCATCCCGGGCGACGCGGTGTCGCTCGTGGCGGACCGGCGGCTCGACAAAGCCTTGTTCAACGTCACCGACCTGATCGCGCAGGGCTACGCCGACGAGTCGAGCCCGACGGTGCCGATGATCGCGCACTACGCCAAGGGCGTCTCGATCGCTTCCGCGCCGGCGTTCGCCGCCACCGCGCAGGGCGCCGAACTGCCCAGCGTGAACGGCCGCGCGCTGCGGGAAGACAAGAAGCGCGCCGGCGAGTTCTGGCAGTCCTTCACCGGACCGCGCGCGGCTTCCGGTGCGGTGGAACGGATTACGCTGGACCGCAAGGTGCACGCGTCGCTCGACCGCAGCGTCCCGCAGATCGGGGCGCCGGAGGCGTGGGCGGCCGGATTCGACGGCTCCGGCGTCGCGGTGGCCGTGCTCGACACCGGCTACGACCCCAACCACCCGGACCTCGCGGGCAAGGTCGCGAAGTCGGAGAACTTCTCGACCAGCCCGGACGTCATCGACCGGTTCGGCCACGGCACGCACGTCGCGGCGACCATCGCGGGCAGCGGCGCGGCCGCGGGCGGCACGCGCAAGGGTGCGGCTCCGGGTGCGAAGCTGTACGTCGGCAAGGTGCTCGGCGACGACGGGACGGCCTCGTCTTCCGAAGTCCTGCAAGGGATGGAGTGGGCCGCGAACTCCGGCGCCAAGGTGATCAACATGAGCCTCGGCGGCGGCGCGACCGACGGCACGGACGACCTCAGCGTCGGCCTCAACGAACTCACCGCCCGCACCGGCGCGCTGTTCGTGGTCGCCGCGGGCAACGACGGCCAGAACGGCGCGTCGACCATCGGCACGCCGGGCACCGCGGATTCCGCGCTGACCGTCGGCGCGGTGGACCGCAAGGACGAGCTGGCCCCGTTCTCCAGCATGGGCCCGCGTCAGGGCGACCAGGCCGTGAAGCCGGACATCACCGCGCCTGGCGTGGGAATCGTCGCGGCGCGCGCGGCTGGTACGTCGCTTGGTGAAGTGGTGGATCAGTACTACACTGCGGCGTCTGGTACGTCGATGGCGACGCCGCATGTCGCTGGTGCGGCGGCGATTCTGGCGCAGCGGTATCCACAGTGGACCGCGCAGCAGCTCAAGGATGGTTTGGCCAGTACGTCGAAACCGTCTGCGGGGCTTAATGCTTTCCAGCAGGGTGGCGGCCGGGTGGACGTCGCGGCTGCGGCCGTGCATCCCGGAGTTTTCGCCACTGGCACGCTGAACCTCGGCCCGGTCACCAACGACAGCGGTCCGGTGCGCAAGGAAATCACTTACACCAACACGACTTCCGCGCCGGTCACCATCACGCCGAAACTCGACCTGCGCCGCGGTGACGGTGCCACGCCGGGCGACGCGGTGAAGCTCGAAAAGTCCACTGTGGAGGTTCCGGCCAACGGGACCGCGACGGTCGCGATCACCGTCGACTCGGCCGCGCTGGTGCCGGGCAACTACACCGGCAGCGTTCTCGTCGGCGCGGTGCACACGACGGTCGGCCTGGTGAAGGAACCGCCGAAGCACAAGGTGACCGTCACCGGCATCGGCCGCGACGGCAAGGCGTACCCGATGGATCTCCAGATCTTCGGCGACGACATGCGGTACGACATCGTGCGGGACGTCGTCAGCGACCATCCGTTCGTCACCGAACTCCCGGAGGGCACCTACTACGCCCGCGCGATGTTCCACACCGGACGGGCTCCGGACGAGGAACTCGCGATCGTGCTCAAGCCCGAGTTCTCCCTGACCGGGGACCTGAACCTGGTGATGGACGCGCGGAGCGCGGTGCCGGTGGAGATCAAGACGCCGCGGCCGTCGACGCTGGAAAACATCATCAGCAGTTACGCGCACCGCGAATTCGGCTCGCGCAAGATCTCGAACTACGTCATGGAATTCCCCGGAGTCCGGCACATCTACGTGACGCCGACGGAGAAGGTGAAGAACGGAACGTTCGAGTTCGGCACCCGGTGGCAGCTCACCGCGCCGATGCTGACCGCGACCACGTTGCCGTGGCTGGGAATCAAGACCGAACTGTTCTACTACGCGTCGTCCCCGGCGATTTCCGGGTTCAAGTGGCTCGGCGTCGTTCCGGTCGCTGCCGATAAGCCGGAGCAATACGCGAAGGCGCGCGGGAAAATCGCGTTGGTGACCCCGGCCAAGGACGGAACCAACCCGGATACCGCGGCAAAACAGGCCGCTGCCGCGGGTGCCGCGATGGTGATGGTCGTCAGCCTTCCCGACGAGCACACGTACGGGCACTGGCAGCCGCGCGGCAATCGCCTGCCGATTCCCGCCGTGCTGATCACGAACGAACAGGGCATGAAGCTGGCCGACCATGCCAAATACGGTTTCACCAGCATGTTCCTGCAGGGCACGCCGGTGAGCCCGTACCTGTACGACATCATGCAGGTGACGCACGATCAGATCCCGCAGAAGATCGTCTACCAGGTCAGCGAACGCAACAGCGCGACGGTCACCGCGAATTACCACGCGACCGGCAAGGACGAGTGGCTTTCCGAGCAGCGATTCGGTTGGCGTCCTTGGGAAAAGACCGCGATCAACCAGTATCAGCGGTACGCGCACACCGGAACGGCTCGCGAGGAGATCGTTTCGACCGACGAGACGATCTGGCAGCACCGCGTGAACAACAAGCTCAGCTGGGACACTTTCCAGCCGCTCGCGGTCGGCATGCTCGAACAGCCGCACACCTTCAAGGCCGGGCAGCGGGCGACGGAAAACTGGTACGCGCCAGTGGTTCGCCCGGCGATCCCGCGCGGTGCTGGACTGGAAACCTCGCGCACCGGCGACACTTTCGCCTTCCGCATCCCGGAGTTCGCGGATCCGGAAACCTCGCACTACGCGTTTTCCGAATCGGGTCTCGGCGAGGAACCGGACCAGGTGAGCGCGAAGCTTTACCAGGACGGAAATCTCGTCAAGGAAGGCCCGGCGGCGTGGGGCAAGTTCCCCGCCTCGGCGGACCCGGCGAAGTACCGGCTCGACCTGTCGCTGACCAAGTCCACTCCGGACTGGGCGTACGGCACGCACACCGAAACGTCGTGGACCTTCGGGTCGAAGCGGCCCGCCGAAGGCAAAACGGACCTGCTTCCGTTGCTGCAGGTGGATTACGGCGTGCAGACGGACCTGACGCAGAAGGCGCGCGCCGGGCGTTCGCTGCCGGTCGAGTTCACCGTCCGAAATCAGGACGGCATGGCAGCGCCCAAGAATCCGCGGCTGACCGTCGAAGTGTCCTATGACGACGGTCGCACGTGGACGGACGTCAAGCGGGTGGACGGCATCGGCGACGGCCGCTTCCGCGCCGTGGTCGACCATCCGCGGCTGGACCGGACCAACGGCTTCGTCTCCCTGCGCGTGCACGGGTCCGACGCCGACGGGAACGCGGTGCAGCAGACAGTAATCCGGGCCTACGGGCTCTCCTGAGAAAGAGGCAGCCGGATAACCCCTCGCGGTTATCCGGCTGCCGCAGGCTCGTCGAGCCAGCCCTGCCTGCTGACCTCCCACGCCAGCTGCATCCGGGTCTGCACGTTCATCCGGGACATCAGGTCGTGGATCCGGCGCTGCACGGTCCGCTGGCTCACCGCGAGCCGCGTCGCGATCGCCTTGTCGGTGACCCCCGCGACCAGCAGCGACAACAGATGCAGCTCGTCCCGATCCGGCCCGGAGCCGCCGGGCGTCCGTTCCGCGTCTTGCGGAGTGCCGTCCGCGCGCAGCGGCCACGCGCGTTCCCAATAGCTCTCGAACAACGCGATCAGCGCGGCCAGCAAACTGCTGTCGCGGATCAGCGCGGCGGTCGGTTCGCCGGAGCCGTCGAGGTTCTGCACCAGCGGGCACAACGCGATGGTGCCGTCGGCGATCGCCAGCCGCACCGGCACCACGGTCGACGACCGCGCCTCCTCGCCGTGTCGGATCCCGTGCGCGACGTTCTCGATCATGCCGGGCTCTTCCAGCATCGCCCGCTCGTACACGACCCGGTACCGCACGCCGCGGGCGAGCGCGTCGTACTCGTCGGCGTTCTCGCCGGACGCCATCGCGATGTGCCCGGCCCGGCAGAACCACAGCAGTTCGTGCCGGGCGCCGACCTGGATGTTCGTCAGCTGCTGCCGGATCGCCGCGCTGCCGGTGATCACCTCGACCAGTTGCGTCGCGTCCCGCCGCCGCGCGCCGCCGCGGTACTCCTCGGCCATCCGGCTCACCGCGGTGCGCGCCCACTCCAGCGATTCCTGCCCGCGCATCAGCAACGGCCCGAACGCGACGTCCGGCGGCGACGGCGCGTACTTCGGCTCGTCGCCGGCGACCAGGCTGACCAGTCCCTTGGCGTGCAGCGAACGCAGGATCGCCGACACCTGCGCCGGGCTGAGCCCGAGCTGCTCGGCCACCTGACGCGGTCCGGCGTCGAACATCCCGACGAGGAGCCGGTAGACCCGCTCCTCGTCCCCAGTCACCCCGATTGCGTCCAGCATCCGGCGAGCGTAAGGCACCGGCAACGGGAGCGAACGAGACAAAACCGGACAGCGCCGCCTCGGGACCCGTCCCGGCGGACCGGGCTACAACCGGGTCGGCAACTCCCGATCAGGAGACTCGACGATGACCGACGATCCCCGCCCCGCGCCGTCCCGCGGCCCGGCTCACCAGCCATTCCCCGGCGAACCGCGCCTGGCCCTCGCCCGGCGTCCGGCGCTGTGGATCGGGCTCGCGAGCGCGGCGGCCTTCATCGCCGGGATCGTGTTCTTCCTGCTGCCGGTGACTGCCCTTTATTACCTCGACGGCAACGGAAACCCCACCGACGTCCAGACGATCTACGGCACGCGAAGCGACCAGATGCTGGGACTGCCCGCGAATATGTTCGGCCAGGGCGATCCGCCGGCCGACACCACGAGCGTCCGGATCGGCTGCGGCACGGCGCTCAGCGCGCCGGAGGGCTGGCTGATCGCCGAGGCGCACGGCGAGGACGGCTGCGCGGTGGCCGAACGGCCGCGGATGATCGCGGGCTGGCTCGGGGTCGGGCTGGGAGCGCTCGGCGCGGCCGGGCTCGTAGTGGGCGGGCGTCGTCAGCCGAGGCCGAACGCCGCCCAGACGCACTTGCCGCCCTCGGCCGGGTCGTAGCCCCAGCGCCGCGACAGCGCGCGCACCAGCATCAGCCCCCGGCTGCGCGCCGCGGACGGGGCGACCGGTTCTTTCAGCTGCGGAATGGAGGCAGAGGTGTCGAAGACCCGCACCATCAGCTCGCCGTGCTCGAGCCGGAGCTCCAGCCGGTCCGGCCGGTCGCCGTGCTCGAAGGCGTTGGTGACGAGTTCGGAGGTCGCCAGCAGCACGTCGTCGCGCACCTGGGCGGGGACGTCGAGCTGGGCGAGCGCGGCGCGAACCTGGGCTCGCGCGATGGCGGGCGCGGTGACGTCGTCCGGGAGCTCCAGGCGCACGGTGGCGGCGGCCGCCCCGGTGCTCCTGGTTGGCATCCTCGACGTCGTCATGGCTTCCGCACCTCCCGACCGCTGTGCTCGCATGTGGTGTTTACCCAACTCGGCCGAAGGCGAATCAGGTGCCCTCGGTGATGTCAGTCTCGGCCAGTCCGGTACGGAGCTTTTTCAGCGTCGCGGCGAGCAATCGGGACACCTGCATCTGGGAAACCCCGACGCGGCGCGCGATGTCCGACTGGCTCATCCCGGACCCGAAGCGCAACGCCACGATCTTGCGCTCGCGCTCGGGAAGACTGTCCAGCATCGGCCGCAGCGCCTCGCGCAGTTCGGCCTGGCCGAGGTTCGCGTCCGGCGCGCCGAAGCGCGTGTGCGCGGAGTTCTCCAGCAGGTTGTCCAGCGAGGCCCCGTACCGGCCCTGCCCGGCCCGCAGGCCCTCGTAGACGTCCTCGATCGGCACGCCGAGATGACGCGCGATCTCACTGGGCTTCGGCGCGCGCGACAGCCGCACGGTCAGCTCCTCGCGCGCGGCCGAGATCGTCGCGTTGAGTTCCTTGAGCCGTCTCGGCACCCGGACCGACCAGCTGTTGTCGCGGAAGTGGTGGCGCAGTTCGCCGGAGATCGTCGGCACGGCGAAGGCCAGGAAGTCGGTGCCCTGCGCGGGGTCGTAGCGGTCGACGGCGTGGATGAGGCCGACGGTCGCGATCTGCACGAGGTCGTCCATCGCCTCGTCGCGGTTGCGGAACTTCCGGGCGAGGTTGCGCGCCAGTTCGAGATGCTCGCGCACCAGCCGGTCCCGGATCTCCTCGCGGCGCGGGGAACGGTCGGGCAGTTCGGTCAGCTCGTGGAACAGGCCTGCCACGTCGGTGGGCTTGTCGCCGCCGGCGGGGTTCGTCACGAGCTGGCCGCCTCACTCTCCCGGACCAGTTGCACCCGGGAGAGGTACCGGCCGTTGGCCGGGGTCACGGTGCGCCGCGCCGACGTCGCGAGCGCGGTCAGCAGCTGCCAGGACAGACCCGTCTCGTCGCCGTGGTCGGCGCGGTCGGAGACCACCGACACAGTGACCTCGATCCGGCCCTCCAGCCAGGAGAACACGCAGGTCAGCTTGCCGTCGGCGGCCGAGGGCAGCAGCATCGAACAGGCCTCGTCCACGGCCATCCGCAGGTCCTCGACCGCGTCCAGGTCGAAGTCCTGCCGCATGGCGATGTCGGCCACGATGGTGCGCAGAGTGGGCACCACGTGCGGGATAGCCGCCGTCCGCACCTCGATGAGCTGTGCGTCCTCGCGCTCGAGCGGGGCGTTCTCCTCCACGTGCTGTCCTCTCTCCGGCGTGCCACGCCAGTCTTTCGTGCCCGATCTGCCACATGCCCGGGGGGTGAGCAAACCAAACCCGGGTTTGACCGCCGCGACCGGCGGGCATGTAGCCGTCGAGTGCATCCCGGGAAAGGTGGGGACGACATGGCTGACGTGAGCCGACTGCCCAACGTGGTGGCCGAGGAGTGGGAGTGGCAGCTTCAAGGCTCGTGCCGAGGCGCGGACAGCAGCCTGTTCTTCCATACCGACAATGAGCGCGGCTCCGCGCGCGAGCGCCGCGAGTCCCGCGCGAAGGCGATCTGCCACACCTGCCCGGTGCTGGCGCAGTGCCGCAAGCACGCGATGACGGTCGAAGAGCCGTACGGAATCTGGGGCGGGCTCGGCGAGATCGAGCGCCGCGAGCTGTTCATGCGCGAACGGCGAGCGAAGCGCAAGACGGTGTCCGCCTGACCTGTCCCGCCCACGACCCGCGCGCCCACCTGCGGTGCGCGGGCTCCTGTGCGTCCGCCGGGCGCCCGCGCGCCAAGGTGTAGCCATGTGCCGACGCGGCGGCGGTCACCCACTGGGTTAGGGTTGAGTCTCCAGATGCTTGGGACCGTGACACGGTTGCCGCTTGAGTACTACAGGCGCGTACCGGCGCAGGAGCAGCGCCTGACGAGGAGAAACTGCATGCCCGCAGCCGACCAGAACGCCACTCCGCCCGGATTCGGCATCACGCTGGACACCGCGGCCGCCGAGCCGAGGGTGGTGGTCACGGGTGAGCTCGATCTGCTCACCAGCCCGCAGCTGCAGGAAGCTCTTGCCGGATTGATCGCGGACAAGAATTCCCGCCGCGTGGTGGCCGACCTCACCGGGGTGACCTTCTTCGATTCTTCGGCGCTGAACGTCGTCCTGCACGCCCAGCGGCAGGCCGGGGAACAGAACGTCGAACTCGAGGTCGTGCCGAGCCCGGCGGTCAGCCGGGTGATCGAGCTCACCGGCGTGGCCGAACACCTGAGCGTGTCGGAGGAACCTCCGGCCTGATCTCCCGATACGGTCGCGCCGGTTTAGTAAGTGGTCCGCGACCTGGGGGATAACCATCATGATGGGGCGCACGCACGCCCTGACCGGCTGGTGCGCGGGCCTCGCCCTCGCGCCCGCGGTCGGCGTCGGCTCAGTGCACCAGGCGGTGGTCTTCGCGGCCACCACGGCCGGGTTCGCGCTGCTGCCGGACCTTGACCATCCCAGCGCCAGCGCGACCCGCCTGTTCGGCTGGCTGACCGGCGCGCTGTCCTGGCTGCTGCGCCGGGTGTCCGCAGCGGTATACGCCCTGACGAAGGGCCCGCGCGACGAAAAGGTGACCGGCACGCACCGGCACCTCTCGCACACCCTGCTGTTCGCCGTCGCCCTCGGCGCGGCCACCTCCGCCGGCTGTTCCGCCGGCGGAGCTTGGGCCGTGCTGGGCGTGTTGTTGTTCGGACTCCTGCTCGCCGTCGCCGCACTGGGCGACTGGCTGCTGCTGCCCTACGGCGGCGCGGTGGCCTGGTGGTACTTCACCGCGCCAGACGACCGGGTGGCCCAGCTGGCGGACATCTCAGGCTGGCTGGGGGTGGCCGTCGCAGCCGGCTGTTTCGTGCATTGTCTCGGCGATTCGCTGACGGAGTCGGGCTGCCCGTTCCTGTTCCCGCTGCCGATCGCGGGGGAGACCTGGTACGAACTCCGCCCGCCGAAGCCGCTCCGGCTGCACACCGGGAAGAAGGTGGAGACGCGGCTGGTGTTCCCGGTGTTCGCGCTGGTGGGGGTGCTGCTGGTGCCGGGGGTGTGGGATTGGACGGTGGGGGTGGTGGAGCATGTGTTCACTCCTGGGGCTTCCCAGACCGCGACTCAGTGAGCCAATTCAAAGGCGCAGGATCTCTTCCGCGACAGCGCTGCCGGATCGCACTGCGCCCTCCATGTAGCCGTTCCACTCCACCGCGTACTCCGCACCCGCCCAGTGGATTCGGCCGACCGGTGGCCGCAGCACGTCGCCGTAACTGGTCCACACACCGGGGGCGAAGTGGGCGCCGTAACAGCCGCGGGTGAATTCCTCGGCGCTCCAGTCCTTCTCCTCGTACGCAGTCGGTTCGGCGGCCCGCGGCCCTAGGTAACGGACAAAGGAATCGAGCACAGCCTGGCGGCGCCGGTCGGCAGGAAGACGCTGCCAGCGCCGTGCCTCGCCGCCTTCGACGAGCCCAGAAGGACGCCGATCTCGCCGCCCGGCGGGGAAACGTCGAAGGTGACTTTGACCGGGCCGGTGTCGGAAGCGACCTGCCCGTTGAGCCCCTGCTCGCGCCAGAAAGGCGTCGAGTACGCGGCGAACGACTTGGCGACGGTGCCGGCTGGCAGCTTTTGCGTCAGCTGGTCGCGCCAAGCGGGCAGCACCGGGGCGTACCTCAGCCGTCCGGCGAGCGTCGGTGGGAGGGCGATGACGACCTGGTCGCCGGTGAAGTTCTGACCGGCACGGGTGGTGACCGTGATCCCAGTCCGGTCGTGGGCCACCGACGCGACCGGTGTCGAAAGCCTGACGTCGAGTCCGTCGGCGAGTCGTTGTGCCACCAGGACGGAGCCGCCGACGACGCGGTCCTGCTGTGCGCCGCGGTCGACGGCGAGGAGGGTTTCCAGGTCTGCGTTGCTGACTGCGTAGAACAGCGCGTGCAGCAGGGACAGATCACTGGCATCGGCGGCGAAGACGGCTTCGGTCGCGACCCGGAAGTAGGCCCGCCCGCTCGGGGTGCGCAGGTTGCGCCGGACCCAGGTCGCGAAGGTCTGGCTGTCGAGCAGGCGCGCCTTCGGATGCGTCCACGGCTGGGCCGGGTCGATGCCGCGGGCGAGCCTGCCGAAGCGGGCCAAACCCTGCGCGAGGTCGGCGAGCGCGACCGGATTGAGCCGCGGCACGGCGCCCTTGGCTCCGTTGACGAGGACTCGCCTGCCGCCGAGCTGGACAAGCGTCTTGCCTTCGTCGTTCCAGGTACGGAAAGTCTCCAGGCCGAGGTCGCCGATGAGCCGGTGCATCCGGGAATGGCCCTCGCCGATCCAGGTGCCGCCGAGTTCGATCGGATGGCCGCCGATCTCGCCGCCCTCGACTCGCCCGCCGACCCGGTCGCGAGCTTCGAGCACGACTGTCTCGGCTCCGGCGTCGCTGAGTTCCCGTGCGGCGGAAAGCCCCGCCAGTCCCGCGCCGACGACCACGACCTTCATGGTTTGCTCCCTCGCGTTCCGGAGACTCGGTCAGATGACCGAATTGGTGCAGCCTAAGGAGCGGCGCCGCGGCTGGCAAGGATTCGTGGCAAGATTTCGGTCGACTGACCGAAAGGAGTGGCCGTGCCGTACGTCGAGGCCGCGGTACGCCGGACGCAGTTCATCGCGGCCGCCCGCGCCGCGCTGGCCGCCCACGGCGTCGCCAAGACTTCGCTGCGCGTTGTCGCCGCCCAGGCGGACGTCCCGCTGGCCACCATGCAGTACGTCTTCCCGTCCAAGGAGAAGCTGCTCCGGGCCGTGATCGAGGACGTCGTCGACGAGATCGCCGGTGTTCTCCAGGCCTCGGCCATCACCGACCAAGGCCTGGAGAACGCGATCCGGCAAGGACTCGACACCTTCTGGGGCAAGCTCGTCGAAGGCGGACGCGAGCTGCAGTTGCTGCAGTACGAGCTGACGATGTACGCGTTGCGCACTCCGGGCCACGAAGAGCTCGCCCGGCTCCAGTACGAGCGCTACGTCGGCGTCGTTGCTGCCTGGTGCCGGGAAGCCGCCGAGCGGGCGGGCGAGACCGCCGCCGTTTCCTTCGACCACCTCGCGCGCATGATCGTCGCCGGAGTGGACGGACTGATCCTGCAGTACGTCTGCGACCCCGTCGACGCGCGGGCGCGGGAGGGGCGCGAGGCATTGGCGGACATGGCGGTCGGGCTGGTGAGGGTCGACGCCGCTTAAGCCGATTCCGTGAACACCGGCGCGCCCGAGTAGTCCCGGGAGTGCACGATCCGCCCGTCGCGCACCGTCAGCACCATCGCGTACGTCGACACATACGGCTTGCCCTCGAACTCCCCGTGCAGGTCGTACTCCGCCACCAGCACCTCCGGGTCGCCGGTCTCGTGCACGACCACCCGGTCCGACTTGGTGATCCGCCGCCGCTGTCCTGCCTCGTGAAAGCGTTTGCGCAACTCCTCGCGGTCGCGCGTCTCCTTCGGCACGCCCGCCGGTGCGAACGGGATTTCGATCACGACGTCCTCGGAGTACAGGTCGGCGAGGTCGTCCCAGCGGTTGTCGACGGCCGCGTCGAGGAAGCGCTGGAAGACCTCCTTCGTCCCGTGCAACGTGGTTGCCGCGCCGTTGTTCGGGTAGTCGCGGTACCGGGTGATCTCGCCGTCCCGCACGGTCAGCAGTCCGGCGGACGACGGGATCCGATAGCGGTGGCCGGTGTGCGGATTGCGGCCCTCGGCGACGAGTTCGACGGCGAACCCGTCCGCGGTTTCGGTAGTGGTGACCTCGACTTTCTCCAGGCCGATCCGGGCCGCGACGGCGCTGCCCGCGCCGAGCGTGGCCAGTACGGCGTCGCGGCCGGTCGAGCGATGGCCGGTGAACGGGATTTCGTAGACGGCGTCCTCGGCGAGGACGTCAGCGAACGGCGCGGCGTCGAAGGCGCTCAGCGCGTTCGCGACGATCTCGGCCACTTCGGACACGGTGCGGGACATCAGAAACCTCATTCGGGAAGACGGGGGAATAATCGGAACGGGGCACCCGCTTACGAAGATACGGAGTTCTCACTCCGGTTGTCAACGACGGCCTGGAGATCTGGGACACGGTCAGAAGCGGCGGCGATCGTTCCGGGGAAGAATCGGACGACCGCACCACTTTGAGAGCAGAGGAGATGGCCGGTGGAGAAGCCTGCGCTCCGCGCGGACGCGCGGAGGAACCGCGCCCGCGTGCTGGCTGCCGCCGAAGCGGCCTTCGCCGTCGACGGGCTCTCGGTGCCGCTCGACGACATCGCGCGGCTCGCGGGTGTCGGCGCGGGCACCGTCTATCGGCACTTTCCCAGCAAGGAAGCGCTGTTCCAGGCGGTCGTGGTGGAGCGGCTGGAGCAGTACGGCGTCGAGGCGCAGGAGTTGATCGACTCCGACGTGCCGGGCGAAGCGTTCTACGACTACTTCACGCGCGTCATCGAGCAGGCGTCGCGTAACCGCGCGATCTGCGAAGCGCTCGGTGAGACAAGCGGTTCCGCGTACAAGGCTGAAGCAGCGGAGCGGTTTCGCGTGAACCTCACCGCGCTGCTGGAGCGCGCGCAGGCCGTGGGCGCTGTACGCGCCGACATCGACGGTGAAGACCTGCGCGCGCTCATCGTCGGCGCGCTCGCGGTGGAGCGGTTTACGCCGGACAGCCGGCATCTCGTGCGCGTACTGCTCGACGGTCTGCGCAAGGTCTAGTCGCGACGGCCGACGCGTAAGTGGATGCGTTCGCCGGATTTGCTGAAGAGGCTGAGGATTTCGACGTCGCCCTTGCCGGCGGCGCCGAACCAGTGCGGGATGTGACAGTCGAACTCGGCTGCTTCGCCGTGCCCCATGATGAAATCGTGATCGCTCAGGCGTACGCGTAGGCGTCCGCGAAGCACGTAGAGCCACTCGTGCCCGTCGTGGCTGCGCGGCTGAGGCTCTTCGTCGCGCGCCGGGATGATCTGTTTGTAGGCACGGAGTTCTCCCTGATGCCGGGACAGCGGGATCAGCACTCGCCCATCCCGCTTGGCGGCCTGCTGAGGCACGCGCGGGTCGACGATCCGGGGCGCGGCGACGATCTCGTCGAACGGGATGCCCAGCGCCGCGGTGATCGGCAACAGCAGTTCGAGACTCGGCTTGCGCTGCCCGGATTCCAGCCGGGACAGCGTGCTGGTCGAGATGCCGGTGGACCGCGACAGCTCGGCGAGGCTGACGCCCCGGTCGTCCCGAGCACGCCGCAGCCGGGGCGCGATCTGTTCGAGCACGGCGTCGACGGCGGGGTGGTCGTTCATGCGGCGCAGTCAACCAATGCGTCCCGGAAACGGCAACGTTTCTTGCCGCTTCCGGTCGAGCCTTCCGAAGCTGGACACAGAGGTGCTCCCAGATCACGGAGGTTCAACCGTTCATGACCAGCGAGACTGTCGAAAAGCCGCGGAACTCCGCGCGACTGCCCGTCGGCGTGTACCTGCTCGCTTTCAGCCTGTTCGCGATGGGCAGCGCGGAGTTTCTTCTGGCAGGCGTACTGCCTGCAGTGGCCGACGATATCCAAGTTTCGCTGTCCTCCGCCGGGTTTCTCATCACCGCGTTCGCGCTCGGGGTCGTCCTCGGCGGGCCGCCGTTCGCCGTGCTCAGCTTGCGCTGGCCCCGGCGCACCGCGCTGCTGCTCACGCAAGGAGTGTTCGCGGTCAGCGTCGCCGCCGGACTGCTGGGCGACTACCCGGTCTTGCTGGTCAGCAGGGTGGCTTCGGGCGTCGCCTACGCCGGTTTCTTCGCTGTCGCTTCGGTGACCGCGATCGGCTTGGTCACCCCGGACCGCAACGCCCGCGCCTCCGGGGTCGTGGTCAGCGGCCTGAGCGTGGCGATGGTCGCCGGCGGACCAGCGGGCACCTTGCTCAGCCACTTCACCCAATGGCGCGGCGGATTCTGGGCCGTGGTCGCACTAACGCTCGCCGGAATCGTCGCCTGCTCGCTCGGCATCCCCGCGGCGAACCGGCAGGCGGCGCGACCAAGCGTGGCGCGAGAGCTGGCTACGCTTCGCAAACCGCGGCTCTGGGGCATTTTCGGGATCACGATCCTGACCACCGCGGCGTACATGATCACCTTCAACTACCTCTCGGCCATGCTCGCCGAGATCACCGGTGTCCCCACCGTCTGGATTCCCGCGATCCTCGCGCTCTTCGGAGTCGGAGCTTTCGTCGGTCTGTCCATCGGCGGACGAATCTCCGACCATCGACCGCACGCCGCGCTGCTGAGCGGAGCCGTCGCGATCGCGGTCCTCTCGATCGTCCTGGTCTTCGCGATCCACCGCTCGTGGGCCGTGATTCCCACAGTGTTCCTGCTCGGGATCGCCGCTTTCGTGGTGAACCCCGCGATCTACGGCCGGGTCTTCGCCATCGCGGCCGACGCCCCCATGCTCGCCGGGGCAACCACGGTGTCGGCCTTTCAACTGGGAATCAGCGCGACGCCCGTCTTGGCGGCAGCCGTGCTCACTCAAGCCCTCACGTGGGTCAGCCTCATCGGAGCCGTTCTCGCCGCGCTTGCCGTCCCGCTCATTCTTCTCGACCGCGCACGCAGCTAGTCCGGTAAGTCGCGCATCTTGCGAAGCGGCGAAGCGATCAGAATTCCCGACGCCGCAAGGATTCCGATGCCGGACACGTACAGCGTGACCCGGGTTGTGGTGAGTTCGGCGATGAAGCCGCCGAGCAGGCTGCCGAGCGGGGCGACGCCGAAAATGACCGTCTGCGACACCGACGAGACGCGGCCGAGCAGCTCGTGCGGGGTGATCGCCTGCCGGAAGCTCGTCTCGAACACGCCGAGCACGATGATGCCGAAGCTCGACGCGATCCCGCCGGCGATGTACCACGCGACACCCCACCCCGGCGTCGCGAAAGCGTTGGGCAGGAACGAAACGCTGTACACGGCACCGCCGATGTACAGCGCCCTCGCCGCACCGAAGCGGGTGCCGAGACGTTGAGCGACCAGGCTGGCCAGCAGTGCTCCGGTTAGCGAGACCGTGCTGACCAATCCGATCATGAATGGTTCGAGGTGCAGGTCGCGGACCGAGAACACCACCGAGACCGCCATGAACATCGACTGGAACAGGCTCGAAACGGCGCTGTGGATGGTGATCGCGCGCAGGATCGGATTGTGCAGCACCGTTTGCAAGCCTTCGCCGATTTCCCGGCGCAGGTTCCGCTCAGCGGGCTCGGGCCGCACATCAGGCGTGCGAATGCGGCGCAGCCACGCCGCGGACCACAGGTAGGTCAACGCGTCGAGCGCCATCGCGCCCGCGCCTCCGACGAACTGCACGATCATCCCGCCGAGGCCGGGTCCGGCGATCGCGGCGACGGACAGGTTCGTCTGCAGCCGCGCGTTCGCGTCCGGCAGCTCGCCGCGCTCGACGAGGTTCGGCAGGTAGGTCTGGTGCGCGACGTTGAAGAAGACGGTGAACACGCCGGCCAGCAGCACGACGACGTACAGCTGGGCCAGCGTCAGCGACCCGAACAGCGCGGCGACCGGAACCGAGCCGATGAGCACCGCGCGCCCGAGGTCGGCGGTGATCAGCACCGGCCGGTTGCGCATCCGGTCGCACCACGCGCCCACCTGCAGCCCGAGCACCAGGTACGGGAGCGTGCTCAGCGTCCGCAGCAGCGAAACCTCGGCCACCGACGCGGCGAGCGTCGTGGTGGCGAGCAGTGGGATGACCAGGAAGTCGATGCGGTTGCCGACCTGGCTGAGGCCGTCGGCGAGCCAGAGCCGCCGGAAGTCCGGCGAGCGAAGAATCCCCCTCATAGGGTTAGTGTTATATAAGTTGAGTCGGTATATATCAAGTTGCACAGTGCGTAACGACGCCTATGATCAACGCGACGAAACCCTCGTAGCCGAGTGACCGTGCGGCGAGGAGGTGCCGGATGTCGGACACCGCTCCCACCTGGGGTTATGTCGTCGTGACCGGTCTCGCCGGGCTCGCTGGCGGCCTGCTCGTCGCCGCGCTGCTGGTCGCCGGTCGCACTCCGCGTCCGGCCGGAGAGTCGTCGCCGCCCACCCCGCCGCCCGTACAGCAGGTGACGGTCACGGTGACCGGCCTCCCTCTGCCGCCGGTCACCGTGACCCATCGCCCGCCCGCGCCCCCGGCTCCGGCGCCGCGCACGACCACGGCCACCGTGTCGGTCACCCCGGCTCCGTCTAGCCCGTCGGCACCCCCGCCGACCACGCTGGCCCCGACCACCGGGTTCTTCCGCGACGAACGCTGAACTCAGCCGACGTCGCGCCGCCGCCAGCCGGCCAGGCCCGCCGCCAGCACGACCGCCGAGACCGCCAGCAGCACCACGAGCGGCAGCGCGGTGAACACCTCGCCGGGCACCTTCGGCGGATGCTGGAACGGCGAGACGTCCAGCAGCACCTGCGGCGCGTTGACGACCGGCCCGAACATGCTGATCAGCAGCGCCAGCGCCGCCACGCCCCAGGCGGCGGTCGCCAGCTTCGGCAGCAGCCCGAAGATCAGCGCGGCCACCGCGACGATCACCCACGCCGCGGGCACCTGCACCGCGACGGCCGCGACCATGTTCCCGACCGAACCCCCGACATCACCGCTGCGCAGCCCGTTCGACAGCCCGAGCAGCACACCCCCGACGAGCACCAGCAACGCGCTGCCGAGGAACGCGAACACGAGGTGGCTCGCGGCCCAGCGCAGCCGTCCGACCCGCGTGGCCAGCAGCGGTTCGAGCCGGATCGCGGTTTCTTCGGTGCGCATCCGCAGCGTCGCCTGCACGCCGTACAGCGAGGCGAGCATCGCGAACAGGCTCACCATCGTCGCGAGGAAAGCGTCGACCAGTCCGTGCGATCCGCCGAGCCGTTCGAAGATCTGCCTGCTCTGCTCGGTGCCGCCGACCAGGCCGGAAATGCCCTGCGCGATCGTCCCGAACAGCGCGCCGCCGACCGCGAGCCCGACCAGCCAGCCGAGCAACGGACCCCGCTGCAGCCGCCAGGCCAGCGAGAACGGCGACCGCAGCGACGGCGCGGCTTCGCTGGGTCCGAGCCGCGGCGGAAGCAGGCCGACGCCGACGTCACGACGCGGCAGCAGCACGTAGGCCACGACGAACAGCACGAGCGTGGTCGCGACGGGCAAAATCAGTACCCACCACCGTTCTTCGGCGAACGGCCGGATCTGCTGCGCCCAGCCGAGCGGCGAAATCCAGGACAGCCAATGCGCGTCGGTGGTCGAATCACCCGCGCCACGCAACAGAAACGCGACGCCGAGCACCGCGGTGCCGATGCCGTTGGCAGTGCGCGAGTATTCGCCGAGCTGTACGGCCACCGCGGCGACGCCGGTGAAGACCAGGCCGGCGAGCGCAGTGCTCGCGCCGAGCGCGACGGAACCCGCCACGGGAACCTTCGACGCCAACGTGATCGCTTGCAGCACACCGATCAGCACGCTCGCCCCGCCGGTCACCGCGAGCGCGGCGGTGAGCGGCGCGTATCGACCGACCACAGTGGACGCGAGTAGTTCGGCGCGGCCGGTGTCCTCTTCCGCGCGGGTGTGCCGGGTGAGGGTGAAGATGGCCATCAGGCCGGTCAGCAGCGCCAGGAATCCGCCCATCCGCCAGGCGATGAACCCGCCTGCCGTGCCGAGGTTGAACGCCGGGCCGTAGAGCAGCGCGAACGACGGGTTCGCGGCGGCCGACGCGACGAGCCCGGCCCGGCTCGCGGCGGTCGGATAGAACTGGTCGTAGCTGCTGATCGTGGCCACCGGGATGAGGCTGAGCAGGACGATCCAGATCGGCAGGATGATCCGGTCGCGGCGAAGGGCCAGCCGGATCAGCGGCCCGGTGCCGTTGAGCGTGCCGGTCATTTCCCTGCCTCGAGTTCGTCCGCGTAGTGGCGCAGGAAGAGTTCCTCGAGCGTCGGCGGCCTGCTTTCCAGGCTGCGCACGCCGATCTGGGTCATCTGGCGCAGCGCGTCCTCGAGCGAGCGGGTTTCCACGTCGAAGCGGACGCGGTTGCCCTCGACCTTGAGGTCGTGCACGTCGGAGAGTTTGGCCAGGCCGTTGGGCGGTCCGCACAGCTCCGCGGCGATCGAGGTGCGGGTGAGGTGGCGCAGTTCGGCGAGCGTGCCGGACTCGACGGTGCGGCCGTTGCGGATGATGCTTACCTTGTCGCACAAGGCTTCCACCTCGGCGAGGATGTGGCTGGACAGCAGCACCGTGCGGCCCTGCGCGCGCTCCTCCTGGATAACTTCCTGGAAGGTGGCCTCCATCAACGGGTCGAGGCCCGAGGTCGGCTCGTCGAGCAGCAGAAGGTCCACAGTGGACGCGAGCGCGGCGACGATGGCGACCTTCTGCCGGTTGCCCTTCGAGTACGTGCGGCCCTTCTTGCGCGGGTCGAGGTCGAAGCGCTCGACGAGTTCCTCGCGGCGCTTCTGGTCGAGGCCGCCGCGCAGCCTGCCGAGGAGGTCGATGACCTCGCCGCCGGACAGGTTGGGCCAGAGGTTGACGTCGCCGGGCACGTAGGCGAGCCGGTGGTGCAGGCTCGCGGCGTCGCGCCACGGGTCGCCGCCGAGCAGCCGGACCTCGCCGGCGTCGGCGCGAAGCAGTCCGAGCAGCACTCGGATCGTGGTGGACTTCCCGGCGCCGTTCGGACCGAGAAATCCGTGCACTTCCCCAGCGGGAACCTGAAGATCAAGGCCGTCGAGGGCCTTCACCCGGCCGAATGCTTTGTGCAGGCCGGAGATCGCAATGGCGTTTCCCATGGTTCGGAAGCTACACTCTTTTCACGAAGTTGTGAAGTTAAGAAAACGTCTGGACCGAGTGATCTTCCGGGGAGGCGTGGGAGAGGATGGACGGATGACGACGCCTGAGACAGAACGTGACGAGGACGCCGTCCGCCGCTACGTCGAGAGCCTGGGGCTGGTGATGTCTCAGATCGGCATGCAGCGCATGTCGGCACGGGTGTTCGCGGCGTTGATGACGACCGACTCGGGGCAGTTGACGGCCGCTGAGCTCGCGGAGCAGCTGTCGGTGAGCCCGGCCGCGATCTCCGGCGCGGTGCGGTATCTGGACCAGATCGGTCTCGTGACGAAGGTCCGCGAACCCGGCGAGCGCCGCGACCACTACCGGCTCTACGACGACCTCTGGTACGCGACCTTTCTCAAGCGCGACCGCTTCCTGATCATGTGGCGCGACGCGGCCACCGAGGGCATCGGCGCCCTCGGCGAGGACACCCCCGCCGGGAAACGGCTGGCCGAGATGCGGGACTTCCTGGCGTTCATGCTGGTCGAGGTCAACAACCTGTACGACCGCTGGCACGAGCTGCGGAAGAACCGCGACTAGCCGAGCTTCTCGATGGTCGTGGCCAGGCGGTGTGCGAGGTCCGGGCGCGGCTCTCGTTCCTCGAAGGACGCCAGGAACGCTTCCTGGAAACACGCGCCGAGCAGGAGCCGGGCTGCCGCTTCGGGGTCGAGATCGCCGCGCAGCCTGCCTAGCTTGACCTCGGCGGCGAAGTAGCCGGCGACGTGCTGGATCGGCAGGTCGGGGCCGTTTTCGAGACTGTCCCGGTGGGTGCGGAGCAGATCGCGCGAGGAGAAGATCGAGACGGAGATCGGAAAGCTCGCGCAGTAGAAGGCCAGCGCGGTGGCGGTGAGCTCGGCGAGATTGTCCGCGAGATCTGCCTTCCCGGGGTTTTCGGCGAGCCTTTCCGCTGTGGCGACGAGGTCGGGCAGCTCCTCTTTCAGCACTGCCAGGAAGAGCGCGGTCTTGTCGCGGAAATGCTTGTACAGCAAGGCTTCCGAGTAGCCCGCGGCCTGCGCGATCGCCTTCGTCGTGGCATGTGCGTACCCGCGCTCCCGCATGACTGTCGCTGCTGCGGCGACGAGGTCCTCGCGGCTTCCCATGCTTGCTCCCTGAGGGTCTTCTCAGCGTGGTGAGTGTTCACTCACCCTAGCTGGTAAGTGTTTGCTCACCCCTGTTGGAGGCCTCTCATGAAGATCACCGTCCTAGGCGCGAGCGGCCGGATCGGCGGCCTGGCGGTGCGGGAAGCGCTGGCGCGCGGATGGCACGTAACCGCCGTAGTCCGCGACCCCGCGCGGTTGACCGTGCCCGCGCATCCCCGATTGGACGTCGCGGTTCACTCCCTGACCGACCCTCGCCTGGCCGACGCCGTGACCGGTCGTGACGCGGTCGTTCTGGCCCTTGGCCCCACGGATCTCAAGCCGACGACGGTCAACTCCGACGGCACCCGCTCCGTGGTTTCCGCCCTGCGCGGGTCCCGGACGCGGTTCGTGGTGGTGAGCGCGTCCGGTCTGCCCGCGGAGGGCGACAGCCTGTTCTCGCGGTTGTTGCTGAAACCGTTGCTGGGAGCGGTGCTGCGCAACGGATATGCCGACCTGCGGCGGATGGAGGCGATCCTGCGCGAGGCCCCGGAGGTGCGGTGGACGATCGTGCGTCCGACGAGGCTGACGGACAAACCGGCGCGGGCGCGGGTCCGCAGCGAGGTGGGGCGGGACGTGCGGGGGAGCTACCAGGTTTCGCGGGCGAACGTGGCCCGGTACTTGCTGGACGCGGCCGAAGACGACGCTTTGGCGGGGAAGACAGTGTCGATCGCTCAGTAACGAGGCTGTCTGCTGCTGCTGACACCTGCGGCTGGAGCGTCCGAGGTTGCAGCCGCCTGTGGCTGGTGGTGCTGTCGGCAGTTGCAGACATGCTGCTCCCGGCGGCTTTCCCCAAGCTATCCCCAGGGTTGTCCACAACTCACCTCCCCTGTGGACAACTCCCTCCGCGGGCCCGGATTTGTCGTAGGCCCTCGTTACTGTCGGAGGCATGGCAGTTCTACGGCTGTTTCTCCTCTTCCTGATGGCACCCGTGCTGGTCGCACAGGCTGTGCGGGTGCGTCGGGAGACTCCGCGGCTCCCCGGAGCCGACGGGCCGATCGAAGGCGCTCTCGGTTCCGGGCGACCGCTGCGGCTCACCGTCATCGGCGAATCGACGGTGGACGGCGTCGGTGCGCTCACCCACGCCGAGGCTCTCACCGGGCAACTCGCGGCGGGGCTGGCTCGCGCGTACCCAGACCGCGAGGTGCGGTGGCACGCGCTGGGCATCACCGGCGCGTCGGCGCGGGTCGTGCTCGACGAGCTGGTTCCGCGCGTCCGGGCGGCGGACGTGGTGGTGGTCGTCCTCGGCGTGAACGACACTCTGGAACTGCACTCGGCTGCCCGATACCGGCGGGATCTGCTGTCGATCGTCGTCGAGGTGCGGCGGAGGGCCGGCGACGTCCCGGTCGTCCTCGCGGGTGTGCCGCCGCTCGCGAGTTTCCCGTCGTTGCCCCGGCCGCTGCGGGACGTGCTGGGCGCGCGGTCCGTCGCGCTCGACCGGGCGGCGCGCGAGCTGACGCGGCTTCCCGGGGTCACGCACGTCCCATTGGTTCCGGGACTGCTCCGTCCGGGAATGTTCGCCGCTGACCGTTTCCACCCCGGCCCGGACGGTTACCGCGCTTGGGCCGCCGCGCTCTCGGAGGGATTACCGATCGTCACTGACGGTTGGCATCCGGGGGAGGTGACACGGCCGTCCTGACCGGCAGGCTCACAAAATCCTCAAAAACTTTGGCGCTCCGTGTATCTAGGCGCACTCTGGATGCGTCCTATGGGGCGAACCAAGGAAAGGGAGGGCCACATGCCTGCGGATCAGAAGGACGAGCGGCAGCCGGGAACCACCGTTCCGCCCGTCAAGACGAGCCCCGCGCCTGGGGCGAACCGGGGAGTGCAGCCGGACGGCAACCACGAGCCGCTCGACGACACCGGCACTGCCAAATAGCGAGACGGGCGGCGCCCGGGAGCCGAGGGGGTTGCCGGACGTCGTCAGCCGGAGGGAGTTCGGGGAGGAATTCCCTTCCGGCGGGGCCCGACAGGGGAGCGGGCCCTCATGGGGGCGGGGAGTACCGGTCGGCGCGCGCGAGCAGCCCGCGCTGGCCGGTGCGCACCCGCACGACCGCACGCTCCGCGTGCACCAGCGCTGAACCGGCGACCTGATCGGCACAAGGGGGCGATCAGGCCGGCGGCCGGCGCGAAGCGAGATGGACGTGACGCAAGGACTGGCCACCCGCCGGTCCGGTCTCCGCTCGGCCCGGGTCTGGGGGACCCGGCCCGGCCGGACGGGTTTCGGAGGGGACCCAGCCGGCCGCTGAGCGGGCTGGAGCGGCGGGAACGGCCAGGCCTCACGGACCGCGGCCCGCGGGCTGGCGCGGTCGGGCGGATCCGGGGAGGGATCGGTTCGGCTGGC
The DNA here is from genome assembly GCF_039525725.1 of Amycolatopsis albidoflavus. Classification (NCBI taxonomy): domain Bacteria; kingdom Bacillati; phylum Actinomycetota; class Actinomycetes; order Pseudonocardiales; family Pseudonocardiaceae; genus Amycolatopsis; species Amycolatopsis albidoflavus. The sequence goes on from NZ_BAAAHV010000031.1 coordinate 69,182, forward strand.
GGGTTTCGCGGGTTGGTCGGGGTGGGTTGGCTTGCGGGTTGGCGTGGTTGGGCAGGTCCGGGGAGGGATCTGCCCAGCTGGCGCGCCTTGCGGCCAATTCGGCAGGACTGGCGGCTCGGCTTGCGGCTTGTCCGGCTGAGCGGACCTCGGGGAGGGGTTCGCGGGGTCGGCGGGCTTGGCGGGCCGGTCCGGCTGGCAGGTCGGCTTGCGGTCCGGTTGTGGTCAGGCGGGTTCGGGGAGGAATCCGTCCAGCCAGAACCGGGCCGCAAGGCGACCTGAACTGTATCGGCCGGGTGGATCCGGGGGAGGGATCGATCCGGCAGACGGACGGACGGGGCTGGTGAATCGGCTTCCGGTCCGGTGCGGAAGGGCGGATTCAGGGGAGGAATTCGTTCGGCCGAACCGGGCCGGCGGGGCGCGATGGGTCGTTGGGGGACCCATCGGGTCCGACGGAGCTGTCGGGACACGACCGTGCTGGAGGGGGAGCCCGGCCGGTCGTGTCCCGGCACCCCGCCGGTCCCGGCGGAAGCCGACCGGGCTGCCAGGCCCGGGAGAACCCGCCGGACCTGCACAAACGCCGCCATCCGCCGGGTGCACGGCAACGAAAACCGCGGCAAAGCAGCACCGGAACCGAAGCAAGACCAAGCAGCGAGCACCAAAAGCCGCCCCAACCGGCTCCGAGAAAAACCCACCTGAAAAAAAGTCAGAGATTGATGTATCCCAGAGCCAGTTGTTCGCTCCTCAACCAAGAGCCCACCCACGGGGCACACACCGTGCCCCTGTGCACCATCCGCATCACCGAACCCACTGAAAGAGCGCGCACAATTCACGATCGATCCGGTACCCGACCGGAGAGGCGACCCGCGACTGGCCCGGCCGTGCCGACACGACCGGTGGCTTGCTCGCCCAGGTCGGCCCACCTCCGGAGTGAGGCAGCTACGGTGACCGACGTGCACACCACCGAGGTAGACCCGCCCTGGGAAGGCCTGACCGGCGCCGACCTGCACGCCGCTTGCATGGAAGCGGCGCGGGGCGGCGATCGGCGCGCCATGGCGAAACTCGTCGACGAGCTGACGCCGCTCGTCTGGCACGTCGCGCGCGCCAACGGGCTCGACCGGCAGCTGGCCGAGGACGTGGTCCAGACCGTGTGGCTCGCTCTGTTCAGCCAGCTCGCGAAGCTGCGCGACCCCCGCGCGCTCGCCGCCTGGCTGATCACCACGACTCGCCGCGAGGCGACCCGTCCCTACGGCAGGCGCACCCAGCCCGTGCCGCTGTCCGACGAGGTCGCCGCGACGCTCGAAAGCGATCATCCCGCGCCTGAGGAGGAAGCCGTCCGCGCCGACCGGGATCGCCGGGTCTGGCGCGCCTTCCTCCGCCTGCCCGCACGCTGCCAGGAGCTGCTGCGGCTGACCGTCCTCGCCGGCCGCGCCGAATACCGCGCGGTCGCCGAGGCTATGCAGATGCCGCGCGGCAGCGTGGGGCCCACCAGGGGCCGCTGCCTCGACTCGATGCGCGATCTGCTCGCAGGAGAAGGGGGTGCCCGGTGAGCGACAACATCGGCAGGCCGGGACACGGCCAAGCGATTCCGGACGACGAGGCCATTCTGGCGGACATCGGCCGGTTTCTCGACGAGCTGGACCCGCCGCCGGACGATCTGGTGCAGCGGGTCCAGTTCGCGCTCGAGCTCGAGAACCTCGACGTCGAGGTCGCGCGCTGGGAGCGGCTCGACGAACTGGCTGGCGTGCGCAGCACGGCGACCGGCACGATCACCTTCACCGTCAGCGACCTGACGGTGATGATCAACCTGACCAAAATCGGGAAGGTGCACCGGATCGACGGCTGGCTCGCGCCCGCGGGCGAGTACGACGTGGAGGTGCGGGTCGCCGATCACGGCACGTTCGCGACGGCCACCGACGAGGGCGGCCGCTTCGTGCTCGAACGCGTCCCCTGCGGAACCACGCAGATCCTCGTGCACCTCGGCGCCGGCGCGCACCGCCGCACCGTGGTCACGCCGACCGTCGTGCTCTGAGAAACCCGGACGGGCGTTATGGAGAGTGGCGGAGGTGTGCTCCCATAGAGTCCGTGTCCGCGCCCGTCCATGATCGAACGATCGCGGCGGCGTCCGATCTGTACGCGCGCGGCCGGGCCGCCGCGTCCGACCAGCGGCCCGGCATCGCGGTGCGGTTGTTCCGCAGCGCGCTCACGCGGCTGGCGCGCGTTGCCGAACCGCTGCCTGAACACCGGGAACTGCAGGTGCGGGTGCTGGTGAGCCTTGGCGCGGCCGAGGCCGAGGTCGCCTCCACCGACGCCGGTCTCGCGCACCTGGAGACCGCGCGGCAGCTTCGCGATCAGCTCCCGGAGAACCAGGCCGTCCGCGAACTGGGGTTATTGGTCACCGGCCAACGCGCGGTGGTGCTGATGCGCGGCGGCCGGTTCAGCGAATCGCTTTCGGTGTACGACGCCGTCATGCCTGGGATCGAGGCGGAGTTCGACGACTCCCGCCGGACGCTGGTGATCATGCTCCTGAACCGGGCCCTCGTGCACATGGCGCTGAACCAGCCGAACGCCGCGCAAGCCGACCTCGAGCGCGCGCTCGGTTTCGCCCGCGAGAACGGGCACACCCGGCTCGAAGGCAAGATCCGGCAGAACCTCGGCGACCACGCGCAGCTGATCGGCGACGTCCCGCAGGCGCTGTCCAGCTACGAACAAGCCGCGCGGATCCTCGTCACCGAATCGCCCGGTTCGATCCCGCTGATCCGGCTCGACCAGGCCCGCGCGCTGCTCACCGCGGGCCTCGCCGATGAGGCGGGCAAGCACCTCGACGAGGCGCTGCCGGAGTTGCGCGCCAACGGATCCGGCCAGCACATCGCGGAAGCCGAGGTCGCGCGGGCCGCGGCCGCGTTGCTGGAGGGCGATTTCGCGTTGGCGCGAAAGTCCGCGTCGGACGCGCGCCGCCGATTTCTCCGCCGCGGCAACCGGACGTGGGCCGAGATCGCCGGTCTGGCGCGGTTTCGGGCGGAAGCCCAGCAGGTGCTGTCGGATCGGCAAGGCCGGTCTACCTCGCGGTTGCCCGCCGAACTTGTCTCGATCGCGGAGCGGCTGGCCGCGCTCGGGCTGCGTGACGAGGCGGCGGTCGCGCGGCTCTTCGCGGTGCGATTGCTGATCCGCCGCAAGGAAATCGCCGAAGCCTCGCTCGTGCTCACCCACGTGCCCGCCCCGCGCGCGACGTCACCGATCGACCACCGGATGCTCTTTCGGCTGTGCCGGGCGGAATTGGCTGTCGCCGAGGACCGGCCGCGCGCCGCGCTCGCGCAGGCCCGCGCCGGACTGCGCGAACTCGGCACGATCCGCGACCGGATGGGCGGGCTCGATCTGTTGTGCGGCACGGCCGTGCACGGCGAGGAACTCGGCAGGCTGGCGATGCGGCTCGTGCTGCGGCGCGCGCGGCGGAACGCGGCCGGCGCGCGGCGGATGTTCGCGTGGCTCGAACGCACCCGGGCGCAGGTCTACCGGTACGAACCGCTGCCGGTGATCGAGGATCCGGTGCTGGCCAAGCACATCAACGAGATGCGGCACGTCCAGCGCACCATCCAGCGCGCCCGGCTGGAGGGCGAGCCGGTGAAGGCGCTCGAGCAGCGCTACACCCAGCTGCAGCGCGAGGCGAGCAGGCTCGGCTGGTACACGAGCCAGTGGGGCCGCCCGCGTCCGGTCGCGACGCCGGACGAGGTCGTCGCCGCGCTCGGCGATCGCGTGCTGGTGAGTTTGGTGCCGTACAACAATCAGCTGTACTCGCTGGTCGTCGACCGCGGAACGTTCCGGCTGCTCAAACTGGGGCCGCTGGACGACATCGTCGAGACCGCGACCCAGCTGCACGCCGACCTCGACGCGCTCGCGCCGGACCATCTGTCGCCGATCATGGCGGAGACGGTGTCCGCGTCCGCGCGCCGCCGGGCGGAGAAGCTCGACGCGCTGATTTCCGCGTCGCTGGTCAAAACCCTCGACGATCGCGAGCTGGTGATCGTCCCGATCGGTCAGCTCTATGCGATGCCGTGGGGCGCGTTGCCGTCGCTGCGCGGGCATCCGGTGTCGATCGCGCCGTCGGCGACCGCGTGGATCACCGCGAAACGCCCCGCTGAGGACGGTCCAGTGCTGCTCGCGGGCGGCCCCGGGGTGCCGGGCGCGGTCGGCGAGGTGAGCAAGCTGCGCTCGGTTTATCCGGACGCGCAGCTGGTCGAGGGCGATGAGGCGACGAGCGCGACGGTCCTGACCGCGCTGGACGGAACCCGCTTGGCCCACCTGGTCGCGCACGGCGCGCACGAGCCGGCGAACGCGCTGTTCTCCCGCGTGGAGCTGGTCGACGGCCCGCTGTTCGCGCACGAGACGACCCGGCTCGCGAACCCGCCGGAGCGGGTGGTGCTGGCCGCGTGCGAGCTGGCGATGAGCCACATCCGGCCGGGCGAGGAAGCGCTGGGCTTCGCCGGAACGTTGCTGGCGAGCGGTTCGCGGACGGTCATCGGCGCGGTGGCCCGAGTCGGCGACCGCGCGGCGGCCGACACGATGGCCGACCTGCACCGGCGGCTGGCGGAGGGGACGTCACCCGCGCTGGCCCTGGCGGAAGCGGTGGCGGTGGACCCGATGCGGCGGCCGTTCGTGTGCCTCGGGGCTGGCTGAGCTCCCGGAGGCGGCGGCAGGCGGGCTCGTGAGTCGCGAAGCCGGTTAGAGCCGGCATTGCCGCGCACGAGGATTGACGAGGTAAGCGCCCGCGCGGCGCGGGTCTCGTGAGTGGCGAAGCCGGTTAGAACCGGCGTGCGCACTCACGAGCGTGCGCCAGGTGCTCAGCCCAGGAAGTCGGCCAGCGGGACCGGGGTCAGGCCGTCCTTCTTGGCCTGGGCGATGAACGCTTCGTAGTCTTCCTTGAACGTCTTGCGAAAGTGCATCAGCACGATGTCGCCGGGACGGAGCTTGTCGCCCGATTGGAACTGGACGACGCCGTCGTTGACCGAGGCGGTCCACAGCACCGACGCGCGCATCCCGCACTCCGCGGCGGCCTTCAGGGTGTTCTGGTCGTAGTTGCCGAACGGCGGGCGGAAGAGGCTCGGGCGCACGCCGAGAGACTTCTGAAAGTCGTCCGCGTCGTCGCAGATTTCCTTTTTCTGGAAGTCCAGCGGTTTGCCCTTGAGGTTCGGGTGGTTCACCGTGTGGTCGCCGAGCACCGCGCCGGTCGAGTCCAGGATCGCCTTGAAGTACGCCTCGTGGCCCTTCACGTACCGGTTGTTCAGGAACAGCACCGGATGCCCGCCGGACTGCTGGATCAGGCCCTGCGCGGACGGGTCCTTCACCGCGCCGTCGTCCATGGTGATGAAGACGTACGGCTTGTCGGTCTGGATGCGGCGGACCACGCCGACCTTGCCGTCCTGGATCGCCGGGGCCTTCTGCTGCACGGTGCCGAACGGGTACGGCCCGGGCGGCGGACCCGGCTTCGCCGCCCCCGGGGCGGGGTTCGCCTGTTCCGGGGCTTGACTCGAATCGGGGCTGGAGCACGCCGACAATGCGAGCAAACCGGCCAATGCCGCCGCCAGCCATCGCTTCGCCATGCTGCTTCCTTTCCCTCGGGGTCACCCGAGGGGATGACGTCTGTACTCCAGTCTGAGTTGATCGTTGTGGTGCAACGCACCCCCGTCAGACAGCACGATTGCCCGCTTTGGCCAACCGCGTGGCCAAAAATCCGATCACTCCGCGCAACGTTGCGAGGGCGACGGGCCCCGTTCCGGGGATCCGTTCGGCGAACGACCCCGACCACCTGAGGTCTGTGCCGCCGTCGGCGTTCGGCGTGAACATCACTTCCGCACGATAGTCGTGGATCGGGCTGGAACCGTCGATTGTGTAGACGTGCCGTCGATCCGGTACGTATTCGAGAGTCCGCTCGCGCAGCAGAACCGGCCACAATCCGACTTCCCGGACGGCGTCGACCTTGCCGTCGTCGCCGAGCGCCGACCACCGGGACTGCAAGACGAGCGGCCGCGCCCAGGTCGACCACAGCGTCCCGTCGCTTTCCAGCCGGAACAGCACTGGTGGCGGCGCGCTGCTCACCTTGTTCACCTCGAACGAATACCTGCGACCCGCCATGAGAGCTCCTCGAACACGTTGTTGGCCGAGCGACAAATCAATCCCGGACAGCCCCGGTAGGTCAAGATGGTGCGGTGAGCCGCCCCGACTTCGCCGCGCCGCACTGGCTGACGCAGCTTCTGCGTTCCAAACCTGTTCCCATTCCGTGGAACATGGTCGCTCGCGCGGTGGTCGCGCTGGCTACTCCGCTGGCGGTCGCGTACGCGGCTGGCGACATCGCGGTGGGCGCGCTGATCTCCACCGGAGCGCTGCCGACGGTGCTGTCCGAGGCGGCCGGGGCCTACCGCTACCGCGCGCGCCGGCTGGGCGGGGCGACGTTCGCCGCAGCGATCGGATACCTCCTTGGGCTGCTCACCGGCGGCATGCCCGCCTGGTCGATCCCGGCGATCGTGGTGGTGGCGGCGGTTTCCGCGCTCATCAGCGCGGCGGGCAGCAACGCGTCGGTGGCCGGGCTGCAGATGTTCGTCTTCTGCGTACTCGGCACCGCGCAGCACGCGACCGGCGTACGTACCGAAGTGCTCTTCGGCCTCTTCTGCGCTGGCGCTGGCTGGGGTCTGCTGGTCGCGCTCGGCACCTGGACGCTTCGCGCGACGAGCCCTGAACGCACGGCTGTCGCGCAGGTCTACATCGAACTCGCGGCAATGCTGTCGGCCGAAGACGAACCGACTTCGCGGGTCGCGCGCCATCAGCTGACCACCGCGATGAGCACGGCGTACGACCGATTGCTGGTCGCGCGTTCCTGGCTGTCCGGCCGAGACGCTGCGTATCGCCGGCTGTTGAACCGGCTGTCCGCGACGACGCCCGCGGTCGAGGCATCGGTCGCGATGGTCAACGCCGGACAGCGCGCGCCGGACGAGGTCATCGACTACCTGACGCGCGTGGCCGCGTCCGTGCTGGCGAGCCAGCCGCTGCCGCCCGCGCCTGAACTGGCGGACGAGAACGCCGACGCGGTGGTCAGCGCGCTGTACGCCGGGCTGGCGAGGATCGGAAAGCTCGATGACCGCAAACGCCGTAAGAAGGTTTCGCTGCTGCGTCGCGTGCGCGAGTGGGCGAGCGGGCTTTCCGGGCCGCTGACCTGGTTGGCGACACTTCGGCTCACGGTGTGCGTCGCGGTGGCCGAAGTGGTGGCGCTGATGGTGCCGTTCGAGCGGTCGTACTGGATCACGCTCACCGTCGGCGTGGTGCTGAAACCGGACTTCGGCTCGGTGTTCGGCCGCGCGGTGCTGCGCGGGATGGGCACGGTCGCGGGCGTCGGGATCGGTGCGGTGGTGCTCGCCTTCGGCGCGCGCGGCTGGGTGCTGGTGGCACTGATCGCGGTGTTCGCCGGCGGGGCCGCGGTCGGGAAGGTGCGCAATTACGGGATGCTCGGCACCTTCGTGACGCCGCTGATCATCCTGCAGATGGACCTCGCCAACACCGGCAGCTGGACCGTCGTGCTGGCGCGGCTGGTCGACACCGTGATCGGCTGTGTGATCGTGCTCGTCGTCGGCTATCTGCTGTGGCCGGGTTCGCGGCGGCCGACCGTCGGCGGGCGGCTGGCGGACAGTTTCGACACGGTCGCCAAGTACGTCCGCACCGCGATGGTGCTGAACTCGACCAGCGAATCGCGGCTCGCCCGGTCGCGGGCCCGGCGCGCGGCGTACCGCGCGCTCGCGGACCTGCGGACGGCGTTTCAGCAGGTGATCGTGGAGCCGTCGCCGGCGGGACGGCAGGCGGTGGCGTGGTGGCCAGTGATCGCTGGCCTGGAGCGCGTGACCGACGCGGTGACCGAGGTCGGCGTGACGATCGGGGAGGGCGCGCCCGCTCCGTCGCCCGCGGACATCGAGCTGCTCACGGACGCGCTGGCGGAGCTGGCGTCCGCGGTCCGCGAGCAGCGGGACCCGGATTCGGTGCCGATGCCGGACAACCCGCGCCTCGCCGGGGTGGTGGACCAGCTCGGCTCGACCTTCGACGCGGTACGCGGGCCGGACCTGGTGGAACGGTCGCCGCTGCGGCTGGTGCGCCGGTTCCTGCCGTACCACCGGCGCACCTGAGCCTGGCCGCAGCCGGGCCCAACCCGGAGGCGGAGGGTTACTGCTGTCCGCCGGGCTGGCCGCCCTCGGCCTGGCCGCCTTCGGGTTTCGGGCCGCCTTCGGGCTTCTCGCCGCCCTCTTCGTGCTTGCCGGTGACCTTGCCCAGCAGGTCCTTTGCCTTGTCCACGCCGCCGTCGATCTGCGAATCGTGGCCGCTGACCTTGGACTTCGCGAATTCTGCCGCCTTCTCGAGACCCTGCTCGAGCTTGCCGCTGTTCTCGCGCAGCGCCTCGGTCGCCTTGTTCTTGAGCTCGTCGAAGTTGATGCCCATCGAATGCCTCCCCGGGGTTGGGATTGAGAGGCTTCAATCGTTACACAACAGGCGTTCCAGGCAAGTCAAGAGACTTCGCCGAGTGCGACGGCTCCGTCCAGTCCGGTGATGCGGCCGCCGCGTTCGCCGAGTGCCACGAGTCCTTCGCGGGCGTCGGCGGCGGTGAGGTCGATGCGAACGCCGGACAGTGCCGCGTCGCGGGCCGCTTCCAACGCCAGAGCGCCTTCGTGACCTGCGTTGATGGTCGCGGCGAGGCCGCCGGTGGACGCGAGCGAGCCGCGGGCGGCTCCCAATCGGCCGAGTGCGTCGTCGACGATCGGGAGCAGGGCGTCGCGGTTGCCTTCGGTCATGGCGCGCACCAGGTCCGGCGACGAGCCGGCCACGCGGGTGCCGTCGCGGAACGAGCCGGCGGCCAGCGTCATCGCGAGCGGGCCGCCCTGTGCGCCGACCGAGGCGAGGATCGCGGCGAACAGGTGCGGCAGGTGCGAGATCCGGGCGACCGTCTCGTCGTGCGAATCGGCGGGCAGCGGGATGGCGTGCGCGCCGACGTCCAGCACGAGCCGGGTGACCTCGGACCAGGCCGTGAGGTCGGTTTCCTCCTCGACGCCGACGACCCAGGCCGCGTCGCGGAAGAGCATCGTGTTGCCGGCCAGCCAGCCGGAGTGCGACGTGCCCGCCATCGGGTGTCCGCCGACGTAGCGCGTGTACGGCGCGCGGCGGCGGACCGCGTCGAGCATCGGGCCCTTCACGCTGACCACGTCGGTGAGGATGCAGTGCGACGCGTGTTGCGCGACCTGCCGCAGCAGGTTCTCCACCGCGGGCAGCGGCACCGCGATGACCACGATCGCGTCCGCGGCCGCGGCTCGCTGCAAGGCGGCTTCGGCGTCGGTGGTGACGTCGTAGCCGCCGCGGCTCGCCGCGTCAGCGTCCACTTCGGACACTGTGGTTCCCCAGACGGTCCTGCCGCTCGCCGCGGCGGCTCGCAGCAGGGAACCGCCGATGAGCCCGAGCCCGATTACGCATACGTCTCGCACGGGGCCATCCTGCCAGTGCGCGCAAGCGGCTACAGGACGGCGGCCAGCCGGGTGCCCTGGTCGATGGCCCGTTTGGCGTCGAGTTCCCGTGCTTCGTCCGCCCCGCCGACGAGATGCACCGGCACCTCGCCGAGCGCGCCCGCGAGCTCCCGCACGGATTCCTGGCCTGCGCAGACCACCACGGTGTCGACTTCCAGCAGCCGCGGTTTCCCGTCGACGGTGACGTGCAGACCGGCGTCGTCGATCCGGTCGTAGGAAACGCCGCTGATCTTTTCCACCCCCTTGGCGCGCAAGGCCGCGCGGTGCACCCAGCCGGACGTCTTGCCGAGCCCGGCCCCGATCGGCGACTTCTTGCGCTGCAGCAGGTAGACCTGCCGCGGCGACGGTTCCGGCTTCGGCTTCGCGAGTCCGCCGGGCGCGAGCGCGGGGTCGGTGACGCCCCATTCGGCCATCCAGGCGTCGCGATCCAACGCGGGCGACGAGCTGTGCGTGAGGAATTCGCTGACGTCCACGCCGATGCCGCCCGCGCCGATCACCGCGACCCGCTCGCCGACCGGTTTGCCGTGCCGCACGACGTCCACGTACGACAGCACCTTCGGATGGTCGATCCCGGGCAGCGAAGGGACCCGCGGCGTGACGCCGGTAGCCAGCACGACCTCGTCGAAGCCGGTCAGCTCCGCGGCGGTCACCCGGGTGCCGAGGTGCACCTTCACTCCGGTGACCTCCAGCCGGCGCGTGTAGTACCGGATGGTCTCGGCGAATTCCTCCTTGCCCGGAATCCGCCGCGCGATCCCGAACTGGCCGCCGATTTCGTCGTCGGCCTCGAACAGTTCGACGTCGTGGCCGCGTTCGCCGAGCGCGGTCGCGGTGGCGAGCCCGGCCGGTCCGGCCCCGACGACGGCGACGCGTTTGACCTTCCGGGTCGGCAGCAGGTTCAGGGTCGTTTCGTGCCCGGCTCGCGGATTCACCATGCAGGACACCGGTTTCCGGCTGAACGCGTGGTCGAGGCAGGCCTGGTTGCAGGCGATGCAGGTGTTGATCTCGTCCGCGCGGCCGGTTTCGGCCTTGCGGATCCAGTCCGGGTCGGCGAGCAGCGGCCGGGCCATCGAGACCAGGTCCGCGTCGCCGTCGGCGAGCGCCTGTTCCGCGACGTGCGGCAGGTTGATCCGGTTGGAGGTCACCACCGGCACCGAAACGTGCGGCTTCAGCTTGCCGGTGACCCAGGTGAACGCGCCGCGCGGCACCGACGTGACGATCGTCGGCACGCGCGCCTCGTGCCAGCCGATGCCGGTGTTGATGATCGTGGCCCCGGCCGCCTCGACGTCGCGGGCGAGCGCGACGACGTCGTCCCAGCTCTGCCCGCCTTCGACGAGGTCGAGCATGGACAGCCGGTAGATGATGATGAAGTCCGGCCCCACTTTTTCCCTGGTGCGGCGGACGATCTCGACCGCGAACCGGCGACGCTTCTCCGCGGTGCCGCCCCACGCGTCGGTGCGCCGGTTGGTGCGTTCGGCGAGGAACTGGTTGATCAGATAGCCCTCGGAACCCATGATCTCGACGCCGTCGTACCCGGCGTCGCGGGCCAGCGCGGCGCAATCGGCGAACGCGCGAATGGTTCGATGCACGCCGTACGCGGTGAGCGCGCGCGGGCGGAACGGGTTGATCGGGGCTTTGCGGCTCGACGCGGACACGCTCAGCGGGTGGTAGGCGTAGCGGCCGGCGTGCAGGATCTGCAGCGCGATCTTGCCGCCCTCGGCGTGCACCGCGCTGGTGAGCAGCTGGTGGGTTTTCGCCTCGGCGGGCGTGGACAGCTTCGAGGCCAACGGCAACAGCCAGCCGGTGCGGTTCGGCGCGAACCCGCCGGTGACGATCAGGCCGACGCCGCCGCGCGCGCGTTCGGCGTAGTACTCGGCGAGCTGCGGAAAGCGCGACGCTCGGTCTTCCAGACCGGTGTGCATCGACCCCATCAGGACGCGGTTGCGCAGCGTCGTGAAGCCGAGATCGAGCGGGGACAGCAGGTTCGGGTACTCGGTCATCAGTGAGATTCCTTTTCGTCGGCCTGCAACGCGGTCAGGATTTCTTCCAGCCACTCGACCTGGCCTTCTTCCACCCGGATTCCGCCGCGCAGCACGAGGTATTGGTGCAGCGGACGGCCGCGGAGCCGGTCTGGGGCGGGAAAGTCGCGCTTCTCGATCTGCCGGTACAGCTCCAGCCGCTCGGCGTGCGCGTCGCGGTGCCGGGTGATCTCGGCGGCGACCGCTTCGGGGTCGCCGAACGACGCCCCGCGCAGCTTCACCGCCAGCTCCTGCGGCCCGGCCGACGGCGACGGTTCGGCGAGCCAGCGGCGCAGTTCGACGCGGCCCGGCTCGCTGACGGTGTAGACCTTCTTGTCCGGCCGGCCGTCTTGGGCCACCACGTCGACGGCGACCTGGCCGGCTTCCTCCATCCGCTTCAGCACGCGGTAAATCTGCTGGTGGGAGGCGCTCCAGAACAGCCCGATCGACTTCTCGAACCGGCGCGCCAGCTCGTAGCCCGAGCCGGAGCGCTCCGACAGCGAGACGAGGATCGCGTGCTCCAGTGCCATGCCGGACAGTGTCATATGCAACTAGGTGCAGTGCAACTGAGTGCAATCCAGGTCACCCGAGGAGGGGGCAAAACGGGTCGATCGGAGCGGCGAAGAGGATCAAGATGGAGGGGTGGATCCGGTTATGGAACTGCTCGTCGAGCGCATCGCCGAGGGCAGCGTGCCGGGGCGGCGGACGGACGGCCGCAGGCTCGCGCTCGCGGTGGAGGGCGGCAGCAGCCGCGGCACGTATTCGAGCGGAATGGTGCTCGCGCTCGACGAACTCGGGGCCACGCTGGCCTTCGACGACGTCTACGGCGCCTCCGCCGGTGCGCTCAACGCGGCGTGGCTGGTGTGCGGACGCTCGCGGACCGGCGTGCGGACCTGGTGGAACCCGGCGGTCATGCGGCGGATCATCAACCCGCTGCACACCCTGCGCGGCCGTTCGGTGATCGATCTCGACTATCTCGTGCACCAGGTGTACTCGGTGCTCGAACCGATGGATTTCCCGGCGATTCTGGCGAGTCCGGTCGGCTTCCACCCGCTCGCCACCGACGCCGACACCGGCGAGTCGACCGATCTGCGTCCGTTCATCGAGGACGTCGACGGGGTCAAAACGGCGCTCGCGGCGTCGTCGTGCATGCCGGTGCTGGCCGGGCCGCCGATCGCGATGGGCGGGCGGCGGTTCGTGGACGCGGGGATCGCCGAACCGCTGCCGTTTCGCACCGCGTTGGCGCAGGGCGCGACAGACGTGCTGGTGCTGCGGACCCGGCGCGAGGACGAACCTCCGATGCGGCCGCCGCGCGTGCAGGACGTGGTCGTGCCGCGGTTTCTCCGCCGCCACGCGCCAGGCACCATCGACGCTTGGCGCACGCAGTACCACCGGGATCTGGAAGACGAACGCCAACTGCGGGAAGATCCGCGGCTGGCGAGCGTCCGGCCGCCGGCCGGTGCGCCGGATGTTTCCGTGCTGGAGCGGGATCCGGCGGTGCTGCGGCGTGCGGTGGAGCTGGGACGGGAGGCGGTTTACGCGGCGTTGGACGTCTTGCGCAAGGCGTCGTGAGCGCGGTTGCGGACGGTGAGCCGTTGGGCGACAAGGGAAACTGCCAGGTAAAGCAGGATTGACGCGCCGCCAAGGCCTTTCGCTTCGTTGGCCGCGTCGATGGCGAAGTCAAGTCCTAAGTGGACGCCGAAGGAAATGAGCCACAGCACGGCGGTTCGCCAATTTCCTTGCCGCCACAGGGTTCCGTCGGCCCGCCAGACCAGCATGGTGTAGCCGCGGGCTACGCCGAAGCCACCGGCGATGACGAAACTGCCGACGAGCAACAGGATCGCCGCGGTGGTCGGCGTGGTCTTGGCGATCGCGACGCCGAGCGAGGCGGCTCCGAGCGCGCTGATGACGAGCAGCACCACCGGCGGGCGGTCGGCGCGGCGGACTTGGAGTTGTCGCCACATCAGCCAGGTCAGGACGACCAGGCCGATCAGGATGTTGTCGAAAGTGTTCGGCACAGCGTCGACTGTGCCCGGGCCGGGCCGTCCCGCGCCTCCACCCGGGGGTGGAGGCCGGGTGGGAAAACCCCGGTCAGGCCTGCGGTTTGCGGGCCACGCCGCCGATCACGCGCGACTCCGACGGCGCCTTCGCGAACACCGTGTCGCCGTCCGGATGCCACGCCGGCGCGTACACCAGGCCCGGTTCGAGCAGCGGCCAGCCGCCGAAGAACCGTTCGAACTCCGCCTTCGTGCGCAGGATGCCCGGGTTGGTGGTCGACTCGTAGTACTTGATGATGTCGACGAGCGCCTGGCGTTCGTTGTCGTCCACCGGGTTTTCGTTGGTCATCTGGGAAAGGATGAGCAACGAGCCCGGCGCGAGCTGCTTGCGGTAGAACTCGAGGATGCCGTCCGGGTCCTGGTCGTCCTTGATGAAGTGCAGCACCGCGTTGACGATCAGCGCCACCGGCTTCCGGACGTCGATCACGTGCGAATCCGCGACCCGGTCCCACAATTCGGCCGGCTGCAGGAGATCGGCGGCCATCGCCTGGTGCCGGTCCTCGTCCGCGGTGTCGGCGAGCAGCACCTGCGAATGCGCGAGCGCCACCGGCTCGTTGTCCAGGTACAGCACGGAAGTGTCGTGGTCCGGGCGTTCGTCGTCGGCAACCTCGTGCACGTTGCCCGCGGTGGGAAGGCCGGAGCCGATGTCGACGAACTGCCGGATGCCCTCGCGCACGCTCTGGCGCACCGCGCGGCCGAGGAACTGCCTGCTGGTGCGGCAATACTCGCCCATCAGCGGCAGCCGTTCGCGCACCTTCTCGGCGAAGATCCGGTCGATCGCGTAGTTGGTGGTGCCGCCGATGAAGTAGTCGTAGACGCGGGCCGCCGACGGCCGGTCCAGACTGGCTTCCACCGCGCGCAGTGCTTCGTCCTGTGTGCTCATCGCCGTCCTCACGCTCGCCCTGGCGCTCATGCTAACCATGGCGCCGGGGTCAGCTCGGCCGGTAGGACTCCCGGTAGGCGTTGACCGAAGCCGTCAGCTCGTCCATCACGGCGCGCATCCGGCCGAGTTCGGCTTTGTCCAGGTTCATCGCCGCTCCGACGTGCGGCGGGATCCGTTCCGCCTTGGTGCGCAACGCGGTTCCCTCTTCGGTCAGCCGGATGCGGACCGAGCGCTCGTCGTCGGATTGGCGTTCGCGCTTGATCAGCCCGGCCTTCTCCAGCCGCTTCAGCAGCGGCGACAGGGTGCCGGAGTCGAGGCTCAGTGCGGCGCCGAGTTCCTTGACCTGCTGCTCGTCCTGCTGCCACAGCGCGAGCATCACCAGGTACTGCGGGTAGGTCAGGTCGAGCGGTTCGAGCAGCGCGCGGTAGAGCGCGGTGACTGCCCGGGAAGCCGAGTACAGGCCGAAGCACAGCTGGTCGTCAAGCAGCAGCGAACCGGTTTCTCCGGTGTCTGGGCTGGTCATCGGTGGCCTCCCTCGGGTTTCTTCTTCCCAGCTCTCCATCCTCTCTCGGCTGATCGGGAAGGGCAACTCAAGTGCTCTAGATCTCATTGTGTGTCATCTAGTTGTGCACAACTAAGTTGTGGAGTTATGTTCTGTGCAGTCCGCACGACGCAGCTATCGGAGGAAGTCATGACCGCGAACCCGCAGAACCTCGCCCTCGAGCCGGCCGCCCTGGCGTTCGCCGAGGCCACCGACCAGCCGCCGTACCTCTTCCAGCTCCCGCCCGCCGAAGGCCGCAAGGCGGTCGACGGCGTGCAGGACGGCGACGTCGAACTCGCGCCCGCCGACATCGAGACGCTGACCGTCCCAGGTGGACCGAACGGTGACGTCGAGGTCCGGATCGTGAAGCCGCAGGGCGTCACCGGGCCGCTGCCGGTGCTGGTCTACATCCACGGCGCCGGCTGGGTCTTCGGCGATTTCCACACCCACGAGCGGCTGGTCCGCGAGCTCGCCGCCGGAACCGGCGCGGCCGTTGTTTTCCCGGAATACAGCCGTTCGCCGGAGGTTCGTTACCCCGTCGCGATCGAAGAGAACTACGCCGCCGTGAAGTGGGTTGTCCAGAACGGCGCGGAGAAGGGGCTCGACACCACGCGAATCGCGATCGCGGGCGACTCGGTCGGCGGAAACATGACCGCCGCGCTGACGCTCATGGCGAAGGAGCGCGGGGACGTGAAGTTCCTTCAGCAGGTGCTGTTCTACCCGGTCACCGACGCTTCCTTCGACACCGAGTCGTACGCGAAGTTCGCTGAGGGCTACTTCCTCAGCCGCGAAGGCATGAAGTGGTTCTGGGACCAGTACACGACCGATGAGGCGCAGCGCGCCGAGATCACCGCTTCGCCGCTTCGCGCCACTGTGGAGCAGCTCGCCGGACTGCCGCCGGCGCTCGTGATCACCGGCGAGGCCGACGTTCTTCGCGACGAAGGCGAGGCGTACGCCGCGAAGCTGCGTACGGCGGGCGTGCCGGTGACGGCGGTGCGGTACCAGGGCGTGATCCACGACTTCGTGATGGTGAACGCGCTTCGTGAAACGCACGCGGCGGAAGCGGCGATCACACAGGCGATCACCGTGTTGCGTGGCGCATTCGGCAACTAATCAGGGACTAACGGGCAATCCTGAGGTTCCGCTGAGTTTGCCGGGGCCATTCTGGGCGTGATCGACGTCACGTGATCACAACGAGAATGGCCCCTCAAACGTATCTAAAGCAGCGGGTCCCGCCTTCCGGGCGCGCGATCGGTCCTGGAGGTACCCGTGCACCTGAGCGCAATCAGGTTGGATTCGCCCGTCATGCTCGCGGTGATCGGCGTGCTCGCGCTCCTCGCGGTCATCTCGGTCCCGTGGTTTTGGGACAAATGGCGCAAGCGCAAGCAAATCGGCCGCAGTGCCACCGTTCTTGTCGCGCTGTGTCTCGTAATCGTCACGCTTGGCTTGACCGGCAATATGATCGGCGGATTCTTCCCGACGCTCGGCTCGCTGCTCGGAACCGGCGCGTTCGCCGCCGAGGGCATCGACGTCGAGGGCGGCGACAACGGCGTCGATCTCGGCCGCGCGCGGGACCTCGGGGTGGCGCACGCGCGGGTCGGCAAGGGGACCATCGCGCACGTGACGGTGACCGGACGGCGCACCGGCCTCACCCGCGACGTGACGGTTTACCTTCCGCCGCAATACTTCCAGCACCCGTACAAGTCGATGCGGTTCCCGGCGATCACCTGGATCCCGAACTACCCGTCCGGCCCGGAGGTCACCACCGCCCCGATCGGGTACCACTTGCCCGAGCAGCTTGACGCGGCGATCGCGAAGCATCTGCTGCCGCCGGTGATCGTGCTGATCCCGGACCCGACCGGAACGCCGAAGATCGGCCACGACACCGAATGCGTCGACGAGGTCAACGGAAGCCCCAATGACACTTACCTGTCCGCGGACGTCCGGGAATGGGCGATCCAGCGCCTCGGCGTCAACCCGGACCGGCGGGCGTGGACGATCGCGGGCTGGTCGTCCGGCGGCTATTGCGCGCTGAACCTCGTGACGCGGCATCCGCAGTGGTACGCGCAGGCGGCGAGCGTGAGCGGGTACGAAAAGGCGCAAGTGGACGGTGAGACCGAGAATCTTTTCCGCGGCCGCAAGGACATCGAGGACGCGAACAACGTCAAGATCAACGTCCGGCTGCACCCGGCCCCGCTGGAACTCCTCGCGATCTCCGGGGAGAAGGAACAGAACGAAAGCCGCGCGGTCGACCAGATGCGCGCGGCCGCGCAGGCGCCGGTGCAGTTCACGTCGTGGCGGATTCCGGACGCGGGGCACAACATGAACACGTTCAAGGCGCAGCTGCCGGACGTGCTGACGTGGATCGGGCAGCGGATCCCGGGACCGTCGGCGCCGGGGCCGCGGGCCGACGTGACCGGCGGCGTGAAGCCGTGGCCGCTGCCGAGCACAGGCGCGCGGGGCGGGCTGACCGCGGTGGAGCAGTGACGCTCAGCGGATCCCGGAAGGTGCTTGACCACCTCGGTGACCTGAGCTTCCGCAGTGTCGTAGCCGACCGAGCGGGGATTCTCGGTGAGGACCGTGATGAGGTACCGGTTGTCCTTGACGAGGCCTGAGGTGTGCAGGATGCGCCCGGGATTGCAGCAGGACCAGCCTTGTTTGACGGCCCAGTGAGCGTCGCCGAGCGCGTCCGGGATGCCGAAGTACTGCCGGAATCCGTCGGCTCCGTTCTCGGTCGCGTTGCGCAGCGCCCGCAGAATCGTCTCGCGCTGCTGGGCCGGCGCGCGGTCCATCAGGTAGCGGTAGACGCGCGTGAGGTCGGCGGCGGTGATTTCCGTGTCGCCCCAGCGTCCGGGGTTTTCCGGCGGCTTGGTTTCGGCGAGGCCCATCTCGCTCACCGCTTCCCGGACGATGCTCGTCGCGCCGCCCGCGACCCACAGCCGGTTGGCGGTGTCGTCGTCGCTGCGGGACAGCATTTCCTGCACGGTGCCCGGATTGGTGCCGCGATCGAGCGCGTCGAGGGCGATCATGAGCTTCACGAGGGACGCGGAGGTGTAGTGCCGATGCGCGTCGAGGGAAACCGGGGTCGTGCCGTTGGTGCGGTCGTAGACGACCACGCTGACGTGCCCCTGGGGGACGAGCGCGGCGAGTTCGGTCTTGAGGTCGGGGCCCTGCTGCGGCGCGGCGCTGCCGGTGCTCGCTTTCGGGACGGGACCGGGTGTGCTGGAGTCGGTGGTCGCGGAGATGACGCCGGACCCGTCCGCCGACTCGGCGGCGGTGACCACCTGCCGGTACGGCCCGGCTTCGGTGACCAGAAACGCGATGACCGCACCGAGAAACAAGCCGGCCAAAAGGAACGAGTTCGCCCTGCGCATGCCCCGACTTCCCCGATCGCTTGATCAGGGTTCGCCGAATGGGGCCGGTTTGTGGGATGGGTCTCGGTACCGGCCAGTACGCGTGACGCTCGGGTGGGCTGCGGGCAAGCAGGGATGGTTCAGACCACGGCGAGCCGTTCCACGAGCAGGTCGACCCGCTGCTCGGCGAACTCCCTCGGCAGCCGTCCCGCGCGGGTCAGGGTCGCGATTCCGTGCAGGGACGCCCAGAACAATTCGGTGAACAGACCCGGTTCGACGCCTTCGCCGGCGACCTCGCCGAGAGTTTCGAGCAGCGCGGCGAACGCGTCCTTCAGCGGTTCCGGAGTGTCTTCCTGCGCGAACGCGAGGCCGCCGTCGAGTTGGAAGATGGCGTCGTAGACCGCCGGGTGCTGCTCGGCGAAGTCGAGGTACGCGAGGGCGAGCGCGGTGACCCGGGCGCGCGGGTCGCTTTCGGCGCTGGCAGCGGCCCGCGCCGCCGCGGCCAGTTCGGCGGCCCCGTCGAGCGCGACCGCGCCGATGATCTCGCGCTTGCCGCGGAAGTGGCTGTAGAGGACGGGCTGGCTGTACTCAATGCGCTCGGCGAGCCTGCGGGTGGTGACGGCGTCCCAGCCCTGCTGCTCGGCGAGCTCCCGGGCGGTCGCCACGATGAGGCGCTCGCGTTCCGCTTGTTCGCGCTGCTTGCGTTCGTGTACTGACATGGTCGGAGTCTAGCACTGCTAGACAACCGAGCGGCAGTAGTACTAGCATCGACTGATCGGCTAGCACTGCTAGATCTTAGGAAGGTCATCATGCTCAGCGCACTCGAGGTCTGCACCGTCGTGATCGTCGGCGTGATGGTGGGGGTGGAGTTCTCCGTCGCCTTCGTCATCAACCCGATCTTCAACGCGCTCCCCGACGACAGCAATCAGCTAGGCCGCGCCCACGGCGGCCGGATGCTCGGCGCGATCATGCCGTTCTGGTACATCGGATCGCTTGTCCTGAGCGCGATCTGGGCGATCGTGGCGTGGGATCGCCCAGGCACCGGGCTGGTCGTGATCGGGGCCGGGCTGCTGATCGTGAGTGTGGTGATGTCGATTCTGCTGCTGGTCCCGATCAACAACCAGGGCAAGACGTGGACTCCGGAGAACCGGCCCGCGGACTGGAAAGAGCAGATGAACCGCTGGGACCGCTACCACTACGTGCGGGTCGCGGTGATCATCGGTGCTTTCGCGTTGCTGGTCGCTGCGCTGGTTTGAGGGCGGGGTTGTGTTGGTGGCTGGGCTGGTTTGAGGGTGGCGGCTGTTCTGGTCTGGGCGCGGCGGGGGTGCTGGCGGCTGGGCTGGCGTGAGTGTGGTGCTGGCGGCTGACCTCGTGTGGGTGCGGCGGGGTGTCGGTGGCCGAACTGGTCTGGGTGCGGCGTGCGGCCTTGCGGTTGGGTTGGTCTGGGGGCGGCGTGGCTCCTGCCGGTCGCCGCACTGCGGTGAGTGCGGCGGCGGTGCGGGCGGGGCTGGTTTGAGGGCAGCGGCGGTGTCGGTGGCTGGTTGGTCTGGGTGCGGCGGGGTTGTGCTGGGGGCTGGTTCTGAGCGCCGTGCGAATCCTGCCGATCGCCCCGCACGTCGGAATACCGCGCGGTTCCGCCGGACGCGCCGGTTTCCGCGGTTGGAGGAACCGCCGCGCCAATCCTTCAGCTTCTTCTCTCCTGCTTCTTCGCCGCCGAGGCCGCGAAGCCGGTCCGGCTGGTACCTCACTCGGGTCTCCGATCGGCTCAGCAGTCCCATCAGTCCCGGCAGCCCACCCGGTGTCGCTGATTTTGCCCAGTGGGCGGGTTGGGGGCGGCCGAATTCGGGTTTCGGGCCGGTTGGGGCGGGGGATCCCTTCAGGGTTGGCCCACCGTCACCTTCGGTACGGAAGGACTGGAGTCATGGTTCGTGCGCATCGAGCCCGCGTCCGGGTGGAAGGGGTGCAGCCCGCCCAGGTGCTGGCCATTCTGCTCGGGGTCCTGTTTCTCGCCTACGGCATCATCGGGCTCGTGAAGTCCGGGTTCGGCGATTTCACTGGACACGGTGTCACTTTGTGGCGGTTTTCCGCCAATCCGCTGAACAACGTCGTCCACGTGGTGACCGGCGTGATCGGCCTGCTGCTGGCCTTGGGCTCCGGCCGCGCCCGGACGTTCGGCTGGCTGCTCTTCATCGGCTACGGCGCGCTGTTCGTCTGGGGCCTGATGCTCGCCGGGACGATCACCGTCAACCCGGTGTCCGGCCTCGGCAACCCGCTCAACCTCGCCGACGCGGACAACTGGCTGCACCTCGGCATCGCGGTTCTCGGTCTGCTGACCGCGGTTCTCCCGGCACGCCACGGGGTGCTGCTTCCCGAGGACGAGGAACCCGCCGAGGTCGACACGGCCGCCCAGCCGCGCCGTCCCGAACCGGGCGGGCATGGCTTGGCCCACTAGTCCACAATGGAATAACCGCGCAGCGGGATCGCTTGCCGGGGCGGAATTTCCTCCGGTGGCGATCCCGTTCGTGCTTATTCCGCGGGGTTTTCCAGTGCCCGGTCCACCATTCGTCCCGCTGCGCCGACGTACTGCGCCGGGTCCAGGAGGCCGGCCAACGTTTCGGTGTCGACGACAGCCGTAATCTCAGGTGTGTCAGCCAGGATCTCTGACAGTGGACGGTTTTCCTCGATCGCGCGTCGGGAAGCCGTGCCCAGCAAGTCTTTCGCGCGCGCTTTGCCCATGAGCGGGGCCAGAGCTGCCGACAGTCGTTCCGAGACGATCAGCCCGTTGGTGAGCGCGAGATTATCCAGCATACGGTCCGCGTGAATGTCCAATCCCCGCACCAAATCCACGGCGGTGTGAGTGGCACCGCCGGTGAGGCGCAGGCATTCGCGCAGCAACTGCCACTCGGCCTGCCAGACGCCAGC
The DNA here is from genome assembly GCF_039525725.1 of Amycolatopsis albidoflavus. Lineage (NCBI taxonomy): Bacteria > Bacillati > Actinomycetota > Actinomycetes > Pseudonocardiales > Pseudonocardiaceae > Amycolatopsis > Amycolatopsis albidoflavus. Next base: position 90,495 of record NZ_BAAAHV010000031.1, read on the forward strand.
CGAGCGTTCGTCTTCGGCCAACCCGGACTGCGTGACTCCCGCCGCCAGCACCGGCACCTGCAGCGCCGCCGACCGGATCAACGCCGACCGCACCGGGTTTTGCTTGTGCGGCATCGCCGACGACCCGCCGCCGGTCGCCTCGGTCACCTCGCCGATCTCGGTGCGAGCCAGGACCTGGACGTCGACAGCGATCTTGCCCAACGCCGTCGTCACGCCGGCCGACGCGGAAGCCAGCTCGGCCACCGGCGTGCGATCCGCGTGCCACGGCAGAATCGGTGCGGTCAAACCGGTTTCCTCGGCGAAGGCAGCGACGAGCCGTTCCGCGTAGTCGTCGGTGCCGTCGCCGTACTGGACGTACGCCGCCAACGTTCCCGCTGCGCCACCGAGCGACACCGGCAGCCGCAACTCGGCGATCCGGCGGGCGGCCTCCTGGACGCCTTGGCGCCAGATCGCCGCTTTAAGCCCGAAAGTCGTCGGGACGGCGTGCGCGGTGAGGGTTCGCCCGGGCATGACCGTGTCGCGATGGGCGCGCGCCAACGCGGCGAGGGCGTCCGCGATCGCCGTCAGGTCCGCGCTGATCAGCCGGAGGGCGTTGCGCGCGACGAGCATCATCGCCGTGTCGACGATGTCCTGGCTGGTGGAACCGCGATGCACGTAGTCGGCGACGTCCGGCACCTTGGCGGACAGCGTGCGCACCAGGCTGACCACCGGGTTTCCGGTCGCACGCGCGTCGCGCGCCAGCTGGACGACGTCGAGCTCGCCCTCGCCCAACAACCGTGCGGCAGCGCTGATCCGCTCGCCCGCCTCGGACGGCACCGTGCCAAGCCGCGCCTGCGCCCGCGCGAGGGCGGCCTCCGCTGCCAGCAGGGCGTCCGCGAACGCCCGGTCACCAGTCACCGCTTCGGCCGGGGTTCCGGCGCGCACCGGTGAGAGCAGGCCGGAGTCAGGATCGGCGATCATGCCGCCCAGCATCGCACGCCGGGCGGCTTGAGGCGGAGCGTCACCGGCGGCACGAGTGGCGTCGACCTCATCGGGCACGAGCTTGGCTGACCAGCTGCGGAGACGCTCCCGTTGGCTGCTGCGCGGCGACGCGTGGGCAGGCCGTTCACGAGACGGTGCCGTTGGCTGCTGCGTGGCAACCTGTCGGCAGCGCGTTCAGGCGACGCTGCCGTTGGCTGCTGCGCGGCAAGGTGTCGGCAGGGCGTCAGGAGACGCTGTCGTTGGTTACTGCGCGGCGACGTGTCGGCAGGGCGTTCACGAGACGCTGCCGTTGGCTGCCGCGCGGCAACCTGTCAGCACGCGTTCAAGAGAACCCGTCGTCGCGAGCGCGGCGGCGGACGGCTGCCGATCGCCAGAGAGCACCCCGTGGCCTCCCTGCATCACCTCCTAACAGGACTCGAGCGCCACTCACCTCACCGCCCCGTCGCCCCGTCTGTCACCTCCCTCAGCAGGTCCGCGTGTCCGTTGTGGCGCGCGTACTCCGCGATCATCGACAGCAGCATCCACCGCAGCGAGAACGGCTCTCCGGTGGTCTTCCCAACCCCCTGCGCGTCCAAAGAAGACGCCGCCGCCACGATCTCCCGGCTCCGGTCGCACTCCGCGTGCCACAACGCCAGTGCCTCGCCGAAATCGCCGTCCAGGCGGTCGAAGTCCTGGTCTGGGTCGTCGTCCGAGTAGTGCAGCAGCGGGACGTCCTCGCTGGCGAACTGGATGCGGAACCACCATCGTTCGACGCCGGCCAGGTGCCGGACCAGGCCGTGCAGCGACATTGTGGACGGTGGCACCGCGCGCGCCGACGCGGCTTCCTGGCTTAGCCCGGCGCACTTCAGCGCGAGGGTTTCGCGGTGCCACTCCAGGTAAGCGAGCAGGGTCTCGCGTTCGTCGGCGACGCGGGGGATCGGCGGGCGGTCGCTCTCGGCCACTTTGGCCAGATGCTTCGGGATCTGTGTCATGAGACGAGCGTCTCATCCACCACCGACAATTTTCGGCGCCGAGCCGCCGCATCGGGTGCACGGGAAACCGGCCGCGTATCGCAGTGGGCTAGGCCACATGGCGGGCCCGGGTAGCTTGCGGATCCGGTCCTGTCGATGCGGAATTCAGGTGAATTCCGGTGTTGATCAGCACACTCAGACACGGTTTCCGTACGGTGTTGTCGCTCCGTCAGAGGTATCGTGATCAGCATTCCGGGGATTAATCTTCTCGGCGGTCCGTGAACGCCCGCTCCGCCGAACAGCGGATGCTTCGCGGGGCCGAACGCACGAATGAAACGGTGAATACAGCGCCATGGTCGGAGCGAGTGTGCCGATGGTCGAGTTGTCGATGTACACCCACGCCGGCGGTCAACTCGACCGGTTGTGCCAGGCAGTGGGATTCGATCCCGAAGAACGCCGTCACCTGGATCTTCTCCGGTTGTTGCTCGGCGAGTCCGGTGAATTGACTGTAGACGCTCCGGCGCAGTTCCCGTGCAATGTGGCGGACGACACCACGCCTGTTGAATTCTCGGTCGCATTCGACGCCAATGGCGAATGTGTGGTAAGGGTTCTCGGCGAGAGCGTCGGGGCTCCGGACCCGCGCGCGTTCCTCGCTCAGGTGGCCGGCGAGTACGGCCTGGTCACCGACCGGCTCGACGCGGTGGCGGACCTCTTCCTCCCGCACGACGAGCGCCGCGGGCCGTTCACGCTGTGGTACTCGCTGATCTTCCGCAACGGCTCCGCGCCGAAAATCAAGGTGTACCTGAACCCGCAGATCAGCGGCCCGACCATGGCGGATTCCCTGGTCAGCGAGGGATTCCGGCGGCTGAATCTCGGCGAGGCGTTCGACCCGGTCGTCGAGCACGCGCTGCGCCGCGGCGAGAGCGACAACTTCACCTTCTTCGCGCTCGACCTCGACGACGACCCGTTGTCGCGGGTCAAGGTGTACGTCTCGCACGGCGCCGCCGAGGCCGAGGACGCGGTGCGCGCGGCGGAGCTGGTGCCCGGCGCGGACCCGATGCTGATCCGGGAATTCCTCGCCGTGCTCGGCGGCGGAAAAGGCCCCTTCGAAGGCCGTCCGCTGGTTTCCAGCTATTCCTTTGTCGAGGGTATGGGAGGCACTCCGGGAAACTACAGTCTTTACCTGCCTATTCGCAGCTACGTGCCGGACGACGAGATCGCTCGCGCCCGGGTTCACGCCATTCTCGCGCAGTACGACTTCGATCCGACACAACTGGACAAAGCGCTGGCAGCGGTTTCGGAACGGCCACTGCGCGACGGCGTCGGACTGATCGCGCACGTGTCGTTGCGAATGGGCGAGTTCGGTTCCGGAATCACGGTCTACCTGTCCTCCGAAGCCTATGCGGTAGCGCCGCCGAGAAAGCGCCCGGTGCTCGGCCGGATTACCTGACGCGGCAGTTTTTCGGCTGTCACCCACAACTGGAGGAAATACTCTGATGCGGACCTTCCCGCCGTACCGCGCCCAAGTCGTCGCCGAAATCCCGGTCACCACGCGTGCCGAACGGGAGCAGGCGCTCGCCGCGGCGGGCTACAACGCCTTCAACCTGCCCGCGAACAAGGTCAGCATCGACCTGCTCACCGACTCCGGCACCGGCGCGGTCTCGACCGCGCAGGAGGCCGCCGCGGCTGCCGCGGACCGCTCGTACGCCGGGTCGGATTCGTTCTACCGCTTCCGCGACGCGCTGAGCGACCTCACCGGATACCCGCACCTCCTGCCGGTGCACCAGGGCCGTGCGGCCGAGCGCGTGCTGTTCTCCAGCGTCCTGGAGAGCGGCCGGATCTCGGTCAGCAACACGCACTTCGACACCACCCGCGCGAACGTCGAGCTGCTCGGCGCTGAGGCGATCGACTTGCCCTGCGCGGAGTTCGGCGATCTCGACAGCCTCGAACCGTTCAAGGGCAACATCGACCTCGACGCCCTGGAACGCCTGCTCAGCGGCCCGGACGGCGCCCGCGTCGGCCAGGTGCTGCTCACCATCACCAACAACGGCGGCGGCGGACAGCCGGTCTCGATGGCCAACCTGGCCGCGGCGGCGAAGCTCGCGCGGGCGCACGGCGTGCCGGTTTTCCTTGACGCCGCACGGTTCGCGGAGAACGCGTGGCTGGTCATCCAGCGCGAGGCGGGCTACGCGGACAAGACGCCGCGCGAGGTCGCGCGCGAGGCGTTCAGCCTGGTCGACGGCTGTGTCGCGAGCCTGAAGAAGGACGGCATCTCGCCGATGGGCGCGTTCATCGGCCTGACCGACCCGGAACTGGCGCAGCGCTGCGAAACCAACCTCATCGCCACCGAAGGCTTCCGCACCTACGGCGGCCTCGCGGCGCATGACCTCGACCGCGTCGCGAAGGGCCTGCAGGAAGTCGTCGACCCGCACTACCTCGCCGCGCGCGCGGGCGAAGCGGCCCGGCTCGCGAGGCAGGCCAACGAAGCCGGTGTGGACATCGTGCAGCCGCCGGGTATCCACGCGCTTTACCTCAACGCCGGCCGCCTGCTGCCGCATCTGTCCGCGTCCCGGTTCCCGGGGCACTCGCTGGCGTGTGAGCTGTACCTGGCGGGCGGAATCCGTTGCGTGGAGCTGGGTTCGCTCTACCTCGGCACGCTCGACGAGCAGAACGAGCTGATCACTCCGGCCCCGTTCGAGCTGGTCCGGATGGCGCTGCCGCGGCGGGTGTACACCCAGGGCCACTACGACTACGTGGCCGAGATCCTCGGCGACATCGCGAAAAACCCGGATCAGGTGCCGGGCTACCGGATCGTCGAAGCGCCGAAGATCCTGCGGCACTTCAATCTCCGGATGGCCCCGGTCCACTGAAACTCCACTGAGGACAGCGGAAAGCGAACGAGGGGGCTCCCCGCGCCGGGAACCCCCTCGCTGGTCTGGAAACCCGGCTCAGGCGGGCTGCGGAACCACCGTCATCGCGTGCTTCACCAGCCGGATCAGCGCGATCTTGCTCGAATCCCGCTGCCGCGCGTCGCACATCACGATCGGCACGCCGTCGGGCACCACGAGCGCCTCGCGGATCTCGTCGGGGGTGTAGCGCGGCGCGTTGTCGAAGCAGTTCACCGCCACGACGAACGGGATCTTCCGCCGCTCGAAGAAATCGACCGCCGCGAAGCTGGTCTCGAGCCGGCGCGTGTCGACCAGCACGACGGTGCCGATCGCGCCGCGGGCCAGGTCGTCCCACATGAACCAGAACCGTTCCTGGCCCGGGGTGCCGAACAGGTAGAGCACGTGCCGCGGCGAGATGGTGATCCGGCCGAAGTCGAGCGCGACCGTGGTGGTCTTCTTCTGCTCCACCCCGGACAGGTCGTCGACCCCGGTGCTCGCCTCGGTCAGCACCTCCTCGGTGGACAGCGGCGGGATTTCGCTGACCGAGGCGACCATGGTGGTCTTCCCGGCGCCGAAGCCGCCCGCGACGATGATCTTGACCGGGGTCGGCACCGACGCCGCGGCGTCTTCAGAGCTTGATGAGGCCATCGAGAACCGCCTGGAGAGTTTCGTGGTCCGGCGCCTGGGCCGGCTGACGGGACGGGGCGCGGGTGATGACGAGGCCGCGGTCGATCAGGTCCCCGCACAGCACGCGCACGACGCCGAGCGGCAGCTTCACGTACACCGCGATCTCGGCCACCGACAAGGGTCTGCGGCACAGCTGCGTGATCGCCAGGTGCTCCGGGCCGAGCCCGACCGGGTCCGATCCCTGCTGCAGGGTCATCACCTGGGTGGAGAGGTCGAGCTGATGTTCGGACGGGGTCCGTCCGCTGGTGATCGTGTACGGCCGGACCAGCGGTCCGGCGGCCTCGTCGTACCAGCCGTCCTCGGTCACGTTGCCTCCCGCAGCAGGTTCGCGGCCTCGCGCGGCGCCGAGGCCAGGTAGTCGCCGACGCGCTTGACGAGCCGGTTCATCTCGTAGGCGATCATTTCGACGTCGATGTCCGCGCCGGCGAGCACGGCGAGGCATGCGCCCTGCCCGGCGGCCGAGACGAAGAGGTACCCGCGCTCCATCTCGATCATGTTCTGCAGCACCGGACCGCGGTGGAACTGCCTGCTCACCCCTTTGGCGAGGCTCTGCAGGCTCGACGCGATGGCCGAGAGCTGGTCCGAGTCGTCCTTGCTCATCCCGGACGACTTGCCGAGCAGCAGGCCGTCGGCGGACAGCACGATGGCGTTCTGCGCGCCGACGACGCGGTTGACGACGTCGTCGAGCAGCCAATTGAGATCAGGGGTGGAGTTCCCGTACTCGTTCATGCGGACAGACCCTGACTTTCGGTGTCGTGAGGTGTTCGGTCGTTATGAGTCATTTTGCCCGCCTCGCGCCCGGCGGGTGCCCTTGTGGAACGCCATCAGCGTCCGCGCGGTGGTCTCGCCGGCGTTGGTGACGTCCGCTTCGGTGGCGGCGTCCGGGTCGTCGTGCAGCTGGGCGACGAGGTTCTGCTGCGGCTGCCGGCGCGGGAGCCGGGGCCGGTCGTCGCCCCGCAGTCCGCTGAGGTCCGGTTCGGCGGACGCGCGCGGCGCGGCCGGGACGTCCGGGATCTGGCCCGCGGACGGGGGATACGGCTCCGGAGTGCGCGGGGCCGGCGTGGGCAGCGGACGGGCCGGGTACGGACGCGGGGCCGGCGTCGGCTGAGGCGTCTCCGGGGCCGGCCGGTGTGCGCTTTCCTGCGCGGGCGCGCCGACCTGAGCGAGCGCCGGGGCCTCGTCGGCGGGTTCGGGCGCGTTCGCGTCGGCCAGGTGGTTCGACGGGATCAGCACGGTCGCCCGGGTGCCGCCGTAGCGCGACGGGTCGAAGGTGACGGTGATGCCGAGCCGGGAAGCCAGCCGCGCGACCACGAACAGGCCGAGGCTGGAGTCCGCGCGCAGGGCCATCGCGTCGAATTCGGGCGCGTCAGCCATCATCGCGTTCGCCCACTCGCGCACGCCTTCCTTCATGCCCAGCCCCTGGTCGGACACGTCGACGACGACGCCGCGCGCGACCATCCGGCTGGTCACCTCGACCTGCGAACCGGGCGGGGAGAACGACGTCGCGTTGTCGACCAGCTCGGCGACGAGGTGAATGGTGTCCGCGACCGCGGTGCCGACGATGGCGACGTCCGGCACCTGTTCGACCTGCACCCGGGAGTACTGCTCGGTTTCCGAGACGGCCGCGCGCAGCACCTCCATCAGCGAAACCGGTTTGCGCCAGCGCCGTCCGGGCTGCTTGCCGCCGAGGATGATCAGGTTCTCCGTGGTCCGCCGGGCGCGGGCGGCGAGGTGGTCGAGCTGGAACAGCGACGCCAGCTGAGTCGAGTTCTCTTCGCGGCTTTCCATTTCGTCCAGGATCTGCAGCTGCCGGTGCACCAGGACCTGGTTGCGGTGCGCGATGCCGAGGAACACGTTGTGCACACCGCTTCGCGCCTTCGCCTCGCTCGCCGCCGCGTTGACCGCGGTGAGCTGCGCGGTGTTGAACGCTTCGGCCACCTGGCCGATCTCGTCGCGGCCGTGGTCCAGCTTCGGCAGCTCCGCCTCGATGTCCACCGGGTCGCCGCTCTTGAGCCTGCCGACGATGTTCGGCAGCCGGTTGCGCGCCAGGTCGAGCGAGTCGTTGCGCAGCCGCTCCAGGCGCGTCATCAGGGTCCGGTCGACGAGCGAGCGCGACACCCGCACCGCGACGATGATCGCGGCCAGCGAAGCGAGCAGAGCCACGATGCTGCCGATGATGGCGTTGCGCAGCTGCGCGTTTCCGGAGTCGATCGCGGCGGCGGAAACCTGGTCCGCCTGTTCGATGGTGAGCTGGTTCAGACCTTGCGCGACCTGCGCGGTCAGCGCGTGCCAATCGCCCGCCGACACCGGAACGGTGCTCTGGTCGCTGCTGGTCCACGGACCGTGCTTGATCAGCGAGTCCTCGGCCGCGTTGAGCCGTTTCCACGCGTCGCTCGCCGAAAGCTGCTGGTAATGCTGGCGCACCGCCGGTTCGAGGAACGGCGAGATCTGCGCCAGCTGGGTGCGGTAGTAGCCGACCAGCTGGGAGAACTGGACGAAGTCGTCCGGCGCGAAGTTGCTGCCGGAGAACGCCGCCGAAACCAGCGACGTCTCGCGCGACATCAGGTCGCCCGCCCGGAACAGCGAGGTCGCCGAGATCGCGCCCTGCACCGCGGTCGCGTCGGGGACGATGCGCGCCTGCGTGTCGAACAGCGTCGCCGCGGAGTCGAGGACGCCGTTGTAGTAGGCGTTGACCTGTGCGCGGTTGATGCTGCGGAAGTTGACCTGCGAGCGCAGCACCGGCAGCTGGTCGAGCTGCGCCTTCAGCGCGGTGACCTTGCTGGCGATCTCGTCCGGCGCGCTGGAAATGGTGGCGGCGAAGGCTTCCTGCAGGCCCTTCAGCTTGCCGTCGCTGTCCTGCTCCTGTTGCTGCAGCTGCTGCGGACCGGAACTGGGGCTGTCGAGGTATTGCAGGGCGAACTGACGTTCTTGCTGCAGCGACGACAGCGCGGTGAGCGCGGGGATCGAAACGTCACGCACCGAGCCCGCGACGAGCCGCACGTACAAGCCGTTGATGAAGAAGGCCGTCGCCAGCACCGCCCACAGCACGAGCAGGGTGATGCTCGGGATCAGGACCGTCCGGGTCAGCCTCTTCCGGATCGACTTGTCGTACGCCTTGCCGGGATCGTCCTTGGTCTCCACGATGATTCACGAACTCCTGGGTCACCCTCGGCGAGAGTGCGGACACGGCCGGGGAAGCGGACACGCCAGTGGGTGCGAGTGGTCCTCGTCACGGAAATCTCGGATACACCCTTCGTAGGCCCACCGAACGGAACAGCCCCGGTTTCTATCACGAACGGGGGCCCCGTGGTTCCGCTGAACGAGCAGCCGAACGCCGTCTTGACAGCGGTTACCGACGGTAGTGCCGAGTTCCCCCGGCGTTTTCCGAGGCCCTGGCCCCGGCTGCGGATATCGGACCAACGGGCTGGGCTGAATGAGTGATTCAAAAAGTGTCCGGACACTCAGTCAGGGTTCCGCGTGGTGGAACTGCCGACTAAGTGACTTGTCGACAACCGCGGTCCATTGTGGACTAATGCGGGATCCGCGGAGTCGGCCCGAGGAACGGGAGCAGTTCGGTGCCGTCCTGAAGCGCGGAGAGGGTGCGCAGGACTCCGGCGCCGCCGGTGGCGACGTCGGCGGACAGTCGTAGCAGGTGAGTGCCGGGGAAGGCAAGGCCGCCGCGGAACGGGACCGCGTACCACGAAAGCCGTGTCAGGTGGCGGTCGATCGCGTCCTGGGTGCGCCGGTCCGGGGTGCTGCTGAACGCCAGCCCGGCGGCGAGGCCGCAGCGGCCGTTCAGCAGTCCGGGATGGAGCGCGAATTCCCCGCGGCACGCGACGCGCAGCGCGGGCAGGCTGCGCGCTGCCTTCGCGTCGAGGCGGTACCGCGCCAGCTGCTCGGTGACGATCAGGATGCCGGCGCTGCCGATTCCCGCACCGCGTCGTGAGCCCCGGTTGCCGTCGCGGACCGGCAGCGAGCCGTCGAGCGCGGGGACGCATTCCTCCAGATCGCGTTCGAGCGCCTGGTCGGCGAACGAGAGCCAAGCGGGTTCGCCAGTGCGCTCGTAGAGCCGGAGGAACAGCAGCGCCGGGCCGGACCAGCCGTACAGCAACCCGGCCTGTGCTGTCGCGCCCGGAGGTTCCGCGGTGTCCAGCGCCTCGGCCAGCCGGATGCCGATGTTCAGCGCCTGCCTGCCGAATTCGTTGTCGCCGCGGGTCGCGGCGAAGTGCAGCCGGGTCAGGCCGATGCCCGCCAGTCCGCTCGCCAGGTCGTGGCCGACGGTTTGGTCTACCAGCGCGCGCGAGGCGGCGAGCAGAGTGCCCGCGGCCTTCCGGTAGCCGAATTCCTCCAGCACGTAAGCGATTCCGTGGCTGCCGTCGTAGAAACCCGCGCGGCTGGGCTGTTCTCCTTCGACCGCGTCGAGGACCCACTGCTCGTGTTCGGGGAAGCGGCCGACGCCCGCGACGTGCAGCGAGTGCAGGACGCCCGCCGCGCCGGTGCCGAAGGTGGCGCCGCCGACGCGGAACTGCTCGATGTCGCCGGGGAACAGGCGATCCAGGCGGTTCGGGGTCGCGCACGCGAGCAGGGCTTCGGAGATCTGCTTGCGCACCAAGGTCCAATCCGGACGCGGTTCGTCGAGTTCGGTGTGCGCGGGCTCGGTGTGCGGCGCGATGCTGTCGGCGTATCCGGCGGGCAGCGAGAATCGGCGTTCGGTGAGCTCGGCGGCCCAGCGGAGGCGTTCCGGCACCAGGTGATAGAGCGGGGCCAGCGGCAGGAACAGGCGCAGCCGCAGAGGCGTCTCGTCGCGGTCGAAGCCGGTCAGCGACACCGTGCCGGTGCTGTCGACCAGGATGTTGTGCGGGTTTTCGAGGACGACGCCGCGTTCGCCGGCTTCGGCGACAATGCGGTCCACTTGCGCCAGCACGGCCAGCGCCTGTTTGCGGTAGGCGGCCAGGTCGCTTTCCGGGCAGTCGCGGCGGGTGAGCGGGTAATGCCGGGTGAGCCAGGCGTCCAGCGAAACGCCGGGCCGGTACTCCCGCACCAGGTAGTGGCGCTGTCCGGTGAGGTACGCGTGGGCCTTCGGGATGCCGGGGATTCCGGCGAGCCGCTGGAAGAGGTCGTACTTGCGCTCCAGCCGGGCGACCGCGTCGACGCCGTTGCCGTCCAGTCCGGTGTAGGGCCAAGCCTCCTCGACGAGCACCTGCTCGCCGCCGCGTTCGGCCAGGTAGACGGCGGTTCCGTGGGCTTGACGGAGTACTTCGACGACGGGGTGCGGCGGCTCCGGCGCGTCGGTGTACTCCGCCACGCAGTCGGGAATCCGGACCCAGCCGGGCACGGAGAAGCCCGGGCCCTGATGCTCCGGTTCGAGCGCGCTGCTCGGCCTGCGCAGCGCGGGCACGCGGGCCCCGCCGTACTCGGTCCACAGTGGCGTGAATCCGGCGTAATGCACGTGAATCGGGCATTCTCCGCAGCGAAGCGCGCCGTCGATATCCGGCCCCGGTTCGCCGGTGAGGAGTTCGGAAAGATCGTCGAGGATCCGGTCGAGGGTGTTATTGTCTGGCGGATAAATAGTCGCGAGAGCGCCGGTTCCGCCGGTTGTCGGATATTCGGCATTGCGATCAAGGAAAATCGACCGGGAACGCAGGTGCCGATGGTGCAGCCGGCGCGTCCGGCAGTACTCGCGGACACGGTCCAGTACTCGGTCGGCATTGCCGGGAGCGGCGGAAATCTCGACCGCCCAGCCCTGTTCCGGCAATCCGGCTCCCGGCGGGCGGAGGTAGCGCCAGTGCTCGGTCTCCTCTATTGTCCACAATGGACTCGGCGGGGCCGCTGCCAGGTCGTCGGCGGATATTTCCCGTCGGCGGTCGAAGAACCACGGATCGGCGAGGCAGAATGCCTCGTGCCGGACGTTCATAAAAGTGGACCCTTCCGCGTATGCGCTTCTCCGGTGCTCCGGCGACGGAAACCATTCCCGCACAGCTTCGCCGCCGCGCCAATCCGCCAATTCAGCGTTCGGCCGACCCGAGCGGGGCGAGGATAAAACCGGCACTGGCGAACCGAGCGTGATTCCCCGTCGCCCGGTCGAGCGGGATTTCCGTGGCATTCGGGAATTGACGGAATGCCAGGAACCCGTTCCGGTGAACGTGGCCCCGGCCACGCCGTCGGCCCCTCGCCCGTCCGGGGCGGTCAGCCGGGCGGGTACGTTGAGCCCGGCGGGCAAAAGGAGGAACGGGTGATCGTCGGGTTCGCGATAGCGGTCGCTGGATGCGCGGCGCTCGTCGCGCTGTGGAGTTTCGTCCAGGCGGCGCGCAAGAAGCTGCCGGACACCCCGCTGCTCGTCGCGCTCGGCGTGATCGAGGTGCTGCTGGTCGTCCAGCTCGTGATCGGGATCGTGCTGCTCGTCGGCGGGCACCACCCGGGCAGCCTCGCGACCTACCTCGCCTACCTGATCGGCTGCCTCGTCGTGCTGCCGGTCGGCGCGGCGTGGGCACTGGCCGAGCAGAGCCGGTCGAGCACGGTCGTGCTCGGCATCGCCTGCCTGGCCATTCCGGTGATGGTGCTGCGACTGAACGAGGTGTGGAGTGGAGCAAGCGCGTAAGACGGCCACCGGTCCCGGCCGGATCCTGGTCGCGGTGTACGCCATCTTCGCGCTCGCCGCGACGTCGCGGGCGGGCGTCCAGATCGGCACGAAGTTTCACGAGGCGCCGCTGGCGTACGTGCTGTCGGCCTTCGCCGCGGTGGTCTACATCCTGGCGACGATCGCGCTCGCCCGCGGCGGCCGTACGTGGTGGCGGATCGCGCTGGCCGCTTGCACGGTCGAGCTGCTGGGCGTGCTGACGGTCGGGACCCTGAGCATTTTCGACCGGCAGGCGTTCCCGGACGCCACGGTGTGGTCGGTGTACGGGCAGGGGTATCTGTTCATCCCGCTGGTGCTTCCGGTGATCGGGCTGTACTGGCTGCGCCGGACGCGAGTCTGAACAGTACGCGGAACTGTCCGTAGCGGCGGTGTCGGCAGAAGAACAGGTGGTCCCCGGCTACTTTCGCCGGTTCTGGTTCCTGGGCGCGGCGCTGATGATCGAAGCCCCGTCCCCACCGGAACCGCGGCGACGACGCCGCAGAAACGAGAGACCATGCGTTTGCGCACCTGTTTCCTCGTGCTCGCTACCGCGCTTGGCCTAGCCGGATTCGCCGGTCAGGCCGGCGCCGCTGCCCCTAGCCCTGGCCCCGCGATCATCGGCGGCGGCTACGCCTCCAACGCCCCGTGGGCGGCGCGGCTGTTCGTGAACGGGCAGCAGAACTGCACGGCCACGATCATCGCCCCGCAGTACATCCTCACCGCGAAGCATTGCGTCGCTTCCGGTGGTACGTACACCTTCCGCATCGGCAGCCTCGACCAGAGCAGCGGCGGCACGACGGCCACCGGCGCCGCGATCACGCGCTACCCCGGAGCCGCTGACCTGGCCATCGTGCGGCTGTCCAGCTCGGTGAACGCGACGTACTCGCCGCTCGGCACGTCGACCGACGTCCGCGCCGGGCAGACCGTGCAGGTCTACGGCTGGGGCGCGACGAGCCGGTGCGGTTCGGAGATCAACTGCCAGTCGCGGTACCTGAAGGTGGCCAACGTGCGCGTGACGACGCCTTCGTGCAGCGACTACGAGGGCGGCGTCGCGGTGTGCGCGACCTACGGCGACGGCATCACCGCCGGCGGCGACTCGGGCGGCCCGATGTTCGCGTCCGGACGACAGGTCGGCGTCGCGTCGACCAGTGACCGGCAGAGCAGCACCGCGTATACCAACATCACGCGGTACCGCAGCTGGATCTCGCAGGTCGCCGGGGTCTGACCTCGCCGACGTCTGATTTTGTCGGTGGTCCGGCCTAGTGTTGGGAGTGCGCACCGCTTCCGTTGCGCGGAGGAGGAGAACGATGCCCGACAAGCTGATCCCTGGGCCGGACCACCCGATCACCGTTGAGCCCAACCCCGCGCGGGTGGTGGTCAAGGCAGGCGAGAAGACCATCGCCGACACCACCCGCGCGCAGGTGCTGCGGGAGGCGAGCTATCCGCCGGTGCAGTACATCCCGCTGGAAGATGTCGACTTGGCGATGCTGTCGCCTACGGAACACAAGACGCACTGTCCGTACAAGGGGGACGCGTCGTACTACAGCCTGGCCGCGGTGCCGGACGGCGAGAACGCGGTGTGGGTTTACGAGGCTCCGTATGACGCGGTGGCTTCGATCAAGGGGCACGTCGCGTTTTATCCGGACCGGGTGGAGATCGAGGAGGTCGGCTGAGGGGTTTCGTTTGGCCAGGGGTTGATCGCGGCTCGGGGCCGGGCCTGGCCTCGGCTCGCCGTTGAGGCTGATGCGGTGCTGGTTCCGGTTTGCTCCTGATCGAGGTTCGGGGTCGATCCCGGTTTGGTGCTGAGCCAAGTTCGGCGGTTGATCCCGGTTGGTGCTGAGCCAGGTTCGGCGCTTGATCCCGGTGTGGTGCCGATCCTCAGCTGGTTGCTGAGCCGCGCAGGTTGCCGTGCCTTGGCTGGCTGCCGAGCCCCGCTGGTTGCTAAGCCTTGCTGGTTGCTGTGCCTGGTTCGACCGTGCTGATGCCGGTTCTGTGCGGCTCGCGGCTGCCCGTGGTCCGGTGCCGATCTCAGCTGGTTGGCCGTCCGGGTTCGGAGTTGCTTCTGGCCGGGTGCCGGTCGTGGCTGCGGGTTTGCTTGGCCCGTGGCGGATGCCGGTTCGTGACTGGGCGTGGCCCGGTGCCGATCCCGCCTGGTTGCCGTCCGGGTTCGGCGTTGCCCCTGGCCCGGTGCCGATCTCGGCTGCCTTCCGGTCCCTGCTGAGAGCCAGGTCAGCGGTCGACTTCGAGCCAGGACGCTTCGCCCGCCTCATGCAGTGCGTTCCACAGCAGGTTGAGCGGGTGGCTGTCCGGGTACGAGGATCGTTCGCCGCGCCGGGCGAACACGCCGACGAGCAGTTCGAGTTTCGGCTCGATATCGTCGACGAGGCTGATTGTGCGCAATCCGGAGGCGGCGTGCAGGCGGTTTTCGCCCGCGGCTTCGCCGAGCCCTTGGGTGACGAGCATGCATCCGCGGATGAGACCCGAACGGAGCAGTTCGAATCCGTATTGGGCGGAGTCGATCTCGGCTACGATGTCGAGCCGGTTGCGGTAGTCGGAGCCGAACCAGCCGCGCATAAAGTCGTTGATCACGCCGCCGCTTGGGACGACGAGCGGCAGTGTCGGCAATTCGCTGGTGTGCACGGACTCGCCGGGCTTCGGAGTGTCCATATTGGTCAGGATGCCGAGGCCGCTGCGCCGCCATTCGAGCACGTCGACGGTGTCGAGCGCGTTGGTCGTGACGACGCTGCCGCAGACCAGGTCCACGTCCTTGGCCAGCAGGCGGTCGATCAGGTCTTTGGTGCGCACGTGCACGACGTTCAGTTCGATGTCCCGCGCGCGGAACTGCTCGGCCACGAGATCGCCGGCGTGGGCCAGGCTGCCGAGGGTGTAGCGAGTCGCGCCGACGGTAAGCGTTCCGCCGAGTTCGCGGCGGCATTCGTGAATGGTGTCCAGCCATTCGGTAAGAGTGCGGCGAGCCTGTTGCGCGACGGCGCGTCCGGTGTCGGTAAAAAGAACGTCACGGCCACGTCCTTGGCGGTGCAACAATGGCTCCCCGCACAATTCGGAGAAATTGCGGTTGAGAGTGTCGAGTTGTTTTTGCACACTGGACTGGTCGCGGCCGAGCGTGCGGGCGGCGGCGAGGGCGGTTCCGGTTTCCGCGACCGTGATCAGCGTGCGCAACTGGTCGAACGTCGTGTCGAGCAGGGCAGGTGAGGAGCGCAGGAGCCTGCTGAGCACGTTGAACGACGGCGACCGGAACGGGCTGGGTGCGGACATCTGCCAGGGCTCGCCTTCTGCATTCGCTTCTCGGACGACGAAGAGCCTAACCCGGCTCTTCTGATCTCGCGGCCAGTTCAAAAAATCTGCAGATTTTATCGGCGAACCAGTGGACGGCGCAAGCAGTCGGCGGGAAACTCCGTGACGCTTGATTCGATTGCTGATCCAAGGAGTTCGACAGAAGTGAGTTCGTACAGTTCCACCGGCGCGCGACGTTCCCGCACCCTGACCATCGGCGGGGGGCTGGGATTGGTCGGCGCGCTCAGCGGGCTGCTGTGGGGTGCGATGGTGCTGGTGCAGGGCGAGGGCTTGATTCGCCCCGCCGTGCAGGAATACTTGCAGAACGAAGGCCGAGAGCTGGCCTCGAGCGGTCTGCTGACGGCCAATGACCTGACCGGAATCGCCATGACGTCCTTCAACAGCCGCGCGGCGATCTGGCTGGTCATCGGCCTGGTAACGCTGGTGTCGGCCGTGATGGTCCTCGCCGCGCACAACTGGGCGCGAGTGGTGCTGACAGTCTTCGCGGTCTTCGGCATCGGCCTTGGCCTGCGCGACCTGATCGACCTGAACCCGGCGCTGCTGAACGCCTTCGACGCTGTCGCGGTGCTGAGCCTGCTGGCAGTGCTCGTGGTGCAGTGGCTGCCCGGGGCCAACCGGGCGGTGCGGGCGCGGAAGAACGCGGTGATCGCGCGGAAGGCCGCGGCTTTCGCGGTCTGAGGTCTTTTGAGGACGCGGTTTTTGCGCGCGGCACGTTCTGAGGGGTCGTGCCGCTTGAGGAACCTGATGTCTGAGGGGAAGTGCCTGTCGGGATGCGGTGCCGGAGGGGACTGTTTGAGGGGACAGTGCCGAGGGCGGTGACCGTTTCAGCGGCAGCGCGGTGCGGAGCGATCGCGGGGGAGCGAATGCTCCGGGGGAGCGCGCCCGGTGGGGCGGTCATCTGCAATGACGGTGCCGGGGGGTCGTGAGGGGGCGACGGTGGACACGCATCCGTTCGGGGGCGGATGCGTGAGAGAGACAGCGCCGCCGAAAGGACGATCGATCGAGGGGCGCGGCTGTTCGAGGGATGGCACCGGAGGGCGGTATTGAGGGTCGGTGCCTGAGGGGGACTGTTTGAAGGACGTTGCTGGAGGGCGGCGTTGAGGGTCGGTGTCTGAGGCACGACTGTTCGGAGGACGTTGTCGGAGGGGCGGCGTTCGATGAGGCAAGCCTTCGAGGGGCAGCGTTTGAGGGAAGCGATGCTTGAGGGGAGCTCCGTTCGAGGGGGAGTTCCGCCTCGTCGCCTGATGGGCGGCGAGGCGGGACCGGGTCGCTAGACCCGTTCCTGCCGCTGATCAGCCGCTACGGTGCGCCGTTGACCGCGGCGAATGGCGGTGGCGAATCATCGCGGCGAGTGATCGTGGCGAGCGGCCGCGACGAGTCGCCATGGCGAGTGTCCGTGGCGGTGGCGAGTGGCGGTGGTGAGTTGCCATGGCTAGTGACCGCAACGAGTGGCGGTGGCGAGTGACCATGGCGGTGGCGAGTCGCCATGGTGAGCGATCGTGGTGAACCGATCCGCCGGTCAGCAAAGTCCGCCGGAGCAACAGGTCTTATGCCTCGCTAAGCCCCGAGCGTCGGGGGTGTCGGACGCATTCCGGTTTCTGGGTCTACGGCGGTACCGTCGTCGGCGAAGAGGTCTACATCAAGAACGTACTTGCGTTCGTGCTCTTCGTCTTCTTCGTTCTTGCCGCGTTGCCCGCCGGGTGCCGCTGCGCCGGATAGGCCTTTTCCGCCGGGTGCGCCGCGTTCCGAGTTGACCCGTGAGGCCGCGCCTTCGCTCGGGCCGGTTCCGGAGCGGGGGCCTGCTTCACCGCCCAGTCGGCCGGAACCGGGGCCGTTGCCGGGGCGTCCGGGAGTGCCTTCGCTGCCGGGGCGTCCGGAGCCACCGGAGCCACCGAGTTTGCCGGGGGTGTTGCCAGAGCGTCCGGAGCTGCTGCCGGGGTTGCCGCCGAGGCGTTCTGCGATGCCGTTGACACGGCCGTCGATGGGGCCGCTGATGCCGAAGTCGTTCATCGGGCCGGGCAACGACGGTGCCCTCGTTCCGCCGCGCCCCGGGGTGTCTGCCGGCGGTCCGGAGGCTGGTGGCGGGGTGTATCCGGAGGTGCTGGTGTGGTCGTTTCCCTTGCCAGGCAAGGCATTCGCAGTGGCCGGGTAGCTGTGCGGGGAAAGGCTGTTAGGCCCAGTGCCAGGACTGAATGTCGCAGTACCGCCGGTCGAATGACGCTCGGGGGCGACCGAGCCGGGCTGGGACTGGGACTGGGGTTTGGGCTCGGCGGAGGGGTGCTGCTGGATGGTCACATCCCCGCCGTCGTAGGCGCCGATCTTGCCGTAGTCGACCTTCAGCTGCTGGGTGTTTCCCTGGCTTTCCGAGGTAAATTTCTCATACGTATCAAGGTTTTTCCGCTGCGCGCTGTCATGCTCCAGAAGCTTGGACATGACGTCCGCGTTCATCAGGCCCGCCGCGGGTGTCGGGCTGCCGGTGGGGGCGGGAGGGATCGAGGTCAGCTGATTCCGCAGGTTCTCGTGCATCGCGATGCCGGTGGCGTGGGTGTTTTCGTTGGCCGCGAACGCCTGGTGCGCGTCGATCGCCGAGGCGCGGACCTGGCGCAGGCGCTCGCTGACCAGATCGGAACCCTCGCCGCTCCAGCACGATTCCAGCTTCGTCAGGGTTCCAGAGAGGTCCTGGCTCAGCGTCTCCTGCTCGGCGGCCAGCTCGCGAGCCATGGTCGCGCCTTCGTGCCAGCCGCTGGGTTCCGAAGCCCGCACCTGCGTGACGATGTCCTCGATCGGCACCGTCAGCTCCTGGTGCTGGTCGAGGTACTGCTTGATCGGCTCCCAGAATTTCATGTCACCGCCCGGCCTTGTGCTTCAACGTGGTGAGGACGTCGTTGGCGACGTCGGTCGCGAGCGGGCACGGGTCGACGTTCCCGAATTTGGTGCCGCCCGGCGTGACCTCGACCGCGAAGGACAGCTGGTCGGTGACCCCGACGTTGACGTCGCAGGTCTGGGAATTCGGCCCGGGTTGAGTGCTGTAGGCGACGGCGGGGAAGCCTTGGATGGGCTGCAGCACGTCGAAGCGCTTCATCTGCGGCCGGACGTTCACGTAGACGTTGCTGAGGCCGTCGTTGTGCTTGTCGAAGAACGACAGTCCGATGAACCCATGGGTGTCGGGGCTGGTCCAGTCGCAGGCACGGACTGGGGAGGTGTCGGGCTTCCCCGGCACTGCGGAACCGAGCTGGTCGGTCAGTTGCTGCGGGGTGAGCGCCTGGCACGGATCGCCGGAGAGCACGTCGTCCGGCAGCGGGTTTTCGACCTTGGGCGCGCCGCCGTAGGGCAGGTTTTGCGTCGGCGACGCGGAAGGCGTCGGGGTGCCGTCCGTGGGGGTGGAGCAGCCGACGGCGAGGACAGCGACGGCGAGCATCGCGACTGTCGTGCGCAGGTTCATCCGATTTTTCCTGGAGAGTGGGCGCCGGGGTTGACGTTCTGGACGGTCTTGGTCTGGTCCTGCTCGTTCTGGCCGATCGCGGCGAGCGCTTTCCGGATCCGCTCGGCTAGCTCCTCGACGTAGCGCAATTGCAAGTCGATGTGCCCGCCTCCGTAGGAAAACGCACCTTGCTTTCCGCTGCCGTCACCGACCATCGCCACGTGCATCGCCGTGGTCGACGGGTCCTTCGACGGCGGCTTCATCGCGCACAGGGCGGTGACTTTGCGCTTCATGGAAAGAAGCCGGTCCTGGTACTCCAGCAGATCCTGAAGGATCTCCTTCGCCGCACCGGCGTCCAGCGAGAACCCGCCCTGGCGGGGCTGGGATTCCCACGGGTGAAAGACCGAGAACTCGACGTCCTCCCACACGCGAAGCCCTCCCCATGTTCGGTGTCATCAAATGCAGACAGCTAACAAAGTAGCTGATCACTCACTGCCTGTGTGACGTTCTCCGAAATGCGGAAGACGACTAGATATTAATGCTCTAGACGCAATTTCTATGCTAATCCGAGAATGCGCAGTTCAGGCCGATAAATGCCGGATCGCCCACCGGCGGACGTCCGGGAGCAGCGGGTTTCGTCGTCGGCCAGTGGCAGGACCGCGACGGCCTGGCTCTCGGCGCGCCAGGTCGCCGTCCGGTCGGCGCGGCGGACTGCGAGTTCCTTCGCGAAGTCGGCTAATCCGACAGAATCCTTGGCGAGCAAGGGATGTCCCGTCGAAAACATCAGTGCTCTAGGAAAGCGCCCGTTTCCACACCTCAGCGGCGCAGCGGCACAGTGCGGCCGGCTCCACCGCGGCTGGGTCGAGCAGGCACTGCAGGGCGATGCCGCGGAGTTGTCCGACGATGGCGACGGCGAGCTGCTCCGGGTCCGCGTCGGCGCGGATGTCGCCCTCGGAGATGCCTGCCGCGATCTCGTGGCGCAGGTCGTCGCGGAAGGCCTGGTCGCGTTCGCGGAAGATCGGGGCCAGTTCCGGCGCGGTCATCGATTCCGCCCACAGCACCAGAAAGGCGCGGCTCAGCACGTCCGGCTCGCTGAGCTGGGCTAGGTAGCCGTCGATCAGCCGCAACAGCCGGTCCAGGCCGGGCGGCAGCGTGTCCAGGCCGGGGACGAAGCCGGTCTGCGTGGTGCGGGCGAGTTGTTCCAGCAGCGCCTGTTTGCCGCCGAAGTGATGTGTGACCAGGCCGCGGCTGTACCCGGCGCGCTCGCCAACGCGCGCCAGGGTCACGGCGCGCACGCCTTCCTCGACGACCAGCTCGGCAGCGGCTTCGAGCAAAGCGGCCGACGCCTGGTCGCGGCGTTCCTGTTGAGTGCGGCGGGCGGTCACGGAAGAAACTCTACAACATACTTGCCAGCTGACAAGCAAGTATGCGTAGAGTGAGAGCGACGAGAGGGAGGAAGTCCGATGACCGCAGTTTTCGTCCACGGCAACCCGGAAACCGCCGCGGTGTGGGAGCGCCTGCTCGCCGAGCTGGGCGACCGGCCGGTCGTGTGCCTGTCCCCGCCCGGGTTCGGCGCGCCGTGGCCCGAGGGTTTCGGCGCGACGGCCGTCGAATACCGCGACTGGCTGATCGCCGAGCTGGAGAAGTTTCCCGAACCGGTCGACCTCGTCGGCCACGACTGGGGCGGCGCGCACGTGCTCAACGCCGTCATGGCCCGCCCGGAGCTGGTGCGCAGCTGGGCCAGCGACACGGCGGGCGCGTTCGACCCGGACTACGTCTGGCACGACCTCGCGCAGGCGTGGCAGAAACCGGGGGTCGGCGAGGAAGCCGTCGCGGCGATGTTCGCCGCGCCGGCGGACAAGCGGGCAGAGCGCCTGGTCGGCGGCGGAATGCACGAGTCGGTGGCCGCCAAGGTCGCCGAGGGGATGAACGACGACATGGCGCGCGCGGTCCTGCCGCTCTACCGGTCCGCGGCGCAGCCGGCGATCGCGGAGTTCGGCCGCAATCTCGAACGCGCGGCGGAGCGGCCGGGGCTCGTCATCCTGGCGACCGAGGACCACTTCGTCGGGACGGACGAGCAGCGCCGCCGTGCGGCGGAGCGGGCCGGGGCGAAGGTCGCGGTGCTGGAGGGTCTCGGGCACTGGTGGATGACGCAGGATCCGGTCCAGGGCGCGCGAATCCTCACCGAGTTCTGGGAAGCGTCCGAATAGGACAGTTCAGGCGCGCGCGACGAGATGGAACACCCGGCTCATCCGCCGGTACGGATCTCGTCGCGCCGCCTCCAGCTCCACCTCCGCGATTTCGGCGATCCGGCTCTCTTCGGGGTCCAGGTCCCTCCAGTCGGCGAACAGCCAAACTCCGTACCAGGCAAGCGGTTCAGCCCCCTGTCCGACGAGGAGCTGCGACAGTCCGGCGACCGTGTCGGCGCGCGTGTCCACGCCGAGGACGCCCCGCTCGCCGCGTGCGTCGAACGCCGTCAGCGCGTCGTTCCACCGTCCTTCCAGCGCTGGGAGGACGGCCAGCGTCTCGGCGTTGAGCGCCATCACCGAGACGATCCCGCCCGGTGCCGCGCAGGCGCACAGCGCGTCGATCATCGGCACGGGATCTTCCACGTACATCAGCACGCCGTGGCACAGCACAGCGTCGAATTTCTGGCCGCCGACCGCGCGGACGGCGTCCTCGCCGCGGCTGCGCACCAGCCGGACCCGCTCGCGAACCTCAGCTGATTCCGCAGCTAGCCGCTCCTGCGCCTTCGCCAGCATCGCGTCGGAGGAATCCAGCAGGACGACGTCGCAACCCAGGCGCGCCAACGGAAACGACTGATGCCCGGCCCCGCCGCCGACGTCGAGCACCGTGGCCGGCGGCGCAGGCAGGTGCGCCAAGAGCTGCTGATGCAGGACGTACGTGCGAATTCGGCCCTTGACGGTCGCGTACGCGCCTTCCACGAACGGACTCGCCAGCGCGGCCCAGGCGTCGGTCTCCATGCTGTTCATACTGCGCCCGAACAAGCAGTGATGCGCGTCACATAAAGTGCATGTCCAGAACCCGCCCGCGCCTCCGACCACTCCCCGTAAGACCCCGAAACCACGAGGAGCAAGACGATGAAGTTCCTGATCAGCCTGCACATCAACCAGTCCGTTCTCGACGCGCTGACCGACGAGGAGAAGGAAGCCCTCGGCAACGGCGTCACCGCGTTCATGGAGTCGACGAAGAAGTCCGGCGAGCTGATCGCCGCGCAGGCGCTGGCCGATCCGTCGCAGGCCGCGGTGGTGTCCGTGCGCAACGGGCAGCCGGTGGTCACCGACGGGCCGTTTCTCGAGTCCAAGGAGTTCCTCGGCGGCTACTACATGATCGACGTCGAGAGCAAGGAGCGCGCGATCGAGCTGGCCGCGCAGATCCCGGACGCCGCGATCGAAGGCCTCGGGGTCGAGGTGCGCCAGGTGATGTTCTCGGAAGGACAATTGGAAGCGTGAACCCTCCCGCCGTCGAGGACCTGCTGCGCGAACTCGTGCCGCAGGTTCTTGGCGTGTTGGTGCGCCGGTACGGCCAATTCGAGGGGTGCGAGGACGCCGTGCAGGAGGCTGTCCTCGCCGCTTCGCAGCAATGGCCGGTCGAAGGCGTGCCGAACAATCCGCGCGGCTGGCTGTCGACGGTCGCGTCCCGACGTTATGTCGACCAGCTGCGCAGCGACCAGGCGCGCCGCGAGCGAGAGCTGGCGAACGCCGTCGAGGCCGCGCCCGAGGTGCCGGACACCGACGACACGCTGCTCCTGCTGTTCCTGTGCTGCCATCCGACGCTGACCCCGGCGTCGCAGACCGCGTTGACCCTGCGCGCGGTCGGCGGGCTGACGACGGCCGAGATCGCCCGCGCGTTTTTGGTACCGGAGGGCACGATGGCTGCCCGGATCAGCCGTGCCAAACAGCGGATCAAGGCGGCGGGCAGTTCGTTCCCGGGCACGGAAAGCCCGGAGCGGCTGAGCGTCGTGCTGCAGGTGCTCTACCTGATTTTCAACGAGGGCTACACCGCGTCGTCCGGCAGCGACCTGCACCGCGCGGACCTGGCGTACGAGGCGATTCGCCTGGCCAGGATGGTGCACGCGCGGCTGCCGGACGACAGCGAAGTGACCGGCCTGCTCGCGTTGATGCTGCTGACCCACGCCCGCCGCGCGGCCCGCACGACGGCGTCCGGGGACCTGGTCCCGCTGGCCGACCAGGACCGCTCGACGTGGGATCGCGCCATGCTCGACGAGGGCACTGAGCTGGCGAAAGCGTCGCTGGCCGGTTCGGAGCTGGGGCCGTACCAGCTGCAGGCCGCGATAGCCGCGACGCACGCCGACGCGGAGACGGCGGAGGAGACCAACTGGCGGCAGGTGCACGCGCTTTACCTGATCCTGGAACGGATCGCGCCCAATCCGGTCGTCACGTTGAACCGCGCGATCGCGCTCGCCGAAACCGAGGGGCCGCGGGCCGGGCTCGCGCTTTTGTCCACATTAGACAGTGAAGAACGGATGGCGCGGCATCACCGGTTGCTGTCGGTGCGGGCGCATTTGCTGGAGAAAGCCGGGGATTTGCCTGGCGCGTACGAGAACTACCGGCTGGCGGCCAAGGCGACGGCGAGTATCGCGGAGAAGCGCTATCTGGAATCCCGGGCCGCCCAGGTGCGCGAGTGAATTCTCCGCGACCGGCCTCGCGGGCCGCTCCCGAGTTCGAGTAGGTTTCGCTGCGTGTCCCGGACGTCTGCGAGCGTGCCTGACGAGGTCATGCGCGTCTCGATCGTGGACCGGCTGTTCGCCCGCGAGGACGACGAACGGCCGTTGTTCACCCAGCAAGAGCACACCCGCGGTGTCGAGTACACGCTGACGTGGGCGGAGTTCGCCGCGAAAGTCCGGATCGTGGCCGGGGAATTGCGCCGGGTCGCGGAACCGGGCGAGCGCGTCGCGATCCTCGCCGGACAGGAACTCGCTTACCCGCTGGCGTTTTTCGGCGCCATGGCCGCCGGGATGGTCGCTGTTCCGCTGATGTTGCCCGGCAATCGCGCGCAGGCCGACCGGCTCGCGGGCGTCCTCGCCGATTCCGGCGCGCGAGTGTGGGCGACGTCCTCGGCCGTCGCGGCGAAGGTGCGCGAGTTCAGCGATCCCGGCGACCTCGTGGTGGTGGACGAACTGTCCGGACCTGGCATCGACCCGGTCCGCGTCGATCCGGAAAGCCCGGCCTACCTGCAGTACACGTCGGGGTCGACGCGCGAACCGGCGGGCGCGGTGATCCCGCACCGGGCGATCGTCGCCGCGTGCTGGCAGGCCAGCCAGGCCTACGCCTCCGACGAGCAGACGACCTGCGCGGGCTGGATCCCGTTCTTCCACGACATGGGCCTGATCCAGCTGCTGTGCCTGCCCGTGTACGTCGGCGGCCGGTCGGTGTTCATGTCCCCGGCGGAGTTCGTGCACCGGCCGCAGCGGTGGCTGCGCCAGCTCTCGGACTATCCGGCGGTCTTCACCGCGGCCCCGAATTTCGCCTACGACCTGGCGGCCGACGTCGGCGCGGACGACGATCTCGATCTCTCGGACGTCCGGGTCGCGCTCAACGGCGCCGAGCCTGTCCGGCCGCGCACGGTCGAGCGTTTCCTCGAAGTCTTCGGTCCGCGCGGGTTCCGCCCGGAAGCGCATCGGCCGTCGTACGGGCTGGCCGAGGCCACGGTGTACGTCGCGAGCGCGGGAGACGAAGGGCCGCGCGGCGCGGTGCTCGACCGGGAAGCCCTGGCGCAGGGACGGGCCGTCGAGACGCCGGATGGCCAGCCGGTGATGTCGGTGGGACGGCCGGTCGGGCAGCTCGTCCGGATCGTCCACGACGGACACGAGCAGCCCGAGGACGAGGTCGGCGAGATCTGGGTGCACGGCCCGAACGTCGCGTCCGGCTACTGGGGACGCGGCGACGCGGACTCGTTCGGCGGCGTCCTCGACGGGCTCGACGGCTGGCTGCGTACCGGCGACCTCGGGGTGCTGCACCGCGGCGACCTCTACGTCACCGGCAGGCTCAAGGACCTGATTGTCGTCGACGGCCGCAACTTCCACCCGCAGGACCTCGAAGCGGCGGCCGGCGAGGCGCATCCGGCGATCCGCCGCGACCGGGTCGCCGCGTTCGGCGTCGCCGACGAGCGGGGCGAGGGCGCGATGGTGGTCGCGGAATGGGTTCGCGGAGCGGAAGCCGAGGTCAAAGACGTGACCCGGGCGGTGCTGCGAGCGGTCTCGAGAGAGCACGATCTCACTCTCCGTGCGGTACACCTGGTCCCTTCTGGCGGACTTCCGCGCACTTCCAGCGGGAAGGTCGCCCGGTCCGCCGCCAAAGCGCGTTACGGTGGCGTGCGTGGGTGATCACTGCGCCGAGGTCACGAAGGTCGTCAGCGACACCTTCCGGCTCGACCCGGCCCTCGTCGTGCCCGACGCTCCGCTGGAGGAGCTCGGCATCGACTCGAAGGGCCGGATCCGGCTTCTCGCGGCGCTGGAGATCTACTACGACGTATCGATCGATCTGGACGAGCTCGATCGATTCACCGACGTGGAATCCGTGGCGGACGTGCTCGCGGAGGCCCTGGCAACAAGCCGAGCTGAGGAGAAGCACTGAAATGAGCGGTGGGGGCGGGTACACCGCGACAACCCAAGCGTTGTCGACGGCGTCGAAGAACATCGGCGACCTGGCGGAAAAGCTGCTTGACGACAATCCTGACCTCGAACACTCCGAGCTGACCAAGGAGAAGTTCGGCCGGGTGCACCAGGCGCACGCCGACAAGTACCTCGAGGGAACCAAGCAGCTGTGGGCGGCGCTCTCCGGCTACAGCACCGCGCTCGGATCGTTCGGCACGAACATCAGCACCGCCGGTTCCGCCTACGGCAAGAACGAGGACAACCAGGTCGGCAACATCAACAAGACCGGCAACGGCGTCGACGGGATCCTCTGATGGCGGACGACAAGCAGCAGCCGAAGACCTGGCCGGACGTCAAGAAGCTGCTCGACAACTCGGCGGTGCCGCCGGAGCTGAAGGACGGCCTGCTCCGGGCGTGGGTGCACGAGCACCCGAATCCCCAGGGCGACGAGGGCAAGGACGTCGCGAAGTACATCCAGTCGTACGGGCGGACGTTCATCCCCATCCCGAAGAATCCGTTCGCGGCGCCGGGCGGCGCTCCGCCGCTCGAGCAGGTCTACGAAGAGGCCCGGCAGAAGGGCCAGCAGGCCAGCTACAACCAGGACGAGAAGAAAAAGGCAGTCGACCAGGGCAAGGACGAGCTCGGCAAGAAGAAGCCGCCTGCCCCCGGCGAGGGCAAGGACGCCGCGGCCACCGGCACGAAGACGTCCGACGAACTCTTCGACCCCGCCGCGGCCGCGCTGCGGGTGTTCGAGACCTTCGGCGGGCTGCTCGAGAAGATCCCCGACGACTGCAAGGGGAACACGCGCAAGCTCGACCTCGACAAGGACATCCGCGGTCCGTTCGACGAGCAGCGCGGGATCAGTTTCGAGGGTTTCGTCAATGACGCCATGCACTTCAAGCACGGCTCGGAAACCGTGAAGTCGACGCTGACCGAAACCGGCACCGAACTGGGCACCCTGTTCGGGACCTGGACCGGAGCCGGAGCCGACGCGGCGTCGGACAAGTACAACGAGAGCATCCAGAAGAAGGCCGCGAAGCTCGGCGACGACCTCAACCACGCCAGCGAAGCGACGCTGGCCACCACGAAGACGCTGTTCGACCTGTGCAAGGGGAAGGCCGACCAGGTCATCGCGCTGTACCGCGACCAGGTCGGCAAGGCCGACTACACGATGGCGCAGAAGGTCGTCGCGGTCGCCAACGGCGAGCACGGCAGCGTCAACGACCTGGCCCAGATCGCCGGCTGGATGGACTACAACTTCGGCACCAACCTGGTCAACACCCTCAACGACCAGGGCTGCTGCGACGACGACGAGATCCAGAGCCACGGCAAGGACCTCGCCAAGCAGTGGATCATGAACCAGTTCAACCCCGACATGTGGGACAACGTCTACAAGGGGTTCGAGAAGGCCTGCAAGGACGCCAAGGACCTCGTCGACAAGGCCTACGACACTCTCGACAAAGAGATGGGCAAGATCAAGAACAAGTTCCAGGGCGCCAAGGATGGCGGGGCCGGCGGTTCTGGTGGCTCCGGGGGTCCTGGCGGCGGTGGTCCCGGCGGTGGCGGTCAGGGTCCTGGCGGCAACGGCAATGGCAACGGCAAGGGCGGCGGCTACGGCGGCGGTCAGGGCAACGGCTATGGCGGTGGCCAAGGGGACGGTCACGGCGGCGGTACTGGTGGGGGAACCGGCGGCGGTTACGGCGGCGGGTCCGGTTCGGACACGCCGCAGGGTGACCACCCCGGTGGCACTGGCGGCGGACCGGGCGGCATCGGCGGAGGTCCTGGCGGCGGCACCGGCGGCGGGTCCGGCTCGGGTGGCGGGTCCGGCAGCGGCTCCGGCTCCGGCGGGGGCGGCGGGAAGGTTCCCGACCTCGACGTCCCGTCCGATTCGCCTGGCGGCGGCCCGCTCGGCGGGGGCTCGGGCGGGGGTCCCGGCGGCGGGACCGGCGGTGGTCCGGTGGACGGCCCGCCGATCAAGACCGATTCCGGCGGCGGCTCCAGCGGCGGGTCCGGCCCCGGCGGGTCCGGCCCCGGCGGTTCGGGTCCGGGTGATTCCGGTTCGAGCGGCGGACAGGACCACACCCAGTCCGACGAAGAGGCCAAGCAGCGGGCCGAGCAAGAGGCCAAGCAGAAGGCCCAGGCCGAGGCCAAGCAAAAGGCCGAGGCCGCGATGGACGCGCTGAAGAAGGACTCGCAGGGCAGCCACGGCGGCGGCCCGCTCGGCGGCCCCGGCGGCGGCGAACCCGGTTCGACCGGCGGCGACGGCAAGGGTCCCGACGGCAAGAGCCCGGACGACAAGGGTCCTGGCGACGACAAGAGCCCCGGCGACAAGGCCCCCGGCGACAAGGGTGGCGGCGGCGGTTCCCCCGGCGGCGGCGGTCCGGTGGACGGCCCGCCGATCAAGACCGACCCCGCCGACGGCGGCCCCGGCGGCGAAGACGGCAAGCCCGGCGAGGACAAGAACCACGACGGCAAACCGGACGACGACGGCAAGGGCCACGACGGCAAGGGCCACGACGGCAAGCCGGGCGAGGACAAGAACCACGACGGCAAGCCGGGCGAGGACAAGAACCACGACGGCAAGCCCGACGACGACGGCAAGGGTCACGACGGGAAGCCGGGCGAGGACAAGAACCACGACGGCAAACCGGACGACGACGGCCGGGATGTCCTGAAGGTCAAGCAGGGCGACAAGACCTTCGAAATGTCCGAGCCGGACCACGACGGCAAGATGGATATCAAGATCGGCGAGGGTTCCGGTCCCGCCAAGGACTTCAAGATCGACTGGTCCGAAGACAAGTCCGCGCACGACGGCGGGGACGGTCAGCAGCACGGCGACGAGGTCCACCATCCCGGCGCGGACGGCAAGATCCACCTCCGCGACGGCGACACGAAGATCACCGCAGAGCGTCCGGACGGGCCGAACGGGCCTACCGTCGTCACGGTCGACGACGGCAAGGGCAACCCGACGACCTACACGCTCGGCGAGGAGGACGACAAGAAGCAGGGCGTGCACGAGGTCGACCACGGCCCGCAGATGCCCGACGGCACCACCGGACGGCACCACGCGGGCGACGTTCCTGGCCAGCCTCGCGACGACGCTCCCGGCCACCACGGCGGCGAGCACAAGGGACCCGACGGCAACGGGCACGGCGGTGCCTCGCCCGGCAGCAGCCACCCGGTGCATCCGCTGGAGGGCGGGCCGGGTCCGGAGACGTCGCACAGCGGCGACCCGTTCGGTGGGCACCCGGGACGTCCGCTGGAAGGCGGGCCTGGTCCGGAGATCTCGCATACCGGTGACCCGTTCGGCGGGCACCCGGCAGGCGATCCGGCGCATCCGGCGGGTGGCGGCCCGGGGGTCTCGGGCTCGGACGTCCCGGGGCACCCCGCGGGCGGTCCGGCCCAGCCGCTGCACCACGGCGTCCCGAGCGGGGCACCCGGCCACCCGATCGAAGGCGGCCCCGGTCCGGAGATCTCGCACAGCGGCGGTCCGGGCGTGCCCGCGGGCGCTCCGAGCGCTCCGCTGCACGGCGGGCCCATGGTCGGAGTGGACAGCACTCCGATCGCTGGCACCCAAACCGGCGGCGGGTTCTCGCAACCGGCGGGTGACCACCCCGGCGGCTCGGGCCAGCCCGGCGGCAGCGGGATGCCTGGCATGGGCGCGATGGGCGGCGGACACGGCGGTGGCGGCGGCGGTGGCGAGACCGAGCGGCGCGCCGCGTACCGGGTGGAGGGCGCGGTCTTCGACAACCTCGTGGAGCCCGCCAGCCGGATCACTGGTTCACTCGACGATGACGACGACGCGCCGATCATCCGGACCAGGTAGGAGGACGCATGAGCGAAACCGCCGCGATGCAGGCAGAACTGGACGCGCTGGTCCGCGAGCAGGCTGATCGCCGGGCGCTGCGCGAGCAGAAGGCCGAGGAGATCAAGGCGCAGTCCCAGGAGTACATGACGAAGCAGGCGCAGGCGGCCGAACGGTACGTCCAGCACCGGCGGGAAATGGGGAAGCGCAAGACCAAATCCGGGTGGAGCACGGACCGGCCGAGCACCGAACCGCCCTCGGCGTTCGATTCCGACGAGTTCGGCAACGAGCCCGGTTCGGCGTCCCCGTTCGCGGTGACTCCGAATCAGCCCGCGCCGCGCGCCGAGGCTCCGCGCCGTCCGACGCGCCGCCCGCGCCCGGTGGAAGACGACGAGGACGACGACGCTTTCCTCAACAACCGTTGGCGCGATTGAGGTTCTGACCTGGGAGGGGGCTTTGCGGCCCCCTCCCGGCGGTCAGACGCGGACCAGCATTTTCCCGACGTTCTCTCCGCGCAGCATCCCGGTGAACGCGTCCACGATGCTGGAAAACCCTTCTGCCACAGTCTCGTTCACGAGCACCTGCCCGCCGCGGACGTGCGGGATCAGGAATTCCTCGAACTCCTCGCGCGCGTCGAGGTGATTGCGCACCAGAAACCCTTCGATCCGAAGGCTTTTCCCGACGACGTCGAACAAATTGTGCGGTGCGCTCGGCGGCGTGCGCAGGTTGTTGTACTGCGCGACTGAACCGCACCAGGCGACCCGCCCGCGTTCCCGCAGGACATCGATCGCGGCGGCCAGGTGATCTCCGCCGACGTTGTCGAAGTACACGTCGATCCCGTCCGGTGCCGCCTTCGCGAGCAGGTCAGTGACGGGGCCGTCGTGGTAGTTGAAGGCGGCGTCGAAACCGAGATCGCGGGTCAGGTGCTCGACCTTCGCCGCGGATCCGGCGCTGCCGACGATCCGTCCCGCGCCGAGCAACCGGGCGATCTGCCCGGCCGCGCTCCCCACCGCACCGGCTGCCGCGGAAATGAACACGTCGTCGCCGGGACGTAGCTGCGCGATCCGGGTCAGACCGACGTACGCGGTGAGCCCGGTCCCGCCGAGAATGCCGAGGTAAGCGCTCAGCGGAACGCCGTCCGCCGGGGTGATCGTCCGGACGTCGGCGGCGGTGACGACGGCGTGGGTCGCCCAGCCGTGCCGGTGAAACACCGTCGTGCCAACCGGCAGCGTCGGCTCCTTCGACTCGACGACCTCGCCGATCGTGCGGCCCTCCAGACCCGCGCCCAACTCCCAGCCGCCCCACTCCATGAACTCGCGCATGTACGGATCGACGGACAGGTACCGGTTCTCGACCAGCACCTGGCCGTCGGCGAGCTTCGGCAGCGGCTGGGTGACGAACTCGAAGTCAGCGGCACTAGGCGCGCCCTCGGGACGGCGGACCTGGCGAACGGCGGTCAGGGACACGTGATCTCCTTAATTGGCTCTGACCAGCAATTTATCCGCGTCGAAGCCGCCTGAGCAGACCTCCGGATCGATGGACCGCGCCAATCCATGAATCTCACTCATGGCCGCGGTTAAGCTGGCCGCATGGATGCCGTCGACCTCACGCCGGGCGAGTTGCGCCTGCTGCTCGCGGTGGAGCGCACCGGCAGTTTCACCGCCGCTGCCGCCGAGCTGAGTCTCACCCAGTCCGCGGTCTCGCACGCCGTCCGGACCTGCGAACGCAAGGTCGGCGCCATCCTCTTCGACCGCGGCCGAACCGGCGCCCGCCCCACCGCGGCCGGCGCCCGCGCCCTCGTGCACGCCCGGCTGATCCTGCGCCAACTCGACGTTCTCCGCGCCGAAGCCCGGGGCGCGGCGGCCGGAACCCTCACCGGCCCGTTGCGCATCGCCGCTTTCCGCAGCGCGGCCGCACATCTCCTGCCCGCTGCCCTGGAACGCTTGACTGCCAAGCATTCCGGCCTGAACCCGCAAGTCCTGATCGTCCCCGAACTAGGCCGCGGCACCGCGGGCGAGGTGGCCGACGGACGCGCGGACGTCGCCATCGCCACCCTCGGCGAGGACGAAACCCCGCCGCCGGGTCTGGTCGCCGGAGAACTGTTCCGGGAGCCGTATTTCCTGGTGAACCCCGCCGTCCTGCCCGATCCGCGCGCTCTGCCGCTGCTCGACTGGCCGGAAAACTGCTCCTCCTACACCCGGTCCTGGTGGGCCCGGCAGGATTGGCTGCCGTCGGCGAAAATGGAAGTTGCCGACGACGGGGTGGTGCTTTCCATGGTGGCACAAGGGATTGGCATGGCAGTCCTGCCGAAGCTCACCCTCGCCGCCATCCCGCCGGGAGTCGCGGTCACCCCGATCGCCGATCCGCCGACTCGGCGGATCGGGTACGTCGCGACTTACGCGGGCGCGCAATCCCTCGCGGTACGAGAACTAGTGCGCGAATTGCGCGCGGCGGCTGAGGTTCAGGCGGTAAGCGCGGGCGTCAGTGCACCGGGGTGAGATGCTCTCGGCCGATGACCTTGTTGCGCTTCCGGACAGTCAGGTCAAGCCCGGAGATCTCGTAGCTGTACTCCCCGTTGACCGCGGTGAATCCGCTGGAAGTCCGCTCGGCATGGAGCGAGATGTGATTGTCCGCCGTGGTCGGCTGGCCGTCGTTGACGCGGCCGTCGTAGTGATAGGAGCCGTCCGAACCGACGCAGATCGTCACAGTGTGTTTGCCGGTGTCGTACTTGGCCACCAGCCCCGCTCCGGAGTCCGACAGCCAGCTAGCGGCCTCCGCCGGGCACGGCGTCGCGGCCGTGGTTTGCGCGGGTTGCTGGAACTTCGAACTGAGATGGGCGAGAAGCTGGCTGCCGTAGACGAGCGCCAGAAATCCGAAGACCGCCAGTACCAGCCACGGGAGAACCCGCCGCTTTCTCCGGCGCGGGGCATATCGCGGGCCGGGCGACGAGATCTTCGGCGCAGGCGGGGGCCGCGTCGGCGCCCGCGGCGGCGGCACTGGGGCCAGCGCGATTGTCGGCCGTTCCGTTTTGGTGTGTTTCGAATCCACGAACGCGACGGTCTCGTCGGCCGCGATCTTCAGCGGACGATGGTCCGGCAGCGCCAGTTCCCCGGTCGCGCTTCCCGCTTCCCGGCCGCAGACGCGGCACACCGACTGTTGTGCGTAGTTGTTCGTGTGGCAGGAGTCGCACGACCAATCAGCCTTGTCCGGCATCGAACACCACCACCTCGTCATCGTCTCCGGAGCGGAAGGTCACCCAGTTGCGGTCGCGGGGAGCACGGCGCACCGGAAGCGGTGCGAGCACCGGAGCCGGCGGCGGTCCCGGCGGTCGCGGGTTCGGGTTCGGCGGTGCGGTCACTTCGTCGACCAGTCGCTGCAGCAAGACCCGGTACTGCTCGGAAAACCACATCGGGAGCTCGAGCCGCGCGTCCCGGCCCCATCGCACGCTCAAGTCCAGCCGGAGAAGTTCCTGGCCGGTCAGCCCGGGTTCGATGGAGAGCGACGCTGCCGCGCAGTTGCGGACCGGGATCCGAAGCACCGCCGGCGGTGCTCCCGGCCGGGGCCGCTCGCAGATGATCAGCAACGCCCGGTCCCGGTACAGCACGACGTCCGGCCCTTCGATCGCAGGCGGCATCGGGCGCGGGGGAGCCTCCGCTGGCGGAGATGCCGCGTGGTTCCGTCGGCCGGGCCAGCGGAAGCGCCGGCTCAAAGGCTGCTCGCGATCGTGGCGATGATCTGGTCCATTTCCCATTCTTCGAGCCCTTCCCCCGCGGTGGAAGGGAAGAACAGCGTGTTGTTCCAGTCGTCGGCGATGTCCTCCCACGGGTAGGCCTCGGGAGCGAAGAGCAAGAGCCGCTTCGCCGAGTTCTCCATGCGTGCTCCGCGCTGCTGCGCGTGGCCCCACCAGGCGAAAAGCTCGTCCAGCGAGCTCGGGATCGAAGACGGATAGCCGGTGGCGCCGCGCTGGCGAGGATCGCCGAGCCGATGTGCGGGCGCGTCGGTGAAAACGACGATCACGTGCCTGCGCCGGTCGAGACCGGTCTCCCATTCGGACTGCATCGCCACGGCGAGCGCTTCCAGCCCGGACTCGGGCTCGTCCCCGCCGCCGTCCGGCCGCAGCGCGCTGACAGTGCGTTCGAACTCGTCCACCTTCGCGGGCACGGAAAGGAAATCCGTCTCGGACAAGGCGTCGTCGGCGCGGTCTCCGTAATCGCGGAAGGCGACGACCTTGAGCCGCAGGCTGCGGATTCGCCTGCCCTTGTCGGCCATTTCTTGCATGAGCTTGCCGGGGAAGGTCAGTGCGCTCGCCTTCACGTTGTCCAGGATCGGGCGCATGCTCGCGGTGGTGTCGATGCACAACACGATGTCGACGGCGTAGCCGAGGTCGGTCGCGGTCTGCTGGGTCATCATTTTCCTTTCGCCGGAACACGTCCGGTGAGATTGATCCGGACCCGGCTGGGCGCGGCCGGCGGGTGCTGGGCGCGCAGCAGGGTCAGCACGTCGTTGATCGTGGGCCGGGCCGAGGACTCGTTCCGCACGGTGCCGGACAGCACCTCGGCCCACTCCGCGGGCAGCGCCGGATCGAGCTTCAGATCGGCTCCGGCGAGCACCGCCGCGGCAGGCGATTCGAATTCCGCCGGAAACTCGGGCGGAGCGCCTGCGAGGTAGGTATGGATCAGCAGCCCCAGCGCGAAAATGTCCGCCGCGGAGGTGAGCTGGGAAGCACGGACACCTCGCTCGCCGCGGAGGTAGCTGAGCCATTCCGGTGCGCCGTAGTACGGGTTTCCGCCTACTTCCCCGGCCGCTGGCGGCTTGCCGGAAAGGTAGGAGTCGTCGAAGTCGATCAGCTTCGCGATGTGCAGGTCGCTGCGCGGCGGCCGGTGGATCAGCACATTCTCCGGCCGGAGATCTCCGTGGACGATCTTGTGTTCGTGGAGCAGCGCGACACTCTCGCAGAGGGTGTGCAACAGGATGGCGCGATCCGGCGGGGCTAGGTTCGCGGGAGCCACGTCCACCGGGTCGATCCGGTCGGTGATCTTGTAGTAGCGCGTCCCCTCGGCGAAGAAATCCCTTGCCAGCACGAGGTTTCCGGCGTGCGGATGGTCCGAGCGCAGGATGTTCGACAGCTTCTCGTGCCGTTTTTCGAATTTCCGGCAGGCCGCGAGACGGCGCTTCTTGTCCTCGACCGAGCCCATCGAGTCCGGGCGCGGGCGTTTGGGTTCGAGGAACTCCTTGACGAAGAAATCCCTGCCGTCTTTGCGGGCGAACGCCCAGAGGCATTTGCCCGCGTTCGCGTTCGACGGGCGGGTGATGATCTCGTAGCCCCGCACGGCCGAGCCGAGTTTCACGAGTCGCTCCCTTCGCGTGGCGGAAGCCGGCGCTCGTAGTACTCGCGATAGGCGAGCCACGAGCGCTTCCTGGTCTCTACCAAGGCTGTTCGCCCGCCGGCGGCCGCCCGGCGCATCGGCTCGGCGTGTTCTTCCCGCAGCCGGTCGAACCGAGCCCGGAAGCTCGCGCGGACGACGGAAAAGTCCTCGAAGCCGAGCGCGACGATCGCGATGGACGCGTCGTCCTGCGTATAGGACTGGACCTTCTCCGTGAGCAGGACCGACCAGTGCATCGCGTCCTGCGCGCTCAGCAACGTCTCCCACAGCGCGTACTCGAACTCCGCGGGAGTGCCGACGTAGCCGAAGAAACCGTCGGTCGCCGTGATGAGCAGGCACGGCAGCCGGGCGGATCCCCGGCTGCCGCGGATCTGGAACGGGCCGCCCGCCTGCACCAGGTTGGTCATCGGCGGGTCCTGGAGCAGCAGCTCCAGCGCATCGCCTGCCTCGGTGTCGTCGAGGCTGAGTTGCTGCAGCCCGCCTCGGGGTTCGGCCACGTAGCACCGGGAATCCCCGGCCCACAGAACCTGCCAAGCGGCCTGCCCGTCGGCCAATTCGAAGATCAGCCCGGCGAAGGTGGTCGGAAGCTCGCGCTGGAGTTTGCCCCGGATTCTCCGCGGGCGCAGCACGCCGGCGCCCAGCCGGTTGCCGAGGTGCGCCGCGAGCACGTTCGGGGCGATGGCGGTCGTCGCGTCGGTGAACCATTCCTCGACCAGGGCACGAGCTCGCCGGGAAGCGAGCCAGGCTTGGGTGCGCAGCTGTCCGGACGGTGTGCGGCCCGCCGGGGCCCGGCCCGCGCCGCCGACCCCGTCGAAGACGGCGAGCAATCCTGATCTCGACGGCCGGTGCAAGAGCACGAGCGGGTCGGCGTCCTCGCCCTTTCCCGCGATCCGTTCCGTCCACACCGCGACCGCGGCGAGCGCTTCTTCGGTGTAGTGCCAGAGGCGTGCGGTGCCTCGCGCACCGGGAGTTACGTCCATGCCTCAGCTTTCGTTTTCCGGTTCGGCCGGCCGCATCGAACCTCGGAGCCGGCTGGCGCGTTTCGAGGACGGCGCTCCGTCCTCGGCGGTGTTCTTCGCCGGGGGAACGTTGCCCTCGACGACCTTGGCCTCCTCGATCTCCGCTTTGGCGCGGTTCTCCAAGCTGTCCCGGAGTTTCCGCCGCTTGCCGGGCACCGCCTTGCTCCGGTCGAAGAACTGGCCGAGGACCTGTTCGCGTACTTCGGAGGCGCTGAAGTTCTCCATGTCGGTGCCGGACAAGGTGCGCAATATGTCGATCTGGGCTTTCACCTCGGCGGCGCGGTCGGCTCGTTCCCGGTCCAGCAGCGCCATCGGATCGCCGTCCTCGATCGACATGATGTGGGCGAGCATGTCCTCGCGGGTCCCGCCCGCGATCGGGCGCATGGCGTCGAAGGACAGCTTGCGCACCCGGATCTTCCGTTGCTCTGTCACGAATTCCTCGTTGTCGACCATCGAGACCGACACCGAGTAGCTGCTGAGCCGCACCGTCGGCGAGTCGCGCGCCGAGTTGAGGCGGGCGGAGATCGCGTTCGACGCCGCCGCGGGTTCCAGCACGTCGAAGCGGGCCGCGGTCTCCCGGGCGATCGAGGTGAGCGACGGCAGCAGGCTGGCGGTCATGTCGGTGACCTTGTTCAACGCGATGGCGACCGGATCGGTGACCTGGCAGGCGAACTCGACCGTCACCCGGAAGGTGAAGGCCGGGTCGGAGCTCGCCACCAGGACCGTGAACGACAGCCCGCGGGTGGCCACGTCGATCAGGTGCATCCGGCGGTAGTTGCCGGTCCGCGCGTCCGGCACGCGTTCGCCGTGGTTGACCACGAGCGGGGTGCCGGTCGCCCGTTCCAGGACCATCGCGACGCCGAGTTCGGGCGAGCGCAGCGGGGCGCCGAGGCGCATGCGCCGGACTTCTTCGCAGGCGAGGACCGGGTTGTAGGTCTGGCTCATGATGCTTCTTCCTCGAGATCGAGATCGAGCAGGGTGTCGTGGAATTCGGCTGCCTGGTCCGACGGGTCGTGCGGATCGTTCGCCCAGCCGCGCAGGAGGTGCAGGACCCGTTCGAAGTCCGTGGTCCCGCGGTCGGCGATTCCGGCCAGCACGCTGAGCACGGTGTCCGCGGCCGAGCGGTCGCGATCGGCTACCCGGACCCACGACCTCAGCGCGTCCTCGGCGAGGGTCCGGGCCGCCGTGCTGGCCAGTGCCCTTCCCCAGAGCTCCGCCAGCACTTCGCCGTGCCGGCGTTCTTCGCGCATCAGCAGCGGACGCTCGCGCAGACCGGCTTCGGGCGCGACGGCGAACGCGAATATCGTCAGGGCTTTGACCTCGGGTTCCCCGTCTTCCGAGCGCTCGGTCCACTCGAGCAGGGCCTGCAGCACCTCCTCCGCGCAGCCCGATTCGAGCAGCGCCTGGGTGCTGACGGCGACGGGTTCCAGCAAACCCCAGTCGCCGTGGCGCACGAGGCGGCGCAAGACGCGCAAGGCACGCCGGGGATTCTGCGTGCCGAGCTGCCCGCCGACCGCGAGGCCCGCGGTGATCGGCAGCCTGCGGATCTTGGGTTCGCCGACGAGTTCCGCCCACCGTTCGACATACGACCAGGCGATGCCGGTGTTGCCGGGACTCCGCGTCCCCGCGACGTTGAGCCCGTAGGCGGCGCTCTGCTGCAACAAGGCCGAGTCGGACGTGGCCCACTGCAGGAGGTAGCCGTGCACGCCGTGCTCGAAGTCGGTGTTCGCGAGGATCCCCGCGGCGTGGGCGGCCCGGGCCCGCACATCCACGTTCGTGTGGTTGGCGAGGTTTTGCAGCCAGCTCAGTATTTTCTCGCGCGCGCCGTCGAGCTCGAGCCACAGAATGCCGAGCACGGCCACTCGCAAGCGAGCCGATTTGAAGCGCAGGCTGGCTCTGCCTCGGGTTTCGTCGGAATCGAGCTCCAGCCAGCTGCGCTCGGCGACGATCTTGCGAAGGTAGCGCAGGGTCAGCGTCGCCGAGCTGCCGTTGCTGAGCTGCCGGTGGAGCGCGATCGCCGCGTCCGCGACGTGGAGATAGCTGGCGTTTTCGAGCACCGCGGTGGCGAAGACGAGCGCGACGTCCACGCTGCCCGGGTTTTGGCTGAGCCATTCCCGGACCTGCCCGGTCGGATCTCGCAGTTTGTCGAGCGTCTTGCCGAGATCCTCGTTCTCTCGAACCGCGTTGACCACGGCACGCGCGACCCTGGCCGCGAACTCCGGATTGTCGCGTTCTTCAAGCAGTTCCTCCACGTTGGCGGCGGCCAGCCGGCCGCGGAGGGTTTCGGGGTCGGCCCACGGGACCTCGCCGTCCAGCCGCTTGCGCACGATGTCCATCGGATCCGGCAGCTCGAGCTCTTCGACGACGAACTCGACGCGTTTCGTCGCGGTGGCAAGGGTTCCGGCCGCCGGGCCGGTCACGACCACGAGATGGCATTCCTCGTCCTGCAGGCGTTCGGCGGTTTTCGCGAGCCAATCGTCGGTGAGCTTGCTCGCGGAGAACTTGCCGTCGCCGTTGTCCGGGTCCACGACGAGGTAACCGCTGCGCGGCTGGTGAATCCGCCAGCTGGGGTTGCCCAGGATCGAGGCGGGAACACGGTAGATCACGGCGTTCTCGTCGAGCACCTCCCGCAAGGCCGCCAACGCGCGGCTGAACCGCCCGGTGCTCGCCGCGTCGGCGATGATCAGCAGATTGTTGCTGTGCAGCCGGTCCACGCAGTCCTGGAAGTCGGGCGGCGGCGCGAAGTACTCGATCGCGGCGAGGTCCTGCGGCTGGGCCCGGCTTCTGCCCGAGCGCCGCGAGGTGCTCCGGCCGCCCGGCCCGGCGATGAAATCGCCGTCGGTGTGCACCTCGTGGAAGATGTTGAGGTTCGTCACGCCTTCCAGCCGGCCGGCGGCCTCCGAGACGATCTTGCTGAACTGGACGTTCAGCAAGTCCGAGGCCTGGCCGCGCAGGTCGTGGACCGCTTGGTCCCGTTCCGAGGGCGGCGGGGGGTCTTTTTCGGCCGAGGAAGACTCAGACTCCGGCGGTTCCGCCGGTTCCTTCGCAGCTTCTTCGGCCGGAGTCTCTTCGCTCAAGAGTCAGCTCCGGGGTATGGGGGGGAGACGGTCAGCGGGGTCCGGCGTGGAAGTCGCCGCGCACGTCGACGCGGTCGAACTGGTTGACGACGCCGCCCTGGTGCGCGTGGGCGGTGAACTTGGTGCCGGCGACCGCGGCGGAGGCTCGGCGCAGCCCGGGAATGAGCTGCTCCAGCCTCTTCGCGAGGCGGTCGATGTCGGGGACGGCGTTGCGGAAATGGACCCGCGCGTCTTGCACATCGGCCAGTTGGCGAAGCGGTTCGGGAAGTTCTTCGCGGGTGATCCGAGGGGCGTCCAGCAGGACCGGAATGACGCGTTTCCCCAGCTCGAATGCGGTGGTTATCTCCCGGCGGACGAAGTCCTGGGGATCGTCGAGCAGGCGGTTTCCCTTACCGTCCTGGGCGTTCAGCCAATTTCTCCCGATCACTGCCAGCAGGGCATGCGAGGCCTTGACCGCGTCGAACAGGTATTGCTCCCATTCGGAGCCGAGTTCGATGGATTTCGACGCGAAAAAGACCGCTTCCGGACCGAACGCGCGGGACAGCCGATGGTCGAGCAGAGCCACGCCGAACCCGTCGTCGACCGTGCGGTAGTTGAGGAAGATCTGGTTCAACGAGTGGCCTTTCCTGGTCTGGCCGGTCGTGCGCGCCGCGGCACGGGGCCGGCCGGGGAGGAGGGTCGCGGGGAACAGAGAGCAATCTTTGGCATCCGAACGGCTGCTTGACAAGCCCTACTTGAGGGTAGGCGAGTGTTTCCTGTTTCCGATCGTCGGCCGTGCTTTTGTCCAGCTTTTGACTACCGCTGACAACACTGAAGTAATGATCTACGAAATCTGCTCCAGCTGATCATTTGTTCGGTAGAAATCGCACTACACTGAGCGTCCGTTTCCTGTTTCCAGCTGTTGTCTGGAACGTCCACCCTGCTGGGTGAAGACTGCCGGTCGGGCAAGATGGGAAATCGACGAAGGGCGGTGCGCCAGGTGTCTTCCGTTCCGGAGACGTTCGGGTCGAGAGTGCGAGCGATGCGGGTCGCCGAAGGGCTTTCGCTGAGCGAGTTCGCCCGGCGGCTCTACTACAGCAAGGGCCACGTCAGCCGGGTCGAGACCGGCGCGCAGGCTCCGTCGCCGGAGTTCGTGCGGAAGTGCGACGCCTTGCTGGGTGCGGCCGGAGAGCTGATCGAACTCGCCGGCGAAGCCGAGCGGGCTTCCCGGCCGATCGCGGCCGGGGCAACCGAGGAAGAAGTGTGGGTAATGACGATGATGCCCGATGGCGGAGGCGCGTTCAATCCGGTCGCGCGACGGGACGTGCTGCTCGGCGGGATGGCGGTGATCGCGGGGCTCAAGGTGTCCGGCACCGGGGTCGTGGCCGTGGACGCGGAGGCACAGTTGATTCAGCATCGGCGGTTGTTCGACGCCGCGCGGGACTTGGGCCAGGCCTCCTCTCCGGACGTCGTGCTGCCGATGGTGGTGGGACAGGCCCAGGCGCTGCGGACACTCGCCGCGCAGGTGGGCGGCCGGGCCTTGGCGAAGGTGGCCTCGCTGGCGGCACGGACGGCGGAGTACGCGGGCTGGATGGCCCAGGAATCCGGCGACGACGAGGCCGCCGCCTGGTGGACCGCGCGGGCAGTGCGCGTTTCCGGTGTCGCCGGCGACGACTTCCTGTCGAGTTACGCGTTGGTCCGGCAAGCGCTGATCGCCATGTACCAGGGTGACGGGGCGGAGACTGTCGCATTGGCGAGGCAGGCGCAAGAGCGCAAGACCGTGCCGGCCCGGGTGCTCGGGCTCGCGGCGCAGCGGGAGGCGCAAGGCCATGCCCTCGCCGGAGATCCGGACGGCTGCATGCGCGCGCTGGACAGAGCGCGGGCCTGGCTGCAAGACCCCGCGGGCATGCCGGCCGGTCCCGTTATCGGCACCTCGCAGGTCGCCGATCCGGTAGGCGTCGCGACCGGCTGGTGCCTTTACGACCTGGGCCGCCCGGCGGAGGCGGCGAGCGTTCTCGACCGGGAAATCGC
Source organism: Amycolatopsis albidoflavus (assembly GCF_039525725.1). Taxonomy (NCBI): domain Bacteria; kingdom Bacillati; phylum Actinomycetota; class Actinomycetes; order Pseudonocardiales; family Pseudonocardiaceae; genus Amycolatopsis; species Amycolatopsis albidoflavus. Next base: position 131,285 of record NZ_BAAAHV010000031.1, read on the forward strand.
GCGGATCCCGCACGGCGCGGTTCGCGCTCGTACCCGGTTCGGCCTCCGGTTGTGCCTGGCGTACGCGGCTTCCGGCGAACTGGAGCAGGCGTGCCGGCTCGCGCAGCCGTTGCTGGCGCAGATCGTCCAGCTCGGATCCGCGACGATCCGGACCGATCTGCGGAAGCTGGCGGTGGTGTTGCGCCGCTGGCACGCGCATCCGGCAGTTCGCGTCGTGAGCCCGGAGCTGACCGCGGTCTTGAGCGCGGCGAGATAGCCGTTCCGGCCGAACGTGCTGCTCCGAAGAATCCGCTTGGCCCCAAGGGTGTTCGCTCGTGCGCCCGTCTCCTCCCGCCGGTCGCCTTGATCCCTGACAAAGACCATCGTGCCCGGGAATTTGACAGTTCCCGCGCGCCCGAACGGAGGTTGTGCCGCCTCGTGCGGCGGTCAGACTGGAGGCGCGCGGGACTCGTGCCCGCGGCAATGACCCGGAGTTGGTCATTGGTCGAGCCCATACCGGTAAACCGCCTGTTCGGTGCGTGGTTGCTGCTCGTCGTTCGTTCGGCCTCCCCGGCCAGGCGGGAGCGAAGGAGGACGGATGAGATTCGAGGGAAAGGCATCCGCTGCGGTATTGGCGGCCGTCGTGGGGGTGGTGATGTCGCTGGCCGGGTCGGCGGCGCTGGCCACCAAGGTGGGCGCGCCGGCGTGTTCGCCCGGCACCACGGTGACTACCGACGACGGACCGGTGTGCGGGGTCGCGAACGCGGAGATCAAGTCGTGGCAAGGGATTCGCTACGGCGCGCCACCAGTCGGCGAGCGGCGTTGGGCCGCGCCGCAGCGGCCTGCGCACTGGACGGAGCCGTTCGCCGCGACCGCGGAGGGCAATGAGTGTCCGCAGCCGCCGGGAACCGGTCCCGGGTCGGCTAACGAGGATTGCCTCAACTTGACCGTGCGCGTGCCGGCGAATGCGGGTCCTGGTCCGTTTCCGGTAATGGTGCAGATCCACGGCGGCGGATTCCTCTTGTGGAAGCCGACGGACGCGAGCCGTCTCGTGACGGCCGGGCACGTCATCAGCGTGGAGTTCAATTACCGGCTCGGGATTTTCGGTTTCCTGGCGCATGAATCGTTCGGCGCGCACGCGGGCAACTACGGTCTCCAGGACCAGCAAGCCGCGCTCCGGTGGGTGCAACGCAACATCGCGAAGTTCGGCGGAGACCCGCACAACGTCACGATCTACGGCGATTCCGCGGGCGGTTCGAGCGTCTGCGCCCACACCGCTTCGCCTGCCTCGGCCGGGCTGTTCAAGCGCGGGATCAGCCAAAGCGGCGAGTACAACTCGCTGCTCGGCGCAGACATCATCTGGCAAACGCAGGACTGTAAAGCACAGTTGCCCACCGAGAAACAAGCGCAGCAAAAGGGGGCGCGATTCGCCATAGCGCTGGGTTGTTCCACCGCCGCCTGCCTGCGCGCGCTGCCCGCGGAGAAGGTGCTCAAACAGGCAGGGCAGGGGAGAAATCCGGACAACGGCACAGTCGCGCCGATCGTCGACGGCAAGACGCTGCCGATGTCGCCGGCCGAGGCTTTCGCTACCGGGCACGTCAACCACATAACGCTGATGCACGGCGTCGACCGCGACGAAACTCAACTGCCGTTCGCTGAGACCGCGGCCGATTACGACAAATTCATGAAGCAACAGTACGGAAAGCACGCCGACGAGGTCCGCAAGACCTATCCGCTGAAGCGCTACCCGGCGCCGGCCCCGTTCCTCGCCTACCGGACCGCCGTCGCCGACTCCAACTCGGTCTGCCCCGCATTGATCAACGACGAGCGGCTGTCGCGGCACATCCCGGTCTTCGCCTACCAGGTCGACGACACCGATATCCCGCCGCAATTCTTCGTCGATCCGGCCAAACCGAACGGCGCCTATCACGTCGCCGAATGGCTGCTGATGTTTCCGAACGGCGTTCAGCTCACGGCCAATCAGCAGGCACTTGCCGATCAGCTGCTGACGCAGTGGTCCGGGTTCGCGCGCACCGGAAACCCCACTGTGGACGGCGCTCCGCAGTGGGATCCGTACACAAAGGACAATCCTGTCGTGCTGGCGCTCAACGCCGCCGGGGACAGCCAGCTCACCACGGAAATCCCGCGCCAGCACCACTGCGCGGAACTCTGGGATCCGCTGACTCCCTTCCAGCACTGACAATCCTTGCCCGATCGGGCGCTTTACCCGGTCTCCAGTGGCAGCGCCAGCCGTCGCGGACGACCCTGAGTCGCGTTACCGGACGACACTTCGAAAAAGGAGCAGTTTCGTGAAGCGTGCACTCGGGGGCCTCGGGCTGGGGCTGGCATTGATCTTCCTGTCCACCGCGACGGCCCAAGCCGCACCGGCGGACAGTCCGGGATCGAGCCCGAGCGCCAACAGCGGCCTCGGCGGTGTCGGAGACCTGGTGGGCGGCTTGGCCGGTGGCGCGGGCACGCTCGGCTTCCTGCTGCCCTCGCCGAACGGTTCCGGCGCCAATTTCGTCACCGGCCTGATGAACAACCCGGCGGGTGCGATCACCGGAACCCCGGACAGCATCCTGCCGTACGGCCTCCTCGACGGCGGCAAGCCGCAGCCGCTGCCCTCCAAGTGACCGCCCCGGGTGCGCCGATCGGATCGGCGCACCCGGCTTCCTTGAATTCAGCAGTCAGGACAAGGAAAACCTGGCCGGATATCCGCGTTATCGGCTCGCCGCAACGTTTTCCGAACTCTGCTGACAGTGCGAATGCCGCCGACTACTGTTGATGGTCCGTCGGGGGGACGCGCTGGTCAAGCAGGGGGCGACGTGGGTACGGCTGACACCGATCTCGCGGACAGACCGGCGCGTTCCTTCCGCGCCGCGGTATCGCCGTCGCAGTGGAAACTGTGGAACCAGCGGCCCGGTCTGATCGCCTACTGCCTTCTGATCGAGACCGCCGCGGCGGGCGCGACCGCGAACGCTGTCTGTACCGAACACTTCTCCGGCCGGGATCTCCTCGTCTTCGGCCTGCTGACCGGCTGCGGCCTGCTGCAGGCCGAACTGGGCCGCGAGGTCGAACGGCTCCGGCTCATCTCCGGCACTCCGCACATCAACCTGACTTCGGTGTGGAGCTTCGCCGGGGTGCTCGTGCTGCCCTCGGCTCTCGTCACGGGACTTGTCGCAGTCCTCTACGCCTATCTGGCCGTCCGAAGCCCTTATCGCGCCCGCCGTATCTCGGCTTTCCGCGTGGTGTTCAACGCCGCCCTGGTCATCGTCACCTGCCAAGCCGCCGCGGCCGTCCTCTCCCGGACCGTCACCCCCAACCTCGACGACGCCCTGCGCGCCGGATGGACCGGTTTCGGCAGCCTCGCCCTCGCCACCGCCGCGTACTTCGTCATCGCCGCCCTCATCACCGTCCCTGGACTCAACGCACCGGACCGCTCGCTGCGCACCCTTTTCGGCAGTTGGGGCGACAACCTGCTCGAAGCCGCGACCCTCTGCCTCGGCCTCATGACCGCGCTCGCCGTGACGACCATGGCCGAACTGGCGCTCTGCGTTCTGCCGCCGCTGCTGGTCATCCACCGGGCGGTTCTCGTGAAGCAGCTGGAAATCGCCGCGACCACCGACGAGAAGACCGGTCTCTTCAACACCACCGGCTGGCACACCCTCGCCGGCCGCGAACTCGACCGTGCGCAGCGTGCCGCCTCCAGCTTCGGCGTGCTGATGGTGGATCTCGACCGCTTCAAGCGGATCAACGACGAGCACGGGCACCTCAGCGGTGACGCCGTCTTGCGCGCCGTCGCCGCCGCGATCTCCGGCGCGGTCCGCGATTACGACAGCGTCGGCCGGTTCGGCGGCGAGGAATTCGTGGTTCTGCTGCCCGACATCCACCGAACCGACGTCCGCGTCGTCGCCGAACGCGTCCGCCAGGCCGTCGAGCGGCTCGCCGTGGAGGTGCCTGCCCTGAACGGCAGGAGGACGATCGACGGGCTCTCCGCCTCGATCGGCATCGCGACGTATCCCGAGTCGGGATCCGCCATCGATCGCCTGGTCCACGCGGCCGACCAAGCGCTCTACACCGCGAAGAACACCGGCCGCAACAAGGTCGTCAGCAGCGCCGACCTCGGCTGACCCGTGTTGCCCTCACCGCGAAAATGACATACGGTTCCGCCACTGACACGTGATTCCGCAGAGGTGGCCGATGACCAAACGCGCACTGGTGCTCGGGTGTGGCGGCACGCTCGGCTTCGCCTGGACCGCTGCCGCCCTCGCCGCGGTCGAGGACCGGCTGGGATGGGACGCGCGCGACACCGAAGTCCTGGTCGGGACGTCCGCGGGCGCGGAGATGGCGGCGCTTCTCGGCTCGGGAATCGGGGCTGGCGAAATCCTGGCCGCGCTGCGTGGGGAGCCCGCCGACGAGCGCGTTGTGCACCACCTCGCCCAGCATCCGGGCCTGCTGCCGCCGTTGCCGACGCCTGTTTGGCCTGGTCTCGGCCTCACCGCGGCGGCGTTGCGCGGCCGGGTCGATCTGCTGGCGGGCCTCGCGGGAGTGCTGCCCAAAGGGCGTGGCGACGCCGGGTGGCTGCGCGATTTCGGCACCGGGCTGGCCAACGCCGAGGGCTGGGTCGATCACCCGAAGACCTGGCTCGTCGGGGCCGACGTCCGCACGGGGGAGCGGGTCGCGTTCGGGAATTCGCACCGGACGGACCTCGGCACCGCCATCGCCGCGTCCTGGGCCATTCCGGGATGGTTTCCGCCGGTCGCTGTCAACGGCCGCACGTACGTGGATGGCGGCACCGTCTCGCCAACGTCCGCCGATCTCGTCCTCCCGACCGGCGTCGAGGAGGTCGTGCTCATTCCGCCGATGTCCACCTCCGGCGGCGCACGCGGGCGTGGCTTCGCTCGCGTCGAACGGCTTGCCCGGCGCGCGATGACCCGGCGCGTCGACGCCGAGGTCAAGCAGCTCCGCGCCGCCGGCATCCGGGTGCTCCGGATCGAACCCGGCCAGGCCGAACTGGACGTCATGGGTCCCAACTTCATGGACCTGCGCCGCCGCGCCGACGTGCTCCGCGCCGGCCGCACCCTGACCCCAGCGCGCGTGCGCGCCGCCATCGAGCAAGGAGCGACCCGATGACCTATCCCAAGATCACCCTCGACGGCGCGTCCGTCGCGATCACCGGCGGCGGTGCCGGGATCGGCCGTGCCGTGGCGAAGTTGTTCGCCAGCAAGGGAGCGCGCGTCGCGATCGGCGACCTCAACAAGGCGGCCGCGGAGGAGACCGCCGAGATGATCGGCGGCACCGCCCACCACCTCGACGTCGCCGACCGCGACTCGTTCGCGTCCTTCATCGCCGCGGCCGAGAAGGCCCACGGACCGCTGCACGTGCTGGTCAACAACGCCGGCCTGATGCCGAACGGCGGGTTCCTCGAACTCTCCGACGCCACCGACCGGCTGCAGATCGACGTCAACCTCGGCGGCGTCCTCAACGGCCTGAAACTGGCGCTGCCCGGCATGGCCGAACGCGGTTTCGGCCACGTCGTCAACGTCGCCTCGCTGGCGGGCAAGTTCCCGGTCAAGGGGCTGGCCGTCTACAACGCCACCAAGTTCGCCGTGGTGGGGCTGACGGCCGCGACCCGCCTCGAGTTCGCGGACGCGGGCGTCAGCCTCACCGCCGTGCTGCCGTCGGCGGTCGACACCGCGCTCGCCTCGGGCCTGGACATGCGGCCGATCCCGAAGGTGCAGCCGGAAGACGTCGCCAGGGCGGTCGTCGATTCGGTGCGCAACCGCCGGGCCGAAATCGCCGTCCCCGGTTACGTCGGCGCGCTCGCCGCGGCCGCGGGAATCACCCCGGAGCCGGTCCTTAACCGCATCCGGCGGCTGGTCCGCGACGACCGGGCGCTGCACTCGGACCGCCCGGAGCGGACGGCGTACCGGGCGAATCTCGAGGCACAGCAAGGATCCCGGCGATAGTCAGGCGACCAGGCGCAGCCAAGCCGCGGCGAGTGCCGCGTGCCCGGCCGGCGTCGGATGGACGCCGTCCGCGGCCCAGTACTCCGGCCCGGTCGTCGCGGAGAGTTCGGCGAACATGCCGTCGGCGGCGAGCAGATGTGCGCCGTATTCGCGGGCGAGCTCGCGCACCACCTGGATTTTCGGGTCCAGGTCGACGCGCCACTTCTTCCGTTCCGCGACGCCGAGGCGCATATCTCCCACCTCGATGTCGCCGCTGATCGGCAGCAGGAACGGTTCGATGAGGATCAACTCGGCTCCGGATTCGGCCAGCGGCGCGAGCAGCCGGTCGTAGCCGGCCGCGTAATCCTCGGCGGGAATCACCCGGCCGTCCGGATCGTACGAATGCCAGCCGACGTCGTTGATGCCGACGAGGATCGACACCACGTCCGGCCGCGCGTCGAGAACGTCGGTCCGCCAACGGGATCCGAGGTCCATGACCTTGTTGTCCGCGACCGCGGAGTTCAGCCAGGTCACCGGGCGCTCGGGATGGCGGAGCCCCCATTCGCCCGCGATCCGCAGCGGGTAACCGAATCCGAGACCGTCTTCGCTCTCGTTTCGCTGGGAGTCGGTGATCGAATCGCCGGTGAACAGCACGGTGCTTCCCGGGCGGAGAGTGATGGTCATGGCTGCTCCTGGTTTTCGCCGAACCACTGAGTTTTGGCTTGGGCGAACGATTCCGCGGAAAAGTCGTGGTCGCCTGCCCAGGCGACGATGCCGTCCGGCCGGACCAGCACCGCACCCAATCCGAGGTCGTCCTTCGCCACACCGGCCGCGTAACGCAACTGGCCCGCTGCCTCGCGCAGACGCTGATCGGGACTGAAATCGAGCACGACGCCGCGACCGTCCCGCATCAGCTCGCCGAGGCGAATGCCGTCTGTCAGCTGGAAATCCGGGGCGTAGCGGCCGATCAGCGGATGCTCGTCCCCGAGGTCGTAGCGAAGCGACGAGCCGGACATCTTCCCGTACACATACGTTGTGCCGTCGCGGGTTTCGAGCAAATCGCGGAGGACGCCCTGCACTGCTTGGCCATGCGCGTCCGGCCGCATCGCCGCGGCCTGAGCACGAGTCCAGTCGAGCACCCAGGCGCCGATCGGATGGCGTTCGCGGGTGTAGGTGTCGAGCAGTGCTTCCGGTGCCTGCCCGCGGATCACCGCCGCGAGTTTCCAGCCCAGGTTCAAGGCGTCGCTGATTCCGGTGTTGAGTCCTTGTCCGCCCAGCGGGGAGTGGATGTGCGCGGCGTCGCCGGCGAGCAGGACCCGGCCGCGCCGGTACGTCGTGGTCTGCATCGCCCGGTCGGTGAAGGTCGAGACGAGGCGGACGCCGGTCAGCGTGACGTCGGTGCCGGACACCCGACGCAGCACCGTCTGGAGGTGCTCCAGGCTTGGCTGCTGCGTGCGGTCGAACGCGCCGTGGTCGAAGTCCAGCACGCCGAGGTGTCCCGGCGTGGGCATCTGGACGTACATCCCGGTCGGCGTCAGGTTGAATCCCGGGCTGAGCTTCTCCGGGTCGGCGAGGTCGACGAGCATCGTGTAGCCGGTGAACTGCGGTTCGGTGCCGACGAACTCGAAACCCGCCAGCCCGCGCACGACACTGCGCCCGCCGTCGCAGCCGATCGCCCAGCGCGCCGCGAACTCCTGCTCGCCAGCCCGCACGACCACGCCGTCCTCGGCCTGCTCGACAGCGGAAACCTCGACCCCGCGCCGGATCTCGACCCCTAGCTTGGCCGCCTGCTCGGACAGCACCGCCTCGATCGCGTCGAGGTTGGTCATCATGCCCCCGGGCAGCGAACTGGGCAGCCGGTAGGGAAACGCGTCGACCTCGACCTTGGCCGGGTCGAGCACCATGCCCGCGAAATGGCCTACCGACCGCGGCCGATCCTCGCCGGGAGCGTCGTGGACGTCCGACGCCGCCAGCAACGGCGGCAGCATCCCGCGGCGATGGAATGCCTCGATCGAGGTGGCCGACAGACCCCGCATCCCGAGCGGAGCCGTCCGCCACTGGGAACCGGGCTCCGGCTCGCGTTCGAGCACGAGGACCGAACTGCCCGCGAGGCCGAGCTCGCAAGCCAGGAACAGGCCGACCGGCCCGGCTCCCACTATTACTGCGTCATGCATGGCAAACCCCCTGTGTTCGCGTTCGATACGGCCACCCTGCCGACGGCCGCTCACACGGCCCGCACACGGCGCTCACCCGGGGGTACATGGCGCTGACCCGGGTGTTCGCGCGAAGATCGTCGAATGGACGGGAGCGCGCGGCTTCGGGTCACGCTGCTCGGGGCGTTTCAGGCGGCGCGAGGTGCCGAGGTACTGGAGGTGCCCGGTGCCCGGTTACGGGGGCTGGTCGCGCGGCTGGCGCTGGCCGGCGGACGTCCGGTCGAGCAGAGCGTTTTGGTCGACGCGATCTGGGGCTCCGACCTGCCCGCCGACCCCGCGCACGCCCTGCAGGCGCTGGTCTCCCGGTTGCGCCGCGCCCTCGGTTCGCCCAGCGAGGTCACGCAGGTCGGAGGCGGTTACCGGCTGACCGTCGAGGCCGCTGACGTGGACGCGCTGCGATTCGAGCAACTCGCCACCGCGGGTCGCCTCCGCGCCCCGGCTTTGCTGGAGGCGGTGACGTTGTGGGGAGACCGCCCCGGCGTCGAGCCTCCAGCGGTCGCCGTGGTCGATCCCGCCGCCGCGGCCCGGCTGGCCCGCCTGTCGATCGAAGCCGTCACCGACCTCGCCGAAGCTGAGCTTTCCCAAGGCCATCCCGACGCCGCCACCGCTCGCCTGACCGCCCTGCTGGCCGACCATCCCGTCCACGAACGCGCCGCCGCGGTGCTCATGGACGCTCTCGCCGCGCAGGGCCGCCAGGCGGAAGCCTTGGCCCAGTACGAACAAATCCGCGAGAACCTGGCGGATGTTTTGGGCGCTGATCCCGGGACTGCGCTTCGCGAACGCCACCTGAACCTGTTGCGCGCCGAACCCGTCAAGGCGGTCAAGCCGGCCACCTTGCCCGCGCCGCTGACCAGTTTCGTCGGCCGCACCGATGATCTGGCCCGGATCGACACGCTGCTCGCCGCGGGCCGGTTGGTCACCGTGCTCGGCCCCGGCGGCGCCGGAAAGACCCGGCTCGCCTTGGAAGCCGCCCGCCGCCACCAATACCGCGACGGCAGCTGGCTGATCGACCTCTCGTCGGTCACCGAACCGACCAAGGTCGCCGCCGCGATGCTGGCGGCGATCGGCCTCCGTGGCACCGCGCTGTTCGAGCCCTCGGCCAAACCGGTCAGCGACCTGGAGGTACTGGCGGATCAGCTGGGCGGCAAGGAAAGCCTGCTGGTGGTGGACAACTGCGAGCATCTGATCGACGCCGTGGCCCACCTCCTTTCCGCGCTGCTTCCTCGCTGTGCCGGACTGCGAGTGCTGGCCACCAGCCGCGAACCACTGGCGATCGACGGCGAGGCGCTGGTCCCGCTAGGCCCGCTTCCGTTGCCAGAGCTGGACTCTGACGTCGAGCAGGCCCGCGACACCGCGTCAGTACGGCTGTTCACCGAGCGAGCATCCGCCGTGCGTCCTGATTTCGCCGTCGATGAGCGCAACCTCGACGACGTCCGGCGCATCGTCCGCGGTCTCGACGGCATGCCGCTCGCCCTGGAGCTGGCCGCCGCCCGGCTGCGGACGCTTTCCTTGGCAGACCTGGCTTCCGGCCTGTCCGACCGATTCCGGCTGCTCACCACCGGCAGCCGAACCGCCTTCCCCCGGCACCGCACGCTGCGCGCCGTGATCGCCTGGAGCTGGGATCTGCTCAGCGAAGAAGCGCGGTCGGTCGCGGAACGAATCTCGATCCTGCCCGGCGGAGTCACGCCCGCCTCGGCCGCCGCGGTCTGCGCCCTCCCGGTCGAACAAGCCCAGGACCTGCTCGCCGACCTCGTCGACCGCTCGCTGCTCCAACTCGTCCCCGGCCGGTACCGGATGCTGGAGACCATCCGCGAGTACGGCCTGGAACGCCTTGCCGAGCAAGGGATCCTGGCTGCCGTACGGGACCTGAGCGCCCAGCACTTCGCCGAACTGACCGCCGTCAACGACCCGCTTCTGCGCGGTCCCCGGCAACTCGACGCACTCCACCTGCTGACCGCCGAATACGACAACATCCTGGCCGCCCTGCGCCACCTCTGCGACACTTCCGGCGCGGCGCTTGCCCTCGCGCTCGACCTGACTTGGTACTGGCACATGCTGGGCCGACACGCCGAAGCGTCGTACTGGCTCAGCGAAGCCGCCGTGTCCGCTGATCCGGGCGTGCACCACGACATCGCCGCCGGAGCTCTCCTGCTAGACGCCGGCGCACCAGCCGACGAGGTAGCCACGCGCCTGCTGAACTACCCAGACCTGTCAGCCTTCGGCGTACTGACCGCCGCCGAACTGGCCGCCCGCGCCGGACTCGACGCGTCGCCACTCATCCAGCGGCTAGCCGAAGGCCCGGACCGATGGCTAGCCGGACTTGCCCGGATCACCCGCGCCGAACTGGCCGAAAACGACGGCCGCCTCGACCAGGTCGGCCCGGACGTCGCCGCCGCGCTGGACTGCTTCACCGACACGGGAGACAGCTGGGGCCTTGCCATGGCCCTGCCGATGCGCGCCCTGCTGCGGCAATACGACGGCGATCTGGACGGTGCGCTGGCCGACCTGACCGAGGCCAAGCGGCTGGCCCAGGAGTTCGGTTCGCTCAGCCACAACGACGAGACCTTCATCGACCTGCGCCTGATCGACCTGCACGTCCGGCTTGGCGAGACCGGCCAAGCCGCAACGATGATCGCCGCCACCCGCGAACGCACGCTGCGCTCGACCGTGCCCGAGACCGTCGTTCTGCTCGACGCCCGAGAGGCCAGCTTCCGCCTGCGAACCGGCGACCTGACCCGAGCGCGCGAGCTGATCGAGGCCGCCGAGGCCGGGCTGTCCAGCCGACTCCCGTTCGGCGGCGACCACGGACAGGCGTTGGTGAGCGCCGTTCGAGCCGAACTCTGCCTGGCGCACGGCGACGGCTCCGGTGCCGAGACCGCGCTGGCCAGGGCATACGCGGCCGCGGTCAGCAGCAAGGACCTGCCGATCGTGGCCACCGTCGCGGTGACCGTGGCTGGCCTGGCCGAACTGTACGGCCGCTTCCTGGACGGTGCCGTCATCCTCGGCGCGGCGGCCCGGTTGCGCGGTGCGCACGACCGGACTGACCTGCAAGTACGCACCCTGAGCAGCCGCGGCCGACTTTCCCTCGGCGAGGAACGCTTCACGACGGCGTACGAGAGCGGCTGGCACCTGCCCGCTCCGGCGGCGGTAACCCGGACCGATCCCGCACGGCTGCGCCGGAACGGTTCGTTTTCCGGATAGCCGGTGTTCGGTTATGCCGCTAGACCGTTCCAGCCGAGCCCTGCACGGTGGAGACGACAGCTTGAAATTCAGCGGTGCTGTCGGGGAACGGTTCCCCCTCGCGGCGTTGGCCACACAGACGACAGGGAGTACCCGCTGATGTCCGAAACAACCGACCGGTCGCTGCGCCCCGGCGACCTGCAAATCCGGAGCGGGGCCGTCGGCTCCCTCGTACTGATACGGGTGAGCGGTGCCCTGGACCTGGCTACCGCCGACGACCTCATCGAAGAACTCGACAGACAGCTCCGGACCGGACGCGACATCGTCCTCGACTGTGCCGGCCTGGACTTCATGGCCGTCGTCGGGATGTCGCTGATGATCGAGACCCACCGCACCGCGCTCGCCCGGCAACGAAAGCTGATCGTCGTGACCGGCGGCAACCGTGCGGTACTGCGCCCGCTGCGCCTCACCCGGGTCGACGTGCGGCTCGCCCTCGTCGCCACCATCGACGACGCCTGCGCCCAGCTGGGCGGTTTGATCCCCGACCCGCGCGGGTAACCGGGAGTTCATGTCGATTTCCGGGCAGGTGGTGTTCGAGAGCGAGGACCTGGACCGCACCGAAGAATTTCTCTGCAGTTCCTACGCCCCGATGCGCATCGGCAGCGGCAGCCAGGACGCTGGCGCCCACATCACGCGCGTCGCGTCCGAGAGCGTCAGCGCCGACAAGCTGGACCTGCACTTCGACATGAGCTACGACGTCGAGCCGCTGGGCCGGATCTGCCTCTGCGACATCGAAGCCGGAACCATCGAAGACCACCAGGTCGCCGGATGGGCCGAACCCGCCGCCTTCGCCCCCGGCGACCTCTTCTCCTTCTCCCCGCCCGACCGCCCGTACTCCGGCCGGATCTGCCGGGCGCGATACAGCATCACGATGCTCGATCCCGCGGTCCTGACGCGTGTCGCCGGTGCCGAAAAGCCCGTAGAGCTGCTCGACCACAATCCGGTGTCCGAGGCCGGTGCCCGCCACCTGCGCGCGGCTATCACTTACGTGCGCGACCAGGTCCTCTCCGCTCCGGACGTCGCTGAGCAGCCGTTGCTGCTCAGTACCGCGACCCAGCACCTTGCCGCCGCGGTACTCGCGGCCTTTCCCACGACGGCGTTGGCGGAGCGGGCCGGCACGGACCTTGACGCTCATCCTCAAGCGTTGCGTCGCGCCGTCGCGTTCATCGAAGCTCATCCGGACCGCGACCTCACGGCGGCTGAGCTTGCCCAGGCTGCCGGTGTCTCGGCGCGGGCTGTGCAGCTGGCGTTTCGGCGGCACCTCGATACAACGCCGATGGCTTATCTGCGGCGAGTTCGCCTCGACCATGCGCGGGCGGAGTTGCGTGCCGCCGCCGCAGGGGAGACGACTGTTACCCAGGTGGCCGCGCGGTGGGGGTATACGCGGCCGAGTGCTTTTACCGCGCACTATCGGGCCGCGTATGACGAGTTGCCCTCACAGACTTTGCACGGTGAGTTTCTCGCCGCAGCGCAGTCCTAGCCCCGGTCGCGACTGTGGGGCGGCCGGAGATTCCCGGTCGCCCCACAGCCGGAAGAAGCTCGGTCAGGGGTGGTAGATCTCCTTGACCTGGGCGATCTGGTCGTCGCCGCTCACCAGGATCTGGGCCAGCGCCGGGGTTCCGCCGGCGAGGGTGCGGCGCAGCTGGTCGGCGTCGCAGCGGAAGGTGCCGAGGCCGTCTTCGCCGACGGTGGCCTGGTTGTCGTTCTGGCACAACGTGGCCGCGCTCCACACGATCGCCCGCTCGGCCAGCGGCAGACGGTAGGTCTTGGTGTCGCCGGCGACCGGCACGTACTCGCCGTGGCCCTGGGGGCGGACGAGCTGGAAGGTGGCCATGTTGACGCTCGCGTCGTAGCCGGTGAACTGCACGGTCTGGGTGGTGTTCGGGAACCGGCGAGGCTGCGGCGCCGTCCCCTTGCCGCCGCTGGAGGGCCGGGTCTCGATCGTGTAGTCGGTGCGGCCGTCCTTGCCGCAGACGCTGCCCTGGGGGTTGGCCTGGTCACCGGATCCGGCGCAGGTCCAGTGGCCGAAGATGTCGAGCACGCGGTGACCGGGGCCTTCGCCCTTCGTCGGGATCTCCTGGTAGTACTCGGTGATCACCTTGAAGGCGTCGTTGCAGCCCGGGTTGGTGCCGCTGGTCGCGGACACGGCGATCACGTCCATCTGCGGACCGCCGGGCGGGGTGACCCGCTTGCCGTCCAGCTTGCTGCAGTTGACGTCGCCGTTCTCTTCGCTGACGTTGCCGCCTTTGCCGGTCGCCTTGCTGGAGCCCCCGGACCCGCCGGTGGCCGCACCCGGCGCGGACTGCTGGACGGCGGCGTTGTTCACCGGCGACCCGTTCCCGGCGGTGTTCCCGCCGCAAGCGGAAAGAAGCGCGGTGGCGGCGATCGCCCCGCCGATCATCGCCATCTTGACCGTCTTCTTCGCGGTGAATCCCATCTCCGGCGTCCCCTCTAGCGGCAATTGGTGAAGCTTTGCCCGAGAAGACGCCAGGCGGTCATGGAGGTTGTGCCAGCCGGCCGCCACCGCGCAACGCTGCCCGAACGGACGGCCGCGCACGACCGGGAAGGCACGGCTCCGGTCGGTCAAGCAACCGCGCAGCCCGCGCACCTTGTTCCGGCAGCGCTCTCGCCTGCTGCCGGAACTAGGTGGAAGGTATTGCCACACAAGGGTTTTCAGGCTGCCGCCCGCGACAGCGCCGCCATGGCAGTTACGCAGATGCCGCTAGCTCTTTCCGGACCGGACTCACTGCCTGCTTCACCAGCGCGCTGATCCGCGCCTCCGCTTCTGCCGTCACGTCGGCCAAGGCGAAGCCCGCCGCCCACATCGGACCGTCGTCCAGTGCGGCGAGGTCGCTGAACCCGAGCGTCGCGTAGCGCGCCTTGAACTTCTCCGCGCTCTGGAAGAAGCAGACCACCTTGCCGTCCAGCGCGTAGGCGGGCATCCCGTACCAGAGCTTCGGCTCCAGGACCGGCGCGCTCACCTTGACGACGGCATGAACCCGCTCAGCCATCACCCGATCCGACGGCTGCATCTCGGCGATCTTCGCGACCACGTCCCGCTCCGCCTGCGCCGCCTTGTCCGCCCGCGACCCGGCGCGTCTCGCGTCCCGCAGTTCCTTGGCGTGGTCCTTCATCGCCGCGCGCTCTTCGGCGGAGAAGCCCTCGTGCGTTCTGCCCATAGCGGTGTCCCTTCGAGATTCTCATCATCGGCACGCACCGTGCCGATACTTCGATGATGTACTCGGCCCCTACGGATTGTCAACGGCACGGCGAGTGCCGATAAGATGCCGATATGGCCGACCAGTCCGCCGCACCGCGACGCAGAGGCGCCGCACGCACCGACGAACTCCTGCAAGCGACCCTCGACCTGGCCGCGGAAGTCGGGTACGCGGGCCTGAACATCGAAGCGGTAGCCCGCCGGGCCGGAGTCGGCAAACACACGATCTACCGCCGCTGGCCCTCCATGGCGGCGCTGCTGCTGGACGCGCTCAGCCGCGTCTGGACCACGGATCTGGACTACCGCGACACCGGCGACGTCCGAGCAGACCTGCGCGAGCAATTCCTGCGCTCGGGCCCCGCACTCTCCGGCCCCCCGGTCGGCCCGGTCTACCGCGGGTTGATCGCGGAGGCGCAAGCGGATCCCGCCCTGCGCGCGACCCTGCACGAACGATTCCTGCTCACCGTGGAAACCCGCACCCTCGAACGGATCACCCGCGCGCAGCACACCGGAGAACTGGTGAAGGACGCGAACCTGGAGTTCGCGGCCGAGGTGCTGTGCGGCACGTTGTATTACCGCCATCTGCTGTCGACCCGGGTGGTCGACGAAGAGACGGTCGACCAACTGCTGGACATGTTCATGGCTGCGTATGGAACTGCCGGGCGAGCGGGCCCAACTGGGGCAGGGTGATCTCGAGCCGGGTCTGTGAAGCAGAACATCCCCGCTGCCGGAGGCGTTCTGAGGTGCCGCCCCGAACACTCGCATC
The DNA here is from genome assembly GCF_039525725.1 of Amycolatopsis albidoflavus. Classification (NCBI taxonomy): domain Bacteria; kingdom Bacillati; phylum Actinomycetota; class Actinomycetes; order Pseudonocardiales; family Pseudonocardiaceae; genus Amycolatopsis; species Amycolatopsis albidoflavus. The sequence goes on from NZ_BAAAHV010000031.1 coordinate 146,648, forward strand.
AGGTCGGCGGGCAGCGTCGCGGATGATGCTGCCAGCTTCGGGATAAACCACAACTCAAGGTGTTGATTTTCTCGTTTTCGCCCATGACGTGCGGGTGGCCGCTGCTTAGCCTGACTGGGGTAGGCACTCGGGTGCCTGAGCGAGATCGAAGGGGATTTCGAGATGACCAACGCCGCGGATGTCGTTCGTCTGGACCCGTCGGACCCGGCTTTCAGCGCCGATCGCCACGCCGCCTACCGCCGCCTGCGGGAGACGGCACCGGTGGCCCGGACCGTGGTCAACGGGCAGGATTCGTGGCTGCTCACGGGCTACGCCGAGGTCGAGAAGGCCCTCAAGTCCGCGAAGAATGCGGTGCAGCCGCGCCCCGGTGAGTTTCCCGCGCACATCGGTGCCGGTCCGGCGGCGGAGTTCTACCGGTTCTCCCTCCCGAACGTGGACGCGCCCGCGCACACCCGGCTGCGGAAGCTCGCGGCACCGGCGTTCCAGCCGCGGTCGGTCAAGCGGATGCGCGCGTGGGTGGAGGAGATCATCCTCGGCGGGCTGGACGAACTGGCCGAGCGCGACGACGTGGTCGACTTCGTGCGGGAGTACGCGATGAAGATCCCGGCGCTGATCGCGTGCCGCCTGTTGCACGCGCCGCCGCAGGACGCGACGACGGTCCTGGAGCGGATGCCGGGTCTCAACGCCGTCCTCAGCCAGGGGGACATCACGCCGGAGCAGCTCGCGGAAGCCGACGCGACGGCACAATTCTATTTCGACTACATCGGCGACATCGTCGACACGATGCGCGGGAAGCTCGGCGACGACGATCCGGTCGGGGCGCTCCTGCTCGCGGAGGCGGACGGCGAGCGCCTGTCGAGGACGGAGCTTGTGGTCACTCTGGTCGGCTTTTTCGTGGCCAGCTACCACACGACGATGGTCGCGATGACGAACGCGGTCTACGCACTGGCCCGGCACCAGGATCAGTACCGCCGGCTGGCCGAAGACCCGTCGCTGGCGGGGGCGGCGTGGGAGGAGAACCTGCGTTTCGAGGCTCCGGTGCACTTCGTGTGGCGCTACGCGGGCGCTGGCACGGAGCTCTCCGGCACGCCGATCCGCGAGGGCGAGCACCTCCTGCTCGGACTGGCCGCGGCGAATCGGGACCCGGCCCGGTTCGCCCGGCCCGACACGTTCGACATGGGGCGCGCCGACAACCGGCATCTCGCCTTCACCGCCGGCGGGCATTTCTGCCTCGGTGCGCCGCTGTCCCGGTTGGAGGGGGAGATTCTGCTGCGCGAGCTGCCGCGGCGGCTGCCCTCGCTGGAGCTGTATGCCGACGAGCCGCCGCGCACGACCGACCTGACCTTCGCCATGATCTCCCGGCTCGACATCGCGCCCCGGGGCCGGTGATGGCCGGCGAGTGGGGCCCCGACGGGGCGGACTGCGCGGTCGCGGTCACCTTCGACCATCTCGGTGAGGCCGCTGAGATCCAGCTCGGCTCGATCGCGCCGGACGCGCCGGTGGGCCACCACCACAGCGTGACGCGGGAACTTCCGGCCCTGCTGGCGATGCTGGACGAACACTCGTACTCCGCGACTTTTTTCGTGGAGGCGTGGAACTTCCGGAACTATCCCGACGCGGTGCGCGCGATCGCCGAGGCGGGGCACGAGGTCGGCTGGCACGGCTGGCTGCACGAGCCGTGGCACCGATCGTCGGCGGCGGAGATCGCCGAGTCCCTCCGGCTGAGCCTGGACGTATTCGGCGAACTGGGCGTCCGGCCGCGTGGGGCGAGGCCACCGGCGGGGCTCCTCGGGCCGCACTCGGTCGATGTCCTGGCCGAGCACGGTTTCGACTACGTCTCGATCGCCGGAACGGCCTTCGGGACCACGCTCGGCAGCGCCGCGAGACTCCCGCTGCTGCCGTATCCCTGGCACGCGGTCGACGGCGCCTACTACGTGCCCGGCTTCACCCGGCTTCGACAGCCACCCGGCGAGGAGCCGGTCGGGCCGGCCGGGCTGCTCGAGGGCTACGCGGCGATCGTGGACGACACGGCGGCCGCCGGTGGCTGTGTGGGGCTGATCTTCCACGTGCCGTGGCAGGACAGCCCCGACCGGGTCGCGGCGATCGGGACCCTGGTGGACCGGCTGGCCGCGGACGAGCGAGTGTGGCTCGCCAGGGCGGACGAGATCGCCGACTGGGTCCGGGACCATCCCGCGGACTTCCCCGAAACCGCCCACACCGACCGGGCTCCGGCGTGGTGAGCGAGGCCGGCCGCCCGCGGCTGTCGGCGGTGCCCGGACCCGCGGACCGAGACCGGTTCTGGGCCGCGATCGAGGACGGGCTGGACGAGCTGGCGCGAGGGCTGGTCGCCCGCATTCGCGCCGAGCTGCCCTCCTACGCGCTGCTCCCGGAGAGCGAACACTTCAGGAACGTCCGGTCGCTCTACGAGACGATGACCCGCAGCCTTGCCGAAGGAGCGCCGCCGAATCCTGAAGTGCTGCAATCGATCCGCGCGTCGGCGCGGCGTCGCGCCTACTACGACATGCCCGTGTACGACGTTCTGGCGGCGTTCCACCACGCTCACCAGGAGCTATGGGAGGCACTGCGCCGTTCGGACCTCGCCACGGAGTCGTTGCTGGTCGAACTCGTCGGGCCGATGGCGCACTGGTCGCAGGCGATGAGCCAGGCGGTCGTGGACGCCTACGTAGCCCAGCAGGGCGGCCGCGAGCAGCACGAACGGGAGACGAGGGCCCGCTTCTTCGACGTTCTGCACGCGGACGGACCGGGTCAGGACGCCACCGATCTGATGCGCGAACTCGCACTGGATCCGGACGGGGAGTTCACCGTGCTCGTCGCCCGGAATCGCTGGTGGCCGCGCGAGTCGGTCGACGCGCTGCAACGCGCGGGACGGCGAATCACCGGAGTCGTGCACGCCGACGCCCGTGCGGGGCTGCTGACGATCGTGTCCCAAGGCGCCGTGCTCGACGACGTCGTTGCTCTCGCCGCCGAAGTGGGCGGCGAGAGCCGACCTCTCGGCATCGGGCTGACCAGGCCGGGGCTGGCCGGGATCCGGCTCGGCCTCGGCGACGCCACCCGCGCTTTGCGGCTGGCCGAGGCCGACGGCCGCGCGGCGGTTCGGTTCGAGACCGACTGGTTCGCGGCCGTCATCCCCGACCTCGCGCCGCTGCTCGGCCCGCTCCTCGAGCCGATCCGCCGGGTCGCGGGCGAACAGCCGGACCTCGCCGACGCCGTCGTCGCCTACGCCGAGTCCGGGTTCACCCTCCGCGGGACCGGAGCCGCACTCGCCCTGCACCCGAACTCCGTCTCATACCGCCTCACGCGATGGCACCAGCTCACCGGCCTGGACGTGCGTTCCTTCGCCGAACTGGCGCTCTCGCTCGTGGCCATCACCGAAGCCAGGAGAAACACGTGAAGCTCGTCAGTTTCGGGCCGCCCGGCGCCGAGGAGCCAGGAGTACTGGTCCGGCCGGACGCGATCCTTCCGCTGCGCCACAGCCACGGCCTGCCCTCCGGAGGGCGGGGCGAGATCCTGTCGCGCTGGCCGTCGGCCGAGCCGCTGCTGCGCTCCGCCGTCGACCGCTACGCCGACGACGATCTGGTGCCGCTGGCCGATACGAGACTCGGACCGCCGGTGCCCCGCCCGGGCACAGTCATCGCGATCGGCTTCAACTACGCCGCCCACGGCGACGAGGTGCTCGGCGCGGCCAGGCCGAAGGGAGAGCCGATCGTCTTCCTCAAGCCCGCCAGCAGCGTATGCGGTCCTGGTGACGCCATCGTCTGCCCGCCCGAAACGCGCCAGCTCGACTACGAGGTCGAGCTGGCCGTGGTCATCGGCCGTGGTGGGCAACGGATTCCGCGCGCCGAGGCGCTGGAGTACGTCGCCGGATACATGATCGCCAACGACGTCACGGCCCGGGACATCGCCTTCGGCGCGGGAGCGGAACATCCGCTGCTGTTCCAGATCGCGCGCGCGAAGGGATCTCCGTCGTTTTGCCCGACCGGGCCGTGGCTCGTGACCCCGGACGAGTTCGACCCGGCCGACGCCGGGCTGCGGCTGTGGGTCAACGGCGAACTGCGCCAGCACGGCTCCACCGCGGGCATGGCGGTCGGGGTCGCCGAGCTGATCGCCTCAGTCAGCAGGTCTATGGCGTTGCGCCCGGGCGACCTCCTGCTGACCGGCACCCCGCCGGGCTGCGGATTTCAGCTGGACCCGCCCCGGTTCCTGGCCGACGGCGACGTGGTCGAGGCCGAGATCGACGGACTCGGCCGCATGCGCTCGCCCGTGATCAGCGAGCCGGTCGCCGTCGCGCACCCGCCGCTGGAGAGGATCTGACATGCCGAAGGTGACCTTCCGGGCGCCGGACGGCGACCGCACCCTCGACGTGCCGCCGGGCACGCCGCTGATGCAGGCCGCCGTCGACGACGCCATCGACGGGATCGTCGGCGAGTGCGGCGGCAACGCCATGTGCGCGACCTGCCACGTCTACGTCCCCGCCGACGCCGCGGACGACTTCCCGCCGATGAGCGAGGCGGAGGACGAGATGCTCAACTGCACCGCGTCCGAGCGCCGCCCGACCAGCAGGCTCAGTTGTCAGCTGCCCGCTCCCGTCCACGACCTGCTCGTCGAACTGCCGGACGAGCAATGACCGGCGTTCCGATCGTCGTCGTGGGGGCCGGGCACGCCGGTTTCCATACGGCACTGTTCCTCCGCGACGAAGGCGTCGAGGCCCCGATCGTTCTCGTCGACGGGCTGGACGGCCCGCCCGTGCAGCGACCGCCCTTGTCGAAGTCGATGCTGCTGGGCGAGGCCGAACCGCGACTGGAGTTCCGCAAACCGGAGTTCTACGCGGCACGGGACATCACCCTGCTGCACGACACCGTCGCGCGGATAGACCGGGAGCGGCACCTCGTGCGGCTCGGCTCGGGCAGGGCTCTCGGCTACCGCGATCTCGTGCTCGCCACCGGTTGCCGGGCACGCCACCTGACCGTGCCGGGATCCGGCCGCGCCGGCATCTGCGTGCTGCGCACCCCGCACGACGCCCGCGCGATCCGAGACGCACTGGGCCGGGCCGACGACGTCGTCGTGGTCGGCGGCGGGTTCATCGGCCTCGAAGCGGCCGCCGCGGCACGCAAGCGCGGCTGCACTGTGACAGTTGTGGAAAGCCTGCCCCGGCTCATGCGGCGGGTCGTGTCGGCCGACATCTCCGACCATTTCCGCGCACTGCACGAAGCAGAGGGAGTACGCGTCCTCACCGACACGACGGTGCACGCGTTCGACGGCGACACCCGAGTTCGCCAAGTGGTGCTCGCGGACGGCACCCGCCTGCGGGCCGACCTCGTGGTGCTCGGGATCGGGGTGGATCCCGAAGTCGAACTCGCGCGCGACTCCGGCCTCGCGGTCGGCGACGGAATCGAAGTCGACACCGCACTGCGCACCTCTGACCCCTCGATCTCCGCAGTCGGCGACTGCTCCTCCTTCCCAACCCGGGACGGAACCCGCAGGCGATTCGAATCGGTGCAGAACGCCACCGACCAAGCCCGCGTGGCTGCGGCCCGCCTCGCCGGCCGGACAGTGGAGTTCGACGCGGTGCCGTGGTTCTGGACAGACCAGTTCGCGGCCAAGCTGCAGATCGCCGGACTGGTACCGGACCCGGAAGCCGAGACCGAGACAGCACGCATCGGCGACGCCGCGGACGCGTTCTCCGTCCTGCACTTCCACAATGGACGGCTCACCGCGGTCGAATCCGTCAACCGGCCGAGCGACCACGCCGCCGCACGTCGCCTCCTCGCCCAGGACACGTCCCTCCGTCCGGACGACGCACGTATCCCGAGGTTCCGCCTGCCCGGCACAGCCGCCCTGCGAACCGGATAACCGGCGGCCACGGCATCCGTCAAAAGCGTTGCCGGACTTGCGGATGCCTTCACCGCGACCGTTCCATGCTCGAGGACAACATCTACTACTCGATCGCGTGCAACAGCCGCGGACCGGCCCAGGCACCGTACGTCGGGTCGCTCATCAGCGACAGCCTCTCCTCGAACCGAGCGTGCCTCGCGTACCCGTTCCGTCATCGGCCGAGGTCTGCCGCGTCCGTGGTCTACCATGAAACGGTAAGGAGTCCTAACTTCAAGGCGGAGCGCATGACCGGATCGCACGGCGAGGCTGACCTGGATCGGAGGCTGGCCGACGCCATCGAACGGCTCGGAAACGGTCTGCGGTCGCTCTCGCAGCGCAGCGCCCGTGGCCACGGCCTGTCGCCGTTGCAGCAGCAGGCTGTGCTGGCGTTGTCCCGGCAGCCCGAGGCCCGGCGCGAGGTGAACGCGCTCGCCGCGGAGTTCGACGTCACCACGCCGACGATGTCCGACGCGGTCGGCGCGCTGGAGCGCAAGGAACTGCTCACGCGGTCCCCGATCCCGGACGGCCGCCGTCGGCGGCTCATCTTGACCGAACGAGGCGAGGCGGTCGCCCGTGAACTGGCGGCGTGGGACGAGCAGGTGGTGACCTCGCTGGGAAAGCTGCCCACGAGCGACCGGGCGACGACCCTGCACACCCTCCTCCAGGTCATCGCGGACCTGCAACGCCAGGGGGTGGTGAGTGTCGCGCGGATGTGCACCACCTGCCGCTTCTTCAGCCCCGACAAGCACGCTGACCCCAAGCACGCTGACCCGTCGGCGCCGCATCATTGCGAGCTGCTGCGGACACCGTTGCCGTTGACGGATTTGCGCACCGACTGCCCGGAGCATCAGCCGGCGGCGTAGCACTCAGAGCGCGCCGATCGCCTCGCAGGACTTGCGGACTCCGGCGCCGTAAGCAGGGTCTGCCCGGCTGCAGTTCGCGATGTGCTTCTCGACGGTTTCCGTTCGCGCGCCTTTGATCGCGCGCGCGGTGTTGTCGAAGAGGGCCTGCTGTTGCGTCTCGGTCATGCTTCGGAACAGGTCGCCTGGCTGCTCGAAGTCGTCGTCCTCGCGGTAGTCGAACCGGTCGGCAACCGCGCCGGCGGCGGACGCGGGCTCGGCGTGCTGTGGCTGTTCCGTCCAGCGGCCGAAGTTGTTCGGCTCGACGCCCGGGACGCCGCCCTGGTTGCCGTCGACGCGCATGGCTCCGTCGCGGTGGTAGGTGTTCACGAGCGTGGCCGCGCGCGGATAGTTGACCGGGATCTGGTGGTGGTTGACGCCGACCCGGTAGCGGGCCGCGTCGCCGTAGGAGAACAGCCGAGCCTGCAACATTTTGTCCGGGCTGACCGAGATTCCCGGCACCAGGTTGGCCGGGGTGAACGCGGCCTGCTCGACGTCGGCGAAGTAGTTCTCCGGGTTGCGGTTCAGTTCGAGTTCGCCGACCTCGACGAGCGGGTAGTCCTTCTTGCTCCACACCTTCGTGAGGTCGAACGGGTGGAGTCGGTAGGTCGCCGCGTCCGCCTCTGGCATGAGCTGCACGTACAGCGTCCACTTAGGATAGTCGCCGCGCTCGATGGCGTCGTAGAGGTCGCGGTGGTGCGATTCGCGGTCCTGGCCGATGAGTTCGGTGGCCTGCTCGTCGGTGAGGTTCTCGATCCCTTGCTGGGTACGGAAATGGAATTTCACCCAGTGTCGCTCGCCTGCGGCGTTGATGAGGCTGAACGTGTGCGAACCAAAGCCGTGCAGGTGCCGGTAGGTCTTCGGGATGCCGCGGTCGCTCATCACGATGGTGACCTGGTGGAGCGACTCCGGCAGGTTCGTCCAGAAACCCCAGTTGTTCTCGGGATTTCGCAGGTTCGTCCGCGGGTCCCGCTTGACCGCGCGGTTCAGGTCGGGGAACTTCAGCGGGTCGCGGTGAAAGAAGACCGGCGTGTTGTTGCCGACCAGGTCCCAGTTTCCTTGTGTGGTGTAGAAGCGTGTGGCGAATCCGCGGATGTCGCGTTCGGCGTCCGCCGCGCCGCGTTCCCCGGCGACCGTGGAGAAGCGCACGAACGTCTCGCACTCGTTGCCGACTTGGCTAAAGAGTGCGGCTTTCGTGTACTGGCTGATGTCGTGCGTGACGGTGAACTTCCCGAAGGCTCCGGACCCCTTGGCGTGCATCCGCCGTTCCGGGATCACCTCGCGGTCGAAGTGGGCGAGCTTCTCCAGCAGTCAAAGGTCTTGGAGCAGCACCGGACCTCGCGGGCCGGCGGTGAGGCTGTTCTGGTTGTCGGCGACTGGTGCGCCTGCCGCGGTGGTCAACGGATCGGTGTTCTCGGCGGAGGTCATTGCTTCTCTCTCGCTCTCGGCAACGGGTAGGTAGGACTCCTAGCGATATTGTGGCATGCTGTCGATGCAGGCACAAGGAAGGCCTTGGCCCCAAGGAAGGCAGCGCATGAGATGAACGCTCCCGCCATACCCGGCTACACCCATGACGATTCAGCGCTCCCGGCGTCCCCGGTCACCGCGGAAGACCTGGAAAAACTGAAGGCGACCGTCCTTTTCGGACCGGACGACGAGGCCGCGTTGCGCACGGCCGGTGAAGTCCTCAATGGACAGATCGAGCAGGTCCTCGACGTCTGGTACGGCTTCGTGGGCTCGCATCCGCATCTGCTCGCGTACTTCTCCACGCCGTCCGGCGAGCCGATAACCGACTATCTCGACCGGGTGCGGTCGCGGTTCGGGCAGTGGATCGTCGACACCTGCACCCGCCCCTACGACGAGCGATGGCTGGCGTATCAGCAGGAAATCGCCCTGCGGCACACCGCGGAAAAGAAGAACAAGATCGACCGGGCCGACTCGGTGCCGCACATCCCGTTGCGCTACCTGATCGCGTTCGTCTACCCGATCAGCGCGACGATCCGCCCGTTCCTCACCGCGGGCGGGCACAGCGACGAGCAGGTCGAGGCGATGTTCCAGGCCTGGTTCAAATCCGTCACGCTGCAGGTCAGGCTGTGGTCGCAGCCCTATGCCAAGTCCGCGTGGTGACCGCCGCTGTCCTCGGGGAAGCGGCGGCTCCGGAATGGACGACGTCCCGGTGGTTCAACAGCGATCCGCTGACGCTGGCCGGTCTGCGCGGCCGGGTGGTCGCGTTGGAGGCGTTCCAGATGCTGTGCCCCGGTTGCGTGAGTCACGGTCTTCCGCAAGCGAGCAGGCTGGCCCGGTTCTTCGGCGATGACCTCGCCGTGGTCGGTTTGCACAGCGTTTTCGAGCACCACGAGGCGATGACGCCGACCAGTCTGGAAGCGTTCCTGTCCGAGTACAAGATCAGGTTCCCGGTCGGCGTCGACGCGCACCGCGAAGGTGATCCGACACCGATCACCTTCGGCCGGTACGGAATGCGGGGCACGCCGTCCCTGGTGCTCATCGACCGCGACGGCAACCTCCGAGGCCACTATTTCGGCGCGGTCGAAGACCTGGAACTCGCGACCGCCGTAACCCGGCTGATCGACGAAACGCCCGTTGACACGGCCGCCCCGGACGCCGTCTGCACGGTTGACGGGACCTGCACCTGACGTTCGCACTCCCTCAACACACTCACGAAACAACTCCACCTCTGACAGGAGCACCAACCCCGATGTCCCGAGTGACCTTGATCGACCCCCAGGACGCCACCGGCGAAGCGAAGTCCCTCTTATCCGAAATCACCGCGGCATTCGGCGCCACCCCGGCCATGTTCAAGGCCGTCGCCAATTCCTCCGCCGCGCTCAAGATGATGTGGGCCGGCTTCGGCGCCCTCGGCGGCGGACGGCTGGGCGCCAAGCTCGGAGAGCAGATCGCGGTGCTGGTCGCCGACCGCAACGGCTGCGAGTACTGCCTGGCGGCCCACACCGCACTCGGCCGGAAAGCCGGAGTCTCCGCCGAGCACATGAGTCACGCCCAGGCCGGCCACTCCGCCGATCCGCGCACCGACGCCGCGCTCGGTTTCGCGGCCAAGCTGGTGGAAAACCGCGCCCACGTAACCGATTCTGACGTGGAAACCCTTCGCAAGGCGGGCTTCGACGACGAAGAGATCGTGGAGCTGGTAGCGCACGTCGCGCTCAACCTCTTCACCAACTACCTCAACGTCGCGCTGTCGGTCCCCATCGACTTCCCGAAGGTCGCGCTGCGCAAGCCAACTGATCCGAAGCGGGCGGCAGGTCGACGGCCTGCCGCCCCGCTCCGGTGCCCCCGAGAGGAGTTACCCGTGCTTTTTCACCCGCGGCCAGAGGGAAAGCGATGAACGGCGGCCACATCGCAGTAGTCTCCGCCGGCGTCGTGCGCCCGATGTCCTGGCGCGGCCGCACAGTGCTGTCCGGAATCCAGAAAACCCCGGTGCACGGTCCAGTCGACGTCGGACCGCTCGGCCTGGCACACGACGAACAAGGCGACCGCAAACACCACGGCGGTCCGGACAAGGCAGTTCTCCTTTATCCAGGCGAGCATTACCAGGCCTGGGCCGGAGTTCTGGGCACTGTCGCCCCGCCGGCGTTCGGCGAAAACCTCACTACCGCGGAGATGCTGGAAGACAACGTCGTGGTGGGCTCGATCTACCTCGTCGGCACCGTCGCGCTGCAGGTAACCCAGCCGCGCCGCCCGTGCTACCGGCTCGCCGCCCACCACAGCCTTCCGGACCTCGCCGTCCAAATCCAACGCACCGGCCGAACCGGCCTCTACTGCCGGGTCGCGAGACCAGGCCGCCTGACCGCAGGCGACCGACTCGACCTGGTCCTTCGCCCGGCACACGGAATCACCGTCGCCGAAGTGCACCGCGTGCTCAACATCGACCGCACCGACCGCGCCGCCGCCGAACATCTCCTCAACCATCCCGAGGCGCTGCCCGCTTCCTGGGCGACACTGCTGCGCAAACGCCTCGACGGACACCTAGACGACCAATCGACTCGTTTGTACGGCGGTCGGGATTAGGCGTCTTGGCTCGATGTCTGCTGTCGCCCGCTCCGGGACCCGGACAACGCCTTGCGGGCGATCCGCGATGGCCTTGGAGGGGGTGCTGGATAATCCGTCCGCCCCCAAAACCGGAGATAAACCGGGGAGCCGATCTTGACCGCAGGTCCGAGACAAGCCGCTGACCTGGAAGTTTGAGTGGGCCGCCTGGGGCTCGAACCCAGAACCTACGGATTAAAAGTCCGCAGCTCTACCAATTGAGCTAACGGCCCGCGCGCTCAGTCTAGCGGGCGCCACCCGGCCACTCGCCGGGGTGGGTGCCCACCCCGGCACGCCCACCCTCATCGCATAGACCGGACCTGCGTCACGAACCGAGCAAGATCCGCTGCGTAAGCCTCCGGCTGGTCCATCGCGATGAAGTGGTGCCCGGCCGGATTATCGACCGGCCAGTGCACGATCTCCGACTCCCGAGCGGCCAGCCGCCGGATCCCCGGCACTCCGCTGTACACCCCGGTCGGTGCCTCCTTCTGGCCCCGCGGCCAGGCGAAACCGGTGCTCGAGTAGAACGACCACGACGACGTCCCGAAGGTCTCGGTGAACCAGTACACGCTCAGGTTCGTCAGGAACCCGTCCAGCATCTCGTCCAGGGGCCGGCCGCCACCGCCGAACTCGTGGAACTTCTGTGCCATCCAAGCCAGCGCGCCCACGGGGGAGTCGTTCCATCCGTAAGCGAACGTCTGCGGCGCGGCCCGCAGCAGCGAGTGGTGGTCGACGCCATTCATCCAGTCTTGCGACATCATCTCGGCGAACGCGGCACGCTCCGCCGAGTCCAGCTCACCTAAGTCGCCTTCACCAGGAATCCCCAGGCCAGCGGTGATGTAGACGCCCAGCACCGGACCGACCCGTGCGACTTCTGGGGCCACGTAGGCACCGAGGTCGCCGCCTTGGACGACGTAGTCGCGGTAGCCCAGGCGGCGCATCAGTTCGGCCCACGCGCGGGCCACGCGGGCGGTGTCCCAGCCGGTGCCGGGGGCGGAGGAGAAGCCGAAACCGGGCAGCGAAGGGACGACGACGTGGAAGTCCGACAGGTGCTCGATCAGATCAGCGAACTCGACGAAGGAGTTCGGCCAGCCGTGCGTCAGCAACAGCGGCGTGGCATCCGAAACAGAAGAAGGGACGTGCAGGAAGTGCAGGTCGACCCCGTCGATTTCGGTCTGGAACTGCGGGAATTCGTTCAACCGGGCCTCGTGGGCGCGCCAGTCGTAGCCGGTCGCCCAGTAGGACGCGACCTCGCGCAGCCAGTCGGTCGGCACGCCGCGGTCCCAGCCTTCGCCGGGCAGTGGCGCCGGCCAGCGGGTCTGGGTGAGCCGGGCGCGCAGGTCGGCGAGGGCGGCGTCGGAGATGTCGATGCGGAACGGGCGAATGTTCATGGCGAGAACGCTAGAGGCCATGTAGGTCAGATATGGTCCTAGATCATGAGTGCGGCGCGATTACTGCAGTTGCTGTCCTTGTTGCAGACGCCGAGGCAGTGGCCGGGCAGTGAGCTGGCGGAGCGGCTGGGTGTCGAGGGGCGCACGGTTCGCCGGGACATCGAGCGGTTGCGCGAGCTGGGGTATCCGGTCGAGGCGACGATGGGTGCGGAGGGCGGATATCGCCTGGTCGCGGGCAGTGCGATGCCGCCGTTGCTGCTCGACGACGAGGAGGCGGTCGCGATCGCGGTCGGGTTGCGGATGGCGTCGGGACACGCGGTGACGGGGATTGACGAGGCGTCGGTGCGGGCGCTGACCAAGCTGGAGAGGGTCTTGCCGTCCCGATTGAGGCGCAGGGTGAGCGTGCTGAGCAAGGCGACGGTGCCGCTGCCGGTGAACGACGGGCCGCGCGTGGATCCGGAGTCGCTCACGGTCCTCGCGACGGCGATCGCCAACCGCGAGCGGCTGCGGTTCGATTACCTCGCCAAAGAGGCGACGAAAAGGCTGGTCGAGCCGCATCATCTGGTGTCGTCCGGTCGTCGCTGGTACCTGCTGGCGTTCGACACCGACCGGGACGACTGGCGGGTCTTTCGCGTCGACCGCATCGAAAAACCAAGACCAATCGGGACCCGGTTCACCGCAAGAGATCTGCCCGCGGAGGACCCGGCGGCGTACGTGACCAAGAAGCTGCACACCTCCCGCCCGACCCATCGCGCGGTGGTCACCGTGCACGCGCCGGCGGACGAGGTGGCGCGGATTTGGGGCGCGGCAAGCGAAGTGACCGCGGTGGACGATCGCACCTGCCGCGTCGTCAGCCCGGCCGACACTCTGGAGTGGCTGGCGTTCCGGCTGACCAGCCTCGGCCGCGAGTTCGAGGTGCACGAGCCGCCGGAGCTGATGGAGCACCTGCGCGAACTCGGCGGCCGGGCGCTGCGCGCGGCCAAATGATCAAACAGCCAGCCCCGCCAACGATTCCCGCAACTTCCCAGTCACCTCGACCGGCCGCCGGGACTCGCGATCCACGAACACGTGCACGAAATGCCCCTCCGCCACCAAAGTCTCAGAGGCCGAGTACATCCCGATCTCGTACCGCACACTCGATCGCCCGAGGTGCGCCACCCGCAGTCCGATCCGCAGAGCGTCCGGGAACGAAACCGAGGCGTGGTAAGCACAACGCGATTCCACGCACAGCCCGATCACCGGCCCGGACTCGATGTCGAGGCCGCCGCGTTCGATCAGCCAGGTGTTGATGACGGTGTCCATCAGCGAGTAGTGCACGACGTTGTTCACGTGCCCGTAGACGTCGTTGTCCTTCCACCGCAACGGAACCGTCTGCCAATGCGGGTAGTTCACCACAGCTGCACCGAGTCGCGCAGAATCCCGGCCAGGTCCTTTTCGGACGGTGTGCGCGGCGCGGTGGCCAGCAACCGTTGCTGCTTCAGCGTTCCCTCCACGAGAGAGTCCACATCGGACTCGCGATAGCCGACCGCGCCGATTCCGGCGGGCAGGCCGATCTCGCGCATCAGCATGGTCAGCACGGCGGGCAGGTGATCTGCGAAGTCGCCGGACCACTCGAAATCCGGGGCCAGTAGCCGGGCGACGCGCTGGTGGCGTTCCGGGTTCGCGGCGAAGGTGAACCGGAACGCGGCGGGCGCGGTGAGCGAGACGGCCATGCCGTGCGGCACCATCGCTTCGTCTCCGGGATAGCCGTCGGGGTGGAAATCCCGGACCTGCCCGGCGATCGGGTACGCGTTGGCGTGCGGGATGTGCACGCCGGCGTTGCCGAAGCCGAGCCCGGCGAACGTCGCGGCCAGCGCCATCGCCTCGCGCGCGGCCAGATCGTCGCCGTCGCGCACCGCGGCGGGCAGTGCCCACGACAGCAGCTGCAGCGACTTCTCCGCGAACATGTCCGCCAGCGGATTCGACCCGCAGTACGGCACCCGCTCCTCCGGCCGCTTCCGGCCGAACTCGGTGTAGGGCTTGGCGGTGTAGCTCTCCGCGGCGTGGCACAGGATGTCCATCCCGCTCGCCGCGGTGACCCCGGCGGGCTGGCTGACGGTGAGCCGCGGGTCCACGACCGCCAGCGTCGGGCGCAGCCGCAGGTGGCTGATCCCGCTCTTCACCCGCAGCGACAGCACGTCCAGCACGCACACCGTGGTGCTCTCCGACCCGGTACCGGTCGTCGTCGGCACCGCGACCAGCGGCTTCAGCGGATTCGCCGGGGCGCGGCCGCCGCCGACCGGCGCGTTGACGTAGTCCATCAGCTCGCCGTCGTTGCTGGTCAGCAGGTTGGCGGCCTTCGCGGTGTCGATGCTGGAGCCGCCGCCGACCGCCACGAACGCGTCGTACGGGCCGGTGCCGCGCGCGAAGTCCACGGCCTTCTGCATGCTGACGTCGGTGGGCTCGACGTGTACGCCGTCGAACGTCTCGGCCGCGATCCCGTAGCCGCGGATGCCCTCGGCGATCCGCTCGGGCCAGCCGGTCGCCGCGACGACCGGGTCGGTGACGACGAGCACTCTGCGCGCGCCGAACTGGGCAAGATCGTATCCGATTTCGTCGCTCGAGCCGGTTCCGTATTTGAGCGCCGGAGCCCCATAAGTGAAAACAGTCTCATGTTCGGCGGATGTCACGACGGCGTCCTCCCAACTGGTGGGCAGCGCGATCCGGCAATCGGCACAATCCCGCGGCGAGTTGTTCAAGATCACTTGACGCCGGTTCACGGTGCCGCCCTAAGCTCTCCTCATTAGATACCAAGTGGGAACCACCGTCGCGCAAACGGCCGTACGCGTCTTGAACGAGGCCCGGGTTCGCCGGGTGTACGCGGTCGTCGGCGAGTCGTTCCTGGAATTGCTCGACGCGCTCCGCCGCGAGCGCGACGTCACGCTCGTTTCGGCCCGCCACGATTCGGGCGCCGCCTTCATGGCCGAGGCCGAAGGCAAGCTCACCGAACGCCCCGCCGTGCTGCTCTCCAGCCGCGGTCCGAGCGCCGCCGCGCTGGTCATGGGCGTGCAGACGGCGTATCAGGACGAGACGCCGATGGTCGTGCTGCTCGAAACCCCCGCGCTCGACCCGGTGCTCACCGGCGAGGTGCCGGCGTCCGATTCGACCGGGATGTTCGAAACGATCGCCAAATGGGTCGTCCGCGCGGACGACCCGGACGACGTGCCGCATCTTCTTGCCGAAGGTCTCGCCCGCTGCCGCGAAGGACGGCCGGGTCCGGTCGTCATCGGCGTGCCCAGCGACGCCTGGGGCGTGCCGTACGACTCGGCCAAACCGGTGGCGAAGGTTCGCCCGCCGGCCACCGGAACGCTGGGCCGTTCGGCTGAAGCTGTCGCCGGTCTGGTGGACGAAGCGCGCTACCCGGTGGTCATCGTCGGCGGCCGCGCGCGGTCGGCGCGGGACGAGCTGATCGCGGTGGCGGACGAGCTGGCGCTCCCGGTGTACAACGCTTTCCGCCGCCAGGACGCGTTCCCGGAGAACCACGCGCGCTACGCCGGGCACCTCGGTCTCGGCATCCCCGCGCGCCAGCTCGACGCGCTCGAACGGGCCGACCTCGTGCTCGCGCTCGGCACTCAGCTCGACGAAGTCACGACGCAGGGCTTCCGCTATCCGACACCGCAGCAGACGCTTGTCCTTGTCGGCACTGGCATCGACGAACAGCGCCGCCGCGGCCTGACGTTCCGTGTGGACACTGAGGTCGAGCCGTTCCTGAAGGAGCTGCGCGCGATCGCTTCGCCGCGTACGCGCAGAGCGTCGGCCGCGAACGCCGCCGTGCACACCTTCATGACACCGCCGAACACAAGCAACAACACGCGCGTACATCCGGTCGACGTCGTGCGCGCGCTGCGAAAGCTCGCGCCGGAGGACACCATCGTCACAAGTGACGCTGGCAACTTCGCGCAGTTCATGCACCGCTACTGGTGCTTCACCGCTCCGCGCAGCCAGCTCGGTCCGAGCAACGCTGCGATGGGGTACGCGGTCCCCGCGGCAGTAGCGGCGAAGCTCGCCGAGCCGCGGCGAGCTGTGGTCGCGATGGTCGGCGACGCGGGCACGCTCATGACAGGGCAAGAGATCGAGACCGCTGTGCGTTACCGCGCGCCGGTGATGGTGGTCGTGTTCCAGAACGGCCTGCACGGCCCCCTCGCGATGCATCAGGCGCGTACGCACGGACGGCTGTCCGGAGTAACCATCCCGCTGACGGACTTCGCGTCGTGGGCGCGCGGGCTCGGCGCGGCGGGGTACACGGTGGACGATCGCGAGCGGCTGGAGCCGATCATCGCGAGCGCGCTCGTCCGGCAGCGGCCGTGTGTGATCGACGTGCGCACGGACCCGGACGTCGTTACTCCGGACGTGCGGCTCAGCACGCTTCTCGGAGCCCCGCGACCGTCCGGGACCTGAAATCTTCCTGAGAACACAGGGAAACGCCGGGAATGTTCGGTAGCTGCCGGGGGTTGGCTCAGGTAGCCTGACGGTGTTCCCGGGGTTCGGCATCCGGACCCGGTTCGCTCGGCCAGGTTCGGCCGGCGTTCGGTTGGGGAAATTCCCGGGTGGACACGCTCCCCGGCTCGGTTCGCGGCCAATCGGCGCGTTTCAGGGGTGGGGACAACCGGTTTCGGCCGGATTTTGTCGGTGCCGGATGGCACCATCGCGGTCATCCCCCGCTTGGCGCGGGGAAGGAACGAGGGGAGTTCGTCATGGCCGACGAAAAGGACGGGAAATCCCGTACCGCCGCGGCGACGGCTCGCGGCCGGGCCCGGTCCGCGCGGGCCGGTGCGCTGGTGTCCGTCGTGCGCGAGGAGCCGGAGCACGGCGCGGTCGCCGAGGTGCCCGAGCAGACCCGGTCCGGAGTGGTTCCGGTGCTGTTCAGCGCCAGTGCGGAGGCGCACGACGTCGCCGTGGTCGCGTCCGACCAGGGCACTGACTGGCGCTCGCCGTTCGGCGCGCCGCTTCGCCAGGCCAGCGGGGAGTGACCCGGCGGCGCGAACTGGGGTGAGTCGGCTTGTCCGGGCCCGCTCCGCTGTGCTTTACTTTCGGTGGTCTCGATTTTTGTGTTCGTGGTAAAGCACGCTCGCAGAACTCAGCGGGCGTGATCTTCCTCTTCGGGGAACACATCTCGCCCGTGTCTGGGCCCAGGACGTCGGTCGGCTTCCTGTTTTGGTGTTATGTATGGAGATTGTTTAGATGACTGAGGGCACCGTGAAGTGGTTCAACTCCGAGAAGGGGTTCGGCTTCATCACTCCCGACAACGGCGGCGGCGACGTCTTCGTGCACTACAGCGAGATCCAGGGCAACGGTTTCCGTACCCTCGAGGAGAACGCTCGCGTGCAGTTCGAGATCGGCCAGGGCCAGAAGGGCCCGCAGGCCACGTCGGTCAGCCTGATCTGACCTGCGTCTAATCGCTAAGTCGCCACCACTCCCGGTTCCGGGGGTGGTGGCTTCTTTCGTCTCCGGGCCCGAGCTGTCTCACCATGCGGATCCTGTTGCCCGCCAAGGCTTTCTGTGCCTGACCGGCCATTGTGGATCACCCGATCGTGGCCAGTCCGCGGGCTCGTAGGCTCCCGGACATGAGCGAAAACACTTATCTCGTCACCGGGATGTCCTGCGGCCACTGCGCGCAGTCGGTCACCGAAGAACTCACCGAGGTGCCCGGGGTCGAGAACGTGACCGTGGACGTCGAAACCGGACACGTGACGGTCCGCAGCGCCGAAGCCCTCGACGAGACGGCTGTCCGCGCCGCCGTCGAGGAAGCCGGGTACACCTACGAAGGGCTTGCTTCTCTCGTTTGAACGATGGGTAGCCACGCGGGAACCCAGGGTAGGCTCTGGCCGGCGTGGAGGCACGGTGCGATGCAACGTCCGTGCAACCCTTTCCTCCGCGCGGCCGGACGTGTGTGCTGGCCCCCTGGCGGCAGCAGACTTGGGGGGTGCCCGATGGGGGCAGTCGTTGCGGGGATAGTGGCGAACCCTGCCTCCGGACAGGACATCCGAAGACTCGTCACGCAGGCGTCGGCCGTCCCGGTCGAGGAGAAGGCCAACCTGGTGCGCCGGCTGCTGTCGGCGTTCGCGGTGACCGGCGTCGAACGCGTGCTGCTCTCCACTGATCTCGGCGGCATCTCCGCCGCCGTGCTGCGCGACCTCGGCCGCGACCCGCTGCCCGCGGTCGAGTTCTGCGACGAGGACACGCTCACCGGCACCGCGCAGGACACCGTCAACGCGGTGCGCCGGATGGTCGACGCCGGGGCCGGCGTGATCGTGTGCCTCGGCGGCGACGGCACCGCCCGGGTCGCCGCGAAGGCCTGCGGCGACGTGCCGCTGCTCGCGCTGCCGACTGGTACAAACAACGCGTTCCCGCAGGCCGGCGAGGCCACGGTGGCCGGGTTGGCCGCCGGGATGGTCGCGAGCGGCCAGGTCGACGCGGACCTCGTGACCCAGCGGGTCAGCATGCTCGAGGTCGTCACGAAGAACCGCCGCGAGATCGCGTTGGTGGACGTCGCGGTCTCGATGAACAAACACGTCGGCGCGAAGGCGCTCTGGGATCCCACCGCGCTCACCGAGCTTTACTGCACCTTCGCCGAGCCGGACGGCATTGGCCTGTCGAGCATCGCCGGACAGCTGTGTCCGAGTTCTCGTTCGAGCGCGGATGGCGTAGCGCTACAGCTTGGTCCAGTCGAGAGCTCCGCGTACGTGGTGCACGCCGCCATCGCGCCCGGCGTGGTGCGTCCAGTCGGCGTACGCGGCTGGGGAGTGCTGCGTCCCGGCGTACGCGTCGACCTTGCCGCAGGTGGCGGCGTTATCGCGGTAGACGGAGAACGCGAGCTGGAGTTGAAGAACGGCGAAGGCGCGTACGTCGAACTACGCGCAGACGGCCCATGGTGCGTCGACGTACGCGCGGCAATGGCCGAAGCAGCAACCCAGGGGTTGCTGCGCAGCACCGCTACAAGCGGAACCGGCGAGAAAGGCCGAAGCCACGGTCGCTGCGCTGGCTGAGATCACGTGCAGGTGACACCTTCCGGGTGTCGTTCGCTGCGACTTGCCCGACCGGCTACCTTCTGCGAGTGGCACACGGGGAGGATCGGGGATGAGCAGCACTGCGACGCGGCCGGAAACGACTGCCGAGCCCCCACCGGAGGAATTTCGGGGCCGCAGCGGAATCGCCGGGCTGCTGGACCTGCCCGGCCAGGCGGTGCGAGCGGTCGTCAGATCGACGACCACCACGCCCGGCAAGCTGTCGCTGATCGCGGTCGCGCTGGTGGTGCTGTCGCTGGTGGCCGGGCTCGTCGGCGTGTTGTCCGTGAAGGACAAGGACAACACGATCAACGGCCTGATCGACCACCGCGAACCGCTCGCGGCGGCCGCGCAGCAGGTGTTCCGCTCGCTGTCGGACGCGGACGCCACCGCGGCCAGCGCTTTCCTTTCCGTCGGCACTGAACCGCCCGCGCTGCGGAAGCGGTACGAGCAGGACATCGCCGAAGCGGGATCCGCGCTCGCCCGCGCGGCGTCGGACACCACTGACGTCGGCAACGCCGCCAACCAGGTGGACATCCTCAACCAGAAGGTTCCGGTCTACACCGGGATCGTCGAGACCGCGCGGGCGAACAACCGGCAGGGTTTCCCGTCCGGCGCTTCGTATCTGCGCGAGGCTTCGCAGCTGATGCGCTCGACGATCCTGCCCGCCGCGGACTCGCTCTACAAAGCGCACACCCAGAAGCTTTCCGACGAGCAGGACAGCAGCAGCGACGTGCCGTGGGCAGCGGTCGCGCTGGTCCTCGCCGCGCTCGCGGCGCTGGTGGTCGCGCAGATCTACTTGACCCGCCGGACAAACCGCGTGCTGAACATCGGTCTGCTCGTGGCCACCGGCTGCATGGTGCTGTCGCTGCTGTGGGGCGCGGTCGCGCTCGTCGTGCAGGGCAGTCTCGTCGCGACCGGGCGCACCGACGGCACGTCGCAGGTCGACATCCTGGTGCGCGCCCGGATCTACGCGCTGCAGGCACGCGCGGACGAAACCCTCACGCTGGTCGCGCGCGGCGACGGCGGTGCGTACGAGCAGCAGTTCATCAAGCTGGCCGAGAATCTCGTCGGCGCGGACGGCAAGGGCGGCCTGCTCGGCCAGGCGCGCGACCTCGCGTCCGGCACCGCGGGGGAGAAGAAGATCGAAGCCGCGGAACAAGCCGCGCGCGAATGGTCGCTGGCCCACCTTCAGGTGCGCCGCCTCGACGACGGCGGGCAGTACCAGGAGGCGGTGGACTTCGCGACGAGCGTGAGCCCGAACAGCGCCGCCGCCGCGTTCGCCCGGCTCGACACGAACCTCCAGGCCGCGATCGACGTCTGCCGTCAGGAATTCCTCGACAGCACCAGATCCGGCGACAACGCGCTCACCGCGCTCGCGGCGGGCGTAGGCGTGCTGTCGGTGCTCGCGGCGGGCGGCGTGACAGTCGGCGTGCGAGAGAGATTGAGGGAGTACAGGTGATCCGGTCGCGGCACTTCGTCCGGACTGCCGTGCTCGCGGTGGTCGCGGTTCTCGCCGCCGCCTGCGGGACGGCGGACCAGCCGATGGAGGCCGCGCCGGTCACCGACGCGGCCTGGCCGACCCCGGCGGGCGTCGGCGGCCCCGACGCCGCGGCCGGCGGCGACTCCGACACCAGCTGCAACCCGCTGGCCAGCCTCGCGCCGAATGGTCTGGACACCTCCGGGCCGAGCCTGCAGAAGATCAAGGAGCGCGGGAAGCTCATCGCGGGCGTCGACCAGACGACGTACCTCTTCGGTTTCCGGAATCCGAAGACCGGCAAGCTCGAAGGCTTCGACATCGACCTGGTCAACGAGATCGCCAAAGCGATTTTCGGCTCCGACGGGCACGTGCAGTACCGGGCGATCACGTCCTCGCAGCGCGAGACGGTGCTCAAGGAACACCAGGTCGACGTGGTGGTCCGGACCTACAGCATCACCTGCGCCCGCCGCAAGCAGGTGCAGTTCTCGTCGGTGTACTACGTGGCCGGGCAGAAGATCCTGGTGCCGAAGTCGTCGAACGCGCAGTCGCTGTCCGACCTCGCCGGGAAACGCGTGTGCGCGGCGGCGAAGTCGACCTCGCTCGCGAAGATCGCCACCGACCCGGCCAAACCGGTCGCGGTGTCGGTGCCGAACTGGTCGGACTGCCTGGTGATGCTGCAGCAGGGCCAGGTCGACGCGGTCTCCACGGACGACACGATCCTGGCCGGCATGGCCGCGCAGGACCCGACGGTGAAGGTCGCGGGCGACCCGATGACGCAGGAGAATTACGGCGTCGGGATCCCGAAGGACGAGGAGGATCTGGTCCGCTTCGTGAACGCGGTGCTGGACAAGATCCGCGGCGACGGCACCTGGGCCAGCAGTTACCAGAACTGGGTCGGCGCGCGGCTGGGGCTGGCGAACCCGCCGTCCCCGCAATACGGCTGACCGGCCGGTCTTGCGGCGCGGGCGCCGCGCAAGTTGTACTTTTTGAGCGGCAGGTTTGCCGCGGGGAGCTCGGGAGGTAGTTGTGTCGGAGGAGGCGCGCCGTCCTCGGCACGCAGCACCGGAGGGGGACGGCGACCAGGCGAAAGCCGCGGACCAGCCGTCCGGGCGAGGCGAGGCGGCCGACGCTTCGTGGACTCCGCCGCCGCCGGTGCGCTGGGACACCCCGGAACCGTCGGTGTCCGGGCGGCTCAACCCGCAGCCGGATCCCGACGCCGAGACGTTGATCAACGCTCCGGTGCAGCGGCCGCAGGGCGGGCAGCCCGGTCAGCAGCAGCGGGGGCCGTCCGGTCCCGGGGCTCAGCAGGGGCAGGCACAGCAGCAAGGACAGCCCGGTCAACAGGGTCAGGCAGGACAGCCCGCGCAGCCAGGGCAGTCGGCTCAGGCCCCGCAGCCGGGCCAGGCAGGTCAGCCGCCGTGGACGCAGGGCCGTCCGGCTCCACGCGGCGGCCAGCCGATGCCGCCGCAGGGCCGCCCGCCGACGCAAGGCCAGCCGTACCCGGCCGCCGCGTCCGGGCAGCCCGCTCCGCCGTCCCAGGGCCAGCCGTATCCGCCGCAGTCGCGCACCGGACAGCGACCGGTCCCGCCGAACCGGCCGCAGCAGGCTCAGCCGCCCCAGGGCGGGCGTCCGCCCCGTTCGCCGGAGAACCGCGCCGCCGGCCCGAACTCCGGCCCGATCCCGATGGGCGCCGCGGCTCAGGCGCAGCGTCCGGTCGAGGGCGGGGAAGCCCCCACGCGTCCGCCGGGCGACCTCGCGCCGGTGATCCTGCCGCAGTCCAACCAGCCGGTCGCCCCGGTCGACCCGGCCGCGCCGATGCCGACCAGCGTGCTGGCCAGCCCGACGCCGCACACCCAGAGCATCATGCCGCCGGCGCCGCGGGTGGCCCCCGCCGACGGCGGCCCGCTGCCCGATCACGGCACGGACAGCGTCCTGCCCTCCGGCGGCAGCGAAGGCCACGGCACCGGCACCCACGGTTCGCAGGGCTCGCAAGGCACCGGAACCGGAACCGGCTCGTTCCCCGGCACCTCGCGGCGCACCGGCTCGCGCGGCACCCGCCGGTCCCGGCGTGGACGACTCGGCGCGGGTCTCATCGACGTGCCGCCGGTGCCGTACCGCGATCCGTCGACCGCGGTACTGGCGAACCCGGTGGTGGCCGAGGACAAGCGGTTCTGCGGCAACTGCAGCGCGAAGGTCGGCCGAGGCAAGGACGGCCAGCCGGGCGAGCCCGAGGGCACCTGCGAGAAGTGCGGCACGTCGTTCTCGTTCATCGCGAAGCTGAAGGCGCACGAGGTCGTCGGCGGCCAGTACGAGGTGCTCGGCGCGCTCGCCTACGGCGGTCTCGGCTGGATTTACCTGGCCAAGGACCACAACGTGTCCGATCGCTGGGTCGTGCTGAAGGGCCTCATCGACACCGGCGACTCCACCGCGATGGCCGCCGCGGCGAACGAGCAGCGGTTCCTCGCCGAGGTCGAGCACCCGAACATCGTCAAGATCCACAACTTCGTGCAGCATCCGGACGCGCAGACCGGCAACTCCGTCGGCTACATCGTCATGGAGTACGTCGGCGGCCAGTCGCTGCGCGAGCTCGCGCTGCAGCACCACCGCGAGAGCAACCGGCCGGAGCCGCTGCCGATCGGCCAGGTCATCGCGTACGGCCTGGAAATCCTGCCCGCGCTCGGCTACCTGCACGGCCAGGGCCTGCTGTACTGCGATCTCAAGCCGGACAACGTCATCCAGACCCGCGAGCAGCTCAAGCTGATCGACCTCGGCGCGGTGCGGCGGCTCGACGACTACGAGAGCCCGCTGTTTTTCACCACCGGCTACAGCGCGCCCGAGCTGGCGTCGCACGGTGCTTCGGTGTCCTCGGACCTGTACACGGTCGGCCGGACGCTGGCTGTGCTGAGCTTCGAGTTCGCTGGCTACACGCGGGAGTTCAAGAACACGCTGCCCGGGCCTGACGCGGTGCCGTTGTTCGCGCTTTTCGGGTCGTACTACCGGTTCCTGAAGCGCGCTACGCATGCTGATCCGGATCGGCGGTTCATCGCCGCTGATGACATGGCTGATCAGTTGACCGGTGTGTTGCGCGAGATCATGGCGCTGGGGACTGGGCAGCCTCGGCCGGCCGCGTCGACGGTGTTCGGGCCGGAGAGCCGGACTTTCGGCGTTCATCTGGTGGTGCCTGAGCAGGGCGAGCGGGTGCCGTTGCCGGATGCCGCCGAGGTTGTTGCCGGGCTGCCGATTCCGCAGGTGGACACGGACGACCCGGCCGCCGGTGTGCTTGCTACGACGACTGCGCTGGATCCGCACGAGGCGATTGAGGCTCTTGCGACCGCGCCGCGTGAGTCGATTGAGGTGCGGCTGCGGATCGTGCGGGCTCGGATCGAGCTGGGCGAGTTCGTGGAGGCGCAGCGGCAACTGCAGGCCGCGCAGTATTTGGCGATCCGGCACGGGTTTCCGCATGACTGGCGGATTGACTGGTATCGCGGGTTGATCGAGCTGGCCGGTGGTCGGCCGCGCGTCGCGCACGTGGCGTTCGACGCGGTTTACGACGATCTGCCCGGCGAGATCGCGCCGAAGCTGGCGTTGGCGGTTAGTGCTGAGGGCGTTGGGGATTACTTCGGTGCCGCGCGGTTCTACGAGCTGGTGTGGCGGACTGACCGGACGTATGTGAGTGCTGCGTTCGGGCTTGCTCGGGTGTACCTGGCGCAGGGGGCACGGGAGAGTGCGGTCGAGGTGCTGGAAGGGGTTCCGGCTACTTCTACGCATTACGTGGATGCGCAGGTCGCGGCGATCAAGATCAAGACTCGGGCGCAGGGCACCGGCACCGGCGAACACCCGACTGTCACCGAGGGCGACCTGGTCGACGCGTCGGGTCGGTTGCAGCGGCTGAACCTTGACGCCGAACGGCACACGCGGCTCAGCGCGGAGGTCCTTGAAGCGGCGTATGACTGGCTCAAGGTGCCGAACCAGACGAAGCCGGTCACGACGGCGAAGGTGCTCGGCTGCGAACTGGAGGAGCGCGACGTCCGATTCGGACTGGAGCGCTGCTACCGGTCGCTGGCTCGGCTCACCGACAACACGACCGACCGGATCGCGCTGGTGGACCGCGCGAACGCCATCCGTCCTCGCACCCTCACCTGACCGTCCGTGAAGGGCTCCTTGAGGGAATCTAAGTCCCTCAAGGAGCCCTTCACGGACCTCAGGGGTTGATGTCCCACTCGCGCTTGTTGCGGCGGTGCTGCTCGGCGAGCTTCTCCAACGCCTGTGGGTCGCCGTGGGTGCTGAAGTGCTCGAACCCCACCGCGATGAACACTGCCCGGGCATTCACCGCGACCGGTCCGTCGGCGGCGTCCAGGTGCCCGTCCGCGCTCACGTAGATCTTCCGGCCGGCGACCCCGTCCAGCCGCGCCTCGATGTACAACGTGGACCCGACCGGCACCGGGCGACGGAAGTCCGTCTCGAGCTTTCCCGTCACCGCGGGCCGGTGCAGCAGGTTTCCGACCGTCGAGCCGAGTGCCTCGTCGAAGGCGCACGCCAGCAGGCCGCCGTGCGCGAGCCCAGGCGCGCCCTGATGCGCGGACGTCACGGTGAACTTCGAGTGCACCGTGTAACCCTCGGCGATGGCTGATTTCAGGTGCAGGCCGCCGTCTACCTCGTCGCCGCAGCCGAAGCATTCGGCGAAGTGGGCGCCTAGCTCAGTGCCGGGCGCGGGGGCCTTCGGGTGGATCTCCGGCGGCTCCACCGGCACGGGCGGCCACGGGCCGGAAACAGGACTCATGGGACGACGTTAACCCGGCGGAAGGACCCGTCGGCACCCGCCCTGACCGGCGCGGGCCCATTTCCTCAGCGCAGGGTAGTCGGAAAATTCCGCACGGTAGAAATTTCGCGACTCACCCTGCCAGCTTGGTTCAACGGGTCAAGACTGGGGAAATGTGCTCCAACGGATGGACCGGGACGTGTGCAGGAGGAGGTCACCGCCGGGATGAGTGAGCCAAAGACGGGGAAACCCGAGGTCGATCAGAGAACAGTCAAACGCGCGGTGATCGCGTCCGCGATGGGTAATGCGACCGAGTGGTACGACTACGGCGTATTCACCTCCGGCGCGATCGCGACGAGTATCGGAACACTGTTCTTCCCCGGCGAGGGCAACGCGGTGCTGAAATCGCTTGCCCTGCTGGCCGTCGGCTTCATCGTACGGCCGTTCGGCGGAGCGTTCTTCGGCCCGTTGGGGGACAAGCTCGGCAGGCAGAAAGTTCTCGCCCTCACCATTTTGCTGATGTCCGGCTGCACCTTCCTGGTCGGCGTGCTGCCGACGTATTCAGGCGGGTACAGCATGGGCATCGCGGCGCCGATCGCGATCTTGTTGCTGCGGCTCATCCAGGGCTTCTCGACCGGCGGCGAGTACGGCGGCGCGGCGACGTTCATCGCGGAATACGCGCCGACGAAACGGCGTGGTTTCTTCGGTTCCTTCCTGGAGATGGGCACCCTGGCCGGCTACGTGCTCGGCAACTCGGTCGTGCTGATCACTTACCTGTCGCTGTCGACCGAGCAGTTCGACTCGTGGGGCTGGCGGATCCCGTTCTTCATCGCGCTTCCGATCGGTGCGATCGGGCTCTACCTGCGGTCGAAGCTCGAGGACACGCCGGAGTTCCGCAGGCTCGAGGCGGCGGGCGAAAAGGCGGAGAAGGCTCCGCTCAAGGAGACCATCCAGCGCAACTGGCGGATGATCCTGAACCTGATCGGCATCGTGCTGCTGCTGAACATCGCCGACTACATGCTCCTCACGACGATGCCGACGTATTTCACCGACACTCTGCACATCGGCGACACCGAGTCCAGCCTGATCATCATCGGCGTGGAGATCGTGCAGTTCGCGCTGCTGATCCCGCTCGGTTCGCTGTCCGACCGGATCGGCCGGAAACCCTTGCTGCTCACCGCGGCCATCGGGTTCATCGTGCTGAGCTGGCCCAGCATCAAGCTGATGCAGAGCGGCAGCCTCCTGTGGCTGATCGTCGGCTTCCTGGTCGTGGCGATCCTGCTGGCGCTGATGCTGGCGGTCATCGGCTCGACGTTCCCGGCGATGTTCCCGACGCGGGTGCGCTACGGCTCGTTCGCCATCGGCTACAACATCTCGACGTCGCTGTTCGGCGGCACCTGCGGCGTGGTCGTCACGGCGTTGATCGGCAGCACCGGCAACGCGGACTGGCCGGCGTACTACTTGATCATCGCGGCCCTCATCGCGCTGGTCCCGATCATCAAGATCCCGGAGACGGCGCGGGTGCCGATCGAGGAGATCGACACCGCGGACACCGGCGGCAAGCTCGCCGGCGCCAGCAAGTGAGCTGCTGAGCCCATACGAAAACCGCCCTCCGTCCATTGAGGACAGAGGGCGGTTTTCTGTTTAAAGTCAGCTGTTCTGCGTCGCCTCGACCGCCTGCGGAGCGAAGCGCTTACGGGCCCAAGCTGCCAGGCCACCGGCGACCACGACGGCAACAACGGTTTCGATCATCAGTGCAACGAGCACCATGGTGCTTCCTCCTCAGGTTCTCGGGCCGGCCAATCCTGTGCCGGCTGAGCGACTGGTTCGACGGCCGCTCCGGCCGCCACTGAGAACATCGCCCCGAAAGCCCGGGATATTTCGTCGAAAACCCACTTGATCTGGTGACGTCCGCCACTCTTGCCGCGATTGCGTTTCAGCCGGAGGTCGGGCTGGGTAACGACGCGGTTCCCGCAGGTGAACGCAGGGATGCGGGAGCCCGTTCGCTCGTGGTCGGATGCGCCCGCGGCGGTTGCGCCGGCCGAGACGTTCCCGCCCGCTGACCGGTCGGTTCCGTCGGCGGCGGCTTGTCCGGCGAGCCCGGGCTCACCTCCGGACCGGGCGCGGGCGCCTGCAGCGGGTCCGTCGAGGTCTTCATCGGCCCGGCCGGACTGGACGGCGCTGGCGAGACGGTGGCGAGTCCCGGCCCGGCGGGCATCACCGGCGGCTGCTCGGTCCCGCGGCTGCCCACCGCGAGACCGGCCACCACGATCACCGCGACCGTCGCGGCGGAACTGCCCGCGACCGCCCAGCGCTTGCGCTTCCGGCGGATAGCGGCACCTCGCACGATCACGTCGGCGGCGTCGACCTGCATCGGCGGGCCGTCCGGCGCCTGCGCGAACAAGGCGCGCACAGCTTCGGTGTCGTCGGAATCCATCTCGTTCACCTCCTTCCCGGGACAGGCAGTGCCTCGAAATGCGGGCCCAGCCGGGTCCGCAAGGTGGCCAGACCGCGCGCGGCCTGGCTTTTCACAGTGCCAGTCCGGCAGCCGAGCGCCGCGGCGGTCTCCTCGACGGACAGGTCTTCGAAGTACCGCAGCACCAGCACCGCGCGCTGGCGCGGGGCCAACGCGGCGAGTGCCTGCTGGATCAGCTGGTCGTGCTCAGTCTCGGCGGCAGGGGCCGGGACGTCGGGTGGTGCGTCGGTGAGCCGCTCCCGTTTCCAGCGGCTGCGGCGGTTTTCCGCGAGGAAAGTGCGCAGCACGATTTTGCGCGCGTAAGCGTCGAGCGCGTCGTGCCGGGCCAGCCGCGGCCAGGCGAGGTACAGCTTGAGCAGCGCCGCCTGTGCGAGATCCTCGGCCCGGTGCCAATCCCCGCAAAGCAGGTAAGCCGTGGACCGCAGGCTGTGCGCGCGCTCGCCGAAGTACCGGGCGAACTCGCCGTCCCACGGCGAGCTCGGCCCGGACGCCGGACTGGAGCGGGAGGGCACCGGGTGATCAGCCCCAGACCGAGGGCAGGTGCAGGTCGCCGGTCGGGCCCGCGGGCACGGCGGTCGGGACGCGCTTGCCGGCGGCCTTCGGCGGCTGGCCCGGGGTGGCGACCCGCGGGGCACCCGGGGCCGGGGCGGCGGTGGTCTGACGGTCCGTGGGCGCCGGGGCGGGCGCGGCGGTGGGCCGCTCGGCCGGGGCGGTCTTCGTCGGGGCCGGCTGCGCCGACGGCGGGGCGTCCGCGGCGAAAGCGACCGCGCCGCCGGTCAGCGCGCCTCCGGCGAGCAGCAGCGAACCGATGGCGAGAGCGAAGCGAACACGCACGAGTTTCCTCCTGGTTCCACGAGCGCCGGGTGGCGCTTGTCTGCTCTAGTCATGCGGCCGGCGCTCGCCGGGGTTGCATCGGGTTTTCTTTTCTCGCCGGACACGCGAACGGCCGGGAGCGTTCGAGAGCTCCCGGCCGTCCGGTGGTGCTTGTTCGGTTCTCGGTTACGCGGACAGCGCCGACAGCTTGGTCCACGACGCCCAGTCGTAGGTCCAGTCGTTGTAGTCGCCGTCCTTCGCGCCCAGCTGCTGGGTGCTGCCGGAGATCTCCACCGGGTCGCCGGGCAGGACGCTGTCGTAGTAGATCTTCGCGTTCGCCGGCGACAGGTTGAGGCAGCCGTGCGAGATGTTCTTCTTGCCCTGCGCCCAGATCGACCCCGCGAGACCGTGGATGAACTCGCCGTTGTTGGAGATCCGGACCGCCCACGGCACGTTCACGTCGGTGTAGTTGTAGCGCGGGTTGCTCATCGAGTACGTCGCGTGCTTCGACATCACCACGTGCGTGCCGCTGTGCGTGACGCGGCCCGGGTCGGAGTCGAGGCCGTAGCTCACCGGGAAGTCCATGACCTGCTGGCCGTCGCGGACGACCTGCATGGTGTGTTCCTGGGTGTTGCCCTTGACGATCTGCGAGCGGCCGATGGTGAAGCTCGCGGAGACGTCCTGCTTGCCGTAGACGCCGTCGCCCATCGAAACGCCGTAGATGTTGGCCGAGACGACGACCTTCGTGTTCGGCTTGAAGTACTCCTTCGGCCGCCAGTGCACCGAGGTGTCGCCGTTGAGCCACGCCCAGGCGCCCTCGGTCTTCGGCGTGGTTTCCACCGACAGCGCGCGCTCGACGGAGGCCTTGTCCTTGACCGCGCTCGGGAACGTGAGCGCGATCGGCATCGCGATGCCGTAGGTCTGCCCGTCGCCGACGTTCAGGCTGCCCTGCATCTGGCGGCGCGGCTTGACCGTGGTGAACGAGCCGTTGATCTGGACCTGCTTGCCGTCCTCGCCGGTGGCCTGGCCGGACCAGGTGTAAGTCTTGCCGTAGCCGAGGTCTTCGGTGCTGCTCCAGCTCTTCTTGTCCGGCGAGGGCTGTCCCTGCACCTGTTTGCCGTCGGCGTTGGTGAGCGTGACGGCCCCGATGGTGCCGTTGGCGACGGTCACCTTCGCCGGTTGGCCAGGCGCCACGTCGCCCGCCCCGGAAGCCGGCGTGATCGCCACGGCCGCCGCTTTCGCGGGCGTGGCGGGCGCCTCGGTAGGCCCGCCGCCCGCGGTCCCGCCCGCGTTCACGCTCGACCCGCCGCCGCTGCACGCCCCGAGCGTGAGCGCGGCGACCAAGCCCAGCACCGCGACGCCGGCCCGGCGGCGTGCGAAGTGTCGGATTGTCACACCGATCCCCAATCTCCCCTTGGTACCCCGAACACCCAGACGTCCCGAGATGCCTTCACGTTCACCGGAAAAGGGGTGACCAGCATCACACTGCACCGAGTGACCATTACGGAGGCGGCTCGATCGACCGCGCACTGTGCATCACCGAACTGCGCTGGGTGTACTGGATCAGAGTAGCCGCGAGGTCCGACAGCGGTGCGTAGGCGGCGATACGACGTTCCGGTGATGCGCGCACGATGGAACCGATCCTTGCGATCAACGGGGTTCAGATTTGGTGAGATCCCGGTAGGCTGCTGACCAGGCCGTCGTTTTGCGTGTTCGTGGCTTCACACTCGCGGAACTTCTGACGCGAGCCGTGGGGCCGTAAAAGCTCTTCGCTCGTCTCGTTGGAACCGCCCGGGACGGCCTGGGTGCCGCTTCGGTGGCATTCGAAGCGGATCTGTTACGAGGAGTACAGCGGTGGCGCAAGGCACTGTGAAGTGGTTCAACGCGGAGAAGGGCTTCGGCTTCATCGCGCAGGACGGCGGCGAAGGCGACGTTTTCGTGCACTACTCGGAGATCGAGGGACGCGGCTTCCGCACCCTCGAGGAGAACCAGCGAGTGGAGTTCGAGGTCGGCCAGGGGCAGAAGGGCCCGCAGGCCCAGAAGGTCCGCGCGATCTGAGTCAGGCCCGCGCGTTTTCTCAGGCCTGAAAGAAGGGCCCCGACGGGATTTCCCGTCGGGGCCTTTTTTCATTGCGGGTTCCGTTGTGGGGAATGTTTGAGGCGACGGTTACCGCGGTTGATCGTGGGCTGATCGCGGGCCGATCGTCGGCCGATCGTGGGCTGCGGTTCGGTCGGCCGGGGCTTGGCGGCTTGAGTCTGGCCCGGGGTGGGATGGGCCACTGGCTTGCTCGGGGTCGCGTTGGCCCGGTGTTGTTGCTGGGCGACGGTTCGGTGGTCGCCGGTTGGGGTCTTGGGGTGAGCGCCGGTCCGGGGTGCGCCACGGCTTGCTCGGGTCGGGCGGGCAGCGGGCTGCCTGGGTTCGGCTTGGGTTCGGCGAGCGTGGCTGGGGTTGGTTCGGCTGCGGCTCGGGGTGCGCGGCTGGGGTTGGTTCGGTTGGGGTTCGGGGTGCGCGGCTGGGGTTGGTTCAACTGGGGCTCGGAGAGCGTGGCTGAAGCCTGGTTCGGCGGGTTCGGTGCGGGCGGATGTCGACGGGTCTGGGCACGGATGGGCGACGCCGGATCGGTTGGTTGCTTCGACTGTGAGTGGGTGCGGCCGAGTTGACTCGATCGGGTGGCCGAGGGGCGGTGACAGGCGGGAGGCTTGGGCTGATTGCCGGGTTTGGCGGCTGGGCTGAGGGCCGAGGTCAGTCGCCCGGACCGGAGTCGGCTCCGTGAGCCGGTCGCCCTAGCTGGCGGCCGGAGCCGGCTGCCCGAATCGGCTGCCCTGGTCGGTCGCCCTAGTCGGCGGCTGGAGTCGGCTGCCTGAGTTGGCGGCTGGAGTCGGCTGCCCGAGTCGGCGACTGGAGTCGGTTGCGCGAGTCGCGGCTGGAGTTGGCTGCCGGAGTCCAGTTGCGCGGGCTGGCTGCGCGCCTTGCTCAACGCGCTGCCGTGATGCCCAGCCGCGCTGTGTCGCCGCCGCGGCACTTCGCGCACGTCGCGTCTGCGCCGCGCCGCGCTGCCGGGCTGGGGCGGCGCTGCGCTGTCGGACTGCGGTTGCGCTGCGCTGTCGGACTGGGGTTGAGCCGGGCCGGGCTGCGGTTGCGCCGCACTGTCGGGTCGAGCCGCAGCCCTGCGTCCCCTCACCGCGGGCCCGCGCCTGCTCGCGAGCCGTGCGCCGCCGGCGGTGAACTATCAGCCGGCCCGTCCGTTTCGCGCCAAGGCCAAGTCGTCGGCAAGGAGAATCCGCGAGCGTCCCACCCACCGGGAAGCCGGCTGTCCAGCGGCCCGGAAAAGGGAAAACCCCCGGCCGTCGGGGGAAGCCGGGGGTTTTCGTTCAGGGGGGCGGGGATCAGCGCCCGACGAGGGGCTGCTCGAAGGTCTCCGCCGGGAAGTGGAACTCGTCGGTCATCGCGTCGGAGTGGCGGCGCTCCTGGGCGGAGGACGCCTGGCCCTCCCACGAGAGGCGCTCCAGGATCCATTCCTGCGCCAGGGCCTGCGGGGTCAGGTTCCGGGCGACGGCGATGTCCTTGAGCTGCTGGCTGGCGATGAGGTTCATGCGCAGCTGATAGACCTGCGCGTCGCCGAAGCGGCTGCCGGTTCCGGTGCTCTCCGGGTCGGAGTCCGGGGCGAGCGCGGCGAGGTAGCTGGTGAGCTCCTTGTCCTCGACGACTTCGTCGCCGGCGGCCTTGGCGGCATTGCGATGCCGCCCGCTCGAGACGGCTTTGAGATTCGTGCGGCTGCTGAGGCGGCCGAGGGAGGGAAGAGGCACGCGGTCACGATAACGGTTGGGTCTCGGCAAAGAAACCACTGTGAGCCACGACACACGCATTTCCGTGCTCGGCCAGCCCTATTTGATCACCTGTTCAGCCCAGTCGGTAAACGCATTTCGCGACTGTCTGTTGATCAGGAGTACAGAGAGTAGATCCGCAGGTCAGCACTGGTGTGCAGAAATGGAGAGACCCCCGCGCCAGGGGGAGGAACGCGGGGGTCGGAGGGGATCTCCACAGGCGCTGACCGGGGGTGTGTCAGCAACACCGATTGTTGCACGTGTTCCGGGGATCGGCGAGGGGAAGCCGGGAGAAATCGTTCTGCGCGATCTTGGAATGCGTTACCAGGGAAGCTTCGGAGAGTGTTCACAGGTTCACTCTCCGGGGGGCTGCCGGTGTCGCTCGCCGCTGGTTAGCCTCGCGGCCAGTTGTTGCGAACCGCACGGAGGGGCCATGAGCGGATCGGTCGAAGTTCGTCAGTTCCTCCTTCGGTACGAAGGTGCCGACGGGGGAAGCACGTCACTGTCCGGCGGCGTGCCGGCGCAGCGCAGGTCGTCGGAAGGGCAACGGGTCTCCGACGACCAGGTCCGCCGAGCCCGGCTGGCCGTCGCGGCCGGCGCGCTCGACGTGGAGGACTGCGTGCAATTGCTGGAGATGCTCGGGCTCAGTCCGGGTGACGACGGCGAGGCGCCCGTGCAGCGCTGACCCGGCCGGCTCGGGCGCGGGCGAGTCGTCGTGGCCACCGGTCTTGGCGTGAACTCGTGTCTCGATAGACGGGAAGCGCGGCTTGAGCGGGCCCGGATTCCCGGCGTGCGGGGTCGCCTCCGGCGTAGAGTGGCGTGGCGCACACCGATCGTCCGGAGCGGCTTCGGGCGGGCCGATCGGCGTCGCGTGGTGCGGTCAGGTTGTCGACGCGGACGTTGTCGCAGGTCGGAGGCTCGCTGACCGCTTAAGGAACCCCCGGTGCAAACCCCTTGGAACGTGCCCTATGCTTGTAATCGCTCCCAGGGGAACACCTGAGAGCGCGGTCGGTCGGTACACCGAAACCGGCCGGGCTCCCATCGTTCAGTGGCCTAGGACTCCGCCCTTTCAAGGCGGCAACGCGGGTTCGAATCCCGTTGGGAGTACGCAGTACCAGTAAGGCCCTGTGGCGCAGTTGGTTAGCGCGTCGCCCTGTCACGGCGAAGGTCGCGGGTTCGAGTCCCGTCAGGGTCGCAAGATCGTTCGGCTCCTAGCCGGCGTTCCCGGCCAGGTAGCTCAGTTGGTACGAGCGTCCGCCTGAAAAGCGGAAGGTCGCCGGTTCGACCCCGGCCCTGGCCACACCGTTACCTGCGAAAAGAGCCCTCATCCACTCGGATGGGGGCTGTTTCGTTTTTCGGCCGTCTCCGTTGCGGCCCCGCGCAGGGACGATCGAGTTGCCGCGCGACGTACCCCTGCTGCCGTTGGGCGGCCACGAGGCTTGGCTCGACGGTCGTGGTGCCGTGGTCGTGATTGAGGCAGTGGACCGCGGCTCCCGCGTGTCCGCGCAGGCCTCTCCGGCCAACTGCGTCGACCTTGGGTCCGCCATTCGGAAGCAGTCTTGCCAAACCTCCGGATCGCTACTTAGCCTCAATAACATCTCAGAGGTCTGGACCACTTGGAGGTCGAGAATGCCGGGAGATGTGGGGCGTCGCAGTTTTCTCGCCGGGTCGGCGGCGGTGGGGGTCGGGGCAGTGGGGGCGACGACACCGTTGGGAGCTGAAGCGGCGGCCGTCGAGGCGCAGGCCGGGGTGGCGGTCTACGCGAACCACGTCGGTTACGC
This sequence comes from Amycolatopsis albidoflavus, assembly GCF_039525725.1. Lineage (NCBI taxonomy): Bacteria > Bacillati > Actinomycetota > Actinomycetes > Pseudonocardiales > Pseudonocardiaceae > Amycolatopsis > Amycolatopsis albidoflavus. The sequence continues at coordinate 181,068 of NZ_BAAAHV010000031.1, forward strand.
GCCCGGTGCGCCCAAGCGGGCGGTGCTCGCGACCGGGTCGCCGCGGGCGATTCCAAGGTTTACCGTCGTCGACGTCGCCACTGGGAAGGTCGTCTTCACTGGGAGTCCGCGGCCGGCCGCTCAGGTTCCGGGTTGGGACGACCGGCATTACTGGACCGCGGACTTCTCCGCGCTGAAGGCCGAAGGCGAGTACGTCCTGCTCGCCGCGGACGGGCGGTCGCAGCCGTTCCGCGTCGATCAGCTGGTGCTTGAGCGCTACACGCTCTCTCACGTCGTGCACTACTTCAAGGGCACCCGCAGCTCGGACCGCTTCGATCGCCAGGACCGCGCAGCGCCGATCGGCCCCAAGGGCACGCAGGTCATGGACGCACACGGCGGCTGGTACGACGCGACCGGCGACTTCGGCAAGCACTTCACACAGCTCTCGGACCGCAGCTACTTCAACACTTTGCAGATTCCGCTCACCGCCTGGGTGCTGGCCAAGGCGTACCAGCGGCTCACGGCGCGCGGCGACACCAACTTCACCCAATTGCGAACCTGGCTGGCCGACGAAGCACTGTTCGGCGCCGATTACCTGCGTCGGGTGAAGCTTGCGGACGGCACGTTCGTCACCTCGGTCATCCAGCCTGGGCCGCCGAAAGATCCGAAGCTGCGGTACGTCCTGGCGAACAGCGACGGCGAGCCCGTCCAGGTGAATTACCGCGAAGGCGGCGGGGTCGCGATCGCGGCGCTGGCTGCGGCGACCACGCTGGACGCGTCGGGCGACTACTCCCACGAGGAGTACCTGGCGACGGCGGAAGCGGCGTTCGACTTCCTGGAGCACCACAACGTCGAAATGACCAATGACGGCAAGGAAAACATCCAGGACGACTACGGCGCGTTGCTGGCGGCGGTCGAGTTATTTCAGGTGACCAAGAAGCCAGTATACCGCGAGGCGGCGGATCGTCGAGCGCACAACCTGTTGCAGCGCTTGGTTTCCTGGAAGTCCTACCGAGACTACTGGCGCGCGGACGACGGCGATCGGCCGTACTTCCATCCCTCTGACGCTGGGCTGCCGGTGATCAGCCTGCTCTCCTATGCCGAGATCGCTGACGCGGCAACGGTTTCCGAGGTGCTGAAGGTGGTGCGGCGGTCGCTGGAGTTCGAGCTGGCGGTGACTGCCGAGGTGCCTAACCCGTTTGGGTATGCGCGGAATCTTGTGCAAGATGGAGAGGGTAAGAGGTACAGCTCATTTTTCTTCCCGCACAACGTCACGCCGCGAGTGAAAGACCAGTGGTGGCAGGGTGAGAACGCGCGGATCGCGTCGCTGGCGACCGCCGCTCGGCTTGCCGCGCAACGGTTTTCGGGCGAGTTCGCGGGTCGGCTGCGGTCGTACGCGGCGGACCAGCTGAACTGGATCTGCGGCAGCAACCCGTACGGCGTGTGCATGCTCGACGGCAGCGGCCGCGACAACCCGCAGTACAGCTGGCTCGGGTCGTGGCAGTTCCTGCCGACGGCGGGCGGGATTGTCAACGGCATCACCGGCTTGAACGAGGACGGCAGCGGAATCGCGTGGGACCGCGGTTACGTGGTCACCGGAAAGGACGACGATTGGCGGTGGGATGAACAGTGGTTGCCGCATTCGACGTGGTACTTGTACGCGGTTGTGGTGGGGGATTGAGGTGGATCCCGGGGCGGCGGGATGAACGGTGGCTGCGGCACTCGTCGTGGTACCTGTATGCGGTCGTGGTGGGGGACTGAGATAGGTCCCGAGGCGGTGGGCGATCGGCAGGTTCCGGTGGCGCTGCGGGAAGGGCACCTGCTCTGGCGAGGACAGTGAAGGGAAGCTCGCGGGAAGTTCCGCGGGATCCCCTTGCCAACGCCCTGGTTCGGTGGCTTCGCAGAGCGTTGTCGTGCCCGGGACGAGGTCCATCGCGGAGCTTGGTCGTGCCGAGTGTGATGCGCGGCGTCGGGTCGCCGTGGGGTGGCTGCACCTTGGTACTGGCGTCAGAACGTGGCCGTGCCCGGTACGGGCTGCACCGCGTCGGGACTGCTGCAGGGGGTGGACGCACCCTGACCGTGGCCGGAGAACTTGGCCGTGCCCGGCACGATCTCAACCGTGCCGGGCACGCCAGGTACGTTAGCTCGCAGCTAGAGCGAACGCTAGATCAACGGCCCGCGGAACTTAGCCGTCCCCGGCACCAGTTCCACGGTCCCAAGCCCGCCATGAGCACTCGCGTACGCCAGCTCACGCGAAAGGTCGCCGACACCGTTCGTCCCGGGCTGCGGGGCCAGGTTCAGCGTGCTCAGCACCCCGAGCGCGTTGCCGTCCCGGTCGAGGAAGCCGCTTCCCGAGTCGCCGGGGATGCCGGGGGTCACCGTCAGTACCGTGTGGCTCCAGCCGCCGCCGGTGTCGCCCAGGCTGGTGCCCTGTTTGGGGGACAGCTGGGTGATGCCGCCGCGCAGTTCGGAGTTGCCGTAGCTGAGCACCGTGCCCAGTTGCTTCGTGCCGGCGGTGTTGACGCCGGTCGGGCCGCCCCAGAAGGGCAGGCTCGGGTTCACCTTGGACACATCCGCCGGGTCGACCTTCACGAGCGCGAGATCGTTGTACTGGCAGGTGTTCGCGTCCGCTTCGTGGCGGGACTGCATGGTCAGCCACGAGTTGTACACAAGCGTCCCGGGCTTGCTCGCTCCGGTGATCGAGACGGGAGTGCCGATCGGGAGCGAACCGGCGGAGCAGCCGTTCGTTTCGGTCGAGCCGCCGGTGCCGGAGCAGTGCGCGGCTTGCCCGAGGAAAACGTCCGTTCCGTTGCTGTACACGAAGTTCGAGGTGCATTGCGCCCCGTTGGTGTGCGTCTGCACCCCGGGGTGCACGGCGGCGGTGTCCGCCGGGGCCCAGGTCGGGGCCGCTGCCCACGCGGTCGCGGGCAGCAATGCGGCGGCGGTCGCCAGTGCCGTCACCGCACTGGCCCGGGCCAGTGGTCGAGGGGTCTTCATCGGGCTCCCTTCGAGAAAGGCCAGCACTCACTCGGACGTGTGCTACTGACTGGTAGGCATCGCGGGGTACATCACACCAGAGAGTGGTGCCAGTCACAACCGTCGTGACCCTGGGTGATTGTTGACCGAAGCAGCCGACGTCGACGCCTACCTCGCGCGCGTGGGGCAGCGGCGGGAGAAGCTGTCCGTAGCGGCGCTGGGGCGGCTAGCGCAGGCGCGCGTTCGGGCGATCCCGTTCGAGAACATCGGACGCCGCCGGGGGCGGGTATTGCTACGAGCAGGCCGGGTTGTTCGCGGCCGTCGCCGAGCAGCTCGGGTACGAGGTGCAGCGCACGGGTCGAGAACCGCACGATCGAACCGGTCGATCTCGGCAAGACGTTGGAGGATCTGGACGTCTTCCTCACCGACGACGAGCTGGCGGCACTGCTCGAGACTTACTGAAACAGCTCCGCGGCGGCCAGCGGCCGGCCGAGGTGGTAGCCCTGGGCCTGGTCGCAGCCGAGTTCCCGCAGCAGCGCCAGCTCTTCCGCGGTCTCGACGCCTTCCGCGACCACCGTCAGATCCACCGCGTGCGCCATCGCGATGATGCTCGTGACGATCGCGGCCGCGTCGCGGGAGTCGGCGATTCCGGTGATGAACGAGCGGTCGATCTTGAGAGTGTCCAGCGTCAGGCGACGCAGCTGGGCCAGCGACGAATAACCAGTGCCGAAGTCGTCGATGGCCAGCAGAACACCGAGAGAACGCAAGGCGGACAACACTTCCGCGGCCGCTGACGTATCGCGCATGAGGGCGCTTTCGGTGACCTCCAACGTCAACGAGCCGGGCGGCAGGCCGGTGGTGGCCAGTGCGTCGCGGACCGCCGGGACCAGATGCGGGTCGTCCAGTTGCCGGACGGAGAGGTTCACTTTCAGGCTGAGATCGAGGCCCCGGCCATTGCGCAGGGCGGCCAGTTCGCGCGTCGTGTCGCGCAGGACGTACTTGCCCAGCACGTTGATCAGTTCGCTTTCCTCGGCCAGCGGAATGAATTCCGCTGGCGAGATCGCGCCGTGTTTCGGGTGCGTCCAGCGCAGCAATGCTTCGACGCCGACCATTTCGCCGGTGCGCAGGTCGACCACCGGCTGATAGGCGGGCCACAGTTGTCCACTGTGGACAGCGTCGCGGAGATCCTGTTCCATCCGCAGCCGGCGCTGCATGCGCTCGCGCAGTGCGACGTCGAAGAATTCGAACCGGCCGCGGCCGCGCGATTTCGCTTGGTACATCGCGACATCCGCGTCGCGCAGCAAATCCTCCGCGCTGCGGCGGTCGCCCGGTTCGACGAGGACGATGCCCATGCTCGCGTCGAGGTGCAGTTGCCTGCCGTGCACCGAAACCGGCTCGGCCAGCACCGAACGCAGGTGTGCGGCGAAGACCCCGACCTGCGCCTGGCCGGTCGTCGCGGACGTGACGACCACGAACTCGTCGCCGCCCAGCCTGCCGACGACGTCGTCGGGCCCGGTGGCCCGGCGCAGGCGTTCGCCGGCGATGCGCAGCACCTGGTCGCCGACCGGGTGGCCGAGGGAATCGTTGATCAGCTTGAACTTGTCCAGGTCGAGGAACAGCACGGCGGCCGCCTCGGCGCCGTCGCGGCGGTCGAGCCGGTCCAGCACCAGGGTGCGGTTGGCGAGCCTGGTCAGCGGGTCGTGGGTCGCCTCGTGGGCCAGGCGGGCGCTGATCGCGCGCCGTTCGGTGATGTCGGTGAAGGACGTGACCACCGAGACGCCGTTCGGGTCGTCCGAGTCGAGCAACCGCGAGGTCAGGGACACCCACACGTCGCGGCCGTCGGGCCGGCGCAGGCGCACGACCAGGCCGTTGTGCGTGCTTCCGGTGCGGCGCGTGCGCATGGACGGCAGCTCGTCGTCCGGGATCCGGTTGCCGTCCTCGTCGAACAGCACGAGCGTCGTGCACGGGACACCGAGCAGCTTCGTCTCGGGGACGCCGAGGATGCGGCAGGCGGACGGGTTCGCTGACTGGATCAGGCCGGTCGGGCCGATCACCAGGACGCCCTCGTCGAGCGCGGCGACGACCGTCGCGTAGTGCTGCTCGACGCGGCGACGTGCGGTTTCGTCAGTGCAGACCAGGAGGAAGCCGTCGACGGTCTCGGTCGCGGACACCCGGACCTGCCGCGGCGAGCCGTCCCGGCCGCGGTGGGTTTGTGCGGCGACGCTGTCGCGGATCGCGGCCGGGTTCGGGTCGATGCCGAGCACCTCGTGCACCCGGCGGCCGAGCGCCTCCGGGGCGGGCCAGCCGTACACGGTCTCGGCGGCCGGGTTCCAACCGGTGACGATGCCTTCGGCGGTGATCGTGACGATGGCGTCGCTGACATGCGTGACCAGCGCTTCTTGCGCGCGGACGGCAGCGGCGGCGGCGTGTTTGACGGTGCTGTCGCGGATCACCACTTGGAACGACGGCGGATTCGAGTCGCTGGTGCGCACCGAAACGGTTTCCGCCACGAATTTGCTCCCGTCCAACCGTTTCAGCACCGCTTCGCGCGGTTCCGCACTGGGATCCTCAAGCAGCTGCGTGGATTCGGCGGCCACGAAGTCCCTGAACTCTTGGCTGACGACCTCGTGCGCCGCCCGTGCCGCGAACAGGTCGAGCGCGGCCTGATTGGCATAGGTGACGACGCCGCCGGAATGCACGCAGATCGCGTCCGGACTCTGTTCCATCAGCAGCTGGTAGCGGTCGGACAGCTCCGCGAGATCAGACTTGTCCGGCTCGGTTTCCGCGACCGCCGAGGCGACGCCGAGCAGGCCGGTCGTGTGGTCCTGTTCGCCGACAGTCCGCGCGCGCAGCCGGATGCGGCGAGGGGTCCCGTCGGCGCCGTCCTGTGGCTGTTCGAGTTCGAAATCGCGGCCGGGCGGGGTGCGGCGGAGGTTCGCGGTGAGCGGGCGCAGCAGCTCGGTGAGCCGGTCGCACAGCTCCTTGCCGGTCGCGCCGGGGAGGCCGAGGACGGCGTCGAGGCCGGGCAGCCACGTGAGGGTCGCCGGTTCGGAGGCATGCAGGGAGAACAGGACCCCCGCGCCGGCGTCCGGCCGCAGGCCCGCGAGCTGGGCGCGCCGGGTGATTCCACCCGGTTCACCGGCCAGGGCGTCAGCCTCCATGGTGCTTCCGATCCCCCTTGTCGGCGTATGGCCCGTCGATTACACCACCGAGTGAAGCCTGTGTATATCCACACGGGGAGCCGCTTGCATCACTCGTCTGGACGCCGACGGCGGTGCTATCGGGCGATGCGGGGCACGCTGCGCAGTCGCGGACCCCACACGAGCAGGCCGAAGTGGGCCGCACAGGCATGTCCGAGGACCGTCACGACGGAGGCGAGACTGGCCGGATCGTCGGTCACATAAACGCTGATAACGAATAGCTCAAGGGCCACGATCCCGGCGATCCTGGCCCGCCCGCGCAGCAGCGCGACGAGCACGCCGGCGGTGGTGAGGAAGCCGTAGCTGACCCCGATGTCGAGCCAGCGGCCCGCGGAATGCGGCAGGACGTCGGTGTGGATCAGGGCCATGACCGGCAGTTCGGTGGCGATCGTGGCGAGCACGTGCCCGCTGAAGAAGACCAGCGCCGTCCGGAGCCCGCCGAAGCGGCGCTCGAACGGGGCGACCGCGATCGCGAAGATCACCGCGTACGGCAGCCAGCCGCCGTCGGCGATCCAGAACGCGCTGGTCAGAAGCGCGGTGAGGGGGTGGCGCGCCATGTTGTGCGCGTCGGTGCTGGAGACGGCGAGGAGTTTGTCGGTGAGCTTGGGGCTGGCGAAACGGATGAGCAGCGAGGTGCCGAGGAGGAGAACGAGGTAGCCGAAGGTAAACGGCGTGGACCGCGGGCTGGGGACGAGGGCGAGCCAGGCTCGTTTCGGCCGCCAGGTCGCGGGGATGGCCAGGAACGGAACTCTGGGCGCGGGCTGGACGAGGTCGAGCGGATCGCTGTCCGGCAGCACCGCCGTCGCCGTCGGCCGCGGGGATCGGATGAGGTCGGCCAAATGGGTTCCGCCTGCCCGGGTCGGGGCCGCGGCCCCGGCCGGTTCGAGGACGTCGGTGGTTCCGGCGGGCGGGACGGAGGTGGGAGCCTGCCCGCGCAGCCACGTCAAGGAGCGCCACTTCCGGGGAGTTCCCGTGGTGGCAGCACTGCGCGCCGGGCGGGGTGCCGGATCCGGCTCGCGCAGCGACATGCGTCCAGAGTGGCTGGGCATGCTGGGATTTTGGCCAAGAGCAGCTGTGAATGCGCTGTGATTCACACCCGCTAGAGTGAGCACTCAGGGTAGAAGGTTTCGCCTGTTGTCACCCGTTCGGTGGGCTCATCCGGTAGGAATAGGCCACTCCTGGTGAAAGGTCTCGCTGGTGAACGACGAGGTTTCGGTCGCCGAGCTGTTGGTGCGCGAAGGACACGAACGACGGATCCCGCCGCCGTCCCGGTCCCGGTGGCGCATGGTTTCGGTGATGCTCGCGGTGATCGTCGGCTGCGGGGCCGCGGCCATGCTCGTCTCATACGGGACCACGGCGAGCGACGGGGCCTCCCGGATCACCGAGATGCGCGTGGTCGAGATGCCGGATCGCACCGGTGGCGCTGGCGGCGTCGACGAGACCAACCCGCCGACGCCCACCGGCGAGGAAACCGAAGGCGGCACGGTCGGCGTCGGGGATGCTCCTTCGAGCAAGGTGAACGTCAACCCGCTCGGCGAGCACAGCACGCCTGCTCACTCGGCTGATTCCGCTCCGTCTCATCCGGCGTCGAGCGAACGGCCGGAGACCACCGGTCCGGCCTCGCCGACGCAGCCGTCGTCGAGCCCTTCGGGTCCGTCGAGTTCGAGTCAGCCGTCTTCGCCGAGCAGCCATGAGCCGCCGTGCGTCCTGAACATTATTTGTCTCTGAGTTGTGTACCGGGTGAAACCCTGAGCGTCCGCTGAGCGTGGTCCGCGCCGGGCGGTAGAACCCGGCATGATCGGCCGCGTGCCGAATACAAAGCTGCGTGCCTGGCTCCTCGAGGGCGAGCACAAGCGCGCCCAGCAGATGACCGGTGGCAAGCGGGAGACCAAAAAGGCCGAACAGCCGTGGTGGAAGGTCATGTGCCTCACCGGCGTCGACTACTTCTCCACGCTCGGATATCAGCCGGGGATTGCCGTACTCGCCGCGGGAGTGTTGTCGCCGTTGGCCACTGTGGTGCTGGTGGTGCTGACTCTTGCTGGGGCGCTGCCGATCTATCGGCGGGTCGCGCGGGAGAGTCCGCATGGCCAGGGGTCGATCGCGATGCTGGAGAAGCTGCTGTCCCGGTGGGGCGGGAAGCTGTTAGTGCTTGCGCTGCTTGGGTTTGCGGCTACGGACTTCGTCATCACGGTGACGTTGTCGGCGGCGGATGCGACTGCGCATGTTATTGAGAATCCGTTTGTTCCGGCTGCGCTGCATGGCGGGCAGGTCTGGATCACGTTGGTGCTCATCGCGTTGCTGGGGGCGGTTTTTCTCAAGGGGTTCGCTGAGGCTATCGGGGTCGCGGTCGTTCTCGTCGGGGTTTATCTCGCGTTGAACGTCGTGGTGGTGGTTGTCGCGTTGGCGCATGTGTTCGGGGCGCCGCAGTTGATTGTGGACTGGCAGAACTTGCTGGTCAGCGAGCATCCCAATCCTTGGATGATGGTTGGGGTTGCGCTGGTGGTGTTTCCCAAGCTTGCGCTCGGGTTGTCGGGGTTTGAGACCGGGGTTTCGGTGATGCCGCTGGTCCGGGGGTCTCGTGGGGATACTGAGGCTGATCCGGTTGGGCGGATTCGGAATACTCGGCGGTTGCTCGTTACCGCGGCGTTGATCATGAGCGCGTTTCTGATTACGTCCAGTTTTGCTACTGCGGTGTTGATTCCGCAGCGGGAGTTTCAGGCTGGCGGGAAGGCTAACGGGCGGGCGTTGGCTTATCTGGCGCATAGTTATCTTGGGGATGGTTTTGGTACTGTTTATGACGCTAGTACCATTGCGATTTTGTGGTTTGCTGGGGCTTCGGCGATGGCTGGATTGCTGAATATCGTGCCTCGGTATTTGCCGCGGTATGGGATGGCTCCGGACTGGGCTCGGGCTACTCGGCCGTTGGTGATCGTGGTTTCGGTTATTGCGTTTGTTATTACGTTGATCTTTGATGCTGATGTCGAGGCTCAGGGTGGGGCGTATGCTACTGGGGTTTTGGTGTTGATCTCGTCTGCTTCGGTGGCGGTTACGCTGTCTGCTCGGCGGCTTAAGCAGCGGGCGTTTTGGGGTTATCTGGCGATCACTGTGGTGTTTTTGTACACGACGATCGCTAATGTGGTGGAGCGGCCGGAGGGGGTGAAGATCGCTGGGTTCTTTATTGGGGCGATTGTGTTGACCTCGTTGATCTCTCGGGCTACTCGGTCGTTGGAGTTGCGGGTCGAGAAGGTTGAGTTCGACGCGGCGGCGCAGCGGATCGTGGACAAGGCCGTGCGGTCTGGGGCGGTTCGGATTATTGCTAATGAGCCGGATGCTCGGGATGAGGAGGAGTATCGGGAGAAGGAGCGGGAGGCGCGGGAGGACAATCATATTCCTCGGGACAGTGCGTTGTTCTTTCTTGAGGTTACTATTTCGGATGCTTCGGATTTTGAGACTACGTTGCGGGTGCATGGGGAGAAGCGGGCTGGGTATCGGATTTTGCGGATGAAGAGTCCGTCTATTGCTAATGCTATTGCGGCGGTTTTGCTGCATCTGCGGGATGAGACTGGGGAGCGGCCGCATATTTACTTTGCTTGGACGGAGGGGAATCCGTTTAAGTTCTTGGGGCGGTATTTGTTTTTTGGGGATGGGGATGTGCCTCCGGTTACGCGGGAGGTGCTGCGTCGGGCGGAGCCGGATCCGCAGCGGAGGCCGTTGGTGCATGTGGGGTGAGTTTCGGCTCGTCGCCTGGCGGCGACCTTGCCCCTTGGTTGCGTGGGGCACCCCGAAGGTTGATTGTGCTGACGGTTCGGGGGTGCTTGTCAAGGCGGGAAAGATGCCTTGACAAGCACCCCCGAACCGCAGGGAGGCTTCGTATCGGGGTGCGGGGGAGGGGCTGGGTGCCTCGATAGTTGGGTGCACCGGCGGCGGTTGGCGGGTGAAGGTGGGGCTTGCGCCCCAATGTGGCGTTGGGTGCATGTGACGCACCGAATGCCGCATTGGGTGCGTGGGACGCAACCAATGCCGCGTTGGGTGCGTGGGATGCACCGAGCGTCGCGGTGGGTGCGTGGGATGCACCGCGACGCCACGGTTGGGTGCGCGGGATGCACCGAATGCCGCGTTGGGTGTGTCGCGGAGATGGGGCGGGCTGTGAAGGGCTCCTTGAGGGAATCTGGGTCTGTGAAGGTTCCCCTCACGGACTTCGGCGGGTCGTGAGGGGAACCCTGAGGGACTCAGAGTCCCTCAAGGTGGCCCTCACGGAACTGGTCAGGGGGTGGCCAGGGCGGTTAGGCGGCTGGCTAGTAGGTCGATGTCGGCTTCGGTGGTGCGGTGGTTTGTGATGCAGGCGCGGACGCAGGCTTGGCCGCGAATTCTTGCGGGGCCTAGCATCGCGGTGCCTTCTTCGTGCAGTCTCGTGAGGAGTTCTGCGTGTGCTTCGGCATTGCGGCCGGGCATTCGGATGCAGACTGCGGTGAGCGTCACCGGGTTCATCAAGGTTAAGCCGGGGGCGGCGGCGATGTGTGAGCCTAGGCGGGTGGCCAGGGTTAGGCAGCGTTCGGTGACTGTTCGGAAGGCTCCTACGCCGAAGGTGCGCAGTGCGGCCCAGACCTTCAAAGCCTTGAAGCTGCGGGAAAGTTGTGGTCCGTGGTCCATGTAGTCGAGCAGGTGGGCGTCGTCGATTGCGGTGAGGTAGGACGACGACGAGGAGAAGGCGAAGGCTGCGCGTAGTTTCGCCATGTCCTTGACTAGCAGGGCTCCTGCTTCGAGCGGGGCGAAGAGCAGCTTGTGCGGGTCCAGGGTGATGGAATCCGCGCGGGACAACGGAAGTAGCGCGTCGCGGGTTGAATCGGCTAGGACGAATAGGGCTCCGTATGCGCCGTCTACGTGTAGCCAGAGATTTTCTTGTGCGCAGAGGTCCGCGATGGGGCCGATGGGGTCTATCGAGCCCGTGGTTACCGTGCCTGCGGTGGCTACGATGCAGAACGGTTCTTTTCCGGCCGCCCGATCGTCGGTGATTGCTTGGGTTAGCAGGTCGACGCGGAGTTGGAAATGGTCGTCGGTCGGGATTGTGCGGACGTTGGCTAGGCCGATTCCCAAGAGGGTGGCGGCTTTGACGACGCTGCGGTGTGCTTCGTCGGAGGTGTAAAGCACAAGAGGGGCGCGGTTATCTTGCAGGCCGTGTTCGCGGAAGTCTGGTCTGCGGTCGGCGATGGCGGCGGTGATCGCGTCCTTAGTGGCTCCGGAACCGCCGTTGGTGAGGATGCCTCCGGAGGACGGGCCCAGGGCGAAGAGGGTGGTGAGCCAGTCCATGACGGAGCGTTCGATCACGTTGGCGGCGGGGGAAATCTGCCACAGGTTGCAGTTCTGGTTCAGGATTGCGGCGATCGCTTCGGCGTAGGGGCCGATGCCGGTGGGCGGGCCCTGTACGTAGGCGAGGAAGCGTGGGTGGGCGATCGTGGTGGTGTAGGGCACGATCCGGTCTACGACGTCAGCGAAGAAAGCTTCTACGCCAAGGCCTTCTTCCGGGAAAGGTTCGGCCAGCAGTTTGGCCAGGGTTTCCCGGTCTGCGTCAGGGGCGATCGGGCGACTAGTGAGTGAATTTTCGTAGCTGTCGGTGAACCTGGCCAAAAGTTCGGCGGCTCTGGTCCGTTCGGCGGCATTGAGAATGAGGGAAGTGCCGTCCATGCGCCCTCTTCTGCTCGAAGGTCTTTTCCGGCACAAGGTGGCATGGTCCAGAACAGTGGTGCAATGGCGGAAAGCAGGGGGTGGGGCTTTTGGCTGCTGGGCCGAATAGGACGAGGAAAGGAGTGCCCGAACGGCCGGGGCAACTAGGGAAACCGGGCATGATCGGGGTGTGCGGCCGAACGGCGGTACCGGGGAAGGGTTGGGGGACAAGGGGTTCCAGGGTCGGCTCCGGCGGAGAGGGGACGGAGCCGACCCTTGGAGGGGGTCAGGAGAGTTCGTCGGTCAGGTCGCTGAAATCCGCGGTGTTCCAGCGTTCGGGGCGCATGGAGATCACGACATTGTGGCTCTGTTCGGGAGTGGCTTTGACGTAGGCGAGCGCCGCGTCCTCGGGCAGGTATCGGCGCGCCATCTCTAGACGCTCCTCTTCGGTGACTGCGCGGACGCCGGTGACGGGGCCTTCGGCGGTCGCGTAGCGGATGGTCTTCGGGTCTTGCACGCACAGGGCGAAGCGGCCGGCGGCTTCGATCAGTTTCGTCTTCCGGGCACCGGGCGAGGTGAGCACGGTGACCTCGCCGCCGGGGGTGTACTGGTGCCAGATCGGGGTGGTGAGCGGTGCGCGGCCGGGCTCCGCGGTCACGCTCAGGACGCTGATGATCGGTTCGGCGAGCAGGGCCTCGCGTTCGGCGGGCTGGATCTTGCTGACCATCTCGGAGCTCCTTAAGGCCAATGGATTTGCCTTTAGGTTACGCACACTTCCGGCATTAAGGCCACCCCCTTTGCTTTAGGATGGCGGGATGACTCGGCCGGGCGGACGCAGCGCGCGGGTGCGCGAAGCGGTGCACCGTGCGGTGATTGAGCTGCTCGCGGAGGGGGAGACGACTGCGGGGGTACCGCAGATCGCGGAGCGGGCAGGGGTGAATCCGACCAGCGTTTACCGGCGCTGGGGCAGTTGCGCGAGCGTGCTGCTCGACGCCGCGGTCGCTCGGTTGAGCCTGACGTCGCCGGTGCCGGACACCGGGTCGCTGCGGGGCGACGTCGAGCAGTGGGCGACGGCGGTCGAGCGCGCGCTCGCGGATCCGGATGGCGCGGTGCTGGTTCGGGCGTTGATCACCTTCATCGGGACCAACGCTGATCCGATCGAGCATCTGCTGTCGCGTGGCGAGGACCTGGAGCAGATGCTGACTGCGGCCGCGGCTCGTGGCGAGCCCGCGCTGGACCTGCAGGAGCTGCTGGACTACGTGCTCGCTCCGCTGTATCTGCGGGTGTTGCTGAGCAGGCCGATCGAACCGGGGATCGGCGTGCAGCTCGCCGACCGGTTGCTTACGGCAGCAGGTCTTCCTCCCGCTTCCGGCCAAGGTGGTTGAACAGCAGGTTCAGTACGAAGGCCAGTACCGCGGCGACGGTGATCGGGCTGCCGCAGATCGTGCGCAGCCAGGCGGGAAAGTGCTGGAAGAACACCGAGTTGCCGAAGCGGTCGAGGCCAAAAGCGGGCAGCAGGCCGACGCCGAGTGCTACGGAAACCACGAAAGCGTTGTGATTGCCGGAAAAGTCGACCTTCTTGAGGGTCTGCACGCCGACCACCCCGACCATCGCGAACATCACCACCGCGACGCCGCCGACCACCGGTTCCGGGATCGCGGCGATGAACGCGCCGATCTTCGGCACCAGGCCCATCACCACGAGCATGCCGCCGGTCGTGGCGACCACCCAGCGGCTGCGCACGCCGGTCATCTGCACCAAGCCGACGTTCTGCGCGAACGCGGTGTCCGGGAAGGAGTTCATGAAGCCGCCGAAGATCGCGGACAGTCCGTCGGTCGCGAGGCCGCGGGAGAGATCGGACGGCGTGACCGGGCGGCCGGTGATCTCGCCGACGGCGATCAGGTCGGCGGTGGTTTCGGTGAAGGACACCAGCATCACCACGCACATCGACACCACGGCGGCGACCGGGAACGTCGGCGCTCCGAAGTGGAACGGCGAGGCCAGCCCGAACCAGCTCGCGTCGCCGACGCCGGAGAAGTGCGTGCGGCCGAGCGGGATCGCGATCAGCACGCCGGCGATCAGCGCGACCAGCGGACCGATCTGGCCGAGGAACCCGCGCAGCACCCGGGTGAACAGCACCACCAGCGCGATCACGCCGAACGCAAGCCCGAGGTTCGCCGGATCGCCGTAGGACGGGTCCCCGGTGTCGTGGCCGCCGATCATCGCCGTGCCGGGGCCGAGCAGCGAGATGCCGATGACCAGCAGCAACGTCCCGGACACCAGCGGCGGGAAGAACCGGATCAGCGCGGCGAACGGCCGGGCGATCAGCAGGCCGAAGACGCCGGAGGCGATCATCGCGCCGTACACCGCGGTGATGCCGTACTGCGCGGCGATCAGGATCATCGGGTTGACCACGGTGAACGTCGCGCCGGCGACCACCGGCAGCCGGACGCCGAACAGCCGCCCGATGCCGACCGACTGGACCAAAGTGGCCAGTCCGGCGACGAACAGGTCCGCGTTCACCAGCAGTGCGATCGACGCGTTGTCCAGGTGCAGCGCGCTGCCGATGACCAGCGGAACGGCGATGCAGCCGGTGTACATGATCGCCATGTGCTGCAGTCCGAGCAGAAGCAGCCGTCCGGCGGGAAGGCCCCGGTCGACCGGGTGCGCGGCTTTGGTCATGAGCGGCTCCTTCTGGTTGGTCCTGCCGGATTATGCGCTGCACATACCGCCGGTTTGTGTGTGACCATGCCAGACATGACTGCACGACCTCCGTTCCGTGCCGATCATGTAGGGAGCCTGCTGCGGCCGGCGGTGCTGCGCGAAGCGCGGCGCGACCAGGCGGCGGGGGAGATCTCCGCCGAACAGCTGCGAGCCGTCGAGGACGACGCGATCCGCGACGTCGTGAAGATGCAGAAGGCGGCCGGCCTCGAATCGGCGACCGACGGCGAGTTCCGTCGCTCCTCCTGGCACATGGACTTCATCTACGCGCTCGGCGGCGTCTCGCGCAGCGACGAGCGGCTGCACGTGAAATTCCACAATCTCGCGGGCGACCTGGAGTTCAGCCCGCCGGGCCTGCAGGTCGACGGCAAGGTGCGCCTCGCCGAGCCGATCTTCGCCGACCACTTCGAGTTCCTGAAGGCGCACACCGACCCGGGCATCACGCCGAAGCTGACCATCCCGTCGCCGAGCATGGTCTATTACCGCGGCGGCCGGGCGGCGGTCAGCGAGACCGTGTACCCGGAGCTGGACGAGTTCTTCGCCGACCTCAGCGCGGCGTACGCGGAGCAGTTGCGTGCGATGAACGCGCTGGGCTGCACGTATCTGCAGCTGGACGACACCAGCCTCGCGTATCTCAACGACCCGAAGCAGCGCGAACTCGTCGCGCGCATGGGCAGCGACCCGGACACCATGCACCTGCGCAATATCTCGACGATCAACGCCGCGCTGGCTGGGAAACCGGACGACCTGACCGTGACGACGCACCTGTGCCGAGGCAATTTCCGCTCGTCGTGGGTGGCGTCCGGGAGCTACGAGTTCGTCGCCGAGGCGCTGTTCGGCGAGCTGGCGGTGGACGGCTTCTTCCTGGAATACGACGACGAACGCTCCGGCGGGTTCGAGCCGTTGCGCTTCGTGCCGAAGGGAAAGCGGGTCGTGCTCGGGCTCGTGACCAGCAAGCGGCCGGAGCTGGAAGACCCGGACGCGCTGGTGCGGCGGATCGAGGAAGCGTCGCGGTATGTGGACGTCGACCAGCTGTGCTTGTCGCCGCAGTGCGGGTTTTCGTCCACTGAGGAGGGAAACGATCTGACCGCCAGCGAGCAGCTGCGGAAGCTGGAGCTGATCGTTTCGACGGCGGAGCGGGTCTGGGGTCGTTCGTGATCACCTGCGTGGTCGACTACGTGATCGACCCGGAGAAGATCGCGGACTTCGAACGGTTCGCCGCCGAGTGGATGCGCCTGGTCCGGCGCGAGGGCGGGGTGCACCACGGGTATTTCCTGCCCGCGGAAGGGGCCAGCGACGAGGCCCGGGCGCTGTTCAGCTTCGAAAGCCTGGCCGCGTACGAGCGGTACCGGACACTGTTCGGAGTGGACCCGGAGTTCGTGGCGGCGGATCGGATCCGGGACGAGAGCGGGTGCGTGATCCGGTACCGGCGGACGTTCATGCGGCCTCTTTTGCCGGACGATCAGCTGCCGGAGTGATCACGTGAGGTAACGCGACAACTGAGCAGCCCCGTCCAGCATCGCGTGTGCTCGGGCGGTGAGCCGGGAACGCCAGGTACGCAAGGCTTCTTCCAGCGGCGCGACCCCGCCCGCGTGTCGGACCTGCTCCAGCACTGCCGCGATTCGGGCCAGGGGGTAGCCGCCGCGGCGTAGCTGGTGGGCTAGGCGGGCGTCGCGCACTGCGGCCGGTGGGTAGCGGCGGTTTCCGGCTCGGTCTCGCTCCGGTTGGAGGATCCCGGCGGCTTCCCATTTGCGCAGCGTGGCGGGGTGCACGGACAGCTGGTGCGCGAGCGCGCCGATGGAGGGCACAGTCTGGCGTGCGTCCGGTTCCTGCGTCAGGTTTCGCAGCGCGTGCTCGACTTCGGTGAGCGTGCCGCGGTCGCGCAACAGCTCGGCGTGGGCCTCGTCGATCAGCTGGAATGCGGTGTCTTCCGAACGCTCGTTGACCGCCCGCAGAATCGCTGCCGCGCGAGCGTGGCCGAAGCCGGGGCGCAGGGCGAGGAAGGCGCGCAGCGCTTGCGCGTGGTGTTCGGTGTATGTCCGGTAGCCCTGCGGTCCGCGTTCGGCGGGCGGGAGGATGCCGTCCTCCTCGTAGTTGCGGACGGCTTGGGTCGACAAGCCGTGCTCCCGGGCGAGGTCCTTCGGCCGCATGTCACCTCCGGTTTGAGGGTTCCTCCCCATTCAACCAGGTGAGTTGAGCAGAAGTGCCAACTGAGAGTTCAACGATACGGTCAAAGCAATGCAGACCTTTGACGACTTCCTCGCGCACCGTTCGCCGACTCTGCTGGGTCTCGGCGAGCCCACGCATTGGACCGAAGCGTTCCCCTTGTTCCGCAACGAAATCTTCCAGCACCTCGTCCTCGAACACGGCTACCGTTCGATCGCGCTGGAGAGCGACTGCCTGGCCGGACGCCTGGTCGACCACTACGTGACCACTGGCGAAGGCGATCTCGACAAGGTGCTGGCCACCGGGTTCAGCCACGGTTTCGGGGCGTTCCCGTCGAACCGCGCGCTGGTCGAGTGGCTGCGCGACTACAACGCTGGCCGGCCGACCGAAGACCAGGTCCATTTCCACGGTTTCGACGCTCCGCTCGAGATGGCGAGCGCGCCCAGCCCGCGCGCGGTACTCACCGAACTGCATGGCTTTCTGGCCAAGCATCTTGACGACGTGCCCCACGACGTCGCCACCATCGAGCGGTTGGCCGGCGAGGACGCGGCGTGGGCGGACGAAGCGGCGATGTGGGACGGGGCGAAGTCCAAAGGGGACAGTCCTTACGCACGGGAGCTTCGGCTGGTCGCCGACGATCTCGCCGGCCACTTCAAACGCGCACGACCGGCGTTGCCCGACGGCGGCGATCTGCTCGCCCGGACCGCGGTCGGGCTCTGCCGCTACCACTCGCTGATGGCCGACACCTCGCCGGAACGGATGGGCAGGCTCGGGGCGCAGCGCGACGCGATGATGGCGGACAACCTGCTCGCGCTGCCGGACACGTTCGTCTCCGCGCACAACCAGCACCTGCAGCGACGCGCGGCTTCGATGATGGGTGGGCGGTGGTGGAGCGCGGGCGCGCAGGTCACTGACCGGCTTGGTGACCGGTATGTGTTCATTGCCACCGATTTCGGCTCTTCCGATGCGGTAGGGGAGCCCGCGCCCGGGACGCTGCAGGCGTATCTGGCCGCGACAGTTCAGGACCGTGAACTGGTCGAAACCGCCGGAATCGACCCGGAGCTGCCCGCGCGGACCGGCGACGGACGCGGGTATCTCCCGTTCGACGCGGTCGAGGCGGCGGACGCGATCGCGTTCCTGCAGCGGGTGTGACCGCTGCTCCTCGACGATCTTGGCTGAGGTGTGCTCAGATGGAGCCCGAGATGTCGGGAGGAGCGAGATGAGCACTGAGACCGTTCTCGTCGTCGGCGGTGGGCAAAGCGGGTTCCAGGCCGCGGCGTCCTTGCGCGACAAGGGGTTCGCCGGCCGCGTGGTTCTCGTCGGCGACGAGCCGGGGGTGCCGTATCAGCGGCCGCCGCTGTCGAAGGCGTATCTGGCGGGCAGCGCGGGCGTCGAGCAGCTGGTGTTGCGGCCCGAGGATTACTTCGCCGAGAAGGAGATCGAGCTGGTCCGCGGCCGGGTCGCCGCGATCGACCGCGACGCGGCGGAGGTCCGGCTCGAAGACGGTACGGAGCTCAGTTACGACCATTTGGTGCTGGCCACCGGAGCGCGCAATCGTGCGCTGCCGGTGCCGGGCGCCGACCTCGAAGGCGTCCTGACGCTGCGCACGCGCGCGGACGCCGACCGGCTGCGGGCTTCGCTGGACGCGGCTGGCGACGTCGTGGTGATCGGCGGCGGGTTCATCGGGCTGGAGTTCGCCGCGCACGCCGGCCGTCCGGTAACCGTGGTGGAGGCGCAGGACCGGCTGCTCGCGCGGGTCGCGTCGCCGGAGATCTCGGAATTTTTCGCCGAACATCACCGGGCGGCCGGGCACACGCTGTTGCTGGGTGTCGGCGTAACCGCGCTGCACGGGTCTGGTCGCGTGGAGTCGGTTGAACTCTCCGACGGGCGACGGCTGCCCGCGGACCTCGTGGTCGTCGCGGTCGGCGTGCTGCCGGAGACGGCGCTCGCCGAGGCGGCTGGGCTTGAGGTGCGCAATGGCGTTGTGGTCGACGAACACCTGCGTACCGAGGATCCGAAGATCTTCGCGATCGGCGACTGCGCGTGCTTCCCGTGCGTGCAGGCCGGTGCCGCGACTCGGCTGGAATCCGTGCAGAACGCCGTTGACCAGGCACGATCGGTGGCCGCGGCGATCGCCGGGGAACCGGCCCGCTACGACAGCCTGCCGTGGTTCTGGACCGACCAGACCGGCGCGAAACTGCAGATCGCGGGCATTCTCGGAGCCGCCGACCGGACCGTGGTCACCGGTGATCGGGACGCCGGGAAGTTCTCCGTGCTGTCCTTCCGCGACGACGTGCTGATCGCCGTCGAATCGGTCAACCGCGCGCCGGACCACATCGCCGCGCGCCGGTTGTTCGCCGCCGACCCGCATCCGGCGTACGCGGATTTGGAAGCCAGCTCGTTCGATCTGAAAGCACACCTGAAGTCGCGCACCGCGGCTTGATCGGAGGTTCCGTTGCGCACGCAGGTCGCCGTGATCGGTGCCGGCCCGGCCGGGCTGCTGCTGTCGTATTTGCTGCACCAGGCCGGGGTCGAGGCTGTCGTGCTCGAAGCCCGCGACCGCGAGTACGTGCGGCAACGCGTGCGCGCCGGGGTGTGCGAGCAACCGACAGTCGACCTGCTCACGGAGATCGGTCTTGGTGGCCGGTTGGCAGCGGAAGGCTTGCCGCACGAGGGTTTCTCGCTCCGATTCGACGGTGCCGACCATCGTATTGCGCTCACCGAGCTGACCGGCAAGGCGATCACGGTGTACGGCCAGCAGGAGATCGTGAAGGACCTCGTGGACGCGCACGAGGCCGCGGATCTTCCGCTGCACTTCGAGGTTTCGGAAGTTTCACTGTCCTCTTTGGATACCTCGCGCCCTGTTGTGCGCTACCGGGATTCCTCTGGTGCCTGGCAAACTCTGGAATGCGACGCCGTGGCGGGCTGCGACGGTTTCCACGGTGTCTCGCGTCCGTCCATTCCGGACGGTGTGCTGACTACTTTCGAGCGGGAGTACCCCTTCGCTTGGCTGGGGGTGCTGGCGCAGACGCCGCCGTCGCACGAGGAGCTGATCTACACCCATCATCCGCGGGGTTTTGCCTTGCACAGCATGCGTTCCCCGGACGTCACGCGGCTGTACCTGCAGGTTGACCCGGCGGAGAACCTGGCGGACTGGTCGGATGACCGGATCTGGGCGGAACTGTCGACGCGCCTGGCTGTTGACGGGGAGTTCACTCTGCAGGAGGGGCCGATCCTGGACAAGGGCATCACGCCGATGCGCAGCTTCGTCACGGAACCCATGCGCCACGGCCGCTTGTTCCTGGCTGGCGATGCGGCGCACATCGTGCCGCCGACTGGGGCCAAGGGGATGAACCTGGCTGTCGCGGATGTCGTGGCGTTGTCGCGGGCTTTGGTCGCTTTGCTGCAAGGGGATTCGTCGCTGGCGGAGTCCTATTCGGACACTTGCCTGCGGCGGGTGTGGCGGGCGGAGCACTTTTCGTGGTTCATGACGACGATGCTGCATGTCGACCCGGGGGCGGACGCTTTCGCTCAGCGGCTGCAGCTGTCGCAACTGCGATACACGGCTTCGTCGAGGGCGGCGGCGACGAGTTTGGCGGAGAACTACGTGGGGTTGCCGTTCGCCTGAGTGCACCTACCTGGTCAACCAAGGGTTGACGCACCTCAATCGTCAACCTACAGTTGACGCCATGACCGACTCAGTGAAACTCGACGACCTCATCAGCGCCATCAAGGCGAACAACGACAAAGACGCTCTCGCCCAGCTCACCGACGCCGTGTACGTCGGCCAGCATCTCGGCGACGTCGCGGACCACCTGATCGGCCACTTCGTCGACCAGGCGCGGCGCAGCGGGGCTTCCTGGACCGACATCGGGGCCAGTATGGGCGTAACCAAACAAGCCGCCCAGAAGAGATTCGTGCCGAAGAGCGACGATTCATCCGGCGGAATACAACGGATGTTCGGCCGCTACACCGACCGGGCGCGGCACGTCGTCGTCGCGGCTCAGCAGGCGGCCATCGACGGCAAGAGCCCCGAGATCGACACCGTTCACCTGCTGCTCGGCCTGCTTTCCGAGCCCGACGCGCTGGCCGCCGGCGCGATCGTCGCGCAGGGGATCACTCTCGACGCGGTCAGGGAAGCCGCCGTGGCGAAGCTGCCGGAGCCGGTCGACCAGGTGCCGGAGAAGGTGCCGTTCGCTCCGGCGGGCAAGAAGACGCTCGAACTCACCCTGCGCGAGGGGCTGCGGCTCGGGCACAACTACATCGGCACCGAGCACATCCTCCTCGCCCTGCTGGAACAGGGCGAGGGCGCGGGCTACGAAGTCCTTGCCGCACTGGGGGTCGACAAGGAACAGGCCGAAACGAAGATCAAGGAATTCCTCGCGGAAATTCTCAGCACGTTGCAAAAATGATCGCCGTCGCGCTCGCGGTGCTGTTCATCTTGACCCTGATATAGCGAAGGGCTCTCCCCTCAAAGAGGGGAGAGCCCTTCTGCGGCGCCAAAAATCAGGCTTCGACCTCAGACTGGTCCCCGGCCCACAGGGTGTGGAACGAGCCCGGACGGTCGACCCGCCGGTAGGTGTGCGCGCCGAAGAAATCGCGCTGTCCCTGCACCAGTGCGGCCGGCAGCCGGTCCGCGCGGAGGCCGTCGTAGTACGCCAGGGCGGTCGAGAAGCCGGGCGTCGGGATGCCAAGGCGGACCGCCGTCGAGATCACCGAACGCCACGAGTCCTGCGCGTTTTCGACCGCTGCCCGGAAACCGCCGGAGGTCAGCAGAGTCGGGAGACCCGGCTCTGCGGCGTAAGCGGACGTGATGTCGTTCAGGAACTTCGCCCGGATGATGCACCCGCCGCGCCAGATCGACGCGACCCGGCCCAGGTCGATGTCCCAGCCGTACTCCGCCGCACCGGCCTGGATCTGATTGAAGCCCTGTGCGTACGCGACCACCTTCGACGCGTACAGCGCCTGCTCGACGTCGTCCGCGAAGGTCTCCAGCGCAGACCCGGTCAGCGGCGTGCGCGTCGGGCCGCCCAAGCCGCGCGCGGCCGAACGCAGCCCCGTGGACCCGGACAGCGACCGTGCGAAGACCGCTTCCGCGATGCCGCTGATGGGCACGCCCAGGTCGAGCCCGATCTGCACGGTCCAGCGGCCGGTGCCCTTCTGCTCCGCCGCGTCCTCGACCACGTCGACGAACGGCTTGCCGGACGCGCCGTCGACGTGCTTGAGCACCTGCGCGGTGATCTCGATCAAGTACGAGTCGAGCCGCCCGGTGTTCCAGGTGCCGAAGACGTCGGCGATCTCCGCCGGCGAGTAGCCCGCCGCGCCGCGGAGCAGGTCGAACGACTCCGCGATCAGCTGCATGTCGGCGTACTCGATGCCGTTGTGCACCATTTTGACGAAATGCCCGGCCCCGTCCGCGCCGACGTGCGTGCAGCACGGTTCGCCGTCGACCTTCGCCGAGATGTCCTCGAACAGCGGGCCGAGCGACTCGTAGGACTCCTTCGACCCGCCGGGCATGATGCTCGGCCCGTGCAGCGCGCCTTCCTCGCCGCCGGACACACCAGTGCCGACGAAGTGCAGGCCGCGTTCGCGCAGCGCCTGCTCGCGGCGGCGGGTGTCCGCGAAGTGCGCGTTGCCCGCGTCCACGATCACGTCGCCCGGCTCGAGCAGCGGCGCGAACTCCTCGATGACGGCGTCGGTCGGGCCGCCCGCCTTCACCATGATCACGATCTGCCGCGGCCGCTCCAGCGCGTCGACGAACTCCTGCGCGGAGTACGCCGGGATGAAGTCGCCCTCGTCGCCGAACTGCTCGACGAGCGAGCGGGTGCGCTCCTCGGAGCGGTTGTGCAGGGCGACCGTGTGCCCGTGCCGGGCCAGGTTCCGCGCCAGGTTGCGGCCCATGACCGCGAGGCCGGTGACCCCGATGCTCGCCTTCTTGCTCATCCGAAACCTTTCCGAAAACCTCTGCCGGATTCCGAGCCTAGCCACAAAACCGGTGCTCACGAGAAGCAGCGGATCGGGCCCCCGTTCCAGGCCAGCATGTCCTTCAGCGGAGCCACCGGATCGAGTGGCACACCCCACCCTTCGCCGTCGAGTTCGGCGTACGCCCGGTGCAGGTTCCCGGCGAGGCGCTCCTGTTCGGTCAGCTCGGCGAACCGGCCGAGGTCGGTCGCCTTCGCCTGCTCCAGCGGCGAGCGCCCGGCCGCCTTGCCGGTTTCCGCCGTGCGCTGGACGAACTCCAGGTAGTCGTCGACCAAGTCCACCGTTTCGAGTCCGCACACCGGGCCGTGGCCGGGCAGGATGACCGCCGGGTCGAGTTCGCGGATCACGTTCAGCGCGGCCCGCCAGCCGGCGACCGACCCCATCAGCGCGAACGGGCTGCCGCCGTTGAACACCAGGTCGCCCGAGTAGAGCAAGCGCTGCTCGGGCAGCCAGACCAGGACGTCGTTGGTGGTGTGCGCGGCGTGGCCGGGGTGGATGAGGTCGATCCGGGTCTGTCCGGCGTAGAGAGTGACGGTGTCGTCGAAGACCAGGTCGGGCACGCGCAGTTCGAGGTTGCCCCAATCGCTGTCGGTGAAGACTCCTTCGTACCGCTGGATCCCGTCGGCCAGCAGCGCCTCGCGGGTCTTGCGGTGGCCGACGACGGTGGCTCCGCCGACGAGGTAGTTGCCGTTGGTGTGGTCACCGTGGTGATGCGTGTTGACGAGCGTCGTGACCGGGCCGACGGTGTCGCCGACGGCCGAAAGGAGTGCGCGCGTACGCCGTTCGGTCGCGCATGTGTCGATAAGCACAGCGTGCCCGTCGGCGGCGACGAAGCCGCAGTTGTTGATGAACCAGGAACCGTCGGGCTGGACATAGCCGAACGCGCCCTCTGCCAGCTGTTTGACGCTAGCCGCGCCAGGGGATCGATCGATCACGCCGACACTATGCCGCCCATGCCGCCGACGTGGGGCCTCAGCTGTGCAGCTGTGCCCGGAAGTCTCCTCTTAGTCCGAATGGAGTAGCCGAGATGTCCGCGGCGCCCGGAATCCACTGCTCCGGCAGGGTGACATGCCGGGTGACTGGCGTTCCCGTGCATTTCCTGAAACGCTGCCGGGTGTCATCATCGAACTCCGTTGGGTCGCAGTGGCCTGGGTGGTTCGTAGTTCGCGGTCCGGCGGAAAGCCCGTCGGCAGTAGTGTTCAGGAGAGCAAGGGGAGATGGCGAGCACCGTCACCTCGCGCCGCAAGCAGCTCGGCAACGAGCTCCGGCATGCTCGAAACGCCGCGAAGATGACGCAGCAGCAAGTCGCCGAGGTACTCGGCTGCACCCAGGGCAAGGTCAACAAGATCGAGTCCGGTGCGGTGGGGGTCAAGCTCGGAGATGTGCGGACCATGCTGAACGCGTTCGGGATCAACGGCGAAGAAGCCGACACTCTGATGAACCTGGCCCGGGCCGCGGCCGGGCAGCGCGGCCATTGGTCGGGCTACCGGTCGGTGGTGCCGCACTGGTTCCGCACCTTCACCGACCTCGAGCCCGCCGCCGCGGAAATCCTCACCTGGCACGGCGAGCGCGTGCCGGGGCCGCTGCAGTCCGAGCACTACATGCTCAAGCAGTTCACCGAGGCGGGAGCCACCGACGTCACGTCGCTCGTGCGCAACCGGCTCGACCGCAAGGCGGTGTTCGACCAGCAGCAGCCGCCGTACTACCGGTTCATCATCAGCGAGGGCGCGCTGCGCCGCGCGCCCGGCGGGTTCGCGCCCGCGGTGATGCTGGACCAGGTGGAGCACCTGCTGGCGCTTGATCGGCACCCTCGGGTGTACGTGCACGTGCTGCCGTTCGGCGCGAAGCTCGCCGCGGTGCCCAACGACTTCACGATCATGCGGTTCCCGGACCGCACGCGCGACTTCGTCTACATCGAACACTCCGCGGGCGGGCTGTACCTCGACGACGTGAAGGACTTCAACATCTTCGTGGACTCGTGGGACCGGCTGCGCGGCGCCGCCTTGGAACGGGGCGAGACGCGGCAGTTCCTCAAGGAGCTGGCGGAAAGCTACCGTTCGCAGATGATGTGACCAGCGCTTCGAGCACGGGCACGGTCTCCTCGGCGGCGGGCAGGGCGTTGATCTCCGCCTGCATGCGTTGCGCGGCCTCGCGATAGCTGGGGTCGGCGAGTACTTTCGCGGCGGCTTGGCGGATTTCGTCCGGTGTGGACGTTTCCGGGTCGAGCGCGAGCCCGACGTTCAGCGCGGTGCAGCGGCGGGCATTGCCGGGCTGGTCGGCGCCCATCGGGAAAAGCAGCGAGGGCAGGCCGTGCGAAAGCGCGCCGATCACGCTGCCGGACCCGGCGTGCGAGATCATCAAATCGAGGCGAGGCAACAGTTCGGCCTGCGGGACGAACCGTTCCACGTGGACGTGCGGTGGTTGCGGTCCGAACTCGGCGGGGTCGATCTGGGTGCCGACAGTGGCGGTCACGTCGGCGTCCAAGTGGCCTAACCCGGCGAGGGTGCGCTCGATGAGGTCGCCGGACTCGAGGTTGAAGTTGGTGCCGAGCGTGAAGTACACGTGCGGCTTCTCGGCGGGCTGGCGGGGCGAGACCGGATCTCCCTGGCGGAACGAGAAAGTGCCCGGCGGCAGTGGCGAACTGGGGTCGCGAAAGGACGGCGGGATCGGCGAGAGCACCTGGCCGCGGGTCAGCATTTCGAGCTCCGGGTCGTCCGGCAGACCGTGCGCGGCGCGGGCCTCGGCGAGCGGTTCGGCGAGGAGTTCCTTGCGCAGCAACGTTCCGGCGGCGAGCACCAGGACGGTGGCGCACGGCAGGCCGAGTACTTCGGCTGCGATCGCGCCGGAGAAGTCCACTTCGTCCCGGACGATCAGGTCCGGCCGCCATTCGCGGGCGATCTCCAGCAGCACCGGCACGTGTTCCTGAGTCGCACGGCGGGCGAACAGTTCCCGGATTTCCCAGTCGTCGCGCGCCGGATCGACCGGCGGCATCGGCTGTCGCGTCACCTCCACCTCGCGTGGTTCGTTGACCGCGAAGGTCGTGAATCCGGCTTTGGCCAGCGCGGGCACGTGCGAACCGCCGCCCGCGACAGCTACGGTATGGCCGCGTGCGAGGAGCGCTCGCGCGACCGGTGCCATCGGATCCCAATGGCCGCGACCGCCGACGAACGAGAAGAGGATGCGCATCCCTCGCAACCTAGTGGCCCGGATGTACTTCAGGCGTGGCATTTTCGGGCGGTTGCCGGGGGCGGCGGCGGGCGGCCGCGGCGAGTGGGCACACTGGTACCCGCACGGAAGGGGAAGCTGATGACTCAGGCACCGGATCCGGAAGCCCCGGAGGGCGTCGACCTCGATCGGCCGAACGCGGCGCGGATCTACGACTGGTTCCTCGGCGGCACCGCCAACTGGGCCATCGACCGCGAGTTCGGCGAAAAAGCGGTCCAGACCTTTCCGATGATCAAGACCATCGCCAAGGCCGGCCGCGAGTTCCTCGGCCGCGGCGTGCGGTACATGGCCGAGCAGGGCATCGACCAGTTCCTCGACATCGGCTCCGGCGTGCCCACGGTCGGCAACGTGCACGAGATCGCGACGTCGGTGAACCCGAACGCGCGCTGCGTCTACGTCGACAACGAGCCGGTGGCCGTCGCGCATTCGCAGATCCTGCTGGAACGAGACGGCGTCGCCGACCGGCACGCGGTGCTGCAGGGCGACCTGCGCAACCCGGCCGACGTCTGGCCGCGCGCGCTCGACACCGGCGTACTCGACCCGAAGCGGCCGATCGGCCTGATCATGGTCGGAGTGCTGTACTTCGTCGGCCGCGACGAGCCGGCGCTGGAGATCGTGCAGAAGTACCTGTCGCTGCTGCCGTCCGGCTCGTACTTCCTGTCCTCGCACCTGACCGACGACGGCGTCCCGACGAACGACGGCGAACGCCGCGACGCGATCCACAAGCAGTACCAGAAGTCGAGCACGCCGTTCCACTACCGCTCGCGGGCCGAGTTCGGGGAGTTCTTCTCCGGGCTGGAACTGGTGGAGCCGGGCATCGCGTGGGTGTCGGACTGGCATCCGGAGGCGGGCGAAACGACGGCGAGCGCGCGGATGGCGGACGATCCTTCGTTCAGCGGCGGGATTTGCGCTCTGGGCCGCAAGCCCTGACGGGCCGGAGCCGCCCGGCTCCGGCCCCGGGCGTCATCCGGTGAGCTGGGCTTGGAAGATCGCCCGGTTGAAGTAGGCGCGGGCCTCGCTGATCAGGCCGTCCTCGTCGAGGTCGTAGACGTTGATGCCGGACCAGTTGACCGGGACGCCGCTGCCGGTGACGGCCGCGCCGCTCCAGGAAACGGCGACCGATCCGCCGACGGCGTGCGCCTCGCGCGGGGTGAGGCCGAGGAACGGGCTGAAGTTCGGCAGCACCGACGCGATGAACTCGCGAATCGCGGCGCGGCCGACGATCGGCGGCTCGCCGACCGGATCGTGGAAGACGCCGTCGGCGGCGAACGCGCCGGCCCAGGCGTCCGCGTCGCCGGATTGGGACGCGGTGAAGAACTGCGTGACGGCAGGGGGCATGGCGAGCATTTGGCATTCTCCTTGGTATTCAGGCGAAATTTCGGTCGTAACGGCGTGCGGCGGGCAGCACCGCGAGGCCGGCCACGGCGAGGATTCCTTGCAGGACACAGACTCCAAGCCAGCCGAACGTGCTGTAGCAGGCCGCGGCCAGCGCCGCGCACAGCGCGCCGCTGAGGAAAACCGCGACCATGTAGACGGTGTTGGCGCGGCTGCGCGCGTCGGGGAGCCGGGCGAAAATACGGGCTTGATTGGCGATCTGGCTCCATTGCACGGCGATATTGACCGCGATGATCGCCGCGACGAGGAACGCCAGCCAGACCTGGCCGAGCGCGTAGGCACCCGCTGAGCCCAGCGTCAGCAGCAGCGCCGCGGTGACGATCGGCAACGCGCCGCGCCGGTCGATGTACCGGCCCGCCCACGGCGCGGCGAACGCGCCCGCCAATCCCAGCAGGCCGAACAATCCGGCGGTCGCGGTGCTGAAGCGGTACGGATCGTGCGTGAGCACCAGGACCAGCGAGGTCCAGGTGGCGTTGTAGGCACCGAACAAACTCGCGTGCAGCAGACAGGACTGGCGCAGCACGGGTTCGCCGCGCAGCAAGCGAGGCAGCGACGCCAGCAATTGCCCGTATCCGATGGTGTTCGCCCGGGCGGGCTCACGGGGCACCAGTGCGATGGTCGCCAGTCCGGAGGCCGCGGTCAGCACGGCCGCGAGCAGATACACCGCACGCCAGCCGGCCGCTTCGCCGACCGCGCCGCCGATCACCCGGGAGCCGATGATCCCGGTCATCAACCCGATCTGGACCCCGGCGACCACCGAAGCCCGCTTCTCCGGCGGTGCCAATTCCGCGGCCAGCGGCACCAATACCTGCGGGATCACGGTGAACCCGCCGACGAGCGCCGCAGCGGCCGCCACCATCGACAGACTCGGCGCGACCGCCGCGAGCAGCAGCGCGGCGACCGTCGCGGCGAGCAGCACGGTCAGCAGCGGACGACGGCGACGGACATCGCCGAGCGGCACCAGGAACAGGATCCCCGCCGCGTAGCCGAATTGCGCGCACGTCACCACTAGCCCGGCCGAGGACGCCGAGCCGCCGAACTCGCTCGCGAACACCGTGAGCAGCGGCTGCGCCAGGTACACGTTCGCGACGGTCGCGCCGCTGCACACCGCCATCGCTCCGAACAGCAGCGGCCGGGCCAGCGGCGGGCTTTCCGTCGTGGTCATCAGGGCCTCCAAT
This sequence comes from Amycolatopsis albidoflavus, assembly GCF_039525725.1. NCBI lineage: Bacteria > Bacillati > Actinomycetota > Actinomycetes > Pseudonocardiales > Pseudonocardiaceae > Amycolatopsis > Amycolatopsis albidoflavus. The sequence goes on from NZ_BAAAHV010000031.1 coordinate 209,551, forward strand.
TCGATCGAACTAGTTAGTTCGGATGTTAGGAGGCGGCGCTCGCAACTGTCAAACGAACTGGTTCGTTACCCTGGACGCATGGCCTACGACTCAGCCGCGACCAAGGACCGCATCCTCGCCGCCGCGTCGGCCGAATTCGCCGCGTACGGGGTGGCCGGCGCCCGGGTCGACCGCATCGCGGCCGCCGCCGAAGCCAACAAGCGGGCGATCTACGACTACTTCGGCGACAAGAAGGCGTTGTTCGCGGCCGTGCTGGAGCGGCTGATGACCGAGCTGGCCGAAGCCGTCCCGCCCGCGAGCGACGCGGACCTCGGCGCGTATGCGGGCGCGTTGTTCGAGTACCACCGCGCCCACCCCGAAGCGCTGCGATTGCTGCTGTGGGAAGCGCTGGAGATGGGCGACGAGCCGGTGCCCGAGGAAGCGGCCCGGACCCGGCATTACCTGGACAAGGTCGCAGCCGCGGAAACCGCGCTCGCGGGCGGCGGCGAGGATCCGAAGGCGTTGCTGTTCTTCACGATGGGGCTGGTGGGCTGGAGTCTGTCGATGCCACAGCTGCGCCGCATGGTGCTGGGGGAGGATTACTCGCTGGACCAGCTCGGGGCGCGGGTCTCGGCGGCGGTTCGGGCGATGGCCGGGGAGCCCCGCGACCGGCCCGCGTCCGCGGACTGACCGGCGTTTGGTCCAGACCTCTGTGGTGGTCTAGACCGTGAGCAGTGGTCTCGACCAGTTGACGCGCTTCCCCGGACACGAAAACGCTCCCCGGGCAAGGCGTGCCGGGGAGCGTGGACGATGCGGACGGCGGCGGTTCAGCCGAGTCCGTGGAGAATCGGCACTCGTGTCTCGCGACGGTGGCGGGTGGCGTGGACGGTGTCCGCTTGGCGCGGAGCGGGTACTTCGATTTCGGTGTCCACAACCATCGGGCTGCGCAGCGGGGCCTGGATCAGGCTGAACCCGAACCGGTTGCGCAATTCGTGATTGATCCCACGCCGGCCGCGAGTGTGTTCGTCCTCACGGCGGAAAAGCGTGGTAAGCCGGACGGCCATGGGATCACACCCCCAGTTCGGATAACGGGAACCGGCGCGGGTCGGCGCCGGCCGGATCGGGGTGGTACGTGCTCGACGGGTCAACGCCGGGCACCAGGGAAACCGCTCCGTTGCGGCGTCTCCGCAGGGTCGTCGCAGCACCTGGACCAGTGCGGATCCCGGAAAGGCGGGCGGATCGGCTCCTGGCCGGGCCGAACGGGTCGGCTCGCATCCGCACTCCTCCCGATATCTCGCAGCTGTTCCGCTGCCCGGGCCGGGTGCCCGGGCCGGTGCTGCCGGTGTTGGGCTGAATGTCGCAAGCCATTCACCCACCACTGACGCCCCGATCGCTGCGATTAATCCTACTCCTGGAATAATCTTCATGTCGAGATCGGGTCGAGTTGATCACCCGCTTGGCCCTGCGGTTTGCTCCGTAGTGACGCAAAGAAGCCGGGGACGTGCACCAGACCGCACGCCCTGCACAAGGCTCGGAGGTGGACGACCCATGGCGGATTATCCGTCGCCCCAGGATTACGACCCGGACACGGCGGAGTCGCTGTTCGCGGCCGCGGCCTGGGCGAAGTCGTTCGCGAGCGAGCCCAACGGCGGAAACTGTGTCGAGGTCAACCTCTCCCGTCCCGGCCTGATCGGCGTGCGCGACACGAAGCTCGCGGCGAGCCCGGTGCTGGTCTTCGACCGCGGCGAGTGGGACGCCTTCCTCGTCGCGGTCAAGGCTGGTCAGTTCGACCTGCCGCCGAGCGAGTAGTCCACCACGGCGAGGTCTCAACGGAGAACGATTCGCCAACAGTCACTCGATCGGGTGGAGTGTGGATCGGCTCTGGTCACCGTGGGTTGTGGGCTGAATGTCGGCTTGGTGAGGGTCGCCTGCTGAGTAGGTTGAGCGGCCCGACCCCACGGAGCGCGCCATGACCCCACTCCACTACCTCTCCGCCGGTGAAGCGCTGCGGCTCTTCCGGGCCCGGGAGCTGTCGCCGGTGGAGCTGATGCGTGCGGTCGTGGAACGGGCCGGGCGGGTCGAGCCGGACGTCAACGCGTTCGCCGAGGAGATGTTCGAGCAGGCGCTGCGGGCGGCGGCTGTCGCGGAGAAGCGGTACGCGCCTGGTGGCGAGCCGAGGCCGCTCGAGGGACTGCCGATCGCGGCCAAGGAAGAACAGCCGCTGGCCGGGCACTCAGTCACCGGCGGCACCCTCCTGCGTCCGCCGCGGCTGGCGCGGGAGACCGCGATCGGACTCGGCCGGATCCAGGCGGCCGGCGGGATTCTGCACGCTCGCACGACGACGTCCGAGTTCTGCTGCATGCCGCTGTCGCACACGCGGCGCTGGGGGACGACGTGCAATCCGTGGAACCTCCAGACCGCGGCGGGCGGCTCGTCCGGCGGTTCGGGCGCGGCACTGGCGGCTGGTACGGCCTTCCTCGCGACGGGGTCGGACATCGGCGGTTCGCTCCGCGCGCCCGCGTCTTTCACCGGCGTTGTGGGGTTCAAGCCGCCGCACGGCCGCAATCCGGTCCTGCCGCCCGCTGGGTTGGATACCTACTACCACCACGGCCCGATGGCCCGGACTGTCGCCGATTGCGCTCTCCTGCAGAACGTCATGGCGGGCGAGGACCCGCGTGATCCGCACTCGCGGCTCCCGGCGGTTTCTCTGGCGCTGGGTGACGTGGGCGGGCTCCGCGTCGCGTGCTGTCCGGTGCCTGGCGACTTCCCGGTGGACGTGGAGGTCGTCGCCAACACGCGCGCGGTCGGGCAGGCGCTGGCGTCCGCTGGTGCGGTGGTGACCGAGATCGAGATCGACTGGACGCTCGACATGGTCAAGCAGGCCTTGTGGGCGCACTTCGGGACCGGGCTGGCCGCCGAGGTCCTGGAACTGGACCGGCGGAACCCTGGTGTGATCACGCCGTACTGCCAGGCTTTCGCGCGGAAAGGCGTCGAGAACATTGTGGACGCGGAAACCGGCCACGCGGTCGAAGCGGCGATCCGTGAACGCCTCGACGCCGTGTTGGGCCAGTTCGACGCGCTTGTCGTGCCGACCCTCGGTGCCACCGAGTTCGCCGCTGGCGAGGATTACCTTTCTGCGCAGGTGGTGGTCAATGGTGTTGCGCTGGAACACTTTTCGGACGCTTCGCTCACTCCGGCATTCAACGTCTGCAGTGACCATCCGGTGCTTGCCGTGCCGTCTGGTTGGGCTGGCAACGGTGTGCCGACCGGAGTTCAGGTTGTCGCGGGCAAGTACGCCGACAGTGTGGCGTTCCGGGTCGGCGCGGCGATCGAGCAGGCCGTGGGCGCGGGTTTCGCGCGGATTCCGTTAGTTGGCCAGGAATTCCCGCAGATGCGCCACGACCTGTGAGGGTTGTTCCTCGGGGAGGAAGTGTCCGCAGTCTTCGAGGCCGATGCTGGTCACGTGGTCCGCGTAGTCGCGCCAGATGTCCAGTGTGGGCAGGCTGCCGAGCAGGCCGGCCTTGCCCCACATCGCCAGTACCGGCTGGGTGAGGCGTTTCCCGGCGGCGTAGTCGGCGTCGTCCAGTTCGGCGTCGTCCGGGAAAGAGGCGCGGTAGTCGTCGAAACCGGCTCGGAGCGCGCCGGGTGCTTCAAAGGCGCGGACGTACTCGGCGACGTCCTCGGCGGGCAGTCCGTGGCGTTGGAAGGTCCAGCGTTCGAAGAAGTACCCGAGGTAGGCGGCGATGTTCTGTCCGGCCAGCAGCTCGGGCAGGTCTGGCTGCAGGTGGAAAAGCCAGTGCCAGTACGCCTTCCCGAGGTCGCGGTCGAGTCGCCGCCACATCTCCCTCGTCGGTGCGATGTCCAGTACGGCCAGTCGTTCGACCTGGTCCGGACGGTCGAGTGCCCAGCGGTGCGCGACTCGTCCGCCGCGATCGTGGCCCGCCACCGCGACGCGGTCGAACCCGAGCTGCTCGGCCAGCTTCGCGACGTCGGCGGCCATCGTGCGCTTGTCGTAGCCGGTGCGGGGTTTGTCGGTGCGTCCGTATCCGCGCAGGTCAGGGGTGATCACGGTGTGCGTTTCGGTCAGTGGCCCGGCGACGCGGTGCCAGCAATGCGACGTCTGCGGCCAGCCGTGCAGGAGGAAGAGCGGCGGGCCGTCGCCGCCGCGGAGGTAGTGCATGCGCAGATCGTCCACTTGGGCCATGGCTGCTTCTAACCGGCTCATAGGGTTAGACGGTAGCGCGGGTTCTCACCGGTTTCAATGGTTAGAATGAGCGGCATGGATTGGGTGTTCGACGCCGGGCGGCCGTGTCTGCACCTGGTGAACACGCTGCGCTCCCGGCATCTCCCGGAGGGCATCGAGCTGCTCACCGACCCGGACGCGCTCGCGGAATGGCTTGAACTGGCCGGGTTCGGCCGCCTGCGCGTGACCGCCGCCCAGCTGACGTCGGCGAAGGAACTGCGCGAGGCGGTGAACCGGTTGCTGACCGCCAAGCCGCTGGCCGCCGATGTCCGGCTAGTCAACGACGCTCTCGCCGCCGCACCGAAACCGGACCGGCTCCTGGTGAAAGACGGCGTGCTGCAGCGAGAAGTGCCGACTCCGGCGGATCCGGTGGCCACGGCCTTCGCGATGCTGGCCGCGGACGCGGTCGATCTCGCCACCGGCGTGGAGGACATCCGGATCTGCTCAGCGAGCGACTGCGGCCTGCGATTTGTCGACACGTCACCGCGCCGCACCCGGCAGTGGTGCTCGATGTCCCGCTGCGGAAACCGGGCGAAGGCCCGGGCGCACTACGAGCGCACGAAAAACCGGTAAGCCCACGGGCGCTCGCGCAGCCACACGTTCAGCTTGCCGACCACTCGCATCGGGAGAGTGCGCAGCGACGGCGGCATCACGGTGCCGAGCATCCTTGCCGCGCGGCAAAACCGGGCGAACTTGCGCGCGTCTTCGTCAGTCCATTGCAGACCAAGACGGTCACGCAGCTCGGGCGGGAGCGTCGCGCGGATAAGGAACATCTGCCCGGCCGAATATCCTTTTTGGAGCTTCGACCACCGGCGGTCCGACATGCGGGCGAACGGTTTTCCCACGGTGTCGATGGTTTCGAACAGCGTGCTGATCGTCTCGTTGGGTCCGAATCCGGCGATCATCTCCCGGTAGTACTGCTCGAATTCCGGCCAGGTCTGCGGCAGGTACCGCTCGCGGATGCCGAGGATCCGGCCGATGCCGCACATCTGCGCGTAGTACTCCGCAAGCTCTGAAGTGGACATCGGACGGCCGAAAAACCGTTGCGCTTCAACGGGAGCCATCACCAGTGTCGCGTGCACCCACGCGTACGCGCCGGGGTCGAGCGCGCTGTAGCGGCGGCCGTCGGCGGTTCCGGTGAAAGTCCGGTGCAGTCTTCGCAGCCGCGAGGCCTCGACCTGTGCGCCTTTTGTTCCGCCGTACACATAAATCGACAATGAAGCGACGGTGCGCATCAGCCGGGTCCACGGATCCTCGCGGTAGTCCGAATGATCCCGCACCCCAGCCGCCACAACCGGATGTGCGACCTGCAGCACCAGCACCTGCCCCGCGAGCAAAGCGTCGCGGAAGTCGCCGAAATAACGCCAAGCCGCTGTACCGCGGACGACCGGCGGGGCCACGTCAGCTCCGGGCTCCGTGCAACAGCATCATCAACGGCTCCGCGGCCGGAACGTCCGTGCCAGTCGCGAGCCGCCGCAACTGCAGACCAGCGATCAGCGCGACCACCGGCCCGGCCACTCGTTCCGGATCCGGCAGGCCGAGTGCGGTGAGAATCGTGACGGCCAATTCGTCATACGCGGCAAAGCATTTCGCCGAGGCTTCGTGCAGCCCGGGGTCTCGCGCGGATTGCAGGTACAGCTCGTGCGGCGCGAGTTCGTCCGTGCCGAACGGCAGCTGCTTGATCACGTGCTCCACGACGGTCGCCGCTTGTTCGAGGCTCAGCCCTTGTTCCCGGTATACCTCGACAATCCCCGCCAGCTTCGCCGTTTCCTCCTCGGCGAACAGCAGCATCGCCTCGCGCAACAGCTCGGTCTGGCTCGGGAAGTGATACGTCAGCGTGCCGAGCGAAACCCCGGCCGCGGCGACGATGCGCCGGTTGGTGAGCCCGCCGACGCCCTGCTCGCCGACCACTTTCAGGGTGGCGCGGAGGATCGCGTCGCGGGTGCTCACCACCCCGGCCCGGGACGTCGGTCCGGCCATCGCAGCACCTCTTCCAGTTGCGCGGCAACGGAAATCAGCCGCTCCTCGGAATGCGACGGGCCGAGCAGCTGGGCGCCGAGCGGCAGCCCGTCCGCGGTCAGTCCGGCAGGCACGTTCACCCCGGGCCAGCCCAGCACGTTCCACGGCCAAGCGTACGGGCACGCGGCGATCATCGTCTGGTCGGTCTGCCAGCCGGAAAGCCCGTCGAAGGAGCCGATCGCGGGCGGCGGGGTGGCGGTGGTCGGGGTGAGCAGGACGTCGATGTCGCCGAACATCCCGCCGATCCGGCGGCGCAGCACGGGTTCGAGCGCTCGGGCGAGTTTCAGCGCGGGCCCGGCGAGCAGCCCGCCTTGCTGGGCGTTGCTGCGAGTGCGCGGGTCGAGCGCGGACGGCTCCGGCACGCGGCGGGCCCAATCGCGCACGCCGGTGAGCGACCGCGGCAGGAAGGTGAGGCCGATCAGGCCGTATCCGGGTTCGACCGGCACGATCTCGTGCCCCAGCCCGGCGAGCGTTTCGGCGGTCTGCCGCACCGCCCCTTCGACCACCGGGTCGAGCCTGGTTTTGGTGGCGGTGAAGGGAATCCGGGTGGAGAGGCCGATTCTCAGCCGTCCGGGTTCGCGGCGCGCGGCGGTCTGGAACGACGTCCCGGTGCCCGCGGTGACGTCGAGCAGCGTGGCCGCGTCGGCGACAGTCCGGGCGAGCGGGCCGAGGACGGTGAGGCCGTGGAACAGTTCGCCGTCGGTCGGAATCCGGCCGCGCTGGGTTTTGATCCCGACGAGCCCGGTCCACGCCGCCGGGATGCGCACCGAACCCGCCCCGTCCGATCCGAGCGCGGCGGCCACGATGCCGGCCGCGACCGCCGCGGCCGATCCGCCGGACGACCCGCCCGGCGTGTGCTCAGGCTGCCACGGATTGCGCGTCGCGCCGAAGGCCTGCCCTTCGGTGAACGGCCATTGGCCCAGCTCAGGCGTGTTGGTCTTGCCGATGATGACCGCGCCTGCGTGCTTGAGCTTCGCTACCGCCGGCGCGTCCGCGGTGGCCACTGGGAAGTCGCCCGGGCATCCGAACGCGGTGGGCAGGCCGGCGAGATCGACGTCGTCCTTGATCGCCACCGGTACGCCGAGCAAGGGCGCGCGATCACCGTCGGCCCGGCGCTGATCGGCTTCGGCGGCCTCGGCGAGCGCGGCTTCGTCACGGAGGACGCGGAACGCGTTGAGCACCGGCTGGCTCGCGTGGGCCCGCTTGAGCGCGAGTTCGGTGAGCCGCACGGCCGTGACGTCGCCGGCCTCGAGGGCGGCGACCTGGTCGGCAAGGGTCGTGAACTCTGTCGTCGCGGAAGGCATCAGCGGCTCCCCGTTTCTCTCGTTCGCTCGAACGAACGTATCACGGCGGATGCCGGGAGAGCACCCCTGACCACGGTGGCCGAAATTCAGGCAAGCTCGGACCGGTGATCGATGACTTCGCGAAGAAGTACCTGCACGACGACCTGAAAGAGGTCCGGCAGACGATGCTCCGGAAGCTTGGCGGACTGCCCGAATACGCCATTCGCCGTCCGCTGACCTCGACCGGAACCAACCTTCTCGGCCTGGTCAAACACCTTGCGCTGGCCGAGGCCCGGTACTTCGGCGAGGTTTTCGACCGGCCCTTCCCCGAGCCGGTCCCGCGATGGGACGACCTCGGTCAGCGCGGTGCCGACTTCTGGGCGACCGAACGCGAGACCCGCGAGGAAATCACCAGCCGCTACCAGCGCGTCTGCGAGCACGCCGACGCGACGATCGCCGCTCTCGCGATCGACTCGCCCGGCTACGTGCCTTGGTGGCCTCGCCCGGAGGTGCTGCTGTTCAACGTCCTTGTCCACATGCTGACCGAGACCAGCCGGCACGCCGGGCACGCCGACATCCTGCGCGAGCAGTTGGACGGCGCGGTCGAGATGGACCTGGCTGCCATGGCGCGGAGCGGCCGGGACGAGGCCTTCTGGCAAAGCCGGTGGGCCGAAATCGAGCGGGCAGCCAAGGCCGCGGACCCGGCCGCCGGCTGAAAAAGGCACCTAAACTCCAAGCCATCAGCCCGGCCAGCGCACGGAGGATCGATGACGTTCGACTTCGCCCGGTTCCCCGACTTCGACGGCTTTCCCCGCGCCGGTCTGCACCACGGGCCCACCCCGCTGGTCCCGGCACCGCGGCTTGGCGAAGCGCTCGGGATCCCACGGCTGCTGCTCAAGCGCGACGACGTCCACCCGCTCGGCGTCGGCGGCAACAAGCTGCGCAAACTCGACTTCCACCTCGGCGCGGCGCTCGCCGACGGGGCCGACACCGTGATCACCTTCGGCGCGCTGCAGACCAACCACGGCCGCCAGACCGCCGCAGCCTGCGCGAAGCTCGGGTTGCGCTGCGAGCTGGTGCTGACCGCCGAGGTGCCGCGCTCCGGCGACGCGTACGAGCGGTCCGGCAACGTCCCGCTCGACCACCTCTTCGGTGCGCGGGTGCACATCGGCGGGTCGGACGCGGAATCTGCGGCGACGTACGAACGGCTGCTCGCCGAAGCAGCGGACGAGGGCCGGAAAGTGAGGTCGGTCCCAGTCGGTGGGTCCGACCCACTCGGCGTTCTCGGCTATGTGGACGCAACCCGGGAGCTGGCGGCCCAGCTGACGGAGCTGGGCCTGGACCACGCCCGGATCGTCGGTCCGCACGCCAGCGGCGCCACCGCGGCCGGGCTCGCGCTCGGCACGGAACTGCTCGGTTCGCTGGACCTGGACGTCGCGTGCGTCAGCCACCCGCTCGACGAGGCTGTGGACAACTTGGCCCACCTCACGGCCGGGGCCGCGCAGTTGCTTGGGTTCGACCCACCGAAGCTCGAGCACGTGTGGATGAACGACACGACGATCGGCGAGGGGTACGGCATTCCGGCGTCGGGGACCTGGGAAGCGATCCGGTTGTTCGGCCGCACCGAGGGTGTGGTGCTCGACCCGGTCTACACCGGAAAAGCCGCCGCCGCGCTGGTGGAATGGGCGGCGGCGGGACGGTATTCGCCGGAGGAGACCGTGGTGTTCGTCCACACCGGAGGTCTTCCCGGATTGTTCGGTTACGCGCCCGAATTCATGGCCGAGGCGCGGAAGTGACGAGCACCGCGGCGCGAGCGGTTTCGGTCCGCACGGCGATGCGGAGCAGGACCAGCAGCAGGGCGACGTTCGCGATCAGCGTGAGCCGCTGGGTCGCGCCCACCGGCAGCACCTCAGTCAGCACGTGGAACGGCCGCACCCCGGCTTCGTCCAAGCGGACAAACAGGAAGCTCAGCGCGAACAGCCCGACCGCGGCGAGCCCGAACTTCAGCCAGCGCACCACGAACACGCGCTCCGCCGTGCCGCGCAACGGTTCCAGCATGGTGATCGCCGCGCCGGGCAGGCTCGCGAACGCGACCAGGCACGAGTACAAGTGGATGTCGCCGCTAAGCGGATTCGGGCTCGGCGGGTAACTGGCCGGAAAAACCGCGGCGACCGCCAGCCCGAGCGCCCACAGCATGAGCAAAGCCTTGGTGCTGAACGTCATCGGCACGCCGCCGGCGATCAGCGCCCCGAGCACCGCGAGCGATCCGACGGCCACCGACAGCACGCTCGCCCCGAGCATGCCTTCCCCTCGGTCGGTGATCGTGTAGCTCGAAAGCGTGTCGTAGATCGGATCGTGCGAGCTGATGATGTGCAGCACCGTGATCGTGAACAGCCCCCAGGCGATCGCGGCCAGCGCGGTCAGGCGCCATCCGCGGACGCCTCGTGAGTACCCCATGTAGCCAGATTGGCGTCTCGGCGGCGTTTCGTGATCAGGGAAAACCCCTGATTCAGCCCCTACCCGGCGAAGTCGGCGAGGACGAGGACTTGGTCGTCGTGGCGTTTGGCCCGGGGCCAGCGGACGGCGTGCGGGTCGTCGTTCTCGGCGGCTCGTACCGCGTCCAGTACTGCTTCCGGGCCTTTGTTTTTGGCTAGTTGCAGGACTTCTGGCCACTTGAAGAGGCCGTATTCGTCGACTCCGATTGCTACGCCGTCGGTGGCTATCAGGACTGCGTCGATGTCTTCGCGGGGCCAGCTGCGTTGGACGGCTTTGTGGGCTGCGGAGGGGTCGGCTTCGGCTACCCAGAAGCCGTCTTCGGCGTTGCGTCTGCGGCGGACGTCTTTGCTGGTTTGGAGGAGGCCGTTGTTGCGCAGGGAGATCAGGCGGTCGTCGGCTACTACGTCGGTGCCGGAGTGTCCAAACGCGACTATCGGGCTGTCGGCCAGGACCAGGGCTTCGATTTCGTGGTCGGTCCAGCGGAGGATCGAGACTGTGCTGGAGGGGGAGTTTCCTGGGGTTAGGTCGTTCGTCGTGGCTACTTCGGTGATTGCGGTTGCCAGTGCGGTGGTCAGGGGTTGGTGGGGGTGGGTGGTTAGTTCGTGGGCTAGCTGGTCGCGGAGGAGGTGGGCGTACCAGCCGCCTGGGGGGAGGTCCGGGCTGGGGGAGGTGGCGCCGTCCAGGACCAGGATGGCGTGGGGGAGGAGGGCGATGTGGTCCTCGGTGGGGCGGGGGTGGCCGTCGGAACCGACTCCGGCTCGCTCGGCGGTCGAGATCTCGGGCACGTCGTTGACTGTAGCTCTCGGTGGGGGTGGGGGCGGCTCGTCGCCTGGCGGCGACCTTGCCTCGGGGGTTGCGTGGGGCACCCCGAAGTTTGATTGTGCTGACGGTTCGGCTTCGTATCGGGGTGCGGGGGAGGGGCTGGGTGCCTCGATAGTTGGGTGCACCGGTGCGGTTTGTCGAGGTGTACCGGTGCGGTTTGTTGGTGGGTGGGGCTTGCGCCCCAATGTGGCGTTGGGTGCATGTGACGCACCGAATGCCGCATTGGGTGCGCGGGACGCAACCAATGCCACATTGGGTGCATGGGATGCACCGAATGCCGCGTTGGGTGCGTCGCGGAGATGGGGCGGGCTGTGAAGGGGTCCTTGAGGGAATCTGGGTCCGTGAAGGTTCCCCTCACGGACTTCGGCGGGTTGTGAGGGGAACCCTGAGGGACTCAGAGTCCGTGAAGGTGGCCCTCACGGACCTGGGGTGTCAACGGAGGTTGACAGGAGTGCGAGTGTCAACCTAGATTGACATCATGACGGAAGCGACGGATCTGGCCGCTCGCGCCGGTGACCGGGATCCCCGGGTGGGGCTTCGGGCGGTGGCGGCGCTGAGGCGGTTGCTGGAGCAGTTGGAGGCGGTGCAGGTGCGCAGCGCGCGCTTGCACGGCTGGTCTTGGCAGGACATTGCGGCCGAGTTGGGGGTCAGCCGGCAGGCCGTACACAAGAAGTACGGGAGGCATTGATGTTCGAGAAGTTCACCCATGACGCCCGGAGAGCGGTGGTCGAGGCGCAGGCGGCGGCGCATGAGGCGGGGGCGCACGAGATTTCCGCGCAGGCCGTTTTCGCTGGGTTGGCGCGGGTTGAGAACGGCGAGGCGGTGCGGCTGTTGCGGGTGCTCGGGGTGTCTCGCGACGACGTCTTCGCGGAGCTTGCCCGGGTGCGCCGGCGTGGCGGGATCAGTGACGCCGATGCCGAGGCGCTTACCGAGTTCGGCATCGACGTCGATCAGATTGTGGACCGGATCGAGCAGACGCATGGGCCGGGTGCGCTCGCTGAGGCTGGGCGGCGCAGCCGGCGCAATCACTTGCCGTTCACCTCGGAGGCCAAGAACGCGCTGCAGATGAGCGTGCGGGAGGCGCACGATCTCGGCGACAAGCATCTCGGGCAGGAGCATCTGCTGCTCGCGCTGGTCAAACAGCGCGGTCCGGTCGCTGATTTCCTTGCGGCGCGCGGGATTGACTACCCGGCGGTCCGCCAGGCCGTCGGCGGTCGCTAATGCTGTTCTCGCTCGTCCGGCCCGGTGCGCCAAGTGACCAGAGGGAGCAGAGCCTGGGTCAGCGGGCCGATGCTGAGGGCGTACAGCACGGTTCCGACGCCGACCGAGCCGCCCAGCAGCCAGCCGGCGGCCAGGACGAGGACCTCGATGCCGGTCCGGACCAGGCGCACTGACCAGCCGGTTCGGGCGTGCAGGCCGGTCATCAGGCCGTCTCGCGGGCCGGGGCCAAGGCGGGTGCCGACGTACACCGCGGTCGCGACGGCGTTCAGGACTACGCCGCCGATCAGCATCAGGATCTGCCAGACGAGCACGTGCTGGTCCGGCAGCACGGCGCGCACCGCGTCGACGGCCACGGCGATCACCGCGATGTTCGCGACGGTGCCGATGCCGGGGCGCTGCCGTAGCGGGATCCACAGCAGCAGCACGAACACCGCCACGACGGCGCTGATCGTGCCGAACGTCAGGCCGGTGAGCTTGGTCAGGCCGTCGTTCAGCACGTCCCACGGGTCGAGGCCGAGGCGGGCTCGGGTGAGCATCGCCATGCTCGCGCCGTAGAGCGCGAGGCCGGCGAACAACTGGGCGCCGCGGCGCGCGGGGGATCGGCGGATGCTGAGCGGACTGAGGTCGATAGCTGCCACTTCTCCACTATTGGCGACAACTGGCCTGATATGCCATGGCCAATGCGCAATAATTGGCCTTATGGAACCTCTAGGCGGACGCATCTCGGGACGGCGATTGGCCACATTGCTGGGGGAATGGCGGCAGCGTGGCTCCCGGCAGGGTGCGTCCGACCTCGCGGCGGCGGTCGAGTTGCACGTGCTCGACGGGCAGTTGCCGATCGGCACCCGGCTGCCCGCCGAGCGCGAACTCGCCGACGCGCTCGGGGTCAGCCGCACCCTCATCGGGGCGGCGCTCGACCGGCTCCGCGCGGACGGTCTCGTCGCCAGCCGTCGCGGGGCTGGGTCGTGGGTGGCCGGGGTGGGAAACCGCGACGAGGCCGAGGCGGTTCGCGACGACCTCCTCGACCTCGCGCGGGCCGCGCCGCCCGCCGTGCCTGGGCTGATGGCCGCGTTCGACACCGCGCGGCGTGACCTCGTCGAGTACGCCAGCGGCAACGGTTACCTCACCGGCGGGCTCCCGCGGCTGCGCGAGCGGATCGCCGAGCGCTACACCGCGCGCGGGCTGCCGACCACGCCGGACCAGGTGCTGGTGACGTCCGGGGCGTACTCCGCGTTCGTGCTCTGCCTCCGGATGCTGACCGGGCCGGGCGACCGTGTCCTGCTTGAACAACCGACGTATCCCAACGCCATCGACGCCGTCCGCGCGACGCACGCGTTGCCGGTGCCAGTCGCGCTCGATCCGGTGCACGGCTGGGATCTGCCCGGGATCGAGGCCGCGCTGCGCCAGGCCGCGCCCCGGTTCGGCTACCTCGTGGTGGACTTCCAGAATCCGACCGGACTGCGCCTCGACGCGGCCGGGCGCGAACGGCTCGGCGGGCTGCTCGCCCGGTCGCGGACACCGGTCGTGGCCGACGAATCGTTGGTAGAGCTGGATTACGAGGGCGATCCGGTGGACGGTCCGCCGCCGCTGGCCGCGTTCGGCGGGGATCTGGTGCTGAGCGTCGGATCCGCGGCGAAATCGCAGTGGGGCGGGTTGCGGCTGGGCTGGATCCGGGCGTCGACGGATCTGCTGGACCGATTGCAGTCCTCGCGGTTCGCGGTCGATCTCGGCGCGCCGGTGTTCGATCAGCTGGTGCTGGCGGCGTTGCTGGAACCGGAGGGTTACGAGGTGCTCGCCCGGCGGCGAACGGAATTCCGGGAGCAGCGGGACATCACGGTCGCGGCGTTGCGCAAGTACTGTCCAGAGTGGACATTCCAGGTGCCGTCCGGCGGATTGTCGGTGTGGTGCCGGTTGCCGGAGCCGATGAGCACGCGGCTGGCGGTGTCGGCGGCGAATCGCGGGGTGCAGCTCGCGCCCGGATCGCGATTCGGCGTGCACGGCGGATTGGAACGCTGGCTGCGGCTGCCGTTCGGGCTGCCGCGCGAGCAGTTGCCGGAGGCGGTGCGGCGGGTCAGCGCGGCGGCGGCCTCGGTGCGCGGCTGCGCGGACGTGCCCGCGGAACGGATTCCGGTGACGTAGCGCGGTTTTCTCCCGGAAAAGTGAACAGCCGGTGCACCGGATGGGATCCAGCCACTCCAGGGAGGGTGGCGGTCTCCTGTCCGGCGCACCGGCCGATCGTCCGAGGCGCTTCCCGGCACAGCCCCTCGAAGTGCCGGGAAGCGCCCTCGGTTCAGGCGAGCTTCGGTTGGCGCAGGCTTTCGCTCGGCGCGGTGAGCGAAAACCTCCGGAGCACGCCCGTGGTGGGTCCCGGCGCCGCGGGGGCAGCGCGGCGCCGGGACCGGGACCCGATCCGGCCGGGCGCGGTCGGCCGGTCGGGAAGTACGGTCATGGTTCAGCCCCTGGTTCGAAGTGACGGTGGTGCGAAGGGGTGAGCCCGGCGCAGCGAACGGGCGCGCGCGATCAAGAAGTTGATCTTGACGTGGACGTAGCTCTCCCCGGATAACCGGTCGAGCGGTCAGTCCGGGGAGGTGGTCGGCAGGGCGGCGTCCCTGCCGGCGCCGTCGACCTCGTGGTCGCGGCTGACGCCGATGAGCTTGAGCTGAGTGACGGTGTCGCCGTCGCCGGCGAGCGCGAACAGCTGGCGCAGGCCGCCGGAACCGTCGTGTCCCGGCGAGGCAGTCGACGCGGGTGCGGCGGGCGCGGCCGGAGCCGAGGGGAGTCCTTCGCCGCCACCGCTGCTGCCGCCGCCGGCCCGGCTGCGCTCCTTGACCGGAGGCGCGGGCTGGGTCTCCTGCTTGGCGGCAGGCGGTGCGGCGACGGCGCGGGCGGGCGCGGGGTGCGCGACGGCGACGGGCTGCTTGCTGGCCTTCACGACGACCGGCGCTTCGGGTTCTTTCGCCAGCTTCGTCACGGGGACGGAGGCGGTGACCGAGCCGCTGGCCGACGGCGCGGGTTCGACGGGGCGGACCGGCTGTTCGACGACCCGGATCGGCGCGGTGTCGATCACCGTGTCGACCGAGGTGACTGTGGTGTGCAGGGTCGTGTCGACGGTGTCGTCGACGGTTCCGAGGATGCCGTCGAGGAGCCCTGGCTGGCCGTGTTCGGGGCTGCCGAGGAGGCCGCTCAGCAGGCCTGGGCCGGACTCGCGGTCGGAGCCGCCGAGAAGGCCGCCGAGGAGTCCTTGCTGAGGTTCGTGGCCGGCGGTGCCGCCAGGCTGGGACTGGAGTGCGCTGGTGATGCTGCTGAGGAGGCCGGGCCGGGATGCGGTGCTGGTGCTGGTGCTGGTGAGGATGCTGGGCTGGGGCGCGTTGCCGGTGCTGCTGAGGATGCCGGGCTGGGGCGCATTGCTGGCACCGCTGACGGTGCTGGGCTGGGAGGCGTTGCTGGCGCCGCTGACGGTGCTGGGCTGGGAGGCGTTGCTGGTGCCGCTGAGGGTGCCTTGCTCAGGTTCGCCGCTGGTGCCGCTGAGGGTGCCTTGCTCAGGTTCGCCGCTGGTGCTGGGCTGCGGCTCGCTGCTGGCACCGCTGAGAAGGCCGGGCCGGGTGGCGGCTTCGGGCGCGGGGTTGCTCGCCGGCGCGTGGTGCTTTGGCTTGACCTGGCTCTTCGGCTTGGCGAGCTTGGCTGGCTTGGTCACCTTGGCCGCCGGCTCAGGCCGGGACACGTGGCGGCCCGAGTTCTGCGGGTCGCTTCCGACCGAAGTGACCGGCCGGAAGCTCACGTCCGGCCG
This sequence comes from Amycolatopsis albidoflavus, assembly GCF_039525725.1. Classification (NCBI taxonomy): domain Bacteria; kingdom Bacillati; phylum Actinomycetota; class Actinomycetes; order Pseudonocardiales; family Pseudonocardiaceae; genus Amycolatopsis; species Amycolatopsis albidoflavus. The sequence continues at coordinate 225,401 of NZ_BAAAHV010000031.1, forward strand.
GTAGTCGTCGGCGGAGACCTGGAACCGGTGCAGGCTGGCGCGCTTGGCACCGGTCGCCGCGCCGGGCATGGCCCAGGTGAGCGTGCCGGACGTGGCCGTTCCGGCGTAGCGGTGCTCCGGGTCGGTGTCGTGCGTCGACGCGATCGGACGGTCGGCGTAGTCGGAGTGGTCGGTGCTCGCCGCGTTCGCCTGCGACAACGCCGCGCCGAGCAGCCATCCGGCCAGGGTGAGTCCGCCGGCGACGGCGATTCGTGCGGCAGGCCGGGCGATCGGCGCCGCCCAGGCGCGTGGCCGCCGGCCCGCGCCCGCGCGCGCGAAAGAGGCACTCCGCTCAGCGCGGTCGACCATTCCCAGCAGCGCGGAACCCGTTGCGCTCGCGCCGGACGGCACGGGCTGGGCGAGGCCGCGCGGGGTCGCCATGCCGGTCACGCCACCACCACCGTCCGCGCCTGAGGCTCGTGCGGCCCACCGCACGAGACTGATCTTGCTGGGGCTCTCTTCCGGCCAGGTCGCAGGTCCCCCGGGGCTGCCCTCTTTCTAGCACCGGACGCGAGTGTTTCATCTCTCCCGCGCTCGATCCACCCCGTAAGGCGGAACGTCCGCACCGGCTCTGGTGTCCGATCCGCCCTAGTCGATCACCCTGCGTCGCCTCAACCGGGGCGGATGCGGCCATCCGGGCGGCCCTCCGGAGACGCGAATTCGGGTGTTGACCCGATGTTTCGGCCACCGCGACACTCTCGGTATCGCCGTTCCCGCAGGGACAAACCGCGGCCGGACCGCAGTCGTCAGACGAGTTTCCGCAGGCGTTCGACGGCTTCGTCGATCACCTCGTTGCGCTTGCAGAACGCGAACCTCAACAAGTGTTTCCACTCGTCCGGGTGATCCGTGAACACCTTGACGGGTACCGCGGCGACTCCGGCGCGTTCTGGCAGCGTCCAAGCGAGTTCGGCGGCGTCGTCGAAACCGAGCGGTCGCACGTCAGCCGTCACGAAGTACGTCCCCGCGCTCGGCCGTACCGCGAATCCCGCATCAGCGAGGCCAACTGACAGCCGATCGCGTTTCTCTTGCAGGCTCACACGCAGGTTTTCGACCCACTCAAGCTCGTTGTCGAGCGCGTACGCGACGGCTGGCTGCAGTGGTCCGCCGGAGACGAAGGTGATGAACTGCTTCGCCGCCTTCACCGCGGCGACCAGCTCTGGCGTCGAGCAGATCCAGCCGATCTTCCAGCCGGTGCAGTTGAACGTCTTTCCCGCGCTCGAGATCGCGACGGTCCGCTCGCGCATCCCGGGGAACGACGCGAGCGGAAGGTGCTCGGCACCGTCGAAGACGAGGTGCTCGTAGACCTCGTCGGTGACCGCGATGAGATCGTGCTCGACGCACAGCCGCGCGACTTCCTCCAGCTGCGCGCGCGAAAACACCGTGCCGGTGGGGTTGTGCGGCGAATTCAGCAGCACCGCGCGAGTGTTCGGCGTGATCGCGTCGCGGAGGGCGTCGAGGTCGAGTTCGAGCTGTCCGCCCTCGGTTTCGACGAGCCCGATCACGCGCCGCTGCGCGCCGGCCATCGCGACCGCGGCGGCGTACGAGTCGTAGTACGGCTCGACCACGATCACCTCGTCGCCGGACTCGGTCAGCGCGATCAGCGTCGCCGCGATGGCCTCGGTCGCACCCGCGGTGACCAGGATCTCGGTGTCCGGGTCGTAGCTGGCGCCGTAGCGCTGGCGGTGCCTGCTGATCGCGGCGCGCAGCTCCGGACGGCCCGGCCCGGGCGGGTACTGGTTGTCGCCGCCGAACAGCGAGTTCTTCGCCGTTTCGAGCATGCCGGCGGGCCCGTCGGTGTCCGGAAACCCCTGGCCGAGGTTGACCGCGTCGTGCCGGACGGCGAGCGCGGTCATCTCCGCGAAGACCGTCGAGGTGAACGGGCGAAGGCGGGGGACGAGAGCTGGTTCACGCACGAGAACGCATCCTCACGGACAATGGCGGTGTGGAGCAACTCACCCCTGCCAAGGTCACGCCCGCGGATCCGCCCGGCGGCGCCGCCGGCGAAGAGGCGAAACGGCGCGGCCTGCGCAAGATGAAGCTGGTCGCGCTGTCCTTCCTGCTCGGCGCGACGATCGTGTTCCTGCTGACCAGCTGGGCGGAGTCGGCGGGCTGGGGAGGCTGGGTCGGCTACGTGCGCGCCGCGGCCGAGGCGGGCATGGTCGGCGCGCTCGCGGACTGGTTCGCGGTGACCGCGCTGTTCCGGCATCCGCTCGGGCTGCGGATCCCGCACACCGCGATCATCCCGAACAAGAAGGACGCGCTCGGCAACAGCCTCGGCGAGTTCGTCGGTTCGAACTTCCTGTCCCCGGATGTCATCCGCGACAAGCTCCGTCGCGTGGAGGTCGCCAGCAGGCTCGGCGGCTGGCTCTCGCAACGCGACAACGCGGAACGCGTGACGTCGGAACTGGCGACAGTCGTGCGCGGCGCGGTGACCGTGCTCCGCGACGAAGACGTGCAGGCGATCATGGAGCAGGCCGTGGTCAAACGCGTGATCGACAAACCGTGGGGCCCGCCGCTCGGCAAGATCCTGGCGGGCGTCTTCGAGGACGGCGCGCACCACAAGCTCGTGGACCTGATGTGCGACCGGGCCTATGAGTGGGTCCGGGACAACCACCAGACGATGCTGCGGGTGGTCTCGGACCGCGCGCCGAGCTGGTCGCCGAAGTTCGTGGACGAAATGCTGGCGGACAAGGTGTACGGCGAGGTCCTGACGTTCGCCTGGGCGGTGAAAACGGATGTCAACCACCCGATGCGCTTGGCGCTGGACAAGTTCCTCGGCGAGTTCGCGCAGGACCTGCAGACCGACCCGAAGACGATGGAGCGGGCCGAGCAGGTCAAGGGCCAGATCGTGAGCCACGGCGAAGTGCAGAAACTGATCGGCAACGCGTGGGCGACGGCCAAGGAAATGCTGCTGAACGCCGCGGAGGACCCGTCGAGCGAACTGCGCCAGCGGGTCCGGGGCGGTTTGGAATCGCTGGGCAAACGCCTGGTGGACGACCCGTCGATGACCTCGAAGGTGAACGGCTGGGTCGAGAGCGCGGCGGTTTACCTGGTGACCCACTATTCGCGAGAGATCACGACGATCATCACGGACACGGTGGAGCGGTGGGATGCCGAGGAGACTTCGCGGAAGATCGAACTGCAGGTCGGGAGGGATCTGCAGTTCATCCGGATCAACGGGACCGTGGTGGGGGCGCTGGCCGGGCTGGTGATTTACGCGGTCGCGCAGTTGTTGTTCTGAGGGTGGGGGTTTGCGGTGTGGGGTGTCGCTGCGGGGTCGGAATTGGGGCTGGTTCGGCGGCAGTGTGGTGAGGGCTGGGCGGTTGCCGGTGGGGGCCGTGGCGCGTGGCTGGGGCGGCGGCCGTTCTGATGGCTGCGTGGTGGGCTGTCTGACGCGGGTTGGCGGTAGTGCGGTGGGGGTTGGGCGGTTGCGGCGTGAGTCGTGGCGCGCGTGGCTGGCCGACGGCTGGGCAGCGGCCGTGGTGAAGGCTGTGCGGTGGGCGAGCTGAGGGCTAGCTGGCGGTTCCGGTGATTGCCCCGCGTGGGGCGGGCTGCTGGTTGCGGCGGGGCCGTGGCTGCCGGTTGTGGCGCGGGCGGCGCGGCGGGGTCTGGCTGCTGGTTGAGGTGGATTTCGTTGTGGTTGAGCGGAATTCGTCGGCGGAGAAGCTCCCGGTGCGATCGCTCGCGACCTCAGCGGATCTCGGTTCGAGCGCGCGTACCTCGGGAGTGAGCGGAGACTGTTCCGGAGCCTCGGCCGGGTGCGGCGGGTGGCCGATCGTATGCGCGGCGTCCTATACCACAGCCGCGAGGCGCTCAAACCAGTTGTCCACAGGAAGCTGAGTTATCCCCGGGGTTATCCACAGGAATTCACGGTGATGGCCTAATCGCTGTCCACAACTTGTGGGGATCCGGGGCATCTGCACGTGCATATGTGGTGTGTGTGGACAAGTTGTCCACAGGGGCTCAGTTGTGCACAGATGCCGTGCGGGCGCGCCACGAGCGGGCTTTTTCGCGGTTTCCGCAGACTCGCATCGAGCACCAGGTGCGGGAGCGGTTGCGGGATTCGTCGAAGAAGGCCCACAGGCAGTCGTCGGCGGGGCAGATCTTCAGGCGGACCCAGTCGCCGCGGATGGCCATTCGGGTGGCGGCGGCGAGGGTCGCGGTGACGGCGTCGGGGGCGAGCAGCGTCGGGCCGGTGTCGGTGAGGGTGAAGCGGAGCGGGACGTCGAGCGTGGTCGCGGGCAGCCGCGGATCGCCGACTGCGGCGCGCAGGCTGTCTCGCACCGCGCGGACTTCGGCGGGATCGTTCGGTGTCACGTCGTGGTCCGCGGCCCACTGCCGCCAGAGTCCCGGATCGTCCAGCAGGTCGTCGCCCCGTTCGATGTCGACGGTGTTGAGAAAGGCGACCACCAGGGAAGCGTCGGTGTGCACCTGCCCAGTGTACGGGCGATATCGGTTGCGACCTGGTGACCTAACCGACATACTCGCTTTACTGGTTACGAACCGAGGAGAGGGTGGACGAACCATGGGTGCGATTCCGACGTTCGGCGGCGTTGCGTTCGACTGTCCGGACCCGGCGGCGCTCGCCGACTTCTATCGCTCCGTCCTTGAGTGGGCCGAACCGGAGATCGCCGAGGACAACCACTGGGCCACGCTCGTCGACCCGCGCGGCGGCGTCCGGCTGGAGTTTCAGCGGGTGGCCGGTTACCGCGCCCCCGAATGGCCGTCGCAGGACACGCCGCAGCAGGCGCATCTCGACCTGGACGTCCCCGATCTCGAGGCCGCTCACCAGCGCATTCTCGGGTTGGGCGCGAAGCTGCTCGACGATTCTCCGAAGACTTTCCGCGTGTACGCCGATCCGGTCGGTCACCCGTTCTGCCTCTGCGCCTGCTGACGCAGTGCCGCGAATCCGCGTAGGGTCGGATGCGTGATTTGTCCGAAGTGTCAGAACATGATGCGCACGGTCGACAAGAACGGCGTCCACATCGAGCAGTGCGACGGCTGCCGCGGGATCTTTCTCGACCGCGGCGAGCTGGAGCAGATCGCCGGTGCGGAAAGCGCGTTCTACCGGCAGCAGCCGCCGCAGTACGCCCGTGCCGACTCGCCCCGTCCTTACCAGGGCGGGTACTCGGATTCGCCCCGTCCGTACCGGGGCGGGCATTCGGATTCGCCGCGCCCGTATCGGGCCGGGCACGCGGACTCGCCACGGCCGTACCGCGGCGGCTACGGGGATTCGCCGCGGCCGTACGACCGGCGCCGCAAGCGCAGTTTCCTCGAGAACCTCTTCGACTGAGTTGTCCACCGATCCGGTAGCGCTTGACCTGCGGATCTGTCCGGCCTGCGGCGATCGCGCGAGTTGTCCACAGGCTGACGGGGATCTCTTGCGGTGCGCGGAGTGCGGGCAGCGGTGGCCGTTTCGGCGGCTGCCGTTGTTCGCGTTGACCGGTCCGAGCGCGGGCGGCAAATCGACAGTCGGGCCGAAGCTGGCGCAGCGGTTGGCGGGCGAGGCTGTCGTCCTGGAGCAGGACGTGCTGTGGACTGGCGCGTTGCGCGACGACGAACCGGGGAATCCGGCATTTCGCGGGGCCTGGTTGCGGATGGCGGCGATGCTGCACCAGAACGGACGGCCGGTCGTGCTGTGCGGGACGGTCGCGCCGCAGGAGTTGGAACCGTTGCCAGAGCGCGTTTTCTTCTCGGACGTGCACTATCTGGCGCTGGTCGCGGACAACGAGACCCTCCGGCGACGGCTGCGCGCCCGGCCGGCGTGGCGGGAGTGGGACGAGCCGCGCATCGAGGAGATGCTCGAGTTCAACCTGTGGATACGCGGGCAGGTCGAGTCCATCGACACGACGGACGCCCGGCTCGACGACGTCGTGACCGAGGTGGAGAAGTGGGTTCGGGCCAGAATTGGGTCGGACCTAGGAATTGGTGCGTGAGCGGGATTTGGCTGGGTCGGACCTAGCGGCCCTTCACGATTCTTCCGCGCGGAGCCGTTTGTCGTACCGCTGCTGGGATTCGTGGATCTCCCCGGTGTGCGCGACGGTCCAGTCGTACAGCCTGCCGAATGGCTCGCGGAGGGATTCGCCAAGCGGGGTAAGGGAATACTCGACTCCGACCGGGGACGTCGGCAGTACGCGCCGGACGATCATGCCGTTGCGCTCCAGGCGGCGCAGGGTCTGGGTCAGCACCCGCTGCGTCACGCCTTCCAGGCGGCGTTTGATGTCGTTGAACCGGCGCGGCTCCGCCAGCACGGCCATCGCCATCATCGACCATTTGTCCGCGATCTGGTCGAGGATCGGGCGGCTGGGGCAGTCGGCCCGGTAGACGGTTCCGGTGTCAGGGGCGGCCATCTCGGTATCCTCCATGATCCTTGCGATGCCCAAAGTGCGTTATTGACGCTGGTCGGTCCGGGTCCGAGTCTAGGTATGCATCAGGAACCTAGCTGCCTGCCGGATACGTATCGGAGACCCGCATGCCCCACGACGCCTACGCGACCCTGCGAGTGAGCCGCGAGGCCGGCCTCGTCCGCGTCACGATCGACAACCCGCCCGTCAACGTCCTCGACGTCGCTCTCATGGCGGACCTCCGGCGCCTCCTGACGACGCTGCGGGACGACGCATCGGCGCGGGTGGTCGTTTTCGACAGCGCCGACCCGGACTTCTTCATCGCCCACGTCGACATGTCGCTGGTCGACGCGCCGGACGCGTTCGATCAGTTCGCCCCCGACGTGCCGTCAGGGCTCAACGTTTTCCAGGCACTGGGCGAGTTGCTACGGCATCAGCCGCAGGTGACGATCGTCAAACTGGCCGGTCTGGCACGCGGTGGTGGGGCGGAGTTCGTCGCCGCCGCGGACATGGTCTTCGCGGCGATCGGCGCTGCGGGCATCGGCCAGATCGAAGCGCTGATGGGGATTGTGCCGGGCGGCGGAGGGACGCAGTACCTGGCGAACCGGATCGGTCGCAATCGTGCGTTGGAAGCGGTGCTTGGCGCCGAGTTGTACGACGCGCGGACGGCTGAACGCTACGGCTGGGTCAATCGGGCGGTGCCGGACGGCGAATTGGACGAATTTGTCGATCAGTTGGCGCGCAACATCGCCGCATTGCCGGAAGGCGTGATCGCCGCGGCGAAACAGGCTATGACACCGGATGATCTGTCCAACGGATTTCAGCGGGAACACGATGCTTGGGCAGGGCAATTCACTCGCCCCGCGGCGGAAGCGTTGATTCGCGGAGGACTGGCGCGCGGCGCGCAAACGCGGGTCGGCGAGCGCGATCTGGAAGGGCTGCTGCGCGGGCTGGCGGGCTGATCAGAGGCATATCAGCCGCACGGCTGGAGGGTTCACCAGTGCGGCAGGTCGCTCTTGAGTGAGATGGGGCTTCGCACGGCAGCGCCACTCAAAGTCGGCCTCAGTTCGATGGCATTTCTTCCAACCACTACTCGCCTTTGCCTGGCCGTCCTCGGTGAGCGCGTGTTCGGCTGGCCGCTACCGGTTGGTGGTCCGTCTGCGCTCGCGTTTGCCCATTGGGCGGCGAACAGGGCCGAAGGCGCTCTTCGACGTCAGCGACGCGCGACCCTGGGGGCGCCGGGGCTCAGCCGCCGGCCGCCCAGCCGGTATCCGCTTGGCGGGTGGGAGCCGCCGCACCTGGATCCCCCAGAACAGCAATACGGCGCCCATGACGGCTACTCCCGCCGCGACCGGCACCGTGAGTTCGCGGGCGGCGACAGGCTCCACGCTCGAGGGGTCGTCGGGCAGGTAGACGACCGCGAGGCGGCCGCCGGGATAGACGGTGCGGTCCACGTCGACGGATTGCTGGGGGAGGCGGTGACCTCTGGAGTCATCGAAGGTGATCGAGGCGATACTCTGCTTTCCGCGGTGATCAACGCGATCCACGGTCGCCAAAGTGGTCACGCCGCTCCAGCTCATGTGCATCTCGCTGCTTGCGAAGTACACCCCTATCGCGAGCAGCATCGCGCCCGGCAGGACGTAGCTGGTGAAGATCCCGGTGCGGGCCCTGGCCTTGGACAGGGAGTCGTCGACGGAGAACAATCTGGGCGCTCCGGTCATGGCGGCCGCCTCTCGTCCGTTGTCCGACAGCGTTGCTGATGCGGGCGGCCGCGACCATCGCTGATCGGGGCTGGGATTAGTCTTCTCTCTTTCAAGGGATGTCGTCCAGCCCGATACCGGTGGTACTGCGGACGATGCAGTGCGCACAGCCAAACGGCCCAAGGCCCGGCGGCTGTCTCGATTACCGGGAAGATCCGCCGTCAGATTTGAGTTCCTGCAACGGCCAGCGGTTGTCCGACTGTGGATCGTCCAGCCAGAAGGTTTGTTCGTCGCTGTTCACCGTGAGCCCGAAGCGGGATCGGCTGGGGCGGCCCAGTGATTCCCAGCGGCGGTGCGCGTCCTCGGCGAGATCCCACAGCGAGCGCGGACCTCCTTGTGCTACCTCGAAACCGGAGTCGGTGCGGCGGGTGCGGGCCCAAGAACCGTCCGGATGGGACAGTGCGAAGGCTCCATTCGGATCGACGTGCACCGGGCGTACGTCAAGGAGTTCAAGCGAGGCGAAGAATTCGAAATGCCGTTGTGGTTTAAGGACATCTGACATCGACAGCTCCGTAGCGCGCCATTGTGTGTCCTCTGCGGGAGGCAATTCCGCGAGTGGTGGCAGGCGATGCGCGCGCAGGGGCATGAATCGGCCGTCGCGGGCCAGGACTTGGCCTTCGGCGGTCGTGCCTTCGCCTGCGGTGAGGCGGACGAGGCCGCCGCCGAGCGGGCGGTTGAGCGTGGTGACGACGTGCCCGCCGGGGAGTGTTTGGGCAAGCCAGGCAAGGGGAATCCGCGATACCGACGCAGTGCACAGGACCCGGTCGAAGAGAACTCCGGCCGGGAAGCCGAGCGCGCCGTCGCCGGTGGCGCACGCGGGTGCGTAGCCGCAGGAAGCGAGGCGTTCCTGCGCGGCGGCCGCGATGACCGGGTCGATGTCTACTGTGGACACTTGGCCGGAACCGCAGCGGTGGCACAGCAAACCCGCGTTGTAGCCCGTTCCGGTGCCGATCTCCAGCACGCGATCGCCGTCGCGGACCAGGAGTTCTTCCAGCATGATCGCCATGATCGCGGGCATGCTGGAGGAACTGGTCGGCACGCCGGGGACCGGACCGCGGGCACGGGCGCGATCCCAGAGCGCCGGGTCGTCGTCGAGCTGGGTGACCAGGACGTCGCGCGAATAGACGCGGTCCAGCCAGTCCGGGTCGGCGCGGTCGATCGCCGCCCAGCCGTCGCCGGCGGGCACGAAAAAGCGCGGCAGGAACGCGTGCCGCGGGACGGTGGCGAAGGCCTCGGCCCAGGCTTCGTCGTGCAGCACGTCCTCTTCGACGAGCTGCCGGACCAGGCGTCGACGCAACCGTTGTGCCCGCATAAGCCCAGGGTAACGGGGTGAGCGGAACCACACCCGATGGTTGCAAGCAGGGTGCTTGCAATAGCTAGCACGCGAGCGTACTGTCGAGTAGGTCGCGAGGAGGTGACCGGATGACAGAACCCGGCGGAGCACAGCGCCCCATGGACAAGGTCGCGGACATCGCCTCCGACATCGGCGAGTACATCCGCCAGCAGCGCAGTTCCGCGAAGATTTCGCTGCGCCAGCTGTCGAAACTTGCCGGAGTGTCCAATCCGTACCTGAGCCAGATCGAGCGCGGGGTCCGCAAACCCAGCGCGGAGATCCTCCAGCAGATCGCCAAAGGGCTGCGGATCTCGGCCGAAGCGTTGTACGTGCAGGCCGGGATTCTCGACCTGCCGACCGGCGGCCCGGTCGGCGACGCGATCCGCGCCGACGCCGAGTTGACCGAACGGCAGAAGCAGGTCCTGCTCGACGTCTACGAGTCCTTCCGGCGCGAAAACGCCGCCGCGAGCACCACCGCACCGAGCACCACCGCACCGAAGACCACCCAAGAGACCACTGAGGAGTCGGCATGACCACGCCCAAGACCGAGGACGTCCGCAAGGCCGTCAACACCGCGCTCGACCAGGTCCGCACCCCGCTGCTCGCCGCGCTCGGCGCAGGCAACCTGGCCAGCCAGGCCGTGACCGACGCGGTTTCCAAGGCCCGCGCCAACGTCACCAAGAACACCGAGGCCGCGCGCAAGGGCTTCGAGGAGCTGCCGACCGACGTCGAGAGCCTCCGCGAGAAGCTCGACCCGGCCGAACTGCGCAAGGCCATCGACGAGTACACCGAGGCCGCGCTGAAGCTGTACAACAAGCTGGCCGAGTCGGGCGAGCAGGCCTGGGACAAGATCGCCGCGCAGCCGCAGGTCAAGAAGGCCCTCGAGCAGCTGGACGACGCGCTGACCGCCGCGCAGGAGCGCGTCGACGGCCTGACCGAGGAGACCCGCGAGCGCGTCGACGGCGTGCTGTCGAAGGTCACCAAGCGCACCCGTTCCGCTGGTGAGAAGGCCGCCCGCAAGGTGACCGAGGTGGCCGGCGAGACCGCGGACGCGGTTGAGGAGATCGGCGAGAACGTCGCGCACGAGACCCGGTCGGTGGCCCGCAAGGCCGCGAACCGCACCGCGCCGAAGACTGCCGCGCCTGCCCGTCGCACCACCACCAGCACCACGGCGAACGCCAAGAAGCCGGCCGCGCCGAAGACGGAGAAGTGACGGTCGCACCTGCGCCGCACCCGCACTGACGGCGGTTCGGGCGCTTCGGCGCCGGAATCGTTGGGGTGACTCGGTTTGCGCCGGGGTCGCCGAGGGCGAGAATTGAAGATCGAGGGGTCGCACGGCGGCCGGGCCGAGGTGTGGTCCGGTCGCCGTGTGCTGTGCTGGGGGAGTTTTCGGCGGCGTCGGTGTGTCGGGGGCATGGGGCGGTGACCGGTTTTGGGGCGGGCCTGACTTGGGGAGATTCGTTGGGTGCGGCCTGGCTGGTGGGGTGTGGCTGGGTTCGGCCTAGGTTTCCCCGAGTCTCGTTGGGTCGGGCCTAGTTTGGGACAGCTTCGTTGGGTCGGACCTAGCTTGGGCGAGCGTGATTAGGTCCGGCCTAGGTTGGCGCGAGTCTCGTTGGGTCGGGCCTAGCTAGGAAGACCGTCGTTGGGTCCGGCCTAAGCTCGCCGCGAAGCGGGTAGGTCCGACCTAACCCGAGCAAAGAGCCGCGTTCGAGCAGGGACTCAGTTGGGGCGAGGCGGCCGTCGGAAGTGACCGTTGTCACCTCGAGCCTCGCCGCGGCGGTCGACCATGGCTAACCCGCTCGACCCGACCCTGACCAGCAGTCACCCGGCGGCATCGGGGTTTGGGGGAGCGGGCGGCGTGGGCGGTTTGCCGTAAGCTGGCGTCGTGCTGGTTGCCGAATGGATCCTCTGGGTCATCCACTGGGGCAGCGCCTTGGTCGGGCTCTTCGCCTTCGTTCACGCGCTGCTCCAACGAGCTGACGCGTACTCGGCGGCCGATCGCAAGACCAAGCCGATCTGGATGTTGATCACCGGCGGGGCCACGCTCGCGCTCGTGTTGTTCCAGATCCAGGGGCCCGGGTTCATCTTCTGGGTGCCCGCGATGGCGGCGGCGCTCGTCTACATCGTCGACGTGCGGCCGAAGCTCATCGAGGTCCAGCGGGGCCACCGCAACTGGTGACCGGAGCGCCGAGCCGATTACATTCGGGTCGGTGACCACCTGGACTATCGCCGGAAGCCTCACCGTCGTTCCCGCGCCGACCCGTACTGACCTGCTTGCCGAGCCTGTCGCCAAGGCGCTGGCCGCGATGCCCGCGCCGGACGCGCTCGGCGTCACCGAGATCGATCCGGAACTTGCCGATACCGCCGCGTTTTGCGAGGCCTACGGGTCGCCGTTGACCGCGTCCGCGAACTGTGTTGTCGTCGCCGGCAAGCGCGCCGGCGAGGTTCGCTTCGCGGCGGCGCTCGTGCTCGCGACTACCCGCGCCGACGTCAACGGGGTCATCAAACGCCGGCTCGACGTGCGCAAGGCGTCGTTCGCGCCGATGGACGAGGCCGTTTCCCTCACCGGCATGGAGTACGGCGGCATCACGCCGGTCGGCCTGCCCGCGGCCTGGCCGATCCTCATCGACCAGGCCGTCGCGGACGCGCCGGAGCTGGTGATCGGCAGCGGAATCCGCGGCAGCAAGCTCCTGATCTCCGGTTCGGCCCTCGCGGGGCTGCCGAACGCCGAGGTCATCGACGGGCTCGCGCGCTGAACTGTCCATAATGGACGAATTGGGGCCGGTCGAGGTCAGCCCGGCTGCGCGAGAAGCGCTCAAGCGGCAGCGCGAGGCGATGCTGGCCGCGCTCGACAACGACAGCCCGATCTACGGCGTCAACACCGGGATGGGGCGGCTCGCCGGGACCCGGCTCACCATCCAGCAGCAGGCCGACCACCAGCGCAATCTCCTCGTCGGCCGGGCGGTGGGCGGACCGCCGTGGTTGTCGCCGGAGTTGACCCGGGCGTTGCTGCGCATGCGGTTGCGCGGGTTTCTCCGCGGCGACGCGGCGGTCAGCCCTGAGCTGGTCGGCTTCCTCGCCGACCGGATCAACGACGGGTTCCTTCCCGCGGTCCCGCGCGACAGCCTCGGCAGCGCGGGCGAGATCATCCCGCTGGCGCACGCGTTCCAGACCTTCGTCGGGCTCGGCACCGTCATCGAGGACGGCGTCGAAGTCCCGGCGGCGGAGGCGCTGCACCAACGCGGGGTGAAGCCGTTCGCGCTCGGACCGAAGGAAGGGGCGAGTCTGATTCAAGGCTCGCCGCTGGCCGAGGCGTACGCGTGGGTTTGCGGCGAAAGAGCGCGTCGGCTGGTCGATTGGCAGACGGTCTGCGCGGCGATCACCGTGGACGTTCTTGGTGCACCGCAAGCGATTTACCGCAGTACGCGGATCGAGAAACTCATCGAAGGAGCCGTCGCAAAAAAGGGAGTCGTGCAGGCGCCGATCTCGGTGCGAGTCGGCCCGAAGGTGCTCGAATACGTCAGCCACACCGTCGAGGAACTGCGGGAAACCCTGCACGAGTCCTGGGAAACTCCGGCGGACTCCCCGGCCTTCCTCGACGGAGAGTTCATCCCGACGACCGGCTATCACGCGGCCGCGCTGGGCCTCCGGATGGACGCCGTCAAGGCAGCGCTCATCCACGCGGCCGAGGTCTCGGTGCAGCGCCTCCACCGCCTCCTCGACCCACAGTTCAGCGGTCTCCCGCCCCAGCTTGCGGTGGATCCAGGTCCACAGGCTGGGCTCACACCACTGCACAAACGCGCGGCCGGCGAGCTGCACGCGATGCGGCGGCTGGCCGCACCGGCGACGCTCGGGTCGATCGACACTTCCGCTGGTCAGGAGGACGTGCAAGCGTTTGCCAGCAAGGCTGGTGCCGAGCTGGAGACAGTCATCGACCGCTTCTTCGCCATCACCGCGTGCGAGCTGATCGCCGGGCGGCAGGCGCGGTATCTGCTCAAGACCCCAGGAGCACCGAGGCTGGCCGACGCCTACGCCTGGCTGGCCGAGAGGATCGAGCCGGTGGTGGTCGACCGGTCGCTGGGCGCGGAGATCGAGCGGCTGGCCGCGGTGTGTCGTGAGTGTTCGTCACGGTTAGAACCGGCATAAACACTCACGAGTCCCGCCGTGCCTGCTTCAGCGCGAGACCGCGAGGCGTAGCCAGTTTGGTCAGCAGCGCGAACAACCCCTCGCACACCAACGCCAGGATCACCACCGCCACGCCGCCGCCGAAGATCTCGCCGTGGCCCTGCTCGCCGAGGGCGAAGCCGTCCACGATGTAGCGGCCGAGACCGCCGCCGTCGTTGACGATCGCGCCGATGGCGACCGTCGCGATCAGTTGCAGGAACGCCACTCGCGCGGCGGCCACGATCACCGGCGACGCCAGCGGCAGTTCCACGCGCAGCATGATCTGCCATTCGCGATACCCGGTGCCGCGCGCCGCGTCGACGACCTCCTGTTCCACCTGCACCACCCCGGCGTAGGTGTTGGTGAACAGCGGCGGCAGCGCCAGCGCGACGAGCGCGAGCAGCAGCGGCCAGAAGTCCGTGTTCGCACCCCAGCGGCTGGCCAGGAACCAGAACAGGATGATCAGCCCGAAGCTCGGGATCGCGCGGCCGATGTTCACCGCGCTGCTCGCCAGGAACTGACCGCGCCGGTAGTGCGCGAGCCACAGCGCGAACGGGACCGTCAGGACGATCGAGATCACCAGCGCCAGCGCGGAAAACCACAGATGCTGCACCGTCCGGAACGGAATCCCGGCCGGATCGGTCCAGCTCCAGCGGTTCGGATCGGCAAGCCATTGGCTCAGCTGCGCGAAAAAGCTCATCGGACCGCCCTCCGCGCCCACGGGGCCAGCGCGCGTTCGCTCAGCCACAGCAGCAAATCGACAAGCACGGCCAGCGCGATCGACAGCACGATGCCGACGATGATCGGGCTCGGGTTGGGGATCGGCGTCTGGATGCCGGCGCGGATGAAGTAGCCGAGCCCGCCGTTGCCGAGCAGCGACGTGACGGTGACCAGGCCGATCGTCGTCACCGCGGCCACCCGCAGCCCGGCGATCACCACCGGCAGCGCGAGCGGCAGTTCCACCTGCCACAACAGCCGCCGCCGCGTGAAGCCCATCCCGACCGCGGCTTCGCGCACCTCGGTCGGCACCTGCTGCACGCCGGTCACGATGTTGCGGATCAGGATCAGCAGCGTGTACGTGGCCAGCGGGATCACCGAGGTGGCGAAGGTGAACCCGAGCAACGGAACCAGCAGCGCGAACGCGCCGAGGCTCGGGATCACGTAGAGCGCGCCCGCGGCGCCCACGACGAACGGATAGAACCAGCGGTAGCGCAGGCACAGCGTGGCCAGCGCGAGCGACAGCACGAGACCGACGCCGAGCGCGGTCGCGGTGAGGGCGATGTGCTCGCCGAGCCGCTGAAGAATCGCGTCAGCGTTGCGTTCGACCCACCGCCATTCGAAGAGGGGACGGCTGCTGTCGGCCAGCAGCGGGGTCACGGACGCGTGCACGGCGCGACCTTACCCCGATCGAGCGACAATATTCCGGCCGTTGAGATTCCGTGGCGAGGATTCCTAACCAGTGGTTTCTGTCGGGGGTCGCGGTTAGGGTCCATTCCCACTAACGAGTGAACTGAGGAGTGTGGGGACACGTGCGCTGGACCCGGAACATCCGAGTGGCCGCGCTGCTGGCGACGGCCGCGCTCGGCTTGACCGCGTGCGGTGGGGGAAGCGACCAGCCGGCCGCGCCGAGCAAGGGCGGCGCACCGATCGTCGTCGCCTCGTTCAACTTCACCGACAGCCAGATCCTGGCCGAGATCTACGCGGGCGCGCTGGAGGCCAAGGGCTATCCGGTCACCCGGAAGCTGAATCTCGGCTCGCGGGAGCTGGTCTACCCGTCGCTCAAATCCGGCGAGCTGCAGTTCCTGCCGGAGTACCAGGGCGCGGCGATCACGACCGGCTTCGGCAAGGAGGCCACTAAGGACGCCAAGGCCGAGCACGACCAGCTGTCGAAGCTGTTCGCGCCGGAGGGCGTCGGCCTGCTGAACTACGCGGCCGCGGAGGACAAGAACACCTACATCGTGAAGGCCGACGTCGCGAAGTCGAAGGGCATCGCGTCGATCAGCGATCTGAAGAAGCTCGACAAGGTCGTCATGGCCGGTCCGCCGGAGTGCGAGAAGCGGCTGCCGTGCTTCAAGGGCTTCAAGGACATCTACAAGCTGACCAACGCCACCTTCCAGACGGTGCAGGAGGCCGGGCCGCGCGTGCAGCAGCTCAACTCCGGCGCGGTCACGGTGATCCCGGTCGACTCGGTCAGCCCGCTGGTCGGCGACTCGCAGTACGTCGCGCTCAAGGACGATCTCACCATCGTGCCCACCGAGAACGTGGTGCCCGCGGTGAACAAGAAGGTGCTCGACGAGCGCGGCACCGATTTCGCGACGGTCGTCAATGCGGTCAGCGCGAAGCTCACCACGGACGGCATGCGCGAGCTGAACAAGCGGGTCGACGCGGACGGCGAGCCCGCCGCCGACGTGGCCAAGGACTGGCTGAAGCAGCAGGGCCTGTCCTGACGCTCTCCGGGAGTGGCGGGTGCGTACCGCCACTCCCGGGGTTTCCGCGCGTGTGCGAAGGTGACTGCGGCGGAAACCGAGGAGAGCAGGGGAAACGACATGGGCAAGGTCACGGCCACCGCGGAGCGCACGATCGACGCGCCGGTGGAACGCGTGCGTGAGCTGGTCGCGGACTACGCCGAGACCCGGCCGAAGCTGCTCACCGAGCACTACCGCGACTACGAGGTCAGCGAAGGCGGCGTCGGCGCCGGCACGAAGGCCAGCTGGAAGCTGCAGGCCACGTCCAAGCGCGTGCGCGACGTCGCGGCCACGGTGACCGAGCCGGCGCCGGGCACCCTCGTCGAGACCGACGCGAACTCCAGCATGGTCACCACCTGGACCGTCACCGCCTCCGGCGAGCGTTCGCTGGTCCGCATCGAGACCAGCTGGGACGGCGCGGGCGGGGTCGGCGGCTTCTTCGAGAAGACCTTCGCGCCCGGCGGGTTGAAGAAGATCTACGACGGCGTGCTCGGCAAGCTCGCGGAGATCGTGTAGCGCTTGCCACAGCTCCGGGGACAATCGGAATGCGCGCCCCGGTTGCTTCGTTGGCCGGATAGACGGGGCGCGCGCCCCGCTTCAGTCCAGCTTGAACGAAACGGAGTTCGACGGTGAACGCACCCACAGCGACCGAGATCCGGCTCGCGGCCCGTCCGCACGGCGTCCCGACCATGGACACTTTCGACATCGTCGAGACCGAGGTGCCGAAGCCGGGTCCCGGGCAGATCCTGGTGCGCAACCTGGTGATGAGCGTCGACCCGGCGATGCGCGGCCGGATGAACGACGTGAAGTCCTACTCGCCGCCGTTCGTCGTCGGCGAGGCCATGCAGGGCGGCGCGGTCGGCGAGGTTGTCGAGTCCACTGTGGACGACTTCGCGCCCGGCGATCACGTGCTGCACCAGGCCGGCTGGCGCACGCACGCGGTGCTCGACGCCAAGCGAGCGGTCAAAGTGGACGATTCCGTCGCGCCGCTCTCGACCTACCTCGGCGTGCTCGGGATGCCGGGCCTCACCGCGTACGCCGGACTGCTGGTGAGCGCGGAATTCAAGCCCGGCGACACGGTTTTCGTGTCCGGCGCGGCCGGTGCGGTCGGCTCGCTCGTCGGACAGCTGGCGCGGCTCAAGGGCGCCAAGCGCGTGATCGGCAGCGCGGGTTCGGCGGAGAAGGTCCGCTACCTCACCGAGGAGCTCGGCTTCGACGCCGCCTTCAACTACAAGGACGGGCCGGTCGCCGAGCAGCTCGCCGCGGCCGCGCCCGAGGGCATCGACGTCTACTTCGACAACGTCGGCGGCGAGCACCTGGAAGCCGCGATCGCGTCGATGAACCTGCACGGCCGGATCGCCATCTGCGGCATGATCTCGCAGTACAACGCCACCGAGCCGACGCCGGCGCCGCGCAATCTGGTGCAGCTCATCGCGAAGCGGATCACCATGCGCGGCCTGCTCGTGCTGGACCACTGGCACCTGATGCAGGAGTTCGTGGCCGAGGTCGCGCCGCTCGTCGCGTCCGGCGAGATCAAGTACTCGGAGACCTTTGTGGACGGTATCCGCAACGCGCCGGAAGCCTTCCTCGGTCTGCTCAGCGGGGCAAACACCGGCAAAATGCTGGTGCGCCTCAGTTCCTGACGATCGCGTCAGCCAGCTTGGGCATCGTCGCCGCCGTGTAGGTGGCGGCGGGCAGGCCGGGCAGCGGATGGACTCCGGGACGCGCGAGCAGCGCGGTCCGGAGTCCGGCGGCTTGTGCCCCGGCGATGTCCCAGCCGTGCGCGGCGACCATCACCGCCTGGCCAGGTTCGACGGCGAAGGCGCGCAGCACCTGGTGGTAGGGCTCCGGCGCGGGCTTGAGCCGGCTGACTTGCTGTGCGGAGAAGATCCGGTCGAATTTCGTTGCCAGGCCAGCGTTCTGCAGCTGTGCTTCGGCGGTGGCGAGCGGCGAATTCGTGAGGGCGACGACCTGATGTCCGGCCTGGTGCAGGCGGTCAAGGCCGGGTACGACGTCGGCGTGGGCGGGGAGAGAACGCAGGCCGTCGCCGACTTTCGCCAGCTCGGCGTCGGTCAGTTCGTGGCCGTGCCGTGCGCAGACGGCGACGGCGGCTTCCCCGGCGATCTGCGCGAAATCGCGGTACTGGCCCGCCGCGGTCACCGTGAGCACAGTGTGGATCGCGAGGGTGAACCATTCCTGCCGTGCTTCCGGGGCTCGGGTGAGCTGGGTGAACAGCGGGTCTAGCGCGGTCAGGTCGAGCAGCGTCTCGTTGACGTCGAACACGCAGAGCATCGCGCCTCCTGCCGGTGAACCGCTTGCGCACCAGGGTCCTCCGTCAGTCGCGGGCTAGGCAAGCGCGGTGATCAGTTCGGTGAGAACTCCCTGCCAATGGCGGCGCTGCTGCTCCCGTTCGGCGGCATTGGCCAGCCGCTCCTGGTGAATGCGCAGCATCGCTTTGCCGGGACCGCTGGCGCGCACCGCCAGCTGCAGGGTCGTTTCGTGCGACCAGCCGGTCGGCTGCCAGGTGAGCCGGATCCGGTCCATTTCGCGGAAGCTGCGCGTCTCGCCGCGGATTCCGTCGGCGGTCTCGTATTCGACGCCGGGTTCGGGTTGGACAGTCACGCCCTCGCCGAGCCAGATCGCCACGCCTTCCGGCGAGGTGATGAAGTCCCACACCTCTTCGGCGGAGCGGCCGATCGTTTTCGAGACGCCGATCTGCCAGCCCGCGTCCTTGGTCTGCCCGACGCTCATCGGGTCACCGCCGCGATCGCGCTGACCTCGACGAGCGCGCCCGGCACGGCCAGCCCGGCCACTCGCTGGACGGTCACCGGCGGCGTCGCGTCCGCCAGCGCCGCGGCGGCGGCCGGATAAGCCTGGGCGAGATCGACCTCCGCGACCAGCAGGATGTTCAGCATCACCACATCCTGAACGGTCGCGCCCCCGGCGGCCAGTGCCGTCTTCAGGTTGGCCAGCACCCGCTCGACCTGCGCGGCGACGTCGGATCCGCCGACGAGCTTGCCGCTCGCGTCGACAGCGTTCTGGCCGCCGACGTAGATCGTGGTCGCGCCGGGCGGAACCGCGGCGACCTGCGTAAAGGCGGGGGATTGCACGAGCCCTTCGGGGCGGAGCAGCTGAGTCATGAGACGAGTATGAGCAGATACCCGGTCGGATACTGTCCTAGTTTTGCGCGAGAATCGAACTATGACCACCACGAGCCGCCGCCTGGAGACGCTGGCCCTGCTGCAGGCGCGCCCCGGCATCTCCGCCACCGATCTCGCGGCCCGGCTCGGCGTCACCGAGCGCACCACACGGCGCGACATCGCTCAGCTGCGCGAACTCGGCTACCGCATCGACGGCGAACCGGGCCGGGCCGGCGGCTACCGGCTCGCGCACGGCACCGCGATGCCGCCGCTGTTGCTCGACGCGGACGAGGTCGCCGCCGTTTCGCTCGGCCTGCAGACGGCAGTCGCGGTCGCCGGGCTGGAAACCGCCACGGTGACCGCGCTGGCCAAGCTGACCCAGGTGGTCCCGACCCGATGGCAGACCCGGCTCGCCGCGCTCGGGGACGTGGAATCGTTGCCGGGCAAGCCTTTCCGGCGAGCAGCGCGGGACACCCTGGTGCCGCTCGCGTTGGCTTGCCGGGCCGGTGAAGCGGTCCGGATCCGGCATCGAGTCTTGGACGCTCCGTCGGTGAAACCGGTTGATGTGCAACCACATCGGCTCATCACCGTCCGGCGGCAGTGGTATCTCGTCGCTTGCCCGCGCGGGGCAAGCGAATGGAAAACCTTTGCGGTAGATCGGATCGAGGCGGTCCAGTCGCTCGGGATCAAGCTGACCGCGCCGGAGCCACCGTCCACTGTGGCCGATCTGGTCACGGACGCGGGCTGGCGGCATCGCGTCCGGGTGCGGGTGCACACCTCCGCCGACCTGGTCCGGGAACTCGTCGACCCGAGCGTGGCCGCCGTGGTCGAGGACGGCGACGAATGCGAACTCCGCTTCGGCACCGACGATCTCGACTGGGCCGCGCGCTGGCTGGCTTACCTCGATGTGGATTTCGATGTCCTGGAACCGTCCGCGCTCACCGATCGCTTGCGCGCCTTAGGTGAATGGCTGGCCGCCCGCTACGTCACCACTCCGCCGGACTGATTTCCGGATTCCCGGCGCGATAAGCCTCGACCACGATCCGCGCCGCCCGCCGGGACTTGGCGACCACCTGCTCCGTCGGATAACCGAGCCATTGGTAGACGCCGTTGAGGTAGAAATCGCCGTACCCGTAGGCCTGGGTGTGCAGCTGCTCCATCAGTTCCAGCGCGATAGCCGGGTCCGGCGCGATCGTGAGGCAGCGCAGCAGCGACGCGTCGATCAGCTCACGGCGAGCCTCGTGCAGTTCGATGTGCTGCGCGTCGGCCAGATCCGCGGCGAAGAACACGTGCAGCCCGATCCGGGTGTCGATCAGGAACTGGGTGTGCGCGGCAGCCACGGCGGCCAGCGCGGCCCCGTCGTCCGTTTCGGCGGCGGCTGCTTCCTCGGCGAGTTCGCGAAGCTGGCGCGCCGCGACCGTGCCGACTGCAGCTAGCAACGCCGCGCGGTCCGGGAAATGCCGGTAAGGCGCCGCGGCCGAGACCTTCGCCCGCCGCGCGGCTTCCGCGACCGAGAAGCCGGCGACCCCGTTTTCGGCGATCAGGTCGAGCGAGACGCGCACGAGCTCGGCGCGCAGGTTGCGGTGGTGGTACTGCGCCGCCATGCCGTGTGTCACACCCGATCGTGGTCGTGCCGAGGAATAAGCCGAGGCCCACGCTAGTCTATGTAAGAGGGTTCTTACATTGACTTCGTTCCCGAAAATCGGGACACCCAGGAGGGCTTCATGACCACGACCACCTCCGCCATCGCCGCCGCGGCGCCGGGCGGACCGCTGGCCCCGACGACGATCGAGCGCCGCGACCTGCGGCCGGACGACGTGCTGATCGACATCGCCTACGCCGGCATCTGCCACAGCGACCTGCACCAGGTCCACCAGGACTGGGGGACCGCGATCTTCCCGATGGTCCCGGGCCACGAGATCGCCGGGGTGGTCGCCGCGGTCGGCGCGAACGTCACGAAGTACCAGGTCGGCGACCGGGTCGGCGTCGGCTGCATGGTCGATTCCTGCGGCGAATGCGAGTACTGCCGGGCCGGATCCGAGCAGTTCTGCGTCAAGGGCAACGTGCAGACGTACAACGGGGTCGGCTTCGACGGCGAGAACACCTACGGCGGCTACAGCCAGCAGATCGTCGTGAAGGACGCGTTCGTCTGCCGGATTCCGGAAGGCATTTCCCTCGACGTCGCCGCGCCGCTGCTGTGCGCGGGCATCACCACGTACTCGCCGCTGCGCCGGTGGGGCGCGGGGCCGGGCAAGAAGGTCGCCGTCGTCGGGCTCGGCGGGCTCGGTCACATGGCGGTCAAGCTGGCCGTCGCGATGGGCGCGGACGTCACCGTGCTCAGCCAGAGCCTCAAGAAGCAGGAAGACGGACTTCGCCTCGGCGCGAAGGACTACTACGCGACCAGCGACGAGTCGACCTTCGAGACGCTCGCCGGCCAGTTCGACGTCATCCTCAACACCGTCTCGGCGAAGCTGCCGGTCGACGCCTACCTCAGCCTGCTGCGCGTCGGCGGCGCGATGGTGAACGTCGGCGCGCCGGGGGAACCGTTGGAGTACAACGTCTTCTCCTTGCTCGGCGGCAACCGCGTGCTCGCCGGTTCGATGATCGGCGGCATCGCGGAAACCCAGGAGATGCTGGACTTCTGCGCCGAGCACGGCGTGGGCGCGGAGATCGAGACGATCAGCGCGGACCAGGTGAACGAGGCGTACGCGCGGGTCGAGAACAGCGACGTGCGCTACCGCTTCGTGATCGACACCTCGACGATCGGCTGACGCCCGCGCTCGTGCGTCGCTTGCGTTCCTGCGAACGTCCGTGAGGGGAACCCTCAGGGACTCTGAGTCCCTCAGGGTTCCCCTCACGTACCTCGGCGCCAGCGCGTCAGAGCACCATGGTTCGGTTGCCGTGCACCAGGACGCGCCCTTCAAGGTGCCATCGCAGTCCGCGCGCGAGCGTCACCTTCTCGATGTCCCGGCCCTTGCGCACCATGTCCTGCACCGAATCGCCGTGGTCGACGCGGATCACGTCCTGTTCGATGATCGGCCCGGCATCCAGGTCCGCGGTGACGTAGTGGCAGGTCGCGCCGACGAGCTTCACGCCGCGCGTGTGTGCCTGGTGGTACGGCTTCGCGCCGATGAACGACGGCAAGAAGCTGTGGTGGATGTTCAGCGCGCGCCCGGCCCACTCCGTGCACAGATCCGCGGGGAGTACCTGCATGAACCGCGCCAGCACGATCGCGTGCGGGTCGTGGGCGTCGACCAGTTCGCGGACCTTGGCGAACGCGGCCGCTTTGCCCTCGGGGTCGCCCGCCGGGAACGGCACGTGGTGGAACGGGATCCCGTGCGCGCGGGTGATGTCGGCGAGCGAATCGTGGTTGCCGATCACCGCGGCGATGTCGACGTCCAGTTCGCCGGAGGCGACGCGGCCGAGTAGGTCGTACAGGCAATGCCCGGCCTTCGACACCAGCACCACCGCGCGCGGGCGCTCGCCGGTGTCGCGCACTTGCCAGCTCGATTCGGCGGACAGCTCGTTCGCCACCTCGCCGAACCGCTCGCGCAATCCCGCGGCGTCGAACGGCAGCGAATCGGCGCGCACGACCTGGCGGGTGAAGAACCAGCCCGAGTCGGGGTCGGTGTGATACGCCGCCTCGGCGATCATTCCGCCGTGGTCGGCGAGGAAGCCCGAGATGCGGGCGATGATGCCGGTGCGGTCGGGGCAGCCGAAGGTGAGCACGTAACGCTGGGGTTCTGACACGCGCCCATTCTCACCGGCCGCTGGTCAGGGCGCTGCGAGGGGCTCCAGAAGGGTGGCGTCGCCGACTTTCTCCGCGTGGTTCGGGCGGCCCCACAACGCACGGTAGACGTCGTCGGCGGGGCCGGTGAGCGTGAGGTCCGGGACGCCTTCGCCCAGCGCCGGCGGCTCGTCGGCGTGCAGCAGAACGGTCCACGTCCGCGTGTCGGTGCTGACCTGGACGATCCCGTCGCGGCGGCTCGGCGCGGCCCGGCGCGGGGTCAGGAAGGCGAGGAACTCGTCGATGCCGTCCTCGGCGAATTCCGTGCGGTACTGGGTGGCCGGCGGGGTGGGCAGGGCGCTTTCCGCGTCGAGCCGGTGGATGGCGAACTCATGCGCTAGCCGGCGCGTCCAGTCTCCGACGGTGACCGGGCCGCCGCGCGGGAACGGCGACCGCAGCGGGGTGTCCGCCGGGCGGCGCAGGGCTTCGCGGACGGCCATGCGTTCGCCGTCCAAACAGCCGAGAGCGTCTTCCCAGGTGGCCGCTGTCGGTGGCTCAGCTTTCCGGTCGGTGATCGCAGCGACCGTGTACGAGAGCACCGTCGTCAGGTGCGTCACCAGGTCCTGCACTGTCCATTTCGGACAGTTCCGGACCGGCGCGGCCGGGCCCGCGGCGAGCGTCGCGGCCTTGATCCGGTCGGCGTGAATGTCGATCGCTTCCAGCAGACGTGGCGCGTCCATGCACTGACCGTAGCCTGCGCACGCGCACCCGACGGCCGAATTCGATGAGCGCGACCAGCAGCAGGCCGAGCAGGAACGAGAGCAGCAGGCCGTACACCGGACGGTCGGCGAACGCGGTGCCGCCGGCGAGCCCGATCAGCGCGCTGTACACCGACCAGAGCGCCGCGCCGACGGCGTCGAGCGGCACGAACCGGCGCAGCGGGTAGCCGAGGCTGCCGTTGGCCAGCGCGCTCGCGACGCGGCCGCCGGGCAGGTAGCGGGCGGCGATGATCAGCAGCGGTGCTTGCCTGCGGACTTGGTCGCGGGCCCATTCGTAGCGTTGCCGTCCGGACGGTCCGCGCTGCAGCCAGGCGACGGCGCGCGGTCCGGCGGCGCGGCCCACGGCGTAGCCGAGACAGTCGCCCGCCCACGCGCCCGCGGCGGAGACGACGACCAGCAGCGCCAGCCTGCCGACGTCCGGTCCGATCAGGACGGCCACGGTCACCACGGTCGTTTCGCTCGGCATGAACGGGAGCAGCGCGTCCAGTCCGGCGATCGCGAACACGAGCACCCACAGCCAGGGCGAGCCGAGGGTGCCCCGGATCAGCTCGGTGACGTGTTCCAGCAGTTCCACCCGCTCATCGTCAGCACTGAAGGTCACCAAGGGATGACCCAGCGGGGTGCGGGTGGTGAACAGGTGGGTTCAGCGCGGCGCGACGCTTTCCCAGGCCACGGTCAGTTCGCCGAGCCTGCGCCGGTCCGGATTGCCG
Source organism: Amycolatopsis albidoflavus (assembly GCF_039525725.1). Taxonomy (NCBI): domain Bacteria; kingdom Bacillati; phylum Actinomycetota; class Actinomycetes; order Pseudonocardiales; family Pseudonocardiaceae; genus Amycolatopsis; species Amycolatopsis albidoflavus. Next base: position 249,862 of record NZ_BAAAHV010000031.1, read on the forward strand.
AAAACGGGCCAGCCGCGGTCGGCGAGCATGGCGACGGTGGTGGTCCAGCGGGCGCGCACGCCGAAGGAACGGTGCGGTGCGGCGGCTGCCCAGCATTCGTCCAAAGTGGACATGAGGGCGTGCACGCGTTCGCCGGGAACGTTGCGGTGGATGAGGATCTTCGGCAGTCGTTCGGCCACTGTGGACGGACGGTCGAGTTCGGCGAGGCGGAGCGACAGGGTGAGCGTGCGCGGCCCGCCGGCGCCGACCACGACCCACGTGACCAGCCTGCCGATCTCGTCGCAGGTGCCCTCGACGAGCAGACCGTCCGGCGGCATCGCGTCGAGCATCAGCTGCCACGCGCCGGGGACCTCGTCCTCGGCGTACTGCCGGAGCACGTTGAACGCGCGCACCAGGACCGGCCGCGTCCCGGCCAGCTCGAAGCCGCCGCGCCGGAAGTCGAGCCGAGGCGGATCGGCGGCGGGCTGGGCGGCGGCGACGCGTTCCGGGTCGAGTTCGAGCCCGAGCACCCGGACGTCCGGCCGTACGCGCGCCAGCCAGCGAGCCAGTTCGACCGTGGTGACCGGCGACGCTCCGTAACCGAGATCGACGACAAGGGGACTTTCGCCCCGCCGCAGCAGCCGGGTGACGGCCGGATCGCTCGCGAGCCAGCGGTCGACCCGGCGCAACCGGTTGGGATTGGTGGTGCCCCTGGTCGGGGCGCCCACCGGGGTCAGGCGTGCTCGGCCAGCCACTGCGCGGTGAACTCGTCCTCGTTCCGCAGCAGGTTGACCACCTGCTCGGAGACGAACTCCTCGATCCGGCCGCCGAAGAGGGGGATCCGGACGACTACCTCGCCTGAGGTGCGGAGGAGGACCTTGCCGTCTTTCGCGCCTCGGGTGAGGTAGGTGGAGGCGCTGATTTCGCCTGGCACGCCGCCGACGCTGACGTCGGACCGGCCGGTGTACTCGTCGCCGGACCGCTTCCAGGTTTGGGTGCGGTTGACGATGATGTCGCCTTTGTGGAGGGCTCGGACGGCTTGGGGGAGTTTTGCCGCCTTGATGCCGTGTTGGAGTTCGTAGCGCACGGAGTCAGCTTCGGCTTCGGCGGTGTAGGTGAGGAGTTTGGCGTCGTCTCCGCCTTGTTCGGCCAGGCGGGCGCGGAGGGCTTCTTCTCCGGCTACTGCGGCGAAGACGTCCGCTAGTGAGCCGTCGAACTCGCCGCGGTGTTCGATCCGGGATCCCATGAAACGGACACTACCGGGTGGGGGGCTCGTCGCCTGGCGGCGACATTGGCCCTCCGTTGGTTGCGTGGGGCACCCCGAAGGTTGATTGTGCTGACGGTTCGGGGGTGCTTGTCAGGGCGGGAAAGATGCCTTGACAAGCACCCCCGAACCGCAGGGGGGCTTCGTATCGGGGTTGGGGGAGGGGCTGGGTGCCTCGATCGTTGGGTGCAGCGGCTGCGGTTCGCGGGTGGTGGGGCGGTGGGTCGTGAGGGGAACCCTGAGGGACTCAGAGTCCGTGAGGGTTCCCCTCACGGACGGTCCTCGGGGGGCGGGGGCGGAGCGGGGCAGTACCGTCAAGCTTCGTGGACATCGCTGAAACGCCTGGTCCGGCTCACCTCGCCGAGTACACGACGCTGCGCCTCGGCGGGCCGGTGCGCCGGTTCGTCATCGCGGCCACCGCCGCGGAGCTCGTCTCCGCTGTGCGCGACGCCGACGACGCGGGCGAGCCTGTGTTGCTGCTCGGTGGTGGGTCGAACCTCGTGGTCGGCGACGAAGGCTTCGACGGGACCCTCGTGCGGATCGCCAACACCGGCTGGACCCGAGACGGTGACATCGTCGAGGTGGCCGCCGGGCAGGAGTGGGACGCGTTCGTTGCCGCGCTGGTCGACAACGGTCTTGGCGGGCTCGAGTGTCTCTCCGGGATCCCGGGGTCGGTCGGGGCGACGCCGATTCAGAACGTGGGGGCGTACGGCGGCGAGGTGGCCGAGTCGATCGTTTCCGTCGAGCTGTACGACCGGGCGGCGAAGGAAGTGCGCACGGTCAAGGCTGACGAGCTTGGCTTCGCCTATCGCACCAGCGTGCTCAAGGGCACCGATCGCGGCGTCGTGCTGAGTGTGCGGTTCCGGATCGATCCGAGCGGGCAGTCCGCGCCTATCCGGTACGCCGAGTTGGCGCGCACGCTGGGTGTCGAGATCGATGCGAAAGTCCCCGCCGCGCAGGCTCGGGAGGCAGTGCTGGGGTTGCGGCGTGGCAAGGGCATGGTGCTCGACGCCGCTGATCACGACACCTGGAGTGCGGGGTCGTTCTTCACCAACCCGATCGTTCCCGAAGAGGACGCGCCGAAGATCCTCGAGAGGATCGCGGAGTCGACCGAGGGCAAGATCCCGCAGTACCCGGCGAGCGGCGGGGTGAAGTTGTCCGCCGCGTGGCTGATCGAGCGGGCCGGGTTCGGCAAGGGGTACCCCGGGCCTGGCGGGCGGGTTTCGCTGTCCACCAAGCACACTCTCGCGCTCACGAACCGCGGCGGGGCCAGTACGGAAGACCTGCTGCGGCTGGCTCGCGAGGTCCGGGACGGGGTCGAAGAGCGGTTCGGCGTGCGGCTGCGGCCGGAACCGCTGCTGATCAACTGTTCGCTCTGACGCCATCGGGGTAACCCGGGTGAGCCAGGTGACAGTAAATCGGCAGCAACCGGGCGCCGGGTGAAACGTCTTGCGGGATGGAGAGGAATTTCCGGTTCGCAGGTAACGTCGAAGCGCTCACCGGCGCTGATGTGCGTGGGAGATGCCGGTGCGGGGGACAAGTGGAGGTAAGACCGTGATCGAGCGCCGTACGGTGTTCAAGGCCGTTCTCGCGACCGGCGCGGCGGCGCTGGCCGCCGCGTGCTCGGGCGGCAGCAACGACGGCACCGCCTCGCCGCAGGGCGGGAGCGGCGACAACGGCGGCAAGCCGGTCGCCCCGGTGGCGAAGCTCACCGCGACCCCGGCCGTCGGGGCCAAGGACGCGAGCGTGCGCGAGCCGGTGGTGGTGAAGGTCGCCGAAGGCAAGCTCACCGAGGTCAAGCTGACCAACGAGGGCGGCGACGAGATCAAGGGCGAGATCGCCAAGGACGGCCTGTCCTGGACCAGTTCCGAACCGCTCGGCTACGGCAAGACCTACAACTACGCGGCCAAGGCCACCGGCACCGACCAGCGGCCCGCCGAGCTCAAGGGCTCGTTCGCGACGATCAGCCCGGCCAAGACGGTGCGCGCCACGCTGAACCCGGGCGACAACGCCGAGGTCGGCGTCGCGATGCCGATCAGCGTGAAGTTCAACGGGGCCGCTCCGAAGGACCGGGCCGCGGTCGAAAAGGCGCTCAAGGTCAAGACCAGCAAGGACGTCGAGGGCTCGTGGGCCTGGATGTCGGCGAACCAGGTCGACTGGCGGCCCAAGGAGTACTGGCCGGCCAACACGAGCGTCGAGGTCGAGGCGAACCTGTACGGCGTGGACCTCGGCGGGGGCGTCTTCGTGAAGTCGGACGTCAGCACCAAGTTCAAGATCGGCCGCAACCAGGTGGTCAAGATCAACACGCCGGACCATGTGATGAAGGTCTACCGCGGCGGTGCGGAGAGCGCGAGCTACCCGTGCTCCAACGGGCTCGACTCGGTCGTCGACCGCAACACCCCGAACGGCACCTTCATCATCATGTCGAAGGAGCCGCACGCGGTGTTCGACAACGCCCGCTACGGCTACACCAACGTCAACAAGAAGTGGGCCTGCCGGTTCTCCAACCACGGCGAGTTCATCCACGAGAACCAGGACAACGCGGCCGCGATCGGCAAGACCAACAACTCGCACGGCTGCGTCAACCTGCTCGAGGCGGACGCCAAGGCCTACTTCGACACGGCGATGATCGGCGACCCGGTCGAGGTCACCGGCTCGAAGCTGGGCAGCCCGACGAACTCCGACGTCAAGGACTGGTTCTACGACTGGTCGACCTGGAAGTCGCTCTCGGCCGCGAAGTGATCCACTGGCCGTCTGCTAACAAGTAGAAGTGAACACTGAGGTAACCGGGGCCGGCGGCGTGCGGATCGCACTGCGCGTCGAAGGCCCGGAGAACGCGCGTCCGATCGTCTTCGTGCACGGCTGGGCCCAGTCCGCCGCGGCCTGGTCCGCTCAGCTGGCCGACCCGGCGCTGCGCGGGCAGTTCCGGCTCGTCGCGATGGACCTGCGCGGGCACGGCGCGTCCGACGTCCCGAAGGACGGCTACGACGACCCGGCGCAGTGGGCGGGCGACCTCGCCGCGGTGCTCGATTTCGCCGGTCCGGACGCGATCGTCGTCGGCTGGTCCTACGGCGGGCTGGTGATCACGGACTACCTGCGCGAGCACGGCACCGCACGGCTCGGCGGCATCGTGCTGGTGGGCGCGATCACCGAGATCGGCCGCAAGCGCGAAGGCGGCGCGACCGGGCCGATCATGCGGGCCGCGCTGCCCGCCGCGCTTTCGGACGACGCCGAGGTGGCGATCCCCGCGCTGGTCGAGTTCACCCGCGCCCAGGCCAGTGCGAAGGTGCCCGGTGGGTACGCACAGGCGATGCTCGGCAGTTCGCTTTCGGTGCCGCCCGCGGTGCGCGGCGCGCTGTTCCGGCGGGACATCGGCAGTGGTGACGTGCTTGCCGCGGTCGACAAGCCGACGCTCGTGGTGCACGGCTCGGCCGACGGTGTGGTGGATCCTTCGGCGGCAGAGTATTCGGCCGGGAAGATTCCGGGGGCGGTCCTGCGTTGGTTCGTTGAGGCCGGGCATCTGCCGTTCGTCGAGGAGCCGGAGGACTTCAACTCCGTGCTGCGGCGGTTCGCCGGGGACGCAGCCGAGTAGCAGGAGTGACTAGGTGACCCTCAAGGGATTCATCGCGCAGCCGCGCCGGATCGCGGTCTTGTCCGTGCACACCTCCCCGCTCGAGCAGCCGGGCACCGGCGACGCCGGCGGGATGAACGTGTACGTCAGCCAGACCGCGCAGGAGATGGCGCGGCGCGGCATCGAGGTCGAGGTCTTCACCCGGGCGACGTCGTCGGACCAGCCGCCGCTGGCCGAGCTGGCGCCCGGCGTGACGGTGCGGCACGTGCCGGCCGGGCCGTTCGAGCCGCTGGCGCGCGACGAGCTGCCCGCGCAGCTGTGCGCCTTCACCTCGGGCGTGCTGCGTGCGGAGGCGTTCCACGAGCCGGGCTACTACGACCTGATCCATTCGCACTACTGGCTGTCGGGCCAGGTCGGCTGGCTCGCTCGGGACCGCTGGGGCGTGCCGCTCGTGCACACCGCGCACACGCTGGCCAAGGTCAAGAACTCACTGCTCGCCGAGGGCGACAAGCCCGAGCCGCGCACGCGGGTGATGGGCGAGGAGCAGGTGGTCGCCGAGGCGGATTGCCTCGTCGCGAACACGCAGGTCGAAGCTCGGCAGCTGGTCGATCTCTACGGGGCCGCCGCGCCCGCGGTGCACGCCGTGCCGCCGGGGGTCGATCTCGAACGGTTCACGCCCGGCTCGCAGCAGGACGCGCGCCGCGAGCTGAACCTGTCGCCGGACGCGGTGGTGCTCGCCTTCGCCGGACGGATCCAGCCGCTCAAGGCCCCGGACGTCCTGCTGCACGCGGCGGCGGAAATGCTGCGGCGGCGGCCGGAATTGGCGTCGCGGCTGGTGGTTCTGGTGGTCGGCGGACCGTCCGGGACCGGGCTGGAGCAGCCGCAGGCGTTGCGCGAGCTGGCGGTGTCGCTGGGCATCGCCGAGCAGGTGCGCTTCCTGCCGCCGCAGAGCGGGCTGAAGCTGCGCACGGTGTTCCGCGCGGCCGACGTCGTCGCGGTGCCGAGCTACAACGAATCCTTCGGTTTGGTGGCGCTCGAAGCGCAGGCGTGCGGCACGCCGGTGGTGGCGGCCGAGGTCGGCGGGCTGCCGGTCGCGGTGCCGCACGGGGTGTCCGGGCTGCTGGTTCCGTCGCACGGCGCGGAGGAATGGGCCGACGCGCTCGCCGCCGTCGCGCTGCGGCCGGATCGCCGAGCCGAACTCGCGGCCAACGCGGTGCGGCACGCGCAGCGGTTTTCCTGGCGGCGCACCACGGATTCCTTGCTCGACATCTATGCTCAGGCGACCAGAGCGTTCCGGCAGGCGCTGGAACTGCGGGCGGAGGTGGCAGTGTGAGCCTTGACGCGACTATCAAGTCCACTTTGGACTCAAGTGGGCTCAAGTACGACCGTCGCGGCGAAGGCCGTTATTTCGTGACGTTGCCGGGAACCAAGAAGCTGCAGACCAACTGCTGGCTCGTGGACGGCGACCACGCGTTCTCGGTGGAGGCGTTCGTCTGCCGCCGTCCCGACGAACGGCACGAGGACGTGTACCGGTTCCTGTTGCAGCGCAACGCCCGGCTCTACGGCGTGCACTACACAGTGGACAGTCTCGGCGACATCTACCTGGTCGGCCGCTTCGGCAAGGAGACGGTGACCGAGTCCGAACTGGACAAGATCCTCGGCCAGGTGCTCGAAGCCGCCGACGGCGATTTCAACCCGCTGCTGGAAATCGGATTCGCCACGTCGATCAAGCGCGAGTGGGACTGGCGCGTCTCGCGCGGCGAATCGCTGGCGAACCTGCAGGCGTTCAAACACCTCGCGGAACCCGCCGACGGCCACGAACCGGGGTTGACCGACTCGTAACCGATTCCGTGCAACGCCTTCTCCGGTCGTCTCGTCTCACCGCCGACGACTGGAGGGAGACGGGGATGCGGACTCGATGGAGATACGCGCTCGCCGGCGCCGCGGTGTTTCTGCTGGCCGGATGCAGCAGCAGCAACAGCGCGGATTCGGCGAGGTCGGCGATGGCGCCCGCGCAGCAGCAGGGCGCGGCGCCTAAGCAAGGCAACGCGCAGGCGTCGGTGCCCGCGCCCGGCGCGACCGATCGCAAGCTGGCGCGCAGCGCGCGGCTGGACCTGACCACGCCGAAGACCGACGACGTCGTGTCGCGCGCCAAAGCGATCGCGACCGGCGCGGGCGGCTATCCCGGGCAGGAGAGCGCGACGGACGATTCCGCGTCGCTGACCTTGTCGGTGCCCGCGGAGAAGCTCGACGGCGTGCTCGACCAGCTCGGCGGGCTCGGCCAGGTGAAGCGGCGGGAGATCAGCGCGCAGGACGTCACCGCGCAGGTAGTCGACGTGGACGCGCGGCTGGCGACCCAGCGGGCGAGCGTCGACCGGATGCGCGCGCTGCTGGCGAAGGCGCAATCGGTGTCCGAGATCGCGTCCGTCGAGAGCGAGCTGACCAGTAGGCAGGCCACGCTGGAGTCGCTGGAGCGGCAACAGGCTTCGCTGGCCGGGCAGGTCGCGATGGCAACTGTGTCGCTGTCGGTGACGAAGCAGGAGGCGCCTGCGGCACCGGCGGGCGGCTTCCTCTCCGGGCTGTCCGGGGGATGGGACGCGTTCGTCGCGTTCTGCAACGGACTGGTGCGGGTGCTGGGCGTGCTGCTGCCGTTCGCGATCGCGTTCGGGATTCCGGCGGGCGCGGTGTTCTGGTGGTTCCGGCGCCGCCGTGGGGCCAGGCCCGCGGAATGAGGGCTGGCGGAACGGCTCGAGGGAGGGGGGAGTCGCGATCTCGAGCCGTCCCGCTGCAGGTCCCGCCTTGCTGGACCCGGTGACGAGGGGGATGCCAACGGGGCCGGCGGGCCGCGGCTCGGCAGGGGGGAGACGAGCCGCGGTCACTGCCCGTGATCAGCCGGGAGTGCGTGGAATCCGGCTGAGCGGGACATGCCCAACCTGTCAGATGTCGACCAGTAATCACAAGACTACTGGTTACTCCGTTCGAGTGAAATTCACTCACGGGGATAACAGTGTGCAGCGCCTTGCACTCTTTGACCCGCTTGTCGGCAACCCGGCTGCGCGTCGGGTGAAGGTGTTACTCCCGGGTAACGCACTCTGGGTAGAGGGGTGGACGCACTACTGGCAGCGCTCGCGCGCTCTGGCAGGCTGGTGGCCATGGCCGAACTTGGGACCCTGGTGCTGCTGCGGCACGGACAGAGCACGTGGAACGCGGAAAACCTGTTCACCGGCTGGGTGGACGTGCCCCTGTCGGAGACCGGCGAGCGGGAGGCCCGCCAGGGCGGGCAACTGCTCGCCGAGTCGGGGCTGCTGCCGGACGTGGTGCACACGTCGCTGCTGCGCCGGGCGATCAGCACGGCGAACATCGCCCTCGACGCCGCCGACCGGCACTGGATCCCGGTCAAGCGCGACTGGCGGCTCAACGAGCGGCACTACGGCGCGCTGCAGGGCAAGAACAAGAAGCAGACGCTGGACGAGTTCGGCGAGGAGCAGTTCATGCTCTGGCGCCGCTCGTACGACACGCCGCCCCCCGCCATCGACCCGAAGGACGAGTTCAGCCAGGCCGGCGACGCGCGCTACGCCGACCTCGGCGACCAGGCCCCGCTGACGGAATGCCTGAAGGACGTCGTGGCCCGGCTGCTGCCGTACTGGGAGTCGGCGATCGTTCCCGACCTGCGGGCCGGCCGCACGGTCCTGGTGGCCGCGCACGGCAACTCGCTGCGCGCGCTGGTGAAGCACCTCGACGGGATCTCCGACGACGCCATCGCCGCGCTGAACATTCCGACCGGGATCCCGCTGCGCTACGACCTGACGCCGGACCTCAAGCCGGTCAAGGCGGGCGGCGAGTACCTGGACCCGGAGGCGGCGAAGGACGCCGCCGCCGCGGTCGCGAACCAGGGCCGCTGAGCCCTCGCACGCTCGGCTCGTGAGTGGCGGCGCCGGTTCTCACCGGCATCAGCACTCACGAGCGGGCGGCGGCTTGGCCTCCGACGGCGGCCCGGGCCCGTGTGGTGTCGTGAGTGGCGGCGCCGGTGAGAACCGGCATTGCCGCTCACGAGCCGCCGGTGATCGCCTTCATCCCGGACACTTTCCACTCGTCGCCCTGCCGCACGAGGTCGAGGTGCACCGGCAGCCGGTTGTCGCCGGGGTTTTGGCCGCCGCTCGTCGTCAGCAGCGCGGCCAGCACCGCCGACGCGTGCGTGCCGTCGGGGCTGAGTTCGGTCAGCGCGGCCGTTGAATCCGGGCCGTAGCTCGCTTTCTTCCCGGTCTGCTTGATCCGGTCCACGGTCTCCTGCCGGCTCTTCTTGAACTCAGTCAGCAGTGGTTCGGCGGCGACGTTCTCCCAGGCCGTGTAGTTCGCGTCGATGTTCTGCGGGTCGACGGTCATCAGGATCCCGCCGTCCCGGCGAGCCGCCTCGACCGCGGAATCCCTAGCCGCCGCAAGGCCTTTCGCTCCAGCCGCGGCCGAAGCGATCGGGCCGCGCGGGTCGAAGTTCAAGTCCTGCAACAGCCAGTGCCCGTTCGTCCGGACCGCGGTGACCAGCATCAGCGCGCCCGCCTGGTTCGCGGCTCCGTCGGGACGCTTGCTGTGCTGCGTGGCCGCCACCAGCATCCGCGCGCGGTCCGGCGTCAGCTCGGCCAGCCCGGTTTCCACGACCTGCGTCTGCGTGCTCACCGGCTCGGTGCGGACCTCGGCGAAGGTCTTGTCGAACTGCGCGCGGGCCGCGCCGGTCAGGTACTCCTGCTCGGTTTTCGCGACCTCGTCCGGTTTGGCGGAGTCGTAGGTGAACGCGGACTCCACGGCCTTTTTGATGCCGGACACCGCGTCGCTGGTCGCCTTGGCGTCCACATAGGCCACATTCGCCGGAGCAGGCGCGGGGGGAGCCGCGGGCGGTGCGGTTTGGCCGGACACGGCTCCGCCGCAACCGGCGGTGAGCAGGGCCGCGGCGAGGACAGCGCGCCTCACAGCAGGCCCGCCTCCCGTGCGAGAGCACCTGCTTGGAACCGCGACGTCGCACCCAGTACATCCATCAATTCGGCCACCCGCCGACGGTACGTCCGCAGCCCGACGCCCATCTCCCGGGCCGCCTTTTCGTCCGTGGAACCGGAAGACAGCAGGTCGAGCAGCTGCGGCGTGTACTGGCGCAGCTCGGCGAACCGCGTCTCGTACGCCTCGAAAGCGGTCGACGAGCGCCAGGCGGCCTCGAACAGCGACGAGATGCCACGCACCAGGTCCGGTTTGCGCACGACGCTGTAGCCAGGCCCGGCGGCGAGGATGGCGATGCGGCCGTCGAGCAGGATCGTCTCGTTGATCTCGTGGTCGCTGATCCGGACTTCCGCGCCGAGCCGGTGCAGCGTCCGCAGGTGCTCGGCTCCGGCCGGATCGAGCAGCACCCGCGAGAGGTAGACCTTCCGGATCCGCAGCTTCCGCTGTTTCGGCAGCTCCTGGGCGAATTTCTGCATCGCGGACCAGGTGTGCAGGTCGTTCGCGGCGCAGGCGAACTCGTCCGCGCCGGCGAGCAGGTGCCCGGCGCGTTCGACCAGTTCACGCTCGTCGCGCAGGTTCGCGATTTCCTCGGCTCGGGGCACGCCGTCCAGTGTCCTGCGTTGGCAGCTTGCTGCCAAACACACCGCTGGGATTGACCGCGAAGCAGGCTGGAGACATGACCGAAACGACACTTCCCGCCGCTGCCGCGGGCACCTGGCAGCTCGGCTCCCGCACCGTCAACCGCCTCGGCTTCGGGTCGATGCGGCTCGGCGGCTCGCTCGACCCGAACGCGCCGGTCGACGCCGACCGCGCGATTTCCGTGCTGCGCCGAGCCGTCGAGCTGGGCGTGAACCACATCGACACCGCCGCGTTCTACTTCGGCGCCACCTGGTCGGCCAACGCGCTGATCAAGGCCGCGCTCGCTCCGTATGGCGACGATCTCGTGCTGACCACCAAGGTCGGCCCGTCGCGCGGCGAATCCGGCGAGTTCCGGCCCTTCGCCCGCCCCGACGAGCTGCGCGGCCAGGTCGAACAGAACCTGCGCGAACTCGGCCGCGACCGCATCGACGTCGTCAACCTGCGCATCGGCACCGGCCTCGACCGCGGCACCGGGTCTCTGGCCGAGCACTTCGGCGCGCTGGCCGAACTGCGCACCGAAGGGTTGATCGGCGAGCTGGGGATTTCCAACGTCGGCACGGAGCACCTCGCCGAGGCGCAGGCGATCGCGCCGGTGGTGTGCGTGCAGAACCAGTACGGCCTGTCCGCCCGGCGCGAGGACGACGAGCTGCTGCGGCTGTGCGGCGAGCAGGGCGTGGCGTTCGTGCCGTTCTTCGCGGTCGCGAGTGGACAGTCCGACGTCGACGAGCGGGTCGCCGAGGTTGCGCGGCGGCACGAGGTGTCCGACGCTCAGGTGCGGTTGGCGTGGACGCTCGCGCAGGGCCCGCACGTGCTGGCGATCCCGGGCACGAGTGACCCCGCTCACCTGGAGCAGAACGTCGCGGCGGCGGCGCTGAAGCTGACCGACGAGGACCTCAAGACCCTTGACGCCCGCTGAAGGCCTAAGCGGGTCGATTTTGCCGAAACATCTCGATCGGGTGAACAGGGCCTGACCCCGAGGCGAATATGTACCCCTCAGGTGTCACTCGCCTCACGACAGGGCTTCCAGGACTAGGCCGGAAGGCTACCGGGATGCTTACGATTCCCCCGTGACCACGCCTGTTGTCCTGCTGACGGCCATCGGCGCTCTTGTCGTCGGCGCGGTCGCCGGTTTCCTCGCGGCGCGGGCCCGTGCCCGGCGCGAGGCGGCCCGGCCCACCGGCCCGACCGTCGCGGAGCTGCTCGAACGGTTGATCCGCTCCTCCAACAACGGCGTCATCGTGCTCAACCGGTTCGGCGACCTCGTGCTGCACAACCCGCGGGCGTACGAGCTCGGCCTGGTCCGGGTGAACCAGGCCGACCCGCGGGCGCGCAAGGCCGCCGAGCAGGTGGTCGAGACCGACGAGCCGATGGAAGTCGACCTTTCGCCGCTGGAGAGCAGGGGCCGCCGCCAGCCCGAGGCGGTGCTCGGCGAGGTCCGGCCGCTCGGCGACGGGTTCACCGTCGTCGAGGCCGTCGACCACTCCGAGGCGATCCGCCTGGAAGCCGTGCGCCGCGACTTCGTGGCCAACGTCAGCCACGAGCTCAAGACCCCGGTCGGCGCGATCGCGCTGCTCACCGAGGCCGTGCTGGACGCCGCCGAGGACGTCGAGGAGGTCCGCCGCTTCGGCGGCAAGATCCTGCGCGAGTCCACCCGGCTGGGCCAGCTCGTCACCGAACTGATCGCGCTGTCGCGCCTCCAGGGCGCCGAACGGCTGCCGGACCTCAACGTGGTCGAGGTCGACGCCGTCGTCCGCGAGGCGCTCGGGCGCACCACGCTGTCCGCCGAATCCGCGGAAATCACCATCACCACCGACGCGGCCAGCAGCCTTCTCATCGAGGGCGACCGGACGCTGCTGGTCACCGCGCTGTCGAACCTGCTGGAGAACGCCGTCGCGTACTCGTCGCCGGGCAGCCCGGTGTCGATCTCGCGCCGGCTCGCCGACGGGATGGTCGAGATCGCGGTGACCGACCGCGGCATCGGCATCGCCGAGGACGAGCAGCAGCGCGTGTTCGAGCGCTTCTACCGCGCGGACAAGGCGCGTTCGCGCGCCACCGGCGGCACCGGGCTCGGGCTGGCGATCGTGAAACACGTCGCGGCCAACCACGGCGGCTCGGTCGGCCTGTGGAGCCGTCCCGGCACCGGGTCGACGTTCACGTTGCGCATCCCCGCGCACGTGCGCACCGAACCCGCCGACACCGCACGCAAGGCCGCGCCCGCGCGGCCGGACAAGACCCCCGAGCGGACACCCCGGCTCGTGGCAACCGGGCAGGAAGTCTCCAGCCCAGACCATGGAGGAAACCTGTGACGAGGGTTCTCATAGTCGAGGACGAAGAGTCCTTCGCCGACCCGCTCGCCTTCTTGCTGCGCAAGGAAGGCTTCACCGCGGCGGTGGCTGTGACCGGCCAGCAGGCGCTTGAGGAGTTCGACCGCAACGGTGCCGACATCGTGCTGCTCGACCTGATGCTGCCCGGGATGAGCGGCACCGACGTCTGCAAGCAGCTGCGGCAGCGCTCCGCGGTGCCGGTGATCATGGTGACCGCGCGCGACAGCGAGATCGACAAGGTCGTCGGGCTGGAACTCGGCGCCGACGACTACGTGACCAAGCCGTACTCGGCGCGCGAGCTGATCGCGCGGGTGCGCGCGGTGCTGCGTCGCGGCGGCGAGCCGGGCACGGACGGCGAACTCGCTCCGCTGGTGCTGTCGGCCGGACCGGTGCGAATGGACGTCGAACGGCACGTGGTGACTGTGGACGGCGGCGAGGTTTCGTTGCCGCTCAAGGAGTTCGACCTGCTCGAGTATCTGCTGCGCAACGTCGGCCGGGTGCTGACCCGCGGCCAGCTCATCGACCGGGTGTGGGGCGCGGACTACGTCGGCGACACCAAGACCCTCGACGTCCACGTGAAGCGGCTCCGCTCGAAGATCGAGCCGGACCCGGGTTCGCCGCGGCACCTGGTGACCGTGCGCGGGCTCGGCTACAAGTTCGAGACCTGAGCCGAATTTTCGCACTGTCCGTGAAGGACTCCTTGAGGGAATCTGATTCCCTCAAGGAGTCCTTCACGGCTTTTGTCCGGGTTTCAGCGCATACCGTGCCGGATCGCGCACGCTGAGTTGATGTAGATCCGAGTGGAGTTGGTTACAGTTTCGAGACCTGGCACTGGGACCGGTACGCTGAATCCTCGTGCGCCTAGGGGTACTCGACGTCGGTTCCAACACCGTCCACTTGCTCGTGGTCGACGCCCATCGTGGCGCCCACCCGACCCCGATGCACTCCGAGAAAACGATGCTGCGGCTGGCCGAACAGCTCACCGGCTCCGGCGAACTGAGCCGTCCCGGCGAGGACGGCCTGGTCCGGGCGGTCGAATCGGCCAAGGCCGCGGCCGTGCGGCTCGGCTGCGAGGACGTGCTGGCGTTCGCGACGTCCGCGGTGCGCGAGGCGAAGAACTCGGCGAAGGTGCTGGCCAGGGTGACCGCCGAAACCGGCGTCAACCTGCGGGTTCTGTCCGGAGCGGACGAGGCGCGGCTCACCTTCCTCGCGGTGCGCCGCTGGTACGGCTGGTCGGCCGGGAAGCTGCTGGTGCTGGACATCGGCGGCGGGTCGTTCGAGGTCGCGATGGGCCGCGACGAGGAACCCGAACTCGCCGAATCGCTCCCGCTCGGCGCGGGCCGCACCACGCGCACCCGCTTCCGCAACGACCCGCCGACCCGTTCCGAGGTCGTCGCGACCTCTGCCTGGCTCGAGGACCAGCTCGCCGGGCTCGCGAAGAAGGTCGCCGGACAGGGCATGCCGGACCGCGTCGTGGCGACCTCCAAGACGTTCCGCTCGCTCGCGCGGCTGACCGGTGCGGCCCCCTCGGCGGCGGGCCCCCGAGTGCGCCGTACGCTCACTGACACTGCCCTTCGCCAGCTCATCGCCTTCATTTCGCGGATGACCGCCGCGGATCTGGCTCAGCTGGAAGGCGTCAGCGGGAGCCGGTCGCACCAGCTCGTGGCGGGCGCTCTGGTGGCGCAGGCCGCGATGCGGGCGCTCTCCCTCACGGAGTTGGAGATTTGCCCTTGGGCGCTGCGAGAGGGTGTCATCCTGCGGCGGTTGGACCACGCCAATGGGTCGGACGAAACTGGTACTGCCATCGCCGGCGTTTCGGCGAGCGGGGAGGACCGGTGACAGCAGCGGACTGGACTTGGCCGACGAAGACCAGGCACGGTGAAGAGGTGACGGACATGCACTGCACGGTGTCGATTGCGCGCGGCTCCGGAGGCAGGTGTGCCCGAGTGACCACAACCAACCCCGAGCGCGCTTTGGACAGCACGGTATGACGGACCAGACCGGCGGCGACCAGCCCCAGAAGACCGTGGCCGAACTGCTCGCCCAGCACGGGCAGCAGGTCGACGGCGGACGGCGACGCAGGCGCAGGGCCGCCGATGACGAGGACGAGGCCGCCCCGCGGCGCTCGAGCCTCACCGACACCGGACCACAGGCGATCATCGACCGGGTGGCCTCCGAGGGCGGCACCCCGCCGCCTCCTTCGCGTCCTCCGGGCGGCCGACGCCGTCCGGACGCGGCTCCCCGGCAGGCACCGCCGGCACCGCCCGCGCCCCCCGCGCCTCAGGAATCGGGTCAGTACCCGCGTCCTGGGCAGCAGCCGTCGGGGCAGCACCCGATGAACGGGCAGCAGCCCTCCGGGCAGTACCCGGCTCCGCAGGAGTCGGGCCAGTACCCGGTGAACGGCCAGCAGGACTCCGGCTACGCGCGTCCCCCGGCTCCGCCGCAGGAGTCCGGGCAGTACCCGCGCCCGGGCAACGGCCAGCAGGATTCGGCCTACGTGCGCCCGCCCGCGCCGCCGCAGGAGTCGGGCCAGTTCGTCCGTCCCGCGCCGCCCGCGGCCGGTCCCGGTCCGCAGGGCACCGGCTACCTGCGTCCGGCGGCTCCGCAGGACTCGGGTTACGTGCGTCCGCCCGCGCCGCCGCAGGAATCCGGGCAGATGCCGGTGCCGCCGCGCGGCCGTCCGCCGCGTCCGCAGGCAGGCGCCGAGGAAACGCGCGGCACGGTGCCGCCAGTTCGCCGCCGTCCGGCTCCGCCGCCCCCGCAGGACGGTGGTCTCGCGGCTCGGCTCGACGGCCTCGACGGCGACTCCCCGGAACCGCCCGCGACGCCGATGGCGAGCGGCGCGTTCCCGGCTCCCGGCGCTCCGGCCGCTCCGCCCAACCGGCCGCGGCGTGCTCCAGCCCGCCGTCCGGCGCCGAAGCAGGAGCCGCACACCGAGCAGTTCGACGCGGTCGACGGCCTGCCCGCCGACGGCGTCGCCGAAGACGCGCCGCCAGCGGGTCTCGCCGGCTGGCGGCAGCGTCGGCAGGCGGAGCAGTTGGAGGACACCGAGGTCGGCATGATGCCGGCCGTCCCGCCCGCGGGTGCGGAGCCGGAACCGGCCGCGGAATACGCCGAGGACGACTACGTCGACGACGGTTACGAGGACGAATACCCGGCCGCCGCAGCGGATTACGACGCGGGCCCGCCGACCGCGGGCTACCCGGCCCCGATGCCGTTCGCGCCGGGCGGCAAGGACGCGGCCGAGGACGACCTGTCCGAGTACGAGCGCGAGTTCGCCGAGCCGTCGGGCTACCCCGAGGGCCAGCCGGACTTCGAGGGCGACGACGGCTACGGGTACGAGCAGGCCGAAGGCTACGAACACGCCGAGGGCTACGCCGAAGGCGACGAGTACGACGACTATCCCGAGGAAGCCGTCGCCGAGGACGCGCCGGAGGCCGAGCCGGAACCCGCGGTTTCGGCGGGCAAGCAGTGGCTGACGCTGGCCGGACAGCTCGCGCTGGGCGTCGTCGGCGGGGCCGCCGTGTGGCTGGGCTTCAACTGGCTGTGGGTCAACCTCGCCCCCGCCGCGCTCGTCGGCGCGCTGCTGGTGATCGTCGCGCTGGTGTGGATCGTGCGGAAGATCCGCCGCGCCGAGGACCTGCAGACGACGCTGCTGGCGATTCTCGTCGGGCTGGTGGTGACGGTGTCGCCCGCGGCGCTGTTGCTGGTGGCCAAGTAGCCCGCCGCCGGGGACGCTGGGGCAGGATGGGCGCGTGAGTGAGAGCGCGCCCGTCCCCGTGGGCTTGAGCACTGCCTCGGTGTGGCCGCTGCGCGCGGGCGCGGCGTTCGAGCTGGCCGCGGACCTCGGCTACGACGGCGTCGAGGTCATGGTGTGGGCCGACCCGATCAGCCAGGACGTGTCGGCGATCCGGCGCTGGTCGCGGCGCACCGGGATGCCGGTGCTGTCGGTGCATTCGCCGTCGCTGCTCATCACGCAGCGGATCTGGTCGCCGGATCCCGAGGTGCGCCTGCGCCGCTCCGTGGACGCCGCGCTGGAACTCGGCGCGCGCACGGTCGTGGTGCACCCGCCGTTTCGCTGGCAGCGCCGGTACGGCGACGCGTTCGGCGATCTCGTGGACGAGCTGGAGGAAGCCAGCGGCGTGGACGTCGCGGTGGAGAACATGTTCAAGGTCCGTCCGCCCGGCGGCTCGCGCGACGCCCGGGTTTCGGCGTTCCGCCCTTCGATCGATCCCACGGACGTGGGGTTCCGGCACTACACCCTGGACCTGTCGCATTCGGCCGCGGCGCGGATGGACGCGCTGGCGCTGGCCGACCGGATGGGGGCGGGGTTGAGCCACGTCCATTTGGCGGACGGGACGGGGATTCCGAAGGATGAGCACCTGATTCCGGGGCATGGCGGGCAACCTTGTGCGGAATTGTTGGAAAAGCTGGTGAGTGACGGCTTTTCCGGTCAAGTGGTGCTGGAAGTGAACACCCGGCACGCGACGGGGGCGGCCGCGCGGGCCCGGGCGCTGGCGGAGGCGTTGTTGTTCGCCCGGTTGCATTTGGGGCAGTGAGCCGCGGATGCGGCGGGCGGTCGTGCGCGGCCAGCCGCATTTCGGGCCGTGTCCGCGGGTGATCTTGCTCGGCTGTCCGGGCGGTCCCTGCCCGGCTCGGCTCGCAAAGGCGGCCGGGCACCGTAAAGTGCGGGCGTGACCTCGCTGCCATCGCCGTCTCCAGTCTTCCCCGGACCCGGTTCCACGCGCCGTATCGCCGTGGCCGGTCGTCCGTGAGCGCGGCCGACGACACCGCGACCGCCTTCGACGCGGCCACCGCAGTCCGGTCGCTCGGGGACGGCACGTTCACCGCGACGTTGCGTTCGGAATGGGCGATCGCGGTCCATCCGCACGGCGGGTTTTTGGTGGCACTGCTGGCAAAAACCGCCGCCGCCGCGTTGCAGGAGCGCGGGGACGCGACTGTCGATCCGCTCGCGGTGAGCACCGAATTCCTGCACGCGCCCGCGCTCGGTCCGGTGTTGCTGCGGACCGATGTGCGCAAGGTCGGCCGCCGGGTTTCGGTGGTCGCGGTGTCGCTCGAACAGCGCGGCCGGGCTTGCGTCGAGGCGCGGGTCACGGTCGGCCGGTTGCCGATGCGCCGTTCCGAATGGACGGACCTGCCGCAGATGCCCGCCGAACCGCCGTCCAGTGCGTTGCAACTCGGCAAGGACACTCCGGAAGGCCCGTTCCACCTGTCCGCCGCCTGCGACGTGCGACTCGATCCGGCGACCGCGGGGTTCGTGTCCGGACGGACCGGAGACCCGCCGCGGCTGCGGATGTGGGCCCGTCCGCGCGTCGGCCAGCCCGACGTGTACTTCGCGCTCCTGGCGGGCGACCTCAACCCGCCGGTGGTGGCGAACCTCGGCAGGCACGGCTGGGCCCCGACCGTCCAGCTGACGTCGCTGGTGCGGACCCGCCCGGCCCCGGGCTGGCTGCGGATCCTCGTCGAAGCGCGGTCGGTGCACGAGCCGTGGTTCGACTCGGACGCCACTGTCGTGGACGCCCAAGGCCGGCTCGTCGCGCAGGTGCGGCAGCTGGCGCTCGCCCCGGCACCGGGCGGCTGAGCCGCGTTTGGCACGCTGGCCGCATGAGTGTGATCGCGGTGCTGGGTGCGGGAAAGATCGGCGAAGCCCTGCTGTCGGGCCTGCTCAACGGCGGCCACGAGCCAGGCGACCTGCTCTTCACCGAGCGGTACGAGGAGCGGGCGCGCGAGCTGGAAGCGCGCTACCCGGGCATGAAGGCGGCGACTGTCGCGGACGCCGCCCGGCAGGCGGACATCCTCGTGGTCGCGGTGAAGCCGCAGGACATCGAGCCGGTGCTGGACGAGCTGGCCCCGCTGCTCGGGACGGCGTCGCTGGTCGTCTCGCTGTGCGCGGGGCTGCCGACCGCGCTGTACGAACGCCGTCTCGCTTCGGGGGTGCCGGTGGTCCGCGTGATGCCGAACACCCCGATGCTGGTCGGCGAGGCGATGAGTGCGATCTCACCCGGCAAGCACGCGACGCCGGCGCACCTCGCGACGGTCAAGGAGCTGCTTTCGCACGTCGGCCAGGTCGTCGAGGTGCCGGAGCGGCAGCAGGACGCGGTCACCGCGCTGTCCGGATCCGGTCCGGCGTACTTCTTCTACCTGGTCGAGGCCATGATCGACGCGGGCATCCTGCTCGGCCTGCCGCGCGCGCTCGCCGGGCAGCTGATCATCCAGTCGGCGGTCGGAGCGGCGAAGATGCTCGCCGAGGGCCAGGACCACCCGGTGCTGCTGCGCGAGGCGGTGACGTCCCCTGCCGGGACCACCATCAACGCGATCCGCGAACTGGAGAAGCACGGCGTGCGCGCGGCGCTGCTCGACGCGATCGAGGCCGCCCGCGACCGCTCGGAGGAGCTGGGCCGCGCCCACGAAAACTGATCCGCCCGCCCCAACGCCGCGTGGGTCCGTGAAGGGCTCATTGACGGAATCAGATTCCCTCAATGAGCCCTTCACGGACGTCGGCGGGAGCGGAGTCATGCGGCCCGGCTGCTGCTTGGCCCGGCCCGGTCGCGGCGCCTCTGCGGCGAGTGGCGGCGGTCCGCTAGTCCGTTCAGCGCACCCATGCCCCATCGGAGCGGTTGGGCCATCCGGGCATTTCGGGCATCGCTGCGCCGTCCGGGCTATCCGAAGCCCCAGGTGAGGGCCCATCCTGGTGACAGGCGTCGCACGAGTCCCACCTGTCCCGCTACCCTCGGAAGAGCACGTGCGTGTCGATACCACAGGTGGGGAAGCCTCGTGGCGCGACACGTGTCGAAGGACGCGGTAAACATGTCGCCGAACAAGAGGGAGGATTTGCCCGCGGTAGGGCAGGTCCAGTTTTTGACAGTCGCCGAAGTGGCCACGCTGATGCGGGTCTCGAAGATGACCGTGTACCGCCTGGTGCATTCGGGCGAACTTCCCGCGGTCAGAGTCGGGAAGTCCTTCCGGGTGCCGGAAAAAGCGGTGCACGAGTATCTGCAGGGCGCTTACTTCGACGTGGGCTGACCGGTCGCCGGGCATGCGTCAAACCATGCCCGCCGACCGGCCCGCGCCGGGACGCTAGTAGCCTGGTAAACCGCTCGTGCCTGTGCGCTCCACCCGTTGGACGCTGCGCCGGGCAGCGTGACCGACGACAAGAGGAGCGCCCATGGGTTCCGTGATCAAGAAGCGCCGCAAGCGCATGTCCAAGAAGAAGCACCGCAAGCTGCTGCGCCGTACGCGCGTGCAGCGGCGCAAGGCCGGCAAGTAAGCCGTCCGCGCGGTTGAGGTTTCGTGGCCCGTCCAGTCTCTGGACGGGCCACACTCATGTTCGGGCCTGAGTGCGCCCGATCGAGTGAGGCGCGTATCGCAATCCGGACGTCCCTCGTAAATACCAGGTAAGGCCTGGTCAGAAGGGCGCCTGTGGCCGGTAACATGGCGGGCGCATCAGCGCGATGCTTCCAGCGAGTGCAGGTTCGCGCACCCCGAGTGATCACTCCGTCTTGCACACTGCTGCCGATCAGGGAGTTCCATGGCCTCGAACATCGTGCTCGTCACCGGAGTCGCCGGCGACCTCGGCGGGAAGCTGCTCGCCCGGCTCGGCGCGCATCCGGATCTCGAGCGGGTGATCGGCGTCGACACCGCCCCGCCTGCCAAGGACGTCCAGCAGCGGATGGGCCGCGCCGAGTTCGTCCGCGCCGACATCCGCAATCCGCTCATCGCGAAGGTGATCAGCAGCGCCGAGGTGGACACCGTCGTGCACACCTCGTGCACCGCGCATCCGGCCGGCCCGAGCCGGCGGGCGGCGGTCAAGGAAGTCAACGTCATCGGCACCATGCGGCTGCTCGCCGCGTGCCAGCGCGCGCCGAAGGTGCGCAAGCTCGTGGTGAAGTCCAGCGCCGCGGTGTACGGCGCGGGCGCGCGTTCGCAGGCGGTCTTCACTGAGGATTCGGAGCTGATCCCGCCGTCGTCCAGCGGCTACGCGAAGGACGCGGTGGAGATGGAGGGCTACGTGCGCGGCCTCGCCCGCCGCCGCCCGGACCTGACCATCACGCTCGCCCGGTTCGCGAACATCATCGGCCCCGAGGTCGACACCGTGCTGGCCCGGTACTTCTCGCTGCCGGTCGTGCCGACCGTCTTCGGCTACGACTCCCGGCTGCAGCTGCTGCACGGTTCAGACGCGCTGTCGGTGCTGGAAATGGCGACGCTGGAAGACCGGCCGGGCGTGTTCAACGTCGCCTCGGAAGGGGTACTCACGCTGTCCCAGGCGATCCGCCGGGCGGGCCGGGTCGGGCTGCCGATGCCGCGCGGCGTGGTGCCCTCGGTCGGGAAGCTGCTGCGCGGCGCGCGGCTGGTCGATTTCTCCACCGACCAGGTGCGGCTGCTGAACTTCGGCCGCGCGGTCGACATCACGAAGCTCAAGAAGGAATTCGGGTACACGCCCCGCTGGACCACTCGCGAGGCGTTCGACGATTACGTGGCAGGCCGCGGCCTGCGCCCGGTGCTCGACGGCGGCGCGCTGGCCGGGCTGGCCGGGAAAGTGCTGGAGGCCGCCGCCACCGGGCAGGCGCGCCGATGAGCCACGCGACGAGGGCCGGAAGTGAGGCGAATCCCGTGAATGGTGCTGAGGCACAGGTCATCCCGCTGCATGGACCCGGCCGGGAGAAACCGGCCGAGGCGCCGGAGCAGGCCGAGGAGCGCGTGGACGCTCCGGTCGTCGAGTTCCCGGCGCAGCCGTCCGGGCCGGTGCGCGAACCCGCGGCCGATCCGCTGTCGGAGTCGGTCCGCGGCGCGCTCACCTTCCTGCGCCACCGGCTCACCGGCGACTACGCGGTGGACGAGTTCGGATTCGACGCCGAGCTCACCGAGACGCTCGTGCTGCCGCCGCTGCGCGCGCTGTACGAGAAGTGGTTCCGCGTCGACACGTTCGGCGTCGAGAACCTGCCGACCGCGGGCGGCGCGCTGCTGGTGTCCAACCACTCCGGCACCTTGCCGCTCGACGCGCTGATGACCGCGGTCGCGGTGCACGACGAGACCGGCGGACGGCATCTGCGCGGCCTCGGTGCGGACCTGGTGTTCAAGCTGCCGCTGGTGGGGTCGTTCGCGCGCAAGTCCGGCCAGACGCTCGCCTGCAACGCCGACGCCGAACGCCTGCTGACCAACGGCGAGCTCGTCGGCGTGTGGCCGGAAGGGTTCAAGGGTGTCGGGAAGCCGTTCTCCGCGCGGTACAAGCTGCAGCGCTTCGGCCGCGGCGGGTTCGTGTCCGCGGCGATGCGCGCGGGCGTGCCGATCATCCCGGTGTCGGTGGTCGGGGCCGAGGAGACGTATCCGAAGATCGGCGAGCTGAAGGTGCTGGCGCGGCTGTTCGGGCTGCCGTACTTCCCGGTGACGCCGTTCTTCCCGCTGCTCGGCCCGCTCGGCGCGGTGCCGCTGCCGACGAAGTGGACCATCGAGTTCGGCGAGCCGATCCGCACCGACGACTACGGCCCGGACGCGGTCGACGATCCGATGCTGGTGTTCACGCTCACCGACCAGGTGCGGGAGTCGATCCAGCATTCGTTGTACCGCAGGCTTTCCCAGCGGCGCAGCGTTTTCCGCGGCTGAGCTTCAGCCAGGCAGGCGCCAGCCGCGGCGCACTGAGCGTTCGCAGCGCCGAGGTTCGTCGCCGACGCTGACGAACAGCGCGGTCAGCAAAGGCGCGCCGTGGTCGAGAGTGGGGCGCGGCAAGGGTCCGTTGGCGACCAGCGAGACCAGGCCGTGCGCGACGGCCCAGCTTTGCGTGGCGAGTTCGAGCGCGTCGAGGCCTTCGCGGTACCGGCCGGTGTCGCGGCCTCGGGCGGCGGCTTGCACCAGGTATTCGAGGGTGTCGTCGGCGGCTTGGGCGTCTTCCAGCTCGAAGTTGGCGTCGAACATCACGCGGTACAGGTCGGGGTGGTCCAGCGCGTTGCCGAGGTACGCGGAGATCAGCGCGGCGTGATCGCGCACCGGATCGGCGGACTGGCGGACCTCGGCCATTCGGTGCGCCAGCCGGGTGAAACCCTCCTGGCGCAAGGCTTTCCAGAGGCCGTCCATGTTGTCGAAGTGCGTGTAGACGGCCATCGTCGACACTCCGGTCCCGGCCACGAGCGAGCGCAGGGTGATCGGTTCGCGGGTGCGGAGCATCTGCGCTGCCCGTTCGAGCAGCAAGGTGCGCACTGCCGGATCCTTCGCCCTCGCCATGGCGGCATTCTATAGCATTGCAATGCTATGTTTGAAGCACCGAAGATCATTCCCGGCTTCAGGAGGAAACATGGCCGTCACCCTGGTCAACCCAGCTGCGCTGCCGCAGGTCGGCCTCTACCGCCAGGTGTCCGTCGCCACCGGCTCGCGGACCGTGTACATCGCCGGGCAGGTGGCGCGGACCGCCGACGGCGGGCACGTCGGGGACGGAGATCTGGCCGCGCAGGTCGAGCAGGCTTACCTGAACGTGGCCGCGGCGCTGGCCGAGGTGGGCGCGACGTTCGCCGATGTGGCGCGGCTGACGGTGTACTTCGTCGAGTGGTCGCCGGAGAAGATGGGCGAGTTCGTCGAGGGCGTGCAGCGCGCGGAGAAGAAGCTGGGCGTCGCCATCCAGGCCCCGTTGACGGGGATCGGTGTGGCGTTCCTGGCGGAGCCGGATCTCCTGGTCGAGGTCGAGGCGACTGCGGTGCTGGACTGACCCGGCCTCAGCGGCGGCGGTACGCCATCCCCGCGGCGACCGCCCCCGCGACCGCACCCGCCCCGATCACCGACGGGACGCCGATGCGGGCGGCCTTGCGGCCGGTGCGGAAGTCGCGGATCTCCCAGCCGCGGGCACGGGCGACGTCGCGCAGGCCGCTGTCCGGGTTCACCGCGACCGCGGTCCCGACGACCGACAGCATCGGCACGTCGTTCTGCGAATCCGAATAAGCCGTGCAGCGCTTGAGGTTCAGGCCTTCGCGCGACGCGAGCGCGCGGACCGCGTGTGCTTTCGCGCGGCCGTGCAGCATGTCGCCGACCAACCGTCCGGTGTAGACGCCGTCCTTGGTTTCCGCGACCGTGCCGAGCGCGCCGGTGAGGCCGAGGCGACGGGAGATGATCGCGGCGAGTTCGATCGGCGTCGCCGTGACGAGCCACACGCGCTGGCCCGCGTCGAGGTGCATCTGCGCGAGCGCGCGGGTGCCGGACCAGATCTTGTCCGCCATCAGCTCGTCGTAGATCTCCTCGCTCATCGTGGTGAGCTCCTCGACCGTGCGACCGGCCACAAAGGACAGCGCGCGCTCGCGGTGGGTCTTGATGTCGGCCTTGTTCTCGCGGCCGCCGATGCGGAACTTGACCTGGTCCCACACGAAACCGGCGAGGTCGGCGGAGGTGAAGAACTTGCGCGCGGCGAGGCCGCGGGCGAAGTAGAAGATCGACGCGCCCATCATCATCGTGTTGTCCACGTCGAAGAAGGCGCCCGCGGTGAGGTCCGGCGGCGCGGGCGGAACCGACGTCGCCAGCTGCGCCGAGGACGAGGCCGCCTCGGCCGACGCCTCGCCGGCGAGCGTGGCGAGCCGCTCGAGTTCCTGACTCTTATCCTTGCCACGCCAAGCTGACACGCACACCGCCTCCAGGTTCGGGCACGTCCCGGCGGACGACGCCGACCGGGTCCTGCAGCACAGGGTAGCGACCGCTCGACTCACCCGTTGGAGATGTGGCCCGTGCCTCCGGTAGGGGTTGCCCACCGGCCCCGATCACCGCGCCCGAGAGTGACCTACGTCGCGGCTGACGGTCCGTGAAGGGCTCCTTGAGGGAACCAGATTCCTTCAAGGAGCCCTTCACGGACCGAGGCGTCAGCCGATGACGATCGGCGGGAGTCCGGGCAGCAGCGGCGGGATCGAGACCACCGGCGGGGGCGCGGGCCGCGTCGGGATCCGGGGCGGGGTCGGCGCGGTGATCGGCGGCGAGGCGCTCGGCGGGGTCGCGGTGTGCGGGACTTCCGTCGAGGTCGGCGTCGGGGTCGGCTGGTTCGGGCTGCTCAGCGTCGGCGAGGACACCGAGCGCACCGGCAGCGGGGAGTCCGTCGGCGGGACGCTCGATCCGGCAGTGGGCGGCGGGCTGCTCGGCGTCGAGCCGCCGGGAGACAGCGGTTGCTGGGTGCACGCGCCCCGCGCCGGGAGGAGTCCTAGTTCGTCGGTGGTGCCGGTGGTGATCTGGTAGCAGCTCAGCCGCGAGCCCAGCGCGGACGTCCGTTGCTGTACCCGGTCGAGCAGGAAACGCGCTTGCTGGAAATCCGAGCGAGCGGACGCCGGGACGTCGGCCTGTTCCGACTCCAATTGCCGCGACTGGCTCTGCGCCCAGGACTCCAGCGACGTCAGCCGCGTGCGGTTGCCGCTCGTGGTCGCCAGTTCGGTGAGTTCGGCCACGCCCGCGCGGACGTCGCTGCTGAAATCGTGCAGGGCCGTTTGGTACGCCGCTGGGCTGGCGTCGTCCATCCGGCCCAGTTCGGTGACGCGGTTCGCGGCGAACTTCAGATGCTTCTCGGCCTTGGCTTCGTCGCCGAAGGTCAGGCCGAGCGACGTGACTTCGCCCGCTCGCTTCACGCTGTACAGCGCGTCTCCGGGCAGGGCGTCTCGCGAAAGCAGCAGCGTGAGCCCGCCAAGACCGAGGATCAGTGCGATGCCCGCGGCGGCGAGGTCGGCCATTCGCGGACGCCACCGTCGGCGGGGAAGCGGCTCGCCGATGCGGCCTTCGATTTCGGCGCGGATCCGGGCTCGGGTGGCTGGGTCGGGATCGCCCGCTTGGCCCAGTTCGCGCAGGGTGCCGACGAGGGCCAGCTCTTCGGCGAACTCGTCCGGCCGCTGCCCGGGGGAAGCATTGATCGCGTCGTCGAACCGCTCGCTCTCGGTCCGACCACGCGAAAACCACCCGGGCACGCCCACGGTGCTGCTCCGTCTCCACCCAACGCCCGGCCCTGACCGCCGGTCTGCGTGAGAAACGATTAAGAAGCCGAAAAAGTTACGGCCGATCGTTGAACGATCAACGCAGGCCGGTGGGCAGCAGCTGCGCGAGCCGCCGGACCGCGCGGTGCTGCAGCGCCTTCACCGCGCCCTCGTTGCGGTCCATGATCTGGGCGGTCTCGGCGACCGAGAGCCCCTGCAGGAACCGCAGCACGATGCATTCGCGCTGGTCGTCGCCGAGTTCCGCGACACAGCGCAGCAGTTCGGCGCGGGTCGCGCCCGCGATCGCCTGCTGTTCGGGCCCGGCCTGCGCGACCGGACCGACCGGGCCGCCGGGCACGCCGCCCGGTTCGGCGACCTCGTCGGTGACGACCTCGAGCCGGAACCGGCTGGACTTCACGTGGTCGAGGATCAGGTTGCGGGCGATGGTCACGAACCACGCGCCGACGTCGCGGCCCTGGTAGCTCACCGACGTGATCCGGCGCAGCGCGCGCAGGAAGGTCTCGCTGGTGACGTCCTCGGCCAGGTCGCGGTCGCCGAGGCGGAAGAGCGCGTAGCGGTAGACGACGTCGACGTACCGGTCGTACAGCTGGCCGAACGCGGAGGAGTCGCCCGCCTGCGCGGACCGCACCAGGTCCCACGCCTCGGCCTTGGCGACCTCGGCGGGATCCGGTTCGGCGTCCGCCTTCGGCAGCGGCACGGCGGCCGCGGCCGAGCCGAACACGCGGTCGGCGAACATCGCGACCGGCCCGCGGTGCGCGGTGGCGGACAGAGTGATCGGACGGGTCATCGAGCGGCACCTCCGGCTGTCCCTGGTGCTGCCGGGCGCGGTCCCGAGGGCGCGAAGGCGTGCCGCGGCGCATGTCCCACTTCCTCGTGGACCGGCAGCTTCGGCACGACGACTCCCTTGCTCGGGTCACCCGGTAGTGATCAACGCCACCCGGCGACGCAGTGCAGCATACGTGTTGTTACCGCGAAGTAGGTAGTGTCCCGGTCAGGCAGAGGTGCGACGATCGCGCGGCATCCCCATTACGGGTGACAAGATGACGAATCCGCAACGGAACGAGAGGGGTGGGGGTGGACCGGATCAGCACCGCCCACGGTGTCGCCGGCCTGCTCGCCGATGCGGCCAGCCGCTGGCCGGAGCGCACGGCGATCACCGAGACGGGCACGGGCAGCACGCTGACCTGGCGACAGCTGGACGAAGCCGCGCACGCGCAGGCGCGCAGCCTGGTCTCCTCCGGCGTCGCGCCGGGCGACCCGGTGGTGCTGCGGCTCCCGACGTCGGCTGACTTCGCGGTCGCCCTGTTCGCGGTGCTGCGCGCGGGCGGAATCGCCGTGCCGTTGTCGCCGCAAGCCCCCGCACCCGAGTTGGAGCGGCTGCTGGAGCACTGCGGCGCGAAACGCGTGGTGCAGCGCGACGACGCCGAGTTGCCCGAAGGCGTTGCCGGCCTGCCGCCGCGCGGCGACGAGGCGGGCGACCCGGTCGACCTCGGTCGTTCCGGCGAGGACATCGCGGTCATTTCGTACACCTCCGGCACGACCGGTCCGCCGCGCGGAGTGCTGTTGTCGCACCGCGCGTTGCTGGCGAACCTCACTCAACTGTCCCAAGTGGACGGTGTGACCGAGCACGACGACCGCGTGCTGGTGTCGATCCCGCTCTTCCACGTCTACGGCCTCGGCCCGGGGCTGCTCATGGCGACGGCGGTCGGGGCGACGCTGGTGCTGTCCGAACGCTTCGAAGCCCGGCGGACGCTGCAAGACTGCGCCGAACATCGCGTCACGGCGATCACCGGCGTGCCCGCGATGTACAACGAATTCGCCTCGCTCGACACTGAAGAACTGAGCCGCGGGCTGGCGACGGTGAAGCGGCTGACGTCCGGGGCCGCGCCGTTGCATCCGAAGGTGCTCGCGGCGATCCGCGAGGCCACCGGGCTCGACGTGTACGAGGGCTACGGGCTCACCGAATGCGCGCCGGTGGTGACGTCCACGCTGGTCACCGGCTATCCGAAGCCTGGCTCGGTCGGACGGCCGCTGCCCGGGATCGAGCTGCGGCTGGTGGAGTCCGACGGATCCGCGGACGATTTGCCGCTCGACCCGGAGGAGCCGGACGACGTCTTCGAGGCAGGCGGCAGCACCGGGCTGGTGTCGGTGCGCGGGGCGAACCTGTTCTCCGGGTACTGGCCGGACGGCGCGCACGGCCCGGACGCCGAGGGCTGGTTCCGGACCGGCGACGTCGGTTATCTCGATTCCGACGGCGACCTGCACCTGGTCGACCGGGCCAACGACTTGATCATCGTCAACGGCTTCAACGTCTTCCCGCACGAGGTCGAGGAAGTGATCTCGCGGCTGCCTGGCGTGGCCGAGGCCGCTGTCGTCGGCGTGGTCGACGAGCGAAGCGGCGAAGCGGTGAAGGCGGTCGTGGTGCCTGCCGAAGGCGCGGCGTTGTCGGAGCAGCAGGTGGTGGACCAGTGCACGGCGCATCTCGCCGGATACAAGGTGCCGCACACCGTCGAATTCGCCGAGACGCTGCCGCATTCGGCGACCGGGAAGCTGCGCCGGCTGAAGCTGCGCTGATTAGGCTGGCTCTGTGCACAAAGTGACCGTGATGAGCCGCGAAGGGTGCCACCTGTGCGACGTGGCCGAGGCGGACGTCGCGCGGATCTGCGGTGAGCTGGGCGTGCCGTGGGAGACCGCGGACGTCGACAGCGACCCGGAATGGCAGGCCGAATACGGCGACCAGGTGCCGGTGATCCTGATCGACGGGGTCGAGCACGGGTACTGGCGCGTCGAGGAAGAACGGCTTCGCACGGCGCTGCGGTAAGCAACCTGTAAGCGCTTTCAACGGGCCTGACGGGGCCGGACCCGCCGAAGATGGTGGGGTGAGTGCGTTGAAAGAAGCTCCGCCGGCCGCCCGGCCGCGCCTGTCGCTGGGCATCGCGACGTTCATCGGCCTGGTCTCGCTGGCCGTCGCGCTGGGCGTGGGGCACCTGGTCGCCGGATTTGTCGGGTACAACGCGTCGCCGTTCGTCGCGGTCGCGGACTTCGTGATCGCGCACAGCCCGCACGCCGTCGTGGTGTGGGCTGAGCAGACGATCGGGACCGCCGACAAGACCGTGCTCAAGATCGGTCTGGCTGTGGTGCTGGTGGGATTCGCGGTGCTTGCCGGACAGCTTTCGCGCAGCCGTCCGCTGCCGGGCCAGCTGTTGGTGGTCGTGATCGGTGCGTTCGGGATCTTCGCGGTGTTCGAGCGCACGGACGTCGGACAGCTCGCGTTGCTGGCTCCGGTGCTGGCGCTGGGTGCTTCGCTGCTGGTGTTCAGCTGGCTGCACAAGCGTGCGCTGCCGCCGGAAACCGAACTGCGACAAGGACTTAGCCGTCGACAGGTGTTGCGGCGCGGCGCGGGGATCGCGGCCGGCGCCGGCGTGGCGGCGATCGTCGGCGAGGTCGTGTCGACCACCGGCAGCGCGGCTGGCTCGCGGGCTTCGATCGGGCCGCTGGTCGCCGCCCGGAAAGCTCCGCCGCTGCCGCCGGATGCGGATTTCCACAAGCTCGGGTCGCCGCCGTTCATCACGCCGAACGGGAGCTTCTACCGGATCGACACCGCGTTCGTCGTGCCTCAGGTGCGGGCCGAGGACTGGGCCTTGAAGATCCACGGCATGGTCGACCGCGAGGTGAGCTTCTCCTACGCGGACATCCGGAACCGCCCGCTGGTGGAACGGACCGTGACGCTCACCTGCGTCTCCAACGACGTCGGCGGCGACCTGATCTCCACCGCCAACTTCATCGGGGTGGACTTGGTCGACCTGCTGAACGCGGCGGGCGTGCGCCCGGGCGCGCAGCAGATGTACGCGACCAGCGTCGACGGGTTCACCTGCGGCACCCCGGCCAACGTCGCGCTGGACCCGGCGCGCGGCGCGATGCTCGCGATCGGCATGAACGGCGAGGCGCTGCCGGTCGAGCACGGGTTCCCGGCACGGATCGTGATCCCCGGGCTCTACGGCTACGTGTCGGCGACCAAATGGGTCACCGACCTGGAATTCACGACCTGGGACGCGCGGCAGGCGTACTGGCTGCAGCGCGGCTGGGCGGAGCAGGCCCCGATCAAGACCGAATCGCGGATCGACGCACCGGCCAGCGGGACGTCGGTGCGCGCGGGCAAGGTCCGGGTGGCGGGGACGGCGTGGGCGCAGCACGTCGGGATCGCGAAGGTCGAGGTGCGGGTGGACCAGGGCGCGTGGACTCCGGCGACGCTTTCGGCCGAGGTCAGCAAGGACACCTGGCGGATGTGGTGGGCCGAGGTGCCGGTGCCGCCGGGCAGCCACACGGTGACGGTGCGGGCGACGGATCAGTCCGGCTACACGCAGACGGACCGGACCGCGGACCCGGTTCCGGACGGTGCGACCGGCTGGCACACCGTGCCGTTCACCGCGGCCTGAACAACTCCGGGGCTTCGCTGCCCGGCCCCCCGCCGCGGCCGCCGGCTTCGCTGTCCGTGAGGGGAACCCTGACGGACTCAGAGTCCCTCGGGGTTCCCCTCACGGACAGCGAGGGAAGCCGCGCGGCGGGCGGGGTTGTGCTTCTGGTCATGCGGGTGACCAGTGACTTTGTGCATGCGTTCACAAGTGGACTACCGTAGGAACCCGTCCCCGCGAGGACCGGCATCGAACCGGACGGAAGCCGTGGGGTCAAGGGTTGGTTTTCCACTGCCGGACAGGCAGGTGGGGGACAGCGCGGGCACGAAGCCGGATTTGAGGAGAAGTCAGCGTGGTGACACAGCGGGGCGGGCGCGGCGGTGCCGAACCGCCGGCCACGCCTCCCCGCGACGAATCCGACGCCGCCGAAGCCGCCCCGCCCGCACGCCGGAGCGGTGGACGGCACGCCGCGGGCAGCCGCCGTCGAGCCACGGTGAGCGAGAACGGCTTGGCGCGCAACGGGAATTCGGCGGAAGCCGCACACGAGAACGGGCAGGCCGGGCACGACCAGGTCGCCGGCGGCGGCGAGCACGCCGCGGGCAACGGCCGGGCAGCCTCCGGCAGTGGCAACGGCCGCGCGAGCCGGGCGACCGCACGGGCCGCCGCCGAAGACCGCGCGACCGCCGCATCAGCCGAAGCGAGCCGCGCCGCGTCCAGCAATGGCAACGGCCGCGCCACCCGGGCGACCAGCCGAGCCGCAGCGTCAGCCGAAGGCAGTCGCGCGACCTCCCGAGCCGCCGCGGCAGCCCAGACCTCAGCCGAAACCCCCGCCGAGAACGACGCCAAGCCCCGCACCCGCCGCGCCGCCCGGACCTCTCGTCCCGCGCCGGACGCCGACAACGCGCCGACCGCCGAGATGCCCGCCGTCTCCGACGCGGAAGACACCGCGGTCCGCGCGAAGCAGATCCCGGAGGCCGCCGTCGCCCGGCTGGCCGTCTACCTGCGGATTCTCTCCGGCTTGGCCGAGCAGGGCGCGACCACCGTCTCCAGCGAGGAACTCTCCGCGGCGGCGGGCGTGAACTCCGCCAAGCTCCGCAAAGACCTCTCCTACCTTGGCTCTTACGGCACGCGCGGCGTCGGCTACGAGGTGCAGGTGCTCGTCAGCCAGATCGAGCGCATCCTCGGCCTCACCCGGCAGCACCGCGTCGCCGTGGTCGGGATCGGCAACCTCGGCCACGCGCTCGCGAACTACGGCGGCTTCCCGGGCCGCGGCTTCCCGGTCGAGGCGCTCTTCGATCTCGACCCCGATCTGATCGGCGTCCCCGTAGGGGGTCTCCCGGTCTCGCACATGGACGACATTCCGCGCGTTTGCTCCGAACGGGAGATTTCCGTGGGGATCATCGCCACACCTCCTACCGCCGCGCAGTCGGTGTGCGACAGGCTGGTGGCAGGCGGCGTCCAGTGCATCCTCAACTTCGCGCCGGTAGTGCTCCAGGTGCCGGCACACGTCGAGGTCCGCAAGGTCGACCTGGCTGTCGAACTGCAGATCCTCTCGTTCCACGTGGCCCGGCGCGCCGACAGCGCGGCGAGCGCGGGGTCCGCCGGGGAAAACCAGGGGAATACCGGGTTACCCGGAACCGGCGGGGCCGCCGACAATGGCAGCGGCGGACGTAACGGCGCCGGTACGGACGGCGGTCTCGGAATGGTGGTGCGCTGAATGAGCGTGTTGGCGGTCGGGCTCTCCCATCGCAGTGCGGATCTCGGCACGCTCGAGCGTGCGGCGATCCCCGCGGACGAGCTGACCAAGGTCCTGCACGACCTGCAGCAGGCGGAGCACATCAGCGAGGTCATGCTCGTCTCGACGTGCAACCGCATCGAGGTCTACGCCGTGGTGGAGACGTTCCACGGCGGCGTCAACGACGTCTCGGACGTGCTCTCCCGCAAGGCCGGGATGGAGCCGGCCGAGCTGTACGACAGCCTGTACGTGCACTACGCGGGCGCGGCCGTCGAGCACCTGTTCTCCGTCGCCTCGGGCCTCGACTCGATGGTGGTCGGCGAGACGCAGATCCTCGGTCAGGTCCGGTCTTCCTACGCGACCGCGCGCGACGCCGGCACCGTCGGCCGCACGCTGCACGAGCTGATCCAGACCACGCTGCGGGTCGGCAAGCGCGTGCACTCCGAGACCGGGCTCGACCAGCTCGGCGCGTCCGTCGTGTCCGAGGCGCTGGCCGCCGCGGGTGACATCGCGGGCAAGCACGCGCTGATCGTCGGGGCCGGTTCGATGGGCGCGCTCACCGCGTCGCAGCTGCGCAAGGCCGGGATCGCCGAGATCACCGTGGCCAACCGCACCGAAGCCAACGCCGTCCGGCTGG
Organism: Amycolatopsis albidoflavus; assembly: GCF_039525725.1. Lineage (NCBI taxonomy): Bacteria > Bacillati > Actinomycetota > Actinomycetes > Pseudonocardiales > Pseudonocardiaceae > Amycolatopsis > Amycolatopsis albidoflavus. The sequence goes on from NZ_BAAAHV010000031.1 coordinate 282,365, forward strand.
CCGAGAAGGTCGTCGCCGAAGGGATCCCGGCGCGCTCGGTGCCGTTGACCGAACTCGCCGAGGCGGTCGATCAGGTCGACCTCGTCGTGGCGTGCACCGGCGCGCAGGACGCGGTCTTCCTCGCCGGGCACGTGCCCGCGCGCGCCGGGCGTCCGCTGGTCGTGTGCGACCTCGGGCTGCCCAAGGACGTCGACGTCGCGGTCGCGGACCTCGCCGACGTCACCGTGGTGGACCTGGAGACGATCCAGCGCCGCATGCGCGACGCGGGCGCCCCGACCACCGACCGGCAGACCGCCAAAGCCAACGGCATCGTGCTCGACGAGGTGCGCGAGTACCTCGCCGGACAGCGCAGCGCCGAAGTGACGCCCACGGTCACCGCGCTGCGCAGGCGCGCGGCCGAGGTGGTGGACGCGGAGTTGCTCCGCCTGGACAACCGGCTGCCGGAACTCGACAGCCAGGTTCGCGAAGAGGTCGGCCGCACGGTTCGCCGCGTGGTCGACAAGCTGCTGCACGCGCCGACGGTGCGGGTCAAGCAGCTGGCCGCCGAGACGGCCGACACCGACTACGCCAACGCGTTGCGGGAACTGTTCTGCCTCGACCCGCAGGCTCCTGCGGCCGTGGCGAGCCCGACAGCGCCGGAATCCGAGAAGAAGCGGTAAGTGACCAGAGTCATTCGCATCGGCACGCGGGGCAGCAAGCTCGCCCTCGCGCAGACCGGCATCGTCGCCGACACCATCCGCGCCACCGGGGCGGAGGTGGAGATCGTCACCGTCACCACGCCCGGCGACCTCTCCAGCGCCCCGATCTCGCAGATCGGGGTCGGCGTGTTCACCTCGGCGCTGCGGGAAGCGTTGCTGCGCAACGAGATCGACGTCGCCGTGCACTCGTACAAGGACCTGCCCACCGCGCCGGAGGCCGGCCTCGTGCTGGCCGCGGTGCCGCCGCGCGAGGACCCGCGCGACGCGCTGATCGCGCGCGACGGCCTCACCCTCGGCGAGCTTCCGCCGGGCGCGAAGGTCGGCACCGGGGCGGCGCGGCGGATGGCTCAGCTGCGCGCGCTGGGTCTCGGTTTGGAAATCGTGCCGATCCGAGGCAATATCGATACCCGCATGCGCAAGGTCACCGACGGCGAGCTGGATGCCGTGGTGCTCGCGCGTGCCGGACTGGCCAGGGTCGGCCGGGTGGACGAGATCACCGAAACCCTCGACCCGATCCAGATGCTGCCCGCCCCCGCGCAGGGGGCGCTGGCGCTGGAGTGCCGGGCCGCCGACGTGGACATCGAGCACCTGCTCGCGTCCGCGGTGGACGACGAGAGCACGCGGGTCGCGGTGACGGCCGAACGGGCTCTGCTCGCCGCGCTCGAAGCCGGGTGCAGCGCGCCGGTGGGCGCGCTCGCCGAGATCGTCGAGGACCTCGACGACGAGGGCGCGGTGGTGGAACGCATCTCGCTGCGCGGCACCGCTGCCGTCGAAGGCGAGAACGGCGGCGTCGACATGGTTCGGGCTTCCGCGATCGCCGGGATCGGCGAGCCGGAGAAGCTCGGCCGGGAACTGGCCGCCGAACTGCTTGACCTGGGAGCCGGGGCGCTGCTCGGCCCCGCCCTGTGACGCCAGCCGTCACGCACCCGCACGACCTGCCCGACATCCGCGGCCGGAGCACCGGCCGCCCAAGAGGAGAAGAACACCAACGATGACCCCTGCTCGCAAGACCGCCGGGCGCGTCGCCTTCGTGGGCTCGGGCCCCGGGGACGCCGGGCTGCTCACCGTCCGCGCCCAGGAACTCCTGGCCAAGGCCGAGGTCGTGGTGACGGACCCGGACGTGCCCGCCAGCGTGCTCGCCTTCGCCGCCCCCGGTGCCGAGGTCCGGCCCGCCGTCGGCGAACCGTCCGACGTCGCCAAGGACCTGACCGCCGAGGCCAAGGCGGGCCGGCTCGCGCTGCGGCTGGTCTCCGGCGACCCGCTGACCAGCCCGGCCGTCGTGGCCGAGGTCCAGGCCGTCGCCCGCACCTCCGCCGTGTTCGACGTCATCCCGGGCGTCGCGCCGGGCACCGCGGTGCCGGCGTACGCGGGTGTCGCGCTCGGCGGCACCTACACCGAGGCGGACGTCCGCGGCGAGGTCGACTGGGGCGCGCTGGCCGCGGTCGCCGGCCCGATCGTGCTGCACGCGACGTCGGCGCACCTCGCCGAGGCGGCCAGCCAGCTCACCGAGAAGGGGCTGCCCGCCACCACCCCGGTCGCGGTCACCGCGAACGGCACCATCAACACCCAGCGCACGCTGGACACCACCCTCGCCTCGGTCGCGAACGACGCGGGCGAGCTGGTCGGCCCGCTGGTCGTGACGGTCGGGCAGGCCGCCGGGCAGCGCTCGAAGCTGTCCTGGTGGGAGTCGCGCGCGCTGTACGGCTGGAAGGTCCTGGTGCCGCGCACCAAGGAGCAGGCGGGCGAGATGGCCGAGCGGCTTCGCGGCCACGGCGCGACCTCGCACGAGGTGCCGACCATTTCGGTCGAGCCGCCCCGCAGCCCGGCGCAGATGGAGCGTTCGGTCAAGGGCCTGGTCGACGGCCGCTACCAGTGGATCGTCTTCACCTCCACCAACGCGGTGCGCGCGGTGTGGGAGAAGTTCGAGGAGTTCGGCCTGGACGCGCGCGCGTTCTCCGGCGTGAAGATCGCCTGCGTCGGCGAATCGACCGCGGCGAAGGTGCGCTCGTTCGGCATCATCCCGGAGCTGGTCCCGACGGGCGAGCAGTCGTCCGAGGGCCTGCTGGCCGAGTTCCCGCCGTACGACGACGTGCTGGACCCGGTCAATCGCGTCCTGCTGCCGCGTGCGGACATCGCCACCGAGATCCTGTCGGCCGGCCTGGTCGAACGCGGCTGGGAAGTGGACGACGTCACGGCCTACCGGACCGTGCGGGCCGCCCCGCCGCCAGCCGAGACCCGCGAGATGATCAAGACCGGCGGGTTTGACGCGGTCTGCTTCACCTCGTCGTCGACCGTGCGGAACCTGGTGGGGATCGCCGGGAAGCCGCACACGCGCACGTTGGTCGCGTGCATCGGGCCGAAGACCGCCGAGACCGCGGTGGAATTCGGTCTGCGGGTGGATGTTCAGCCGGAGAAGGCTGATGTGCCGCATTTGGTGGACGCTCTCGCCGAGCACGCCGCGCGGCTTCGTGCGGAGGGCGCGTTGCCGCCGCCGCGGAAGGCCAAGCGCACCCGACGCAGCTGAGGTTTTGTCCGTGAAGGGCTCCTTGAGGGAATCAGATTCCCTCAAGGAGCCCTTCACTGCTTTTCCCGGCCCGCAAGCCCGAGTGTGTATGATGTGTGTATGGCGAGGATGAACGTCTACGTGCCGGATGAGCTGGCCGCCAGAGCGAAAAAAGCTGATCTCAACGTCAGCGCGCTCGTGCAGTCGGCGCTGTCCGACGCGTTGCAGCGGCAGGCCACGGACGCTTGGCTCGACGCGCTTCCCGCGCCGAGCCGAGAGGTGCCGCACGTCGTCGCCATGGCCGCGCTCGATTCCGCCAAGGACGAGTTCGGTGATCGCGCGGATGCCTGAAGCGCCAGGAGAAATCGCGGTTCTCGACGCGTCGGCGCTGGTGGATGTGCTCGCGGGTACCTGCCGCGGCAACCAGGTGAAGACGCGGCTTCGCGGCACGGTGCTGCACGCTCCGGCGCATCTGGACGCTGAAGTCCTCTCCGCGCTGGGCCGGTTGTGCCGTGCCGGAGTGCTGACGGCTTCGACAGTGGACGCCGCGCTCCAGGCGTTGGCCAGCCTGCCGCTCACCCGGCACCCGGTCGTCGAATTGGCGAAAGGAGCTTGGGGGCGGCGCGGAGACCTGCGGCTTGTCGATGCGCTGTATATCGAATTGGCCGCGAGCCTGGGCGCCAAGGTGCTCACGACGGACCGTCGGCTGGCGCGGGCCAGCGCCCTCGCCGAAGAGATTGTCTGAGCGCGGGAGTACCTTGGATGTGTGTTCCCTGAGCAGCGACCCCGCAGGCTTCGTACTACTCCGGCAATGCGCAGGATGGTCAGTGAGACCACGTTGCGGCCACGGCAATTGATCCTGCCGATGTTCGTCGGCGAAGGGCTCGACGCGCCGCGGCCGATCGCCAGCATGCCGGGCGTCGTTCAACACACTCGCGACACTCTTCGCAAGGCCGCTGTCGACGCGGTCAACGCTGGGGTCGGCGGGCTGATGCTCTTCGGGATTCCGGAGAAGCGGGATCCGGAGGGATCCGGCGCGGTTGACGAGAAGGGCATTCTCAACGTCGCGTTGCGGGATCTGCGCAGCGAGCTCGGTGACTCGACCGTGCTGATGGCCGACACTTGCCTGGACGAGTTCACCGACCACGGGCACTGCGGAGTTCTTGACGCGGACGGTGTGGTCGACAACGACGCCACGCTTCGGCTGTACGCCGAGATGGGTGTCGCGCAGGCCGAGGCTGGGGCGCATGTGCTCGGGCCGAGCGGGATGATGGACGGGCAGGTCGGCGTGATCCGCCGGGCGCTCGACGAGGTCGGGCACAGCGAGACCGCGATCCTCGCCTATTCGATCAAGTACGCCAGCGCGTTCTACGGGCCGTTCCGCGAGGCCGTCGATTCGCAGCTCAAGGGCGACCGCAAGACCTACCAGCAGGACCTCGGCAACGCGCGCGAGGCGATGCGGGAGCTCGAACTCGACCTCGCCGAGGGCGCGGACATGGTGATGGTCAAGCCTGCACTGTCCTATTTGGACATCATCAAGGCGGCGGCCGACATTTCGCCGGTTCCCGTCGCGGCGTACAACATCTCCGGCGAGTACGCGATGGTCGAGGCGGCCGCGGCGAACGGCTGGATCGAGCGCGAGCGCACCGTGCTCGAGGTGCTCACCTCCATCCGCCGCGCGGGGGCGGACGTCATCCTGACCTACTGGGCGGCCGAGGCCGCGGCCTGGCTGGACTGAGCCCGGGTAGGGTCTTTCGGGTGGCCGAGAAGGACGAGAACACCCCGAAGCCAGCCAGCGTGACCTCGGACGATCTTTCCGGGCTCACCGACGACGAGCGCCGCAAGCGCGGGCGCGCGCCGGATCCGGTGCTGCCGGGGGAGACCGCGCCGAAGGCTCAGCCGCCGCTGGAGGTGCATGCCGCGTTCGCGCTCGCCATTCTGGCCGCGCTCGTCGTCGTCGCGAGTCAGATCGTCATCATTTTTTTCAAGCATCTGCTCGTTGACGCCGCGATGAAGCAGCCGCAGCAGCCTGGCCACGCGCTCACCATCGAGCAGGCTCAGACCAACGTGAATTTCTTCGTGTGGGCAATGCTGATCGGCGCGCTGTGCTTCGGCGCGCTGCTCGTGCTGTTCGCCTGGAAGGCCCGCGAGGGCACGCGGTCCGCACGCAGCATCGCGACGCTGCTGGCGGTGCTCGGCATCGTGTTCGAACTCGGGGTGATCCGCAGCCTCTTCTCGCTCATCGCGTCGCTGGTGCTCGTCGCCATGCTGATCCTGCTGTACCTGCCGAAGGTCGCGGGCTACTTCCCGAAGGTCGGCAAGAACCTGTAATGGCGGAAAGGACGCTGTACTCGGAGCCTGGCGTCGGCTGGTCGGCCCTGGTCTGGGGGCCGCTGTTCGCGCTGCTGGGCGCGCTCGCCGAACTGGCCACCGCCGGGCCGACGCACGTCGTCGGCTGGGTGCTGATCGGTGTCGCGCTGGTCGCGCTGACGCTGCCGTGGGTGTACGCGCGGCGGCGGTTCCTTTCACTGGAGGTCACCACCGAAGGGCTGCGGCAAGGGCGGGAGACGTTGGCCGCCGAGAAGATCGCCTCGGTGAGCGACGTCGGGGCGCCGGTCGGGGCGCGCGTTCTCGGCGGTGGCTGGTCGGTGCCGCGGAAGTACGACGAGTTGCCGGTGGAGCTGGACGACGGCACGGTGGTGCTCGCCTGGGCCCGCGACGTCGAAGCGCTGAAGACCGCGCTCGCCGAGCTGGCCGCGAAGAACCACCCGAATGCCGAGGAGCAGGCCGATGACTCCCGGAACTGAACCCCCACGAGGGACGCGGAACGACGGCGAACCTGAAAGGCTGGACCCCGTGATCGATCTGCCCCAGCCGACCGGAGCCGGGCTTTGGCCGCCGGAGGAAACGCAGCCGAAGACGAAGCTGAACCAGCCGTGGCGCGCGTTCGTCGCGCTCGGCGAGGTCGTGGTGGCCGGATTGGTGCTGTGGGCGGCGTTCGCGCTGTGGCACGCCGGCATCGTCACGGTCGTCACCACGGCGGGCGACGGCACTCAATTGACGTCGCAGCGGTACTTCGGCGGGCATATCGCCGGGGCGCTCGGGCTCGGCACGCTGTCGGCGGTATTGGTCGTGGACGCGGTCCGGCAATTGCTGCTCGCGGTGCGTGCTCGGCACAAAAAGAAAAAGGACTGACTTACACAGCTGTCCCACAGGGAACCAACAGCTAACTGCTAAGCAGGCCCCGCAGTCTTGCGGCCATGACGCGGCTGCGCACACGAACCTGGGTGATCAACGGAGTCCTTGTCGTGCTGCTCGGCGGCGCGGCTTTCGGGATTTACCAGGCCTTTTCGCCGGCGAGTTCGACAGCGCAGGCACAAACCCGCACGACTCCGGTGCGGCGCGCGAACGTTTCCCAGACCGTTTCGGCGGCGGGCACGATCGCGAGCACGTACACCGGCGTCGCGAACTTCACGACCTCCGGCAAGGTCACCAGCATCGACGTGAAGGTCGGCGACGTCGTGAGCGCCGGGCAGAAGCTCGCCACGATCGACTCTTCCCAGGCCAGCAAACAGCTTCAGGTCGCCAAGGCCAATCTCGCGGTCGCCGAGGACAACCTCACCACGGCGCAGGACAACCCGCCGGCGAACCAGACCGCGACCCAGGCGCAGACCAGCACCGCGTCGCTTCAGGCCAAAGTGGATCAAGCGCAATTGGACGTCGACAACGCGGAAACGGCGGTTTCCGCGACGACGTTGACCGCGCCGGGGGCGGGAACGGTCACCGCGATTAACGGGACGGTCGGGCAGCAAACGGGCAGCGGGGGCAATTCCAGCAACAGTTCCGCGGGTGCGTCTTCGTCGAGTTCCAGTTCCGGCTCCGGTGGGCAATCCGGCCAGCAGTCGTCGTCAAGCAGCAGCAGTAGCAGCAGCGGTTTTATCGATATCACTGACATGGGAAATCTTGTCGTCAACACCTCGGTGGCGGAAATTGACGTGAGCAAGGTGAAAACCGGTCAGAAAGCCACAGTCACTTTGAACGCGACGCCGGATCAGCCGTTGCAGGCGACCGTTTCCAGTATCGACCTCACGCCGACCACAAGCAGCAATGTCGTCAGCTACGGAGCGAAGCTGGCGTTGACGAATCCGCCCTCGGGGCTGCGGCCCGGTCAGTCGGCGAGCGTCGTGATCACGGTCGCGGAAGCCGATGGCGTGCTGAGTGTTCCGGCCGCGGCGGTGCGGACCAGTGGGACGACGAACGCGGTCACGGTGGAGCAGAACGGGCAGCCGGTTACGCGACAGGTCGAGGTGGGCGTGCGCGGAGAGTCCACTGTGGAGATCAAGTCCGGGCTCAACGAGGGCGACAGCGTGGTGCTCACCGCTGCGTCGCCGACGACGTCGAGCGGTTCCAACGGTCAGCAGCGCACCGGCGGAACTGGCGGTCTCGGCGGGTTCGGCGGCGGCCAGCAGGGTGGATTCGGCGGCGGCCGCCAAGGCAACGTCGGCGGGGGCCGGGGATGAAGCCGGTGATCGCGGTCTCCGGACTGCGCAAGACTTACGGCAGCGGGGAAACCGCGGTGCACGCGTTGCGCGGGGTCGATCTGCAGGTGTGGCCGGGCGAGTACGTGGCGATCATGGGCGCGTCCGGGTCCGGGAAATCGACGCTGCTGAACATGCTCGGCTGTCTCGACACGCCTACCTCCGGCCGGTATCTGCTGGACGGATTCTCCGTCGCCGATCTCAACGAACGCCAGCTTGCCTTGCTGCGCAACCGAAAGATCGGCTTCATCTTCCAGTCCTTCAACCTCGTGCCGCGCACCAGTGCGTTGTCCAATGTGGAATTGCCGATGGTCTACAGCGGACTCAAGCGGGGCGAGCGGCGACGCCGGGCGCTGGCCGCGCTGGAGATGGTCGGGCTGACCGATCGGGCCAAGCATCTGCCGAACGAACTGTCCGGCGGACAGCAGCAGCGCGTCGCGGTGGCACGGGCGCTGGTCGGCGGGCCGGCGATGCTGCTCGCCGACGAACCGACCGGAAACCTCGACCACGCAAGCACTGTCGACGTCCTCGGCGTCTTCGACCGGCTCAACGCACTCGGCCGCACGGTCGTGGTGATCACGCACGAGGACGAAGTCGCGCGGCACGCGCACCGCGTCGTCCGGGTCAGCGACGGGCAGATCGTGTCGGACGAGGTCCGCGCCGGGGTGGTCGCGTGAACTTCGTCGAGATCATGCGGTTCGCGGTGCGCGGCCTCGCCTCGAACAAACTGCGGTCGGTGCTCACCACGCTCGGCATCACCATCGGCGTCGCGTCGGTGATCTTGTTGGTAGCAGTGGGAAACGGTGCTTCGGCGGCGATCACCGCGAGCATCCAGGGACTCGGCACCGACGTGGTCAACGTGTCGCCGCTTCGGGGCGGCGGACAGTCCAGCCAGGTCCGGCCGCTCACCGTGCAGGACGCGCACGCGCTGGTCGACCCGGTGGGCGCGCCGGACGTCAAGGCGGCGGCTCCGGTGGTGAACACCAGCGCGACCGCGACGTACGGGCAGACTTCCTACGACGTGTCCAGCGTCGTCGGCACCGAACCCAGCTACTTCACCACCACGAACCGCCAGATCGCCGACGGCCAGTTGTTCAGCGCCGAAGACGTGACGCAGGCGCGCAAGGTCGTGGTGCTCGGGCCGACGACAGCACAGTCGATCTTCGGCACGGCCGAACCAGTCGGGAAGAACGTGCTGATCAACAGCATCCAGTTCACCGTGATCGGCGTGCTGCAGACCAAGGGCAGCACCGGGCTGCAGAACGCCGACGACGTCGCGATCGCCCCGATCAGCGCGGTGCAGAACTCGCTCGCCGGCTACGGCGGGCTGAACCAGATCGCGGTGCAGGCGACTACTGCCGATTCGATCGGGCTCGCGCAAGCCGAGGTCACCGCGATTCTCGACGCCAGGCACGGCATCCAGGCCTCGGCGAATCCGGACTTCCAGATCCAGAACTCCGCGCAGCTGCTGCAGACCCGCACGTCGGCGATCCAGACGTTCACCGTGCTGCTCGGCGCGGTCGCGGCGATCTCGCTGCTGGTCGGCGGGATCGGCGTCACGAACATCATGCTCGTCACGGTCACCGAGCGGATCCGCGAAATCGGCATCCGCAAGGCGATCGGCGCGCCGCGTTCGGCGATCCTCGGCCAGTTCCTCGCCGAGGCGACCATGCTGAGCCTGTTCGGCGGACTGCTCGGCGTGCTGATCGGGGTGGTCGGCAGCCGGTTCAGCATCGCGGGCATCCAGCCGGTGGTGGTGCCGTCGTCGATCGCGCTGGCGTTCGCGGTGTCCGCACTGATCGGGCTTTTCTTCGGCAGTTTCCCGGCGAACCGGGCTTCGCGGCTGCGGCCGATCGACGCCCTCCGGCACGAGTAGGAGCGTCATGTCCGCGTCGACCACCCAGCCCATTCCGACCCCGCCGGAGGAGCCCGCCGCGCCGCGCCCGGAAGACCTCATCGCCGAGCCCGCCGTCGAGGGCGATCTCACCGCCGAGCTGAAGCAGGTCGCGCGGCCGTTCGGCAAGCCGACGCTCGTGCTCGCCGGATTGCTCGTGCTGGCGCTGGCGTTCGCCGGTGGCGCGTGGACGCATGCCGCGTTCGGCCCGTCGAGCGGCTCTTCCAGCGCCCGAACGGCCGCCGGTCCGGGTACTGGGGCGGGTTCCGGGCAACAGGGGGCAGGCTTCGGCGGGCGCACGGCAGGCGGTCGCGGGACGGTCGGCACCGTGGAGAAGGTCGACGGCAGCACTGTCACGCTGAAGACCGTGCAGGGCAGCGAAGTCACAGTGTCCACTTCGGACAGTACGACGGTCGGGGTGACCCAGCCGGGCAAGCTCAGCGACCTCAAACCGGGCCAGACGGTGACCGTTCAGGGCCGCACCGGATCGGACGGTTCGGTGACCGCGCAGGCGATCGTGGCGCAGCCGGGCCGTTAGGGAACGTCGTTGAGCGCGATGATCGCGACGTTCAGCGCGGTCGTGTAGAGCAGCCACGCCAGATACGGAACGAGCAGCAGTGCTGCGGTGCGGGATCGGCGGTAGAACAGCGCGATCGTCACGATCACGGTGAAATCGAGCAGCACGATGTCCACGCACGCGACCTGCGTGGAACCGCCCGCGAAGAACAGCGAGATCCACATCAGGTTGAACAGCAGGCCGATGCCGTACGCGGCGAAGCCCTGGTTCTCGCCGTCGGTGCGCCAATAAACCCAGCCGGCGAAGGCGAGCACGACGTACAGCACCGTCCACACCGGACTGAACAGCGACGAGGGCGGGGCCCACTCCGGCAGTACGTACCGGTTGTAGGCGTCCGGCGCGGTCGTCGCGGCCAGCGCTCCCACCAGTGCGATGACGCCGACCAGCCCGAAGAACACCGCGAGCATCAGCCACGGGTTCCGGCGGTGTGTGGGCGCCGTCACGTCTCCTCCATGGCTCGCCCCGTCCATGCGCGCCCATCTTAAGAGGGGTAAGGCCGGTGTGCCGGGTGGCAATCGGGTGGCAGCTTGGGCGCCGCCGACACCCGAACGGAGGATTTGCAAGACTGGGGCGGTGAGCACTGGCACCGAGCAGTCCAAAGCATGGTTCGCACGCGCCAAGGCAGCCGTTCCGGGCGGGGTGAACTCGCCGGTGCGCGCCTTCAACTCGGTCGGCGGCACGCCGCGGTTCATGGTCCGCGGCGAGGGCCCGCATCTGTGGGACGCCGACGGCAACCGCTACGTCGACCTCGTCTCCTCGTGGGGCCCGATGATCCTCGGGCACGCGCACCCCAAGGTGGTGGCCGCCGCCCGCGCGGCCGCGGAGCACGGGCTCTCCTTCGGCACGCCGACCATCGGCGAGGTCGAACTGGCCGAGGAGATCATCGGCCGGGTCGGCCCGGTCGAGCAGGTCCGGCTGGTCAACTCCGGCACCGAAGCCACGATGAGCGCCATCCGGCTGGCCCGCGGTTTCACCGGCCGCGCCAAGATCGTGAAGTTCGCCGGTTGCTACCACGGCCACGTCGACGCACTGCTCGCCGAAGCGGGCTCTGGCGTCGCGACGCTCGGGCTGCCGACTTCGCCGGGTGTCACCGGCGCGCAGGCCGCGGACACGATTGTCTTGCCGTACAACGATCTTGACGCGCTCCGGAAGTCCTTCGCGGAGAACGAGGGCCAGATCGCCGCGGTGATCACCGAAGCCGCCGCGGGCAACATGGGCGCGGTGCCGCCGGACCCCGGCTTCAACGCCGCACTGCGTGACCTCGCGCACGAAAACGGCGCGCTGCTGATCATGGACGAGGTGATGACCGGCTTCCGCGTCTCGCGCGCCGGCTGGTTCGGCCTCGAAGGCGTCGCGGGCGACCTCTACACCTTCGGCAAGGTGATGTCCGGCGGGCTTCCCGCGGCGGCGTTCGGCGGTCGCGCGGACATCATGGCGAAGCTCGCGCCCGGCGGTCCCGTCTATCAGGCAGGCACGCTGTCCGGTAACCCGGTCGCGGTCGCCGCCGGTCTCACCGCGCTGCGCGAAGCCGACGACCCTGTGTACGCGAAGCTCGACGCCAACGCGAAGCGTCTCGGCGGGCTCTTCGAGAAGGCGCTCAGCGAAGCGGGTGTCACGCACACTGTCCAGTACGCGGGCAACCTCTTGAGCATCTTCTTCACCGACAAGCCCGTACGCACCTACGCGGACGCGCAGGCCTCCGAGACGTGGCGCTTCCCGGCGTTCTTCCACGCACTGCTCGAAGCGGGCGTGTACCCGCCGCCGAGCGCGTACGAGGTGTACTTCGTGAACGCCGCGATGGACGACGAAGCGTTCGGCGTCATCGAGGCTGCGCTGCCGGCGGCGGCGCGCGCGGCGGCTGAGGCGGTTCGCCCGTGACCACCGTTGTCCACATGCTGCGGCACGGCGAGGTCCACAACCCGGAGAAGATCCTCTACGGGCGGCTGCCGAACTTCCGGCTTTCGGAGCGCGGGCAGCGCCAGGCGCTCACTGTCGCCGAGGCGGTCGCGGGGCACGACCTCGCGTACGTCGTCGCTTCGCCGCTTCAGCGCGCGCAGGAGACCGCAGCGCCCATCGCGGGCGCCCACCGTCTCGACATCGCGACGGACGAAGGTCTCATCGAAGCGGCGAACGTCTTCGAGGGCCAGCGCGTGGCAGTGGGCGACGGCGCGCTGCGGCAGCCGAAAGCGTGGCCGCACCTGGTGAATCCCTTTAAGCCGTCGTGGGGCGAGCCGTACGTCGAGATCGCACACCGCATGCTCGGCGCGGTCCACCGTGCGCGCGTAAAGGCCGAAGGGCGCGAAGCGCTGTGCGTGTCGCACCAGCTGCCGATCTGGACGCTTCGCCGCTTCTTGGAAGCGAAGCGGCTGTGGCACGACCCGCGGCAGCGGCAGTGCTCGCTGGCGTCGCTCACCAGCCTGGTCTTCGACGGCGAGGAGCTGCTGGAGATCGTCTACAGCGAGCCCGCGGGCACCACCGACCCCAAGGTGACCGGCGCATGAAACGGCGGCTGCTCGGGGTGGTGCTGGCCGTCGCGCTGGTCGTGACGGGCTGCTCGACCGGCAAGGACGCCGTCGTCTCGGGCGGCACCTTCACCTTCGTCTCGCCCGGCGGCAAGGTCGACATCACCTATCCGCTGAACGAGCGCCAGCAGGCCCCGACGCTGGCCGGCGACGACCTGATGCACGAGGGCAAACAGCTCTCGATCGCGGACTTCCCCGGCAAGGCACTGGTGATCAACCTGTGGGGCCAGTGGTGCGGCCCGTGCCGCGCCGAAGCGCCCGAGCTGGAGACCGCGAGCAAGCAGATGGCCCCGCTCGGCGCCCAGGTGATCGGACTCGACGTCCGCGACCCGGCGCGCGACGTGGCCCAGGATTTCGTGCGCGACCGCGGCCTGACGTACCCGTCGATCTGGGACCCGTCCGGGCGCGTGCTGCTGCAGCTGGCCGGATATCCGCGCAACATCATCCCGTCGACGCTGGTGCTGGACAAACAGCACCGCGTGGCGGCGGTGTTCCTGCGGCAGGTGCTGGCTTCGGACCTGGTGCCGGTGGTGCAGCGGCTGAGCGCGGAGAAGTAGCCGCCACCCGCGCTCCGCCCTGGCCCGCTCCGCCTCAGCCCGCCCAGTTCCGCCCCAACGCCACATTGGGGCGGCACAGGACCACAGGACCAAGGTCCCGCCCCCGTTGTGGCGTAGGTCCTGTGAGCAGGCCCCGCCCGCCTCACGTCCAGCTCACTGCCTACTCTCAAGTGCGTGAACTCCGTGTCCGAGCTGGCGCTCTCCGGGCCGCTGCTGCTCGCCGCGGGTGTTGCGCTGCTGGCCGGGGCCATCTCGTTCGCGTCGCCGTGCGTGGTGCCGCTCGTGCCCGGGTACCTCGCCTACCTCGCGGCTCTCGTCGGCGCGGACGCCCCGGCGGTGCGCGACGGCGAGGAGCGCAAAAAGGGCCGCTACGCCGTTCTCGGCGCGGCGGGCCTGTTCGTGCTCGGGTTCACCGTGGTGTTCGTCGCGACCATGGGCACGCTGGTCTGGCTCGCGAACACCTTGCTGGTCAACGAGGATCTGCTGCAGCGCATCGGCGGCATCCTCACCATCCTCATGAGCCTGGTCTTCATCGGCTGGATCCCGGGGCTGCAGCGCGAGGTCCGCTCGCACCGCGTGCCCGGCGGCGGCCTCTGGGGCGCTCCGGTGCTCGGCGCGGTGTTCGGGCTCGGCTGGACGCCGTGCATCGGGCCGACGCTGTCCGCCGTCACCAGCCTCGCCAGCGCGACCGGCGGGGCCGCGGTTCGCGGGTACGTGCTGGTGCTCGTTTACTGCCTCGGCCTCGGCGTTCCGTTCCTGCTGATCGCGCTCGGCGCCCGCTGGGCCGTGCGCGCCACCGACTGGCTCCGCCGCAACGGCCGCCGCGTGCAGATCTTCGGCGGGGTGTTGCTGATGGTGGTCGGCATCCTGCTGGTCACCGGGCTGTGGGGAGACGTCATGGGCTGGCTCCGCAACTCCGTCGCCTCCGATCTCGAGCTGCCGTTGTGACCACGACCGAAGCGCCCCCGAAGAACCCTCAGCCGTACCGGCCGTCCGCGGCGAAGCAGGCGCTGGCTTTCTTGCGCAACACCTGGCGCGGCCTGACGTCCATGCGCACCGCGCTGGTGCTGCTGTTCCTGCTGGCGCTCGCCGCGCTGCCCGGCGCGCTGCTGCCGCAGCGGCGGCTGAACGCGCCGAAGGTCGACGAATACATCAGCGCGCACGGCTGGTGGGGTTCGCTGCTCGACAAGCTGGAGTTCTTCGACGTCTACTCCAGCGTCTGGTTCTCCGCGATCTACATCCTGCTGATGATCTCGCTGATCGGCTGCCTCACGCCGCGCAGCTTCGAGTACGTCAAGCAGATGCGGGCCAAGCCGGTGCTGACGCCGCGCAATCTCGCGCGCATGCCGCACCACCGGATCGCCCGCACCGCGCGCACGCCGGAGACGATCCGCGAGGACGTGCGCAAGCAGCTGTCCGGCTGGCGGCGCGTCGAGCGCGAGGAAGACGGCGGCGGGTTCAGCGTCTCGGCCGAACGCGGCTACCTGCGCGAGACCGGGAACCTGCTGTTCCACTTCGGCATGCTCGGCCTGATCGTCTTCTTCGCCCTCGGCAAGCTCTACAGCTACGAGGGCCAGGTCATCGTGCAGGCCAACGGCGGCCAGTTCTGCAACTCGGGCATCTACAACTACGACTCGTTCGAGGCCGGGCTGCGCGTCGACGGCACCGACCTCAACCCGTTCTGCGTGAAGGTCAACGACTTCACCGCCCGCTACACCGCCACGAACCAGGCCGATTACTACCACTCGCACATCGAGTACCAGTCCGGCGAAGACCTGCAGACCGGCACGTGGAAGCCGTACGACCTCGAGGTCAACGAGCCGCTGCGGACCGTCGGCGACCGGGTTTACCTGCTGGGCAACGGTTATTCGCCGCAGTTCACGGTGACCTTCCCGAACGGCGAGAAGCGCACCCAGAACACCCAGTGGATGTTCAGCAACCCGGCGACGATGCTGTCCGAGGGCGCGACGAAGTTCGACCAGCCCGGCGTCACCGACGAGGTCCAGCGGCGCACCAAGCAGCTCGCGATCACCGGCCTCTTCGCGCCGTCGTCGTTCATCCACGGCGGCGTGCTCACCTCGACCGCGCCGCAGCTGAACAACCCGATGGTCGCGGTCGACGTGCTGCGCGGCGACCTCGGTCTCGACGCGGGCCGCGGCCAGTCGGTGTTCTCGGTCGACCAGTCCCGCGTCCAGGACGGCCGGCTCAAGCGGGTCGCCCGCAAGAACCTGGCGGTCGGCCAGGAACTGACGCTCGACGACGGCACGAAGGTGCGTTTCGACGGCGTCAACAAGTGGGTCAATCTGCAGATCTCGCACGATCCGACGCAGGGCTTCGTGCTCGGCTTCGCGATCGTGATGTTCGCCGGGCTCGGGGCGTCGCTGCTGGTCAAGCGGCGTCGCGTGTGGGTGCGGGTGCGGCCGGGCAAGGACGAGAGCGCGAGTACCGTGATCGAGGTCGCGGGGCTCGCGCGCACGGATCAAGCCGGATACGGCGAGGAATTCCAGCGGATCAGCGAACGGCTGGTCACGGGCCGGAAGGGCAGCTGAGGCATGGAAATCAACGAGACTCTCTCGCAGTACAGCGACCTGCTGTACACGACGACAGTGGCGATTTACGTGCTGGCGCTGCTGTTCACGCTCTTCGAGCAGGCGTTCGGGGCCAAGGGCCGTCTCGCCGCCGAGCGCAGCCGCCAGCGCGTGCTGGTCGGCGCGGGCGGACCCGAGACCAACGACTCCGACGACGCGAGCATCGAGGACGGCGACGTCCCGGCCGAGCCCGAGGCCCCGCGCGCGGTCGGCCGCGCCGAGCGGATCGGCCGGATGGGCGCGGCGCTGCTCGTGCTGGGCGCGCTGCTGCAGCTGTCGGCGATCGTGCTGCGCGGACTCGCGGTGCACCGCGCGCCGTGGGGCAACATGTACGAGTACGGCATGGCGGTCACTTTCATCACCGTCGTCGCGTGGCTCGTGGTGATCAAGAAGTTCCCGGTCCGCCACCTCACCGGCTTCCTGCTGCTGCCCGTCGTGATCCTGATGTTCATCAACGGCACGATGCTGTACACGGTGGCCGCGCCGGTCGTGCCCGCGCTGCAGTCGTACTGGCTCGTGATCCACGTGTCCGCCGCGATCATCGGCTCCGGCGTGTTCCTGGTGCCGGGCGTGGCGAGCGTGCTCTACCTCTTCCGCACCGCGCACGACCGCGACCCGGCCAAGTTCGCCGGTTTCGGCCCGAAGCTGCCCGCCGCCGACGTGCTCGACCGGATCGCCTACCGCGCCACGATCGTCGCGTTCCCGATCTTTACTTTCGGCGTCCTGTGCGGCGCGGTGTGGGCCGAGGCCGCGTGGGGCCGGTTCTGGGGCTGGGACCCGAAGGAGACCGTCGCGTTCATCGCGTGGGTCGTTTACGCGGCATACCTGCACTCCCGGGCCACCGCGGGCTGGCGCGGGACGCGGGCGGCGGTGATCAACATCGTCGGGTTCTCGGTGACGATCTTCAACCTGTTCTTCGTCAACCTGGTTACCGCCGGACTGCATTCCTACGCCGGAGTGAGCTGAGCCGGGGGTCCACCGCCCGGACCGGGCCTCGGGCGACTACCGTCGTCGCCAGGGGCCCTTCGACGTACCCGGGAGGTTGGCAACGGTGACCGGACCCAGTGAAGAGACTGCCGGGGAACAGCAGTCCGAGCAGGCCCAGGAACCGGCTGCCATGTTCTCCGAAGAACGCACCGACTCGACGCCGCACCCCGGCACCGGGCCTTACGACGCGCAGCCGACGCAGGTCGTCGACCCGCCGCCGCAGGGGGCGTACCAGCCGCTGCCGCAGCCGGGCGGCTACCAGGCGCATTACGACCAGAATCTGCCGCCGTTGCAGCCTCCCGCTCAGCAGCAGCCGTATGCCGCTCCGGGCGGGTACCAGCAGCAGCCCGCCGCTCCGGCCGGCACGCCGGTTCCCGCTCCGGGCGCCGTTCCCGCGGCGGGGCAGGGGCTTCCGCAGCCGGCCTCCGGCGCGGACGAGCTGGCCACCGCGCACCTGGTGAAGCAGCAGAAGCGAACGCCGCAGTCCGGCTGGCGCAAGGCCGTGTACTTGGGCACCGGCAAGCTGGTCAACCCGGGGGAGAGCCCCGCGGACACGCGCCGGCGCGAGCTGATCGCGCGGGTCAACCAGCCGCTGCGCGGGTGCTACAAGATCGCGATGCTGAGCCTCAAGGGCGGCGTCGGCAAGACCACCACGACGACCACGCTCGGCGCGACCTTCGCGTCCCTGCGCGGCGACCGCGTGGTGGCGGTGGACGCGAACCCGGACCGCGGGACGCTGTCGCAGAAGATCGCCATCGAGACCACCGCGACTGTGCGGCACCTGCTGCGGGACGCGGACAAGATCACGCGCTACAGCGACGTCCGGTCCTACACGTCGCAGGGGTCGAGCCGCTTGGAAATCCTGGCGAGCGAACAGGATCCGGCGGTGTCGGAGGCGTTCTCCGAGAACGACTACCGGCGCACGGTGAACCTGCTGGAGCACTTCTACAACATCGTGCTCACCGACTGCGGCACCGGTCTGATGCACTCGGCGATGAAGGGCGTCCTCGACGTCGCGGATTCGCTGGTGGTGGTGTCGTCGGGCTCGGTGGACGGGGCGCGCAGTGCTTCGGCGACGCTGGACTGGCTCGAGGCGCACGGATACGGCGACCTGGTGAAACGGTCGGTCGTGGTGATCAACTCGGTGCGGCCCAAGGGGAGCTCGGTCGATCTGGACAAGCTGGCCGCGCACTTCGGGGCGAAGGTGCGGTCGGTGTGCCGGATTCCGTTCGACGCGCATCTGGAGGAGGGTGCGGAGATCGAGCTGGAGCGCCTGGGCGGAGACACTCGGCTGGCGCTGCTGGAACTGGCGGCGACTGTGGCCGACGGATTCTCTTCCTGAGCCAGCGGTCAGGAGTCGCTGTCGTCCGGACGTCGGTTGCGCTGCTCTTCAGAGAGCTTGCGCAGGAATTCGGGATCGTCGTCAGGAGCGACGGCAGGACGGCGTTGCGGGACACTGATCCGCTGCGCGCCTAGTGCCCGCCACAACAGAACGGCGATGGTGATAGCGCCCACCGCTGCGAGCAAAGGAATCATGCCCGAGGTCCTTCCGTCGTGCTGGCCCCCCAGGTTAGCCGCAATTCGGCTGAACGGGGGGACGGGACGGCGGGCGCGGCAGGCTCGGAACGCGGCGAAGGGTCGTGACCGGCAAGCGATGCGGGAGGCACCCCTTGCCACTCACGACCCTTCGTCGTCTGCGTGACCCGCGAATCAGATCTTGCGGGTCGGTTCGCTGGCGTCCGTGGTGAGTTCGGCCAGCAGGTCGTTCACCTCGGACTCGCGGAACCGGCGGTGTCCGCCCGGCGTCCGGATCGAGCCGATGCGGCCCGCGGTGGCCCAGCGGGTCACGGTCTTCGGGTCCACCCGGAACAGAGCGGCCACCTCACCCGGGGTGAGCAACCGTCCGCCCATGGTTGCGGTCATTTTCCGCCTCCTTAACGCCCAACTTGCTATACCGGGGGCATCGGGCGATTTCGCCCGTCGCGCCCGGGTGGCCAACGCGGCAATCGTGGCACTTCACCCGTCGGGTACTCGAACGGTTGTCCTTGGGTAAAGAGCCCTTAAAGTGCAAAAGGGACATAACTCAGCAGATTCTCAGGATCGCTCAGGGCCCGTTCGCGTCCCGCTGACCAGGCATTTTCCCACCAGGTGCGCCGAGATTCGGGTAAAGACCAGGCAAAGGCCGGGTGCAGGCGCCATCCGCGGCCGAGGTTGCTGTGACGCAGGAGACAATCCGGGACCTACCGGGATGAGCCGGTCGCGGGCCCGCGCCGCATAATGGGCCGGTGGATCAGCTGGACCGGAAAATCATCGCCGAGCTGCGGGCCAACGGCCGGGCCACCTACGCCGACCTCGGCCGGACGGTGGGGCTCTCCGCGTCGTCGGTGCACGAACGCGTCGGAAAGCTCGAGGCGGCGGGCGTGATCACCGGGTACCACGCGATGGTCGACCCGAACACGGTCGGCCTCGGCGTCACCGCGCTGGTCGGCATCCATCCCACCGACACCGCCACCGACGAGGACGTCGCGGCTTCGCTCGGCGAATTGCCCGAGGTGGAGAGCTGTTACGCGGTCGCGGGCGACGAGGCCTTCGTAGTCAAGGTGCGGGTTTCGACGGTCGACGAGCTCGAGCTCACCCTCGGCCGGCTGCGCCGCATCCCCGGCGTCGGCCGCACCAATACGACAGTCGTGCTCTCCACCCGCTTCGAGGGCCGCCCCAACAACGCGGGCCTGGACGAAGACCCGGCAAGCGGGGCGTAGCCTGTTTCGGTGTGAGCGAGACACCGGACCACCTTCCCCGTGACCTGACGGTGTACTTGATCGCGCGGTTCGCGCTCGTCGCGGTGGTCGCGGTCGTGCTTTCGCTGGTCGGCGTGCCGCTGCTGGTCTCTTTGCTGATTGGGCTCGTCGTCGGCCTTCCCCTCGGCCTGCTGCTGCTGCGCGGCCTGAACCAGCGCGTGACGGCCGGTCTGGCCAAGCGCAACGAATCCCGCGCGCGTGCTCGTGCCCAGCTGCGGTCGCAGCTGCGCGGCGAGACCCCGGCCGACGATTCCGCGGCATGAGCAAACCGCACAGCCGCGCCTGGGTCCGGGAAGCCGTCCGGATCATCGAGGCCGACGCCAACCGCAGCGCCGACACTCACCTGCACGTTTTCCCGCTGCCCCCGGAATGGGGCATCGATCTTTACCTGAAGGACGAGTCGGTGCACCCGACCGGCTCGCTCAAGCACCGGCTCGCGCGCTCGCTGATCCTGTACGGCCTGGTCAACGGGCACATCGGCCCGGACACCGTGCTGGTCGAGGCGTCCAGCGGCTCGACCGCGGTGTCCGAGGCGTACTTCGCGCGGATGCTCGGCCTGCGGTTCGTGACCGTCGTGCCGCGGCGGACGAGCAAGGAAAAGATCGCGCTCATCGAGTTCTACGGCGGCGAGTGCCACTACGTCGACGCGGCGCCGGCGATGTACCCGGAGGCCGAGCGGCTGGCCGCCGAGTGCAACGGGCATTACCTCGACCAGTTCACCTACGCCGAGCGCGCGACGGACTGGCGCGGCAACAACAACATCGCCGAATCGGTGTTCGCGCAGATGCGCGCCGAACGCCACCCGGTGCCGTCGTGGATCGTCGTCGGCGCGGGCACCGGCGGGACGAGCGCGACGTTCGGCCGCTACGTCCGGTACAAGCGGCACACCACGAAGATCTGCGTGGTGGACCCGGAAAACTCGTCGTTCTACGGCGCGTGGGAAACCGGCGCGGCGGACTACGCGACCGGAATGCCGTCGCGGATCGAAGGCATCGGACGGCCGCGCTGCGAACCGTCGTTCGTGCCCGGCGTGATCGACGAGATGTTCCAGGTGCCCGACGCCGGTTCTCTCGCGGCGATCCGCTTGCTGCGCGACCGCACTGGGCACTGGGCGGGCGGTTCGACCGGGACCAACCTGTACGGCGCGTTCCAGCTGATCTCGCGGATGCTGTCGGAAGGCCAGGCGGGTTCGGTAGTGACGCTGCTGTGCGACGGCGGCGAGCGGTACGCGAACACGTACTACTCCGACGAATGGCTTGGCGAGCAAGGGATCGATCTCGCGCCGCATCGGGCGCGGTTCGACGAGTTCCTGCTCACTGGCCGGTTCGACGCCTGACGTCCTGGTAGCCCAGCGTCAGCACGACTATCAATCGGCGCAGCCGGTCCTCGAAGTCGAGGCGGGAGCCGGCCAGGCGCGGATCCTTGATGGCTTCCTGGACGGCTTCGTTCGGGTGCGCCAGCGGCCACATTCCCGCGGTGAACATGAAGATCGCGGACGACAGTTCTTGCGCGGTCTCCGCGGAAAGACCTGGCAGCGCGGCGTGCAGCAGGTCAGCGGTGCGGGCGTTGTGCTTCGCCGACCGCAGCTTGTAATCCCGCGCGGTCTCCGTCGAGACATTCCGTTCCAGCACGTTCGCCAGCACGCTGATCAGTTCGCACAGGATCGGTCGCGTCGCGAGTGAACGGGCGAGGGTCGCGGCGACCTCCGACAGGTCGCCGTCCAGGGTGAGCGAATCGAGCCACGCGCCGCGGGCGCGGTCGAGCACCTCCAGGTAGACGGCCTCCCGCGTGGGGAAGTAGCGCGCGACGTTCGACGCCGACAAGCCCACCCGCCGGGCCAGTTCGCGCATGCTGATTTCGCCGACGGACGACTCCGTCATCAGCTCTTCCGCCACGTCGAGGATCGCCTCGCGGCGGGCTTCCACCTGCTCAGGACTGCGGGCGCGCTGGAACTCGGACACGCCGGAAAGTGTAACAGGACACTGCTCTCTTGATAAAAGAACAGTGCGCTGTTAACTTCGAGAACAAGAGAGCAGTGTTCCGTTAACTAGGGCAGGAGAACCCGATGCGCACCTACGACCAGCTCTTCCTCGGCAGCCGCTGGACCGAACCCGCGACCGCCGACACCTTCGAAATCCGCTCGCCGCACGACCGGGCGCTGGTGGGGATCGCGCCGAAGGCAGCGGTGGCTGACGTCGACCGCGCGGTGGCGGCGGCCCGGCGGGCGCTTGAACCGTGGGGCAGAACTCCGCTGGCCGAGCGGCTACGCCTGGTCGAACGGTTCAACGAGCTGCACGCCGCCCGCGCGGACGAGATCGCCGAACTAGTCACCGCGGAGAACGGCTCGCCGAGCTGGTTCACCGGCTGGACGCAGCGCAACCTCCCGGAGCGCACGGCAGCGTGGCTCAAGCTCGCGCGCGAGTTCTCCTGGGAAGAGACGCTGACCGACGAGGCGGGCAACCGGACCATCGTGCGCGCCGCGCCGGTCGGCGTGGTCGCGGCGGTGATCCCGTGGAATTCGCCGCACTCGGCCGCGCTGGTGAAGCTGATCCCGGCGTTGCTGGCGGGCAACCCGGTGCTGCTGAAGGCCGCGCCGGAAACCGCGCTCGACGCGATGGTGCTGGCGGAGATCTTCGAGCAGGCCGGTTTCCCCGAGGGCGTGGTGAGCGTGTTCGCGGCTGACCGCGACGTGAGCGAGCACCTGGTGACGCACCCCGGCGTGGACAAGATCGCGTTCACCGGCTCGACGGCCGCCGGGCGGCGGATCGCGTCGCTCGCCGGAGCCCAGCTCAAGCGGGTCGGGCTGGAGCTGGGCGGCAAGTCCGCGGCGATCGTGCTCGCGGACGCGGACCCGAAAACCGTCGCCGAGGGGATCCGCACCGCGACGTTCGCCAACAACGGCGAAATGTGCGTGGCCCACACCCGCATCCTCGCCGCGCGCGAGCGATACGCCGAGGTTGTGGCGGCGCTAGCGGAAATGGCCGACGGGCTGGTGGTCGGCGACCCGGCGAAGCCGGACACGTTCGTCGGGCCGATCGTGCGCCAGGACCAGTACGAGCGCGTGCTGTCGTACCTGCGGCTAGGCGTCGAGGAAGGGGCGCGGATCGCGGCGGGCGGGGCGGAGCCGTTCGCGGATCCCGAGCTGGCGAACGGGTTTTACGTGCGTCCGACGGTGTTCGCCGACGTAACGAACGACATGCGGATCGCGCGCGAGGAGATCTTCGGGCCGGTGCTCGTGGTGATCCCGTTCGACACCGAGGAGGAGGCGACCCGGCTCGCGAACGACTCCGACTACGGCCTCAGCGGCGGCGTGTGGACGGCTGACGCGGAGCACGGCGTCGAGGTCGCGCGGGCGGTGCGCACGGGGACGTTCCACGTCAATGGCGCGCCGCGGCACGGGAACGCGGCGTTCGGCGGGTTCAAGGCCAGCGGGATCGGCCGCGAGTACGGCTCGCACGGGTTGGCGGAGTTCGTGGAGTGGCAGGCGATCGCGGTCGGTCGCTAGAGGGACCGCGAACGGCTCGGCGAGCAGGGGCGCGGTTCGACGAGTTCCTGCTCACCGGCCGGTTTTCGGGTTAGTCGTTCAGCAGTTTCGCGACGCCTTCCGGGTCTTCGCGCATCGCGTTGTGGGCGGTGGGGAGAACGTGGACCTGCCACCGCGGGTCGGCTTCGAGCCGGTTCCGGAGTTCGGTGAAGGGCGTGCCTTCCCATCCGGAGCAGTAGACGAACTCGCGCCGGGGAACCTTGGCGAACTCCCCGGTGAGCCGGATCGTCTGGAGCAGCGAGGCGAGCGGATGCGGACGGCGGCGGGCATCCCGGCCATCGCGTTCCGGCGGCCGGACGGCGTACCCGGTGTCCGCGGCGCCGGCCACGAACGCCTGCCGGTACGCCTCGGTGGTCGATGACCAGCACGAATCGCCGTCGTCGGGCACGTAGCCGTCGAGATGCACCACCCGGGAGACCCGGCCGCCTGCCCGGTCGGCCGCGGCGGCGATCACCATCCCGCCGTAGCTGTGGCCGACGAGCGTCGCGTCGGTGATGCCGGCGCGATCGAGCAGGTCCACTACGTCGGCGGCGTGGGTGTCGAGGTTGGCGCCCGCGACCGTCGCGGCGTCGTCGTCCGGCCGCAGACCGGTCAGGGTCAAGGCGTGCACGCTGTGCCCGGCGCGCTCCAGCAGCGGCACTACCTCCTCGAAAACCCAGCCGCCGTGCCAAGCACCGGGGACGAGAACGAACGTCGACATTGCATTTCTCCCTTAAACAGCAACAGGTTCTTCGAGAGAAAGCCTTTCAAGAACTCCGGCTGGCTTGTTAACGCTAGAATGCCAACTGATGCCCGTTCCCCGCCAAACCATCACTTCGTACCTGTGGCCGTCCGGCGGCAGGCATCTCTGGCCGTCCGGCGAAACCAGCGAGCTGCAGTCGCACGAGCGAGGACACCTGGTCTACGCGGCTCGCGGCGTTCTTGTCGTGCAGACCGAGTACGGCACGTCGCTCGCGCCCGCCAACCGAGTCGCCTGGACGCCCGCCGGGTTCCCGCATTTCCATCGTGCCCACGGCGACACCGACATCCGGATCGTCTTTCTCGCGCCGTCGCTGGCCCAGCTCGTCTCGGATCGGCCAGCGGTGTTCCGGACGTCCGGCCTGGCTCGCGAGGTCCTGCTCGCGCTGACCGGGCCGCGCAACTACGAGGGTTCCGGCTACAGCGGCTCCGCGCGTGCTCGCCTCCACCGGGTCCTCGTCGACGAACTCCGCGAAGCACCCGACCCGCCGCTGCAACTGCCCGCGCCGCAGGACGACCGGCTGCGGGCGATTGCCGAGAGGCTGCACGAGAATCCGGCGGACAACGCCACGCTGGCCGAACTCGGCAAGGCGATCGGGGCCAGCTCGCGCACCCTCAGCCGGCTGTTCCACGACGAACTCGGCATGACCTTCTACGAGTGGCGCACCCAGCTCCGCGTCTACCACGCGCTGGTGCTTCTCGCCGACGGTCACGACACCGTCCGCACCGCTTACGCCTGCGGCTGGGCCAATCCCAGCGGCTTCATCTCGGCGTTCACCGCCATCATCGGGACAACGCCGGGCCGCTACCGAGGCGGCCGCTAGAGCGCCAGCGCGACCGCGCTCAGCACCGCCCACGCGAGCATCGCCATACCGGTGTCGCGCAGGGCCGGGATCAGCTCACGGCCCTTGCCGCCACCGCCGACGGCCTTGATCGGCTTCAGCAGCAGCGGCGCGGTCACGAAGGTGATGAACAGCAGCGGATGCCAGACGCCCATCAGCACGGTGAGCGCGTACGGCACCGTCACCAGGGTCAGGTAAAGCTTGCGCGTTCCGCCGTCGCCCATGCGGGTCGCGAGGGTGTGTTTGCCGGACTCGATGTCGGTGGGGATGTCGCGCAGGTTGTTCGCGACCAGCACGGCCATCGAGAACGAGCCGACGGCCACGGCGCAGCCCAGTGCGTCCCAGCTGACGCGGCCGGCCTGCACGTAAACCGTGCCGAGGACGCCGGCCAGGCCGAAGAACACGAAGACCGCGAGCTCGCCCAAACCGTAGTAGCCGTAAGGCTTTTTGCCGCCGGTGTAAAACCACGCGCCGAGGATGCAGAGCGCGCCCATCGCGAGCAGCCACCAGTATCCGCTCAGCGCGACGAGCGTCAGGCCGAGCACTCCGGCCAGCCCGAGGGAGGTGAGCGCGGCGCGCAGCACGGCCTTCGGGTTCGCCGCGCCGGAGCCGACGAGACGCAGCGGGCCGACGCGGTGTTCGTCGGTGCCGCGGATGCCGTCGGAGTAGTCGTTGGCGAAGTTCACGCCGATGATCAGCGACAGCGAGACCAGCAGCGCGAGCAGCGAACGCCACCAGGAGAACGCGTCGAGCGCGATCGCCGCTCCGACCCCGGCCACGACCGGCGCGATCGCGTTCGGCAGCGTCCTCGGCCGCGCGCCTTCGATCCACTCACTGACTGTCGCCATGGGGTCCATTCAACGCCATGCGATCTTCACCCGTTCGGTGAACCCGCTCAGTGCGTCTCAGTGCGTTCGGAGGGCGGCGACCACTGCCTGGCGATCGATCTTTCCCGGGCCGCGCAAGGGGAGCGCGTCGGTGAACTCGATGCGTTTCGGCGTCGCGGCGGCACCCATCTCAGCGCGGACGGCGGCTCGCAGCGCGGCCTCGTCTGCCGAAGCCACCACCATCGCGACCACCGCCTCGCCCCACTGCGGATCGGGAATGCCGACGACACAGGCGTCCCGCACCCCGGGCTGGGCGCCGAGCAGGCGTTCGATCGCGGCGGCGGAGACCTTGACCCCGCCGGTGTTGATCACGTCGTCCGCGCGCCCGAGCACCTCGACCCGGCCGTCCGGCAGCAGCCGGCCGCGATCGGAGGTCCGGAAAGAGCCGTCCCGGAACGACTCCGCGGTCAATTCCGGCGCGAGACGGTAGCCGTGCGACAGCACCGGCCCGGAGATCCACAGCCGCTCGTCAGCATCGGGCTCCACGCGCACACCGTCGAGCGGAATGCCGTCGTAGACGCAGCCGCTGGCGGTCTCGCTCATCCCGTACGAGGGGACGATCCGCACGCCTTCCTCGGCCGCTTGCGCGCGCAGCTTCGGCGAGGTGGCGGCGGCGCCCAGGATGATGCCGTCGAACGCCTTCGCGGCGGCCAGGCCAGCGCCGCCGTCGTCGAGCAGCCGGACGAGCTGGGTCGGCACGAGCGCGGTGTAGCGCGGGCCGTTCACCGCGAGCACGGGCGCGGCCGCGGCGGCGAACTCGTCCGGACGGAAGCCGACGCCGGTCAGGAACGCCGGTTTCGTGCCCGCCAGGCGCGCCCGGATCAGGACCTGCAGGCCGCCGATGTAGTGCGCGGGGGTGGCGAGCAGCCAGTGCCCGGGGCCGCCGAGCCGGGCGTGCGTGGCCGTCGCGGACGCGGTGAGCGCTCGCGGCGACAGCAGCACGCCCTTCGGCGCTCCGGTGGACCCGGACGTGGCGATCACCACGGCAGTGTCCGGCTCGACCGGCTGCTCCGGGGCCATCGCTTCGAGCAGCGCGGGGGCCGATGGATCCGCCGAGTTCAGCGGCAGCACCGCCGGGCCGCCGTCGAGGGCCGCCGCCAGGGCCGCGTCGAGGGCGGTCAGCGCGTCGGCGCTGCCGTCGAGCCACACCACGTGCACGAGGAACGACCTATCTCAGTAGTAGTACGGGTAGTCGGACCAGTCCGGGTCGCGCTTCTCCAGGAACGCGTCGCGGCCCTCGACGGCCTCGTCCTGCATGTACGCCAGCCGGGTGGTTTCGCCGGCGAACAGCTGCTGTCCGACGAGCCCGTCGTCGATCGCGTTGAACGCGTACTTCAGCATCCGCTGCGCGGTCGGCGACTTGCCGATGATCGTCCAGCCCCATTCGAGCGCGACCCGCTCCAGCTCGGCGTGCGGAACGACCTCGTTGACCGCGCCCATCCGGTGCATCTGCTCAGCGGTGTAGTCGCGGCCGAGGAAGAAGATCTCCCGCGCGAACTTCTGTCCGACCTGCCGGGCGAGGCCCGCCGAGCCGTAGCCCGCGTCGAACGAGCCGACGTCGGCATCGGTCTGCTTGAACCGCGCGTGCTCGGCCGAGGCGAGGGTGAGATCGCACACGACGTGCAGCGAGTGCCCGCCGCCCGCGGCCCAGCCGGGCACCACGGCTACCACGGGTTTCGGCATGAACCGGATCAACCGCTGCACCTCGAGGATGTGCAGCCGGCCCGCCCGCGCCGGGTCGACCGTGTCCGAGGTCTCCCCGCTCGCGTACTGATACCCGGAGCGTCCGCGAATACGCTGGTCACCGCCGGAGCAGAACGCCCAGCCGCCGTCCTTGGGCGACGGGCCGTTGCCGGTGAGCAGGACGCACCCGACGTCCGAGCTCATCCGGGCGTGGTCGAGCGCCCGGTAGAGCTCGTCGACGGTGTGCGGGCGGAAGGCGTTGCGGACCTCCGGACGGTCGAAAGCGATCCGGACCACCCGTTTGCCGGAGCGGGCGTCTCGCGAACGGTGGTAGGTGATGTCGGTGAAGGAGAACCCTTCGACCTCGGACCAGGCGGCGGGGTCGAACAGCTCGGAAACTCGGGCGTCATCCACGTTTGGGAGAATAGGACCTGTGGACATGATCGCTGTGCCTGACGCCGCCCCGGGGAAGAGCCCGTCGGACGGCGCCCTAGCAGGGGCTTGCCGGTGAACCCGTCCACCGCGCAGGCCAGGGTCATCGTCGACGAACTCGTCCGCAACACCGTGTCGCACGTGGTGTTGTGTCCAGGATCTCGCAACGCGCCGCTGTCCATCGCGCTTTACGACGCCGCCGCTTCGGGACGGCTGAAGCTGCACGTCCGCATCGACGAACGCGGCGCGGCGTTCCTCGCGCTCGGCATCGCGGCGCGCACCGGCCGTCCGGCGGCGGTGGTCTGCACCTCCGGCACCGCGGCGGCGAACTTCCACCCGGCCGTGCTGGAGGCAGACCGGGCGGGCGTGCCGCTGATCGTGCTCACCGCCGACCGTCCGCCTGAGCTGCGTTCGGCGGGCGCGAGCCAGGTGATCAACCAATACGAGCTGTACGGCGACGCTGTCCGCTACTTCGACGAGCTGGCCGTGGCCGAGCGCCGGGCCGGGCAGAACTCCTACTGGCGCAGCCAGATCTGCCGCGCGTGGAACGCCGCGTACGGCGAATGGCGTTGCGGGCCGGTGCACCTGAACATCCCGTTCCGCGAGCCGCTCGTGCCGGATCTCGACGATGACGGGCAGTGGTACGAATCGCTCGAAGGCCGTCCGGACGGCGAACGCTGGACCGAGCTGCCGGACTT
Source organism: Amycolatopsis albidoflavus (assembly GCF_039525725.1). Lineage (NCBI taxonomy): Bacteria > Bacillati > Actinomycetota > Actinomycetes > Pseudonocardiales > Pseudonocardiaceae > Amycolatopsis > Amycolatopsis albidoflavus. Next base: position 310,851 of record NZ_BAAAHV010000031.1, read on the forward strand.
CGGCGCGCTGCCCTCGTTCGTGGTGCCCTCGGCGCGGCACGGCCTGGTGATCGCGTGCGACACCGGCGCGCAGGCGGCCAGCGAATGGGCCGAACAGCACGGCTGGCCGGTGGTTTCGGAGACCGGCGGGCTGGGCCTGTCCGGCGCGACCGCGATGTCGTCCGGCGCTTGGCTGCTGGGCGTCGAGGAGTTCATCTCGCGACACCGTCCCGAGCAGGTGCTGTGCCTCGGCCGTCCGACGGTGTTCCGGCAGGTGCAGAAGGTGCTGTCGGATCCCGAGGTCGAGGTGCTGCTGGTGCGTCCGGATTCGGACTGGCCTGCCCCCGCGCACAACGTCCGCCAGGTCGGGCAGTGGTTCGCCGAGCCGACGAAGCCCGCCGACCCGGAGTGGCTGGCGAGCTGGCAGCGTGCGGACGCCGCGGCCAGCCAAGCGGTTTCGACGGCGCTGGCCGCCGAGCCGTGGCCGAGCGGCGTACGGGTGGCGACCGAGCTGGTCGACGCGCTGCCGGAAGGCGCGCTGCTGGTGGTCGGCTCCTCGAACCCGACGCGCGATGTCGCGCTGGCCGGACGGCTGCGTCCGGACGTCCTGGTGCACCGCAACCGCGGCGTCGCCGGGATCGACGGCACGGTGTCGACGGCCATCGGCGCGGCCACTGTGCACCGCGCTCCGTCGTACGCGCTGCTCGGCGATCTGACCTTCCTGCACGACGCGTCCGGCCTGCTCACCGGGCCCGCGGAGCAGCTGCCGGATCTGACGATCGTGGTGCTGAACGACGACGGCGGCGGCATTTTCTCGCTGCTGGAGCAGGGTGCGCCGGAACACTCGGCGAGCTTCGAGCGCGTCTTCGGCACGCCGCATGGCGCGGATTTGGGCGCGCTGTGCGCGGGCTACCGGGTGCCGCACGTCCTGGCCGAGACGGTCGAAGAGTTCCGTGCCGCGTTGGAGCCGGCGCCGGGCCTGCGAGTGGTCGAGGTCCGGGTCGACCGGGCGCAGCACCGGAATCTCCACGCGCGGCTGAAATCCGCGGTCGCGGAAGCGGTGGGGACGGTTTAACCGGCGGGGGGCCGGCGAAAAATGGGGGATTTCTTGACCGAGGCGGACCTGCGGCCGCGAGGCCGGTGGGCCTGGTTCAGCGCGGCGGTGGCGGCACTGGCCCTGATCGGGCTGGTGTGCTCGTATTTCTCGTCGTTTCTGGTGATGGCCAGCGACAACTGCTTCGCCGGGGACAGCAGGGCGATCTGCAGCGCGGCCGGGCAGCAGGCGGTCGCCTCGCTGCCGTGGGTCGGCTGGTTCGCGGCGATCGCCGGCTCGTTCGCGACGGCCGGGCTGGCCGTGCGGCGCGGCTGGGGACCGTGGCCGGGGCTCTACGCGGGCCCGATCCTGTACGGCATTCCGATCGCCATCGCGTGGTGGATCGCCGAATCCGGTTGATCTTCCCAGTGGGTAAGAACCCGTCCTTCGGACGTACCTGTGCGGTGCTGACGTGGATACGTTCGGTCGCATTGGCCACCTTGGAGGAACAATGCGATCGAGAACTCGGGCCGGGATCGGGGCGGTTGCGGCTGGAGTCGCGACGGTGCTGCTGGCGGGCACCGCTTCGGCAGTGCCGGCACCGGGCGCGCCCGGCGTCGGCGACCCGTACTACCCGAACGCCGGCAACGGCGGCACCGACGTGCAGCACTACGACATCCGCGTGAGCTACCAGCCGGAAACCGACGTCCTGTCGGGCACCACGACGCTGCTGCTCACCGCGACGCAGGACCTGTCGCGCTTCGATCTGGACTTCGCGCTCAAGGCGTCGAAGGTGCTGGTGAACAACCGGCCGGCGCAGTTCACGAACCAAAACGGCGACGGCGAGCTGGTGATCACCCCGGCGCAGCCGCTGCTGAAGGGCCAGTCCGCGACCGTCGTCGTGAGCTACTCCGACAGCCCGTCGACGGAGAAGGTCGGCGGCCTGAACACGTGGAAGAAGGGCGCTTTCGGGGCGCTCGGCGTCGACGAGCCGCAGAGCGCGCAGTGGTGGTTCCCCTCCAACGACCACCCCACCGACAAAGCGACTTACGACGTGTCGATCGAGGCTCCGGACGGCCTCTCCGCCATCACGAACGGCACGCTGGTCAAGAAGACCAAGAAGCGCGCTGGCTGGACGCGGTGGAACTGGCGCAGCACCAAGCCGCAGGCGACCTACCTGACGTCGTTCATCGTCGGCAAGTACGACGTGGTCCAGTCCACCACGCCGGACGGCAAGCCGTTCATCACCGCCTACGGCGCGGATCTCGGCGACTCGCTCGACGCGGCCAAGGCGAGCGTGGAGCGGACGCCGGAGGTCGACGAGTTCCTGGCGTCGCAGTTCGGGCCTTACCCGTTCGAGGCCGAGGGCGGCGTCGTGACCAGCGGGATCACCTTCTCGCTGGAAAACCAGACCCGGCCGACCTACGGCGCGCGCAACTTCGCCGCCGGCGCCAACACCACGCTGATCGCGCACGAGAACGCACACCAGTGGTTCGGCGACAACGTTTCGCTGGGCAAGTGGAGCGACATCTGGCTGAACGAGGGCTTCGCGTCCTACGCCGAGTACCTGTGGTCCGAGCACCAGGGCGAGGGCACGACCGCGGAGCTCGCGCAGTACGCGTACGACTCCTACGCCGCCGACGACCCGTTCTGGCAGGTCCTGCCGGGCGACCCAGGCGAGCCGAAGCAGTTCGACCGCGCGGTGTACGACCGGGGCGCGATGGCCGTGCAGGCGCTGCGCAAGACGGTCGGCGACGACGCGTTCTTCTCGATCCTCCAGCAGTGGCAGGTCGCGAAGGCGGGCAAGGCGGCGGTGATCCCGGACTTCGTGGCGCTCGCGGAGAAGGTGTCGGGCAAGCCGTTGCAAGAGCTGTTCCAGACCTGGCTGTTCACCAAGGGCAAGCCCGCGGTTGGTCCTAATGGGACGGTCGCGGCCCGTGCGTTCGCCGCTGCTCCGGCGAAGCCGAAGGCGTGGGACCAGATCCAGGCGAACCACCGTGCGCTGGCGGAGGCCGACCGGCACTGAAATTCGCTTGCCTGGCTGCGGGATCCTGGAGAGTTCCGCTCTCGGCAAGGAGGATTCGGTGGCCATGAAAGTGCGGGCGCAGCTCCGCCACGCTCGGCTCGACGGCCGGGAGTGGCGGGTGCTGCGCCCTGCTCCCGCTCTGGATACCGCGGTGTTGTTCGAGCTCGCGCCGGGCATGGAGATGTCGCACGTGGAGATGTACGTCGACCGCAGCGCGGCATACCGGATCGGCGTGCTGTGGCTGCTGGCCTCGCGGTCCCGGCACACGATCATCCACCTGCCGTTGCGCTCCGGACGGATTCCCGCGGAACCGGAGTTCTCCGGTCGTCCGCTGGATCTCGTGCTGAGCCAGCACACCGCGCACCTGCGTCCCTCGCAGTGGCCGCGGCTGCGGGCGGCACTCGGCCCGCCCCGGCCGCATACGGTGCGGATCCCGGCCGATCGGCGCCCGATCGAATGGCCGGAATGGCCGACGCGGGACCGGCTGCTCGACCGGTACCACGCGGACACGATGTTCTTGACCGGCAGCGCGGCGGTCTTCCGGCACACCGCCGAGGACTTCTTCGCTCTCGCGTTCGGCGCCCCGGGTTCGGCACCGGGCGAGGAATCGCCGCACCACAAGTGTTTTCAGCTGCATTGGACGTCTCGGCTGCTGGTGAATGCGTACAACCTGCACGTGATGTACCGGGCGCACTGGCTGCCGAGTGCCGAGCTGGTCGGCGCACCCGACTAAACTCTCGGTGTGGCAGCCAGGAGTGTGAAGGCACGGCGGATCGCGTGGTTCGCCGTGCTGGGCGTAGCCGTGCTGCTCACCGTGATGTGCGTGAGCCTGGTTTTCGCCGCGTTCCGCAACGACAACGCCATCGAATCGCACCTGGGCACCGCGACCGCGACGGTCGAGTCGGTGGCGTTCGACCGCACGATCATCCAGTACCAGACCCCGGACGGCATCGTGCACAGTCCGCCGACCGGGGTGTTGTACCCGTCGGGTCTCGCCGCGGGCCAGCTGGTGGCGATCGAGTACGACGCGACCAGCCCGGAGCTGACCCGGGTCGCCGGCCGAACCGCGACGCTGACGCTGCTGCCGGTGGGGATGACGGTGCTGATCACGTGGCTGGTCGCGGGCCCGCTGCTGTGGTGGCTGCGCAGGCTGATCAATCGGGACCGGTCCGCCGCCGCTCCGGAACCGATCCCCGCGAAGGCGTAGCTCGGGCGGCTCGGCGAGGTCCGTGAGGGGAACCTTCACGGACTCTGAGTCCCTCAGGGTTCCCTTCACGGACTTCAGGCATCAGGTGCCGACGGTTTCCTGCCACCAGCCGAGGACCTCATCAGCCACGCCGGGGGCGGCGACCAGCAGGCCGTCCGTAGGCAGCGCGGCGTCCTCGCCGTGTTTGTCCAGCACCACCGCACCCGCCTCGATCGCCATCGCGACCGACCCCGCGACGTCCCATTCGTGGTAGCTGTGCAACACCGCCGCGGCCGCGTGCCCCAGCGCGACCTGTGCGATCGACAGCGCGGCCGACCCCAGCACCCGCACCCCGGCGTGCGCGGCCGCCGCTCGTTCGATGAACTCGCCCATCCCCGGCCACGGCCCCTTGCGCGCCAGTTCGGTGCAGACGATCGCCCCCGCCGTACCCGAACGGTCCACCAGGTTCAGCGGTTTCCCGTTCGCCCGGGCCCCGCGTCCGCGGGCGGCGGCGTAGATCTGCGCCCGGTACGGATCCGCGACCACGCCCACCACCGGGCCGCTCGCGTCGACCAGGGCGAGGCTGTAAGCGCACCAAGGCACTCCGGCGACGTAGTTCGCGGTGCCGTCCACCGAATCGACCACCCAGCGGTATTCCGCGACGTCCGCGCCGTGGTCGGCCCCGAATTCGTGGCCCACCACCGGGATTCCGGGGAACTCCGCGGTCAGCACGCGGCGGGTGTGCCGTTCCAGGATCCGATCGGTGTCGGTGACCCAGTCGAACGGCGAATCCAGCGTCGCCGGGTGCGCACCGCGGCCGGCGGTCGCGGTGATCACGTCGGTGGCGTCGTTCGCCAGCCGCCCCGCGACCTCGAGCGCTCGGGAGAGCAGCCCGGGTTCGACGGGCCGCGACGGCCTGGAGGACAAGAGGGTCATGCCTGCTTAGTCTGGGTGTTCCTGGTGTCCGGGACACGACCGGAAGATGACATGTCGTGGCGAATTCTTCGACGGTCGGCGCCGGATCGCGGACGCTGCGGAGTGTTTCGCCACCGTTGGCCGGTCGGTTACGCGGGATTGGCCCGCCCTGCCTGCGGTTTTGCGACAGTGACGCCGTGCGAGTCGCCATAGTCACCGAAAGTTTCCTGCCCCAGGTGAACGGCGTGACGAATTCCGTCCTGCGGGTCGTCGAGCACCTGGTCGAATCCGCGCACGACGTGCTGGTCGTCGCGCCGGGGCCGGGGCCGTCGAGCTACCGCGGCGCTCCGGTCGTCCGCATTCCGGCACTGGACTTCCCCGGCGTGAACTCGCTGCCGATCGGCCTGCCGACGCGCACCGTGCTGACCGCGCTGGCCGATTTCGGCCCGGACGTCGTGCACCTGGCCTCGCCGTTCGTCGTCGGCGCGCGCGGGCTCGCCGCGGCCAGGCGGCTGCGGGTGCCGTCGATCGCGGTCTACCAGACCGACATCGCCGGGTTCGCCACGTCGTACGGCTTCGGCATCGGCGCGCGGGCGGCCTGGCGCTGGGTCCGCCGGCTGCACTCGCGAGCCGACCGGACGCTCGCGCCATCGTCGGATTCGATCGAACAGCTGAAGCTGCACGGGGTTCCGCGCGTGCACCGCTGGGCGCGCGGTGTCGACATCAGCCGCTTTTCCCCGGCACACGCGGATCCGGCGTTGCGCGCGGAGCTCGCGCCGAACGGCGAACTGCTGGTCGGGTTCGTCGGACGGCTCGCTCCGGAGAAGGAGGTCGACCGGCTGACCGTGCTGGCCGGGATGCCGGGCGTGCGCGTGGTCGTGATCGGCGACGGGCCGGAGCTGCCGGCGTTGCGGGAACGGTTGCCTGGAGCGGCTTTCCTCGGCGCGAAGTACGGCGACGAGCTGTCGGTCGCGTACGCGAGCCTCGACGTTTTCGTGCACACCGGGCCGCACGAGACGTTCTGTCAGGCGGTGCAGGAGGCGATGGCGTCCGGGCTGCCGGTGCTCGCGCCGGACGCGGGCGGCCCCAAAGACCTCGTGTTGCCTGGCCGGACCGGGTATCTGCTGCCCGCTGATCGCGAGTCGTTCGGCCCGGCGCTGGTGTCCAAGGTCAACGACCTGCGGGACGCGGCATTGCGGGCGCGGCTGGGCGAGAAGGCGCGGAAAGTGGTCCTGGGCCGGACGTGGCCCGCGGTGTGCCGGGAGCTAGTTGGGCACTACGAAGCGGTACAGGGCCGAGTCGCGCGTGCGGCTTGAGCCATGCACATCGTCCAGCTGGCGAACTTCTACGGACCGCGGTCCGGCGGATTGCGGACGGCGCTGAACCACCTCGGTGCGGGGTATGTCGCCAGCGGGCATCGGGTGACGCTCGTCGTGCCGGGGCGGCGGTACGCGGTGGAAAGCCTGCCGACCGGGGTGTGCCGGTATTCGTTGCCCGCCTTGCAGATTCCCGGCACCGGCGGCTATCGCGCGGTCGATCCGCAGCGGGTGCGGACGGTGTTGCGGCGGCTGGAGCCGGATCGGCTGGAGGTGTCGGACCGGCTGACGTTGCGGGGGATGGGCGTCTGGGCCCGGAGGAACGGCGTGCCCAGCATGGTGATCTCGCACGAGCGGCTGGACCGGTTGCTGGAGCAGTTTTTCTTGCCGGGGGCGATGGCCCGGCACGTCGCGGATGTCGCTAATCGGCGGATGGCCGCCTCCTACGACACGGTTGTCTGCACTACTGCCTTCGCGCACGCGGAGTTCGAACGGATCGCCGCGCCTAACGTCCGGCGGGTGCCGTTAGGGGTGGATCTGGCTACCTTCGCGCCGTCGATGCGGGATTCCGGGTGGCGGTCGGCGTTGGCCAGTGGCGCGGACGCATTGATTGTCCATTGTGGTCGGTTGTCGCCGGAGAAACACGTTGAGCGGAGCGTGGATACGGTCGCCGAGCTGACTGAGTCCGGGGCGCGGGTGCGGTTGGTGATCGCGGGGGACGGGCCGCGGCGGCGGGCGTTGGAACGGCGTGCCCGGGGGTTGCCGGTGACGTTCCTCGGCTTCTTGGCCGGGCGCGGGGAGGTGGCTCGATTGCTGGCCAGTGCGGATGTCTCACTCGCTCCCGGGCCGCACGAGACGTTCGGGCTAGCGGCCTTGGAGGCACTCGCTTCGGGTACGCCGGTGGTGGTTTCGGCGTCATCCGCGCTGCGCGAAATCGTGCGGCCCGGTTGCGGGGCGGCGGTGGACGATCACGCGCCAGCGTTCGCCACTGCGGTAGCCGGGTTGCTGGACAGCCCGGAGGAGCTTCGGCGCGCGGCCGCGCGGGCGCGGGCGGAGGAGTTCGCGTGGCCGACCTCGGTGCGAGGAATGCTCGCCGCGCTGGGCTGACAAAGGTCCGTGAAGGGCTCCTTGAGGGAATCAGATTCCCTCAAGGAGCCCTTCACGGACAACTAGCCGCGGTAGCCGGGGTGGATGCCTGGGGTGAGCCCGCGGTCCTCGGCGACCCGGCCGAGCAGTCCGCGCAGCACTGAACGTTCCTCTGTGGACAGTGCCGCCGTCATCTCGTCTTCGTGTGCCGCGGCGGCTTTCGCCAGTTCGGCCATCGTTTCTTGGCCTTTGTCGCTGAGGAAAACCGCGTAGAGGCGACGGTCCTGCGGGTTGCGGCGGCGTTCGATCAGGCCTTGTTGCTCAAGGCCGTCGACCAGCGCGACCAGCCGGGTCGGAGGGGTGCCCAGTTCGGCGGCCAATACCTGCTGGCTCTCACCGGGGCGGCGCGCGATCGCGCGGAGCAGTCCGGTCTGGGGCGGCGTCAGGCCCAGGTCCGCGATGCGTTCGGCGAAGCGCTGGGTCGCGTGTGCGCCCAACTGGGCCAGCAGGAAGGCGCTGCCGAACGCGGGGGGTCCTTGCATGTCCTGAACCGTATCGCTTGACAATCCATTACGCCAGTGTAATCGTTCTAGCAGTGAAATTAATTGACCTGGAGGTTTTCCATGACAACCATGACCAGACAGCAGGGCGGCCCGCCGTTGCTGGCGCCGGCGCTGGCGTTCGGGGCGCTGACCGTCGCGTCGGCGGCGCTGGGGGCGGCGGGGACGCGGCCGGATTCCAGCGCGGCCGAGGTCGCGGCGTATCTCGGCGGCAACCAGGGCGTCGTGCAGCTGCTCGCGTTCGCGGTGTTCGGCGCGTCGGTTCCGCTCGCGGTGTGGGCCGCGACGGCCTATCGCAGACAGCGGCGGCTCGGAGTCGCGGCACCGGGAGCGGTGATCGGACTCACCGGCGGCGTGTTGTCCGCGGCGGCGCTCGCGATGAGCGGGCTGATCACCTGGACCGCCGCGCAGGCCAGTGACACACCCGCGGTGGCGAGGGCGTTGACCAGCCTCGCGTTCGCGTCCGGCGGCCCGGGGTTCGTGGTGCCGCTTGCGTTGCTGATCGCCGGGATCGCGGTGCCCGCGTTGTTCCTGAACCTCTTGCCGCGCTGGCTGTCGGTCGCCGGGCTGGTGGTCGCCGCGGCCGCGGTGCTCGCCTCGCTCTCGTTGCTGACTCCGGCGCTGTATCCGCTGATCCCGGTCGGCCGGTTCGGCGGGCTCGCCTGGCTGATCGCCGCCAGCGTCCTGCTCCCGCGCGACCGCGCGGCACGGACGGACTAATCTCGGACCCATGCCCCGAGCGAGCCTGGACAAGGATCCGCACGAAGTCGCCGCGATGTTCGACGGCGTCGCGTCCGGTTACGACCGGGCGAACTCGTTCATGACGTTCGGGTTCGACCGGCGCTGGCGCACCACCACGGCGCGCGTGCTCGACGCCAAGCCGGGCGAGAAGGTGCTCGACCTGGCGGCCGGCACCGGGGTGTCCACCGTCGAGTACGCACGCGGCGGCGCCTGGTGCCTCGCCGCCGACTTCTCCGTCGGGATGCTCAAGGCGGGCCTGCACCGGAACGTGCCGATGGTCGCCGCGGACGCGATGTGCCTGCCGTTCGCCGACGACAGCTTCGACGCCGTCACGATCTCGCTCGCGCTGCGGAACTTCGTCGACACCAAGGGCGCGCTCGCGGAGATCCTGCGCGTGGTCAAACCGGGCGGCCGGCTGGTGATCTGCGAGGTTTCGACGCCCTCGTTCGCCCCGATCCGGTTCATCTACCGGCGGTTCATCCTCAAGCTGCTCACCTGGGTCGGCAGCCGGTCCTCGACGAACCCCGAGGCCTACTCCTACCTGGCCGAATCGATGCTCGCCTGGCCCGATCAGCGCGGCCTCGGCGAGATCATCGCGAGTGCCGGATGGACCGAGGTCGAGTGGCTGAACCTCACATTCGGCGTCGTCGCGATCCACCGGGCGCGCAAGCCTGCCTAAACTCAGGCGTATGACGACTTCGCGCCGCCGCAGCCCAGACCACGACGCCGAAGTGATCGTGGTCGGGGCGGGACCGGCTGGTTCGACCGTGGCCACCTACCTCGCTCGGGCCGGGGTGGATGTGTTGCTGCTGGAGAAGACTGTCTTTCCGCGCGAGAAGGTGTGCGGGGACGGCCTTACGCCGCGTGGTGTGAAGCAGTTGATCGATCTTGGGCTTGATACCAGTGAGGAAGCCGGGTGGGTTCGTAGCCGGGGGCTGCGGATTCTTACTGGGGATCTGACGCTTGAGTTCGATTGGCCTGATCTCACTGACTACCCGCCTTACGGGGTGTCTCGGACTCGGCATGACTTCGATGACCTGCTCGCTAAGACCGCGGTCAAGGCGGGGGCTCGGTTGTATGAGCGGACCACGGTTACCGGGGCGATTACCAATGCTTCCGGTCGGGTGGTCGGGGTCGAGGCGAAGGTCGGGCCGGAGAAGACGCCCGTTAGTTATCGGGCTCCGTTGGTGCTTGCCTGTGACGGGGTGTCGGCTCGGCTTGCGTTGAGTGTCGGGATTGATAAGAACGAGAAGCGGCCGATGGGGGTCGCTGTGCGGCGGTATTACAAGAGCCCGAAGCATGATGATCCGTTCATCGAGGGGCACCTTGAGCTGTGGGATCGGTCTGATCCTCGGGATCCGAAGTTGCTGCCTGGGTATGGGTGGGCGTTCCCGCTGGGGGACGGGACGGTCAACGTCGGGCTGGGGATGTTGTCTACTTCGGCGTCGTTTCGGAACACCGACTATCGCGCGTTGCTGCGGCAGTGGCTTGACGGGACGCCTGAGGAGTGGGGTTATCGCGAGGAAAACGCGATCGGCAAGGTCGGTGGGGCTGGGTTGCCGATGGGGTTCAATCGGACTCCGCATTACCGCGATGGGCTGCTGTTGCTTGGGGATGCCGGCGGCATGGTGAGTCCGTTCAACGGGGAGGGTATTTCCGCGGCTATGGAGTCGGCGCAGCTTGCGGCTGAGGCTGTGGTGCAGGCGTTGGCTCGGCCGGAGGGGCCGTCTCGGGAGCGGGCGTTGGAGGGGTATCCGCGGGCTGTTGGTGAGCTGATGGGCGGGTATTACCGGCTTGGGAATGTGTTCGCGAAGTTGATTGGCAAGCCGAAGATCATGCACGCGGCTACTAAGTATGGGTTGCGGGTTAATAGGCTGCTTCCCTTGGTGTACAAGGGGCTTTCCGGGTGTTACGACGCTCGTGGGGGCGATGGGGTGGATCGGTTGATCGCGGCGTTGGCTCGGGTTACGCCTCGGCCTCGTTGAGGGCTCGTCGCCTGGCGGCGACATCGCTGGTGGTTGCGTGGGGCACCCCGAAGCTTGATTGTGCTGACGGTCTGGGGGTGCTTGTCAAGGCGGGAAAGATGCCTTGACAAGCACCCCCAGACCGCAGGAGAGCTTCGTATCGGGGTGCGGGGGAGGGGCTGGGTGCACTGATAGCGGGTGCACCGGTGGCGGTTGGTTGGGACGTTATCCGTGCTGTCGCACGGGTTTCTGGTGCTTGCTGTTACCCGGGTGGAGCAATGGTTGTCCGGCCGGTCAGTGTGATACGTCACAAGATCGAGTCGCCCGGGAGTCTCGGCGCGGTTCTTGAATCGGGCTTTACCGCTGGTCTCGCCATTGCGGGCCGGGGTGGGCCTGGGAAACCCTCCGGTCAAGTTAGGGCCGCCTTAGTCCGTAACCCCTCGGGACAAGAGTGTGACTCACGTCCTACACTCCCCCCATGCTTTGTGAATCGCTTCACAACCGCGACTCGTCGCTTGTGAACTATTTCACAAGCAGGTGGTGGGTCGGACACGGGCCGTAAGGGCGCCCTGACCCTCGGCGGTGTGACCCAGCTCCCTTAGGGTGCGCAACCGAGAACTCGGACCACCACCCGAGAACAACCCGCAGCGGCGCGGAAAGGATGGCGAAGACCCCGTGCTGATGGTGCCCGTGCTGGCGCAGGCCGATCCCGGACCGGCGGCGCCCGGACTCAACGTGTATCTGCCGCTCGTTCTGCTTTTCGTGCTCGCGGCGGGGTTCGCCGTGTTCTCCGTGCTGCTGGGGCCGCTTGTCGGGCCGAAGCGGTACAACCGTGCGAAGACCGCGGCGTACGAGTGCGGCATCGAACCGTCGCCGCAGCCGCTGGTCGGCGGCGGCCGGATGCCGGTGGCCTACTACATCACGGCCATGCTCTTCATCCTGTTCGACATCGAGATGGTGTTCCTCTACCCGTTCGCGGTGAACGCCAACGCCCTCGGTGTCTTCGGCCTGGTGGAGATCGTGCTGTTCATCGTGACGGTCGGGTTCGCGTACGCCTACGTGTGGCGGCGCGGCGGCCTGGATTGGAACTGAACCCATGGGCCTGGAAGAAAAACTCCCCAACGGCATCCTGCTGGCCAGCCTCGAGGGACTGGTCAACTGGGCACGCAAGAACTCGCTGTGGCCGGCGACCTTCGGGCTCGCCTGCTGCGCGTTCGAGATGATGTCGGTCGGCGGTTCGCGCTACGACATCGCGCGCTTCGGCATGGAGCGGTTCTCCGCGACTCCGCGTCAGGCCGACTTGATGATCGTGGCCGGCCGGGTGACCCAGAAGATGGCCCCGGTGCTGCGCCAGATCTACGACCAGATGGCCGAGCCCAAGTGGGTCCTCTCCATGGGCGTCTGCGCCTCGTCCGGCGGGATGTTCAACAACTACGCCGTCGTGCAGGGCGTCGACCACATCGTGCCGGTCGACATGTACCTGCCCGGTTGCCCGCCTCGGCCGGAGATGCTGCTCGACGCGATCCTCAAGCTGCACGCCAAGATCCAGGACGAGCCGATCAACGCCCGCCGCGCCGCGATTCGCGCGGCCAGCGGGGCACGTACCGAGCTGATCCCGTCCTCGATCAAGTACGCGAAGAAGTGAGCACCGGTGCCTGAGAACCCCGAAGAGACTCCCGAAACCGGCGGCCCGCAGTCCAGCGCGGAGCGGCCCGAAGCAGGCCTCGAAGCGCACGGGCCCGGAGCGGCCGAACCGGTCGTCGCCGGGCGCGAGCGCAAGGGCATGTTCGGTGTCCGCGGCAGCGGGGACACCTCCGGCTACGGCGGCCTGCGGCTGCCCGCGTACAGCCCGCCGCCCGCCGAGCGCCCGTACGGCGGCTGGTTCGACGAGTTCGCCGACGAGTTCATGGCGGCGTTGGCGGACAACAAGATCCCGCCGTCGGCGATCCTCCAGACCACTGTGGACCGCGGCGAGATCACCTTCTACGTCAGCCGCGAGCACCTCGCCGACATCGCGAAGGTGCTGCGCAACGACCCGGGCCTGCGGTTCGAAATGCTGCTGGCGGTCACCGGCGTCGACTACGGCGTGGACGTCCCGCAGCGGATGCACACGGTCTACGACTTCCTGTCGATGACCTACCGCCGCCGGATCCGGCTCGAGATCACCATGGACATGGACGACCTGCACGTCCCGTCCCTCGTCCCGGTCTACGCGACAGCGGACTGGCACGAGCGCGAGGCCTACGACATGTTCGGCATCGTCTTCGACGGCCACCCCGGGCTGACCCGCATCTTCATGCCGGACGACTGGGACGGCTTCCCCCAACGCAAGGACTACCCGCTCGGCGGGATCCCGGTCGAATACAAGGGCGCGGAAATCCCGCCGCCGGACCAGCGGAGGTCGTACTCGTGACCATCAACGACGAAGCGACGGAAGCCGAGTACGCCGAAGTCCGCGACACCACCGAAGGCCCCGTCTACCACGTCTCCGGCGGGGACTGGGACGAAGTTCTCGGCGACGCCCAGCATGACGACCGCATGGTCATCAACATGGGCCCGCAGCACCCGTCGACGCACGGCGTGCTCCGGCTCGTGCTGGAGCTGGAAGGCGAGACGGTCACGCAGCTGCGCGCAGTCGTCGGCTACCTGCACACCGGCATCGAGAAGAGCGCGGAGTTCCGCAACTGGACCCAGGGCGTCACCTTCGTGACGCGCGCGGACTACCTCGCGCCGCTGTCGAACGAGATGGCCTACTGCCTCGCCGTCGAGAAGCTGCTCGGCATCAAGGCTCCGCCGCGCGCGGAGATTCTGCGGGTGCTTCTCCTCGAGCTCAACCGGATCACCTCGCACCTGGTGTTCATCGCGACCGGCGGCATGGATCTCGGCGCCACCACGGCGATGACGCTCGGCTTCCGCGAGCGCGAAGAAGCCATGCACCTGCTGGAGTACCTGACCGGCCTGCGGATGAACCACGCGTTCATCCGGCCCGGCGGGCTCGCCCAGGATCTGCCGGAGGACTGGGCCGAGAAGGTCCTCGACTTCTGCAAGATCATGGACAAGCGGCTTCCGTTGTACGACAAGATGTTCACCGGCCAGCCGATCTGGCGCAACCGGCTCAAGGACGTCGGCGTGCTGCCGCTCGACGCGTGCCTCGAACTCGGCGTCACCGGCCCGGTGCTGCGCGCCGCCGGCTTGCCGTGGGACCTGCGCAAGACCGAGCCGTACTCGCGCTACGACGAACTCGAGTTCGACATCCCGACCTCGACCGACGCGGACAGCTGGGCGCGGTATCTGCTGCGGCTGGAGGAAATCCACCAGAGCCTGCGGATCATGAAGCAGGTCGCGAAGATGGCCGAGCCGGGCCCGGTCATGGTGGAGGACAAGAAGATCGCCTGGCCGGCGCAGCTGTCCATCGGCAGCGACGGCATGGGCAACTCGCTCGGCCACGTCAAGAAGATCATGGGCCAGTCGATGGAATCCCTGATCCACCACTTCAAGCTCGTCACCGAGGGCTTCCACGTGCCGCCGGGCCAGGTCTACGCCCCGGTCGAATCGCCGCGCGGCGAAATCGGCGCGCACCTGGTGTCCGACGGCGGCACCCGCCCGCTGCGCGTGCACCTGCGGGAGCCGAGTTTCGTGAACATGCAGGCGATGCCCGCGATGGCCGAGGGCGGCCTGGTCGCCGACCTCGTCGTCGTGATCGCCTCGATCGACCCGGTTCTGGGGGGAGTTGACCGATGACGAACCCGACCGCAGTCCCGGAGCCGGGTCCGCACGACGCGACGAAGACGTACGCCGCGGCGGGCTCGGACACCGACGTCGCGGCGATCGCGCCCGACCCGGCCGTCGCCGAGGGCATCCTCGCTGACGCGCCCGCCGTGGACGTGTTCGACGCCGACACGCACCGCGAGGCGAAGGAAATCATCGCCCGCTACCCGATGTCGCGGTCGGCGCTGCTGCCGATGCTGCACCTCGTGCAGTCGGTGCAGGGCTACGTGAGCCAGGAAGGCATCGCCTTCTGCGCGCAGCACCTCGACCTGACCGACGCCGAGGTCAGCGCGGTCGCGACGTTCTACACCATGTACAAGCGCCGCCCGTGCGGCGAGCACCTGGTGAGCGTCTGCACCAACACGCTGTGCGCGGCGCTGGGCGGCGACGACATCTACAAGAAGCTCCAGGCGCACCTCGGTTCCGCCGAAAAGCCGTTGGGGCACGAGGAAACCGCGGGCACTCCGGGCGAACAAGGCTCGATCACCTTGGAGCACGCGGAATGTCTCGCCGCGTGCGACCTCGGGCCGGTGCTCCAGGTCAACTACGAGTACTTCGACAACCAGACGCCGGAGCAGGCGGTCGCGCTCGTCGATGCGTTGCAGGCAGGCAAAAAGCCAGCCCCGACGCGCGGTGCGGCGCTGACTGACTTCAAGGGCGCGGAGCGGCAGCTCGCCGGGTTCTGGCCGGAGGACGAGGCCGCCTACCGCAGTGCGGTGGACGGTCCGTCGCAGGCGGTCGAGACCTTGCGCGGCGCGCAGATCGCCGCTGACCGCGGCTGGTCCGCCCCCGGCGCGCAGGATGTTCCGCTTCCCGAAGTGGAGAAGAAGTAATGGCAGATCCCATCACTCCGGTTCTCACGAAGCGCTGGCTGTCCCCGGAATCCTGGCGCATCGAGACCTACGAAGCGCTTGAGGGCTACACCGCGGCGCGCAAGGCGCTGGCCGCCACGCCAGAGCAGCTCGTGCAGGTGGTCAAGGATTCCGGTCTGCGCGGTCGAGGCGGCGCGGGCTTCCCGGCGGGCGTGAAGTGGTCGTTCATGCCGCCCAACGAGGACAAGCCGCACTACCTGGTGATCAACGCCGACGAGGGCGAACCCGGTACCTGCAAAGACATTCCGCTGATGATGGCGGACCCGCATTCGCTGCTCGAAGGCTGCATCATCGCCTCGTACGCGATGCGGTCGCACCACTGCTTCATCTACGTCCGGGGCGAGGCGCTGCACTGCATCCGCCGGCTCAACGCGGCCGCGCGCGAGGCGTACGCGAAGGGCTACCTCGGCAAGAACATCTTCGGCAGTGGCTGGGACCTCGAGCTGACTGTGCACGCCGGGGCCGGCGCGTACATCTGCGGCGAGGAAACGGCGCTGCTGGACTCGCTCGAAGGCCGCCGCGGCCAGCCCCGGCTCAAGCCGCCGTTCCCCGCCGCCGCCGGGCTGTACGCGGCGCCGACGACGGTGAACAACGTCGAGACCATCGCGAGCGCGTCGTACATCATCAACGCCGGTTCGTCGTGGTTCCGCGAGATGGGCCGCGAGAAGTCGCCCGGCCCGAAGATCTACTCGATCTCCGGTCACGTCGAGAAGCCCGGCCAGTACGAATGCCCGCTCGGCACCACGCTGCGCGAGCTGCTGGAGCTGGCCGGCGGCATGAAGGACGGCATCCCGCTCAAGTTCTGGACGCCGGGCGGTTCGTCGACGCCGATGTTCACCGCCGAGCACCTCGACGTCCCGCTCGACTTCGAGGGCGCGGCCGAGGCCGGTTCGATGCTCGGCACCACCGCGGTCCAGGTCTTCAACGAGACCGTTTCGGTGCCGTGGGCGGTCATGAAGTGGACGCAGTTCTACGAGCACGAGTCCTGCGGCAAGTGCACGCCGTGCCGCGAGGGCACGTACTGGCTGGCGCAGATCCTCGAGCGGATGGTCGAGGGGCACGGCACCGAAGAGGACATCGACACTCTCTTGGACGTGTGCGACAACATCTTCGGCCGCTCGTTCTGCGCGCTCGGCGACGGCGCGGTGTCGCCGATCCAGAGCGGCATCAAGTACTTCCGGGACGAGTTCCTGGCCCTGTGTGAAAGCGCTAAGCGAGAACTGGTGGGAGCGCAGGCATGACGATCGCGCCCGACAAGCCCGAAACGGCTGAGACGCCGGTCCCCGAGGGCCACGTCAAGCTGACCATCGACGGCGAAGAGGTCATCGCGCCCAAGGGCGAGTTGCTGATCCGCACCGCCGAGCGGCTCGGCACGAGCATCCCGCGGTTTTGCGACCACCCGCTGCTCGACCCGGCGGGGGCGTGCCGCCAGTGCCTGGTCGAGGTCGAAATGGGCGGCCGTCCGATGCCGAAGCCGCAGGCCTCGTGCACGATGACGGTCGCCGACGGCATGGTGGTCAAGACCCAGCTCACCTCGCCGGTCGCGGACAAGGCGCAGCAGGGCGTGATGGAGCTGCTGCTCATCAACCACCCGCTGGACTGCCCGATCTGCGACAAGGGCGGCGAGTGCCCGCTGCAGAACCAGGCGCTCGCGCACGGCCGCGCGGAATCGCGGTTCGTCGACACGAAGCGCACGTTCCCGAAGCCGCTGCCGATCTCGTCGCAGGTGCTGCTCGACCGGGAACGCTGCGTGCTGTGCCAGCGCTGCACCCGGTTCTCCGACCAGGTGGCGGGCGACCCGTTCATCGCGCTGCTCGAACGCGGCGCGCATCAGCAGATCGGCACCGCGGAAACCGCCGACGTGCTCGACCTCGCCTCCCGCACCACCGGCGGCGAGCCGTTCCAGAGCTACTTCTCCGGCAACGTGATCCAGATCTGCCCGGTCGGCGCGCTCACCAGCGCGGCGTACCGGTTCCGGTCGCGGCCGTTCGACCTGGTGTCGTCGCCGAGCGTGTGCGAGCACTGCTCGTCCGGCTGCGCCGAGCGCACCGACTTCCGGCGCGGCAAGGTCCAGCGCAAGCTGGCCGGCGACGACCCGGAGGTGAACGAGGAATGGCTGTGCGACAAGGGCCGCTTCGCGTTCCGCTACGTCCAGGCCGGTGACCGGATCCGCCGTCCGCTCGTTCGCAATGAGAACGGCGAGCTGGAGGAAGCGTCCTGGACCGACGCGCTCCGGATCGCCTCGGCCGGGCTGCTGAAAGCCCGCGAGGGCAAGGGCGCCGCGGTGCTCACCGGCGGCCGGCTGACCGTCGAGGACGCCTACGCGTACTCGAAGTTCGCCCGGATCGCCTTGCGCACCAACGACATCGACTTCCGCACCCGCGCGCACTCGGACGAGGAGCTGGCGTTCCTCGGCTCGACTGTCGTGGGCACCACGCCGGAGACCGGCGTGACGTTCGGCGAGCTCGAGCAGGCCAAGACGGTGCTGTGTGTGGCGTTCGAGCCCGAGGACGAAGCGCCGATCGTGTTCCTGCGGCTGCGCAAGGCGGCCCGCAAGAACCGCACCCGCGTTGTCCACTTGGGACAGTGGACGACCTCCTCGGTGCGCAAGACCTTCGGCGAACTGCTGGCCTGCGTTCCCGGCGGCGAAGCGGCGGCAGTAGACGGCATCGCGCAGCACGCGGCCGACGTCGACACGGCGCTCAGCGGCGAAGGCGCGGTGATCCTGGTCGGCGAGCGGGCCGCGGAAATCCCCGGTCTGTTCTCCGCGCTGCTGCGGCTCACCGCTCGCACCGGAGCCCGGCTGGCGTGGATCCCGCGCCGCGCGGGCGATCGGGGTGCACTCGAAACCGGTTGTGTCCCAACGCTTCTGCCCGGCGGCCGCTCGGTCGCCGACGACGCGGCTCGCGCCGAGGTCGGCAAGCAGTGGGGCACCGAGCTTCCGGCCGAGCCGGGCCGCGACGTCACCGGCATCCTTCAGGCCGCTTCCGGCGGGCAACTGGACGCGCTGGTGATCGGCGGCGTCGACCCGAACGACCTGCCGGACCCGGACCTGGCCCGCCGCGCGCTGGACAACGTCGGGTTCGTGGTCAGCCTGGAACTGCGGGCGAGCGAGGTCACCGAACGGGCCGACGTGGTCCTGCCGATCGCCCCGGCGGTCGAGAAGTCCGGCAGCTACCTCAACTGGGAAGGCCGCCGCCGCGACTTCGACATCACGCTGGAGGGCACCGGTTCCCTCTCCGACGGCCGGGTGCTCGACACCCTGGCCGTTGAGATGGACGCCGACCTGTTCACCCAGACCCCGGCCGCCGCGGCCGCCGATTTCGCTCGCCTCGGCAACCGCCCCAATGTGGCATTGGGTGCATCCCACGCACCCAATGTGGCGTTCGGTGCATCTGACGCACCCAATGCCACATTGGGGCGCTCTGAGCCGGGCGAGGGCCAGGCAGTGCTCGCCACCTGGCGGCAGCTGATCGACAACGGCTCGCTGCAGGACGACGAACCGCACCTCAAGGGCACCCAGCGGCCGCCGGTCGCGCGTCTTTCGGCCAAGACCGCCGAAGGACTAGGCGGAACCGTCCGGGTGTCGAACGAGCGCGGGTCGATCACCCTGCCGGTCGAGGTCGCCGACCTGCCGGACGGCGTGGTGTGGCTGCCCGGCAACTCCGACGGCTCGGCCGTCCGCGCCGCACTCGCCGCCGGACACGGCGCGCTCGTGCAGATCTCCGGAGGTGACCAGTGAGCCCGCAGCTCACGCAGTTCCTCGCCGAGTACCCGGACGCGGCCGAACGCGCCCGGCTGCTCGCCGACGACCCGTGGTGGCTCGTCCTGATCAAGGCGGTCGTGGTCCTGCTGATCGGGCCGGTCCTGACGATCTTCCTGATCGTGTGGGAGCGCAAGGCGATCGGCCGGATGCAGAACCGGCCCGGCCCCAACCGGGTCGGCCCCGGCGGTTACCTGCAGTCGCTCGCCGACGCGGTCAAGCTCCCGTTCAAGGAGCAGATCATCCCGGACACCGCCGACCGCAAGGTGTACTTCCTCGCGCCGGTGCTCTCCGCGGTCCCCGCGCTGATCGCGCTGTCGGCCATCCCGTTCGGCCCGGTCGTCTCGATCTTCGGGCACCGGACGGTGCTGCAGCTGATGGACCTCCCGGTCGGCGTGCTGGTGATCCTCGCCTGCTCGTCGGTCGGCGTGTACGGCATCGTGCTGGCGGGCTGGGCTTCCGGCTCGCCGTACCCGCTCTTCGGCGGCATGCGCTCGGCGGCGCAGGTGATCTCCTACGAGATCGCGATGGGCCTCTCGATCGTCGCGGTGATCCTCTACTCCGGATCGCTGCAGACCTCGGAAATCGTGCAGGCGCAGACGCACGGCTGGTACTTCTACATGCTGATCCCGAGCTTCGTGATCTACGTGATCTCGATGGTCGGCGAGACGAACCGCGCGCCGTTCGACCTCCCCGAGGCCGAATCCGAGCTGGTCGGCGGCTTCCACACCGAGTACAGCTCGATGAAGTTCGCGATGTTCTTCCTCGCCGAGTACGTCAACATGGTGATCGTCTCGGCGTTCTGCACCACGCTGTTCCTCGGCGGCTGGCGGTTCCCGTTCGTCGGCGACGATTCGGCGCTGAACCAGAACTGGTGGCCGATCCTCTGGTTCTTCGCCAAGACCTTCATCCTGCTGTTCGGCTTCATCTGGCTGCGCGGCACGCTGCCCCGGCTGCGGTACGACCAGTTCATGCGGCTGGGCTGGAAGGTCCTGGTCCCGGTGAACCTGGTGTGGATCGTGGTCGTGGTCGCGATCAAGACGATCCAGTGGAGCTGGCCGCAGATCCTCGTCGGCGTCGGCATCGTGCTGGTGGTGCTCGTGCTGCTGAGCCTCGCGCTGCCGGACAAGAAGGTGCCCGAATCGGATTACGTGGACCTGGCCGGAAGCGGCTACCCGCTGCCGCCGCTGGACCTGCGGGTCCCGGACGCGACGCCGCGGCAGAAGGCGCTGGCCAAGGCGGAGGCGAAGGCCGCGCGGCGCAAGCCGGCCGGCGTCACCGCGGCGGCCGCACAGGAAGGAACAGAAGATGGCGGCAACTGACTTCCTCAATCCCATCAAGGGATTCGGCGTCACCTTCGGGATGATGTTCAAGAAGGTCGCGACCGAGGAGTACCCCGAGGCGGGCGCTCCGGCCGCGCCGCGTTACCACGGCCGCCACCAGCTCAACCGGCATCCGGACGGGCTGGAGAAGTGCGTCGGCTGCGAGCTGTGCGCGTGGGCGTGCCCGGCGGACGCGATCTTCGTCGAGGGCGGCAACAACACCGACGAAGAGCGGTACTCGCCGGGCGAGCGCTACGGCGCGGACTACCAGATCAACTACCTGCGCTGCATCGGCTGCGGCCTGTGCATCGAGGCGTGCCCGACCCGGTCGCTCACCATGACCAACTTCTACGAGCTCGCCGACGACGACCGGCAGCGGCTCATCTACACCAAGGAAGACCTGCTCGCCCCGCTGCTGCCGGGCATGGAGCAGCCGCCGCACCCGATGCGGCTCGGCGACAACGAGCAGGACTACTACGTGAACGGTCCCGAGCTGGCCGCGAACGCGCAGCAGCAGGAGGCGAAGAAGTGATCGCCGCCCTTCTCGCGCAGGCGCCGGCGTCCGGCGTCGACGCGTCCGTGACGACCGGCGAGGCCATCGCGTTCTGGATCCTCGGCCCGCTCTCGCTGCTGGGCGCGCTCGGGATGATCTTCTCCCGCAACGCCGTGCACTCGGCGCTGTGGCTGGTGCTCACGATGCTGACGCTGGGCGCGCTGTACATGACGCAGTCCGCGCCGTTCCTCGGGTTCACCCAGATCATCGTCTACACCGGCGCGATCATGATGCTGTTCCTGTTCGTGCTGATGCTGGTCGGCCGGGACAGCTCGGACTCGGTGGTCGAAGTCCTTCGCGGGCAACGGCTCGCCGCGTCGGTGCTCGGCATCGGGCTCGCCGCGCTGATCGCCGCGGGCGTGTTCCGCGCGATGGTGAACGTGACCCCGGCCAAACCGCTCGACCCGTACCAGCAGACCGGCGGCGGCCCCGGCGGCCTCGGCCGGCTGATCTTCACCCAGTACCTGTTCCCGTTCGAGCTCACCTCGGCGCTGCTGATCACCGCCGCGCTCGGCGCGATGGTGCTCGCCTTCACCGGCCGGAGCGGCAAGAGCAAGCTCTCCCAGCGCGAACTGGTCAAGCTGCGCTTCCAGGGCCAGCACGACCGTCCGTCGCCGCTGCCCGGTCCCGGCGTGTTCGCCACCGCCAGCTCGGTCTCGACCCCGGCGCTGCTGCCGGACGGTTCGGTCGCGCCGGAATCGCTGTCGGAGATCATCGAGTCCACCTCGGCGATCCGGCTCATGCGCGAGCGCAAGCTCATCGCGGACGAGGGCCCCAAGCCCGACGCGCACGCACTGGTCGGCGGAGCCGAAAAGGCCGCGCCCGCCGAGGAAGAAGAAGGGGAAGGAAAGTGACCCCGAGCTACTACCTGCTGCTGTCCGCGCTGCTGTTCTGCATCGGCGCGGTGGGCGTGCTGGTCCGCCGCAACGCGATCGTCGTGTTCATGTGCATCGAGCTGATGCTGAACGCGGTGAACCTGACCCTGGTCACCTTCGCCCGCATCAACGGCGGGCTGCACGGCCAGGTGATGGCGTTCTTCGTGATGGTGGTCGCGGCCGCCGAGGTCGTGGTGGGGCTGGCGATCATCATGGCGATCTTCCGCACCCGCCGCTCGGCCTCGGTCGACGACACGAACCTGCTGAAGTACTGAGGGAGACGACCGAGTGACCGCATCATCGTGGCTGCTGGTGGCCCTTCCCGCCCTCGGCGCCCTGGTTCTGCTGCTATCCGGAAAACGCGCGAAGGCGTGGGGGCACCTGCTCGGCTGTGCCACCGTCACGCTCGCCTTCGTGTACGCCGTGATCCTGTTCTTCTCCACCGACAGCCACTCGGTCACCGACACCAAGATCTACTCCTGGATCCCGGTGACCCAGCTGCAAGTGGACTTCGGGCTGCGCATCGACGCGCTGTCGCTGACGTTCGTGCTGCTGATCACCGGCGTCGGCATGCTGATCCACTTCTATTCGATCGGCTACATGGCCGACGACGAGGGCCGGTACCGGTTCTTCGCGTACCTGAACCTGTTCGTCGCCTCGATGCTGATCCTGGTGCTGGGCAACAGCTTCGTGACGCTGTACCTCGGCTGGGAGGGCGTGGGTCTCGCCTCGTACCTGCTGATCGGCTGGTATCAGAACCGCCCGTCCGCGGCGACCGCGGCGAAGAAGGCGTTCCTGATGAACCGCGTCGGCGACGTCGGGCTCGCGCTGGCGATCTTCCTGATGTTCAAGTACGTCGGGTCGACCGGCTACGCGCAGGTCTTCGAGGGCGTGGCGCAGGGCAAGATCCCGCCGGGCGCGATCACCGCCATCGCGATCCTGCTGCTGCTGGGCGCCTGCGGTAAGTCGGGCCAGTTCCCGCTGCAGGCGTGGCTGCCGGACGCGATGGAAGGCCCGACCCCGGTGTCGGCGCTCATCCACGCGGCGACGATGGTCACCGCGGGCGTGTACCTGGTGGCCCGCTCCAACGTCATCTTCACCGCGACGCCGGACGGACGGCTGGTGGTCACGCTCGTCGGCGCGGTCACGCTGCTGCTCGGGTGCGTCGTCGGCTGTGCCTACGACGACATCAAGAAGGTGCTCGCGTACTCGACGGTCAGCCAGATCGGCTACATGATGCTGGCGGTCGGCCTCGGGCCGGGCATTTACGCGCTCGGCATCATGCACCTGGTGGCGCACGGCTTCTTCAAGGCCGGGCTGTTCCTCGGGGCCGGTTCGGTCATGCACGGCATGAACGACGAGGTCGACATGCGCAAGTTCGGCGGCCTGGCCAAGAAGATGCCGATCACCTTCGTCACCTTCGGCCTCGGCTACCTGGCGATCATCGGCTTCCCGTTCCTCACCGGGTACTACACGAAGGACGCGATCATCGAGGCGGCGTTCGGCCAGGAAGGCTGGCGCGGCTGGGCTTTCGGCCTCGCGACGGTGATCGGCGCCGGGCTGACGGCGTTCTACATGACGCGGCTGATGATGCTGACCTTCTTCGGCAAGCAGCGCTGGAAGGACATCAAGAGCAGCGACGGACGCGACTTCCACCCGCACGAGTCCAAGCCGATCATGTGGGTCCCGATGGCGATCCTGGCCGTCGGCTCGGTCGGCGCCGGTGCGTTCTTCGCGCTGGGCAACCGGTTCGTGGACTGGCTGGCCCCGGTGGTCGGCGAGCACGCGGAGGCCGAGCACACTCCGATTCCTTCGTGGACGGTCCCGGCGCTCACGCTGGTGCTGGCCGCGCTCGGCGTGCTGCTGGCGGTCTGGCTGTTCCGCCCGTCGCGCGATGTTCCGGTCGAGCGGCCGGAGCGGGTGGCCTGGCCGGTCCGCGCGGCGCGCAAGGACCTGTACGGCAACGCGCTCAACGAAACCCTGGTCGCCCGTCCGGGCACCTGGCTGGCGCGGGCGCTGGTGTACGTGGACAACCGCGGCGTCGACGGCGCGGTGAACGGCCTCGCCGCGGCACTCGGCGGCGGGTCCGGGCGGCTGCGCCGGATGCAGACCGGATTCGTGCGGTCGTACGCGTTGTCCATGCTCGGCGGCACGTTCCTGCTTCTCGCGGCCCTTCTGCTGGTGAGGTTCTCCTGACATGACTTGGCTTCTGGCGCTCATCCTGCTGCCGCTGGCCGGCTCGCTGGTGCTGGCGTTCCTCAAGGGGAACGACCGGGCCGCGGTCGCCACGGCGCTCGCCGTGTCCATTGTGGAGTTCCTGCTGATCATCCCGTTCTGGGCGAGCTACTCGCCCTCGGGCGAGCGCATCCAGCAGGCCACGACGATGGACTGGATCCCGAGCTTCGGCATCCACATCTCGTTCGGCACCGACGGCATCTCGCTCATCATGATCGCGGTGATCGCGCTGCTGGTGCCGATCGTCGTGGGCGCGCTCGGGCTCACCGACAAACTGCCCGCGGGCCGCAGCGCCGGCGGGTTCCTGTCGCTGATCCTGCTGCAGGAGGCGATCACGATCGGCGTCTTCGCGGCGACCGACGTGTTCCTCTTCTACGTGCTGTTCGAGATCATGCTGATCCCGATGTACTTCCTGATCGGCGGCTACGGCGGCGCGAACCGGCAGTACGCGGCGGTGAAGTTCTTCCTGTACTCGTTCCTCGGCGGCCTGATCATGCTGGCCTCGGCGATCGGGGCGTACTCGCTGGCCTCGGACAAGCTCGGCGGCAAGGGCACGTTCGACTGGGCCACGCTGGTGACGGTGGTGCGCGACGCGCCGACCGGCACGCAGATCTGGCTGTTCCTCGGCTTCTTCCTCGCGTTCGCGATCAAGGCGCCGCTGGTCCCGTTCCACACCTGGCTGCCGGACGCCGCGGGCCAGGCCCCGATCGGCGTCGCGGTGCTGCTGGTCGGCGTGCTGGACAAGGTCGGCACGTTCGGCTTCCTGCGCTACTGCCTGCCGATGTTCCCGGAGGGGAGCAAAGCGCTCGCGCCGCTGGTGCTGATCCTGTCGGTGATCGGCGTGCTGTACGGCTCGATCCTCGCGGCCGGGCAGCGCGACATGAAGCGGTTCATCGCCTACGTGTCGATCGCCCACTTCGGGTTCATCGCGCTGGGCATCTTCACCTTCAACGAGCAGGCGATGGTCGGCTCGGTGTCGTACATGCTGAACCACAGTCTCTCCACGGGGATGCTGATCGTGGTGATCGGCCTGATCGTGATGCGCGGCGGGTCGAGCAAGATCTCGGACTACGGCGGCATGGCGAAGGTGACCCCGCTGCTCGGCGGAATGCTGTTGCTGGCCGGTCTTTCCGCGCTGTCGCTGCCCGGGACCAACTCGTTCGTCTCCGAGTTCCTGGTGCTGCTGGGGTCCTTTGTGGACCAGCCGGTGTACACGATCCTCGCGACCGTGGGCATGGTGCTCGCCGCGGCTTACGTGCTGTGGCTGTACCAGCGGATCATGCAAGGCCCGGTTCGCGGTGACGCTCTCGTGGGCGTCGGCGGGGGACCGGGCACCGCGATCGCGCCGGAACTCGGCGCTCGCAAGGCTATTACCGACCTGGGCAAACGCGAGATCGCGATCCTCGCGCCCATGGTCATCCTGATCATCGGACTGGGCTTCTACCCCAAGCCGATGCTCGACACGATCACCCCGTCGGTGCAGGCGACGCTGTCTGCCGTGCAGGGAGGCAAGTAAACCGTGCTCGACATGTTCCTGGCGCAGGCGCCGGCAGCGCCGATCGAAGTGCCTTCGGTCGATTACGCGGCCGTGCTGCCGATGCTGATCGTCTTCGGCGTCGCGTGCATCGGCGTGCTGGTGGAGGCGTTCGCACCGAAGGCGACGCGATGGGGGATCCAGGTCACGATCTCCCTCGTCGCGATCATCGCCGCAGGGGTTTCGCTGATCCTCTACGCGACCGGCGCTTCCGCTTCTAAGGCCGGTACGACGACGTTCTCCGGCTCGATTTCGGTGGACCGGCCGTCGCTGTTCCTGTGGGGCACGCTGTTGCTGCTCGGGCTTGGTGCGGTGTTCCTCATCGCGGACCGGAAGGTCGAGCCTGGCGGCGCGTTCGTGGCACACGCGGCGATTCGGCCGGGGACGGTGCAGGATCGGGCGCAGGCTGCTACTACGTCGCAGACTGAGGTCTTTCCGCTGACGCTCTTCGCGCTCGGCGGGATGATGACGTTCTGCGCGGCGAATGATCTTTTGACGATGTTCATCGCGCTGGAAGTGCTTTCGCTGCCGCTGTATCTGATGTGCGGGCTTGCTCGTCGGCGTCGGCTGATCTCGCAGGAAGCCGCGGTTAAGTACTTCCTGCTGGGGGCGTTCTCGTCGGCGTTCTTCCTGTATGGGCTGGCGTTGCTGTATGGCTACGCGGACTCGGTGAAGCTGGCCGACATCGCGCACGCTGCTGCTGGTTCTGACCGTTCGGACACGTTGTTGTTCGCTGGTCTTGGCTTGCTGGTGGTGGGGCTGCTGTTCAAGGGGTCGGTTGGTCCGTTCCACACTTGGACGCCGGACGTCTACCAGGGTGCGCCTACTCCGGTTACCGGGTTTATGGCTGCTTGTACGAAGGTTGCCGCGTTCGGGGCGATTCTTCGGGTGCTCAGCGTCGGGTTTTCCTCGACTAGCTGGGAGTGGCGCGGGGTTATGTGGGCCGTGGCCATTATTTCGATGGCGCTCGGGGCGATCTTGGGTCTGACGCAGACTGATGTTAAGCGGATGATCGCTTATTCGTCGGTGGCGCATGCCGGCTTCTTGCTTGTCGGTGCTATCGCGATGACCGAGGACGGGTTGTCGGGCACGTTGTTCTATCTGCTGGCGTATGGGTTTACTACGTTGGCTGCGTTTGGGGTGGTTTCCCTGGTTCGGGATTCCAGCGGGGAGGCTACGCATCTTTCCGCTTGGGCTGGGTTGGCTAAGCGGTCTCCGTTGCTTGCAGGGGTGTTTACGTTCCTGTTGCTGGCGTTGGCGGGGATTCCGTTGACCAGTGGGTTTGTCGGGAAGTTCGTGGTGTTTTCGGCGGCGTTGTCGGATGGGATGGCGCCGTTGGTTGTCGTCGCGCTGGTGTTTAGTGCGGTGGCGGCGTTCTTCTATCTGCGGGTCATTGTGTTGATGTACTTCTCTGAGCCTGCTGCTGATGGGCCTACGGTGACTGTGCCGGGTGGGTTTACTACTGCGGCTATTGCGTTGGGTGTTGTGGTTACGTTGGTGCTTGGGGTTCTTCCGGCGTTTGCGCTCGACTGGGCTGGGGCTGGGGGGTTTGCTTCCTAGCTGGGCTTGGGCGGCTCGTCGCCTGGCGGCGACATTGCGCCCGGGTGGTGAGGCTTGGCACCCCGATTTTTTAGTGTGACTACGGCGCGGGGGTGCTTGTCAAGGCGGGAAAGATGCCTT
>NZ_BAAAHV010000032.1:0-40224 GCF_039525725.1 Amycolatopsis albidoflavus
CGAAGAAATCATCGACTCGCTTGCACGATATTGCCGACGAATTTCAGGCGCAGGACACTAGCGCATCAACTGCGACCCCACCTGCCGGACGGGTACAAAACCGTAGCCGAGACAGATGTCGACCTCGAACTGGTTCCGCCCGGCGAACCAGGCTTTTCTCGTCGCCCCGACCTGATGATCACGACGAAGGCCGCGCTAGCGCGCGTTGACCACGACGAGGACATGCTCCGCGCCAACGAGATCCTCCTCGTCGTCGAGATCGTCTCGCCTGGTTCTAAGCGCACCGACTACGCCACCAAGCACGACGAGTACGCCGACGCCGGAATCCCGTTCTACTGGATCCTCGACCTCGACGACCCCATCTCCCTCGTCGCCTGCCACCAAGCCGGAGACCTCGGTTACCAGGATGCCCCGGCAGTCACAGGGAAATTCCGCACCACAGAGCCATTCCCCGCCGAAATCGACCTCGCCGCGCTGCTCGATTGAGGCGGCCGCCCGGGCCGCCTCAATCAAGGGTTCAGCGAGTTTCCCGGTACCGCCGATCCTTCGACACGCCCTCGCCGGTGGTCTCGTCGAAGTGGTAGACCTCCTGGCCCCGCACGAACACCCGCGTCGCGCGGTTCATCACGTCCAGCGGGTCGCCCGACCACAGCACCACGTCCGCGTCCAAACCGGGCGTCAGGGTGCCGACCCGGTCGTCCAGGCCGAGCATCTGCGCCGGGTGCAGCGTCAGTGCCTTCAGCGCGGTCTCCGGGTCCAGGCCGTCCTTCACCGCCAACGCGGCTTGGTACACCAGGAAGTTGATGGGAACGACCGGGTGGTCAGTGGTGATGGAAATACGCACCCCGGCCCGCGCGAGGATTCCCGCCGAGCGCAGGCTTCGGTTGCGCAGTTCCACCTTGGACTTCGTGGTGAACAGCGGGCCGAGGATCACCGGGACGTCGCGTTCGGCCAGCAGGTCCGCGATCAGGTGGCCTTCGGTGCCGTGGTTGATCACCAGTTTGTAGCCGAACTCGTCGGCGAGCCGGATCGCGGTCACCATGTCGTCGGCGCGGTGCACGTGCTGGTCCCAGTACAGCTCGCCGTCCAGCACCTTCACCAGCGTTTCGTTGGTGAGGTCCGTTTCGAACGGCTTGCCCTCGGACAGCGTGTGGTCGCGCTTCGCCTGGTAATTGCGCGCCTTCGTGAACGCCTCGCGCAGGATCGCGGCCACGCCGAGCCTCGTCGACGGGGTGACCTTCTTCTCGCCGTACACCCGTTTCGGGTTCTCGCCCAGCGCGCTCTTCACGCTCACCTGCTCGGCGAACGTCATGTCCAGAATGGACCGGCCCCACGTCTTGACACCGATGGTCTGCCCGCCGATCGGGTTGCCCGACCCCGGCTTGATCACCACGCTCGTGACGCCGCCGGACAGCGCGTCGTCGAAACCCGGTTCGTACGGGTCGATCCCGTCGACCGCACGGAAGCGCGCGCCGTTCGGGTCGGTCATTTCGTTGGTGTCGTTGCCCGCCCAGCCCTCGCCGTCCTCGTGGACGCCGAGGTGCGCGTGCGCGTCGATGAATCCCGGCAGGACCCAGCTGCCGGACGCGTCCACCAGCTCCGCGTCCTCCGGCACCTCGACGTCGGCCTCAGCCCCGACTTGGGTGATCCGGCCGTCTTCGATGAGCACAGTGCCGCCCTCGATCGGAGCGGCGCCGACGGGGACCACATAGCCCCCGACAATCGCCTTGTAAGCCATAGTTTGACACGCTAACGAACTCACCCGGGTTCGCGCATCCGGGGTTTTTCCAGGTGCACCAACTGATAGTCCGCTTCCGGCGAGCGATGCGTCTCGCGGTAACCGAGCTTTCGGTACAAATAGAGCGGCCCGGCCGAACGCTCGCCGGTGAACAGCCGGAACACCGTCACCTCCGCCGGGGTCGCCTCCTCGGCCGCCGCCAGCAGCGCGGTACCGAGTCCCTCGCCTTGGCGATCCGGTGCCACCACGAGCCGCCCGATCTCGCCGACCGGACCGTCCACTCGCATCCGCACGCTCGCCACCAGCCTGCCGCCGTCGCGGAAACCCCAGACCGTGATCGACGGGTCGGCGATGGCCGCGCGCACGTGGTCGAGCGTGTCCATCAACGGCGGCAGGTCGAAGTTCTGGTGCGCCCGCGCCTCGGTGATGTACGCGGCCTGCTGCAGGGTCAGCAACTCGCCCGCGTCGGCGCCGGTCAGCAGCTCAAGGTTCACGGGACCCGGATCCCCCAGCTGCCCGTCCACGACGTCGCCGGCTCCAGTTCGATGAGGTCGGTGCGGGTGTTGAGCGCGTCCGCCGGGCAGGTCATCGGCTCGATCGCCACCGCGCGGCCGCGGCCGGTCAGGTCGTCCGGCGTGAACACCTGCACCCAGCGGAAGTCCGGACCGGTCCAGACCACCAGCTGGCGGTCGCCGTGGGACAGCACGTGGTGGTGGGTGCCGTCCGCGGCCAGTTCCAGCCCGCCGAACGCGGTGTCCAGGTCGACGCCGTCGAGCACGCGCCCCTGGCGGAAGTCGTATTCGGTGCCCTCGACGTCCTGCTCGTCCGCGTACGGCATCTGCTGATCGCCCTCGTACGGCCGGACGCGCGTGGCGGGCAGCGTGAGGGTCAGCTCGTCGGTGGGCGCGTCGCCGATCCGGAAGTACGGGTGCGTCCCGACGCCGACACCGATCGGCTTCTCCCCCTCGTTGCGGATCTCGTGCGTGATGACGAGCTCGCGCGGCTGCAGGTCGTAGGTGATCGTCGCGCGCAGCGGGACCGGCCAGCCGGGCTGCACCTCGACGTCGATGGCGAGCGTGATGGACGTTTCCGCGTGTTCCAGCAGCTCCCACTCCAGGTGCCGGGTCAGGCCGTGGATGGCGTTGCCGCGCGCCTCCTCGGTGATCTCCAGCTGCTGCTCTTCTCCTTCGAACTCCCACTTGCCGCCCTTGGTCCGGTTCGGCCACGGCAGCAGCACCTGGCCGAGCCCCTTCGGCGGCTTCTCGTCCTCGGCGAACGTCTCGACGTACGGCACTCCGCTGATCTCGAACGCGCGCAGCCCGGCACCGATCTCGGTGATGACGGCGCGCGCGTTGCCGCGGGTGATCTCGAACTGCTCTCCGGTGGGGTTCGCCATGGCGCTGAGGTTACCGATCGGCCGCGCCGGGCGGGCAGCGCTCGAAACTCACCGAGCTCGAAACTAACTAGACCGGTCGTCATAGTTTGAGCTACGGTGGACGCATGGTCAACCGCACCGACACGCGCCGCCGGATGCTCGAATCGGCGGCTGAGCTGTTTCGCACCCAGGGCTATCACGCCACCGGGATGACGCAGCTCGTGTCCGAAAGCCGTGCCCCGAAGGGTTCGCTGTACTTCCATTTCCCCGGCGGCAAGGAACAGCTGGCGGCTGAGGCGGTACAGCTTTCCGGGGAGCGGCTGGCCGGGCAGTTCCGCGAAATCACCGCTGCCGCACCGGATCCGGCCACTGCCATCGACCTCATCGTGGCCGCCCTGGCCGCTTCACTGTCCGAATCGGACTTCCGCTGCGGCTGTCCAATCGCGACTGTCGCGTTGGAAGCCGCCGACAGCGAGCCAATCCGCGCCGCGTGCGACCAGGGTTACGAAGGCTGGCTGCGCGGCATTTCCGCCTACTTCACCGAGCGCGGTCTTCCCGAAAAACGCGCTGCTTCGCTGGCGACCATCGTGCTTTCCGCGATCGAAGGCGCGTTGCTGCTCGCACGCACCCGGCGGGACACCGCGCCGCTGCAAGCTGTCGCCGCCCATCTGCACACCACTGTCGAACGGGAGTTCGCCTAATGCGTGTACATCACTTCAACTGCGGCACCATGCGTCCGATCGGCGGCCGGCTGGTCGACGGAAAGCCCGGGCTGCTGCGCCGCGCCACCCTTGTGTGCCATTGCATGCTGGTCGAAACCGGCACCGGGCTGACGCTCATCGAGACCGGAATGGGTTCGCCCACCGTCACCGATGCCGCGCGCTGGCTCGGCTCGCGCTTCCTGCGCACGTCGAACCCGATGACGGACGAAAACGAAACCGCGCTGAGCCGCATCCGCGCGCTGGGCTTCGACCCGGCCGATGTCCGCGACATCGTCCTCACCCACCTCGACCTCGACCACGCCGGCGGGCTCGTCGACTTCCCGCAGGCCCGCGTGCACGTCTACGGCAAGGAACTCGACGCCTACCGCACCGGAAACCCGCGCTACCGCGACGTCCAGTTCCGGCACGGTCCACAGTGGAAGTCCTATTCGGACGCGGGCGACAGCTGGTTCGGCCTCGACGCGGTCCGCGAACTGGACGGGGTCGAGGGAGTCGCGCTCGTGCCGCTTGCCGGGCACACCGTCGGGCACGCCGGGGTAGCCGTCGACACCGGGTCCGGCTGGGTGCTCAACGCCGGTGACGCGTATTTCTTCCACCAGGAGATCGACACCGATTCCTATTGCCCGCCCGGATTGGCTATGTTCGAACGGCGGGTCCAGACGCTGCCCGGGCCGCGGCGCGAGAACCAGCGCCGGTTGCGCGAGCTGCGCCGGGACCACACCGACGAGGTGACCGTGTTCGCCTCGCACGACCTGACCGATTTCGTCCGGCTCAGCGAGAGGAGCACGGTATGAAGGTGCACCACCTCAACTGCGGCACGATGCGCCCGCTCGGCGGCAAAGCGCTCGACGGCCGTCCCGGGATGCTGCGGCGCAGCACGATCGTGGCGCACTGCCTGCTGGTCGAGACCGACGACTCGCTCGTGCTGGTCGACACCGGCTTCGGCACCCGTGGCGTCACCGAATCGCGGCGCTGGCTCGGCGGTCCGTTCATGGCGATGGTCGGCGCGAAACCGATCATGGAAGAAACCGCCGTGGCGCAGATCAGGGCATTGGGCCACGATCCCGCCGACGTCCGGCACATCGTGATGACTCACCTCGACGTCGACCACGCCGGCGGTCTCGCCGATTTCCCTGACGCCACAGTGCATGTCCGCACCACCGAACGCCGCGCCGCGGACAACCCGAAGAGTTTCCCGGAGAAAACGCGGTACCGCGCCGAGCAATTCGCGCACAGTCCACTGTGGAGCACCTACGACGAAGCCGGCGAAAAGTGGTTCGGCTTCGACGCGGTGCAGCCGCTGCGAGGTCTGCCGCCGGAGATCCTCCTCGTCCCGCTGCCCGGCCACACGCACGGCCACTCCGGCGTCGCGGTCGACACCGGCGACGGCTGGCTCCTGCACGCCGGCGACGCGTACTTCTTCCACGGCGAAGTCGCCCCGGTGCGCCCGCACTGCCCGCCGGGCATGCGCGCGTTCGAGGCGATCAACCAGATGGACGGATCCGCCCGCCGCGCCAACCTCGCCCGGTTGCAGACCCTCGCCCGCGAAAAGCAGGACGAGGTCTCGGTGTTCAGCGCGCACAGCCAGGTCGAATTCCAGGCGCTGCGCCGGAATACCGCGCGACCCTTCACGAGTTGAGTACCCGCATGACGCGCATCCAGTACGTCGGCGGCCCGACCGCCCTCATCGAGTACGGCGAGACCCGCCTGCTCACCGACCCGACCTTCGACGCCGCCGGCGACTACCCGATCGGCGCCCGCAAGCTCGCGAAAACCGCTGGTCCTGCGGTCACCGCAGCAGAGGTCGGCCAGGTGGACGCGGTGCTGCTCTCCCACGACCAGCACCCCGACAACCTGGACGTAGCGGGGCGAAAGTACGCCCTCGCCGCCCCGCTCGTCCTGTCCACCGCCTCGGCGAGGGAACGGATCGGCGACCCCGTTCGAGTCCTGGCCAACTGGGAGTCGCACGACCTCGGCGGCGTCCGCGTCACCGCAGTTCCCGCACAGCACGGGCCGGACGGCAGTGAGCATCTCGTCGGCGAAGTCACCGGTTTCGTGCTCGAAAGCGAAGGCCAGCCGACCGTTTACGTCAGCGGCGACAACGCTTCTCTCGACGTCGTGCGGCAGATCGCCGAGCGCTTCGACCGGATCGACATCGCCGTCCTGTTCGCGGGCGGAGCCCAGACACCGCTGGTCGGCGACGCGTACCTCACCCTGCCCAGCGACGGCGCGGCCGAGGCGGCCCGGATCCTGAACGCGCGTCAGGTCGTCCCGCTGCACTTCGAGCATTGGGCGCATTTCACGCAGGGCCCGGACACGCTCCGCCCGGCTTTCGCCGAAGCTGGCCTGGAGGACCGCCTGCACCTGCTCAAGCCCGGCGAGCAGGTCAGCTTCCAGTAAGCACGAACCCTCCGTCCACGGTGATCACCGAACCGGTGACGAAACTGTTCTCCATCAGGTACACATTGGTCGCCGCTACCTGGTCCGCCTCACCGACCGATTTGGTCAGCGTCCGTTCGGTGAACGCGGCGACCATCGCGTCCAGCTGTGGTTGCGGGAGCGCGTCCCACATCGGCGTGTGGACCGGCCCCGGGCGGACGGTGTTGACCCGCACCGGGGCCAGGTCGACGGCCAGCCCGCGCGCCAACCCCTCGATCGCGCCCACGGAACCGGCCGCGAGCGCCGCGCCGGGCATCGGGCGCACGCCGACGATCCCGGACGTCAGCACGATCGAACCGCCCGTCCGGATCCGCGGCGCGGCGTGCTTCACCGCACTCACGACGCCCCAGTAACGGACATAGAACCCGCTCTGCGCGTCATCGAGGGACAGGTCGGCGAGCGGCTGCTGATGTGGCGCGTCGCCTGCGGTGTACACGAGGTGGTCGAGCGTGCCGACGTGCTCGAACAGGGCCGCGACGTTCTCGTCGTCGCGTACGTCGGTGACGAATCCTTCGCAGGTGTCCGGCAATTCGGCGAGCGCCGTGTCCAGCCGCGCCTTGCCGCTCGCCGCGATCGTGACGGACGCGCCCGCCTCCGCTGCGGCGCGTGCGGTCGCCAATCCCATGCCCGAGCTGCCGCCGATGACGACAACCCGCTGGTCAGCCAAAGACATGATGGATCTCCTCCTGGTTGATGACTCAGTGAGACATCAACAGTAGCAGTGATGACCCACTGCGTCATCACTGCTAAGATCGCTTCATGCCGCGCTGGGATCCGGAAGCCAGGGAGCGGCTCCGCGCGGCGGCGCTGGAGCTGTTCGCCGAACACGGCTACGAGAACGCCACGGTCACGCAGATCACCGAGCGCGCCGGGCTGACCCGGCGCACGTTCTCGCGCTACTTCGCGGACAAACGCGACGTGCTGTTCGCCGGGTCGGAGCAGCTCTCGGACGCGATGGCCGACGCCGTCCGGCGCGCCGACCCCTCGCTGCCGCCGTTTCAAGCGCTGCTGGCCGCCTTGGTCGACGCTGGCGATTTGTTCGCCGGTCTGGTTTCGCAAGCCGCACAACGCCGCGCGATCATCGCGTCCAGCCCGGAGCTGCAGGAACGCGAGCGGACGAAACTGGCGGCTGTCACCGAAGCAGTCGTCGAAGCTTTACAGGAACGGGGTGCCACCGAATCGAGCGCGAAGATGCTCGCGCAGGTTGGCACCGCGGTCTTTCAAACCGCGTTCGAGCGATGGTCCGATCAGCCTGCGGACACCGATTTCGCCGGGCAGGTACAGGAGGCGGCAGCCGAACTCGCCGCCCACCTGACCCCGTGATCACGCCTTTTCGCGCACCTCGACCAACGTAGAGTCTTCCAATTCCGCCTCCGCGGCCTCCTTCGTGCGCCCAGTCGCCCGCAGCACCAGGTAAGCCACCACCAGCAGGACGAAGAACGGAATCCCGAACTTCCACGCCGGGTCGAGACCCTCGATCCAGAACGTCGAAATCAGTACGGTGGCCAGGAAAGCGATAACCACGACGTTCACCACCGGTGCGCCCCACAGCCGCACTGGCGACGGCGGAAGCCCGGCCCGTCGGCGGCGGATCCGAAACGCCAAATGCGTCACCAGAATGATCATCCACACCACGAGCGCGGCGAAGATCGAAATGCCGAACAACACCAGATACGCGTTGGAATCGGAATTCTTGGACAGGATGGTCGCGATCACGAGGCCCGCGGTGGACAGCACGAGCGCGTTGCGCGGCACCCCGGACCTGGTCAGCCGTCCCGCCCAGGACGGGGCGAATCGGTGCTCGGCAAGGGAATGCAGCATGCGCGTGGTGAGGTAGAGATTGGTGTTCGCGCTCGACAACGCAGCGGTGAGGACTACGAAGTTCATGATCGTCGCCGCTGCCGGAACTCCAGCGGCCTGGAAGACGCGGACGAACGGGCTGGCCGTGATTGAGCCGCCTTCGCCGGTGACTGTCCATGGCACCACCAAGACGACGATGAGCATTGCGGCGACGTAGAAGATCGCAAGCCGCACCACCATCGCCCGGGCCGCGCGCGGGATGTCGCGGGTCGGGTTCTCGGATTCGGCCGCGGTCACCGAAACCACCTCGGTGCCGATGTAGCTGAACAGCACGAACACCATGGCCAGCAACAGCCCGGACACACCGTTCGGCAAGAACCCGCCGCTCACGCTGAGGTTCGTCAGACCGGGCGCGGGCGCCTTCGGCAGGCCGAAGAACACGAGAATCAAGCCGAGCGCGACGAACACCAGGATCGCGCACACCTTGATCATCGCGAACCAGTATTCGAACTCGCCGAAAATGTGCACCGCCGCGCCGTTGACGACGATCACCAGCAGCGAGAAAACCGCGACCGGCACCCACAACGGAATCTGCGGCCACCAGAACTGGACGTACACGCCGGCCGCGATCGTCTCGCCGCCGATCGCGATCACTTGCATCGCCCAATACGCCCAGCGCACCACAAACCCGCTGCCCGCGCCGAGATACTTCTGCGCGATGCTGCCGAACGCGCCCGCGGCCGGGTGCACCACCACCATTTCGGCCAGTGCCCAGGAAATCGCCAGCGCGACAAGTCCACAAAGGACATAGGCGAGCACGACGCCCGGCCCCGCGTGCGAGATCGCCAGGCTCGATCCGAGGAAAAGGCCGGTGCCGATGGCCCCGCCGATTCCGATCATGGTCAACTGCCTGCCGCGCAGCCTCCGCTGCAGCCGGTTCGGGGACGGGGACTCGGCCATGTCTGCTCCCTACTGGCTCGCCCGGTACTCGGCGATCGCCGCGACGACGGCGTCGAGATCGGACTCGACGTTGTAGTAGTGCAAGGACATCCGCAGCACGTCGCCGCGGGCACTGCACACGATCCGCCGCCCGGCGAGGAACGCCGCCAGCGCGTCGGGATCCCGGTCGGCCAGCGCGACGAGCGGACCGCGCCGCGCGTCGTCCAGCGGCGACCGGAGCTGTTCCCCAGCGTCGAGCAGCCGCTGCTGCAGCTGCCCGGTCAACGCTCCAATGTGGTCACGCACCCGGTGCGCGTCCAACTGGTGCAGCAACTTCATCCCGGCGACCGCGCCGTACGCGGACGGGATCGACGGCGTCCCGGTCTCGAACCGGCGGGCGTGCTCGGGATAGTCGAGGTGCCGCGGGTCGAATTCGAACGGGTTCGTGCGGCCGAACCAGCCGGTCAGCGGCGGGGACACCTCGTCGCGCACGCCTGGCCGTACGTAGAGGAAGGCGATCCCGGAGATGCCGAGCAGGTACTTCAAGCTTCCGCTGACAAGATAGTCGCAACCGAGTTCGGCGACGTCGACCGGCTCGACGCCGAGGCCCTGATAGGCGTCGACAAAACTTCGGGCCCCGTTTTTCCTGGCCAGCGTGGCAACTTCGCGCACTGGGAACCGCAAACCGTTGGCGTAGCTGACTAACGGGACGGATACCAGCTGCGTTTGCTCGTTGATGAGCGCGGCGTAATCTTCGGTGTCGACCAGGCCGTCGCGGTGGGCGACGAACTGGACGTCCGCACCGCGTCCCTGCTGCGCGAGCCAAACATGGCCCAGCGACGGGAATTCCAGGTCAGTCGTGACGATTCCCGCTCGTGGTGACCATGCCTGGGTGGACGCGACCTGATACGCCCCTTCGGACGCCGACGGCACGACGGCGATGTCGTCCGCGTCCGCGCCGATCAGCCGAGCGAACAGTTCTCGCGCCTCGGCGACCTTCACCATCCACTTGTCCCACGGTGCCCCGTGCTCGCGGATCGTGTGCTGGAACTCGAAAAGCTCGGCGGCCAGCGCGTCCGAGAGCGCGCCCTGGCTGCAGCTCGCGAGGTGCACCGAGTCGGCGAAGGCGGGGAAATGCGCCCGGAAAGCGGCTGGGCTGGGCTGGTCGGTCACGACACTCCGTTCCTTGACTGGCGGGCGAGACCGGTCCGTTCGCCACCGTAACGGCGCGAGCACCGTGCGTCGATGCTCCGTCCCGGCGGCCTTGCGGCTCCGGAAGCCCTGGTCGAGGCTCCTTGTTCACCCTGACTGATCTTCGGCAGCTATTCCGTCAGTGCTGCTGAAACCGGTACTGTAGATATGGCCTTCCGCGCTGTCAACGACCGTCAAGGATCCGCAATAGCGCGCCGCGCGACCGAGAGGACGCACCGATGAGCACCCCCGCCGAAACCGCGGTCGACCAGCTCCTGACCCAGCTGGCCGAGGGCCGGCTGCAGGTCGTCGACCTCACCAACAAGCTCAGCGCCGCCACTCCGACCCTGCAGCTGCCCGAGCCGTTCGCGAATCTGATCGACTTCAGCCTCGAATCAGTCAGCGAGTTCGACGATTCGGGACCGTTGTGGCGGCACAACAACATCCACACCGGCGAGCACATCGGCACCCACCTCGACGCGCCGCGGCACTGGATCTCCAACCGCGACGGCGCGGACGTCTCGGAGCTGCCGGTCGGCAGGCTGATCGGGCCCGCGCACGTCCTCGACATCTCCGCACGCGTCGCCGACAATCCGGACTTCCTGCTGGAGATCGACGACATCCAGGCCTGGGAAGCCGAGCACGGTCCCTTGCGGCCGGGCGGCTGGCTGCTCGTGCACTCCGGCTGGGACCAGTACGCGCAAGACCGCGACGCGTTCCTCAACTTCTCCGACGGCGCCAGCCACACCCCCGGCATCTCGGCCGCGGCGGCGAAGTGGCTTGCCGAGGAGACGCCGATCGCTGGCTACGGCGTGGAAACTGTCGGCATCGATGCCGGAAACGGCTTCGCGCTCGACCCGCCGATGCCCGCGCACCACCATCTGCTCGCCGCGGACAAGTACGGCATCACCTCGTTGCAGAATCTCGGCTCATTGCCGCCGTCCGGTGCGCTCGTCGTGGTCTGCCCGCTGCCGATCGTCGGCGGCACCGGCAGCCCGGCGCGGGTGCTCGCGGTGGTGCCGGCGTGAACGTCGCACAAGCCGTCGGGATCGCGTTGGCCCGGTTCGGCGTCCGCAAGGCGTTCGGCGTTGTCGGGAGCGGGAATTTCCACTTCACCAACGGTTTGATTCAAGGCGGGGCCGAGTTCGTCGCGGCCCGGCACGAGGGCGGCGCAACCACGATGGCCGACGCCTACGCCCGGTGCAGCGGCGAGGTCGCGGCGGTGTCGGTGCATCAGGGCTGCGGGCTCGGCAACGCGACCACCGGGATCGGGGAGGCGGCGAAAAGCCGGACACCGCTGGTCATCGTCACCGGTGAGGCGACGGATCCGCTGTCGAACTTTCACATCGACCAGGACGCGCTCGCCCGGTCCGTCGGAGCGAGCAGCATCCTGGTGCGGTCCGCTCAAACCGCGCTGGCGGACGCAGCGCGGGCGTTCACTCAAGCGCGGCGCGACCGGCGGACTGTCCTTTTGCGACTCCCGCTGGAGGTGCAGGCGGAGCCGTTCGAGGAGAGTCTTCTCGATGGCCTGACCCCCATTTCGCCATTGCCCCAGCCGCGCGCTGCTGAGGCGGAGGTGAAGGCGCTCGCTGCGATTCTGCGGAAGGCCGAACGGCCGGTATTCCTTTGTGGACGTGGGTCCCGGGCCGCTCGGACAGAACTGGTCGCACTGGCCGACCGCTGCGGCGCGCTGCTCGCCGAGGGTGCCGTCGCGAAAGGACTGTTCACCGGCGAGCCGTGGGCGATCGGAGTGTCCGGAGGGTTTTCTTCGCCGCTGACGGCCGAACTCATCCAGGGTGCGGATGTCGTCGTCGGCTGGGGTTCCGCACTCAACGATTGGACCACTGCGCACGGACGCCTGCTTTCGCCGGAAACCACGCTCGTACAGGTCGACCTGGAATCCGCTGCGCTGGGACGGAACCGGCCGGTCACCCTCGGCATCGTCGGTGACGTCGCCGGTACCGCGCTGGCGGTCGCCGAACAGCTCGATGTCCACAATGGATACCGCACTGATGAGCTGAAAGCCCGCATCGGCCGGGAAATCCGCTGGCGCGACAACGAACACGACGATGCCGGGACCGCCGACGTGATCGACCCGCGCACCCTGTCCGCCGCGCTGGACGAACTCATCCCAGCCAACCGCGTCGTCGGCGTCGATTCGGGAAACTTCATGGGCTACCCGACGATGTACCTCGACGTCCCGGACGAGAACGGATTCTGCTTCACCCAGGCGTTCCAGTCGATCGGTCTCGGACTGGCCACCGCGATCGGCGCGGCGCTCGCCCAGCCGGACCGCTTCCCGGTCGCGGCCTGCGGCGACGGCGGTTTTCTGATGAGCATCGCCGAACTCGAAACCGTCGTACGCCTGAAGCTGCCGATGCTGATCGTCGTTTACAACGACCACGCCTACGGCGCCGAGGTGTACTTCTTCGAGCCCGGCGGACACCCAGCCGACACGGTCACGTTCCCGGACACGGACATCGCCGCGATCGCCCGCGGCTACGGCTGCGATGCGGTCACCGTCCGCGCCAAAGAGGACCTCGAAGAAGTAGCGACCCGGGTCGCCGCCGGTCTGGACCGCCCGCTGGTGGTCGACGCGAAGATCGCCGGGTTCAGCGCTTGGTGGCTCCAGGCCGCGATGACGCACCACTGAGCGTCCGCTTGCGTTCGTTCGAGAGGCCGTACAGCAATCGGACTCGGACGGAAAGCCGGCCGATCAGGCCTTGGCGACCGCCGTGTGCACGAGCGGGGTCATCATTTCCTTGGTCATCTTGACCGGTCCGGTGTAGTTGACCAGCACCGGAACCCCGTTGGACAGCTTGGCCGCGGCGAGCGTGGCGGTCTTCTGCTCGTCGGTGTAGAAAACCGCGCCGTCCGGGAAGCCCGGCACGTCGACCGCGCCCGGCTTGGCCTTCTTGATCGCGGCGATCATGTCGGCGGCCTTGGCCTTGCGGCCCTCGTAACGGGTCACCGCGAGCGCGCCGGCGGTCTTGCCTTCGACGAGGTATTCGCAGCTCGTGGCCTTGCCGCCGTTGCTCGGGTTGTCGTGGGCGGGGCCGGCCTTCGACGTGATGCCGGGGATCTTGATCGCCTTGCTGACGTCGTCGGACGGCAGCAGAGCGCAGGTGTCCGACGCCTTGCCGGCGGGCGCGGACGAGGAGGGCTGAGACGACGGGGCCTTGGTTGCGGGCGGCGGCGCGGCTGCCTTCTGCTCACCGGAGGAGCAGGCAGTGAGAACAGCGGCGGCGGAGATCAACAAAGCGATCGGGTATGCACGCATATCGGGCATGCTATTCCGTTTGGAGTAATGCCCCTGTCAGTGGC
This sequence comes from Amycolatopsis albidoflavus, assembly GCF_039525725.1. NCBI lineage: Bacteria > Bacillati > Actinomycetota > Actinomycetes > Pseudonocardiales > Pseudonocardiaceae > Amycolatopsis > Amycolatopsis albidoflavus. The sequence goes on from NZ_BAAAHV010000032.1 coordinate 13,529, forward strand.
CCTCTTCAACCGGAGCCCGATACCGCCAGAACCCGGGCAGCACCGCCAGCGAGGCCACCGTCAACACGATCACCAGCAGCCCGCCGCCCGTCGCCGAGACCTTGGTCCCCCATGCCGCCGCGGACCAGCCGTGCGTGAGGTCGGCGATCCGCGGCCCGCCCGCGACGACCACGGTGAACACGCCCTGGAGCCGCCCGCGCATCTCGTCGGTGGTGGCGGTCTGCAGGATCGCCTGCCGGTACACCGAGCTGACCATGTCCGCCGCGCCGCCGAGCGCGATGAACACCAGCGCCAGCCACAGCGAATGCGCGAGCCCGAACGCCGCCATCGCCGCGCCCCAGCAGCAGATCGCGATGACGACCGCGGCCCCCTGCCGCTGCACCCGGTGCAGCCAGCCGGAGAACAACCCGATCAGCATCGCGCCCGCGGGCAGCGCGGCGTAGAGCAGGCCGAGCGCCGGACCGCCGCCGGGCGGGTCGCCGAACGTCCGCTCGGCCATCTCCGGGATCAACGCGCGCGGCATGCCGGCGACCATCGCGATAATGTCCACGACGAACGACGCCAGCAGCACTTTTTGCTTGGCCAGATAACGGAATCCGTCGATGACCGAACCGATCCCCGCCTTGCGCGACCCCTCGCCGAGCGGCGGGATCGAGGGCAGCCGCCACACCGCGATCAGCGTGATCGCCAAGGCGCAGACGTCCACCAGGTACAAAGTGGACAGTCCGATCACCGGGATCAGCGCCCCGCCGAACAGCGGTCCGAACACCGCGCCGAACGTGGCCATCGTGGTGTTGAGCGCGTTCGCCGACGGCAGCAGCGAGGCGGGCACCAGCCGCGCGACGACCGCGCCGCGAGTGGGCATGTTGATCGCGAAGAACGCCTGGTTCGCGGCGAGCAGCCCGAGCACGAGCCACACCGAATGCATCCCGGTGAACGCCTGGAGCCAGAGCAGCGCGGAGGTGACCGCGACGCCGACGTTGGTGACGAGCAGCAGCTTCCGCCGGTCGACGGCGTCGGCGATCGCCCCGCCCCAGAGCCCGAACACGAGCAACGGCACGAGCGCGACCGCGCCGGTCAGCCCGACGTAACCGGACGATCCGGTGATATCGAAAACCTGCTTCGGCACCGCGACCGCGGTGAGCTGCGAACCGACCGCGGTGACCGCGGTGGACATCCACAGCCGCCGGAAAGCCGGAATCTTGAGCGGACGAGTGTCGACGACGATCCGGCCGAGGAGCTTGCGGGCCCCGTTACGGGGCGGGCGTATCCCCGGTTCTGCGGTCACGAGCTATCAGCTTAGTTGCGCTAACGAAGCTGGTGCAGGTGATTTTCCCCGCAGGCTGGTCAGGACCGGATTGCCGACGTCCGGGCCACGCGGTCCCGCTGATGTCCGTGAGGGGAACCCTGAGGGACTCTGATTCCCTCAGGGTTCCCCTCACGGACGTTCGCACGGGCCGCGGCGGGCCTGGCGCGCGATGGCGAGGTCCGCGAAACGAAACGCCGCCCCCAGGCCAAAGCCCAGGGGCGGCTTCCGAAACCATCCGAAGATCAGGGAGCCAGCCGCTCCACGTGCCAGCCGTCGTGGGTGCGGTGGAAGCGGAGGCGGTCGTGGAGGCGGTCCTCGCGGCCCTGCCAGAACTCGACGAAGTCCGGGCGGATGCGCCAGCCTCCCCAGTGCGGCGGGGCCGGGATGTGCTCGACGTCGGCGAAGCGGCGTTCGATGTTGCGCAGGGCGTTGTCCAGCGCGCGCCGGCCGTCGACCACTCGCGACTGCGGCGACGCCCACGCTCCCAGCTGCGAACCGCGCGGGCGCTGGGCCCAGTAGGCGGCCGTCTCGTCCGCGCTGACCTTCTCGACCTCGCCGCGGACCGTCACCTGGCGGTGCAGCGGGTACCAGGGGAAGGTGGCCGACGCGTAGCGCGTGGCCGTGAGGTCGTGGCTCTTCGTCGACGTGTAGTTCGTGTAGAAAACCACGCCGCGTTCGTCGAAGCCCTTGCACAGAACCGTGCGCGAAGAGGGCCTGCCCTCGGCGTCGGCGGTCGCGAGCACCATCGCGTTGGGCTCCGCGAGCGCCTCGGAAACCGCTTGGCTCAGCCAGCTTTCCAGCTGGTCATGCCACGTGGCCGCGAGCGCCGACTCGTCAAACGGCGCGCTGTCGTAAGCCACCCGCATGCCAGGCAGCCGCACGACCGCCTCGTCGATCTCCGGTGTCATCCGGCCCAACCTCCGTTACCCCTGGTGAGGGTGTCGAATCACGGCTATCCAGCGACGGTATTGGGTCGCCGGTCCCGGCGAAACCCACCGAACGGTGACTCCTGCCACGCCCGGCCCGCCATGAGCCCGTAACCGCAGGACGCCGAGTTGTAACTCGCCGTTCACGGGCCGGTCCCTGATCGATACAGCCCGCACCTACCTTTCGACCTGCTCCGGCACCCGTCCCCAGCTACGGAGGCAGGTCAGATGACCGAAACTCTGTCCGAACGCGACGACACGCGAAAGCCACAACGCACCTACGCCGCGCTCGCCGCCAATGAGAACCGCGAGGACTACTCGCTGCGCTTCGCCGCGCAATCGTTCCGGCGCTGGTCGCCGTTCGTCGTCGCGACGACCGCGCTGGGCGGGATCGCCTACCTCGCCGATTTCGCCATCGGCGCCAGCATCGTGCTGTCCTACGGCTTCACCTCAGGAGTCCTCGCCATCCTGGCCGCCGCAGTGGTGATCTTCGTGACCGGCGTACCGATCGCGCGCGCCTGCGCGACCTACGGCGTGGACATGGACCTGCTCACCCGCGGCGCCGGATTCGGCTACTTCGGGTCCACCCTCACCTCGCTCGTCTATGCCAGCTTCACCGTGATCTTCTTCTCCCTCGAAGGCTCGATCATGGGTCAGGCGTTCCAGCTGGCGCTCGGCATTCCGCTGCCGATCGGCTACTTGCTGGCGACGCTGATCGTGCTGCCGTTCGCGCTCTACGGGATGGGCGCGGTCGCGAAGATGCAGACCTGGACGCAGCCGATCTGGATCGCCGGACTGGTACTGCCGTTCGTCGTCGTACTCGTGCGGGAACCCGGCCGATTCGCCGATTTCGCGACGTTCGGCGGCATCGAGGGCGCGGGTTCCGGATTCTCCGCGGTCGGCTTCGGGTTCGGGATGGGCATCGCGCTGTCGCTGATCGGGCAGATCGGCGAGCAGGCCGACTATTTGCGCTTCATGCCGGCGAAGACGGCGGAGAACAAGCGCTCCTGGTGGGCCGCGGTGCTCGCCGCCGGGCCAGGCTGGGTGGTGCTCGGCGCGGCCAAGCAGATCGGCGGCGCCCTGCTGGCCTTCCTCGCGCTCGGGGCGGTCGGCAAGACCGCGGCGCTGGAGCCGATCGCGCCCTATCTCGAGGCGGTGCGGCCCGCGCTCGGACCGGCCGCGCTCACCTTCGCCGCGTTGTTCGTGGTGGTTTCGCAGATCAAGATCAACACGACGAACGCGTACTCCGGCTCGCTGTCGTTCGCGAACTTCTTCTCCCGCGTAGTGCACCGCCACCCGGGCCGCGCCTGGTATGTGCTGGTTAACTGCGGGATCGCGCTCGCGCTGATGGAGTTCGGCGCGTTCGGTTTCCTGAACAAGATCCTCGGCTTCTATTCGAACGTCGCGATCGCCTGGATCGGCGCGGTATGCGCGGACCTCGTGATCGCGAAACCGCTCGGCCTTTCCCCGCGCTACATCGAATTCAAGCGGGCTTACCTGCACAAGATCAACCCGGTCGGCTTCGGCGCCATGGTGATCGCTTCCGCGGTGTCGATCGCGGCGTACTTCGGCGCGTTCGGCGAATACCTAGCGGCCTTCAGCCCGCTGCTGGCGCTGGTGATCGCCGTTGCTCTGGTGCCGCTGCTCGCGGCGGCCACCCGCGGCCGGTACTACCTGGTGCGGCCCAACCTCGTTTCCGGCCCCGAGGCCGACCAGGACCCGACCGCGACGCACAACTGCTCGGTCTGCGGCGACGCCTACGAACTGCCCGACATCGCCGACTGCGCCAACCAGGGCGGCGCGATCTGCTCGCTGTGCTGCACACTCGACAGCAGCTGCCACGACATGTGCCGCACAGCCGGTCCGGTCTCACTGCCCGAGCCGACTTTCCGCACCGCCGGCTAAACCGAGCCTCGACGCGGTCACCACGTCCGGACCGACCGCGGTCGTCAGCGTGCCGCCCGCGGCGAGCGGGGTCCGCGACCACCACGGTCCGGACTCCGCTCGCCGCGGCGGGCCGCCGAACTCGATCTCCGTGACCAGCACCCGGTGGCCGGCCAGCACCGCGAGGCTCGCGTCCAAGGCCGGGTCGCCGACGGTCTGCGTCTGCCGGAGTGCCGGGACGTCGCCGCAGGTCACGTGCACTGTCGACGACAACCGGCCCGGACGCTCGCCCTCCCGGCCGAGGACGAGCACCTCCCGGGTGTGGAACCACGCATCAGCAGCCAGGTCGGCACGCAGCACGGCGACGTGGTCGGCCCGGGCGGTGACGACGGTCGGCTCCGGCAGATACTCGAACGAACCGCCGTCCTCGACGACGATCTCCACAGTGGACAAACTCGGCACCGCGCGCAGACCGGGCAGCGCGAGGGTCGCCGCGACGCCGGACAGCTTCAGTTCCGCACCAGGCCCGACTCGGATCTCGAGCCGTAGCTCATCGCCGCCGAGCGGCGCGGTGGCCGAGTTGACCAGGTGCACCATCGCGCCGGAGCTGCGCTGGCGGCGCGGGACGAGCGTCAGGGGTGCCATCGACTTCAGTTCCCGCAGCACCGTCCGCCCGTCGTCGAGGACGGCGACCAAGCGCGCGTGCGCCTTCACCCCTGCCGGACCGGCACCAGCGAGCGCACCCAGTCCGCCACGGCGGGAGCGTCCGGAGTGTCCACTAGGGACTGGGCGAACACCGGCAGCTCGCCGCGCATGTGGTGGGCGTCCGAGGTCATCACGGTCAGGTCGGCGCCGACCAGCGGGGCGAGGTCGGTTTTGTTGATCACCAGCAAGTCGGCCGTCGTGACGCCGGGGCCGCCCTTCCGCGGCACCTTGTCCCCGCCCGCGACGTCGACCACGAAGATCTGGCTGTCGGCGAGTCCGCGGCTGAAGACCGCGGTCAGGTTGTCGCCGCCGCTTTCCACGATGACCAATTCCAGGCCGGGGAACTTCTCCTCCAGCTTTTCCACTGCGTCGAGGTTCGCGGTGATGTCGTCGCGGATGGCGGTGTGCGGGCAGGCTCCGGTCTGCACCGCCTCGATCCGCTCCGGGTCGAGAACGCCTGCTCGGCGCAGGAAGTCCGCGTCCTCGGTGGTGTAGATGTCGTTGGTGACCACGGCCAGGTTGTATTCGCCGCCCAGCGCTCGGCACAACGCGGCGGTGAGCGCGGTCTTGCCGCTGCCGACCGGGCCGCCGATGCCGATCCGGTACGCCCGCCCGGCGGTCGGGGCCGCGTCGTAGTGGTCCGGTTCGGCGGCAGTCGGGTCGAAGTTGACGGCGTGGAAGTGCCCGTGACCGTGTTCAGCTGGCAAAGAGACGCACCTCTTCCTGGTGATGCCGAGTGTGTTCCTCGGCGAACAAATCCAGCGCCGGCGACGCTGGTGCTGGCAAATCGGCCGGATCGGCACCGGCGGTCTCGGCGGCCTGTCCGCTGACTTCGCGCAACGGCCCGGCAAGCCGCGCGACCACCGCGTTCACGGCGAACGGATCCAGCCCGAGCAGCCGTACGGCCGCGCTCGCCGGGCCGCTCACGGCGAGATAGGCGACCGCCATGGCCGCGTCGAACGGACTGCCGCCACCGATCCCGACGAGCGCGCCGCTGATGATCGGATGATGCGGGCGCGGGGTTTCGGCCAGCAGCTGCGACAGCACTGACGACGGCCACGCGGCACGTCCGGCTCGCGCAGTGCCCCGGCCTTGCGCCCGCGACGCTTCCCGTTGCGCGAGCGAAGGCGTGCGGGCGTCGAGTTCCTGATCGAGCCGTCGCCAATGGACACTCTCGACGGTTCGGGCAGCGGCATGCGCCGAGGCAGCGGCGAACGCGGCGGCGAGGAGCCCCGCGGTACGCAACCGTCCAAAGAGGAATCCCGGCAAGTCGCGTTCGGACCGGACCAGGCCGCGTGCCGCCACCTCTTCGAGGCCGCCGGAATGCACGTGTCCGCCACCGGGGAACCGGGAGTCCGAGAGAATGAGGGCGACCGGGTCCATCAGAACAGGAAATACCGCTGCGCCATGGGCAATTCAGCCACCGGATGCGGTTCGATCAGCTCGCCGTCCACGCGCACCGCGAAGCTGTCCGGGTCCACTCGTACCGCCGGGGTCGCGTCGTTCAGCACCATGTCCGCTTTCGTCCGGCGGCGGGTATTCGCGACCGGAACCAACGGCCGGGTGAGGCGGAATCGTTCTGACAAGCCGGAATCCAACGCTTCCGGAGCCACGAAATGCAAGCTGGACGCGGCTGCCGCGGCAGGTGCGGCACCGAACATCGGCCGTGCGAGCACCGGCTGCGGCGTGGGGATCGAAGCGTTCGCGTCCCCCATCGCCGCCCACGCCGGGAAGCCGCCTTTCAGCACGACATGCGGGCGCACGCCGAAGAATTTCGGTTCCCACAGCACAAGATCGGCGAGTTTTCCGACCTCGACTGAACCGATCTCCGCGTCCATCCCGTGCGCGATCGCCGGGTTGATGGTGTACTTCGCGACGTAGCGGCGGGCACGCAGATTGTCGGCCGCACCGTCGCCGGGAAGCGCACCACGGCGGCCTTTCATCACGTGCGCGGTCTGCCAGGTCCGGATGATCACCTCGCCGATCCGGCCCATTGCCTGCGAATCGGAACTCATCATCGAGATCGCGCCAAGGTCGTGCAGGACGTCCTCGGCGGCGATCGTGCTCGGCCGGATCCGGCTTTCCGCGAACGCGAGATCCTCGGGCACCGACGGGTTCAGATGGTGGCACACCATCAGCATGTCGAGGTGCTCGTCGAGAGTGTTGACGGTGTGCGGCCGGGTCGGATTCGTCGACGACGGAAGGAAGTTCGCCATCCCGGACACCTCGATGATGTCCGGCGCGTGCCCGCCGCCGGCCCCCTCGGTGTGATAGGCGTTGATCGACCGGCCGCCGATCGCCTCCACAGTGGACTCCAGGAACCCGGCCTCGTTCAAAGTGTCGGTGTGGATCGCGACCTGCACACCGGATTCGTCCGCGACCGTGAGACAAGCGTCGATCGCGGCCGGCGTCGAGCCCCAGTCCTCGTGCAGCTTGAACCCGCCCGCCCCGGCGGCCAACTGCTCCCGCAGCGCCTCGTGCCGGACCGTGTTTCCCTTGCCCAGCAGCAACACATTCACCGGCAGTCCGTCCATTGCGGACAGCATCCGGCCGAGGTTCCAGGCGCCGGGAGTCACCGTGGTCGCCTTGGTGCCCTCGTTCGGCCCGGTGCCGCCACCGACCAAAGTGGTCAGTCCGGCCGCGAGCGCGGTGTCCACCAGCTGCGGGCAGACGAAATGCACGTGACAGTCGATGCCGCCCGCGGTGAGGATCTTCCCGTTGCCCGCCAGCACTTCCGTCGACGGCCCGATCACCAGCGCCGGATCAATGCCGTCCATGGTGTCCGGATTACCCGCCTTGCCGATGCCGACGATCCGGCCGTCGCGGACGCCGACGTCCGCCTTGACGACACCCCAGTGGTCGAGAATCACCGCACCGGTGATCACCAGGTCCGGCGCTCCTTCCGCGCGGGTGGCCATGCCCTGGCCCATCGACTCGCGGATCACCTTGCCGCCGCCGAAAAGCACCTCGTCGCCGCTGCCGCCGGGACCCATCGACCGGTCCTCGGTCACCTCGATCAGCAGGTCGGTGTCCGCGAGCCGGATCCGGTCCCCGGCCGTCGGGCCGAACAATTCGGCATAACGGGCGCGGTCGATCTCCGGCATCAGAACTCCCCGGCGTATTCGGCGCGCAGCCCCGGCACCCGCCGGTTTCCGCTGAGCGGCACGAGGTCGACCTCCCGGTCGATGCCCGGCTCGAACCGCACCGAGGTCCCGGCGGGCACGTCGAGCCGATGCCCGCGAGCCGCTGCGCGATCGAACTCCAGGCCGGGATTGACCGCGGCGAAGTGATAATGCGACCCGACTTGCACCGGCCGGTCGCCGAGGTTGCGCACGCGCAGCCGGACCCGGGCACGGCCCGGATTCAGCGGCACCGGCTCGTCGCCGGGAATGATCTCGCCTGGCCGCAAGAATTCCTCCTCAACCGATCGGTTCGTGCACCGTGACGAGCTTCGTGCCGTCCGGGAAAGTCGCTTCCACCTGCACGGAATCCACCATTTCCGGCACCCCGTCAAGTACTTGCGCCCGCGTCAGCACGGTGCGCCCGCCAGCGGCCAATTCACTGACCGTGCGCCCGTCGCGGGCGCCCTCGATGACGTAGTCGGTGATGAGCGCGACGGCTTCGGGGTAATTGAGCCGGACACCGCGTTCGAGCCGTTTGCGAGCAACGTCCGCCGCGACATGGACCAGCAGTTTGTCGCGTTCCTGCGGGCTCAGGTGCATGGCCAAGGTCTACCACCGGAGGGCGCGCTCCGCCTGCTTCGGAAACGCAGTGTTTACGTGGCGCGGACCGCGCCCGTTCACCGAACTCGAAAAGAATTCGGACAAGCCGGGAACGCGCCGGCGAGGATTCCGCAATTTCCGCCCGGCCGCGGCTTGCCACTCCCGGCGGACGCCCGGTGTCCGCCCCGCTCACCGAGCGTGACCTCCGTCCGCCTCGGCAAGCCGGGATTCACCTCCCGTCCACCGGGGTACCAGTCTGCGGTCACCTCACTGGACGGGAGAAAGTGGCGTCCCCGGCTCACCTGGACTGAATCGTTCTCGTAATCGTGACCGAAACCACGACTTCTTCCGTTGCCTCAGCCGGGTAAAGGGAGCATGGTTTGTCCCACCGTGCGATGAGGCGCGCCAGGAGCCAGCGTGTATCCCGTCCGCGCGTGCACAACACAGCCGGGGAATGCGCATCGAAAGGGTTCGCGAAGAGTGACTACCTCCACGATCAGCACAACCAACGAAGCAGACGACGGGTTCCGGCCTGGCCTCGAAGGCGTCGTCGCGTTTCGGACCGAAATCGCCGAACCCGACCGGGACGGCGGTGCACTGCGCTACCGCGGCGTCGACATCGAGGACCTCGCCGGAAAGGTGACCTTCGGCGACGTATGGGGCCTCCTGGTCGACGGCCGGTTCGGGCACGGGCTTCCGCCCGCCGAGCCGTTCCCGCTTCCGGTGCACACCGGCGACGTGCGGGTCGACGTCCAGGCCGCGCTCGCCATGCTCGCCCCGATCTGGGGCTACCGCCCGCTGCTCGACATCACCGACGCCGACGCGCGCGACCAGCTCGCCCGCGCCTCGGTGATGGCGCTGTCCTACGTCGCGCAGTCCGCGCGCGGCATCGGCCAGCCCGCGGTGCCGCAGTCGCGGGTCGACGAGGCGAAGTCGATCACCGAGCGGTTCATGATCCGCTGGCGCGGCGAACCGGACCCGGCGCACGTCAAGGCGGTCGACGCGTACTGGGTTTCCGCCGCCGAGCACGGCCTCAACGCCTCCACCTTCACCGCGCGCGTCATCGCCTCCACCGGGGCGGACGTCGCGGCGGCGCTGTCCGGCGCGATCGGCGCGATGTCCGGCCCGCTGCACGGCGGCGCCCCGGCGCGCGTGCTGCCGATGATCGAGGAGGTCGAGCGCTCGGGTGACGCCCGCGCGCTGGTCAAGGGCATCCTCGACCGCAAGGAGCGGCTGATGGGCTTCGGCCACCGCGTGTACCGCGCGGAGGACCCGCGGGCCCGCGTGCTGCGCCGCACCTGCAAGGAACTGGGCGCCGAACGCTACGAGGTGGCCGCCGCGCTGGAGCAGGCCGCGCTGGCCGAGCTGCGCGAACGCCGTCCGGACCACCCGATCGAAACGAACGTCGAGTTCTGGGCCGCGGTGATCCTGGACTTCGCGAAGGTGCCGCCGCACATGATGCCGGCGATGTTCTCCTCCGCGCGCACCGCGGGCTGGGCGGCGCACGTCCTGGAGCAGAAGCAGACCGGCCGCCTGGTCCGTCCGTCGGCGAAGTACGTCGGCCCGGGCCCGCGCACGCCTTCCGAGGTCGAGGGCTGGAACCTCATCTCGCAGGCCTGAGCCGTTTGTCCGTGAAGGACTCCTTGAGGGAATCTGATTCCCTCAAGGAGTCCTTCACGGCGTTTTGGCCAGGTGCGCGTCGGTGGCGGCGAGCATCGCGGTGAGCTGATCGACGAGCCAGCCGTCCAGCGTTTCGCGCGGCACGGTGCCTTCCTGCAGCCACGACAGCAAAGCGCCCTCGACCACGGCGGTCCAGCAGCGCAGTGTCAGCAGCACCAACGGCGACGGTTCGGGGATCGGCAGCGCTTCCAGAATCAGCTCGACGGCCCGGTTGCGGACCTCGTCAATCGCCGCGTCCGTTTCCGACGTCGCGATCACCGAACCGCTGCGCAACAACGCAACGTAGCCCTCGCGGTAATGCGCCGCGACATCGACGAGACCGCGCACGGCCGCGCGCAGCCGTTCCTCCGGCGGGCCTTCCTCAAGCGTCGCGAGCCGGTCGACGAGGCCGTCGGTGACTGTCCGCAATGCCTGCATTTGCAATTCCCGCAGGCTCGGGAAATACCGGTAGAACAACGGCCGCGACACCTCGGCGCGCGCCACGATGTCGTCCACCGTGACCAATTCCGGTGCGCGGGTGCCGAACAGGTCCAGCGCCGCCGCGATGAGGTCGTCCCGCCGGGCCTGCGCGGTCATCCGACGCGGACGGCTCACGGCGTGACGTCCAGTTTCGCCGCCGCACGCAGCAAACCCGGAGTCAGTCGCGAAAGGACCAGCGCGACCTTCGCTTCCGGAGTGGACGGTTGGATCGCGACGTTCTTCTCCACCGCCCGCAGAATATCGCGCGCCACTCGTTCCGGACCGAAATTGCGCCGGGCGTAGAGCTTCGACGATTCCTTCTGCCGCCGCTTCTCCTCGACCTCGTCCACGCCGACGAACTTGGTGGTGCTGGTGATGTTGGTATTCACCAGTCCCGGACACACCGCTGTGACACCGATTCCCTCGGCCGCCAGCTCCGCACGCAGGCCATTGCTCAGCGCCAGAACAGCCGCCTTCGTGGTGCCGTAGGCGGTGAGAATCTTTGACGGCAGATAAGCCGCCGCCGAAGCGAGGTTCACGATCTGCCCGCCCTCGGCGCGTTCCTTCATCATCGGCGCGAACGCGCGGCACCCGTGAATCACACCCCACAGGTTGACGTCAACGACCTTCTCCCAGTCCTCGATCGTCGTGTCGAGGAACGGGCCGGACATGCCGATCCCGGCGTTGTTCACCACGATGTCCGGCACGCCGAATTCATCGCGCACCTGCTCGGCGAACCGGGCGACCGCCTCGCCGTCCGAAGAGTCCACTGTGTACTCACCGGCGTCGACTCCGCGCTCCCGCACCAGTTTCGCGGTTTCCGCGGCCGAATCGCCGTTGATGTCGCTGACCACGACGTCCGCGCCCTCGGCCGCGAACGCCAGCGCGGTCTCCCGGCCGATCCCGCTGCCCGCGCCGGTCACGACGACGAGACGATGCGCGAAGCGACCGCTCGAGCCGCCGACCCGAGCGCGACGCAGTGCGCGGGTTTCCTCGCCGGTTTCCACCGACGCGATCAGTTCAGCAGCCGCAGAAGCAACCACCGCGGGCTTAGTCCGGGTGATCCAGTGCGACCCGATCACACGCCGGACATGCAGATCCGGCACCCAGCGTTCGACCTCGGTCTGCAGCGGCGCGGTGACATACGAGTCGCCGGTCGGCGCGAGCACCTGCACCGGGATTTCCGCCGGACGCGGCTGCGGCCGAGACAGCCGCGGCCCCATGTTCGCCCGGTACAGCTTCAGGCCGTGCACGCCGTCGGCCGTCTTCGGCGACGCCTCGGCGGGCTCCAGCTTCCGGATCATCGTGCGCATGATTCCGGTGCGCCACAACAGTTCCGGGATCAGCGGAACCTGGAACGCGACGATGTAATACGAGTGCAGGAACTGCCGCAACGCGTGCCCGAGGCGACGCGGCGTCGGCCGGGTCAGCTGGTCGCGGAACCACGCGCCCGCGTGATCGAGACTGGGCCCGGAAAGCGAGGTGTACGAAGCGATCCGGCCGCGCAGCCGGTCGCCGGTGACCGCGTGCCAGGCCTGGATCGAACCCCAGTCGTGCGCGACGAGGTGGACCTTGCCTGCCGGCTGCACCTCGCCGACCACCGCGGCGAGGTCGTCGGCGAGCTGATCGAGCCGGTACGCCCGGCGCGCTCGCGGTTTGTCGGATTCGCCCGCGCCGCGCACGTCGTAGACGACCACGCGATGCTCGCGGCGCAGCTCCTCGGCGACGCCGTCCCACATCGAACTGTTGTCCGGGTACCCGTGCACGAGCACGACTGTGGGCCCGTCCGGGTTGCCGCTCACCCGGACCGAAAGGCGGACTCCGTCGCTGGCAGTCACCTGCTTGTGAGACATCTTGTCATGTTAGACAACTTGTCAACAGCGGGTCGCGTGGTTCCACGGGAAACCAGCGTGTCCACCGTTCGGTGGACAGCCGGATTCCACTGCCCGGACGTCCCGCTCACCGGCCTTCGCGGCGCACTCTTGACGACATGAGCACAGCAGTGCGAGTGCGCGGACTGCGCAAGGAGTACCCGGGCCACCTCGCCGTGGCCGGGATCGATCTCGACATCCACGACGGCGAGGTGTTCGCCCTGCTCGGGCCCAACGGCGCGGGCAAAACGACCACCGTCGAGATCCTGGAGGGGCACCGGCGGCGAACGGCGGGGGAAGCCGCTGTCCTCGGCGAGGACCCGGGTACCGCGGGACGCGCGTGGCGCGCCCGCCTCGGCATCGTGTTGCAAACGGCCACCGACGCGGCGGAACTGACCGTCGCGGAGACCGTGCGGCACTTCGCGAAGTACTACCCGAACCCGCGCGATCCGGAAGAGGTGATCGACCAGGTCGGCCTCACCGCGAAGGCGGGCGCGCGGGTGAAGTCGCTGTCCGGCGGGCAACGCCGCCGCGTGGACGTCGCGCTCGGCATCGTCGGCCGTCCGGAACTGCTGTTCCTCGACGAGCCCACCACCGGATTCGACCCCGAGGCGCGGCGGCAGTTCTGGGCGCTCATCGACGGGCTCGCCCACGAGGGCACCACGATCCTGCTGACCACGCATTACTTGGACGAGGTCGAAGCGCTGGCCGACCGGCTCGCGGTGCTTGCCCGAGGTTCGGTCGTCGCGGAGGGGACGCCGGCGACGCTCGGCGGCCGCGAACGCGCCGAGGCCGTCGTGCGGTGGCAGGACGATCGCGGCAGTCACGAGGAACGCACGCAGTTCCCGACAAAACTCGTCTCGCAACTCGCCGGCGCGCAAGGGGAACTCGCCGGCCTCACCGTGACGCGCCCCAGCCTGGAAGACGTCTATCTCGACCTGATCGGGGAAAAACCGTGACCACGACCATGGCCGTACCGGGCACGTTCAGCCTCGGCCTCGCCCGCGGCGCGCTCGAATTGCGGCAGTTCTTCCGCAACCGCGAGCAGGTGGTGTTCACCTTCTCGCTGCCCGCGGTGCTGATGATCCTGCTCGGCTCCATCCTCGACGGCCCGACCGCGCAGACCGGGGTGTCGTCCGGGCAGCTGCTCGCCGCCGGGATGATCGGCGCGGGCATCGTGTCGACGTCGTTCAACAGCGTCGGCATCGGCATCGCGGCGGACCGGGAAATCGGTGCGCTGAAACGATTGCGCGGCACGCCGATGCCGGCAGCGGCGTACTTCGTCGGCAAGATGGTGATGGTCGCGGTGACCAGCGTGGCGCAGACCGTCCTGATGGGCGCGGTCGCGATGCTGATGTTCCGGCTCGAACTGCCGTCCGACCCGGCGAAGTGGCTGACCCTGGTCTGGGTGCTGCTGCTCGGGATCGTCTCCTCGACGCTGCTGGGCATCGCGATCAGCTCGGTCGCCCGGTCCGCGACCGGAACCGTGGCGCTGGTGCAGCTGGTGTACTTGGTGCTGCAGTTCATCTCCGGGGTGTTCGTCACGCCGATCACGCACCTGCCGAGGATCATGGTCGACGTCGCGTCGTTCTTCCCGCTGAAATGGATCTGCCAGGGCTTCCGCTCGGTGTTCCTGCCGCCGGAGGCCGCGACCCAGGAGATGGCGGGGACATGGGAGCTTCCGAAGGTGGCGCTGGTGCTGGCGGTGTGGTGCGTGGTGGGCCTGGTGCTCGCGAGGGTGACGTTCCGGTGGACGAACGAAGCGAAGTGACCCAGGCCGACGCGTGGGAGCGCTCGTACTGGTCCTGGGAGGTGATGTTCGCGGTCGCCTACACGGCGACCGCGGTCCTGGTGCTCATCAACGACGGTTCGGCAGCCGCGAAGATCGTGGCCGAAGCGGCGCTGGGCGCGATCGCCGTCGGGTATCTGGCCGTGGGACGGCGCGTCGTGCACGGCGAGGACAACGAGACCACCCGGGTCGTCGCGGCGGTGGCGCTGATCGCGTTGAGCGCCACCGCCATTCTCGCGACCACCGCGGCGAGCTTCGTGCTGTTCCTCGCCTGCCCGCTGGTGTTCATGCTGCTGGAGCTGCGCCCCGGGATCGTGGCGACGACGTTGCTGATCCTGCTCGAACCCGTCTCCGCGGTGGTGAACGGCGGCTGGGACAACCAGTTGCTGTCGGTCCTGCTGCCGATGACCGCGATCCTCATCGTCTTCAGCGTGCTGGCCGGGAAGTTCACCAGCGACGTCCTGCAGCAGAGCCGCGCCCGCGCCGAGCTGATCCGCGAACTTGAATCGAGCCAGGCCGAAGTCGCGCGGCTGTCGCGGGAAGCGGGCACGGCCGCCGAACGCGAACGGCTGGCGCGGGAAATCCACGACACGCTCGCCCAGGGGTTCACCAGCATCATCACGCTGACCCAGGCGATCGAGTCCGAACTGGACACTGATCTGTCCACAGTGCGCAGACATCTCGCGCTCGCGGGCCGTACCGCGCGCGAGAATCTCGCCGAGGCGCGCGCGATGGTCGCCGCGCTCGCACCGTCCGATTTGGCCACTGGATCGCTGCCGGAAGCCGTGCAGCGTCAGGCAGATCGGCTCGCCGAGGAACTAGGCATTCCGGTTGAGTGCGAAGTGGACGAAGCGCTGCCACCACTGTCCACTGCGGTCGAAGTGGTGCTGCTGCGGGCGGCGCAGGAAGCGCTGTCGAACGTGCGCAAGCATTCGGGTGCGACGCTCGTCCGCGTACAGCTGTCCGCTGTGGACGGAGCGATACGGTTGCGGGTAGCCGACAACGGGTGCGGCTTCACCCCGGACGCCGACGGAACCGGATTCGGGCTGCGCGGCATGCGTTCGCGGGCCGAGCAGGTGGGCGGCGCCCTGGAAGTGCGGACCGGCGCGAACGGCGGCACCGAACTGGAACTGGAGGTGCCCGCGTGATCACGATCATGCTCGTCGACGACCATCCCGTGGTGCGCGAAGGACTGCGCGGCATGCTCGAAGCCGAGGACGACCTCACGGTGGTCGGCGAAGCCGGTTCCGGCGACGAAGCGGTGGCGCTGGACCGCGTGAAACAGCCCGACGTCATCCTGATGGACCTGCGCATGCCGGGCCTCGACGGCGTCGGCGCGATCCACGCGATCCTCAAGGAGACGCCCGCGCGCCGGATCGTCGTGCTCACCACGTACGAAACCGATGCGGACATCCTGCGCGCGGTCGAGGCGGGCGCGTCGGGATATCTGCTGAAAGACGCGTCGCGCACCGAATTGGCCGGTGCGATCCGGGCCGCGCATCGCGGCGAGACCGTGCTGGCGCCGTCGGTCGCGGGCAAGCTCGTGCACCGGATGCGGAACCCGACGCCGGCCTCGCCGCTGTCCGCGCGCGAGGTGGAAGTGCTGCGGCTGGTCGCGAAGGGCCGCACCAACGCCGAAATCGGCCGCGAGCTGCACATCGGCGAGGCGACGGTGAAAACGCACCTGCTGCGGGTGTTCTCGAAGCTCGGCGTTTCCGACCGCACGGCGGCGGTGACGACGGCCCTGGACCGGCAACTGCTCGGCTGAGCCGCCCGGGCAGAATGACGCCCATGCTCGACTCCACCGAACTCGCCCTGTACCGACGGCTCGCGCGGGAGCAGTCCGTCAGCCGCGCCCCGTCCCTGCTCGCCGCTGTCGTGCGGGGCGGCGAGGTCGTCTGGTCCGGAGCCCGCGGCCGCGTCGGCGACCAGCGCCCGGACGACGACACGCAGTACCGGCTGGGGTCGATCACCAAAACGATGATCGCGACCGCGGTCATGCGGCTGCGCGACGAGGGCAAACTCGACCTCACCGACCCGCTGGAACGGCACCTGCCGGGCACCGCGTTCGGCTCGGTCACCGTCGCGCAGCTGCTGTCGCACACGTCCGGCCTCACGTCGGAATCGCCCGGCCAGTGGTGGGAACGCGCGCCCGGCGCGGACTGGGCGGCGCTCGTCGCGAGCCTGGAGAAGGGCGCGACGAAGCTGCGTCCCGGCTCCAAGTTCCACTACTCGAACGTCGGCTACGGCGTCCTCGGCGAACTGGTCGCCCGGCACCGCGAGCGTCCTTGGTACGACGTCGTGCGCGACGAAATCCTGACCCCGCTGGGCATGAACCGCACGACCCCGCACCCGGAAGGCGCGCACGCCGAGGGATTCGCCGTGCACCCGTTCGCCGACGTGCTGCTGCCGGAGAAGTGGCCGGACGCCGGCGCGATGGCCCCGGCCGGCCAGCTCTGGTCCACGATCACCGACCTCGGCCGCTGGACGTCGTTCCTCGGCGGCCACACCGGCGGCGTGCTGTCCGCCGACACGGTCGACGAAATGCGGACGATGAACACCGTCGACGACACCGAGGTGTGGTCGACCGGGTTCGGCCTCGGCCTGATGGTCGTGCGCTACCAGGGCAGGCACCTGGCCGGGCACACCGGCTCGATGCCCGGCTTCCTCGCCGCGACCCTGGTCGACCCGCGCAGCGGCACCGGCGCGCTGTGCCTGGCGAACTCCACCGGCGGCGTCGGCATCACGCAGCTCTGCCTGGACCTGCTCACCACCACCGACGACCTCGAACCCACGCTGCCCGACGAGTGGCTTCCGTCCACTGTGGACCCGGAACTGCTCGCACTGACCGGCCTGTGGCACTGGGGCCCGTCGCCGTACTTCCTGCGCGTGCAGGGCGACGGCCTGATCTCGCTGAACCCGGCCGTCGGAGCCGGACGGGCTTCGCGCTTCCGCCCCGAAGGCCCGGACACCTGGATCGGCCTCGACGGCTACTACGCAGGCGAAACCCTCACCGTCGGCCGCACCGCGGACGGGACGGCGAACCACCTGAACCTCGCGACATTCATCTTCAGCCGCACACCGTACGACCCAGCCGCGCCCATCCCCGGCGGACTGGACGAGAACGGGTGGCGCTGAGTCAGCCCGCTTCGACCTCGACGTCGGGTTCTGCGGCGTCAAGGTCGGGCTCTCGTTCCACCAGCCGTCGGAGCCGGGCGAGCGTCGCGCTTCCGCCCCGAAGGCCCGGACACCTGGATCGGCCTCGACGGCTACTACGCAGGCGAAACACTCACCGTCGGCCGCACCGCGGACGGGACGGCGAACCACCTCAACCTCGCGACGTTCATCTTCAGCCGCACACCGTACGACCCAGCCGCGCCCATCCCCGGCGGGCTGGACGAGAACGGGTGGCGCTGAGTCAGCCCGCTTCGACCTCGACGTCGGGTTCTGCTTCGGCGTCGAGGTCGGGTTCTTCGGCGTCGAGGTCGGGTTCTTCGGCGTCGAGGTCGGGTTCTTCGGCGTCGAGGTCAGCAGGCCGTCCCGTCGGGGACAGCCACGCCTCCGCGTAGAAGTCCTGGCCGGGCAGGCCGACGAGGACCCCGCCCAGCCGCGGCGGGCCGAACACCCACAGCCGCCGGTGCTCGATCAGCTCGGCGGCGATTTCCGGCGGGCAGTGCTCGATGCTGAACCGCCCTGACCAGCCGGGTTCGAGCACGAGCCAGCCGCTCACCAGATCATCGGGCCATACGTGCCGGTCGGGCAGCGCCGCCCAGACTGGGCCGAGCGAGTCGTACCCGGATCGCCAAGCCGCCCGGATGTGCCCGGCCCACGCCACCGCGAACCCGCCCCAGAACAGCGCGGGAATCAGCACCGGCCACCCGGAGCCGCCGAGGAACCAGAACGCCGCGACCGCGCCGCCTACCGCGACCGCCACCGCGAGCACCGCGGCGGGCGCGGCGACGGCGGCCCGCCAGCGCAGCCTTCGCATCGAGAGCTTCCGCGTGGGCAGTCCTGTCGGATCAGTCGTGTAGCTCCCCGACGTCAGCACCCCGCCGATCTCCACCGCGACCCGGCCTCGCGCATCCGGCTCGTCCAGTCGCAGCCGTCCGGTTCGCCGGAGTTCGAGTGCCTGCTCCGGCGGGCAGTCGAGCAGCGTGAGGAAGCCGCGCGGGCGAACCGTGACTCGCAGCAGATGCGGGATTTCCTGGCCGTGGTCCCACTGAGTGGTATCCCCGTCGAGCGTCGCGCGGACCTCGCGCATTGGTCCCTTCGGCCGCACGCGGGCCAGGCGACGCCACGGCCGCCACCACCACAGCGAGCCCACGAGGAAAGCGGCGACGACCATGACCACGAAAAGCGCCGAGCCGACCTCGTCCGGGTCCGGTGGTTCCTTGATCACGCCCGCCGCAACCAGCCCAGCGCATCCGGCCGAAAGCCCGAACACCGCGGGCGGGGCCAGCCGTCGCGGGAACGACCACCGCGGCCATCGCGGCACGAAAACCAGCAGCAGCGTCACCGCGAGCCCGACCGGAAGGCCGATCAGCGCAGTCGAATCCCACGGGTGCACCAACGCCGCCAAGGCGAAGAGCGCAACCCACCCCCAGCGCGGCCGGTAACCGTGCGTTTCCGTCACGATTCCACATGTCGGACACCCGCCAACCGCCGTTACCTGCGTTGTCCCGACCTGAGAGACTACGCACATGACCGACGCTGAGTTGACGATCCCAGCAGACCTCAAGCCGGCCGACGGCCGCTTCGGCTGCGGACCCTCGAAGGTCCGCGAAGAGCAGCTCGCCGCCCTCGCCCGGTCCGGTTCCACCTACCTCGGCACCTCGCACCGGCAGAAGCCGGTCAAGTCGCTCGTCGGCCGCGTGCGCGCCGGGCTGTCCGAGCTGTTCTCGCTCCCGGACGGCTACGAGGTCATCCTCGGCAACGGCGGGACGACCGCGTTCTGGGACGCCGCCGCGTTCGGCCTCGTGCGCGAGCGCGCCCAGCACTTCACCTACGGCGAGTTCTCGTCGAAGTTCGCGACCGTCACGAACAAGGCCCCGTTCCTCGGCGAGTCGGTCGTGGTCAAGGCCGACCCGGGCAGCGCGCCGGAGATCGCCTACCAGCAGGGCGCTGACCTCGTCGGCTGGGCGCACAACGAGACCTCCACCGGTGTCGCGGTGCCGGTGCAGCGTCCCGAGGGCAGCGACGGCGCGCTGGTCGCGATCGACGCGACGTCCGGTGCTGGCGGCCTTCCGGTCAAGGCCGAGGACTTCGACGTCTACTACTTCGCGCCGCAGAAGTCGTTCGCGTCCGACGGCGGGCTGTGGATCGCGCTCGCCTCGCCCGCCGCGATCGAGCGGATCGGCGAGATCGGCGGCGGCGACCGCTGGATCCCCGAATTCCTGTCGCTCACCACGGCGCTCGACAACTCGCGCAAGGACCAGACCTACAACACCCCCGCCGTCTCCACGCTTTTCCTGCTCGCCGAGCAGATCGAGTGGATGAACGGCCAGGGCGGCCTCGACTGGACCACCTCGCGCACCAAGGAATCCTCGACCCGGCTGTACGAATGGGCCGAAAAAACCTCGTACACCACGCCGTTCGTGACGAACCCGGAGCTGCGCTCGCAGGTCGTCGGCACGGTCGACTTCGCCGACGAAGTAGACGCGGCCGCGGTCGCGAAGGCGTTGCGCGCCAACGGGATCGTCGACACCGAGCCGTACCGGAAGCTGGGCCGCAACCAGCTGCGCGTCGGCCTGTTCCCGGCGATCGACCCGGACGATGTCACGAAGCTCACCCAGAGCATCGAATACGTCGTGGAACGGCTCGGCTGAACGAAAAACGCCCAAACCGCCCCGCCTGCCGCCCGGCTCGCGGGGCGGTTCGCGTTGACGACCACTCGTTCGTGACACACCGTGGTCGGCGTGTCACGGCGGTAACCGATCAGCGGGACCACGAAAATGGCCGGGAAAGTGTCGTCGGATTGAGTTCGGATGGGTGAGGCGTCGGCGCGCCTCGCACGTCAAGCCGACGCGCCGTTCTAACGTGGGCACCCACAAAGGTGAACACCGGGGAGGCGAGAAATGCGGGCGTTGCGGGTGGTCGGGCTGCACGAGGACGGGAAGTCCCTCGTGCTGGAGGACCCGGCGAGCCGTACCCGCTTCCTGCTCCCGGCCGACGAGAGACTGCGTGCGGCGGCGAGGGGGGACATAGCCCGGCTGGGCCAGATCGAGATCGAGTTGGAGAGCCAGATGCGGCCACGCGAGATCCAGGCGCGAATCCGCGCGGGCGAGTCCGTCGAGCAGGTCGCGAGCAGCGCGGGCGTCTCGACGCAGCGGGTGGAGCGCTTCGCTTACCCGGTGCTGCTCGAACGGTCCCGCACGGCGGAGCTCGCGCAGTCGGCGCACCCGGTCCGCGAGGACGGGCCCGACGTCCAGACGCTCGGCGAGGTCATCGCCTACGCCTTCGGCGTCCGCGGCCACGACTACAACCAGGCCTCGTGGGACGCCTGGCGCGGCGACGACGGCAAGTGGGTCGTCGTGCTGCGCTGGAAAGCGGGCCGCTCCGACAACCGCGCGCACTGGTCGTTCTCGCCCGGCGCACACGGCGGAACGGTGCACGCGCTCGACGAGAACGCCGAAGTCCTGCTGAACCCGAACTCGTACGTCGCCCCGCGCACCGTGCGCGCGCTGGCCCCGGCCCGTGATTCGGTGGTGCAGCCGACGCTCGACGCCGTCGAGGAGCCGCGCGCCATCGAGGGTCCGGACGAGGGCGACGACGAGACCCGCGAAATCCCGCGCGTCCCGGGCGAGTCTGACGGCGACGAAGCCGAGCAGCCGCGCACGAAGGCGAAGAAGAACCATCCGATCGTGCCGTCCTGGGAGGACGTGCTGCTCGGAGTCCGCACCCAGCGCGGCTGACCTGACTGACTGGCTTGAAGCCGGAACCGCCCAGCGCGTTCCGGCTTTCATGCGTCCAGCAACGCGGCCAGCTTCTTCGGCGCCACGTGCCGATAAGCCTCACGCACGATCTGGTCCACCTCGACCCAGTCGACGTCCACGTCAAGCCGCACGCCGAGCCACCCACGCGGTCCGACGTAGGGCGGCCGGAAAAACCGCTCGGGCTCGGTCCGCACCAATTCCTCCTGTACGCCGGGCGGCGCGGGGCACCAGAACGCGAGCCGGTCGTCGTGGTGCTGGTCGGCGAACATCACGAACGTCTTGCGCCCGCCGACGAACCACGTCGGTTCGCCGTGGCTGAGCCGTTCGGTGGCTTCGGGCAGGGCGAGGCAGAGGGCGCGCAGCTGGTCGAGCGGAGCCATCGGCTCAGTATCCGCGAGTCAGAACACCGTGGCCAGCACGCCGATCCACGCGACCGCCAGCCCGCCGCCCGCGCCGTACACCGCCCAGCGCAGGATCGGCACCTTCCGCCCCAGCCACAGCGACGGCGCGACCCCGCCGGTGACCACCAGCGACGCGATCAACGCAAGCCAGGTACTCGTCTCCCGCGCGAGCGTGCCAGCCAGCGCGAGCATCGCCACGATCACCACGGCAGCCGCGAAAGCCGACACCGTAAGCCCGGTAAACCAAGGCGTCGGCTCGTTCGGAGTCGCGGCCCGCGCGGGCTGATCCGGCCGCGGCGGCGGTTCGACCACCGTCTCCACACCAGTCACCGGATCGACGAAACGCACCTCGGTGCCCATCACCGCGGCCAGGCGCGCGGCAAGCTGACGGCCGCGCTGCGACACGACCGAACCGGCGACATCGGCGTCTGACTCGGAACGCGTCACCGCCGACGCGACGCGCGCCCACTCGTGCAGGTCCTGCGCCAGGTCGGCGCCGATCGCGAGCCGGCGCGGGTCGACCTCGCGCGCGTGCTCGCCGCCCGGCCCGGCCAGCACCGCCTGCTCGCCGCGGATCCGCAGCTCCATGGTGCCCCTCCCCGCAAGAAACGTGCCGGGGGTCACTCTAGTGGGGAGACCCCCGCCGAGACTTCGTGGAACGCGATCGCCGCGGCCGTGGCGACATTCAGCGAGTCGACGCCGGACACCATCTCCACGCGGACCGCGACGTCCGCGGCCTCGATCGCCTCGTCGGTCAGCCCCGGTCCTTCGGCGCCGAGCAGCAGCGCGATCGGGCCCGGCACCTTCTCGCGCAATCCGCGCAGCGGCACGGAATCCGCGCGCGGCGTGAGCGCGGCCACCGTGAAACCCCGTGCCCGCAGCACATCCAGCCCGCCGGGCCAGCTGTCGAAAGTCGCGAACGGGACGCGCAGCACGTGTCCCATCGAAACGCGCACACTGCGCCGGTAAAGCGGATCCGAACAACCTGGACCGAGCAATATCCCGCCGACGCCGAGCGCGGCCGCGTTGCGGAACAGCGCGCCGAGGTTCTCGTGGTCGCCGACGCCTTCGAGAACCGCCAAAACCTGTGCGCTGTCCACGATTTGGGAAACCGTCGGCGGTTCCGGGCGGTCCGCGACCGCGAGCACGCCGCGGTTGAGGTGGAAACCGACCACGTCGGCCATCGTCTCCGCCGACGTCACATACGCCGGCACGTCGACGGCCGCGAGTTCGTTTTCCAGTTCCCGCAGCCGTCTCTCCACGCCGAGCAGCGCTCGCACCGGATAGCGCGAAGCAAGCAGCCGTCCGACCACGACGGTTCCTTCGGCGATCACCAGCCCGCGCCCGCCGGGGCGGTCCGGGCGACGGTCCGCTGTGGACAGGTCGCGGAAGTCGTCGAGCCCCGGATGCGCCCGGTCCTCGGTGAAGATCAGTTGAGCCACATCGGACAGTCTCGCACCCGCCCGAACCCGCGCCGATTGGTCCGAACGCGTGGCGCCATTTACTGCAAACGGCGTATTTTCGCGCAGGGTCAACTTCCGGTGACGGAGAGCACCAGTTTGGCCGCTAGCCCATCGCCACCCGCTGTGCGACGGTGGTCTGCCTGGCGTACTAGCCGCCCAGACCACTGCGGACAGCAGCCAAGGAGCGCGTCGAACAATGGGTACGGATCTCTCGGCACACCCCGGCCGGCTCGATCGCGGACGGTACCGCCGGAAGGTCCAGCGCTGCCTGGACACCCTGGCGCGGATGCTCACCGACGGCAGCTTTTCCTTTCCCCGCAAGAACATCGGCCTCGAAGTCGAGCTGAACCTGGTGGATGGGCAGCTGCGTCCGTCGATGACCAACTCGGTCGTGCTGGAGGCGCTCGACGACGACGCGTTCACCACCGAACTCGGCCAGCACAACCTCGAACTCAACGTGCCGCCGCGCCCGCTCGCCGGGGATTCCGCGCTGCGACTGGAAGAAGACCTGCACGCCTACCTCGCGAAAGCCGGGGAAAGCGCGGCCCACACCGGCTCGACGGTGGCCATGATCGGCGTTCTTCCGACGCTGCGCCCGGAACACTTCGACCAAAAGTGGCTTTCCCACAAAACGCGCTATTCGTCGCTGAACGACGAGATCTTCGCCGCGCGCGGCGAGCGGATCGCTCTCGCGATGGACGGGCCCGCGCTGCCCGGGGCCCAGCCGGAACGGCTGCGGCACTACGCGGAGTCCATTCTCCCGGAGGCCGCCTGTACTTCGGTCCAATTACATCTGCAAGTGGCCCCCGAGGAATTCGCGGCGCACTGGAATGCCGCGCAATGCCTGGCCGGCGTGCAGATCGCGGTCGCCGCGAACTCTCCTTTCCTACTGGGCAAGGCGCTGTGGCACGAAACCCGGATCCCGTTGTTCCAGCAGGCCACCGACACCCGGCCGGAGGAGCTGAAAAACCAGGGCGTCCGGCCGCGGGTGTGGTTCGGCGAACGGTGGATCACGTCGATCTTCGACCTGTTCGAGGAAAACGTCCGCTATTTTCCAGGTCTACTGCCGGAGACTGATCTCGAGGACCCGATCGAAGCGCTGGAATCCGGGCAGGCGCCAAAACTTTCCGAACTGCGGCTGCACAACGGAACGATTTGGCGATGGAACCGCCCGGTGTACGACGTCGTCGACGGCCTGCCCCATCTGCGCATCGAAAACCGCGTGCTGCCCGCCGGCCCGACGGTCGCCGACATCGTGGCCAACGCGGCGTTTTTCTACGGCGCGCAACGCGCCTTGGCCGAGCAGGAGCGTCCGGTCTGGTCGCAGATGTCGTTCCAGGCAGCGGAAGAAAATCTGTACGAGGGCGCGCGGAAGGGTTTCGACGCACAGCTGTACTGGCCCGGCATCGGCTGGATCCCGCCGGACGAACTGGCGCTGCGCGTGCTGCTGCCGTTGGCGCACGAAGGCCTGCGCCGTTCGGACGTGTCCGACGAGGCCCGGGTGCGCTACCTCGGCATCATCGAACGCCGCTGCCTCGCCCGCCGCAGCGGCGCGACCTGGCAGCGGGACTACGTGCTGCGCGCGCACGAACGCGGAGCGGACCGCGAAACCGCGCTCAACTGGATGCTGCGGCGGTACCTCGAGCTCTCCGCGGAGGGCGAGCCGGTGCACACCTGGACGCTCGACGACTGATTCGTTTTGCGCGGTCCCCTAAAGTGTTTCGCACGGGAAGGGGTGGCGCGAGTGCCGAAGGTGCTGGGCGGTTCGCTCGAAGCGCACCGCCGCGAAGTGCGGTCACGGGTGTTCGACGTCGTCCGCGCGCAGCTGTACGAGCGCGGGTTCGACGCGATCACGCTCGCCGGCGTCGCCGCGGAGGCCGGGCTCGGCCGCACCGCGATGTACAACCACTTCCCGGACAAGGAAAGCCTGCTCGTCGCCTTCGTGGAAGACGAGGCCGCGCGGTATGTCGAGCGGCTGCGCGCGGCGGTGGACGCCGAAGCCGACCCTGTCGCCCAGCTGGCCACGTTCGTCCGGCTGCAGCTGCGCGTGCTGGCCGAACACCACCTCCCGCCGGGCACCGCGCTGGAGTCCGCGCTCGCGCCCGCGGCGTATCAGCGGATCAGCGCGCACGCCGACCCGATCATCGAACAGCTGCGCTCGGTGCTGCTCGCCGGAGTCGACGCGGGCAGCTGGCCCGCGCAGGACCTCGACGTGGTGGTCCCGATGATCACCGCGGCCCTCGGCAGCCGCCAGGTCATCGATGTGCCCGCTGACCAGCTGGAAGACGCCATCGAAGCCGCCGTGCGGTTCGTCCGCCGGGCGGTAGGTTCGAGTGAAAACGGCTGATTTTAGGGTAGCCTAAGTGCGGGTCGTGGCCTACAGTTCTTTCTGACAGCTTGTCATAAAGAACGTCGGAGGCCTTTGATGACGGTGACCGCGGACCTCGAAGCCAGCCCGTTCTCCGGACAGCTGCGCGCGTCCACGAGGACAGTGCACGACAAGGCCAATCACTCCACGTACATGAACGCGCTGCTCGGCGGCGAGCTGACGCTGGCGGGCTACGCGGCGCTCGCCACCCAGTACTACTTCATCTACCAGGCCATCGAGCGCGCCGGCGACGCGATGGCCGACGACCCGGTCGGCGGCGAGTTCGTGTTCGAGGAGCTGCGCCGGCTGCCCGCGCTGGAACGCGACCTCGCCCGCCTGGTCGGCCCCGGCTGGCGCACCGAGATCGCCCCGCTCGCCGCCACCGAGGCCTACGCCGCGCGGATCGCCGAGGCGTCACGCTGGTCCGGCGGGTTCGTGGCACATCACTACACGCGCTACCTCGGCGACATCGCCGGCGGCCAGATCATCCGGCGGCTGCTGGAGAAGAAGTTCGACCTCGCCGAGGCGGGCACACTCTTCTACCGCTTCGACGAGATTGGCAGCGCCCCCGCGTTCCGCGACCGCTATCGCGCGAAGCTCGACGAGGCGCCGTGGAGCGAGGACGACCGCGCCCGGGTGATCGACGAATCCGTGGTCGCGTTCGAGCACAACGTGGCGGTGTTCGACGAACTGGCCCGCGACCTCGCGCAGTACCGCGATCCCTCGGCATGACCCGGGTCACAGCCGGTTGACCTCCACCTAGCTTGAAGTACGAGGCTCGGTTTCAGAAGGCTCCCGCGAGGGAAGCCGCCAAGCAAAACCGCGCGTCGACCAGAAGGAGGGCCCATGGCCCGGTACGAGCTGCCCGAACTCGATTACGACTACGGCGCTCTCGCGCCCTACATTTCGGGCGAGATCAACGAGCTGCACCACAGCAAGCACCACGCGACCTACGTCAAGGGCGCGAACGACACGCTGGACAAGCTCGCCGCCGCGCGCGAGGCGGGCGATTTCGGCTCGATCGTGGGCCTGGAGACGACGCTGGCGTTCAACCTGGCCGGGCACGCCAACCACGTGGTGTGGTGGAAGATCCTGTCGCCGGAGGGCGGGGACAAGCCGACCGGTGAGCTGGCGGCGGCGATCGACGAGGCGTTCGGGTCGTTCGACAAGTTCAAGGCCCAGTTCAC
>NZ_BAAAHV010000033.1:0-287716 GCF_039525725.1 Amycolatopsis albidoflavus
TTGCATGTGTTAAGCACGCCGCCAGCGTTCGTCCTGAGCCAGGATCAAACTCTCCAACAATGCTGTACGAGTTCGATCGAGACTACTCTCAATCAATCATTCTCAAAGGAAACCCCGACGAGGGGGTTTCATATAAGCTCTACTGGCTTAGTTCACTAGCACACTGTTGAGTTCTCAAGCAACACACCCCGAACCAAACCCGGAATCAACCAGGCCAAGCTCGATGCGTTATTTCAAGCTTTTGGTCGAGCATGCCGGTACCTACAAGCTAGTCGTAGGGAGTCGGCGGCCGCTCGTGGGCCGACGCTGAACATTACCTGGTCCGTTTCGCGGTGTCAACCCGCTCGGCCCTGGCTCCTGGTCGGTGAGGCTTTCGGCCCCGCCGGCCCGGTGTTCCTGGCGACGAAGAGAAGATTACATGCCTTCCAACCACCCGAAAACAGGGGGGTCACTTAACGGCATCGACGCTGGTCAGAGCCTTGACAGCGGGTCGATTCGACCGGTTCGCGGGTGCCCGGGAGCGCTCGGACGGGCTCCGGAGAGCCCTTGAGTGACCCAGGTCTCCGCCCAGACGCCCTCGAACCAGCCCAAGTCCACCCCTTCGCGGACACCCGCGCAACCCGATTACGCAGGTCAGCCAGCTGCGCAGGCCCACCGATCCGCAGCGGCACCTGCCGAAAACGAAAGCGGCCGGCCAGTGCAGTGCACTGACCGGCGGCCGACAAGCCATCACCCCGAAAGGCTTACCCAGGCAACCGGGGCAGGTACCGAGGCGGAACCCGAGCCGGTGCGACCCGCGTGTAGTCCGCGGCCAGCGCGAGCATCTTCCCGTCGCTCCACTGTCCGCCCATGAACGAAATCCCCACCGGCAGCGGTCCGACCGAACCGGCCGGGACGGTGACGGCCGGGTACCCCGCCACCGCGGCCGGGGTCGAGGACGGGATCACGTCGTTGTCGCCGACCTTGCAGTCCGTCTTCCAGGCCGGCGGGTTGGTCGGCGACGCGATGGCGTCCAGGTCGTACTTCGCGAGGGTCTCGTCCACCGACCGGCGCGACAGGTCCTGCAGCTCGGCCCGGTTCTTCAGGTAGGTCGGATCCTGCGGGCCGGGCGCGGCGAGCGCCTGCTCGAACAGTTCCTGACCAGCGAAGCAAGTGCGTTCCAGCGGGTCAGCGCGGTTGTACGCGATGAGGTCCGCCAGGTTCCGCGGGCCGGTGGGGCGCGTGGCGAGATAGGCGTCGATGTCGCGGTGGAACTCGGTCAGCAGCGCCGGGAACTCCAGCGCCGAGAGCCGGTCCTGGTACGGCAGGGTCACCTCGACGACTGTCGCACCGGCGCGTTCCAGCGAGGCTTTCGTCTTGCTGACCACGGCGTCCGTGTCCGGGCCGAGCACCGGCAGCCGCCACAGGCCGATCCGGGCGCCCCGCAGGACGCCGGGGCGGAGAAGTTTCGCGTAGTCGGTCGGCTGGGTCGACGGGTAGCGCAGGGTGGCCGGGTCGGACGGGTCGCGACCCTGCAGCACCGAGAGCGTCAGCGCGGTGTCGACGACGTTGCGCGCGATGGGTCCCGCCGTGTCCTGTTCCGCGGAGATCGGCACGACGCCGGTGCGGCTGACGAGCCCCAGACTCGGTTTGTGGCCGACGGTCGCGGTCATCCCGGCCGGGCACACGATCGACCCGTCGGTCTCGCTGCCGATCGCCACCTGCGCGAGCGACGCGGCGACGCCCGCCGCGGAGCCGGCGGAGGACCCGCACGGGTTGTGGTCCAGGACGTACGGGTTGTTGGTCTGCCCGCCAACGCCGGACCAGCCGGAAGTCGGCTTCGCGGCGCGGAAGTTGGCCCATTCGGACAGGTTCGCCTTGCCGAGGATCACCGCTCCCGCATCGCGCAGCCGGGTGATCAGCGTGGCGTCCTTCGCCGGGCGGCTCCGCAGCGCGCGCGAACCGGCGGTGGTCTGCTGGTCGTGGGTGTCGACGTTGTCCTTGACCAGCACCGGGATCCCGTCGAGCGGACCGCGGGTGCGACCGGTCCGGTGCCGGACGTCGCTGGCCGCGGCCTGCGCGAGCGCGGCCGGGTTGAGCGCGAGGACGGCGTTGACCTTCGGGTCCAGCACCCGGATCCGGGCGAGGTACGCGCTGGTCAGCCGGGTCGGAGTGAGCTGACCGGTCGCCATCCGGTGCTGCAGGAACGGGATGTCGGCGCGATCGAGGTCGAAGTGCAGGCCCGCCGCGTCGACCGCGGGTTCATCCTGCATCGCGACCGCCGGCGGCGCGGTGGCCAAGCCCGCCGCCGCGACCAGTGCGGCGAGTACGGCGGGCAGTCTTTTTCCCATGTTCCGATGCCTCCCCAACGTCGGAGCACGGCCCGGGGGCCCGTCAGAGCATCGGCAACAGGGTCCGGAGCTCGTACGGAGTGACCGCGCTCCGGTAGTTGTCCCACTCGACCCGCTTGTTGCGCAAGAAGAAGTCGTAAACGTGCTCGCCGAGCGCTTCCGGCAGCAGTTCCGACTTCTCCATCTCGGCAAGCGCCTCGCCGAGGTTCTGCGGCAACTGCGAGTAACCGGCGGCACGGCGTTCGGAGTCCGACAGCTGCCAGATGTTGTCCTCGGCGGGCGGCGGCAGCTCGTAGCCCTTTTCGATGCCCTTCAGCCCCGCGGCCAGTATGACCGAGTAGGCCAAGTACGGGTTGCACGCCGAATCGAGCGTCCGGATCTCCACGCGCCGCGACGAGGCCTTGCCCGGCGAGTACATCGGCACGCGCACGAGCGCCGAGCGGTTCGCCCTGCCCCACGACACCGTCGTCGGAGCCTCGCTGCCGCTGATCAGCCGTTTGTAGGAATTGACCCACTGATTGGTGACGGCGGAGATTTCCTTGGCGTAGTGCAGGACGCCGGCGACGAACGCCTTGCCGGTCTCGGAAAGCTCGTGCGGGTCCTCCGCGTCGTAGAACGCGTTGCGGTCGCCTTCGAACAGGCTGACGTGGGTGTGCATGCCGGAGCCGGGCTGGTCGGTGAACGGCTTCGGCATGAAGGTCGCGCGCACGCCCTGGGTCAGCGCGACCTCCTTGACGACGTAACGGAACGTCATCACGTTGTCGGCCATGGTCAGCGCGTCGGCGTAGCGAAGGTCAATTTCCTGCTGACCCGGCGCGCCCTCGTGGTGGCTGAACTCGACCGAGATGCCCATCGCCTCGAGGGTCTCGATCGCGTGCCGGCGGAAGTGCGTCGCGGTGGCGTGGCTGGCCTGGTCGAAGTAGCCGCCGTTGTCGGCGGGCTCGGGCTCGCTGCCGTCGTCGGGGAGGTTGGCGAGCAGGAAGAACTCGATCTCCGGGTGCACATAGCAGGTGAACCCGGCCTCGCTGGCCTTCGACAGCTGGCGGCGCAGCACGTGCCGCGGGTCGGCCCAGGACGGCGAACCGTCGGGCATCGCGATGTCGCAGAACATCCGCGCGGAGTACGGGCCGCCCTCCGGGGTCTCCCACGGCAGCACCTGGAACGTAGATGGGTCGGGCTTGGCGACCATGTCCGACTCGTAGACGCGCGCGAAGCCTTCGATGGCCGAGCCGTCGAACCCGATGCCCTCGCTGAACGCGCCCTCCAGTTCGGCGGGCGCGACCGCGACGGACTTCAGAAATCCCAGCACGTCGGTGAACCACAGGCGAACGAAACGGATGTCGCGCTCTTCCAAAGTGCGGAGCACGAATTCCTGCTGGCGATCCATGGCCGAACCCTAACCAGCACGTGTTAACGCCATGTTTCACGGGTCACCCACATCGGAGACGGGTTCACGCGAGGTGGGCGAGCTGGGGTTTCTGAGTTTTGCTTGACCGGGTGATCGACAGCGACGCGACCGAGGCGATGACCGCGAGCCCGGCGGCGACGTACCAGGCGACCGCGTAATCGCCGAGCTGGTCGCGCACCGCGCCGGCGGCGGAAGCGGCGAACGCCGCGCCCAGCTGGTGGCAGGCGAAAACCCAGCCGAACACGATCGGCCCGGCTTCGCCGAAGGAGCGGATGCAGAGCGCGACCGTCGGCGGAACGGTCGCCACCCAGTCGAGGCCGTAGAAGAGGATGAACGCCCACATGCTCGGCTGGACCGAATTCGTGAACAGCTGCGGCAACAGGGCGAGCGAAACTCCCCGCAACGCGTAGTAGACGCCGAGCAGGATCCGTGGGTCGACACGGTCGGTGAGCCATCCCGACGCGATCGTTCCCACCACGTCGAAGACGCCGACCAGCGCGAGCAGGCTCGCCGCGGTCGTCTGCGGCATGCCGTGGTCGTGCGCGGCCGGGACGAAGTGTGTGCTGACCAACCCGTTCGTGGTCGCCCCGCAGATGGCGAACCCGATAGCGAGCAGCCAGAACGTACGGGTGCGCGCGGCCTGGAACAGCACCGTCAACCCTCGGCGGACAGTGCCGACCTTCGGGGCCGGGCGCTCCACTTCGGTGCCTTCGGGCGCTCCGTACGCGACAGTGCCGACGTCGGCAGGATGATCGCGTACGGCCAACAGCACGACCGGGACCACCGCGAGAGCCGCGATGGCAATGACCATGGACGCAGTCCGCCAGCCGTCGTCCACCGCGAGCGACGCGATCAACGGCAGGAAGATCAGCTGACCGGTCGCTCCGGCGGCGGTCAGTACGCCAGTTACGACACCGCGGTGGCGGACGAACCAACGCGTCGCGACCATCGCGGCGAAGCTCATCGCCATCGAGCCGGTACCGAGGCCGACGAGCACGCCCCAGCAGAGGATCAGCTGCCAGCTGGCGCTCATGAAGACCGTGCCGCCCGCGCCGAGCGCGACGACGCACAGCGCGGTAGCCGCGACCCGGCGGATACCGAACCGTTCCATCAGCGCCGCGGCGAAGGGCGCGAAGAGGCCGTATAGGACGAGGTTGACCGAGACGGCGGAGCCGATCGTGGCGCGGGACCAACCGAACTCTTCGTGCAGCGGATCGATCAGGACACCCGGCGCGGCGCGGAAGCCGGCGGCGGCGAGGAGGGCGACGAACGCGGCCGCCGCGACGAACCAGGCGCGGTGCAGGCGGCGGGCAGGACGAGTCTCAACGGTCACGAGCAGTCAGTCTGGTGCGCTCGGACCTCTGTCGACAGTGGCCGGAAGGACACCATCCGAAAGGATCGGGCCAACCAAGTAGGCTCTCGGCCATGCTCAGCCGACGTGTCCTGCCGGCGCTGCTGCTCCTCGGGCTGGTCGGCGGTTGCACCGCGGCACCCCCCTTGCCCGCGGCGGACGGATTGCTCTCCGCCGCCAAGGAGAACTTCTCCAAGGTCCGCAGCCTGCACTTCTCGGTCGGCGTCAATGGCGTACTGCCCGGCCTGCCGATGACGAAGCTCGTCGGCAACGCGACGCTCAAGAACGGCGGGCAGGCGAGCGGCAGCGCGGAATTCACCGATCGGTCGTTCTCGTTCACCGTCTCCGGGCACACCGCGACCGCCAAGGACACGAAGGGTGGCGAAACGAGCGGTCCCACGACTTTCCCGGTC
The DNA here is from genome assembly GCF_039525725.1 of Amycolatopsis albidoflavus. Taxonomy (NCBI): domain Bacteria; kingdom Bacillati; phylum Actinomycetota; class Actinomycetes; order Pseudonocardiales; family Pseudonocardiaceae; genus Amycolatopsis; species Amycolatopsis albidoflavus. Next base: position 5,503 of record NZ_BAAAHV010000033.1, read on the forward strand.
AGCCGGTTCCTCGGTCCGCACGGCGGTCTGATCCGTCTGCTCGGCTCGCTCCAGCAGCCGAAAACCGAAATCCGCGAGACGATCCAGCACGTCGACGGCTACCGCGTCGGCGGAACTGTGCCCCAGGCTGTCGCGGCGGCGCTGGTACCGCAGATCCACGCGGACGTGAACGTGAAGATCTGGGTGACGGCGGCGGAACCGCGCCGCTTCGCGCGGATGTGGCTGCAGGTGCCACCGGCGACAATGCGCGACAGCCCGGTGATGTACGAGGTGCTGCTGACGGATCAGCAGCCCTAGCGGTCTCCGGCTCGGGCGTCGCCGCCACAACCGTCGCGAGCCAGCGCGACCTCAGCTGGACTTACAGCGAGTGCCGTCCGGCGGCGTCGTGCCGTCGATCAGGTACGCCGACCCCGCCTTGTCGACGCACGCGTTGCCCTGCAGGAACACCGTGTGCTGCGTCCCCTCGAAGGTCAACAGCGAACCCTTCAACGCTTTCGCGAGATTCACGCCCGCCTGGTACGGCGTCGCCGGGTCATTCGTGGTCGAGATCGTCAGAGTCTTCGGCAGGCCCTCGACGTTCGGCTCATGCGGCTTCGACGTGTTCGGCACCGGCCAGAACGCGCACGCGTCGCGAGCGGAGCTGGCTTTGCGGCCGTCGTCGAGGAACGGCGCGGCCTTTACGTATTTCTCCTGGCCTTCGAGGATCTGCTTCGGATCGGTGACTCGAGGATCATCGACGCAGCGGATCGCGATGAAGGCGTCCTGCGTGGTGCCGTAGGTGCCGTCCGGGTTGCGCTCGTTGTAGATGTCGGCCAGTTTCTCCAGCGTCGTGCCGCGCTGCAGCCTCAGCTCGTTCAGCCCCGTGTTCAGGTACTCCCAGAGATTCTGCTGGTAGAGGGCCTGTATGGCGCCAGTGGTCGCATCGTCGTACGACAGCTTGCGGCCGTCGCCCACCGGAACGGGGAAGTCGATCAACCGGCGCGCGAGGTCCTGAAACTGCTTCGTCGCGTCGGCGGGGTCGTGGCCGAGCGCGCAGTCCTGACGCGCCGCGCACCACTTCGCGAATTCGTTGAACGCTCCGCCGAAGCCCTGGCCCTGCGCGACGAGCGAGTCTTCCGGGCTCTGCGTCGGGTCGACAGCGCCGTCGAGAACGAGCGCACGCACGTTCTTCGGGAAGGTCTCCGCGTACGTGGACCCGATGCGCGTGCCGTACGAGTAACCGAGGTACGTGAGCTTCTCGTCGCCTAGGACGCTTCGCAGCACGTCCATGTCCTTAACGACGTCGCGCGTGCCGACGTGCGCGAGCATGTCGTCGCCGTACTTCGTCCGCTGTGTGCACTTCGCGGCGAAGTCCTTCTGTTCCGTCTCCTGCTTCGCGACGCCGGCAGGCGAACCGTCGGTCTCGCTGTCGTCGGCGCGGTCCGCGTCGCGCTCGGGTCCGGTCAGGCATTTGATCTGCGGTTCGCTGGCCCCGATCCCGCGCGGGTCGAAGCCGACAAGATCGAACCGGTCGCCCAGATCGGACTTCGACACCTGGTCCATCAGGCCCGCCGCGGCGACCATGCCCGAAGCGCCCGGTCCGCCCGGGTTCACCACGAGCGAACCGATTTTCTCGCCCGGATCGCTCGCGCGGTGCCGCAGCACGCCGATGGTGATCGCCTGCCCGTCCGGTTTGTCGTAGTTCAACGGAACCGTGAGCCGTCCGCACTCGATTCCCTGGGTCTTGAAGGCGGATCGCGCGTCGTCCGAGGTCGCGTAGGGTGCACACGCGGACCAGGACACGCTCTGCCCGTAGAACCGCTCCAGTCCGGCGGGCACCGGGCCCACCGGCGCGTGCGATTCGACCGTCGGCGCGAGCGCGGCCTGGTCGGGCTTCGACGAGCACGCCGCGAGCGTGGTCGCAAGCAGGCCGGCAGCCGCTAACGCGACGAACGGATGGACTTTCGGGCTGGCGCTGGGATGACGTGGCACGGTTTGATCGTGCCATCCGGGCGCGGAACTCGAACGCACCGTCGGCGCGTTGGGCAGTGCGGGGTGCGACCGGAGACACATCGACACGAGGAGACCAGGGGTGGCACTGATCAGCCGGGTGGGCAAGCGGCTCCGCCGGATCATCCAGCGGCCGGGCAGCGTCGAGCTGACCCGTTACGAAGCGCTGCTGCCCGCCGTCGAGAAGCTCGAACCGGAGCTGGAGAAGCTCGAGGACGCCGAGCTCACCGAGCGCGCGGGCAAGCTGCGGGACGCCATCGGCGGGGCCGCCTCGTTCACCGACAGCCAGCTGATCGAGATCTGCGCGCTCGGCCGCGAGGCCGCCCGGCGCAAGCTCGGCGAGCGGGCCTTCGACGTGCAGCTGCTCGGCACCATGGGCCTGCTCACCGGGCATGTCGTGCAGATGGAGACCGGTGAAGGCAAGACGCTCGCCGGCGCGCTCGCCGGAGCCGGGTACGCGCTGCGCGGCCGCCGGGTGCACGTGGTCACGGTCAACGACTACCTCGCCCGCCGCGACGCGGAGTGGATGGGCCCGGTGTACGACCTGCTCGGCGTCACCGTCGGCTGGGTCGAACCGGCACATTCGAAGGAGGAGCGCAAGGAGGCCTACGGCAAGGAGGTCACCTACGGCGCGGTCGCCGAAATCGGCTTCGACGTGCTGCGCGACCGCCTGGTGACCAGCGCCGACGACCTGGTGCAGAAGGCCCCCGAGGTGGCGATCGTCGACGAGGCCGACTCGGTGCTGGTCGACGAGGCGCGCGTGCCGCTGGTCATGGCCGGCTCGATCGACCACAACGACGCCGACGAGGAGGTCGCCAAGATCGTCCGGCGGCTGCGGCTCGGCCTGCATTACGAGACCGACTCCGAAGGCCGCAACGCGTGGCTGACCAGCGCCGGCGCGTCGGTCGTGGAGAAGTCGCTAGGCGGCGTCGACCTGTACGACGAGTCCGGTTCGGACCGGCTCGCCGCGGTGAACGTCGCCCTGCACGCGCACGCCCTGCTCACCCGCGACGTCGACTACCTGGTCCGCGACGGCAAGGTGCAGCTGATCAACGCCGCCCGCGGCCGCGTCGCCGAGCTGCAGCGCTGGCCGGACGGCCTGCAGGCCGCGGTCGAGGCGAAGGAGCAGGTCACCGCGACTGACCGGGGCGAGATTCTCGACTCGATCACCGTGCAGGCGCTGCTCGCGCGCTACCCCGAGGTCGCGGGCATGACCGGTACCGCCGTCGCGGTCGCCGAGCAGCTGCGCGAGTTCTACAAGCTCGAGGTCGCGGTGATCCCGCCGAACACCCCGAACGTGCGCGAGGACCAGCAGGATCGCGTTTTCGCCTCGCCGTCGCAGAAGCTGCGCGCGATCGAGGAGGAGATCCGCACGGTGCACGAGACCGGGCGGCCGATTCTCGTCGGCACCCAGGACGTCGCCGAGTCCGAGGAGCTGGCGGAAAAGCTGGCGAAGGCCGAACTGCCGTGCGTCGTGCTGAACGCGCGCAACGACGCCGAAGAGGCCGCGATCATCGCCGAGGCGGGCAAGAAGGGCGCGGTCACCGTGTCCACGCAGATGGCCGGTCGCGGTACCGACATCCGGCTGGGCGGCAGCGACGGCACGACCCGCGAGGAGGTCGCCGAGCTGGGCGGCCTGCACGTGATCGGCACCGCGCGGTATCCGTCGAGCCGTCTCGACGGGCAGCTGCGCGGCCGGTCCGGACGGCAGGGCGACCCGGGCAGCGCGATCTTCTTCGCGAGCCTCAACGACGACCTCGTGCTGTCGAACGCGCCGGATCTGCCGGACGGCATCGACGCGGACACCGAGACCGGCGAGATCACCGACCCGGCCGCGCACCGGCAGCTCAACCACGCCCAGCGCGTGGCCGAGGGCGTCGACCTGGAAATCCACCGCAACACCTGGCGCTACACCCGGCTGATCGAGCGGCAGCGCGCCGAGCTGCTGGAGCACCGCGACAAGGTGCTGCACACCGGGCTCGCGGCCGAGGAGCTGGAGAAGGCGCAGCCGGAGAAGTTCGCCGAGCTGAAGGAAAAGCTGGACGACTCCGACCGGCTCGAGCAGGTGTGCCGCGAGGTCCGGCTGTTCCACCTCGACCAGCTGTGGTCGGACCACCTGGCGTACCTCACCGACGTGCGCGAGAGCATCCACCTGCGCGCGCTGGCCCGCGAGACGCCGCTGGACGAGTTCCACCGCGCGGCGATCCCGGAATTCCACAAGATCATCGCCGAATCCGCCTCGCGGTCGGCGAAGACGCTCGAGGAAGCCGAGATCACCGACAACGGCCTCGACCTCGAGGACGTCGGCGTGCGGCGGGCGAACACGACGTGGACGTACCTGGTGCACGACAACCCGTTCGACTCGGACTTCGAGCAGACGGTCAAGAAGGTGCGCAGCATGATGCGGATGAAGAAGTCCTGATTCCTTCTTTCGAAGGGCCCCTCGCCGCGGGTGAGGGGCCCTTCGCCGTTCTCTGGCTCACCTCTGCGTAGTTTCTGTCGGTGCGGTGGGACAGAATGGCGGTATGCCGCAACTGCGCATCGCACTGGCCCAGGTCAACACCACCGTCGGCGACATCGACGGGAACACCGCGCTCACCGTCGAGTGGACCCGCAAGGCCGCCGAGGCGGGCGCGCATGTCGTCGTGTTCCCGGAGATGTCCCAAACCGGTTACCCGGTCGAGGACCTCACGCTCCGGCGCACGTTCGCCGACGCGTCCCGGCGCTCGGTGACCGAACTGGCGCGCCGGCTCGACGAGGCAGGCTGCGGCGAGGTGCTCGCGTACGTCGGCTACCTGGATCACGACGAAATCGGCCCGCGCGACGCCGCGGCGGCGCTGTACCGCGGCGAGGTCGTCGCCCGGCAGTTCAAGCACCATCTGCCGAACTACGGCGTGTTCGACGAGCACCGGTACTTCAAACCGGGCACCGAACTCGAGGTGCTGCGGCTGCACGGCGTCGACATCGGCATGGTGATCTGCGAGGACATCTGGCAGGACGGCGGCCCGATCTCCGCGCTGGGCAAGGCCGGGGTCGACCTGGTGGTCGCGCCGAACGCGTCGCCGTACGAGCGCTCGAAGGACGAACAACGGCTGCCGCTGATCGCCCGGCGAGCGGCCGAGGCGGGCGCGCCGCTGGTGTACACGAACCAGGTCGGCGGCCAGGACGATCTGGTCTTCGACGGCGACTCGCTGGTGGTCGGCGCGGACGGGACTCTGCTCGCGCGGGCGCCGCAGTTCGTGGAGCACCTGCTGGTGCTGGACTTGGACCTGCCTGCCGCGAGTGCTGCCGCCACGGGCTCTTTCGACGGGCTGGAAGTGCACCGGCGGGTGTTGAATGACTCGCCGCTGGTTGAGTACTCGCCGCTGGTCGCTCCGACGATCAGCGAACCGCTGTCGGACGAGGCCGAGGTGTGGTCGGCGCTGGTCGTCGGTTTGCGCGATTACGTGCACAAGAACGGATTTTCTTCGGTCACCTTCGGCTTCTCCGGCGGAATCGACTCGGCGGTCTGCGCGGCCCTGGCGGCGGACGCCCTCGGCGGGGACAACGTGTACGGCGTTTCGATGCCGTCGAAGTACTCGTCCTCGCACTCGCGGGATGACGCTTCCGACTTGGCGGAGCGGATCGGCGCGCACTACCGGGTCGAGCCGATCGGCGACATGGTTGACGTGTATGTGAACCAGCTGCAGCTGACCGGGCTCGCGGAGGAGAACATCCAGGCGCGGGTGCGCGGGATGCTGCTGATGGCACTGTCGAATTTGGACGGACACCTGGTGCTGGCGACCGGCAATAAGACCGAGCTGGCCGTCGGCTACTCGACCATTTACGGCGATGCGGTCGGTGCGTTCGCGCCGATCAAGGATTTGTTCAAGACGCACGTGTGGCAGCTGGCCCGGTGGCGGAACGAGGAAGCGGCCAAGCGCGGGGAAACGCCGCCGATCCCGGAAAACTCGATCACGAAGCCGCCGTCCGCGGAGCTGCGGCCGGACCAGAAGGACTCGGATTCGCTGCCGGACTACGAGCTGCTGGACGACGTCCTGGACGACTACGTCGAGAACGACCGCGGGTACGCGGACCTGATCGAGGCCGGGTTCGACCCGGAAACGATCGACCGGGTCGTGCGGCTGGTCGACCGAGCCGAGTACAAGCGGCGGCAGTACCCGCCGGGCACGAAGATCACGTTCAAGGCGTTCGGCCGGGATCGACGGCTTCCGATGACGAACGGGTGGCGGGAACGGAAGTCCTGACCGGGGGGGTTCCTGGGGGTTCTGGGTTCTGGGTTCTGGGAGGTTCCCGGGGATTCTCGGGGTTCCGGCCTTGTCAGGTTTCGGGAGCCGGGTGAGGGAACGGACGTCCTGATCGGGGTTCCAGTTTTCGCCCAGCGTCGGCGCTCGGCGGCGGGCGGAGTCCTCACCCGGTTGCGGCTTCGCCAGGCATCGGCCCTCGGCGGCCGAACGCAACCCTCACCGGGGTTCCGGCTTCGCCAGGCTTCGGAGCTCGACGGAGAACCGAGTCCTCAACGGGGGTTCCGGCTTCGCCGAGCCTCGGAGGCCAGTGGCGGGAACGGAAGTCCCGACCGGAACTTCCACGTTCGCCAGGCCTCAGGGCCGGGCGACGGAGCAGAGTCGTGACCGGAGCTTCCAGCTTCACCAGGCTCCGAGGCGAGTCGCGGAAATGGAGTCCTGACCGCGGTTTCCAGCCTCGCCGGGGGCGCGGAGGCCGTTGGCCGGGAAGGGAAAGTCCCGAGCGGGTTTCCGGGCTTGGCCGGGTTTCGGAGGCGGGCGGCCGGGCTTCCGGTGCGACTGGCTGAGGCTTGTCTTCAGCCAGGATCGCGATCGGCTTGCCCGGGTCGCGGCCGCCGTTGCGGAGGGCGCGATCGGGTTCGCCGCGGCTCTAGGGTCGTGTCGTTTTCTCGCCAGTTTCTGTCGGTGCCGGGTCGTACGCTGGGCGGTATGACGGTTGGGTACACGGTGTTCGACACCCCGATCGGGGCGTGCGGCCTCGCTTGGCGGGACGGTACGGTGATCGGAACCGCGCTACCGGGAAGTACAGCTGAGCGGACGCGCGCGCACCTCGCGACCCGCTTCCCGGACGCGGTGGAATCGCCGGTGCCGGAGGAACTTCGCGCGGTGGTGGAGGATGTCGTCGCGCTGCTGTCGGGAGAGGCTCGCGATTTGCGTGCGGCGCCGTTGGATTACCAGGACGTGCCGGACTTCAACCGGCGCGCGTACGACGTCGCGCGGGCTATTCCGCCGGGGAAAGTTCTGACGTACGGGGATATCGCGCATCAGCTGGGTGCGCCGGGCGGAGCTCAGGCTGTCGGGCAGGCGATGGGGAACAATCCGTTTCCGATCATCGTGCCGTGCCATCGGGTTTTGGGAGCGGGCAAGAACACCGGAGGCTTTTCTGCACCGGGCGGGGTCGAGACTAAGCGGCGGATGCTGGTGATCGAAGGGGCATTTCCGGAGGAACCGACGTTGTTCTGACGGATCAGGTGCGGAAACTGGTCTGCCTTCACCGCTGATCGGCGGGGTCTCTCGAGTGTTGCCTGGCTGCTCGGGCAGAAGCCGCTTGATCAGGCTGGAGCCTTGGTGCACTCGGCCGGAATCCAGCCGCACCCCCAGTGCCGCAGGGTTTCCAACCGAGTGCACTCACCTGCCCGGCGCAGGGCGAAGGCAGTCAAAGCCGCATGGTCGGCAGCTCGTTGGCCCCAGCTAGCCGACCGGCCGGACCGTGGCAGCGAGCGGCATCCCTCCCCACGACCAGCTGGGGACGAAGCCGTCTGGTCCAGCTCGGCCGTTGCGGCTAATCGGGCGGCCCGACCTTGAGGCCAGTCAAGTCCGCCTTGCCCCCTCGTCGCGGCTACCGGCCAACGCGACCTTCAGCGAGCCCAACGCCCTGGCTCACCAGTAACGGCCAACCAGCCGGCTCAACCTCCAGCCAGTCCAGCTCGCCAGCCCAACCCGGACGGCCAATCAGCCGACCCAAACCTTCAGCGAACCCAAGGCTCCTGGCTCACCCGTCACGGCCAACCAGCCAACCCGACCTCAAGCCAGACCAACTCACCCAGCCCAACCGCCACGGCTAACAAGCCAACCCGACTTCCAGCCAGACCGACCCACCTGGCCCAACTGCCACGGCCAAGCAGCCAACCCAACCTCCAGCCAAACCGACCCACCTAACCCAACCGCCACGGCTAACCAACCAGCCCAACCTCAAGCCAGACCAACTCACCCAACCCATCCGATACGGCTAATCAGCCAACCTCGCCCAGCCAACCCACCTCGGCTGGGCTCAACCACGGCGGCTAACCGGGCACCTAACCAGCGAAAACTCGGCTCATTCCGCCGGTTTCCACGGTTTCAGCCAGTCCGTCTCCGGCCAGCCCTCCGCGGCGGCTTGCAGGGGCATGGCCGTGGCACCGTCCAGGGATTCGCGGACGATGTCGGCGTGGCCGGCGTGGCGGGCGGTTTCCTCGATCAGGTGCAGCAGCACCCAGCGGACCGACCAGGCCGACACGTCGTCCGGGAACCACGGCACGTCTTTCGGGACCGGGACTTCCTGGTTCAGGTCCTCGATGCCGGCGATGACCTCTTCGGTGCGGGCGGCGACTTCGTCGTAGGCCGCGATCGCCGACTCCAGCGTCTCGTCCGGGCCGAGGCGGTAGTTTTCCTGGTAGGTCGCCATGCTTTCGGCGAAGGGCTTCGGCGGGATGCGCAGCACGTGGTCGATCCAGCCGCTTTCGGTGGACGACACGTGTTTCAGCAGCCCGCCCACGCTCAGGGCGCTCGCGCTGGGCACGGCGCGCGCCTGATCGTCGGTCAGGCCGTACGCGGCGGTCTTCATCGCTTGCCGCTGCTGGGCCAGGAAACCGAGCAAACCGCCGCGTTCGTCGGGGGTTGGGGAGACTTTGCCAGCCATGGGGGCCTCACTTCCGGTGTCTGTTGCTCCGCAGCATCGCACCCGCCACCGACAATTTTCGGCCGCGGACCGGAACCGGGGTCTGCACGACGTACGCGCCGCCGATCACGACCTGCGCCGCGTGCACCACCAGTTGCACCCGGGTGAACACGCCCTCCAAGTGCCCGGCCAGCGTCGACGCCACCACCAGCGCCCACGCGACCAGCACCACCACCAGGCAGCCCACGGCACAGGCTCGCCACCCCGACGGCCACCAAAAGACCAGGCTGAACGCCCCGACGGCGACGGCCGCGCTCAGCAGGTTCGGCGTCACCACAGTCTCCGGGACCCCGGCGCACACCATCAGCACGATCCCGAACACCGACACCGAAACTGACGTCAGCCTGCCGCTCCAGTGCGCGGGCGCGAGCCGCATCAGGGCGGGGCCGGTGAAGAAAAAGGCCAGGCCGCCGATCCCCGTCGCGATCTGGAAGACCGGTTGCGCGCGGAACAGATCCCAGACCGGCTGCTCGGTCGGCGACACCCCGGTCTGCAGGAAGAACTCCAGCAGCCACGCGGAATATCCCGCCAAACCCAGTCCGAGCAGGACTATCAAAGCCACCCGCGCAGCACGCACTTGCCCACCCTAAGCGAATCTCTGCGACGAAGTGCCGGATGGTGTCACACCCGTGACTTACCGGAGGTTCCGGACACCATCCGCTACCACGAACTCACGCACCGAATCCCTGGGGGAGGCTACCGGATCATGGTTGGCGGGTTGCCAATACCTGCCTCGAACGTGAGGGATGCTCGGGATTCGGCCGGGGACACTGGGGCAAGCGGCATTCGGCCAGGGACAACGAGGGCAAGCAGCGTCCGGCCGGATGCGGTGAGGGGATGACCCGAAACCGGCCAGGCTGCGGGTTTTTGGCGGCTGGCCACAGGGTGCCCACGAGGCTGGGCGCAGGGCACTCACGAGGCTGGTCGCTGGGACGACCGGGCGGCTGGCCGCGGGCGATGACTAGGCGTCCGGTAATCCGCAGACGGGATGCGCCTGCGGTCGGGCGCAGGCGGCGCCGTGTCCGCGATTGCCGACATCCGCCGAGTCGATGGCAGCAGCGAGGCACCTGCGACCACGAATCGCAGCGGGTGGCCAGCTGGGCACTATGTCGCAGACACCGAGAGCGGACAGCCGAGGGCGCGTCCCCAAGCACCGAAAGCAAGTCAGCGGAAGCAATAGGCCCAGCGGTCACCGCAGCCAAGGTCAAGGCCCGAAAACCTCACCCCTGCGGACGAACGAACGGGAATAGCACCGTCTGCCGAATCGACGTTCCGCTCAGCATCATCAGCAGCCGGTCCACTCCGAGGCCCAAGCCGCCGGTCGGCGGCATTCCGTGTTCCAGCGCCAGCAGGAAGTCCTCGTCCAGCTCCATCGCCTCGACATCCCCGCTCGCCGCGCGCAACGACTGCGCCTCCAGCCGGCGGCGCTGTTCGAGCGGGTCGGTGAGCTCGGTATACGCGGTCCCGACTTCCGAACCGAACGCGATCAGGTCCCAGCGTTCGGCCAGGAGCGGGTCCGTGCGGTGCTGGCGGGTCAGCGGGGACACCTCGGTCGGGTAGTCCGTGTAGAAGGTCGGCAGGACCGTCGAGCCCTCCACCAGGTGTTCGTGTGCCTTCAACACCAGGTCGCCTGCGCTGGCTTCCTCGGGCACGGGAACTCCGGCGGCGGCGCACAGCTTCCGCAAAGTGGCGATGGGGGTGTGCGAGTCGATTTCCTCGCCAAGGGCGTCCGACACGGCCTTGTGCACAGGGATCACGGGCCAGTCGCCGGAGATGTCGTGTTCAACGACGCGGCCGTTGGCGTCGGGGCGTCGCACGATCTGTGCGCCGTACGCGGCTTCGGCGGCGTACTGGATCAGGTCGCGCATCAGGTGGCGCATGGCGTTGTAGTCCGCGTACGCCTGATACGCCTCCAGCATCGTGAATTCCGGGTTGTGGGTCGCGTCCACGCCCTCGTTGCGGAAGTTCCGGTTCAGCTCGAAAACCCGCTCGACGCCGGCCACGCACAGGCGCTTCAGGTACAGCTCCGGGGCGATCCGCAGGTACATCCGCATGTCGTAGGCGTTGATGTGCGTGACGAACGGCCGCGCGTTGGCGCCGCCGTGAATGGTCTGCAGCATCGGGGTTTCGACCTCGAGGAAGTCGCCCTGGTGCAGGCGTTCGCGGACGGCGCGGACGACCGTCGAGCGCAGGCGCAGCATGTTCGCGGAGTCTGGGTTGACCGCCAGGTCCAGGTAGCGCTGACGGACTCGCGTCTCCGGGTCGGTGAGGCCCTTTCGCTTGTCCGGCAACGGATGCAGGCACTTCGCGGTGACGGTCCATTCGTCCACCAGCACCGACAGCTCGCCTCGGCGGGACGTGATCACCTCGCCGCTCACGCCGACGTGGTCGCCAAGGTCTACGCCGGTGCGCCAGCCGGTGAGATCGAGGACCTTCGCGTCGAGCATCAGCTGCAGTTCGCCGGAGAAGTCCTTGATCCGGGCGAAACACAGGCCGCCGAGGGTGCGCAGGGCCAGCACTCGCCCGGCTACCCGGACGCGTTTTCCGGTGTGGGAATCCGGTTCCAGCCCGGAAAACGTGTGCACGATGTCGCCGAGCTGGTCTTCGCGGGAGAAGCCAACGGGGTACGGGTCCACCCCGAGTTCCCGCAGTTTGTCCACTTTGGCCACTCGCACGCGCACCTGTTCCGGACGCCGCTTGGGCCGCGGCACGACCTGCGCCGCTTCCTCGTCGATGCGCCGGACCTGTGCGACGAAGTCCTCCCCCACGTTCTCCAGCCGCAGCGAACGCGCGCGTCCGGTGGGCACGAAGCCCTCCAGCGCGCCCGCGACGATGCCGACTCGCGGAAGCCGCCGCGCCGAGGAGTAGCAGAGGAAGCGCGGTTCCCACTCCGGGCCGTACTTGGCGTTGGACCGGTACAGCGATTCCAGCTGGAAGAACCGCGACGCGACACCGAGCACCGCACGCCACGCGCGCAGCACCGGGCCGGCGCCGATGCGCTCGCCTTCGGAGAACACCGCACGGAACATCGCGAAGTTCAGCGAGATCCGCTGCGCGCCGACATGCTGCGCGGCCGCGACGACCTCGGCGACCATGAACTCGTTGAGCCCGTTTTCAGCGTCCCGGTCACGGCGCATCAAGTCGAGCGAGAGGCCCCGACGGCCCCATGGCACGAACGACAGCAGGCCGCGCAGTTCGCCGCGAGCGTCGTACGCCTCGACCATCACGCTGCGGCCGTCGCTCGGGTCGCCGAGACGGCCGAGCGCCATCGAGAAGCCACGCTCGGTCTCGTCGACGCGCCACTGCTGCGCGCGGGCGAGCAGCTGCACCATTTCGTCTTCGGGGATTTCGCTGTGCCGACGGACCTGCGCGGTGTACCCGGCGCGCTGGATCCGTTTCACCGCCTGTCGCACGGACTTCCGCTCAGGACCGGTAAGAGAGAACTCTCGGACGTCGAGGACCGCTTCGTCGCCGATCTGCAGCGCGCGCAGCCCCGCCGCGGCGTACGCCTTCGCGCCCTTCTCGCTCGCGCCGAGCACGCCAGGCGTCCAGCCGTACGTACGCGCCTCGTGGAGCCACGCCTGCACCGCGTCCGGCCACGCGTCAGGGTCGCCGATCGGGTCCGCGCTCGCCACTGTGGTGCCGGCGAGCACGCGGTACGTCACCGCGGCGCGGCCGTTGGGCGCGAACATGACGCTCTTGTCGCGACGCGTGGCGAAGTAGCCGAGAGAGTCGTCCTCGCCGTACTCGCCCAGCAGACGACGCAGCTGCAGCTCTTCGTCGTCTGTCCGAATGCGACGGCTGCGTACGCCGCGGAAGAGCGTGTACAGCGCGGCAGTGGACACGAAGGTCGCGCCGAGGTCGAGGACGACGTCGATCCACGCCGGTCCCTCGCCGACGCCGATGCGGCGCAGCTGCAGGTTCTCGCCGGTGGCGTGGTTGACCACCCAGGCGAACCGCTCCCACGCGTCGCCAAGGCTGCCCGGGAATACCTCGGTGAGTGCCCAGCCGCACACGATCACCGCGAGGAACCCGACGAACAGCACGGAAAGGCCGTTCCACCAGGCGCCGGGTGCGAGCCGAGCGGGGAACGCGGGGCGCAGCGACAGCAGGAACACGATGAGCAGGATCGAGATGACGTCGGCGACCGCGAGCGCGCCCACCTGCGTCGGGATGTGCCGCATTTGGCGGGCAGTGAGAGTCAGCAGGTCGGGAGCCCACAGCAGCAGCGCCTGCAGGACCAGTGTGGTCACCAGGCCGGCGACCTGGAACAGCACCAGCACGTACAGCGCGGCCTTCTTGCGCCTGCGCAGCGCCGCCCCGAGCACCACGAGCAGCAGCACGATCACCAGGCTCGAACTGGTCGGCACGCTCACCGCGCCGAAGGCCATGTCGATGCCGTTCAGCAGGTGCCCGTGCCGTCCGCCGGCGAGCAGCAGCACGATCGAAAAGATCGCCGCGAGCTGCACGACAGTGGCCACGAGACCGCCGGCGCGGGCCTTCCAGCCGAGGCTGCGCGGGCGGGCGCTCACTGGGGTTCCCATTGGATCCTTTCCGTGCGGCTCCGCCGCTCCGTTGAGGGAGGTGGTGGGGCGGCAGCCGGGCTTTCTTGCGGCGCTGCCGTGTCTAGGGAGGCGCCGGACTTTCTCACCACCGGACGCATATCGGTCCGATGCCTATCAAGACGTCACAGGAGGCAAAACGGTTGTCGCTACCCGGCCGTGTGAAGCTGGTCGCACGACCTTGGGGCCCTCCCGCGCGCGTGTCACGCTGTGTCCGGTACTGACTCCACGACCCGGGGACCTCAGCGAGGCCTCGAGGGAAGGACGGTCGACGACGATGTCTGCCCAGTCTGCCCAACCCGACGGCGCCTCCGGCGAGGTGGCCGCCCCTTACGGAACCGGCCCGGCGACGGGCGCCGGCCCGGCCAAGCCTCGGAAAGTCCGGATTCATCATCTGCGCGAGCTGAAGGACCGCGGCGAACCGTGGCCCATGCTCACCGCTTACGACATGTATACCGCCGAGCTTTTCGACGAAGCAGGCATCCCCGTGCTGCTGGTCGGCGACTCCGCGGCGAACAACGTGTTCGGTTACGACACGTCGCTGCCGGTCACCGTCGACGAACTGCTCCCGCTGGTCCGCTCGGTCACCCGGGCGGCCAAACGCGCGCTCGTGGTGGCCGATCTGCCGTTCGGTTCCTACCAGCTGTCCCCGGAGCAGGCGCTGGCCACGTCCGTCCGGTTCATGAAGGAGGGCCGCGCGCACGCGGTCAAGCTCGAAGGCGGGCACCGGTTCGCGGCGCACGTCGAGGCGCTCACCTCGGCCGGGATCCCGGTCATGGGCCACATCGGCTTCACCCCGCAGAGCGAGCACAACCTCGGCGGCTACCGGGTGCAGGGGCGCGGCGAAGCGGCGGAGAAGCTGCTCGCCGACGCGCTGGCCCTGCAGGAAGCCGGCGCGTTCGCGGTCGTGATGGAGATGGTGCCCGCCGAGGCGGCCAAGCGCGTCACGCACGAGCTGAAGATCCCGACGGTCGGCATCGGAGCCGGCCCGGACTGCGACGCCCAGGTGCTGGTCTGGCAGGACATGGCCGGGCTGCGCCGCGGCAAGGCGCCGCGGTTCGTGAAGCGGTACGCCGACGTCGCCGGGGTGCTGCAGAGTGCCGCGACGGCGTTCGCCGAGGACGTCCGGCGCGGCGAGTTCCCCGCGCCTGAGCACGCGTTCCACTGAGTCGCCTCGTGAGTGCCGGTGCGAGCCGGCACTCACGAGCGGCGGAACCGTTCGGCGAGTTCCGGATCGTTCTCCCACCACAATCCCTTCGCCGGTGCTTCGCCTGCCGCTGCCTCCTCGTCCAGTTTCCGGTCGAGCCGTTTCGCCCGTTTTTCGTCGTCGCGGGCCCACCTGATGAAGAGCGCGCCGACGAACGGCAGCCCGGCGACGTCTCCGCCGATCCACAGCACGCCGGCCCCGATGATCTGGTCGGTGCGCCGGTCCGGTCCCCAGTCGCGGTGCACCGCGTCGTAGTGCGCGGGCGCGAGCAGCGGGCCGAGCCACAGCACGAGGCCGAGCGCGCCGTCGAAGACCACTTCGGTGAACGAGATCCACACCGACACCAGGTGCGAACCGTTGCGCGGCGTCGGATCGAGCTGCACACGGCTGTAGAAGTACAAGAAGCCGGCCAGCACGAGCGCCACGCGCACGAAGCCGCCGACGACCGCTGAGTCGAGCGAGAGCTCGTACAGCGGAGTGAGGTAGATAAGCAGGAACGGCGCGATCAGCACGACAGTGACGCACAGCGGGAACGTGATGAACTGCGCGAAGCTGCCACGGCCGTGCGTACGCAGCCATGTAGCGAGTTTAGGCGGCGCGGTGCGCATCAGCAGCGTCACCGGTGCGCCGAGCGCGAGCAGTAACGGCGTGACCATCAGCAGGACGGTGTTCTGCGTCGCGCGCACCCAGAACAGCGTCGTGTCGTACACGCCGAGGAACGAGCACGTGACGAGGATGAGCGTGGCCAGCCCGGAGAGGAACGCCGTGGTCCGCCCCGCTGACCACTCCTGACGGCGCGCCGCCGCGACGTAGCCGGCGCCGAGCGCGAGCGCGACGAGCACGGCCGGGACGTCCAAGGTCCAGGCCGTGAACAGCGTCGATCCGCTCAGCGGCGGCAGGTCAGGCACGATTTCGATGCGTTCAGTGTGCACCCGGCGAAATTGCGCTCTACGCCGCCCCCGACACCCCGAAGAAGATCAGACTGCCGATTCCGGCGACCGCGCAGTAGATGGCGAAGGGGGTCAAGGTACGCGTTTCAAAGTATTTCGTCAGAAAACGGACAGAAATGTAGGAGGCGATGAACGCCACCACGCTGCCGACCAGCGCCGGGCCGAGCGACGGCTTGTTCTCCGGCGTGAACAGCGACGGCATCTTCAACGCGCCCGCGGCGAGGATCACCGGCGTCGCCAGCAACCAGGCGAAGCGGGCGGCGTCCTCGTGGTCGAGACCGCGGCGCAGACCGGCCACCATGGTGATGCCGGAGCGGCTGATCCCGGGCAGCAGAGCCAAAATCTGCGCCGAACCGATGAGCACGGCTTCCTTCACGCTCAGCTTCGACAGCCGGACGTCGGTCGCCTCGTCGACGGTCACCGCGCGCATCACCATCGTCTCCTCGGCGCTGAAGTCGATGGTCTCCTCCTCGCGCGCGACCGCCGTCCTGGGCTTCCGGGAGAACTTCTCCGCGGCGAAGAGCACGCCGCCGTTGAGCGCCAGGAAGATCGCCGACGGCACCGGCTTGCCGAGCACGTCGCGCAGCAGGCTTTCCAGCAGCAGCCCGGCGATCCCGACCGGGATCGTGGCGAGGATGAGCAGCCACGCGAGCCGCTGATCCGCCGTGCGGACCTCGCGCCGGCGGATCGACGTCCACAGGCCGGTGACGATGCGCACCCAGTCGCGCCGGAAGAAGAGGATCAACGCGATCGCGGTGGCGACGTGCATCGCCACCAGCACCGCGAGGTACGGCGAATCCTTGCCGATGCTCAGGTCGCGGCCCCAGCTTCCGCCGACGAGCGCCGGCAACAGGACGCTGTGCCCGAGACTGGACACCGGAAACAATTCCGACACGCCTTGCAGAGCGCCGACGACAATGGACTCGAGGTAGCTGACCGCGGACATTCACGGGCCTTTCTCGCCGCAGTTCGGGCATTCCGCGGAAAAGCTACCGAGGACCGGGTTAACTCCGAGCAAGCCGGGCGGGAACAGTCGCAGGCGACACTTTCCGGCCATCCTTTGTTCATTCTGTTCACATCCATGAACATCAATCATGTACTTGACCTGTGTTCTCTCGATGTCTTAGCGTGAGCGCACGCCGCATCCGAAGTCATCGAGCCTCGACGAGGAGGGTTGGAATGCGCGTCCGCGATCGGGTTCTGGCAGCCACTGCCGGAGCCGCAGCACTGCTCGCACTCGCCACACCCGCGGCGTCCGCCGGGACTGTCCCGGTCAAGACTTCCGCCGAGCTGAAGACGGCATTGGCCTCGGCCAAGCCGGGCACCACGATCCAGCTGGCCGCGAACACCACCTACACCGGCAATTTCAAGGCCGCCGCCAACGGCACCGACTCCGGCCGGATCACCCTCACCGGCCCGCGCAGCGCGGTCGTGCAGGCCTCCGGCGGCCGCACCATCGAACTGACCGGCAGCTACTGGACGCTGTCCGGCTTCACCGTCACCGGCGGCCAGAAGGGCGTGATGGCGCTGGGCGTCAACCACACGCTGGTCGACGGGCTGAAGGTGACCGGCATCGGCAACGAGGGCATCCACTTCCAGCACGGCAGCAGCGACAACGTCGTGCAGAACTCCGAAATCTCCGACACCGGCAAGGAGAACGGCGGTTTCGGCGAAGGCATCTACTTCGGCTCGGCCAACAGCAACTGGCCGAACGGGCAGCCCGATCACAGCGACCGCAACAAGGCGATCGGCAACAAGATCGGGCCGAACGTGCGCGCGGAGTCGATCGACGTCAAGGAAGGCACCACCGGCGGCGAACTGCGCGGCAACACCTTCGACGGCACCGGCCAGAGCGGCGAGAACTACGCCGACAGCTGGGTCGACGTGAAGGGCAACGGATACCTGGTCACCGGCAACAAGGGCAGCAAGGTCTTCGTGCACGACGCGACCTACGGGTCGTTCGAGGTCCACGTGCAGGTCGACGGCTGGGGCCAGAACAACACCTTCTCGGACAACACCGCGGACGTGCAGGCGCCCTCGGCCTACGGTTTCTACGTGGTCAAGGCGGCCACCGGGAACAAGGTCTGCGCCAGCAACAAGGTGGGAGGCGCCGGGAAGGGCTTCGCGAACGTAGCCGCGACACCAGGCTGCTGACCGCGATCACAGACGGGGGCCCGCTCAGCCCGGCGGCGGGGGCGGGCCCCCACCCTCCCTTCCTGACGTGGAGACCCTTCGGGAAGAGTGTCCGGTATGGACGAGCTTTACCCGCCGATCCCGGTGCGCGCCGACGGAATGCTGGACGTCGGCGACGGGCACCGGATCTACTGCCAGGAAGCCGGTAACCCGCAGGGGAAACCGGTGGTGGTGCTGCACGGCGGGCCGGGAAGCGGCTCCTCCCCGATGACCCGGCGGCATTTCGACCCCGAGGCGTACCGGATCATCCTGTTCGACCAGCGTGGAGCCGGGCGCAGCACGCCCAACGCCGGCGACGACTTGTCGGCGAACACGTTGTGGCACTTGGTGTCCGACATGGAGCTACTGCGCGAACGGCTGAATATCGAGCGGTGGCAGCTGTTCGGCGGGTCGTGGGGTTCGACGCTCGCGCTGGCTTATGCGGAGACCCATCCGTCGCGGGTGTCCGAGATGGTGCTGCGCGGGATTTTCACCGTGCGGCAGCGGGAGCTGGACTGGCTTTATCGTGGTGGTGCGGCGAATCTGTTCCCTGCCGAGTGGGATGCTTTTCTGGAGCCGCTGGACAACCCGGACGACCCGCTCGCCGGGTACGCCGAACTGCTCCACTCCCCCGACCCCGCGGTACGCGAGCGGGCCGCGATTGCTTGGAGCATTTGGGAAGGCGCGACGGTGGCCTTGCTGCCGCAACAGTCCTTTGTGAACCAGTACGCGAATCCGCAGTTCGCGTTGACGTTCGCTCGTCTTGCGGTGCACTACTTCCAGCATGGGGCGTGGTTGGAAGAAGGCCAGCTGATCCGGGACGCGGGTCGGCTCGCCGGGATTCCGGGAGTGTTGGTGCAGGGGCGTTATGACGCGGTGTGCCCGCCGATCACGGCGTATCAGCTGCATCGGGCTTGGCCCGGGTCGACGTTGAAGCTCACCGAGTCCGCGGGGCACGCGGTTACTGATCCCGGCATTCTCTCGGCGCTCCGCGAGGCGACGGACGGGTTCCGGTAGCCCGGCGGATCAGGTCGGCGACTTCCTCCGCCGCTTCGAAATGCACGTCGTGGCCGGTGTCGGTCTCGTGCAGGGAAAGCAGCGGAGTATCGGCGGCAGCGGCGGCGAGCTGATCGCCGAATTCCTTGCGGTACCGGGCGAACGCGACGCCGACCTCCTCGGGAAGCATCATCCCTGCTTCCGGCCGCAGCGAGGAGACGACCAGCAGCGGGCACCGCGTGGCCCGGTAAGTCCCGATCAGGTCGAGTTCGTCGAAAGCCGCGATCAGCGCGCCCAGATCGGGGTCGCCGGAGAGCCGGACTTGCTCGTCGACGAAGCCGCGCAGCACCGGGCCGGTGGGATTCGTGTGCCCGTCCAGGTTGACCGCGAGCGGGCATTCGGGATGTTCGGCGGCCCACAGCGCCGCCAGCATGCCGCCGAGCGAATGTCCGACGACGGCGGGTCGGTCGAGGTCGAAGTGCCGGATGACGTCAGCGAGGTCGGCTAGCGCCTGCCGCCAGTTCCACGGCCCCGGCCGGAAGGTGTAGGTGACGACCCGGAACTCGGGCAAGAGCGGGACGAGGTGATCCCAGTCGTGCCTCGTGCGGCCACCGCCGCCGTGCAGCAAGACGACCGGGGTGCCGTCGCCGCCGTGATCACGCAGGTCCACTGACCGCACTGTGCCCGCTGTCCTCGGGCGCGGCAACCGGTTTAAAGCCGTGAAGGGCTCCCTGAAGGAATCTGATTCCCTCAAGGAGCCCTTCACGGACCTTCGAAGCTAGATCCGGCCGCCGCTGGAGCTGTCGCCGCCGGAAAGCCGCTGTGCCAGGTAGACCGGCACCGTCGACACGATGATCAGCACCGCCGCGACCACGTTGACCACCGGGGCCTGGTTCGGGCGGAACAGGTTGTTGTAGATCCAGATCGGCAGCGTTTCCATGCCCGTGCCGAGGGTGAACGTCGTCACGATGATCTCGTCGAACGACAGCGCGAACGCCAGCAAACCGCCTGCCAGCAAAGCGGATCGCAGCATCGGGAACGTCACCAGGCGGAACGTCGTCATGCCGTCCGCGCCGAGGTCCATCGACGCTTCTTCCAGGTTCCCGCCCATCCGGCGCAACCGGGCGACCACGTTGTTGAACACCACCACGATGCAGAACGTGGCGTGCGCGACGATCGCCGTCATCAGGCCGAGGTCGAGGCCGAAGATCGTCCGGAACGCGTTGTTCAGCGCGATGCCGGTGACGATGCCGGGCAGCGCGATCGGCAGGATCACCAGCAGCGACAACGAGTTGCGCCCGAAGAACCGGTACTTCTGCAACGCGAACGCGGCCATCGTGCCGAGCACCAACGCGATCGCGGTCGCCGAAAGCCCGGCGATGACGCTGGTCCACAAGGCGTGCAGGGCGCCCTCGTTGGTGATCGCCCGGCCCCACCATTCGAGGGTGAAGCTCTTGGGCGGCCAGCCGAACGTGGTGTCGGCGTTGACCGAGTTCAGCAGGACCACCAGCAGCGGGAAATAGATCACCGCGAATCCGGCGCCGAGTGCGGTCCACAGCAGCACCCGGGCGGGTTTCGACATCCGCACGGCGGTCTCCTAGAGGTTGTCCAGCGCACCGGTGCGACGCACCGCGGCCAGGTAGACGAGCATGATCACGACCGGAACCGTCGCGACGGTCGCGGCGAACGGCAGGTTGTTGGCCGCGCCGATGTTGTCGTACACGACGTTTCCGAGCATCTGCGACGTGCCGCCGACGATCTTCACCGCGATGTAGTCGCCGAGCGACAGCGAGAAGGTGAAGATCGAACCCGCGACGATCGCCGGGAACGTCAGCGGCAGGATCACCGAACGGAACGTGCGGAACGATTTCGCGCCGAGGTCGCCGGAAGCGTCCACCAGGGACGTCGGAAGCTTCTCGAGGCCCGCGTAGATCGGCAGGATCATGTACGGCAGCCAGAGATAGGACAGCGTGATCACGGTCGCGGTGACGCCGTAACCCGGGCCGGACAGGCCGAGCGGGTCCAGCAGCCAGTTCAGCACTCCGTTGCCGGACAACAGGGTCCGCCACGCGTAGGCCTTCACCAGGTAGCTCGCCCACAGCGGCGTCATCACCATGATCACCAGCAGGCGCTGCGCCCGCGGCGACGCGAGTTTGGCCATGGCGAAGGCCATCGGGAAGGCGATCACCGCGTCGATCACGGTCACCAGCAGCGCGATGCCGACGGTGCGGAACGTGATCGTGCGATAAACCGAATCACTGAACAGGGTGACGAAGTTGTCGAAGGACCAGTCGGTGACCACCTTGCCGGTGAAGACGTCGGTGGACCAGAAGGCCGTGATGAAGAGGGCGGCGAGCGCGCCGAGGTAGGCCAGGCCGAGCCAGAGCATCGGCGCGGTGAGGAGAAGTCCGAGGCGCAGCTGGGGTTTGCGGTGGAAGAAAGCCGAGATGCGGTGACTCGGCGGGCTCACGGCGGTCATGTCTTAGCGCTTTCGGGTGCGGAAGGGAGAAAAGCCGGGGGCTGCGGGAACATTGGGGAGGGCCCGCAACCCCCGGCGGACTCACGGATGCCGGCGCGGTGGGAACCGGCATCCGCGAGAGCCGGCTCAGCCCTTGATCTCGGTCCAGGCCCGGGTCCAGTCGCCGTAGTCCTTGCACTTGACGTCCGTGCGGCCGTCGAGGCACTGCGGGATCGGCGTGGTCCAGTACTGGATCTTGGCGGCGTACGCGGCGTCGTTGGCGTGGTAGGTGTCGCACAGCGACTTGTCCTTGAACTCCGCACAGGCCTTGGAGTTCGCCGGGGCCTCACCGAAGTACTCGGCGACCTGGGCGTTCACCTTGGGGCTCGTGATGTAGTCCATCCACTTGTACGCACACGTCTTGTGCTGCGACTTCGCGGACACCATCCAGGTGTCCGACCAGCCGGTCGCACCTTCGCTCGGCACCGTGGCCGCGATCGGCGCGCCCTCGCTCTTCGCGAGGTTCACCGTCACCTGCCAGGCCGTGCCGATCACGCCGTCGCCGCTCTTGAGCGACTGCGTTTCCTTGAGGTAGTCCGACCAGTACTCCTCGACCAGCGGGCGCTGCTTCTTGAGCAGGTCCGTGGCCGCCTTGAACTGCTTGTCGTCCAAGGCGTACGGGTTCTTGATGCCGAGGTCGGGCTGGTGCGCCATCAGGTACAGCGCGGCGTCGGCGATGTAGATCGGCGAGTCGTAGGCGATGACCTTGCCCTTGAACTGCGACTTCTCGTCGAACATCGGCGACCACGACTTCGGCTCCGGCTGCACCTTGTCGGTGCGGTAGGCCAGCACGTTCGCGCCCCAGCCGTGCGGGATGCCGTAGGCGACGTTGTTGACGCTGTTCCACGACTTGTTCTTGAGGAACGGGTAAATGTCGTTGTAGTTCGGCACGAGCGCGGTGTTGACCGGCTCGACGTCGCCCGAGGCGACCAGCCGCAGCGAGGCGTCGCCGGAGGCCGAAACCACGTCGTACTGCCCGGTCTTCATCAGCGTCACGGCCTCGTCCGAGGTGCCGAACGGCTTGACGTTGACCTTGCATCCGGTCTGCTGCTCGAACGGCGTGACCCAGTTGACCTTCGCGTCGTTCGAGCCGTTTTCCGCGTAGCCGGGCCACGCGAGCACGTTCAGCTGGCCTTCCGGCTGGCCGAGCTGCGTCAGCGCGTTCAGCTTCGGCGGCGTGAAGCCCTGTGCGCCTGGCGCCGACCCCGCTTTGGAGTCGGAGCCCGAGGTGCCGCAGGCAGCGAGCAGGAGGCTCACGCCGCACAGCCCTGCGAGCAGCGTCTTCCTGTTCTTCATAGCGAGAGAAACCTTCCCGTGAGGAACTAGCCGGCTTCGGGGACCCGGAAACTGTGTTCGCGGCGCCAGCGCAGGCGGACGCGACCGTCGGCGAACTCGGTCGGCTCGCTGGTGTTCTGGCGGACAACGGACAATTGGCCCCCGGCATCGAGCGCGACAGCGTAGCGCACCGTCGAACCGGCATAAACGACATCCGTGACCGAACCGGTCGCAGAAGTCTCTCCGGGACCGGCCGGAGACGCAAGGTCTCCGTCGATGCGGATCTTCTCCGGCCGGATGCTGTAGACCCCCGGCCTGCCGATCACCGCCTCGGCGCTGCGCCCGCTGAGCAGGTTCGATGTGCCGACAAACCCTGCTACGAAAGCACTTGCCGGGCGTTCGTAAACCTCGACCGGAGTACCGACCTGTTCGATGCGGCCCGCGTTGAACACGGCGATCCGGTCGCTCATGGTGAGCGCCTCGTCCTGATCGTGGGTGACGAAGACGAAGGTGATGCCGACCTCGCGCTGGATCTGCTTGAGCTCGACCTGCATGGTTTGGCGCAGCTTCAGGTCAAGCGCGCCAAGGGGTTCGTCCAAAAGCAACACTTTCGGGTGATTTACGAGAGCGCGGGCGAGCGCGACGCGCTGTCGCTGTCCACCGGACATCTGCGACGGCTTCCGGTCGCCGAAGTCCTCCAGCCGCACCGTGCGCAGCGCTTCCTTCGCGCGGTCCCGGCGTTCGGCCTTCGCGACCCGCTTGACTTTCAGGCCGTACTCCACGTTCTGCTGCACCGTCATGTGCGGGAAGAGCGCGTAGTCCTGGAAAACCGTGTTGACGTCGCGGTCGAACGGAGCCAACTGGCTCACGTCCTTGCCTTCGAGTTCGATCGTGCCCGCGGTGGGCAGTTCGAATCCGGCGATCATCCGCAGCACAGTGGTCTTGCCGGAACCGGACGGGCCGAGCATCGAGAAGAACTCGCCGGGCGGGATGTCGAGGTCGACCCCGTCCACGGCGCGCACCTTGTCGAAGTGCTTTTCCAGTCCGGTGAGCCGGATCGCCGGCTGCGCCGACTGCGGACGCCTTCCCGGCGGCCGGGTCTCGGCGGGGGCTTGATGGGGCATGACAGGCCTTCCCATGGATCTGGTCACGACGGCTACAGCGCACTCATCACGTGCTTGACGCGGGTGTAGTCCTCGAGGCCGTACAGCGAGAGGTCCTTGCCGTAGCCGGACCGCTTGAACCCGCCGTGCGGCATCTCGGCCACGAGCGGAATGTGCGTGTTGATCCACACGCACCCGAAATCGAGTTTCGCCGAGAACTTCATGGCGCGCTGGTGGTCCTTGGTCCACACCGAGGAGGCGAGGCCATAGGGAACCCCGTTGGCGTGCTTGAGCGCTTCGTCGTCCTCGGTGAACCGCTGCACCGTGATGACCGGGCCGAAGACCTCGTTCTGGATGATCTCGTCGTCCTGCTGGACGCCGGAAACCACGGTGGCCTCGTAGAAATAGCCCTCGTCGCCGGAGCGCCGTCCTCCACAGTGGACAGTCGCGTGCCCGGGGAGCCGGTCGATGAAGCCGGAGACCTTTTCCAGCTGTGCCTCGTTGTTGAGCGGACCGAAGGCGACGTCGTCGTCCGTGCCGGTCTTGTTCGCCTCGGCCTGGCGGGTGAGCGCGTTGACGAACGTGTCGTGCACGTCGTCGTGCACCAGCACGCGAGTGGCGGCCGTGCAGTCCTGGCCCGCGTTGAAATACCCAGCCGCGGCAATGGCTTCGGCGGCGGCTTCGAGATCCGCGTCCGGGAACACGATCACCGGGGCCTTGCCGCCCAGTTCGAGGTGCACGCGCTTGACGTCGTGCGCCGCCGAACCGGCGACCTCGATGCCCGCCCGCACCGAGCCGGTGATCGACACCATCGCCGGAATGTCGTGCTCTACCAACGCACGTCCGGAGTCGCGGTCACCGCAGATCACGTTGAATACGCCCGCGGGCAGGTGCTCGCCGCAGATCTCGGCGAGCAGCAGCGTGGAGGCAGGCGTGGTGTCCGACGGCTTGAGCACGATGGTGTTGCCCGCGGCGAGCGCCGGCGCGATCTTCCAGATCGCCATCATCAGCGGGTAGTTCCAGGGCGTCACCTGCGCGCAGACGCCGACCGGCTCGCGGCGGATGAACGACGTGTGGCCTTCCATGTACTCGCCGGCCGAGCGGCCTTCGAGCACGCGCGCGGCACCGGCGAAGAAGCGCACCTGGTCGATGACCGCGGGCAGCTCCTCTTCCATGGTCAGCGCGAATGGCTTGCCGGTGTCCCGCGCTTCGACGCGGATGATCTCCTCGCCGCGCGCCTCGAGCGCGTCGGCGATCTTCAGCAGTGCGAGCTGCCGCTGCGCCGGGGTGGTCTCGCGCCAGCTTTCGAACGCTTCCGCGGCGACCTTCAGCGCGCGGTCCACGTCCTCGGCTCCGGCCACCGGCGCGGTGCAGTACGCACGGCCGGTAACCGGGTCGACGATTTCCGCGACCTTTCCGGACAGCGAGTCGACGTAAGTCCCGCCGATGTAGTGCTTCAACTCCTGCACGCGTGCGCCTCCTGACTCTCC
Source organism: Amycolatopsis albidoflavus (assembly GCF_039525725.1). Classification (NCBI taxonomy): domain Bacteria; kingdom Bacillati; phylum Actinomycetota; class Actinomycetes; order Pseudonocardiales; family Pseudonocardiaceae; genus Amycolatopsis; species Amycolatopsis albidoflavus. Next base: position 30,725 of record NZ_BAAAHV010000033.1, read on the forward strand.
GTGGCAGGATGAAACATATAACTCCATATTTCAAATGACAAGGCCCTGGGGCAGGATTGGCACCAACGGATGCCGAGACGGGTGGACCAACGATGCGCAAGGAGATGTCGAACAGCGCACGACTGGCGATGTTCGCTCCGCTGGAACAGGTGGGGCGCGCGGAAGCGGTCGCGGCGCGGCTGTTCGACGCCATCACCCTCGGTCTCCTCGACGACGCCGAGCAGTTGCCGAGCGAGGCCGAACTCGCCGCGCAGTTCCGGGTCTCCACGGTCACCGTGCGCGAGGCGCTCGCGGTGCTGCGGCAGCAGGGTCTCGTCGAAACGCGGCGCGGACGCGGCGGCGGCAGCTTCGTGCGCACCCCGGACTGGCCCGCGCAGAGTTCGTGGGCCGAACGCCTGCGATTGGTCTCAATGGCTGAACTTCGCGACTTCGGCGACCACTACCTCGCCGTCGCGGGCTCGGCCGCGAAACTCGCCGCCGAACGCAGCACTCCCGAAGATCTCGAACGGCTGCGGCTCACCGCGGAAGACCTCCTCGGCGCGAGCGGCCCGGACGCGACCCGCGCGGAGCGGCACTTCCACCTCGAAGTCGCCGCCGCCGCACAGTCCCCGCGGCTCACCAACCAGGAAGTTCAGCTGCAGAGCGAACACGGCGTATTGCTCTGGGCGCCCCTCGGCGACAAGGAAACCTGCCGTGGGTCTTACGCTGAGCACCAGGCGATCGTCACCGCGATCGCCTCGGCCGACGGCGATCGGGCGCGCGCCTTGACCGAAGAACACCTTCTCGGCGCGCTTGATCGGCTCGCAGATCTGCACCTGACCCTCGAAACGCCGTAAGCTCCGATGACCCGCATCACGAGGTGAGCATCGTGACCGACACCCACACGCTGACCGGCGAAGAGGTAGTGACCCAGGTTTCCGCCCTCGTCGAGGAGATTTTCGCGCGCCTGAAACCAGTTCTGGCCGCCGCGGAAACGCTGCTCGGCGAAACCGCCGACCTGTCCGCCGAAGCGCTGCACACGATCCGGCCGCAGGTCATCGAGGCGCTCGGCGGCCTCGTGGTCGGCGCGGGCTTCGTCAGCGCGCCGAATGTCCTTGCTGATCAGGAACTCGGCTTCGAGTGGTGGACTTCGTGCCGCACCGACGACGGCGCGCCGGAACAGCTGTTCATCAGCCTTGATCCGGAGAGCCCCAATTTCCTTGACTACACGCGGCAATCGTGGTTTACCGTGCCGCGCGACAGCGGACGGCGGCACGTCAACGGGCCGTACGTGGACTATCTCTGCACGGACGAATACACGCTCACCTTCACCGTGCCTGTCACGCGCGGTGAGGAATTCGCCGGAGTCGTTGGTGCGGACGTGTATGTGCGCGAGTTCGAGCGCACGGTGAGTCGCCGGCTTCGCGCGCTCGGCCGGACCGCCGCGCTGCTCAACGCGCAGGGTCGCGTGATCGTGTCGAACAGCGTGCGGAAGGCGACCGGGTCGCTGGTGCGCGAGATCGACGTGCCTGCCTGGTGGGCCTCCGGCGCGGAACCGTACACGGCGCCGGGCGGGATGACGTTGCGGCGGTGCGGGGATTCGCCGATCACGTTGCTGGTCACGACCTGACCTGGAGAGCGAACCACAATTCCGCGCGGACGCCTGGTGCGTCGAGGTCCCGGCCGAGCAGTTCGGCTGCCTTGGTGACCCGGTTGCGCAGGGTGTGCCGGTGCACGCCGAGCTTCGTCGCGGCGAGGTCCCAGTGGCCGTGGTGTTCGAGCCAGCAGCGCAGGGACAGCTCCAGGTCGCCGCGGCCGGTGCGGTCGAACTCTCGCACCGGCGCGAGGAGCTGGTCGGAAAACGCTTGCGCGGCTTGGTGATCGACCAGGCCGAGCAGCCCGGCCCCGGCGTGGTCGGCGTACCGCAGCATCGGCACCCGCTGCGTCCGCGCCGCCTCGGCCGCTTCTTCCGCCTGCCTTAGCGCGGTCGGGAACTCCCCGGTCGACAGTCCACTGTGGAACTCGCCGGTCTCGGCGACGATCGCGCTCACCTCGTCGTTCTCGGCCAGCACGATCAGCTTGTCCCCGCGATGTGCGGCGAACACTTGCCCGGCAAGGGTTTCCAGCCGTTCGTACAGCGTGTTCCGCGCGGCCTTGCTGCCTGCCACCGCGAGCACCGTCCACGGTTCCGGCGGAAGATCCGGCACGACCTCGCGGGCCAGCTCGTGGTGTCCGGCGGCGAGCAGCTCAAGCACGCCGGTGTGCAGTTGGGAGAGCGAAAGCCGCTGTGCGCGGTCCTGTTCCAGGGCAAGAGAAAGCAGCGAGACAGCTGTGTTGACGATGTGCTGCCCGGTGCTGTCCAACGGTTCCGCGGTACCGACCGCCAGCGCACCCCGCGTGTGCAGGGTCTGGATGACGACCTCGTCGTCGCCATGGGACACCACGCGCGTGCCCGCGCGAAGACCGGTGATGTCCAGGTCGACACTGCGCGCTTTGGCCGACGACGCCTCGCGCACTCGCCCGGCGGAGTCGTAAAGCACAGCCCAGCCGTCGATGAGCCGCGCGAGTCGGCGCACCACTCCCCCGGCACCGCCGCGCCCGACGGCCGTGCGGGTCAGCTCCTGTTGAGCTCGACCGATTCGCACTGTCGCGGCGTACTCGTCGGCGGCGACCGACCGGGACACCGCGCGCGTGATCGCGATGAACGGCGTCTTCCGCGGCACCTCCAGCACCGGCAACCCGACCTCGTCCGCGACCGCTACCAACGCGTCCGGCACCTTCGCGTGGCTCAGCCCGACGCCGAACCCAAGCCCGGCGACACCCGCGTCGACCAGGCGCCGGATGTACGCCGCGTAGGTCGCGCTGTAGAGCGTCAGACCGGTCGTGAGCAGCAGTTCGCCGCCTTCGAGGAAGCTCTGCGGGTCGGTCAGCTCGGTGGGGTGCACCCAGCCGATCGGGCGGTCCAGCCCGGCCTCGCCCGCGACCACGCGCAGGCCGAGCGCGGGTTCGGCGGCGAGGGCGCGCAGGGTTAGTGCCATAACGGCCAAGTCTAGCTGCCGAATTGGACAGAACGGCCAGCTGACGGCGGGGCGTAAAGGGCCCATTCTGAGGGCGACCCACCTGAAAGCTCGTGAGTGCGCAGGCCGGTTCTAACCGGCATCAGCACTCACGACCCGCGACGTAGGAGCGCCGTGACCACCAGCACCGCCGCCGAGCCGCAGGCTCCGGCACCCCGGCAGCGCAGGCTGCAGACCGAGATCCCCGGGCCCGTCTCCCGCGCGCTGCAAGAACGCCGCGCGAACGCGGTCGCGGCCGGGGTCGCGTCCACGCTGCCCGCCTATATCACCTCCGCCAGCGGCGGCCTGCTCACCGACGCCGACGGCAACGTGCTGATCGACTTCGGTTCCGGGATCGCGGTGACGAGCGTCGGGCATTCCGCGCCCGAGGTGGTCGACCGGGTGCGCGAGCAGGCGGCGCTGTTCACCCACACCTGTTTCATGGTGACCCCGTACGAGGGTTACGTGGAGGTCTGCGAGGCGCTGGCCGAGCTGACGCCGGGCGACCACGCGAAGAAGTCGGTGCTGTTCAACTCCGGCGCCGAAGCGGTCGAGAACGCGGTGAAGATCGCGCGCACCGCCACCGGTCGCCAGGCCGTCGTGGTGTTCGACCACGCCTACCACGGCCGTACCAACCTGACCATGGGCATGACCGCGAAATCGGTGCCCTACAAGCACGGCTTCGGCCCGTTCGCGCCCGAGGTGTACCGCGTGCCGGGCTCGTACCCGTACCGCGACGGGCTGGCCGGCCCGGAGGCCGCGCGGCAGGCGATCGACCGGATCGAGAAGCAGATCGGCGGCGACCAGGTCGCGGCCGTCGTGCTCGAACCGATCCAGGGCGAGGGCGGATTCATCGAACCGGCTCCCGGCTTCCTGCCCGCGATTTCCGCGTGGTGCAAGGCGAACGGCGTCGTGTTCGTCGCCGACGAGGTGCAGACCGGCTTCTGCCGCACCGGCAACTGGTTCGCCTCACAGCACGAGGACGTCATCCCGGACCTGGTCTGCACGGCCAAGGGCATCGCGGGCGGCCTTCCGCTCGCCGCGGTGACCGGGCGCGCGGAGCTGCTCGACGCGGTCGGCCCGGGCGGGCTCGGCGGCACCTACGGCGGCAACCCGATCGCGTGCGCCGCGGCGCTGGGCGCGATCGAGACCATGCGCAACGACGGCCTGACCGGTTCCGCGAAGCGCATCGAAGAACTGGTGCTGCCGCGACTTCGCGCGCTGGCCGAGGAAACCGGCGTGATCGGCGACGTCCGCGGACGCGGCGCGATGCTGGCGGCCGAGTTCGTCAAGCCCGGCACGAACGAGCCGGACGCTGACCTCACCAAACGCATTGCCGCCGCCTGCCATGCGCAGGGTGTCGTGGTGCTGACCTGCGGCACCTACGGCAACATCGTCCGGCTGCTTCCCCCGCTGTCCCTGTCCAACGAGTTGCTCGACGAAGGCCTCGCCGTTCTCGAGTACGCGATCGCCACGGAGGCCCGCAAGTGACTTTCCCGTTCTGGGTGGCCGGAAAGCCGGTAACCAGCAGCGAAACGACCGTCGTCCGGCATTCGTTCGACGGCTCCGAAGCCGGTTCGCACTACCTGCCCGGACCGTCCGATGTGGAGGTCGCCGTCCAGGCCGCGGCGGACGTCGCCGACGAGTACGCGACGCTGCCCGCGCACGTCCGTGCGGGCGCGTTGGACCACATCTCGCGGCGGCTTTCCGAGCGGGCGGAAGAGATCGCGCAGCTGATCACCGCCGAATCGGGCAAGCCGCTGAAGTGGTCGCGCGGCGAGATCGGCCGTGCGGTGTCGACGTTCCGCTGGGCCTCCGAGGAAGCCCGCCGGTTCTCCGGCGACCTGCAGCGCCTCGACACCGACCCGGGCGGCACCGGACGGCTCGCGCTGGTCCGGCGTGTGCCGCGCGGCCCGGTGCTGGGCATCACGCCGTTCAACTTCCCGCTGAACCTGGTGGCGCACAAGGTCGCCCCGGCGATCGCGGTCGGCGCGCCGATCGTGCTCAAGCCCGCCCCGGCGACGCCGCTGACCGCGCTGCTGCTCGGCGAAATCCTCGCCGAGACCGATCTTCCGGCGGGCAGCTGGTCGATTCTGCCGCTGGGCAACGAAGCGACCGCCGAACTGGTCAAGGACCCGCGGCTGCCGGTCGTGTCGTTCACCGGTTCGGTGCCGGTCGGCTGGGCGATCCGCGACAGCGTGCCGCGCAAGCACGTCGCGCTGGAGCTCGGCGGCAACGGCGCGGTGCTCGTCTGTCCGGATTGGACTGACCTGGACTTCGCCGCGCAGCGGATCGCGACGTTCGCCATGTACCAGGCCGGACAGTCGTGTATCTCGGTGCAGCGGGTTTACGCGCACACCGACGTCTACGACGAGTTGCAGGCGAAGGTTCTCGAGCAGGTTGCCGCGCTGCGCACCGGAAACCCGCGCGAGGACGGCGTCGACGTGGGCCCGCTGGTCAACGAGGCGGCCGCTACGCGAGTCGAATCCTGGGTCACCGACGCGGTTGTCGCCGGTGCCAAGCTGCTGGCCGGTGGCGGCCGCAAGGGTGCGACGGTGGAGCCGACCGTGCTCGCCGAAGCTCCCGAGGACGCTTCGGTGATGGCGGACGAGGTGTTCGGCCCGGTGGTCTCGCTGGTCCGGGTGTCCTCTGTGGACGACGGCGTCGAGCGGATCAACGCGTCCCGCTTCGGTTTGCAGACCGGCGTGTTCACTCGCGACCTGCCGACTGCGTTCGATGTGTCGGCGAGGCTCAAGGTGGGCGGCGTGCTGGTCGGCGACGTGCCGAGCTTCCGCGCCGACCAGATGCCTTACGGCGGGGTGAAGGACTCCGGCGTCGGCCGCGAAGGCCCGGCGGCGGCCATGGCGGACTTCACCGAGGAGCGCGTGACTGTCCTTACCGGACTGACTCTCTGAGCACCGCGTAGGCGTCCACGAGGGACGGTCCGTACCACGTGAGGTAGCGCCCGGAAATCAGCACCGGGCGCATCTCCGGGAAGAAGCCGGGGCCGTCGTCCTGGGTGAATTCGTACGGCTCGTCGGGCAGTACGACCAGGTCGGCCTCGGTCTTCTGGAGTTCTTCCAGCGACGGCCGGGGATACCGCTCGGAGTGTCCTGAGTAGACATTCTCGATCCCGACGCGGCGCAGCACATCACCGGCGAAGGTGTCGCGCCCCAGCACGATCCACGGCTTGCGCCACACCGGAATCACCGCCCGGTGCCGCACCGGTTCCACTTCGCGCCACAGCTCGTCCGCGGTGTCGAGCCATTCCGGTTCGTCGATGCCGTACACCTGGCCGAAAATCCGCCGCAATGATCCCAACGCGGCAGGCACGGATTCCGCCGCCGCCATGACGAACACCGGAATCCCGTTGGCGCGCAGGGTTTCGACGTCCTCCGGCCGGTTCTCCTCGGAATTCGCCAGCACCAGATCCGGTTCGAGCGCGAGCACCCGGTCGAGCTTCGGGTACTTCGACCCGCCGACCCGTTCCACGTCCAGATCGGCCGGATGCGTACAGTAATCCGTCGCCCCGATCAGCCGCCCGGGCGCGCTGACCTCGACCGCCTCGGTCAGCGACGGCACCAGCGACACCACCCGCCGCGGCGGCCCCTCGATCGGCACCGGCTCGCCGAGATCATCGACCAGTTCCGCGTTCCTCATACCCGTTCGAACGACACCTTCCGCTGCTCGACGTCCACTTCGGTCAGCCGCACCGCAATCCGCTCGCCCTCCGGGAACTTCTCGCCGGAGCACTTCGCCATCACCGGCGGATTCTCGACCAGGATCTCCGCGCGCGTCTCTTCCGCACGCAGCACCACCGCGGTGAACTCGTGACCCACATGTTCAGCGAGTACCCACGCCTCGACCTGATCTATGCACGCGCGCTCCACCCGCGCGGCCAGACTGTCCGAAGCGGACATCTGCGCCGGCACTTCAGACAACGCTTCGCGGACCCAATCCGGCACTTCGCGCCCCGCCGTCACCGCCAGGCACACCTCGGTGCCGAACCGGTCAACCAGCCGCCGAATCGGCGCCGTGACGTGCGCGTACGCCCCGCCGATCCCGGCATGCGTCGTCACCGCGGGCAATTCCCCGGCGAAGGCCGTGTACCCCGCGCCCCGCAAAAGCCTGGTGGTGTCGGCATACAACGCCATCGACGCGGGCTGCCCCGGGTCCAAAGTAGACAGAAACTCGGACACCGTCAGCTCGACCGGCCAGGCCAGCCCGGTCGCCGCCGCGGACCGGCGCAGCCATTCCACCGCGTCCGGCTCCGGCGAAGGCAGCGTCCGCAGCACCCCGATCCCGGCGTCGATCATGATCCGCGCCGCGGCCATCCCGGTGAGCAAAGAGATTTCGGCGTTCCACGCGTCGACGACCGTCCGCGGCCGGCGCGCGAGAATCCAGCCGCCGTCGATGTCGCCGCTGATCTCCTGCTCCGGCAACTGCAACTCGACCGCGCCGCGCTGCACCGCCAGAGCGCGCCGCAACCGTCCCAGCTCCGGCAACGCGGCCACCGACGGATGCGGCCGCCCGGCGTCGAGCGACGACTGCACCCCTTCGTAGTCGAGCTGCTCGGTCGAACGCACCAACGCCCGCCGGACCCGGGTGGCGAGGATTTCCCCGCCCTCGTCGACGTCGATCGTCCACAACACCGCGGGCCGGGTCTCCCCCGGCAGCAGGCTGGCCGCGCCCTCGGACAGCACCGGCGGATGCAGCGGGACGTTGCCGTCCGGGAGATACAGCGTCTGCCCGCGCCGCCGCGCCTCGTGATCGAGCGCCCCGCCCGGCGGCACGAACGCCGCCAGGTCCGCGATCGCGTATTGCACCCGGAACCCGCTGCCGAGCCGCTCGATCACCATCGCCTGGTCGAGGTCCTTGGACCCGGGCGGATCGATCGTGACGAACGGCAGGTCAGTGGCGTCCTCGCGGCCGCCGGCCGACGCGAGCGGATCGAGCACCGCCGTTTCGGCCTCCGCGAGCACCGCGGGCCCGAACGACTCCGGCAGCGCGAACTCCGCCCGGAGACGACCGAAGTCCCCTCCCGACGCTGGCGTCCTCAGCACGAGTGGCGGCACGGTCCAACACTATCCCGCCGAACCGCCGATGATCGCCCGTTCGGGCGCGGGCCGGTCGGGTGTAGCCTGCCTGGCATTGATAACCGTCTTCATTTTCAGAAGGGGTCGAATCGGTGAAGATCGCGTTCGTCGGCAAGGGCGGCAGCGGGAAAACCACGCTCTCGTCGCTGTTCGTCTCGTACTTGGCGGGTGCGGGCAAACCGGTGCTGGCCATCGACGCCGACATCAACCAGCACCTGGCGGTAGCCCTGGGCGCGACCGAGGAACAGGCGCTGGCTTGGCCGACGCTGGGCGAGAACATGCCGCTGATCAAGGACTACCTGCGCGGCGACAACCCGCGGATCCCGTCCGCCGACGCGATGATCAAAACCACCCCGCCCGGCCGCGGCTCACGGCTCGTGCGCCCCTTCGAGGACAACCCCGTCTTCGACGCCTGCTTCCGCCCGCTGGGCGACGTCCGCCTGGGCGTCACCGGCAAATTCGACGAGGACGACCTCGGCGTCGCCTGCTACCACTCGAAGGTCGGCGCGGCTGAACTGCTGCTGAACCACCTGGTGGACGGCACGGACGAGTACGTCGTGATGGACATGACTGCCGGTGCGGACGCGTTCGCCTCGGGCCTGTTCACGCGCTTCGACGTGACCTTCCTGGTGTGCGAACCGACCCTGCGCAGCGTCGGCGTTTACCGTCAGTACGCGGATCACGCGCGGGACTTCGGGGTTCACCTGGTAGCCGTCGGAAACAAGGTCACCGACAGCGACGACGTCGATTTCCTGACCACGCAACTGGGTTCGGTGCTGCTGGGCTGGATGACGACGTCCGGACATGTCCGAGCCGCCGAACGCGGGACCACCCGGCCGATCGGCGAACTGGAGCCGCGCAACCTGGCGACGCTGGCCGCGATGCAAGACCTGGTGGACACGACACCACGCGATTGGGCGCGATACCAGCGGCAGGGCGTGGAGTTCCACCTGCGCAACGCGCGGGCCTGGGGCAACGGGCGCGCGGGAGCGGACCTGGAGGAGCAGGTGGACCCGGAGTTCGTCCTGGATCCGGCGTTGGTGGCGGGATAACCGGAGACCTCGCCGAATTGGCCGCCTGAGGCGGAGCCGCGCCGACATAATGGCGGCTATGGACTGGAGACCATGGCTGTCTCGGTGGAGCGCGGAGTGGGTCCAGAGCGCGAAGCCCGCCGACCTCGACCCGCAAGTCCTGCGCGATCGGTGGCTCGGCTTCGCCCCGGCGAGCGTGGAGGCGGTCGCCGGGGCGGAGGCGCGCCTCGGCCGGAAACTGCCGCCGTCGTATCGGGAGTTCCTGCTGACCACAGACGGCTGGCGAGACGCCGGACCGTCCGTCCGGCGCATGCGGGACACCGCCAATCTCGGATGGCTGCGCGACCTCGAGCCGCACTGGGAGGAGTGGGAAGAGCTCTCCGAAGGCGAGCCGAATCCGAGCGAGGGCAACAAATTCAGCCGAGGGCTGCTGATCTCGCTCGAGGCCGACGTCGGGATCTTGTTCCTCGACCCTGGCGACGTCGACGAGGCCGGTGAATGGGCGGCCTACAGCCTGTTCTCCTGGCTGGCCGCGCCGCCTGCCAAGTTCGCGTCCTTCGCCGCGTTGATGGAGGACCTGTACGCCGATTTCCACCGGCTGCACCGGCCGGAAGGCGAGACCCGCGACGCATGGGACGCCAAGGTGGAACAAGCCCGGCTCGACGCTCTCGCCGGCGAGGTCGACAGTGCCGCGGCGGTGCTCAAGCAAGCCGAGAAGTTCGGCCGTGACCGGGCGACGGTGCTGATGGTCCAGCTCGATCTTTTTCTCGGCCGCGACTACCCGGCCGGACTTTCGCTGAGCAGGCTGCTGCACTCGGAGTTCGCGCGCGACGGTTTTTTCGCCGATCCGCTGTTCACCGAGGAGTTCATGCCGTGGCTGCTGGCCGAGCACGCCCGCGCCACCACGCCCTACCACCACTCGACGCTGCGGACGGCGATGATGGGCGAGAGTCCGGAGATCCAGCTCGCCGTCGGCGAGGGCCAGGCCCGGCTTCGACGGGACGGGCCGCGCCCGAGGTTCGGCAACCCGGAGTTCGACCTACGGGTCAGGGAAGCACTGGACCAGCACCCGGACGACCCCGAAGCCTTGTGGCGCGCCGTGCGGGCGGCACTGGTGCACTGGCGGCCTCGCAGCGCCGACCACGTTGCCCCGATCGCGCTGCTCGCCGACCCGGTATTGGCGGCCAGCTTCACCGGAGAACGCGGCCGCGAACTGCTGGCTCAGCCGAGAGGCGACCAGTGAACCCCGTCCCGACCCGAGAAGACGTCGCGATGGACCAGATCCTGCGCGCCTGCGGTCGTCCGCACGATTTCCCCGAGTTCGCCTTCGAGCCGACCGAAACGCGGGCCGACGCGTCCGGCGGGACCGTCAACATCAGACGGGTCGCCTGCCGAAACTGCGGGACGGTCTCGGTGAGCCAATGGCCCGGGCCCTTGCCCGAGGGCCCGGGTCAGGTGGTGGTCGTCAGCAGGTACGAACGACCGGAGCCGGGAGACGTCCCCGGCCTCGCCGACCGCGCCCGGCAGGTCACCGACGCGGAGCTAGCCGAATACCTCGCCGGGCACGGCTTCCCCGACGGCCTCCCCGAGGAAGTGGCCCCCGACCGGCGCGCGACCGCGCGAACCGAACGACTCGGCTTCGTCCTGCGTGTCCGGACCGGCCAGTTCGTGCTCCTCGACCGAGGCCGTCGGCTCGGCGACATCCTGCCGATCCCGGCGTCGGCCGAGACCGCGGACCTGATCGACGCCGTCCCCGGCGCGGCCTTGTTCTGGTCTCCCGTCCACGACGGCGACCTTCCCCTGACCGTGACGCTGTCTCCCGGCGACCCCGGCCCCGACCGGTCCTATCGCCGGATCGCGGAGCTGAGCTGCCGTTTTCCTTCCGGCCACGCCGTCCTGCGCGAGGTGGCCGGGCGGGAGCTGGAACTCCCGCCCCTGCCCGCCGGACACGGCGACTACCGGATCCGGTTCCACACCGCGGATTCCGGTTGTCTGCTGCAGCTGTGGAGCCAGCCGCGCACGAAGCCGCGGATCCACGGTTGACCGGCCCAGGTCAGTCGCCGTCCCAGGAGCGGTCGGCCGCGTCGGCCTGGCGGGTGCGTTCGCGGGCGATGTCGAGCGCGCGGCGGGCCGTGGCCTCGTCCGGGTACGGGCCGAGGAGGTCGACTCCGCGGCTGCGCTCCAGGTGCTCGACTTCGTGGGTGCGGGTGTTGTAGTACCAGCCCTGGTCCGGGTTCGGGTCGTCAGACATGGGTTCAGCCTGACACCTGCCCGCTCACTTGCGCCAGCGGAACGGGACCTCCGTGGGCTGCCCGGTGGGCCCGAAGTCGGCCGGGCCGTCGTCCTTGTGGTCGGGGTGCTCGTCGAACCAGTCTCGGTTGTCCGGAACGGGGATGCCGCGGGGCGGGGTCGCCGCGTCGTCCGCCGGGGAGGAAGCGCCGTAATCCGGCACCGGCGGTACGGCTGACTCCTTGCCCGGAAAGACCGGCGGCTCGTCCCGATAGGTCCGCGACGGCGGCGGCGGTGCGGACGGGCCGGTCTCCTGCCCGGGGAAAACCGGCAGCGGTCGCCCGTCCGGCCCGGTCTCGGTGGGTCGGCGGCGGCCGCTGGGCTGTGGCAGCTGGAACGGAGCGCCCGTGGCGGGAGGCGCTGGCTGCGATGGGTTTGCCTGCGGCTGCGCCGGGGATTGCTGCGCGGGCGGAGCCGACGGGGCGCCGGGTGCGGGCGGAAGCGGTTGCTGTGCCGGGGGGTTCGCTGGCGGAATTGGTTGCTGTGCCGGAGGGTTCGCCTGCGGAAGTGGTGGCGAGGCAGGCTGCGCCGGAGGTTGTTGCGCCGGCGCGGTCTGTTGCGGGCCAGGTGCGGGCGGAGCCGGTTGCTGCGCGGCAGGTGCAGTCGGCGGAAGCGGCTGAGCCGGAGGTTGCTGCTGGGCGCTGGGTACGAACGGCTGCTGCGCGGCAGGGTTCGTAGGCTGCTCCGTGACCGGCGCTGCGGGAGGCACCGCCGGAACCTGGTGCGGCGTCCCGGAAAACGGCGGCTGCGCTGGGGGTTGGGGCGCGGGCGGAGTCTGCTGCGCCGGGGACGGAGCGACGTACTGCGGCTGATGCCCTCCCGGCTGCGGAGCCTGGCCGTGCGCTGGATTTCCTTGCGGCGGCAACGGTTCCGCCGGACGTGCGGGCTGCCTCGGCTCGTGGACGTACGGCTTCGGCTGCCACGACTGCCTCGCCCGCAATTGCTGATCGGCCGGCTGTGCGGGAGCTTCGTGCGGTGCCGGGGCAGATGCGGGTGCCGCGGAGGTCGGGCTCGCCGGTGCGGGAACCGCGGGCGGTGCTTCCTCCACTGCGGACGGAGCGGAATCCGAGTTGTGCGGACGAACCGGTTCTTCGACAGTCGTGCCCGAGTCGGTTGCGGGCGCTGGGTCGGACTGGGGTGGTTCTGCCGCAGGGGCCGGGCTGACGGTCTCCGGAACCTGGTCAGCCGTCGCGGCGGGTGGCGCGGGCGCAGCCGGTTCCGGAGCCTTGGTCTGGCCGTTCGCCACCGGCTCAGCACCGGCGGACGGGCGCGGCTCCTCCGGCGGACGCGGCGCGGGAGGAGGTGCCTGACCGGTGTTCACCGGACCAGCCAGCCCCTCAGCAGGACCGTTAGGCACCGATCGCCAAACCGGCGCGGGTCCGATGTTCATCGGCACCGGCGCGGGCAACGGCCCCACCGGTCGCTCCGTTCCCGAAGGCGCCGGACCAGCCGCGGCCGGGCGCGGGATCGGGTCCAGACAGGACACGAGCACAGTCGTCCGGTCCGGGTCCTGGACCTTCCGGCCGCTCCGTTCCCGGTAGACCATCTCCCCCTCGGCGTCCATCTCCACGAGATAGCCCGCCTCGGCCAGCTGCTCCTCGTCGAGATCGACCAACCGCTCGTAACGGGACGGGACCACCCGGTACACCGGCCACGACAACCGGGCGTGCTCCGCGTGGAACTGGGCCAGCAAAGCCGCCATCTGCTGCTGCCACGGCAGCGACATGCCCTCCGCCAGCGATCGCGGCAGGACGACGTACCCGCCGTCGACACCGGGCATTCCCTGGTTCAGCAGGTCCGCCAACGGGGTGCTGGACGCGGGGTGCGCGGACTGGCGCGGCGGCTGCGGTGTGCCGAACAGCGCCGCCGGGTCCTGGGGCTCGCTCTGGCCTGTCTTGCCTCGCTTGCCGAATTTCCGTGCCACGTGTGCCATCCTCTGCCAGCGCGCGGCCACGTGCTCGTGGACAGGCCGCGACTTCGGGGTGAATCCGGACCCGCGGTACTGGGCACCCGCGGGTCAAGAGCCGGTGCCTCCCGCACCCATGCTAGACGCCGGGGCGCACCGCCTGCGGCACCACTTGACGCTCGTCGAACGAGAACGGGCGGATGTGCACCGGGACACCGGTCTGCTGGGCCTCGACGATCTTGCCGTCTCCCAGGTACATCGCGACGTGGTGGATGGTCGTCGGGTCGGCCGGGTCGGTGGCGAGGAAAATCAGGTCGCCGGGCTGTGCTTCGCGCACCGGCAGCATCGCGCCCGCCTTGTACTGGTCCTTCGACACGCGCGGCAGGATCACGCCCGCCGACTCGTAGGCGCGCAGCATCAGGCCGGAACAGTCGTAGGAATCCGGGCCGGTCGCGCCCCAGATGTAGGGCTTGCCCTGCTCGCCGAGAGCGAACTTGATCGCCTGCGCGGCGGCCTGGCTCGGCGGCAGCGCGGCTCCCATGCCCTGCCCGCAGCCGACCACGTCCGTGATCTGGCCCAGGTTCTGCACCAGCGAGGCGGCCATGGCCTCCCAGCGGTGATAACGGTCCGGGAAGCCGGACCGCTCGACGCGCTGCGCGGCGTCGCCGGGGCGCAGGTTTTCCCAGTCCGGGACGCCGAGCAGGACGTCGAAGAATTTGTTGATCGCGTAGTTCGGGTCGGTGACCTGGGCCGCGCTGCCCCAGTTCATCGACGGGCGCATCTGGAAGATGCCGAGCGAGTCGCGGTCGCCGAAGTTCACGTTGTGCAGCCGCGATTCGGTCATCCCGGCCTGGATCGCGACCTGCCACGCGCGCGGCGCGAGGCTGCGCTGCTTGCCGATCGCGATGATGAGCGAAACCGTGCCGCGCGACTCCTGGTCGAGTTCGGCGGCGTCCGACCCGCCCTGCTCCGGCTGGCCGGGCTGGGTCGGGCCGATCGCGGCGTCGCACGAGGTCAGCGCGATCCCGCCGGCCGCCGCCTGCTGCTGGTCGTTCACGACCTTCGTCACGACGTTGGTGGTGAGCACCGTGGCGAAAACGGCGGCGATCAGCACCGAGACGAGAATGGCCAGCTTCACGGTCAGCTCGCCTGGTCGTAATCCGACACTCGCCATCCCGCGCTGGTTTGGACCACGGTGATGCTGAGTTTCGGACCGTCGGTGGGGACCACGACCTTGACCGAACTGGAGTAGGACTGCGTGACCGTCGGATCGCCGGTGACCTTGGTGGCGGGGATGTTCGCGGGGTCCACTGTGGACATGACGGGGAGGTACTCGTCGGTGGTGAGCCCGCGCATCCCGTTGAGCCAGTCGGCGTTCGAGATGCCCGCCGGATGGCGGACCCAGGCGTTCGCCCACTGCCTCGCGACGTTCACCGCCTCCGGGCTCGGCGGTGCCGACGTCGGGGTGACCAGCGGCTGCGACAGCCGGGTCGGCAGGGTTTCAGTGCTCGGCACCGGGGCCGCGACGCCGGTGCGCGGCCCGGCCGACGAGTTCGGCGGAGCCGCTCCCGGCTGCGCGGACGCCGGTTTGCCCAGCACCTTCGGCAGGCCGATGCCCAGCGCGGTGATCACCAGCGCGAGGAACACCAGCGTGCCCACGAGATGCCGGGGCGAGCGGAGCGGGAAGCCCCACAGGCGGCGGTACACCGCGGTGCGGCCGCGGTTGGTGCGGATCGGCATCGGTCACCGCCCCATGACCTGGTCGGTGTCGCGGACCTCGATGCCGCGCGACGGGCGGTACAGCACGAACACCGGTTTCCCGGCCACGACCTCGGGATCCACCCGGCGCGGCTGGGCCCGGATGCCTTGCGTCGGCACGGTGAACCCTGGCTGGTCCGGGGCCGGGGCGGAGTACCCGCGGTCCGGCGCGCTCATCCGGGACGGGACGACCACCGGTTCCGGCTCGTCGCTCCACCGCCGGTCCGCGATCGGAGACGTGTCGACCTGGCGGCTTTCCTTGACCGGCCACCGCGCGCCCGCCATGACGTAGTCGCCAGGAGCACCGGCCACCGGGTGGTACTGGCCGAACACCGGCGCACCCCCACCGCCGCCCGCGGGCAGCGCGCCCGCGGCGGACTGCGCGGGACCGACCGCGCCCGGCCACGGAGCACCGGACCAGGCCGCGGCGGGCCGGGCTGCGCGAGAGCCGTTGTCGAGCCGCTGCGAGCTGGCGAACACCGCCGCCTCGGGCCGGTACCGGCCGCCGCCGACCGTCGCGCCGATCGGGCCGCGCTGGTCGCCGTCGACGACGTCGTCGGTGTCGCGGACGTTCTGCCAGAACTCGTCCTGCGGCGTCGGCCCGTTCTTCCGGCGGAAGCGGGAGAACAGCCCGCCGCCCGGAGACGGCACCGCCGCGCCGACCATGCTGACCGACATCTCGACCATCTGCCACAGCCGCCGCACCGGCCGTCCGACCAGGAACAGCAGCACCGTGATGAGCCCGGCGAGGACCATCTTGGTGAGCAGGTTGAGCCCGTCGCCCGCGGCGAAGATCGCCTGCAGCAGCAGCGCGTGCACACCGGCCAGCACCGACAGCACGACCAGGTTGAACGCGATGCCGCCGGCGACCTTGAGCACGCGGCGCAGGATCTCCGGGTTCAGCAGCGCGATCAGGCCGATCAGCGGCGCGGTGAGCGCGAACAGCCGGATCAGCACCTGCGCGAGCAGCACGGACGCCTTGGCCAGCAGCTGGAAGAGCGAGTAGACGAGGCTCTGGCCCAGCGCGAGGAACCCGGCTCCGGTGCGCCCGCCCGCCTCGCCGGTGAAGTAGCCGGTGGCGGGGCCGAGTTTGGTGGAGATGTCTTTGAAGGCCGCCTTTTTGGCGTCGACGACGTTCTGCTTCGCGTCGTCGCCGTTGCGCAACTGGTCCCAGGTGAAGGCCTGGGCGTCGAGCAGCGGGCGGCCGTATTGGGTCGCCTGCGGCGCGTCCGGCGACCCGAACTCCCCGCGCATCCAGTTCTTGTAGACCACTTCGGTGTGCAGGTCGGTCGGCAGGATGTGCCGCACGACCCGGTTCTCGGACTCGTCCACGAACCCGGCCTGGATGTTCGTGGTGGTCTGCACGATCGCTTTGTCGATCGGATCGAAATATCTCAGCATCGCCAGCGACGAGGCCGCGAGCCACACGCCGGCCATCGCGTAGAGCGCGCGTTTGCTGACCCCGGCCAGATCGCCGCGCCAGATGTTGCGGAACAACATGATCGACAGGATCAGCGCGACCAGCCCGAACAGCTGCGCGTAGATGTTGTTGTAGACCTTCTCCGCGCCTGCCTTCACCGCGTTGTAGATCGGGTTGAGCAGACCGCCCTCGAGCACCGTGTAGTGCAGCGAGTTGGTGGCGCCGACGATGTTCTTGCCGACGTTGAAGAGCTGGTTGCCCGCCCACGTGTCGATCGTCGAGCTGGGCGAAGCGATGGCGGACAACGCCGTGCAGTTCGTCTGGTAGGTGTTCCAGACGAACCCGGCGTAGCTGTAATCGATGTACGGGCTGCCCGCCTCGCCGTGGCCCTCGGCGGGGTCGAGCGCGCCGACCATGCCCGCGCCCGGCCGCTCCGGGTTCGGCGATTCCCCGCAGGCCGCCGCATTGGCGGCAGGCGCGAACAGCACCGTCTGCAGCCCGATCACCGCGACCACAGCGAGCAGCGACGCGCGCCGGCTCGGCCGACGGCCACCGGCCTTCGGACCTTCCTTGACGCGTTTGCGCAGCGCGTGCCAGCCGGCGGCGAAAGCGAGGACGAACGCCAGCGTGAAGACGGTGTTCACGCAGGCCTCCTCACGGCCGGCGCCGGCCGACCCGGATCACCGGGGTTCACGCGGCATCCCTGCCGGTGCCGCCGCCTTTGCCGCCGGCGCGGGCGTGCCGGTCCTCCTGCCGTCCGTTGCGCACTGCACCCTCCACCTCGCCGGTCTCGGACGCGAGCGGGTCCGGCGAGCCCAGCAGCTGCTCGTCGGCAAGACCGACCTCGAGTTCCGCTTGGAGTTCGAAGTCGTGTTCCAGCTCGTCGTCCTCCGGTGGGGCGGGGACATACGGCTTGGCCTCGTCCTCGTGGGGTACCACGAGTTCGCTGCCGGGTTTCGTGCGCGCGTCGGGCGAACCCGGGGTGGTGTCCATGACCGCGCGCAGCGGGTCGAGATGCGGGCCGGAGAAGTCGACGCGGATGCGCTCCACGCCGCCGGCGCCGTCGCCGAAGATGAACTGCCGGGGCTCCATGTCGCGTTCCAGCCCGCGCTGGGCTCCCGGCCGGCGGCCGAGTGCGGCGACGACCTGCTCGTAGCCCACGCCGACCGGCACCTTCAGCAGCCGCAGCGCGTCGGCCTGGGCGTCGTCGTCGTCCAGCCTGCCGACGAACACCGAGTCCAGCAGCGCCACGAAACCCTGGATCTTCAGGAAGTCCGCCGGGATCTGCGACGACAGCAGCACCCGGACGTTCCACTTCCGCGAGTCACGGGCGAACCGGTTCATCAGCACGCGCCCGGTCGGCACCTCGGACAGGAAGAACGCCTCGTCGATCCAGACGCCCTTGCGCAGTTCCTTCGGCTTCTCGTACACCGACCGCTGGGTCAGCCACGCCGCGAGGTTCAGCATTTCCACGCCGAGCGATTCGGCGTCGGTCCAGTACTCGCGCGGCACGCCGTCCTTCGGCAGGGTCAGGCCCGCCATGGTCAGCACGGTCATCCGGTCGTCGCGGGTCTCGGCGTACGGGTCCGCGTCGGTCTCCGGGATCAGCAGCGCCATCCGCTCGCGCATCTCGTCCAGGAAGTCCGCGACCACGACCGCGTGCTCGTGGTGCTCGCTCGAATCCCGCCGCAGCGCGTCGATGACCTGGCCGGGGTCCGCGTCGAACCGGCCGCCGACCGCGCGCACCGCGCGCAGCAGCACGATCCGGGTCTGCGCCATCCGCGACACCTCGTACGGCAGCACGCCGGTGAGCACGTCGAGCACCAGCCGCCGCCGGGTCGCTCCGGCCAGCGCCTTCTCGCGCCGCCACGAGCGTTCCGGGTCCTCCTCGTCCATGAAGTGCTCGATCAGCGGATCGGCGACCACGCGGTACGGGTTGAGGATGCCCGGCTGGGCGTTGAGCAGGTTGATCGGCCGCGCGTACGGCCGGATCTCCGGCAGGTCGCACAGCCGCGACAGCGGGCCGGAGGGGTCGAGGATCGTCCAGTGCGCCCCGGCCCGCAGCGTCTTGTAGACGATGCCGCCGCCGAGGAACGACTTGCCGCCACCGAGTCCGGCGACCATCGCGGTGAGGCCCGATCCGTCGCGGATCTCCTGCGCCATCCACGGGTCCCAGGCCACCGGACGCCGCGTCGCGGTGACCGTTTCGCCGAGCAGGATGCCGCGCCGGTCGCCGACCTCCGCGGTCGCGGTGGGCACCGCGGACGCCGTCCACACCACCGAACCGCGGCGCATGTACGCGCCCGAGGCCAGCGGCTCGCCCGGGATGAATTCCCGGGCCATCGCGTACTGCGCTTCCGGGTGCTCGATGGCGATCTTCGGCTTGTACAGGTCCAGCAATTGCTGGGCCAGCCGCAGCGCGTCGCGTTCGGTCGGGCCGGACACCGCGAGGCGCCACCACGACCGCACGCGGGTGGCCAGCGCGGTGAAGCCCGACGTCATCTCGTCGTCGATCTCCAGCACCCGGCCCGCTTGGCGGGCCAGCGACTGCGGCGGTTCCAGCTCGTGCTCGTCGGTGTAGTGCTTGACCTGCGAGCGGACTTTGTTCATCTGCCGCTGCAGCTCGCCGGACACCTCTTCCGGACGCCGCACGTAGATCCGCGCGGACACCTCGACCGACGCCGGCAGCCGGTCCGCGTGCTGGATCCACGGATCGTCGACCTCGGGGATCTGCAGCCCGTGCATCTGGCCGACGGTGAGCACCGCGAGATGCCGCGACACGCCGGCGTTGGACCCGGTGCGACCGCGCACGGTGACCGTGGGCGCGTACGGGTCGGCGTGGAAATCAGCCGCGTCGGTGAAACTGGCGAGGTCCTCGGGCTCCCAGGCCGCGCCCGGCACCGCGGGCATGTTCCGCGGCGCGGGAAGGCCCAGCGAGCACGAGCGGTGCATCAGCCAGGACATCTCCTCGGCGTGCACCGGACGGCCTTCCAGCCCGGCGCTGCCGATGACCTGGTCGAGGTGCTCGATCTCGGAGTCGAGCGCGGCCAGTTCGGCGTCGACCGCCTCGGGCAGGATCCGGCGCAGCACCGGCGCGGCGCGTTCGACCGCGCGGTCCACCATCCGCCGGGTCTGCACCTGGACGCCGAGGTAGACCTCTTTCTCCGCCATCGAGCGGCCCATCAGCTGCTGCTGCTCGCCGATCAGGTAGTCGTCGAACGACAGCGCGCCGGGCACGTCGTTCGGCCTGCCGACCGCGTTGTACACGTGCGCCTCGGCCCACATCCGGATCGGGTACGGCCGGTTCGTGACGCGCAGGTGCAGCCAGCGGCCCTGCAGTTCGGCGTACTGGCCCGCGATGGCCGCGATCAGGTCGCGGCGCTGCGAATCGGAACGGAACGACCAGCGCTGCGGCGCGAGCCGGTACCAGGCGTACACCTCGTAGCCGGTCCGCAGCAGATGCCCGTCGATGCTGCGCGCGGCGATCGACGGCGTGTACGCCGGTATCGCCTGCTCACCGGGCAGCCGGCGGCCCTTGCCGCCGGAGTTCTTGCCGCCGGACGGCGGACGGCCCTGCGGCGGCGCGTTCCACGCGCCGGCAGGGACGTCTTGTTCCCGCTTCCCTCGGCTTCCGCCGCGACCGAACAACGACTACCTCCCGGCCCGAGCCGCGGGGCGGCTCCGGCGCGCTCGTGGTGCTCCCTGTTTCCCGGCACTCGCGCCAGCACCGCGACGAAGGTCGCGGTGCTGGTACTGCCGCCTTCTCTTGTGCTTCGGCAGCGGGCGCTCCGCCCGCACCCGGACCCGGCTGGCGCTCACCGCGCCGCCCGTGCCCGAGGACCGTTCCCGCGGCGCGCGCAGTTCCTGGCCCATCATCGCGATCACCGCGCCCAGCGGGCGCTCGTGGCTGATCTTGGCGGTGATCAGCCTGGTGATCACGATCGTGGCCACGAACGCCCACGCCGTGGAAAAGAACCCGAAACTCCAGCCGACCCACCGCTCCACGGTAAGCACGACCAGGAAGACCGGAATGCCGACGAGCCATGCCACGTAACGGGCTCGCCAGGGAAAAGTCGCTTTCGGCGGGCCGAGCCAGACGGCATCGACCCGGTACACCTCGTCATCGGTCCTGATCCGCACGCCTGCTCCGCCTCAGCCGGTGAAGAGGCCGGCGATCCACTGGCCCACGTTGACGCCTGCGCCGCTGACCGCGAGTCCGATGATCGCGAGCGCGATGACCACGCCGGCGAGCCGTCGCATGACCCCCGCGTTGTCGCCCTTGCCGCCGCCGAGCCACAGCAGCAGCAGCGCCACCGCGAGCAGCACGAGCGGGATGACGTTGTCGAGCAGCCAGGTGCGGACGTTGCTGGTGCCGAGCCCTTCGGCCACGAACGTCTCGAGGGCGGTCATGCTGGTCATCGCGATACTCCCGGTGCACGGTTGGCGCCGCGCTGTTCTGGCTTCGGCGAAGCTACGAACACCATCATGGCGTTACAAGGGGTAATGGTCAAAGCGCGCTGCGTAGATGTCGACTTGTGGTTAGCGGGCGGGTGCTGCGGTCCGGTGGTCAGGATTCCTCGCCCTCCATCATCGTGGCAAGGGTGCTCCGGAATAACCCAAGCCACCCGGATTGCGCAGTGTTCCGGCGGTGCGGCTCCGCAAATCGTGCGGCGCTCACTCTCAGTGCGCCCCGGACCGGCGTGTCGGGCAGGCACCAGTGTGGCATGCCCCGATCGGCGTTCCGCCGCGAGTCCGGTGAGTGACAACCGGTGTGGAAAACAATCCGGAATTGATCACTCTCTGATGCGATAACGGTCACCATCACGTCCGATGTGCGCATTTGTTCACTACAAAGCGTGATCCTGGGCAGTTCCAGACCGTCTCGCGGATCAGACCCGGAACGCGCTGCTCGGGATCGCGCCCGCTTCGATCACCCGGCGGCTGAGCGGAGCGCACAGGGCCTCCAGCCGAGCCGTCTTCTCCTCGCCGAGGTGCCGCCACGGACCCTCCGCAGCCGCGTTCGTCGCCGTCTCGACGCGTTCGCGGAACGCCAGCCCGCGTTCGGTGAGCGCGCCGTCCGCGCCGAGGATTCCGTCGGCGGCCAGCCTGGACGCGGCCGCGTCCCACTCGTCGTCGCTCCAGCCGCGGGTGCGTTTGGCGGTGTCCGGCGGTGTTCCGTTCGCCGTCGCGCTGTGCGTGACCAGTGCCTCCAGACCGGGCAGGCCATTCGTGGTCAACGCCGCGACGTGCCCGTCTCCGCGGTGCTCGCGCAGCAGCGTGGTCGCGTGCCAGAGCGCGAGGTGCGGTTGCTCGGGCCACGCCAGGTCCGCGTGGGCGGCGTAGAGCGGACGCCCCTCCGGACGACAGCCTTCGGTCGCTTCGCGCGCGAGCGCCGCCGCCTCGGCGACTTCCGCGGACGCGAGCGTCTCGTCGCCGAACAGCCTGCGGTAGACCTCGTCGACGGCAGCGAGCCGGGCTTCCAGGACGGTCTCCGGGGTGGCGAGCGTCCAGACACGCGGGACGAAGTGCGCGATCAGGCTGGGGCTGAAGCTGTAGAAGGTCGCGGCAACCGTGCCCGGTCCCACCGCGCCCATCGCCGCGGAGCGGCTGGCGAAGTAGGTCATCGACCCCGGTTTGAGCCCGACGGCGGCGAGCCGCTGCTGGGTCTCTGGCGCGAAGTAGACGGGGGCGTGCAGAGCGTCGAAGGTGGTCCGGAAGGCGACAGCGGCGGCGACGGCTTGACCCATGCGCCCGATCGTAGCGATCGGGCGGACGAGCTGGCATGTAAGCCGGATCCTGTTCCCGGGCCGCCTCGCGGCGGACCGGGCGACGGTCATCCATCTCGGCCTGCCGTCGCCGGCAGGCTCCAGCGGCCTACCCGCAGGCATCGGGCGGGCCGCCCTCGATCGCCTGCGCAGGAGCGTTGCTCCCTCTTGGCCTTGCTCCGGGTGGGGTTTACCGAGCCATCCCGGTCACCCGGGATGCTGGTGGTCTCTTACACCACCGTTTCACCCTTACCCCCGTCGCGAGACGGGGGCGGTCTGTTTTCTGTGGCACTGTCCCGCGGGTCGCCCCGGGTTGCCGTTAGCAACCACCCTGCCCTGCGGAGTCCGGACTTTCCTCGGACCGGGAGAACCCGGGCCGCGACCGTCCTGCCAGCTCGTCCGCCGAAGCAGCGTACCCGGGGACGGCCGGAGCACCGGCACGGGTTGGCACATTCCACCGCGTGGACGCCCGTTGCCCCCGCGCCCGGCCGCTGTTTCACTCCCGCCATGTCCGCACTTGAACCCTACGAACCTCTGAAATTCGCTTACTGGGTCCCGAATGTGAGCGGCGGCCTGGTCACCAGCGACATCGAACAGCGCACCGATTGGGGCTACGAGTACAACCGCGACCTGGCCGTGCTCGCCGAGAACAACGGCTTCGAGTACGCGCTCACCCAGGTCCGCTACACCGCCAGCTACGGGGCCGCCTACCAGCACGAATCCACCGGTTTCAGCCTGGCGCTGCTGCTCGCGACGCAGCGGCTGAAGGTCATCGCGGCCGTCCATCCCGGACTGTGGCAGCCCGGCGTGCTCGCGAAGTTCATCGCGAGCGCGGACGTCATCTCCGGCGGCCGGGCCGCGGTGAACGTGGTCAGCGGCTGGTTCAAAGACGAGTTCACCGGTCTCGGGCAGCCGTGGCTCGAACACGACGAGCGCTACCGGCGTTCGGAGGAGTTCATCCGCGTGCTCAAGGAATTGTGGACCGACGACCACGCCGAGTTCGGCGGCGATTTCTACCGCATCCACGATTTCGACATCAAACCCAAACCGGTCGCCGGTCTCGGGCGGCCGCATCCGGAGGTCTTCCAGGGCGGCAACTCCACCGCGGCGCGCAAGCTGGCCGGTCGCGTTTCGGACTGGTATTTCAGCAACGGCAAGGATTTCGACGGGTTCAGCGAGCAGGTCGACGAGGTGCGCGGGTACGCCGCCGAGAACGACCACGCGGTGCGATTCGGGCTGAACGGCTTCGTGATCGCCCGCGAGACCGAAGCCGAGGCGCGCGAGGTGCTGCGGGAGATCGTGGCGAAGGCGAACGTGCCCGCGGTCGAAGGATTCCGCTCGGCGGTCGCGCAGGCCGGGAAGTCCACTTCGGACACCAAGGGCATGTGGGCGGATTCGGAGTTCGCGGACCTGGTGCAGTACAACGACGGATTCCGGACCGGGTTGATCGGCACTCCGGAACAAATCGCGGACCGGGCGATCGAGTACAAAAAGCGCGGCGCGAACCTGTTGTTGCTCGGGTTTTTGCACTATCTGGAGGACGTCGAACACTTTGGCCGGGCGGTGCTGCCGGTGATCAGGGAGAAGGAGCGGGCGCTGGAACGCGGCGCGGGAGTCCCGGAACCGGCGGGGATCTGAGATCTCGCGGCGGCTAGCGTTCGGGGGTGAACGGTGCCCTGTCCCTGCTTCTCCTGGCCGGAACGCTCTGGTTCGCCATGGCGCGTCCACGCGGCCTCCCGGAGGCAGTCTTCGCGGTCCCCGCCGCCGGTGTCGTCCTCGCGCTCGGCCTGACTTCCCCGCACGAAGCAGGCGAGCGGGTCGTCCAGATGCTGCCGACGATGGGCTTTCTCGCAGCGATCCTGCTGGTCAGCCACCTCGCCGCAGGCGAAGGCGTCTTCACCTGGCTAGGCGCCGAACTCGCCGAAATCTGCCGAGGACGTCAGCCTCGGCTGCTGCTGCTCACTTTCGCCGCAGCGGCGATCGTCACCGCGGTGTTGAGTCTCGATGCCACCGTCGTCCTGCTGACCCCGGTCGTCCTCGCCACGGCGGCGGAACTGAAGCTCACCGCGCGCCCGCACGTGTACGCGTGCGCGCACCTGGCCAACTCGGCGTCGACGCTGTTCCCCGTCTCCAACCTGACGAACCTGCTCGCCTTCACCGCGTCCGGCCTCACCTTCGCCGGTTTCACCGCGCTGATGGCGTTGCCCTGGCTGGTCACCCTCGCCGTCGAACTCGCCGCGTTCGCCTGGTTCTTCCGCAAGGACCTCCGCGAACCGGCCAGCACCCGTCAGCCGGAACACCGCGAAGCGCCGGTCTTCACCCTCGTCGTGCTGGCGGTGATGCTGGCCGGATTCGCGACCGGACAGCTGGTGCACGTCGAACCGGTCTGGATCGCCGCGCTGACCGCACTCGTCCTGGCCGCGAAAGCCTTGGCAGAGCGGAAGATCCGGCCGTGGCAGGTGATCACCGAGGCATCCCCGCTGCTGATCCTCTTCGTGCTCGCCCTCGCGGTGGTGGTGGAAGCGGTCGACGAACACGTCCTCGGCGGGCTGCTGCGCTCAATTCTGCCGACCACGGCCGGGCTGCCCGAACTGCTCCTCGCCGCAGCCATCGCGGCGGTGCTGGCGAACGTCGTCAACAACCTGCCCGCGACGCTGATCCTGCTGTCCGTCCTCGGCCCGCACCCGAATCAGGGCGTGCTGCTCGCCGTGCTGCTCGGCGTGAACATCGGCCCGAACGCGACTTATCTCGGCTCGCTGGCGACGCTCCTGTGGCGACGGGTTGTCGTCCGGCACGGGCAACATCCGCCGGTGGGCGAGTTCCTGAGGCTCGGGGCACTCACGACGCCGTTGTCGTTGGCAGCGGCAACGTGTGCGCTGTGGCTGGCGCTTTAGCCGCGCGGCGCGACCGTGCTTCCCCGCGACAACGTCGGACCACCGGCGTTGGACCGCTGCGCCTCCACGCTCATCATCGTGACCCGCGGCTCGCTCCCGACGCTCCTGTGGCGACGGGTTGTCGTCCGGCACGGGCAACATCCGCCGGTGGGCGAGTTCCTGAGGCTCGGGGCGCTCACGACGCCGCTGTCGTTGGCGGCGGCCACCTGCGCACTATGGCTGGCGCTTTAGCCGCGCGGCGCGACCGTGCTGCCGCGCGACAACGTCGGACCACAGTCATCCAGACCGTCCCCGAACCGCTGCGCCTCCACGTTCATCATCGTGACCTGCGCATAGTGCTGAACCGCCGCGAGCTTCGCCGGATCGGTCACCGCGTCCTTGCGGACGAAGTCTCCCTGGCGCTTGCCCGGGCCGGGGTACACCAGGATCGGGACATAGTCCCGGTCGATGCGGGGGTCGATGCTGATCTCGTTGCCGTCCGCCCACGGGCCCCACGAGTGGATGAAGGTCGGCTTCACCGTGTCGAACACGTAGTTGCGCAGGCCGACGAGGTCTTCCTTGTGCGTGAGGTCCGCGATCGGCGCGTTGACCAGGCCGGCCATGTCGACCAGTTCCAGCCTGCTCGTCATCGACGAGCCGCCGAGGTCCGGCAGGAGCAGCGAAGCCTGCTGCAGGCCGAGCATGTCCGCGTAGGTGTTGAAACCGCGGCCGAACCGGTCGGCGATCAGGCACGCCGGCACGGTGGGGCTCTTGATGAACTCGTCGGACTGGTTCACGAACCCGATCGCCGACGGCACCGAGGCGGCCACGAGCACGAGAGCCGCGAGCGCGCGCCAGCGCACCTGGGTCAGCGAGCGCAGCAGCTCGGCGAACGCCATGACGCCGCACAGCGTGCCGAGCACCCACACCGGCGTCGCGAAGCGGTACTGCGCCATCCAGTCCGGAACCATCACGCCGTACGCGATGACGCCGAGCACGAGCGGCGTGACCAGCCCGAGCAGCGGACGCCGCCACGGTGCCTTGACCAGCGCCCACACGACCACCGCGACCAGCACGAGCGTCAGCGCGATACCGACGTACTCCACCAGCTGGTTCGGCCGGATGATCGACGCGAAGGTGGGCAGCCCCTGCTTCTTGGCGACCGACGGGTTGGCCAGCAGCCGGTGAAACTCCGTGTAGCGCCAGACGACGTAGCCGCCGAACAGCACGGCGAAGGCCGCGATGGACACCAGCGCGGAGCGGAGGCTGGGCCAGAAACCCTCGCGCTTCACGCCGAACAGCAGGACGATCGGGTACGCGCTGGCGTAGATCAGGCCTTCCGGCCGGGTCAGCGCGGCCGCGGCGACGAGCACGCCCGCGACGATCGCGACCTTGAACGACAGCGAGTTTTCCTTGCGCAGCGCGGTGAACAGCAGCGCCGCCAACGCGGTGGTGAAGAACGCGAACAGCGAGTTCTCCAGGCCGGAGACCACCCAGATCACGAACGACGGGATCGCCGCCAGCCCGAGGCCGGTGGCCAGCGTGATCGCCCACGCGTGCCTGCGGAACACCTGCCGGGCCACCAGGTGGCACAGCACCAGGATGCCCGCGGTGAAGAACAGGCCGAGCAGCTTGGGGAACAGCACGTAGTCCGGGATGCCGAACAACAGGCCCTTGTCGAAGAGGCCGACGACCTTGCCCAGCGCGAGCAGGATCATCCACGTCGGGTCGGAGAAGCCTTCCACCGGCGGCTGGCCGGGGGCCAGCACCGGGCCGAGCCCGTCGGCGACGCTGCGCGAGTAGGAGAACGTGATGGCCGCGTCGTCGACGATCCAGTGCCCGTAGCGGGTGGCGTGCCAGGCGACCGCGGCCACGCCGGCCAGCACGGCCAGCGTCGAGGCCAGCCAGCTGAGCTTGAACCGCGCGGGCGGATCGGTCGTCTCCTCCCCCGGCAGGTCTGGCTCCGATACTGCGGTGAGTGCGCTAGCCGTCATGTCCTCGTCACTGTTTCCACTTGCGGATGCTGCCGAAGAAACGCACGAGCCTGCGCCCCCCTTGAAGTCCCGGCCGGGACCAGCGCCGCGGCGCCGCGGTCGACACCGCACTCTAGCCAATACCTCATTCGGGGCGTTTCACACGTCATCCCCGACCGTGATCCACGTCACATCCGCACTGCTCAGGACAGATGCGAGATGTCGTTCACCAGCCGCACCGAGGCGTTGCCGTCGGGATAGAACTCGACGATCGACAGCGACGCCAGGTCGAGGTGCAGCCGGAACAGCAGCGACGACCCGGCGTCGAGCCCCATCCGCAGCAGGGTCTTGATCGGCGTCACGTGGCTGACCACGAGCACCGTGCGCCCGTCGTACTGCTCGACGAGGTCGCGGCGGGCCTTGCCGACCCGCTCGTGGACCGCGTCGAAGCTCTCGCCGCCGGGCGGCGGGCACGACGAATCGCTCAGCCAGCAGCGGTGCAGTTCCGGATCCCGTTGCGCGGCCTCGCCGAAGGTGAGGCCCTCCCATTCGCCGAAGTCGGTCTCGATGAGGCCGGGGTGCGTTTCGACCCGGCCGCCGAGCGCGTCGGCGACCGCCTGCGCGGTCTGCTTCGTGCGGATCAGCGGCGACGAGACGATCGGGGCCGGTTCGCCGTCCTCGCCGATCAGCCCCGGCATCGCGGCCAGCCGTTTGGCCGCCGCGGCGGCCTGGCCCCGGCCGTGTTCGGTGAGCGGGACGTCGCCGCGCCCGGAGTAGCGGCGGTCGACCGACATCTCGGTCTGGCCGTGGCGCAGCAGGAGCAGTTTGGTGGGCGTGCCGCGGGCTCCGGTCCAGCCCGCCGGGGACACCCGGTCCGGCTCGGAGACCTTGGCCTTCGGCCGCTTTTCGGCGACCGGGGCGGGCGAGGTGGCCCCGGACCCGGCGCTGTCCATCGCGACGTTCGCCAGCCGGTCCGCGTGCGAATTCTCCGCGCGCGGGATCCAGGTGTAGCCGACGCGGTCGAAACCCGCCGCGATCTCGCGCGCCTGCGCGGCCAGCGGCTGCAGCGCGGCGTGCTTGATCTTCCACCGCCCGGACATCTGCTCCACCACGAGCTTCGAGTCCATCCGGACGTCCACAATGGACACTCCGAGCTCGGCCGCGGCGGCGAGCCCGGCGACGAGCCCGGAGTACTCCGCGACGTTGTTCGTGGCGATGCCGAGGTATTCGTAGCGCTCGGCGAGGACTTCGCCGGTGGCCGCGTCCTTCACGACCGCGCCGTAGCCCGCCGGTCCCGGGTTGCCCCGGGATCCGCCGTCGGCCTCGACGATCGCCCGTTCGGTCACAGTCCCGACTCCAGCGTGCGGACCAGGATCGCGCCGCAGTTGTCGCACTGCACGACGCTGTCCTCGGCCGCGGCCTTGATCTCGGAGATGGTGTTGCGGTCGAGTTCGAGCTGGCAGGCGCCGCACCGGCGGGCCCGCAGCAGCGCCGCGCCGATGCCCTTGTGGTCGTAGACGCGGGTGTACAGCTTGAGCAGCGGCTCCGGGAACCGCGGCAGCAGCTTCGCGCGGTCCTCCTTGCGGCGGGCCTCGGTGGTGTCGAGGTCCTTGAACGCCTCGTCGCGGCGGCCGGCGGCGGCCTCGACAGCCTGCTGTGCCTTGTCGACCTCGGCGCTCGTGCGCTGCGCGTCCAGGCCCAGTGCCTCGCGCTGCTCCATCAGCTCCAGCAGGTCGTCCTCGAGCGCGCCCTTGCGGCGGCCGAGCGTCTGCAGTTCGTGCTCGATGTCGGTCATCTGCTTGGCCCCGACCGACCCGGATTCCAGCAGCTTGCGGTCGCGGTCCTCGCGCGCCCGCACCGATTCGACCTCTTTCTCCTGCCGGGCGATCTCCCGGTCGAGGTCCGACGTCGCGGTCTCGACGGACACGAGCGCGTCGCGCTTGTCCCGGACGGCCTTCTCCCCCGCCTCGATCTCGGCGAGCTCGGGCAAGGTGCGGCGGCGGTGCGCGACGCGCGAAAGCTCGGCGTCCACCTTCGCGAGTTCGAGCAGCTGACGCTGGACGGCGGGGTCGGCCTTCACTGTGCTCCCTGATTTAGTTACTGGGCGGTAGCGCGGATGGTCCACGGGTCGGTGCACCGCGTGGAGACGTGAGCTTCGACGGTACCCGCAAAGGCCGCGCCGACAAGGGCCGAGGCCTGTCCGCACCACGGCCACTCGCTGGCCCAGTGCGTCAAGCCGACCAGCGCGGGCACGGTTCCGGCCGCGGCGAGGTGTTCGCCGGCCGGATGGTGGCGCAGATCCGCGGTCACGTACGCGTCGACGCCCTCGGCCGTCGCCTTCGCGAGGTACGAGTCGCCCGCGCCGCCCGATACCGCGACGGTACGGATCGGCCGGTCCTCGTCGCCCGCGCCGAGCACGCCGGGCACGGTCGGCGGCAATGCGTCGGCGACCCGCTGGACGAACTGCGCGAACGGCTCCGCGGCGGGCAGGTGCCCGATCCGGCCGATCCCGGTGGCACCGCCGGGTTCGTGCGGGTCGAGCGGCCGGTCGACCACGAGCCCGATGGCCTCCGCGAGCGCGTCGGACACGCCGGGGTCGGCCGAGTCGGCGTTGGTGTGCGCGCAGTAGAGCGCGATGCCGCCGCGGATCATCCGGTGCACGAGCGAGCCCTTGGCGGTGTCCGCGGGAACGCCGTGCACACCGCGCAGCAGCAGCGGATGATGCGCGACGATCAACTGCGCGCCGATTTCCTCGGCCTCGGCGAGCGTCTCCTCGACCGGGTCGACGCAGAACAGCACGCGGGCGACGTCCTCGGCCGGGTCTCCGCAGACAAGCCCGACCGCGTCCCAGCTTTCCGCCAGCCGGGGCGGGTAACTGCGTTCGAGGACGGCGATGATCTCGGCTAATGCAGGCACCTGGGGATCCTCGCACGGTCGTTCTGAGAGACTGCCGACCATGCCCAAGCTGGTGTTTGTCTGCTCCGGAAACATCTGCCGCTCCCCGATGGCGGAGCTCGTCTTCCGCAAGAAGCTCGCCGACGCGGGCCTCACCGACGCCGTGGACGTGTCCAGCGCGGGAACCGGGCCGTGGCACGTCGGGGAGGCGGCTGACCGGCGGGCGCGCGCCACGTTGAAGGCGCACGGCTACCCCACCGAGCACATCGCGGCCGAGGTCAGCGACGAAGATCTCGAAGCCGATCTGCTGCTCGCCGCGGACGAGAGTCATCTGGGATTCCTGCAGTCCCGCGTCGAAGACCCTTCGCGGGTGCGGCTGCTGCGCTCCTTCGACCCGTCCGCTCCCGAAGGCGCCGAGGTGCCGGACCCCTATTACGGCGGCGACGGCGGCTTCGAGGACGTGCTCGGGATGATCGAGCGGAGCGTGCCGGGACTGCTGGACTGGGTCCGCGAACAGGCGTGACGTCCGGTCCGGGTGCGCGCACGGAACGCGACGGCCTACCGTAGA
Source organism: Amycolatopsis albidoflavus (assembly GCF_039525725.1). NCBI lineage: Bacteria > Bacillati > Actinomycetota > Actinomycetes > Pseudonocardiales > Pseudonocardiaceae > Amycolatopsis > Amycolatopsis albidoflavus. Next base: position 61,334 of record NZ_BAAAHV010000033.1, read on the forward strand.
GGGGTGCGGTTGCGGTTTCTGCTCCGGCCGGGATGGCTGGCGTTGACAGTGGTGGTGTTCACCTTCGCCATCTGCTGTTACACGTTGCTGGCCCCGTGGCAGTTCCGCCGCGACGGCGAGCAGGTCACCCAGAACAACGCGCTGACCACGTCGTTCACCGCGAAGCCCGCGCCCGCGGCGCAGCTGCTGCCGCCCGGGACGAAGCCGGACAAGAACACCGAGTGGCACCTCGTGTCGATCACCGGCACGTACCTGCCTTCGGCGGAAGTCGTCGCGCGGCTGCGCACTGTGCAGGGCCAAGGCGCGTACGAGGTCCTCACGCCGCTTCGCGCCACCGACGGCACTGTGTACCTGATCGACCGCGGCTACGTCGGGCTCAGCAGCGACTCCGGTGTGCTCCCGTACGCGGCAGCGCCGGGTGGGCAGGTGACGGTCGTCGCGCGCGTGCGAAGCGACGAGACAGACCCGAAGAACCGCGACGCGTTCGCCGACGCCTCGACAAACGGGAAGCTGCAGAGCTACACCGTCGACTCACGCGTGGTCGCGAAGTCTTCCGGCCTCACCATCCGGCCGGGTTACTTCCAGCTCGACCAGAATCAGCCGGGCGTGCTCAGCGCGCTGCCGCTGCCGCAGCTGGAGTCGGGGCCGTACTTCTCGTACGCGCTGCAGTGGCTGGCCTTCGGCACGATGGCGTTGCTGGGCTGGCTGTACTTCACGATCCGCGAGCTGCGCCCGGGTGGCGCGCTGACGACCGAGCGCCCGCAGCGCGGCCGGCGCAAGTCCGTCGCGGAGATGCTCGCCGAAGAAGAGGACGAGTACACGCCGACCGCCTGAGTGGCCTGGTCGTTCTCCGGAAAAATGGCCCTTTGTCCGGGCCACTCGCGGCGCTGATACTGGCGGCATGCTGATCCACCCCTGGGACACCGCGGACGAGAACGAATGGCGGAACTGGCTCGCCGGACACGATTTCGGCGAACTGGTCGCCGGCGGCCGCGGCCGTGATCTCCCGGTAGTGGTGCCGACGCACTTCGTCTTCGACGGCGACGCGACCGTCCGCCTGCACCTCGCCCGGCCGAACCCGGTGTGGCCGCTGCTGGAGGAACACCCGCGCGCCCTGCTCACGGTGACCGGCGATTACACCTACATCCGCTCGGACTGGAATACCACCGACGATCCCGCGCTCGGCGTGCCCACTTCGTACTACGCGAGCGTGCAGCTGGCCTGCGACGTCCGGCTCGTCGACGATCCGGCGGAGAAGGCGGCGCTGCTGAACCACCAGCTGGCGCACTTCGAGCCGGACGGCAAGCGCACCCCGGTGTCCGCTGTGGACACTCCGGACCGGCGGCTGCTGCCCGGCATTCGCGGCATCGAGCTGACCGTCACCGAGGTGCGGGCGAAGTTCAAGTACGGCGGGAACAAGAAATCCGAGGACCGGCAGCGGATCGGGGCCCGGCTGTCCGAACGGGACGGTTTCGGCGACGCGGAGGCCATCGCGCACCTGAAACCCTGACGGCTCAGGGGTTTCGGCGACGCAATCCGGTCAGCACCGCGACGACCACCGACGTCCCGGCGGCCAGCCAACCGACCACTCGGGACAGTTCCACCGCGCGCGTGACGTGTCCGGCATCCGGATTCCGGCCCACCCCGAGCACCGGCAGCTCCACCACACCCTGCGGATACTCGGTCCGCCCGCCGACCCGAATCTCCAGCGCCCCGGCGAAAGCCGCCTCAACGCGACCGGCGTTCGGGCTCGGGTGCGCGATCGTGTCGCGGCGCCAAGCCCGCCACGCGCCACCCGCGGAACCGCCCACAACGGGCGCGCCCACAACGGTCAGCGCGGCGGCAACCCGGGTCGGCAGAAGGTGCACGAGCTCATCGAGCCGGTCGATAGCCCAGTGTCCAGGAAGCAGCCGCCGCAGCAGCCCGATCGTCCGCGCCGCCAGCAGCCCGGGCACGCCCGCGACCGCGCCCCACAGCAACGGCGTCACGACCACTTCGGACGTGTTCTCCGCCAAAGTTTCCACGGACGCACGGGAAAGCCCGATCGTCCCAAGCCCGTCGGTGACGCGCGGGTCCAGTTCGGACAGTGTGTCGCGCGCCGGTTCGAGACGGCCCTCTTCGAGATCGCGCGCCAGTTCCGTGCCCTGCGTCGCCAGCCCGGCCGCGCCGACGACCGCCCAGGTCGCCACCGCCGTCGCGGTCGCCTGCAGCACTGGGCTGCGGCGGCCAGTGCGCTCGACCAGCACGCCAGCCGCGACTGCCGCGCCAGCGATTCCGAGCCCGGTCGCGCGTCGGGAGCCAGTGGTGGCGACTACCTGACGGAAGGCGGTCACCGGCGGCCGTCGCCGCGGGTCGCCGAGTGCACCGTCGGCGGCCAAACCGAGAATCAAGCCGATCGCGCGCGCCGCGCTCACTTGCAGCCCCCCGAACGTGGACGATTCAGCCGCCGAGATTACTCGACACCGCGGCGGCGATTTCCTCGCGTGCCTGCTCCACGATGTCGCGCATCGCGCGTTCGGCGCGCACCGGGTCGGCGAGGTCGATCGCCTCCGCCACTTCGACGTGCAGCGCGACCGCCTCGGGCTGCGGTTCGTCCGGCATCAGGCCGTGCCCGGTGCGGCCGGCGAGCACTTCGGCAACCACTGAGGACAGCTGCGCGAACATCGGATTCCGCGACGCCGACAGCAGCAGATCGTGGAATGCGACGTCGTGGCCAAGGAAGGTGTCGAGGTCACGAGCGCGCGCCGTGCGCTGGAGATGCACCGCCAGCGCGCGCAGCCGTCCGCGTTCCTCCGGGGTCGCCCGGATCGCGGCGAACCGGGCGGCGCACGGCTCGACGGCCGAGCGCAGTTCGGTCAGCGTGCGCAGCGCGGCCGGCCGGTCCGCGCCGTCGAGCTGCCAGCGGATCAACCTCGGGTCATAGTGGTTCCACTCGGCCGGCTCGCGGACGGTGACCCCGACGCGGCGGCGGCTGCTGGTCAACCCCATCGTCTCGAGGACCCGCACCACCTCGCGGGCCACGGTCCGCGAAGTCCCGTACCGCTCCTGCAACTCCTCGGAGCGCAACACCGCGCCCGGCGCCAGCTCGCCGCTCGCGATGGCCGCGCCGAGCTCGTCGAGCATCTCCTCGTGCCGATCAGTCCCCACCGCGTTAACCTAGCGCTCTGACTCGATTAAGTACTACTTCTTCTTGATTAAGTAGTACTTTTGAGTTTGACTCTCCAGAGCACAAAGACGTGGGAGGTGCGGATGACGGTCATCGTGGTGATGGGCGTATCGGGCTCGGGCAAGACGACGGTCGGCACAGCGATCGCGGAGCGGCTCGGGACCGTGTACGCCGAGGCAGACACCTTCCACCCGCGGGCGAACATCGAAAAGATGACCGCCGGGATCCCGCTGACCGACGAGGACCGGGCGCCGTGGCTCGCGTCGATCGCGACCTGGATCGGGAAGCACCATGAAAACGGCGCGGTCGTGAGTTCGTCCGCGCTGAAGCGGCGCTACCGCGACGTGCTCCGCGGCGGCGGGGACGTCTGGTTCCTGCACCTGCACGGCTCGCGCGACCTGCTGGCCGAGCGGATGAAGACCCGCACCGGCCACTTCATGCCGGTCTCGCTGCTCGATTCCCAGCTCGCCGATCTCGAACCGCTGGAAGCGGACGAGCCGGGAGTGACCCTCGACATCAGCCGCCCGCCCGCCGACCTCGTCGCGTCGGCGCTGAAAGCGTTCCAGGAGCGCGCATGACCACCCTCGCCGCCGGCTGGACCGGCCACGACACCCGCCTGATCCTCGCCACGGTGCTCGCCATCGCCGTGATCGTGGTGCTGATCAGCAAGGTGAAACTGCACCCGCTGCTCGCGCTGACGCTGGGCTCCGGCGTGCTCGGCCTGGTCGCCGGAATGCCGGTGGACAAGCTGCTGAAGAGCTTCACCAACGGCGTCGGCAGCACTGTCGCGTCCGTCGGCGTCTTGATCGCTTTCGGGGCCATGCTGGGCAAACTGCTCGCCGATTCCGGCGGCGCGGACCGGATCGTGGACACCGTGCTCGGCCGGGTCCGCGGCGGCGGGCTGCCGTGGGCGATGGCGCTGGTGGCCGCGCTGATCGGGCTGCCGATGTTCTTCGAGATCGGCCTCGTGATGCTGATCCCGGTGGTGCTGCTGGTCGCCAAGCGCAGCGGGAAACCGGTGCTGCTGCTGGGAATCCCGGCGCTGGCCGGGCTGTCGGTGCTGCACGGCCTGATCCCGCCGCACCCCGGCCCGCTGGCCGCCGCCGGTTCGCTGAACGCCAACGTCGGCCTCACCCTGGGCCTCGGCCTGCTGGTCGGCCTTCCGACGGTGATCATCGCCGGTCCGCTGTTCGGCCGTCTCGCCGCGAAGATGGTGCCCGACGCCGCGCCGCCCGCCCGGCTGGTCCCGGAATCCGAAGGCACCGACGAAAAGCACCGCCCGAGCTTCTTCGCGACGCTGTCCACTGTGCTGCTGCCGGTCGTCCTGATGCTGGCCAAGGCACTCGCGGACATCCTGGCGGACAAGGGAAATCCGGCCCGCCGCGTCCTCGACTTCATCGGCGACCCGCTCGTCGCGCTGCTGCTGGCGGTCCTCGTCGGCATGGTCGTGCTGGGCCGCCCGGCGCGGCTGAACCGGGAACGGCTGTCGTCGATCATCGGCGATTCCCTCGCCCCGATCGCCGGGATCATGCTGATCGTGGCCGCGGGCGGCGGGTTCAAGCAGACCCTCGTGGACGCCGGGGTCGGCGACGTCATCACCAGCCTGTCCAAGGGCGCGCACCTGTCGCCGCTGCTGCTCGGCTGGCTGGTCGCGGTGGCGATCCGCCTGGCGACAGGCTCGGCAACGGTCGCGACGGTCTCCGCGGCGGGCATCGTGGCCCCGCTGGCCGCGACCCTCGACCCGACGCACAACGCACTTCTGGTGCTGGCCATCGGCGCCGGTTCGCTCTTCTTCTCGCACCTGAACGACGCCGGGTTCTGGCTGGTCAAGGAGTACTTCGGGATGTCGGTCGGGCAGACGCTGAAGAGCTGGTCGGTGATGGAGACGGTGATCTCGGTGGTGGCGATCGCGTTGATCTTGCCGCTGGGCGCGTTGCTTTAGCGCTGGTTGATTCCCTTCACGGACGCGGCGGGGCTTCCGGTGGCGGAAGTCGCGCCGCGTCCGTTCGGCCCACCTCGCTAACGGTCGAAATCGCCGGTGGAGCCGATTGCCAACTGGGTGCCGGTGTGACTGCTGTACAGCTCACCGGTCGCGAGAAAGGTGTAGTGGCCGCTCACTCCGCTGACCTTGGGTGTCCAGCACACCCGCTGGAACGCACCCACGTTGAGCTTTTCCCGAAACCCGAGATAGCCCCAATAGTTGCGCGATCGCCTAGGCCGAAGGCGCGACCGCTACCGCGGCCGAACACAGCAGCCCGAGCACCGTCGCCATCTTCACCGCATTCTTCATTTCTCGTCCCCCCTTGATTCCTGCCTCATGCGCACGATCTGAGCGAACTGATCACGTTGTCGAAGCTGTAGCGCGGACCAAGCGGGCCTTGCCACTCCACCGAAATTCGCAACGAACCGCCCGAGTAACCCGAGTCCCGGTAGACGCACCACACGCTCGTGGTGCGGTTCCACACATACGAGACCTGATCGTTGAAAACGTGCCCGTTGATGGGTTTCGCGAGATCGGACGAGCCGAGCTGGAACTTGGCGAAGTGCCCGGTCGCGTTCGGCTCCTCCCAAACGCAGAAATAGTCGTCGGGACAATCATGCAGGTCCGCCGCACTGGCGTACGCCGCCGAAGGCAAGATCACCGCGGCAATGGCCGACATGACAATGAAAAGAATCCTCGTTCGACGCACATTTCCCCCATCTTCGCTGTCGCGACTCCCCCAGCGGGCCAGCAAACCAGAAGGTACCGCCCGGACGCCGTCATGTGACGCATCCATACCAAACGTCACCCGTACGGCCGTCGACGAGATTCGCGCACCCCTCCGTCCCGCTGGTTGACATGTGACCTTTTGGTCACCTATTCTCGGTGCGTGCCCGACGAGGACCTGGTTTTCAAGGCTCTGGCGGATCCGACCCGCCGGTTCCTGCTCGACCTGCTCTACGCGCGTGACGGCCGCACGCTCACCGAGCTGGAGTCCGAAGTGGACATGTCCCGGTTCGGGGTGATGAAACACCTCAAGCTGCTCGAGGAGGCCGAGCTGGTCACCTCGCGCAAGGAGGGGCGGGAGAAGCGGCATTTCCTGAACCCGATCCCGATCCGGCAGATCCACGACCGCTGGATCGACAAGTACACCGCACACCACACCTCGGCGCTGCTGGACCTCAAGGCCCGGCTCGAAGCCGAAGAAACCGTTAAGGAGCCGGAAAAATGAGCGACACCACGACCGTTCAGGTCAACCGCGTGTACATCAAGGCCACCCCGCAGGCGGTGTGGGACGCCATCACGAAGCCGGAATGGACCCAGAAGTACGGCTACACCGGCCTGGCCGACTACGACCTCAAGCGCGGTGGCAAGCACCGCACGAAGCCGACCCAGGAGTTCATCGACTCAGGATTCACCAGCGATCTCCTCGACGGCGAAGTGCTGGAGGTCGATCCGCCGCGCAAGCTGGTGGTCACGTGGAAACTGCAGATGGATCCGAGTCTCGTCGCCGAGCCGTACACCACGGTCACCTACGACATCGAGCAAACGCAGACCGCGGGCACCCGGCTCACCGTCACCCACGACGTCACCGGCGCGCCGAACCACGCGGCTCTCGTGTCCGGCCAGCACGAGGACGTCAACGCCGGCCCGGGCGAGAACGCGGGCGGCGGCTGGGCGTGGATCCTGTCCGACCTGAAGTCGGTCCTCGAGACCGGCAAGGGCATCGCAGCCTGACGCGAAGGGGTGGCTGCCTTGCTCGGGCAGCCACCCCGCTGTCACGCGCGTTGCGTCGCGGCTTTCAGCGCGGCTTTCGCCGACGCCGGTGCGCCGAGTTTGTCCAAACCGAACAGTGCGGCTCCGACCACCGGGTTCACCTCCACCACGCGCACTTGCGCCCGCGGTGCGACCTTCAGGCAGCGCCGTTCGATGTCCGCGATCACCGGCGCGCCGACACCGGTCAGCACACCGCCGCCGAGGATGACCTCGGGAGCGGACGTCGTGAGGTCCAGCCGGCGCATGATCGCGGCCACCAGAAGGCTCACTTCCTCGGCGAACCGCGTCACGACGTCCTGTGCGACCTCGTCACCGGACGCGGCCACCTCGAACAACAGCGGGCAGAGGCCGTGGATCTTCGCGGCGTCGATTTCCTCGAAGTGCAAGCCCTGCACCACATCCAGCAGGTTCGAAGCACCGAAGTACTCCGCCACCGCCGATTCCAACGCAGTCCGCGGACCACGGCCGTCTTCCGCGCGGACGGCCCACCACAGGGCTTCTTCGCCCAGCCGGTAGCCGCCGCCCCAGTCGCCGGAGACCTTGCCCAGCGCGGGAAAACGGTACGAACGGCCGTCCGCGGCGAAGCCAGCGCCGTTGATTCCCGCGCCGCACACCACAGCTACCCCGGTGCCGTCGGAACTTCCGGCCCTTAGCAGCGCCAGCACGTCGTTGCCGACGTCCAAAGTGGAGCTCCAGCCGCGCGCCGACAAAGCCTTGTGCAGCGCCTCTTCTTCCCGGGGGAAGTCGAGTCCGGCCAGGTACGCCGAGGTGTGCACGGCGAATGGCGGCTCGGTCGAAAGCCCGCCGGCACGGAGGGCTTCGTGGACGAATTCCTCAAGTGCGGCAACGCATCCGTCGACGCCGACGCGCTGGGGAGAAACGCCGGGGCCGCGGGAGGCGCCGAGCACGACACCGTCCCGCGAAACCACCAGCACCTCGGTCTTGCTGTTCCCACCGTCGATCGCGACGACGGTGTCGCTCATGCCCGCGCCCAGGGCAGGAAATCCCGGTTGCGTGCGACGAGTTCGTCCGCGAGCTTGTCCGCCTTCGTGTACTGGCCGACCAGCGGATGCGCGAGCAGCGCGTCCGCGACCCGGTCCCGGCCGCCCTTGATCGCGGCGTCCAGGGCCAGGTACTCATACGCCGTGACCCCGGCGATCAGCCCGGCGAACCGCGGGTCGACCGGAGCCTGCGGGATCGGGGTCGCGCCTGCGGAATCCACAGTGGACGAAACCTCGATCACCGCGTCGTCCGGCAGGAAGTTGAACGTGCCGTTGTTGCGGACGTTCACCACGTGTTCCTCGGCGCCACCGCCGGAGGTGAGCGCGTGCACGAGCTGCACCGCCGCCTCCGAGTAGTACGCGCCGCCGCGCTTCTCCAGCGACTCCGGCTTCGTGACCTGCTCCGGGTCGAGGTAGATCTTCAGCAGTTCTTCCTCGACGTCGCTGACCACCTCGGCGCGCGGACGCTCGGTCTGCTGCTTCGCGACCTGCGCGTCGTGCGAGTAGTAGTACTTGAGGTAGTACGACGGCACGGCCTGCATCCGCTGCATCCAGTCGACCGGCACGCTGACCTCTTCGCCGAGGTATTCCGCGTGCTGGGCGAGGAGTTCCGGCAGCCGGTCGACGCCGTCGACCAGGACGCCGCGTTCCCAGCTCAGGTGGTTCAGTCCAGTGTGGACCAGCTTGACGTCGCCGGTCGAAGCGCCGAGCAGCTTCGCGAACTTGCGCTGCAGGTTGATCGCGACGTTGCACAGCCCGACCGCCCGGTGGCCCTCCTGCAGCAGCGCGCGGGTGACGATGCCGACCGGGTTGGTGAAGTTGACGATCCAGGTGTCGTCACCGGCGACCTTGCGCACGCGCTCGGCGATGTCGAGGACCACCGGCACCGTGCGCAGCGCCTTCGCCAGGCCGCCCGCACCGGTCGTTTCCTGGCCGACACAACCGCACAGATGCGGGAACGTCTCGTCCGACGCACGGGCCTTCTGCCCGCCGACGCGCAGCTGGATGAGGACCGCCGACGCGCCGTCGACGCCCTCCTCCAGATTCGCGGTGGTGCGCACGCGGGCCGAGTGCCCCGCGTGGTTCAGCAGCCGCTGGCTGAAATCGCCGACCGCCTCGACCCGGTAGGCGTCCGGGTCGATCAGCACGATCTCGTCGACGTCGAGCGAGGCCCGCCGCCCGGCGATGCCGTCGATCAGCTCCGGCGTGTAGGTGGACCCACCGCCGACCACTGCCAGTTTCATCCCTTGACTCCCGTGAACGTGATGCCCTTGACGAACGACTTCTGCGCGAACACGAACAGCACGATCACCGGCAGCATGATCAGCGCGGTGGCGGCCATCGTGAGGTTCCATTCGACGTGGTGCATGCCTCGGAAGGACGCGATCGCCAGTGAAAGCGGCCAGTTGTCTTTGTTCTCGCCCGTGTAGAGCAGCGGGCCGAAATAGTCGTTCCAGGTGAACAGGAAGCAGAACATCGCGGTGGCCGCGATCCCCGGCTTCGCCATCGGGATCAGCACCCGCGTGAGCACCCGGAACTCGTTGCAGCCGTCGATCTTCGCCGCTTCGAGATAGTCCTTCGGAATGGTGAGGAAGAACTGCCGCAGCAGGAAGATCGAGAAGGCGTCGAAGAAGAAGTACGGCACGATAAGCGGCACCAGAGTGCCGGTGAACCCGAGCCGCACCCACAGGTCGTACAGCGGAACAACGGTGACCTGGGGCGGCAGCATCATCGCGACGACGACGAGCATGAAGCACAGGTTTTGCCCGCGCCACCGCAGTTTCGCCAGCCCGTACGCCGCCGGGATCGCCGAGAGCAGCGCCCCGATCGTCGCCAGCGCCGAGTACAGGAAGCTGTTGCCGAAGTACTCCAGCAACGGAGCCTTCCGGAACACCTCGACGAAGTTCTCGAAATGCCATTCGGTCGGCCACAGGCTGGAGGTCATCGCCTGGTCGCTCTTCATCACCGAGGTGAGGAAGACGAACAGCAGCGGCAGCATGAAGATCAGGCCGAGCGCGATGCCGACCGCGTGGGTGGCCACAAAGGACAGTTTCTTGTCCCAGCGCCGCTTGAACTTCTCCCGCGGATGCACCGGAGGAGCCGGACGCGGCGGTGCCGAAAGCGTCGTCATGCTCCGTCCTCCTGATGTTGCGTCTTACGCATCTGCCGAACCAGAATCCAGGTGAAACCAGCGGAAACCAGGAACAGCAGCACGGCCATCGCCGCCGCGTAACCCATGTTGAAATACCGGAAACCCTGCACGTACAACCAGATCGGATACGTCAGCGTCGAGTTTTCCGGCGCACCGATCAGTTTCGAGTTCCCGGCGACGTCCGCCGTTCCCGCGGAAGCGGACGCGGCGACAATCGCTTGAGTGAAGAACTGCAGCGCGTAAATCATCGAGTTGACCACGCCGAACAGCAGCACCGGCGAGATCGACGGCAGCGTCACGTGCCAGAACCGGCGAATCGGGCCGGCCCCGTCGAGTTCCGCGGCCTCGTACTGCTCCTGCGGAACGTCCAGCAACGCGGCCAGAATGATGATCATCAGCTCGCCCGAACCCCACAGCGCGAGCAGGGTCAGCGCGGGCTTCGACATTTCCGGGCTGTTGAACCACAGTCCGCCGTCGATGCCCACGAGCCGCAGGAACCGGTTCACCGGACCGAATTCCGGGTTGAACACGAAGACGAACGCGAGCGTCGCCGCCGCGGGCGGGGCAAGTGCGGGCAGATAGCAGAGCGTGCGGACGATGCCGACGCCCGACTTCAGCCGCGAAATCACCGACGCGACGCCGAGCGAGAACAGCACCCGGCAGATCGTCAGGATGATCACCAGCCACAACGTGTTGTACGCGGCGGTTTTCACCAGCGGTTCGCTGGTGAACATGCGCACGTAGTTGTCGAACCCGATCCACTGTGGAGGGTTGATCAGGTCGTAGCGGGTGAACGAGTAGAACAGCGTCGCGCCGAGCGGGTAGGCGAAAAAGATGAGGAACCCGAGGGTCGCCGGCGCCATGAACCAGAACACCGTGCGCCTGCGCTTGGCCCGGGGAGACCCCCTCCGCGCCTGGTTCGGCGCGGAGGAGGTTCCGGATTCCGCCGCGGTCAGCGTGGTCATCCGCCGGAGCCCTTCTGCGCCAGCTCGTCGTTGATCTGCGCGTCGACCTTCTTGAGGCCCGCGTCCAGATCGGGGACCGACCCGGCCTGCCACTTCTCGGCGAAGTCGTTGACCGCCTTGAGGAACGCGTCGCCGATCGGCGTGGTCGGGTTGGCGACCAGCTTGCCGCTGTTGTAGATGTCGGTGAAGGTCTTGAACTGCGGCGGCATCTTCAGATTCGGCGAGTTCAGCGAATCCTTGGTGCTGGGCACGTTGTTCAGGCCGTTGGCCATCTCGACGAGAGTGTCGGTGTCGAGCGAGGCCTGCTTGATCAGCTCCCACGCCGCGCCGGGGTTCTTCGCGCCCTTCGGGATCGCGATGATCGTGCCGGTGCCGAACCCGCCGCCGTACTGGCCGGCCAGGCTGTCGAGCACCGGAGCGGGCGCGGTGCCGTAGTCGAGCGAGGGCACCTGGTCCTTGAGGAACGCGGTGCGGAACTCGCCGTCGTAGATCATCGACAGCTTGCCGGTCTGGAAGCCGTTGTCCTTCGAGTACTCGTCACCGAGGCCGGCCTTGAACTTCTCGACCTTCTCGTGCCCGCCGTAGAAGTCGATGAGCTTCTTCTGGAATTCGAACATCTCCTTCCAGCCGGGGCTGGAAGCGAGCGACGACTTGCCGTCCGGGCCCATGAACTTGGCCCCGAAGTTCGGCGCCCAGTACTGCGCCTGGTTGGCGTAGAACGGCATCGACGGCAGGAAGCCCGCGGTCTTGATCGAACCGTCCGGGTTGAACTCGGTGAGCTTCTTGACGTCCTCGAACAGTTCCGTGGTGTTCTTCGGCGGGCCGGCGATGCCCTTGGCCGCGAACTGCGTCTTGTTGTAGAAGAACCCGTACACGTCCGCGAGCATCGGCATCGCGCACCGCTTGCCCTGGTACGACGTGTAGTCGCGGACCGCCTGCGGGATCTGCTCGAGGTCGACCTTGTCCCGCTCGATGTAGGGCTTCAGGTCCTGGAAGCTGCCGGTCGAGCACCACGCGCCGAGGTTGTCGGTGTAGAACGAGATCGCCACGTCCGGCGGGTTGCCGCCGCGGATCGACTGGGTGAGCTTGTCGTCGTCCTGGTTCCCCTCGTGCTTGATGGTGATGTTGGGGAACTTCGCCTTGAGCTTGTCCAGCGCCTTCGTGACCACGCCGTACTCGCGGTCGGTGAACTTGCTGTAGACGGTGATGGTGAGCTTGTCGTCCTTGTTCGGCGGCGCCGCGGCGTCGCCGCCTCCTGCGGGCGCGGCGGCACCGCACGCGGCGGTGGCCAGCAGCGTGCTCGCCGCGACGGCGCTGAGCAGCAGAGACCCGCGCTTGCGCGCGATTCTCCGGATGCGGGTGGGAGCGGACATGAACCCTCCTGTCCTTCGGGTGGGTCTACTCGGTCGGGGACGGGGCTTGCTCTCCGGCGGACCGACGCGGCCCGAGGAGCGTGGGGGTGACGACGCCGAAGACGTCTTCACGGGCGGTGGCGAGCGCGGACTGCAACGCACCGGCGCGCACCGCGTTGCCCTGCACCGAAGCGACGCCGACGGGCGTGCGCGGCAGGACCAGTTCGTGCAGCTTTTCCGCGACGATCCCGGCGAACTCGTCGCCGCCGGCGCGGCTGGTCTCACCGCACAGCAGGATGAGCTGCGGGTCGGCGACCGCGACGAGGCTCGCGACTCCGCTGGCGACGCGGCGCGCGAGATCGTCCAGAAACCCAACGTGCGCCGTGTGCCGCGCCTGGGTGACGGCGTCCCATCCGCTGTCCGCGGAGATGCCGTGCGCCTTGGCGAGCCGGGTGATCGCGGACGAGTCGACCAGGTTTCCGAACCGCGCGCCGGCGGACGGCCAGCTGTCGCCAGTGTCCACAGTGGCCGGATCGGGAACGCGCATCCAGTCGATCTCGCCGCCGCCACCGGTCGCGCCGCGCAGCAGCCGCCGTCCGATGACGACCGCACCGCCGACGCCTTCGGACAGCCAGACCAGCACGAAGTCGTCGACGTCACGGGCGTTGCCGACAGTCATTTCCTCAACCGCGACAAGGTTTACGTCGTTCTCAATCTTGACTGTGACGCCGAGTTCGTCGCTCAGCCGCGCCGGCACATTGAACCCGAGCCAGCCCGGGATGTGCGGGGCCGAGGACAGCAATCCGGTGCGCGGATCGAACGCACCCTGGGCGCCGATGACGACATTGGCCAGATCGTCGAGCTGCATGCCCGCGGCCTTGGTGACCCGGCGCAGGGCTTGCCCGAACGACCCGACAACATCCGCGTCCTCGGCCACCGGAAGCTGCACGCGGTACTCGGCGAGCACGGCCCCGGCGACGTCGGCGACCACGAAGTCCGCGACCCGCGGGGTGAGATCGACGGCCGCGACGTGCGCGAGCCCGCCGTTGACCGCCCACAGCTGAGCGCGCGGCCCGCGTCCGCCACCAGCCCGCTCCCCCGCCTTGCCGACGAGATTGTCCTGCTCAAGCCGGGTAAGCAACTGCGCGGTGGCCGGTTTGGACAGCCCGATGGCGGCCTCCAGCTCGGCCCGCGTGAGCGGCCCGTTCCGCAGCAACGCCTCGATCGCCGCGCGGTCGTTCATCTCGCGCAACGTTCGCGGACTGCCGGCTCGCACCTGACTGCTCCTTTATTAGGAAACTTTACAGACGGTTTTCCGGGACTGTAGTGAGCGCGGCCACACGCCGTCAATGGGCTAGGGAAACGGCGGGGTAACGGCTTGATACCGCGGAATGTCGGCGACCGGCACAGGGTGACCGGGCGAGCGCGGACCGTACGCGGTCCAGACCAGCGGAGAGGGGTGGTCCGGGATTTCCGGGGACCAGATGGCGGTTGCCGGGGGGGCGGACTCGCCTCGTGAACTTGCACTGCTGCCGCGGCGCGGACGGTCGCGGCTCGACGGCGCGGTGCGCAAGCGGGTTCGTCGTGAGTGGCGATGCCGGTTCTCACCGGAATCGCCACTCACGAGCGCGGACTAGCGGCGGACGAACGGGCGGGCGCGCATCACCGATTGCGAAGCGGCCCGCACCCGTCCGTCATTCTTCAGCTTCCGCCCAAGCCTTCAACATCACTCGGGCGATCGACGAATTCCCCGGCAGCAACAGATTCGACGCGCCACCAGCGATCGGCGTCGGCACCCCGCTCCCGGCATTCCGGAACGCGGCCTGGACATCCTCCCGGGACACCCACAGCGCCTCTTCGATCTCGCCCTCAGCCGGAACCAGCGGAGCCTCGCGGTCCGCCCGTGCGGTGAAGCCCAGCATGATCGAGCGCGGGAACGGCCACGGCTGGCTGCCGAGATACCGCACGTCCCCCACCTCGATCCCGGCCTCCTCGCGGATTTCGCGGACGACGCAGCCCTCCAGGGACTCCCCCGCTTCCACGAATCCGGCGAGCACCGAGTACCGGTCCGGCGGCCAGATCGGCTGCCGCGCGAGCAGCACGTGCGAGCCGTTGACCCCGTCGAGGTCGTGCACCAGGCAGATCACCGCCGGGTCGGTGCGCGGGTATTCCTCGTGTCCCTTGGCCTCGCAGCGACTGGCCCAGCCGAACTGGATCAGCTGTGTCGGCGAGCCGTCGCGGGCGCAGAAGCGCGACTGCCGCCGCCAGTGCCGCAATGCCTGCGCGGTGGTGAACAGCCCGGCCGACGTGTCGTCCAGCTGCTCGCCGTATCCGCGCAGCTCGACCCACAGCTCGCCGTTGGCGCGCGGCACTTCCTCGATCACGCCCCAGCTGCCCGCGAGCCGCACGCTGTCGGCGTCGCCCTCGATGCTGCCGGGCATCGACCAGTAGTCGACGTCCTCCCACTCGCCGAGGAACACCGCGTCGGCGGGCGGTTCGGTGCCGAAATTCATCGCCTTGCGGGTGGCCAGCGCCGAGCTGCCCTCGACGACCGGCGTGCGGCCGGTGTCGTCGAGCAGCACTACGCGGGCTTCCGACCACTTCGCGGCGAGCCGCTCCGGGTTGGTGCGCAAGGTTTCCTGACGGTCCACTGTGGAACGCGACAGCGTCGGCAGTGCCCCCAGTTCGAACGGAACGCTCATCAGTCCTTCTCGTTTGCCGAAACTCCGAGCGCGGCCAGCTTCGGCGCGAGCAGGTCCGCGTCCCCGACCACGACGCCGGTGAACCGGCCGGGCGCGAAGAACTCCGCCGCCGCTTCGGCGACCTGCTCCTCGGTGACCGCCGCGAGCCGCTCCGGGTGGCTCTGCAGCCACTCGATGCCGAGGCCGTTCGACGCCAGCGCCATCAGCTGCCCGGCGAGGCCGCCCTGCGACGACGTGCCGGTGACGAGCGAGCCCATCGCGTACTGCCGCACCGATTCGACCTCTTCGGCGGTCGGCGCCACGGTGCCGAGCCGGAACAGCTCGTACCGGGTTTCCAGGTACGCCGCCGCGGTGACCTCGTTGGCCGTGTCCGCGTCCACGTTGACCACCGCGCTGTCGCCGGTGAACTCGAAGCCCGAGTGCGCGCCGTAGGTGTAACCCTTGTCCTCGCGGATGTTCTCGACCAGCCGCGAGGAGAAGTACCCGCCGAACGCCAGGTTCGCCAGCTGCAGCGCCGGGTACCGCGGATCGGTGCGCGGCACCGTCTGCGCGGACAGCCGGATCTGCGACTGCACGGCGCCGGCCCGCGGAACCAGCAGGACGTTGCCGCCGGTCAGCGCGGGCAGCGGCGGCAGCACCACGGCCGAACGGTCCGACTTCCAGCCGCCGAGCGCGCGCTCCAGTTCAGCCGGAACCTCTTGCGGGTCAAGGTCTCCGACCAGCACGAGCACCGCGCCGCGCGGCAGCACCGAAGCGTTGTGCAGCGCGCGCACCTGCTCGGCGGTCACCTCGGCGACATCCTCGGCCTGCGGAACCTCGCGGGTCGCCGGGTGGTCGCCGTAGCGGTGCTTCTGCAGCGCTTCGCGCGCGATGGTGCGCGGCTGCGTGCGAGACACCGCGATGCGCTCGATCAGCCGCTCCCGCTCGCGCTCGACCTCCGTGTCGCCGTACGTGGCGCCGGTGAGCACGTCGCCGAGCACGTCCAGCAGCGTCGGCAGGCCGTCGGACAGCGCGGTGCCGCCGAAGTACAGTCGCTCCGGGTCCACGCCCGCGTTGAGGTCGCCGCCGATCAGCGCGACCTCGGCGTCGATTTCCACCCGGTCGCGCCGCGCGGTGCCGGTGAGCACGGTTTCCGCGAGCACCTCCGCGGTGGCCGCGTGCATCCGGTCCTCGCCCGCGAACGGGATCCACAGCCGCAGCTCGACCATCGGGACGCTCGCCTTGCGCACCGCGAGCACGCGCAGCCCGTTGGACAGCGTCGTGTCCACATGGGACAGATCGGCGGCGGCGCGCTGGCGGCCCAGTTCGGGCAGCGGGCGCGGTCCGGCGGCGGTGCGGCCGATCTCCTCGGCGCTGCGGTGTGCGGCTTTGACCTGTTCAGCCGAGGTCACTGTTCCGTCCCTTCGGTGCTTGCGGGCTTCACGACGAGCACGGCGCGCGCGTCCGGGCGCAGCGCCTTCGCCGCCGCCGACACAGCCTCGCCGGAGACCGCGGACAGGCGGTCGGCGAGCTGGTAGACCAGCGACGCGTCGCCGTAAAGCAGTTCGAACGCGCCGAGCGCCAGCGTGCGCGACACGAGCCGGTCGTGCTCCGCGTGCAGGCTCGCCGCCCAGCGCGCGGTGACCTTCTTCAGTTCCTGATCGTCCGGCGGCGTGGACGCGAGCTTCTCCAGCTCCTCGTCCAGCGCGGCGAGCACGCGCTCGCGCGGCACGTCCGGCGGGTGGATCGCGGTGATGGTGAACGTGTCCGGATCGCGCGCCTCGAACGGGCCGAAGAGCCCGGCGCCCGCGCCGACGTCGACCACCAGGGGCTCGACGTGCACCAGCCGCTGCTGCAGCCGCGAACCGTCACCGTCGGTGAGGACTCCGGCCAGCACCAGGTACGCGAGGTAGCCGTCGAGGTCGTTGATCGGGTCCGGCATCCGGTAGCCCACGGCCAGCGCGGGCAGCGGCGCGTGCGCGTCGGTGTGCTCGCCCAGCAGCTCCGTGGTGGGCAGCGGCTCGGCGAACGACGGACGGACCGGAGCGGGCCGGTGCGGGACGTCGCCGAAGTGCTTCTGGACGAGCGCTTTCGCGTCTTCCACCTCGAAGTCGCCGGCGACGGTCAGCACCGCGTTGGCCGGCGAGTAGAAGGTGTCGAAGAAGGCGGCGCAGTCGTCCAGCGTCGCGCCTTCGAGGTCTTCGAAGGCACCGTAGCCGTCGTGCGCGTTGGCGAAGGTGGAGTACAGCACCGGCGGCAGCAGGATCCACGGGAATCCGCCGTACGGCCGGTTGCGCACGTTCAGCCGGATTTCCTCCTTGACGACCTCGATCTGGTTCGCCAGGTTCTCCGCGGTCAGCTTCGGCGCGCGCATCCGGTCGGCCTCGAGGAACAGCGCGCGTTCCAGCGCGGCCGCGGGCAGCACCTCGTAGTAGTCGGTGTAGTCCGGGTGCGTGGAACCGTTGAAGGTGCCGCCGCTGGACTGCACGTGCCGGAAGTGCGCCAGTTTCTCCAGGCTTTCGCTGCCCTGGAACATCAGGTGCTCGAAGAGGTGCGCGAAACCGGTCAACCCCTCCGGCTCGGAACGGAAGCCCACGTCGTAGTGCACGCTGACCCCGACCACCGGCGCGGTCGGGTCAGGAGCGAGCACCACGCGCAGACCGTTGTCGATCGTGAAACGGAAGAGCTCGGGATCGGCCATGCCTCCACCCTACGCAGGCGCGGGCGTCTTGGGCTCGTCCGGTCGGAGGTGCCTCGCGCCCTCGAACGCGACCGTCAGTGCGGCCACGAATCCCCTGGTCCGCACCAACGGCACAGCGTCCTCACCGGAGGCGCCGTACCAGTACGCCGACAGCGAACAAGCGTTAACTAGCCAAGCGTCTGCTTCGCCCAGCGCGTACGCGTACGGGAGGGCGCGAGAGGCGAGCAGTTCGTCGTCTGGCGCTTCCATCGCGCGCAGCTGTGCATTGAGGCCGAGAAGGCGGTCTCGGAGGTCTAGGCCAGCCTTCGTGCGCTCCGGCAGGAGACGAGCGGCTGCTGTCACAGCGAGGCCGGTGGCGAGAAGCACCAACCCGAGTTGTGCGTAACCGACGGTGAAGGCCAGCAGGACGGTGAGGAAGACGCCGTACCCACACAGCCGAGGGCCGATCTTCGCCAGTCGCTTCGGGTAGCGCCAGCCGCGACGGACCGTGTCGGCGACCAGCTCGCGTACGCCTGCTTCGCGGATTTCGGCGAGCGTCGCGGCTTCGCCCGGTACAGCGGCTGCGTACACCGCGCGCTCGAAGGAGGTTAGGTGTTCGTCGGGCGGGTTGCGGCGTACGAGGACCCAGCTGCTCGGGCCGTCTTCGGTGACCCATAGGTAGTTACGGACGCATAGGTCGAGCACTGTCGCGGCTAGGTCGACGGAACTGACGCGTCCGGTGAGTAGCAGTCCTACGTGTCCAGGGAGCACGCCGTCGGGCGACGAGAAGCGGCCGTCGTCGAGAAGCTGTACGGGAGTGGCGCGGCCGGGCTGTACGTCGCGACGGCGGCGTACGAAGACTGCGGCGGCACCCGCGAGCGACAGCACGGCGAAGGCCAGCCACGCCCACCAGACCGGCGCGGTCGCGGCGAAGGGGCCGGTGGGGATGAGGTGCTCTGTCGCGGCGACTGTGCCGCCAGGGAGTTCGGCTGTCAGCTGTACGCGCGAGCCGGGCTGGAGGTTCGGTACCGAGACGCGGGTCAGGCCGGAGTGGTCGATTTGCGCGGCGCCGCAGCGGGACGTCGAATCGGGCGGACCGGCGAGGCAGTCGAGCGCATCGGGGATGGCGGGCGCGGCGAAGGTCGCGCGGACCAGTTCGAGGCGGGTGTCCCAGCCGCCGGCGACGTCCCAGGTCACGTGCTCGACGCCGAGGCTGGTGCCGACCGCACCGTCCACTGTGTACCGGAGGACGGACGTTCCGCCGCGCAGGTAGAAGGTCACCTGGTCGTTGCCGGATTCGGCGTTGCCCGCGCCTTCGATGCTGATGTCGCGGATGCCGAGCACGCGGGCGTTGGCGCGCAACGGGATGGTGCGGGTCATCGAGGTGTCGCGCGGTACCGAGACTGCCTCGGTGACGGACAGGCTGCCGTCGCGCTGGACTTTCAGCGCTACTTCGACACTCTGCGGCAGTCCTGGCAGCGACGGCTGGTCTTGCGCTGCTGCGGGTGTCGCGCAGAGGAACGGGATCAACAGCAGAGCGGCGAGTTTCATTGCGCGGCCACCGCCGAGCGCCGTTCGGCCATGGCCTGGATCGCGCCGATCTCCGCCGCCAACGGAGATTCGGCCCGCCCCGTTGGACTCCCCAACGCGCGGCCACGGCGGGTGTGAACCAGCGGAGCGGCTAGGAAGGTGGCGATTCCAGCGATCAGGAGCGCGACGCCGATCAGCGCCTCGCCGACGGTGAGGGCCAGGACGACGGTCGTCACGACGCCCGCAGCGGCCAGGATGAGCCCGGCTCGGCGGACGTGCGGCTGCCTCGTGGACAGCCAGCCATGGCGATGCGCTTCGGCGTCGAGAAGGGCTTGCAGTTCCGCCTGATCCGGCCGTGCGGCAGCGAGCGGACCCGGCGAGAAGGCTGTCTTGACCGCTTGTTCGAACGGCGTGAGCGGATCGGCTTCGCCATGGCTGACCTGACCGTCGGCGATGTGCAGATGCCCTCGGGCGACGAGATCGAGGACCGTGCCGGTGAGGTCGAGTTCACCACGCAGCCTGGTGCGGCACCGCAGCACACTGGCACCGATGAGCAGGTAGAGCACTAACGCGAGACCGCTGAGGGCAGAAGGAAATCCCGGCGCGAAGGCGGCCAACGGTCCGGTCGGGACAAACCGGGCGTTCTCCGGCAACGGTCCGGTTTGAGCGGCCAGATCGATCCGCTCCCCTTGGCGCAGACCGTTTTGTTCGGCGTGCGCTCCCCCGCTGCGCAGTTCGGAGAAAGTGCACTGCCGAGACGATCCCGGCTGACCGGCGTAGCAATCCGCCGTGGACACTCCCGGCGCGCTGAAGGCGGCAGTGACCCGATCGACCGCGCGGTCCCAGCCGCCGGTGAGCTGAAACCGCACCTGTCCGCCAGCGGCGACCGCACCGTCCACTGTGTACGAAACGGTGGCAGGCCCGGTGACCGTGATCGTCGTGCCGTCAGCGCTGGCGGCACCGGAAAGATGCAGGTCAGTGACCGAGTAAAGCCGGTCCTCGTCGTCCGTGACGGGTACGCGTTCGGCGATGCGGTGGACGGCGGGGGCGTCGGTGACGATGCGCTCGATGACCGTGAGCTGACCGTCCTGGGCGGTGGTGACGGTGACGTCGTCGGCGAGCATGTCCTCAGCTCGGCGGGGTGAAGGGGTTGTCGGACCTCGGCGGAGCCGGAGGCTGAACCGGCGGCGGCGCGTAGGCGGGCGGGCCGTACTGCGTCGGCGCGAGCCGGGCGTGGTCGCGGTTGCGGCGTTCGGCCAGCACCGCGGTGAGGAAGACCCATGGCGGCATCCCGTGCGGCAGCGGCACGCCGATCGCCGCCGAAACCTGCTGCGCCAGGCCGAAGCCGAGCGACGCGGCCGCTTCCGGGCGCAGTTCGTGGTAGCGGCCGAGGTACTGGCGGGAGGCCATGGCGAGGTCGTCGGTGAGGCCGCTGAGATCGAAGTGCGCGGCCCACGCCTCCAGCCCCGGCGGCACCATGAGGATCGCCTGCGCGGACTGCGGCACGCGCTCGCGGATCACCAGGGTGCCCGCGAGGTAGTCGCCGACGCGGCGGCCGTTCGACGACGTCAAAGACACGATGACGGCCACCGCGCCGAGGAAGCCGAGCGCCCAGAAGTCGACGAAGAAGCCGGCGAGCCCGCGGGTCAGCGCGTGCCGGAAGCTGATCGGGCCGCCGTCGAGGCGCACCACGCGCAGGCCGAGCGCGAGTTTGCCGAGCGAACGGCCGCGGCTGAGCGTTTCGAACAGCACCGGGTAGCCGATCACGACGAGCACGAACGTGGTCAGCATCAGCGCGATGGTGAGCGCCGAGTCGAACGACCCCGCGGTCAGCATCAGCGCGACGAACACCAGCAGCAGCAACGCGGCCTGGACGAGGACGTCGAGCAGCATCGCGACCGCGCGGCTGGCGAGCTTCGCCACCCGCAGGTCGAGGACGACGGCCTCACCGGTGACGAGATCGGACTCTTCCTGCACGAGGCCAGCGTAGAGCGCGGACGCGAGCGCCGGTGGCACTATCCTGGCGCACGAGGGAGGTGGCCGGTGGACGTCGATGTGTTCGTCGCGGCGCACAGTGCCGAATGGAGCAGGCTCGGCGAGCTCGCCGCACGGCGCAGGCTGACCGGCCAGGAGGCAGACGAGCTGGTCACGCTGTATCAACGCACCGCGACGCATCTGTCGATGATCCGCTCGACCGCACCCGACCCGGCACTGCTGGCGAGGCTGTCGGCGCTGGTCGCCCGCGGCCGTTCGGCGGTGGCCGGCTCGCACAGCCCGGCGTGGCGCGAGGTCGGCCTGTTCTTCACGCGGAGGTTTCCGGCCGCGGTGTACCTGAGCCGCCGCTGGTGGATCCCGGCGGCGCTGCTGTCGGTCGCGGTGATGGCGGTGCTGGGCGTGTGGATCGCCGGCGATCCGGAGGTGCGCGCGTCGCTGGTGTCGCCGGACGAGGTGCACGCGATGACCGCGCCGGGCGGCCAGTACGAGACGTACTACTCGACGGGCCCAGCGGCGTCCTTCGCGGCGAAGGTGTGGACGAACAACGCGTGGGTGGCGGCGACGTGCCTGTTCCTGGGCGTCGCGCTCGGCTTGCCGGTGATCGCCGCGCTGTGGATGAACTCGCTGAACGCGGGGGTCGCGATCGGCCTGATGTCTTCAGCCGGACGCGGCGACGTGCTGCTGGGCCTGCTGCTGCCGCACGGTTTGCTGGAACTGACGGCAGTGTTCATCGCGGCGGGGACAGGGCTGAAGCTCGGCTGGACCGTGGTGGACCCAGGACGCCGCTCGCGAAGCGCGGCACTGGCCGAACAGGGCCGCTCAGTGGTGGTGATGGCGCTGGGGCTGGCGTGCGTGCTGCTGGTGTCGGGAGTGATCGAGGCGTTCGTGACACCGTCCGGCTGGCCGACGTGGCTGCGAATCGGCATCGGTGCGGTGGTGGAACTGCTGTTCCTGACGTACGTCTTCACCCTGGGACGACGAGCCGCGCTGGACGGGGAGACCGGGGATGTCGACCGCCGCGCCGCCGGAGACGCGCTTCCCGAAGCTGGCTGACCCCTGCCTGGCGAGAAGTCCGTGAAGGGCTCCTTGAGGGAATCTGATTCCTTCAAGGAGCCCTTCACGGACCTACAACCGGCCTGCGGCTTTCAGGGCTAGGTAGCGGTCGGCGAGGGCGGGCGGCAATTCCTCCGGCACGGCGTCCACCACCCCGACCCCATGCCGAGTCAGCCAAGCCACCGACGACTCCCGGCCAGCCAATGCGCGTTCCGCCGCGGCAGCGTCGTAAACCGCCTCCGCCGACCCCCGCGAAGCCGCCATCTCCGCCACCCGCGGGTCCGCCACCGAAGCCACCAGCACCTCATGCCGAGCCGTGAGCGACCCCAGCACCGGGAACAGTCCCTCTTCCAACGGAGCCGGTTCCAGCCCCGTCAACAACACCACCAAAGCCCGCCGCCGGGTCCGGCGCAGCACTTCCGCGACCATCCCCCGCGCGTCCGTCTCCACCAGCGACGGTTCGATCGTGGCAAGGGCATTCACCAAAGACGGCGTCGAAGCATTCGGGACGGAAGCCTGCACCCGACGGTCATAAGCCACCAGATCGACCCGGTCGCCCGCCCGGGAAGCCAGCGCGGCCAGCAAAAGCGCCGCGTCCATCGCCGCGTCCAAGCGCGGCGCGTCGCCGACTCGACCGGCCGAGACGCGGCCGGTGTCCAGCACCAAAACCACCTGCCGATCGCGTTCCGGACGCCACGTTCGCACCATCACGTCGGAAGCGCGGGCCGTCGCGCGCCAGTCGATCGAGCGGACGTCGTCGCCGATCACGTATTCGCGCAGGGAATCGAATTCCGTTCCCTGGCCCCGAATCAACACGGCATTGCGACCGTCCAGCTGCTGCAAGCGAGCCAGTCGCGAAGGCAGGTGCTTGCGGCTGTGGAACGGCGGCAGCACCCGAACCGCCCACGGCACCTCATGCGAACCCTGCCGCGCGGCCAGCCCGAGCGGGCCTACCGCGCGCACGGTCACCCGGGCCGCGATGCGGTCGCCGCGGCGGGTCGGGAGCAGCGCGGTCGTCAACGCACGGCGTTCGCCGGAAGGCACGACGAGAGCGTGCCGGTCGTCCGCACCGGCGCTCGGCGGCCAAGCGTCACGCAAGGAGCCGCGGACAGTGCGTCCGCCGGGGTTCGTCACGGTCAGCGTGACCTCGGCGGGCTCCCCCAGCCGGACGGAAGTGGTGCCGCTGCGCGAAAACCGCAGCGCCCGCACACTCCCGGCCAGCGCGAGGTCCGCGACGACCAGCACCAGCAGCACCGCGACCACGATCGCGACGCCGGTGCCGGACGGGAACAGCAGCCCGACCGCCAGCGCCCCCAGGAGCGCCAGCAGCCCGAGCCGCCCGGTGACTGCCATTTAGCGCGGCACCGGCACGGAGGCCAGCACCCGGTCGAGGACGCCGTCCGCGGTCACGCCTTCGAGTTCGGCTTCCGGCCGCACGTCGAGGCGGTGCCGGAGCGCGGGACGGGCGAGCGCCTTGACGTCGTCAGGCGTCGCGTAATCCCGGCCGGACAGCCAGGCCCACGCACGCGTCACGGCGAGCAAAGCCGTTGCGCCACGCGGGGAAACGCCGATGCGCACCGCCGGGAGTTCCCGGGTAGCGCGGCACAAGTCGACGACGTAGCCGATCACTTCCGGACCGACGGTCACCTTCGCGACCGCCTCCCGCGCGGCAGCGAGTTCCGCCGCCCCCGCGACCGGACGCACGCCCGCCGCAGCCAGGTTTCGAGGGTCGAAACCCTGTGCGTGCCGCCAAAGAATGCCGATTTCGTCCTCACGCGACGGTGCCGGCATGGTCAGCTTCAACAGGAATCGGTCCAGCTGCGCCTCAGGCAGCGGGTAGGTGCCCTCGTACTCCACCGGGTTCTGCGTCGCGATCACCACGAACGGATCCGGCAACGGCCGCGAAGTGCCGTCGATCGAGACCTGCCGCTCTTCCATCGCCTCCAGCAGCGACGACTGCGTCTTCGGCGGCGTCCGGTTGATTTCGTCCGCCAGCAGCAGATTCGTGAAGACCGGGCCCTCGCGGAAGGAGAACTCGCCGCTGTGCGCGTCGTACACAATGGACCCGGTGACGTCGCCCGGCATCAGGTCCGGCGTGAACTGCACGCGCGTCGTCTTCAGGTCCAGCGACGCCGCCAAAGCCCGCACCAGCAACGTTTTCGCGACACCCGGCACGCCCTCCAGCAGCACGTGCCCCCGGCAGAGCAACGCGAGGATGAGCCCGGTGACGGCCGCGTCGTTGCCGACCACAGCCTTCCCGACCTCGGCGCGCAACGCGATCAGGGCCGCCCGCGCGTCCTGCATCTGTTCGGTACTCAAGAACGCTCCACCTCTCGTTCCACCGCGTCCAGTTCGTCCGCCAGCCGCACTAGCGCCGTCTCGTCCGACGGCGACGGGCCGTACAGCACCGCCCCGACCTCGTTCGGCGCCCGGCCGGTCCGCGCGCTCACCGTCTCCACCACCGCGGGTGGGCCGGCGTCGCGCGGCAATCCCAGTCTCTTCCGCAGCCGCGTCCTGGCTGCCTCGCGCAAGGTTTCCGCCGCGTGCCCGGTCGCGCCGCCGCGCCGGTACAGCCGGGCCCGGCCCTCCGCGGTTTCCGCCGACCGCACGACCACCGGCAGCGGTTCGCGCACCACCGGCCCGAGCCGCCGCGCGCGCCACAGTGCGAAAAGGACGATCGCGATTCCCGCGGTCAGCGCGCCGTAGCGCCAGCCCGGCGGGATCAGGTCGACGAACGGCTTCTTGTCGTCAGCCAGCGCGGGGTCCTCTGTGGACGGTACATACCAGGTCAGCTGCCGGTGATCGCCCAGCAACCGCATGCCGAAAGCCGCATTGCCTTCTTTGGCGATCTGGTCGTTGGTGAACGCGTCCGCGGAACCGAGCACAGTCACGGTTCCGGTTCGGTCAGCGAGCTGCACAAAAGTCGGTTCGCCATCGTCGCTGTAGCAAGTACGCGCCGTCTTGTCGTCCGTGCGGTAATGGCGTCCGCCGAGCGTCACCGAGCCCGCGCTGACCGCCGCGCCGACCGTACAACCCGGTTGCAGCGTCCGGACATCTCCCGCTCCCATCGAGGAAACCGTCGGCGCGGCCATGCCGAGCGCGGTCGATCCGGGCGCGACGAGAACGAGGTGCGCGACCCGGCGGCGCAGATCGGCCAATCCGTTCGTCGGCACCAATTGCGGGTTGGTGATCAGCAGGGTTCCGCTGTCGGCCGCCTCGCGTGCCTCGGCGAGCGAATGCACGGCGTGGATCTGAACGCCTTCCTGCTCCAGCAAATGCGCGAGGGCGTGGCTGCCGCGTGGTTCGTAGGAGCCGGGGTCGAATTCGCCGCTGGTCTGTTTGCCTCGACTGAGCACAATGGCCAGTGCGACGATCACGATCAGCAGGAGAATCGCGAGCGGAATCCGGGCGCCACGCCAGATTCGGCGCAGATCCGGCGAAACAGCTGTGCTCATGCGTCCGCCAAAACCGGTCGCGCGCGACGGACACGTTCGTCCAATTCGGACAAAGTGCGGTAGCCGGCTTCGGTGCCCGGCCGTCCGCCGTAGTGAACGTCGTCGAACTGCCGCGCGGCAGCGGTGAGCTCAACCGCGAAGTCCGGCAGGAACCTTCCGGCTTCGGCAACGGCTTCGTCCGCGGTCCGGCCGGAGCGGACGTCGAGCAGCGCGCGCTCCTCCATCCCGCGCACGAGCGCGCGGAACCGGTCCCGCACCGCGTCCGCGAAATCGCCGCGAGCGGCGGCTTCCTCGGCGGCTTTCCGGTACTCGTCCGCGGTTTCGCGCCGTCCGCTGAAGACTTCGCCGGACGTTTTCGCCGATCGGCCGACCTTGCCCACCCGCAGCCGCACGACCACGATCAGCACGATCACCAAGGCCAGCACCAGCAGGAGGCCGAGCGGACCGCCGGGCACGCCGGACAACGCGTTGAACAGTTCGGAAATCCGCTGCCCGAGCCACTGCGAGACCTGCTCGAGAAAGCCCGGCCGAGCGGCCGCGTAACCCGGATCGGTCAGTTCCTGGACCGCCCGCAGCCGGGCGGGGTCCCGGTCGATGTCGACCGGGACGTCGGCGAGAAAACCGATCACCACGCCTGCTGCGGCGGTTGCGGCGGCTGCAGGCCCGCCGCCCTGGCCAGTTCGATGTCCATGCCCTCGCGGCGCATCCGCTGATCGATGTAGAGCACCACGGTGACCAGCGCGGTGAACGGCATGACGATCGTCTCCGCGATCACCTTGCCCACCGACTGCAGCACCAACCCGCCGGTCGTCACCTTCGGCAGGGTCGCCTGGGGGTTGAAGAGGCCGCTGAACGCGCCGGAGCCGAGGCTGAACGGAACGCTGATGATCGCCGAGATGATCCAGCCGATCACGCCCGCCAGCAGCAGAATCCCGAACACCCGCCAGAACATGCCCGACACGAGCTGCCGCGACCGCGTGAACGCCTGCCCGATCGTGCCGCGTTCCAGCACCAGCGCGGGACCGGTGAGCGACCAGAACACATACGGCAGCACGGCGGGAAGCAGGCAGAACGCCGCGGCGACGATCGTGGCCAGCGCGTAAAGGACGGTGACCGCCAGCAGCGGCAGCAGGCGCGGAGCGGCTTCGCGCATCGCCGAACCGAAGTCGACCGGGCGGCCGAGCACCGCCTTGCCCATCACCACGGTGAGGAAGCCGGTCAGGAAAGTCTGCGCCAGCATCGAGATCACGAGCGTCGGCAGCAAGGCGGTGAGCGCGGAGCCCAGCAGGCTGTAAGCCGCGTCGAGCTGCTGTTGCTGCGTCGCGGCCGGGCCGAGCTGGGCGACCCGGTTGAAATCGGGCACCAGCCACAGCGACGCGGCGAGATTCAGCCCCGCCGAGACCACCGCGACGATCGCGGCCACCCCGAGGATCAGCAACGGGTACCGGCGGATCGCGGTGATCGCGCCGTCGAGGATGTCGCCGACGTTCAACGGACGCAACGCGATCACGCCCGGTTTGCCCAGCCCGTTCGGGTTCCAGCCGGCGCCGGGACGCCCGTAGGCGCCGCCGGGGTACTGCGGAAGCGGTTGCTGGCCCGGGGATTGCCACTGGCCGCCCGCGGGCGGCGGGGTCGCGCCAGGAGGCGGGAACGCGCCGGGCTGTCCAGGAGAGGCACCGGTCGGGTTCTCGCTGCTGGGAGACGAAGACACCCCGGACGGGTTCTCGCTGCCCGGCTGCGGCGTTGCCGGATTCTCACTGGCGGATGGCGAAGTCGCGGCCGCGGGGTTTTGCCCGCCTGGCTGCGACGTCGGGCCAGCTGGGTTCTCACCGGCAGACGACGAAGGCGCGCCAGCCGGGTTTTGCCCACCTGGCTGCGACGTCGGGCCAGCCGGGTTCGCGCCGCCCGACGACGAAGCCGTGCCAGCCGGACTTGCCCAGCCCGGCTGCGACGTAGCGCCACCAGCGTTTTCGCTGGCAGGCGACGGATTCGCGTCGGCCTGACCGTCCGAAGCGGCCTGCGGCTCCCCGGACGAAGCGGAGTTTTCGCTGGCGGACGACGAAATTCCGGCACCAGAGCCGGACGGCGAGGACGAGGTGTCCGTTTCGCCGGTCTCCGGCGGGGTGGCGGCGGACGCGCCGGGGTCGGGGCTCGCGAAGCCCCGGCTCGGCGTAGGCGTGTCGTCCCCCGGCCCGGACGAACCGGGTGAATTTGTCATCGGAGCCCCTCGTCTGCACGGCCCTGCGGTTGCTGCCGTCACTCTTCCAGAGCCGTCCGCACCCGGCCAGACCTGGGGGGACGTCCGGGCGAGGAGGCAGTCCGGCGAAGTGCTGCGGCGGGCCGGGCGTCCCCCGATATGCTGAACGGCAAGCCGGGGGACGCCCGGCCCGCGCCGAGACCCACCGGGACTGCCCTGATGACGCAACCGCCCTACGGCCAGGTGCCGCCACGCGGGACCGTTCAACCGCCGCCGGTGCCGGGTCAAGGACCGGTGCCGCCGGGCCAGTACCCCGGCCAGGCGCAAGGTCCCTACCAGGCACAGCCGGGACAAGGGCCGTACCAGGGACAGCAGCCGCAGTACCAGGGCCCGCCGCCGCAAGGGCCGCCGCCGCAGGGGCCGCCGTGGCAGCAGCCGCCGTCGTCCTATCCGGTGCCGCCGCGCAAACCGACCGGTCTGATTGTCGGCCTGTGCCTCGGCGCGGTCGCGGTGCTGGCACTGGGCGTCGTGGCGATCGTTTCGCTGAACCGCGGGTCGGGGCCGAGCAACGCGGGCTACCAGGCCGCGCCGCCCTCGCCGACTTCCGCCTACGAACTGCCGCCCACCAGCGGTTCGTCCACCGCTTCGAGCGCGCCGACCAGTCCGTCGGAAAGCCCGAGCACCTCCACCAGCGCGGGCCCGCACAAAATCCTCAAGCTGGCCGATCACCCGATCCTGCAGGACCGCAACGCCGGCCTCCAGAACCTCGTCTGCAACCTCCCGCAGTGGACCAGCACGCAGGACGGCGCGGAAGCGTTCTTCACCGCGGCGAGCAAATGCCTCGACGCCGCGTGGGGCCCGTTCCTCGAGTCCTACAACCTGCCGTTCACGCCGCCCGCGCTGCACTTCCCGACCGGGCCGAGCTTCGACACCGAATGCGGCACCATCCAGGTCGGCATCGCGACCGCGGCGTACTACTGCGAGAACAACCTGTACGTCCCGTTCAAGGGCCTGCAGACCGACCAGTACGGCAACAATCCCGGTGTCTACCTGGCACTGTTCGCCCACGAGTACGGCCACCACGTGCAGGAAGTCGCGGGCATCATGGACGCCGCGTGGCAGAAGATCTACGCGGCCGGGCAGAACAGCCCCGAGGGCCTCGACATGTCGCGCCGCAAAGAACTACAGGCACAGTGCTTCTCCGGGATGTTCCTCGGAGCGCACGTCGACCGCGGCGGCACGATCACCCGCGACATGTACAACAAGGCCTGGAACGACCAGGAAACCCGCGGCGACAACACTTCCCGCAGCCACGACCACGGCACCAACGCGCACTACGCGCAGTGGTGGCGAGCCGGGGCGAAGGACAACCGGATCGCGGACTGCAACACCTTCGCCGCGTCTGCTTCGGACGTCAGCTGAACTGGTCGCTACTGCGGTCGCAGTGGTTCGCTTCCGGTGGCTGTTGTTCGGGGCAATCCAACCACTACGGGTGCAGTAGTTCGCCAATCACGGGCTGAGTTCTGGGGCAAGTTGGTGCCGCGGGTGCAGTGGTCGCTTCCGGTGGCTGCGTTCGGCGCAATTCTAGCACTACAGGCGTAGTGGTTTGCTGATCGCGGCTGAGTCCCGGCGAGGATTGGCGCTGCGGGTGTAGTGGTTTGCCCAGCGCGCCTTCCGTTTCAAGCGGCCGTGGTCCGGGAGCGTCAGCTGAGCAGCGCGAGCTTGCCCGAACCGCGGATCACCAGGTAGGCGTACATCCCGCCGCAGAAGCAGGCGAACACCAGCAGCGCCAGCGCGATCGGCGCGCGCAGGTCCTGCGAGCCCGCCGAGGTGTCCGGAGTGGTCACCGAGACGAGGCCGCTGTCCGGGGCGTCGTCCGGGACCAGCACCTGGAGATGCTCGTCCTTGCCGTGCCCGCAGCTGTCGAGCGTGCCCTGGCGCGGTTTGCCGCCGAGCTGGAACGAGACCGATTCGGCCGCCCCGGGAACCGAGCAGTCGACGGCCTTGGTGATCTGGGCGTCCACCGGCGCGCCCGCGGACTTCGCGTGGATGCCGAGCAGCCCCGGGCCGGCGAGCCACGTCAAGACCACGACGAGCACCCCGGCCGCGATCGGGATGCCCACCTGCAGCCACCGCTTGACGGGGCTCTTATGCGGGGGGTCGGAAACCTGCACGAGACCATGCTTCCAGATGGCGGGGGCAAAACCCAGTGAGGTGCCCGCGCACGGGGGACCCCGGCACCCGCCGCGAGTGCGACGTCACCCGCCGCCCCCGGCTCTGCTTAGCCCCAATGCCACTTTGGGTGCGTCTCAGCCACACCAACGCCGCCTTCGCCGCATCCCGCGCGCCCGAATGACATTCGCGCATCCACGCCGCGTTCAGCGCCGCCGCGCACTCAACACGGCATTTGCGCACCCGCGTGGCCCGCGCCGCGTTCGGTCACCGGCGCACTCAACACGGCACTTGCGCACCCACATACCCCACGCCGAGGTCCCTGCCTCCGCGAACTCAACACGGCGTTCGCGCACCCCGCCTGCTCCACGCGGCATTCGGTCACCGGCGCGCCCGATGCGGCATTCGGCGCATCAACGCTCCCAATGCCACCCCACGCCACCTGACGCCACCTCGGCCCAGCCTGCAGCCAGACTCGCCCCAGCCAGAGTCAGAGCCAGGCGAACCTCAGCGTTCGATGTGGTCGACCTGCGTGACCTTCTTGACGTACAGCAGCCGGTCCCCCGGTTCCAGCGCGTCCGCCTGCGGAGCGTCCACTCGGTAAAGCACCCCGTCGCGCACCACGCCGAGCACCGTGTCCGGCAAATGCCGGGGCGAGCCGCCTTCCTCGCTCGGTTCGATGGCGCGTTCGGCGATCGCCAGTCCGGATTCCGGGGTCAGCAGGTCCTCGACCATGTCCACTACAAGCGGAGTGGACGTCGCCATCCCGAGCAGCCGCCCGGCCGTCTCGCTCGACACCACGACCTGGTTCGCCCCGGACTGCTTCAGCAGGTGCACGTTCTCCGCCTCGCGCACCGACGCCACGATGTGCGCCTTCGGGGCCAGCTCGCGCGCGGTGAGGGTGACCAGCACGGCCGTGTCGTCGCGGTTCGGCGCGACCACTACGGCCCGTGCGTGCTGCACGCCCGCGACGCGCAGGACGTCCGCCCTGGTCGCCGATCCGTGCACGGTGACAAGCCCGAGCGCGCTCGCCGCGTCCAGCGCCTGCTGGTCGGTGTCGACGACCACCACGCGGTTGGCCTGCACCTCCTCGTCGCCGAGCAGCGCGTTGACCGCCGAGCGGCCCTTCGTGCCGAAACCGACGACGACGGTGTGGTCACGCACCTTCGTCCTCCACTTCTGGATTTTGAACGCCTGCCGGGAGCGCTCGGTGAGCACTTCCAGGGTGGTCCCGACGAGGACGATGAGGAAGAGCACCCGCAGCGGCGTGATCACGATGACGTTCACCAGCCGCGCGGACGCGGTGGCCGGGGCGATGTCGCCGTAGCCGGTGGTCGAGAGGGAAACCGTCGCGTAGTAAAGCGAGTCGAGGAGCGAGAGGCCGTCGCCGTTGGCGTCGCGATAGCCGTCCCGGTCGAGATAGACGATCAGCACCGTGGCGAGCAGCGCCAGCAGCGCGCCGATGATCCGCTTGACGATCGCCCGCATCGGGCTGACGGTCAGCTCCGGCATCCGGATCACGCCGACGAGCTCGTGGTCGGGCCGGTCGTTCAACCGGACGTTCAGGGGCAGCCGTTTCAAGGCCTTCATGCACCGGCCCCCAACGCGCGTTCGGCGTCACTCACAGCCGGGAGGATAACCCAATCGGAGCACCCGCACACCCGTCACGGCGATCATGCTGTGGCAGGCTTGCCGCATGTCCGAGCCTCGCGCGTCGCAACGTCCGGCCCATTTTCTCGCCGCCCTCCTGGCCGGGGCCGGCGTCCTGCACTTCGTCCGGCCGAAGCCGTTCGACGCGCTGGTCCCGAAGGAGTTGCCCGGTGACCGGCGCACCTGGACCTACGCCTCCGGTGCCGCCGAGTTGACTGTCGCCGCTGGGATCGCGTTGCCGCGCACGCGGCGGCTGGGCGGGCTGGCGGCGGCGCTGCTGTTCGTCGGGGTGTTCCCGGGGAACGTGAAGATGGCGCTGGACTACCAGCGGCGCGGACGTCCGGCCCGGGATCGTGCGGTGGCGTGGCTGCGGTTGCCGATGCAGTGGCCGTTGGTGAGCTGGGCGTTGACCGTGCGCGATCGGGCCTAGCTCTTACTCTCGCGGAACGTTGCGCAGCAAGGCACGCAGGCCTTCCGCGTCCAGGAGATCGGCTGGGCGCAACGTGTGTCCAGGTCGGACATAGTGGAAAGCCGCGCGCACCCGTTCCACCGGAACTTTCTTCAGCGCCGCCCACGCCAATCGGTACGCGCCGAGCTGAACCGCCAGTGCCGGCAACCGTTCTTCGGACGGGACCGAGCCGGTTTTCCAGTCCACAACAGTCCAGCCGCCGTCCGGATCGGCGTACACCGCGTCCATCCGGCCGCGCAGGGTGATGCCTTCGACGTCCGCGGAGAACGGCACCTCCACGGCCACCGGGACGCGGTCGGACCATTCGCTGTTCTCGAAAGCTTCTTGCAGGGCTTCGAAATCAGTGTCCGGAGCCTCGCCGACGTCGGCCGCGCCGGGCAGGTCGTCGATCTCCAGCAGCCGGTCGCCGGAGAAGCGTTGTTCCAGCCAGCTGTGGAACGCGGTGCCGCGGCGGGCGAAGGTGTTGGGCGGCAACGGAAGTGGGCGACGCAGGCGTTGCGCCAGCGCGTCCGCATCGGACGCCAAGTCCACCAGTTGGCTCACGCTCAGCTGCGCGGGCAGCGCGACTCGATCCACTGTGGACTGCGAGCGGGCGCGTTCGGCGAGCAGGACGTCGGTGTCAGCGGCCCAGCCATCTGGGTCTTCCGGGTCGACGACGTCTTCGTCGTCTTCGAAGTCTTCTGCCAGGTATTCCTCTTCGTCCTCGGGTTCCGGCGGCAGCGGGATTTCGTCGTCGTCGGCCGCCGGAAGAGGCTCGGCTTCCGCTTCGGGTTCCGGTTCGGGTTCTTCTTCCAGCGCCGCCATTTCCGCCAGCAGCAGATCCACCCCGGTGGCCACGCCGGACCGCCGGTCGCCCAGCGGATCCACCGGCCACTTCGCCGCTCGCGAGTCCGCGACCAGCGGGTTTTCGTCGTCCTCGGCCGGTTCGTCAGCCCAGACGTCCACAACGCCCAGCGGCGGATCGGCCTCGCCCATCACCTCGGCGATCTCGGACAGGAAGATCGACGGCCCCTTGGCGCGCGTGCTGCTTTCGTTCCACCAATGCCCGGAAACGAGCAGCGCGCGCTCGGAACGGGTCAGCGCGACGTAACACAACCGTCGCTCCTCGTCGGCCTCTCGCGCGACGAACCCTTCCTCGTGCAGTTCCAGTGCTTCCTGAACTTCCTTGCGGTCATAGCCTTCCGCGACCTGCAGCTTCGGCAGATCCGCCGCGTCACCACGCAAATGCGCGGGCAGCGCGGTAGAAGTGCGCAACCATGACGACGAACGACGTTTGCCCGGGAACACCCCAGCGACCAGGTGCGGAACAGCCACTACTTCCCACTCCAGCCCCTTGGCCGAGTGCACGGTGAGCACCTGCACCCGGTCCGGAACGACCTGCACTTCACCAGGCGTGAGGCCGTCTTCCGCATGTGCCGCAGTGTTCAGATAGTCCACAAAGGACAACAAGGTCGCGGTCGGCGCGGTTTCCGCGTAATCAGTAACGACTTCGGCGAACGCGTCCAAATGCGCGCGACCAGCCGACCCGGGACGGGCGAGCGATTCGACATCCAGCAGCATCGTGCGTTCGACATCCGCGACCAATTCCGGCAGCGATTGATCCAACCGCCGCCGCAACGCGGTCAATTCCGCACCGAGCCGACGAATGCGGCGATACCCCTCCGCGGAGTAACGCTCGGGCGCGCCGGGTTCGTCGACGGCATCGATCAGCCCGGCCTGCTCCGCGCGTTCGGCGACCAGTTCCGGCTCCTCGCCCTCCTGCGCGCGCGGTTCGGGCGAGGTGAGTTCGTTGGCCCGCCGCCACAACGCCGCGACGTCCGCCGCCGCGATCCGCCAGCGCGCACCGGTCAGCAGCCGTGCGGCCGCGCTGCCCGCGAGCGGATCGGCGAGCACCCGCAACGTGGACACGAGGTCGGCGACCTCCGGTTCGTCCAGCAATCCGCCGAGGCCCACGACCTCCACCGGCAGCCCGCGCATGCGCATTTCCGCCGCGATCGGGGCCATGTCCGCCCGGCGGCGAACCAGCACCGCGGCGGTCGGCGGCTTGCCGGATTCCTCTTTCTCCGCATGCCAGCGCTGTGCCATCGCGTCGGCGACCCACTCGCGTTCCGCGCGCACATCCGGCAGCAACGCGACCGCGATGTCCGCCGGTCCGGCGCCGTCCCGCGCGCGCAGCCGTTCGACGCCAAGTCCGCGCTGCCGCAACGGTTCCGAGATCGCGTTGGCCAGCTCCAGAATTTCCGGCGGATTGCGGAAACTCGTGAGCAGCCCGAATTCGTGCGCGGTTTCGAGCCGTTCCTCGCCGCGGCGCGGGAAATCCGTGGTGAACCGGGGCAGGTTCGCCGCACTCGCGCCGCGCCAGCCGTAAATCGCCTGCGCCGGGTCGCCGACCGCGGTCACCGGCATCGGCGGATGGTCAACCCCGCCGAACAACGACCGCAGCAACACTCGCTGTGCGTGCCCAGTGTCCTGATACTCGTCCAGCAGCACGGCCCCATAACGCTCGCGCTCCCCCGTGACCACCGCCGGATATCCGTCCGCGAGCTGCGCGGCCAGCGACATCTGATCCGCGAAATCCAGCGCGCCTTCCGCGCGTTTGCGCCGGTGGTAATCCTCGACCAATGGCAGCAGCGCGAGCCGAAACCGTTGTGCTGCCAGCACGTCCTGAAGCTTCACCGGAAGCGACGCGCGCTGTCCTTTAGCCCGCGGCGCGTTTTCGATGACCTCGCACAGCCACTCGGTGTACTGCCCGAGCTTCTCCGTCGAAATCAGATGCTCGCCAAGTTCACCGGCCAGCGCGAGCAATTGCGCGGTGACCGTCGGCGGCACCCGGTCGGTGTCCAGGTCATTGTCCCAAGTGGACACCACCCGATGCGCAAGCTGCCACGACGAAGTCTCCGACAGCAACCGGACGCCCGGCTGCACCGGAAGCCGCAAACCGTGTTCCGACAGCAAACGCCCGGCATACGCGTGATAAGTCAGCACAGTCGGTTCGCCAGCGACCACAGTGGACCGCAACGCGCCCGACGGATCAAGTCGCTCCAACAGCCCCGAGCCAGCAAGCCGCCGAAGCCGCGCCCGCACCCGCTCGCCGAGCTGACGCGCGGCTTTCCGGGTGAAGGTCAGGCCGAGCACCCGCTCCGGGCTCACGATTCCGTTGGCCACCAACCAGACCACGCGCGCGGCCATGGTTTCGGTCTTGCCCGCGCCCGCGCCCGCGACGACCAGCGACGGCTCGACCGGCGACGCGATCACGGTCGCCTGCTCGGGCGTCGGACGGTGCAACCCCAGTGCGTCGGCGATCTCCGCGGGTCCGACGGGGTTGGCGATCACCACCGGGCTCACGGTCCGGTCACCTGACGCCCTTCCGGACGCAGCGGGCAGCAACCGCGCGCCGGGCACCGGTCGCAGTCGGCGTTCTCGTGCGCCTGGTAATCCGGACCGACTGCCGCAGCCGCGGCGGATCGCACGAGTTCCAGCCACTCGCGACCGCTGCCCTCGTCCATCGGCGGCTGATCCCGTTGTGTGGCCCCGGTTTTGTTGTTCCCTTTCGCGACGTAGACGAGTTTCGCGCCGCCGGGCGTGTTCTTGCCCTCGACCGCGCCCAGCAGCACGGCCAGCTGATACGCCGCGAGCTGCGGGTGTTTCTCCGCGTCCGCACCGGACACCGGGACCTTGCCGGTCTTGATGTCCACGATCACCGGGCGGCCGTCCTTGTCCATCTCGACCCGGTCGACGCGCCCGCGCAGCAGCACGCGGACCTCTTCGTCGCCCATCGGCAACTCGACCTCGATGTCCTGCTCGACCCCGGCCTCGATCAGCTCCTGCCGCGATTTTTCCAGCCACGACACGAAGTTGCGCAGCATGAGCTCCACTCGGGACCGCTCGCGCCGGGAAAACCACGGCGCGCCAGCGTCCACGCGCACCCACGCCTCGTCCAGCGCGGCCTGGATCTGCTCCTCGGTGCTCCCGCCCGCGATCGCTTGCGCCAGGCCGTGCACGAGAGTTCCGGTCACCGCCGCCAGTTGCGCCGGATCACTGCCACCGTGCCGTTCGATCAACCAGCGCAGCGGGCACTTCACGAGGATTTCCACAGTGGACGGAGAGATCCGCATGAGGTCGCCCGGCCCGTGCACCGGGTCCTCAGTGGACGCTTCCATCAACCCGTACCAAGTGTCCGGATGCGCGCCCGGAACCCCAGCCGCGGCGAGCCGGGCAAGCTGTTTCGCCGCTCGCTTCCGCCGCTCTGGGTCGGTCTTGTCGTCGCACACGACCTCGCGCAGCTCGCCGACCAACTCGGCCAGCACGAGCGACCGGCCCGGCGGTTTCATCCGGGAGTCGAGCATGCCGTCGTCGGCGCCGTTCTCCTCGAGGTCGTCGAGGAACCGGGACGGCTGCTCGTCTTCCCCGGCCACGGCGGTCACCAACAGCGTCCGGCGCGCCCGGCTCGCCGCGAGATAGAACAGCCGCCGCTCCTCGGCGAGAATCGGCGCGATCGCGGACACCTTGTCGTGTTCGTCCACTCCGGACAGCAGATCGACCAGCCGCTCCACACCCAGCAACGACCCGCGCAGCCGCATGTCCGGCCACGCACCCTCCTGCACCCCGGCGACCGCGACGACTGTCCACTCGCGACCCGCGGACGCGTGCGCGGTAAGCAGCGAAACCCCTTCACCCGGAATAGCCGCGGGCGCAAGGGTGTCCCCCGCGATGTTCTGCGACGACAGATAATCCGCGAACGCCGCGACACTCGCCTTGGGCAACCGGTCGGCATACCGGCCCGCCGAATCGAACAACGCCACCACAGCGTCCAGGTCACGATCAGCCTGCGCGCCCAGCGAACCACCGCGATCCACCAACCGCAGCAACCGTTCCTGCAGCCCGCTCGCCTGCCACAGCTCCCACAACACCTGCTCGACGCCGTCACCGCGGCTCACCGCCTGGTGCGTGACACTCAACAGCTTGCCGACCCGACGCACCGGCAGCGCTTCGTTGTCAGCGAGACCGACGAGAATGTCCCCGCCCCGCAATGCTTCCACGAGCAGTTCGTCACTCGACCGCTGCCCACCGCCAGCCAACTCCAGCCGACGCAGACCGCGGCGCAGCCGACGCAACGCCAACGGATCAGCCCCACCAAGCGACGAGGACAGCAGCATCTCCGCGATGTCGACGTCCAGCAGTTCCGGCTCGGCCGCGATCCGCAAAACCGCCAGCAACGGCCGGACCGCGGAGTGTTTCGCCAACGGCAATTCCTCAGTAGCCGAACCGATCGGCACCCCAGCAGCGCGCAAGGCACGTTGCAACACAAGGAAAGTCCGCGCCGGAGACCGCACCAGCACCGCCATCTCCGACCACGGCACCCCGTCGACAAGATGCGCCCGACGCAGCTGGTCAGCGATCCAGCTCGCCTCCGCCGCCGGAGTCGGCATCAGCCGCACCCGCACCTTGCCGCCGCGTTTCCCTTGCGGGGTAACCAGCTTCCGATGCGCCGAGGCACCCGGAAGCGTCGCACCGAGCTTCGCGACCGCCGCCCGGACAGTCGGAGCGAGCCGGTGCGACGTGGTCAGCATGACCGTCCGGTCGCCGTCATTGTCGGAATCGGCGAACAGTTTCGGGTCCGCGCCACGGAAAGAAAACACCGACTGATCGGGATCGCCGGCCACCACGAATTCCTCCGCGGTGTGCCCGATCGTGCGGATCAGCTGGACCTGCAACGGATCCAGGTGATGCGCGTCGTCGACGAACAAGTGCCGCACCCGGCCTCGTTCGCGCTCGCGCAGCTCCTCGTCGTCCTCCAGCGCGAGCAACGCCGACGTCACCAATTCGGCGGCGTCGAGCGCGGGCGCGGCAGGCAGGCCGAGCGCGTTCCCTCCGGCCCCCTGCAGCTGGGTGACCTCCTCGTACTGCGCCCAGAACTCCCCCGCCGCGACCCACTCCTCGCGATCCTGGCGATGCCCGAGTTCGGTGAGATCCTCCGGCCCGAGCCCCCGCTCGGCCGCCCGCATCAGCAGGTCGCGCAGTTCCTCGGCGAACCCGGGCACGGTCAGCGCCGGACGCAACTGCTCCGGCCACCCGGTCGCGCCCTCGTCCAGGTCGCCCTCCAGCAGCTCACGCACGACCACGTCCTGCTCCGCTCCGGCCAGCAATCGCGGCGGCGGCAGCTCCTCCGCGCGAGCTTCCAGGCGCAGCAACGAAAACGCGTACGAATGCACTGTGCGCACGAGCGGTTCACTCACCGTGCGCGGCAGCGGAGACTCCTGGTCCGGATCGGACGTGAGCCGTCGCGTGAGATCGGCCCGCAACGCGTCCGCCGCCCGGCGGGACGTCGTGAGCAGCAGCACGCTCTCCGGATCCGCCCCCTCCGCGATCCGGCGCGCGGCCGCGGTGGCGAGCAACGCGGTCTTGCCGGTGCCCGGCCCGCCGAGCACGCGGCGGAATCCCGAGGGGGCCGACAGCAGCCGTCGAGCGTCCTCGTCCCAGGTGAACGTGGGTGCGGCGGGGACCGGCGGGCGCACCAGCCGCGCCTGTCCGTTCCCTGCTCTCCGCACGTGCACATCAGCGATGGAACCATGCCCGCTCACCCGGGTGGCGCACCGGCACACCCCTCGGCGGGACTATCATCTGCCGGGTCATGAACGACGAACTGCACGAGCGGATACGCGCAGTCATCGCCGACGTACCCGCGGGGACAGTCGCGACGTACGGCGACGTCGCAGCGCTCTCCGGTGCTCCCTCTCCGCGCATGGTCGGCCGCGCC
This sequence comes from Amycolatopsis albidoflavus, assembly GCF_039525725.1. Lineage (NCBI taxonomy): Bacteria > Bacillati > Actinomycetota > Actinomycetes > Pseudonocardiales > Pseudonocardiaceae > Amycolatopsis > Amycolatopsis albidoflavus. The sequence continues at coordinate 100,366 of NZ_BAAAHV010000033.1, forward strand.
CTCGCCGAGGACGGCCACGACCTGCCCTGGCACCGCATCCTCCGCGCGAACGGGACTCCCGCGCCGCATCTGCTGCACGAACAGCTCGAACGGCTGCGCGCCGAGGGCGTGCTGGCGGACGGCGAAAAGGTGGACCTGCGGAAGTACCGCTGGCGGCCGGACGGGGAGGAACCGGGCGAGGACGAGCCGCCCGGCTTGTTCTAGATCTTCCGCAACGGCTACTTCCCCGCACCACGGCCTCCGCACGACCACTCCCGCACCACGGCCTCCGCACGACCACTCCCGCGCCACGGCCTCCGCACGACCACTCCCGCACCACGGCCTCCGCACGACCACTTCCGCGCCATGGCTTCCGGACAGCGCTGCTGCGCGTGCGAGACGGCACCGCTGCTCGGCAGGACTCCGCCCCAATGCCACATTGGGTGCATCTGACGCACCCAATGTGGCATTCGGTGCGTCGCGCGCACCCAATGCCGCATTGGGGTTTTGGCAGTGGTGTCGCGCGGCCGGGGCGAAGCCGGGCCGGGGCGGCTCTCCACTCCCGCAGATGTCCGTGAAGGGCTCCTTGAGGGAACTAGATTCCCTCAAGGAGCCCTTCACGGACCTGCTCATCGCCGCCAAGCCCTGCTATCGCGGCCGGTCCCCGCCCAATCCCGGCAAACGTGGCGTCCGCCATCCTCACCGGCCATAGCCCGCGCCGCGCGGTTTAGGTTAGCCTCACCTCATGGGCACCCTCACTTACCACCCCGGCAAGGTCACTGCGGTTCGGCGGGTCACGCCGCACATGGCTCGGGTCACGTTCGACTGCCCGGGGCTCGCCGCGGCGGGGCCGGTGGCGCCGGACGCGTACGTGAAGGTGTTCTTCCCGCTCCCCGGCGACGAGGAGCCGCATCTGCCGCCCGCTGAGATGGGCGAGGACGACGTCCTGTCGTGGTACCGCCGCTACCTCGCGATGCCCGACGACGTCCGGCCGCCGATGCGGACGTACACGGTGCGCGCGGCGCGTCCGGAGAGCGGCGAGGTGGACGTCGACTTCGTGCTGCACGAGGAGAGCGGCGGCCCGGCGTCGACGTGGGCCGGGCAGGCGGCGGTCGGCGCGCGCGTCGCGTTCCTCGGGCCGCACGGGTTGTACGACGTGCCGGACGGGACGACGTGGCAACTGTTGGTCGGTGACGAAACAGCGCTGCCGGCGATCGGCGGGATTCTCGAGCGGCTGCCGCAATCGACGCGCGCGTCGGTGTACGTCGAGATTCCGGACCGCGCGGAGCGACAGACCTTCGAGACCAACGGTGCGGTCGAAGTGCACTGGGTGGTCCGCGGTGCGCGTACGCACGGCGAAGCGCTCGTCGACGCCGTACGCGCGGCCGAGTTGCCCAACGGCACGCCGTACGCGTGGGTGTCCGGCGAAGCAGGTGTCGTGAAGCTCGTTCGGCGACACCTTGTCCGCGAGCGCGGCTTCGACAAGACCGCCATCTGCTTCACCGGTTACTGGCGGCAAGGCCTCAGCGAAGAAGCCGCCGGACGACAGCAGGCCGAAGCGTCCTAACCGAGCTTCGCGACCACTAGCTTCACCAACGCGCCTAGCCGCTGGCGCTCCGGCTGTAGCGTGCGGATTCCCGCTGCCTCCAACGGCGCAGCGGTCACCGGACCAACGCACGCGCAGACGACCGTGCCACCGCGCAGGGTCTCGCGCAGCTCCGCACCGCGCCCGGATTCGTCGGCGAGCGTCAGGAAATTCGTCGCGGCCGGGGCGCTGGTGAACACCAACGCGGCCAGTTCTCCCGACAGCACTTCGCGGATCAACGAGAACACCGGCTCCGGGTTCGGCGGCGTGTGCCAGCGGTAGGGCTGCACCGCGAGCACCGACGCCCCCGCCGCCTCGAGCGGATCGGTGAACTCCGGCAGCGGTGCGCCGTGCAGTTGCAACGCCACGCGCGCGCCGTCGACACCCGCTTCGGTGAGCGCGCCGAACAGCTCGTCGTTGGTCTCGCCGGGCGCGGAGTACTGCTCGCGCAGACCGACGCCACGCACCGCGCCCACCGCTTTCGGCCCGCGCGCGAAGATGCGTGACCCGGCCAGCGAGTCCAGCAGCGCGTCGCGCAGGCCCCAGCCTTCGGCGGCGTCGAGCCAGCCGCGGAACCCCGCCCCGGTGGTGACCGCGGTGAGGTCGACCGGCGCGGCGAGGACGGCTTCGGTGCCCCGGCGCAGTTCCGGATCGTCGGGGAGCGGGACGATCGTGATCGTCGGCGCGTGCCGCACTTCCGCACCGTGCCTGAGCAACGCGCCGATCAGGTCGTCCGCGCGCCGCTCGGCCGTGACGCCGATCCGCACGCCGTCCAGCTCACCCATCCGTTTGCCTCGTCTCCGGTGAAGTCGCGCCCGGCAGCAGCGCCCTGATCAGGTCATTCATACCTCTGCCCCATCTCCCGGACCGCCGCCGCCAGTTCCGTCCGCAGGTCCTCCGGCGCCAGCACCTCCAGATGCGGCCCGAACCGCAGCAGTTCGCCGATCGCCGCTTCGCCCGGTTCGACCGGCAGGTCGATCGTCAACCATCCGTCGCCGTCCGGTTCCGCTCCGGCGGCGACTGCCTCGCGAAGCGCCCGGGCGCCGACGCTGCCCGCGTAGAACGGTACGAGAGCCTGGGAGCGCGGCGAGAGGCGCACTGTCGCCTTTCGGGGGTACATCCGGCGTTCGAACTGCTCCGACCACTCCTGCCAGTAACCGGCGAGGTCGAATTCCGCCGGTCGCTCGAACTCCTCGCCGAGGTCGGTCAGCTCGTGGATGCGCGAAATCCGGTAGGTGCGATCGGTCCCCTCGCACCGGGCGGCGAGGTACCAGTTGCCCGCTTTGAGGATCAGCCCCAGCGGTTCCAGCACCCGCTCGACCTCGCGCTGTCCCCACCGTTCGTACCGGACGCGGATCCGCCGCGCGGACCACACCGCGTCGGCCACCGCGGACAGCGTCGGCAGGCTTTCGATGCCCCGGTGCCAGCCGGGGACGTCGAGGTAGAAGCGCTCCGCGACGCGGCCGGCGCGGCTGCGCAGCTCCTGCGGCAACGCCGCGTACAGCTTCAGCTGCGCGGCCGCCAGCACCGTGCCGAGCCCCAGCTCCGCGGCCGCCACCGGCAGCCCGGCCAGCGCCAGCGACTGGGCTTCGTCCTCGTTGAGGCCGGTCAGCCGCGTCCGGTAGCCGTCGACGAGCTGGTAACCGCCGCTGCGCCCGCGGTCGGCGTACACCGGCACCCCCGAGGCCGACAGCGCGTCGATGTCGCGGTACACCGTCCGGACCGAAACCTCCAGCTCAGCGGCCAATTCCTCGGCGGTCATCCGGCCGCGGTTCTGCAGCAGGAGAAGCACGGTGAGCAAACGGCCGGCACGCATGCGGCAAGTATGACTGAAATACCTGACACAAGATGGCAGGTATGCGTGATTGAGTAAGCGGCATGAACACGTTTGGCATGACGAAGTGGGAAGAGCACGTGGCGAGCGGCGAGGAGGGCAGCCCGCGCGTCGCGTACGTGCACGCCGCGATGGAGTACTCGGGCGTCATTCAGGGTGCGGCCACTGGCGACTACCTGCTGTACTACCCGGGCGAAGGCTACGACGGCGGCGCGACCACGTCGCCGGGCTACGACCGGTTCGAGGGCACTGTCGACGGCCGCCGCGGCACGTTCGTGGTCCGCCAGGAGTGGGGCTTCGACCCGAAGAGCATCCGCTCGACGTTCGAGGTCGTGCCCGGCTCCGGCACCGGCGAGCTGGCCGGCATCAGCGGCTCCGGCACGGTGCACGGCGTGCTGGGCGAGCCGACTGTGTCGTACACCTTCGACTACAAGATCTGAAGGAGGCCGGGATGCTGGAGGTGTCGCGCGAACAGGCGCTGGCGTACCGGATCGCCGAGCAGGGGCTGCACCGCTCCGTCGCCGATCCGTACGACCTGCCGCTGCTGGACCTCGGTCTGCAGGACAGCATGCGCGACACCGCTCTTCTCGCACTAGCAGCCCGGATGCCGGATGAGGTGACGCCGGAGTCGCTTGTGGACGATCAGCGGCTCGCCCTGGTGTGGTCGCACCGGGGCGCGCCGCATTTCCACCGGCGCGCGGATCTTCGGGAGCTGACGGCAGCTTTGGTGCCGGTCGACGATCCGGACGCGCTGGCCCGGATGTTGTGGCAGAAGAAGGACATCCAGGCCGCTGACGTGTCCCCTGTGGACATTGTGTTCACCACCGCGCGGGCAATCCGCAAAGTGGTCACCAAGCCGATGACCAAGGGCGCGGTGAGCGGCGAGATCACGAAGCTGCTGCCGCCCGCGTTCAGCCGCTGGTGCCGCGGCTGCAACGCCACTCACGTGCACGAACAGCTCATGCGAATCGCCTCCCTGCACGGCGGCGCACGGCTCGAAGCCGGGCAATCCCCGGCGACGCTCGCCCCGCTGGAGGATCGCGGACGGATGTCCACGCGCCCGGTCCCGGCGGCGGTTTCGCGAGTGATCGAGCAGTATTTGCGCTTCAACGGACCTGCGACGCAAGGCGACTCGGCGGGGTTTCTCGGCACCGCGAAGACTTCCGTAAGCGAGACTTGGCCTTCCTCGCTCGCTGAGGTCAAAGTGGACGGTCGACGGGCCTTCATCCCGAAAGATCGGGTGCCCGCGTTGGAGAACCCGCCGTCGGCCGCCGGAGTACGCCTGTTGCCGCCGCTCGATCCGTACACGCAGGGCCGTGACAAAGCCGTCCTCGTCCCGGACAAAGCGCGGGCGAAAGAGGTGTGGAAGATTCTCGGCAGCCCTGGTGCGTTATTGGTCGACGGCGAGATCATGGGTACCTGGCGGATGAAAGCGTCGGGCAAACGCCTCGCCTTCACGCTGGCCGAATTCGATCCGCTCCGCCGCTCGGACCGCCAAGCCGCAGAGGACGAGGCGGCCCGGGCCGCGTCCGCCCGCGGCTACCAGGACTTCTCCGTGACGTGGGGTTGACCGGCGGGATAAAGTCCTGACGTGCTGAAATGGCTGCTCGACTCAGACCCGACGTTGCGCTGGCAGGTCGAACGGGACTTAGCGGACGCGCCGCCCGAAGTCTGGACGGCCACCCGGCACAAGATCGCGACCGAGGGCTTCGGCGCGCAACTCCTCGCCCGCCAAGACCCGGACGGGCAATGGGCAGGCGGCGCGTTCTTCCCGGCGCAATTCACCCCAGGCCCGGACACCGGGCAGCCGTGGACGGCCACCACCTGGTCGCTCAACATGCTCCGGGAATGGGGCCTGGATTCGGCGGTGCTGCGCGCTCGCCGGACCGCGGAATTGATCGCGGAGAATTCCCGCTGGGAATACGACAATCTGCCTTACTGGGACGGCGAGGTCGACGTCTGCATCAACGCCTGGACCCTCGCGAACGGCGGCTGGCTCGGCGTGGACGTCTCCCAGCTCGCCCATTGGTTCCCCGCGCACCAGCTGGCCGACGGCGGCTGGAACTGCGAATGGGTCGACGGGTCGAAACGCTCGTCCTTCCACTCGACGCTGAACGCGGTGAAGGGCCTGCTCGCCTACGACATCGCGACCGGCGGCACCGACGAGACGCACGCCGCCCGCCGCGCCGGCGAGGAGTATCTGCTGGAACGCCGTCTGCTGTACCGGCTCTCGACCGGCGAGCAGGTGGCCTCGTGGGTAGATCATTTCGCGTATCCGGTGCGGTGGCATTACAGCGCGATCAACGCGGTCGAACACTTCCGCGAGGCCGCGATCGTGGACGACCTTCCGCCTGACCCACGGCTCTCCGACGCGGTGGAACGGGTTCGCGCCGCCCGGCAGCCGGACGGAACCTGGCTGCAGGACGGCCGGCTCAACGGCGACATGTGGTTCGAGGTCGACGTCCCGGCCGGAGAACCCTCCAAGTGGCTGACGCTGTACGGAACCCGGATTCTGTCCTGGTGGGACTCCGCACAGTCCTAACTGGACCGTGCGACGCGAAAGCCGACGTCGTCCACCCGGAAGGTCGGGTGGCTCCGGCGGCGCACGGACACCCGGACGCTCCAGTGTTCGTCCGCCCAGCCGCCACCCTTGAGCACTCGATACTCGCCGTACACGGCCGGATCGTAGAGATCCCAGCACCAATCCCAACTGTTGCCGAGCAGATCGTAAGCACCCCAGGCGTTCGGACGCTTCTCGCCGGAGGGATGCAGCCGGCCGCCGGAGTTTCCTTCGTACCAGGCGATCTCGTCCAGGTCGCCGTACCTAGGGCCTTCGGTGCCAGCGCGGCAGGCGTGTTCCCACTCAGCTTCGGCAGGCAGACGGTAGCCGGACGCGGACCGGTCCCACTCCACCTCGTCGCCAATCGCGTAAGCGGGCGACAGTCCGTCGCGTTCGGACAGTGTGTTGCAGAACCGCACCGCGTCCAACCAGGACACCTCGACCGCGGGTAGTCCTCCGCCGCCGCTGTATTCCTCTTGAGTGATCGGGAACGCGCCTAGCTCGAACGCGGGCACGTCGACTGTCCAGCTGCGTTCTGTCCGCCGGTCGGTGAGCGTCACCGTTCCCGGCGGAATCGGGACCATCCGCACCAGGCCGAGATTAGCCGATCGGCACCGGGGTGTCGCCGGGATTCACCGCCAGCCGATAGCCCCGCTTGACCACAGTCTGCACCACTCCGGTGCCGCCAAGAGACGTTCGCAACCGGCCGATCGCCGTCTCCACCGCGTGCGCCTCGCCGCCGGACGGAAGCTCGGCGGACAATTCCCGGCGCGCGACCACCCGGCCAGGTTGCCGGGCGAGGGCGCGCAGGAGCGCCATCGGGGCCGGGGCGATCTCGCGCCATTCGCCGTCGACCAGCGCGCCGGTGCCGCGGACCTGCAGCACATGGCCTGCGGCGTACAGCGTCGGCGAGGCCGCGACCAAGGTCTCGGCGACCGTTCGCGCCAGCGCCCCTATTCGCGACCGTCTCGGTTGGACAGTCGGAACACCCAGCGAGGCAAGCGGCGCAGCGGTGATCGGACCGACGCACGCCACCGCCACCCGGCTGCTCAACACCTCGACCAGCGCGCCGAGCCGGCCAGTCCGCCGCGCCATCGCGACGGTCGACGCGGCAGCGGGCGCGCTCGTGAACGGCAAGGCGTCGATCGTGCCTTCCAGGACCGCGTCCAACAGCCGGTCGAGCGGTCCCGGGTCCGCCGGAGCCACCCAGCGGTACACCGGGATCTCGATCACCTCGGCGCCTGCCTGCCGAAGGGTCTCCGCGAAGAACGGCAACGGCTCGCCGTGCAGCTGAAGCGCGATCCGCCGTCCGTCCACTCCGGACTTGGTCAGGTACTGCAACAGTTCCGCGCTGCTCTCCGAAGCGGGCGAATAGTCCTCCGCCAGCCCCGCCGTCCGCACCGCGCCAGCCGCTTTCGGGCCGCGAGCCAGCAGCGAGGCATTCGACAGATGGTCGAGCACTTTATCCCCGAGACCCCACCCTTCCGCGGCCTCGATCCAGCCGCGAAAGCCGATCCCAGTCGTCGCCACGACAAGGTCCACTGGCGACTCCAGCAATCGCATCGTCGCCGAATGCAGCTCGGTGTCGTCGGCCAGCGGCACGATCCGGATCGCCGGTCCATAGCGGACCGCGGCACCCTGGCGCACGAGCAGCGCGCCCAGCTCTTCAGCTCGGCGCGCTGCCGTGATTCCCACCGTGAACCCGGCCAGCGGCCGGACGTCGGTCACGGTGATCCCACCTCGATCACCCCGTCCCGTACGCGAACCGGATACACCGGCACCGAAACGCCTTCCGCGTCCAGGCACTCTCCGCTTCGGAGCGAAAACCGTTCTTTGTAGACCGGCGACGCGACCACCGGCTCTCCCCCGGCGTCGCCGACAATCCCGCGCGACAGCACGGCCGCGCCGCTGCACGGGTCCCAATTGGACAGTGCGTACCAGCCGTCGCCGGCGTGGAACACCGCGACCTGCTGGCCGTCGACCAGTGCCGCGGCGCCGGAGAACTCCGGAATGTCCACTGCCGCGCACACCGCGGTCCAGGATGAGGTCATGGTCATCGCCGCACCTCCGGAACTCCCAGCAGCACCGGGATCCGCTGTTCCCGCTCCTCGCGGAACGAGATCGACGGATCGGGCGTCCCCGGCGCGTTCACGAACGAACTGAAGCGCGCCAGTTTGTCCGGATCCTCCAGCACCCCGCGCCATTCGTCGGTGTAACCCTCGACGTGTTTCGCCATCGCCGCGTCCAGGTCCTCGCAGATGCCGAGGCTGTCGTCCACGATCACCGCGCGCAGGTGATCCAGTCCGCCGTCCAGCTCCTCGATCCACGGTGCCGTGCGCTGCAACCGATCCGCCGTGCGCACGTAGAACATCAGGAACCGGTCGATTGTGCGCACCAGCGTTTCGGTGTCCACATCAGACACCAGCAGCTCCGCGTGCCGAGGAGTTGCCCCGCCGTTGCCGCCGACGTAAAGGTTCCATCCGTGTTCGGTAGCGATCACGCCGAAGTCCTTGCCGCGCGCTTCAGCACATTCACGCGCACACCCGGACACCCCGGCCTTGATCTTGTGCGGCGACCGCAGACCTCGATACCGCAACTCCAGGTCGATCGCCAGCCCCACGCTGTCCTGCACGCCATACCGGCACCAGGTCGAACCAACGCAGGATTTGACTGTCCGCAACGACTTTCCGTACGCGTGCCCGGACTCGAAGCCCGCGTCGACCAGTCGCCGCCAGATCTCCGGCAGCTGGTCCACAGTGGCCCCGAACAGGTCGATCCGCTGTCCGCCGGTGATCTTCGTGTACAGCCCGAAATCCTGCGCGACTTGCGCGATCACCATCAGCTTCTCCGGCGTGATCTCCCCGCCGGGAATCCGCGGCACCACGGAATAGCTGCCGTTGCGCTGCATGTTCGCGAGGAACCGGTCGTTCGTGTCCTGCAGCGAGGCCTGCTCGCCACCGAGGATGTGCCCGTTGCCCAGCGTCGCCAGGATCGACGCCACCGCGGGCTTGCAGACCGCACAACCGGTCCCGGTGCCGTAGCGGCTCACCACCTCGCTGAACGTCGTCATCTGCGTCGCCCGGATGATCTCGAACAGCTCCGCGCGCGACTGCGTGAAGTGTTCGCACAGCGCCTTCGACTGCTCGACGCCGCAGGCGTTCAGCAGCTTCGCCAGCATCGGCACGCACGAACCGCACGAGGTTCCTGCCCGCGTGCACGACTTCAGCTTCCCGACCGAATCGCAGCCGTCCTCAGTGATCGCCCGGGTCAGCGCACCCTTGGAAACCCCGTTGCACGAACAAACCTGCGCCTCGTCCGGCAAGGCGTCCACGCCGACCGCCGCGCCGCCGCCGGCCGGCGCGAGCAACGCGCCCGGGTCGGCAGGCAGCGGACGGCCGACCAACGCCCGCAGCGTGTTGTATTCCGCCGCGTCGCCGACCAGAACCCCGCCGAGCAGCGTCCGGCCGTCGTCGGTCACCACGAGCTTCTTGTACGTCCCGGCCACGGCGTCGTTCACCGCGACTTCCAGCGCTCCTTCGGTGGCCGCGTGCGCGTCGCCGAAACTGGCGACGTCCACGCCCATCAGCTTCAGCTTCGTCGCGGTGTCCGGCTCGGGGAAGCTCGCCGCGGCACCGGTGAGCTGCGCCGCGACCACCTCGGCCATCGCGTATCCCGGCGCGACAATGCCGTACACCCGGCCTTCGACCGCCGCACACTCACCGATCGCGTAGACCGCCGAATCGCTGGTCCGGCACGTCGCGTCGACCAGCACGCCGCCGCGCTCGCCAACGTCCAAACCGGACTCCCGGGCCAGGTCGTCACGAGGGCGGACACCCGCCGAAAAGACCACCAGGTCGACATCCAGCTCGGTGCCGTTGCCCAGCTTGGCCAGCAATCGCGATCCGTCCGCCTCGATCGCGTCCGTTGAAGTTCCGGTGTGGACGGTCACGTCGAGGTTCGCGATCAACCGCCGCAGCAGCCCGCCGCCGCCATCGTCGACCTGCAAGGGCATCAATCGCGGTGCCATTTCCACGACGTGCGGCGACAAGCCCATGTCCCGCAACGCCTTCGCCGCTTCCAGGCCGAGCAGACCACCGCCGATGACCACCGCCGCCCGACGGCCGCGTCCTTGCCGTTCGGCCGCCGCGCGAATGGCGTCGAGGTCTTCGATCGTCCGGTACACGAAGACGCCGGGCAGATCCCGGCCCGGCACCGGCGGCACGAACGGACGAGAACCGGTCGCCAGCACGAGCGAGTCATACGGCTGCACGTGTCCGGCCGCCGTTGTCACCGTCTTGGCTTCGCGATCCACCGAAACAACGACCTCGCCGAGGCGAAGGTCGACCGCGTCGTCTTCGGCGTAATCCGATCCCGGCAACGCCAGCGCCGCCGGATCCCAGCTGTCCACATAGGAGGTCAGCGCGACCCGGTCGTAAGCGGGACGGTTCTCCTCGCCGAAGACGACGACCTGCCACTCGCCCGCCGCGTCTGCCGCGCGAAGTGCCTCCACGAACCGGTGCGCGACCATTCCGTGCCCGGCGACCACCACTGTAGGCATTTCAGACCTCCGCTCCTGCCAACGCCACCTGCGCGCGCACCGCTGGCTTGCGCAGATAGCCGAACCACGTCACACCCACGCACACCGCGTAGAAGACCAGGAATCCGACGAACGCCGGGACGCCGCTGTGCGCGGTGGCGAACGACTGCCGGAACGCGAGGTTGATGAACAATCCGCCCAGCGCGCCGATCGCGCCCGCCAACCCGATCAAGGCTCCGGACAGCCGGCGCGCGTTCCGCAATTCCGTCGCTTCGTCCGCACCGGCCTGAATCTCCGCCCGAGCCTTCACCTGGAAGATCGCCGGGATCATCTTGTACGTCGAACCGTTGCCGATTCCGGTGAGCACGAACAAAACGATGAACGCGGCGGTGAACGTCGCCAGCGAGTCAGCCGAGGAAGCCAGCACCAGCACCACGGTCGCCAGCGCCATCGCGCCGAAGGTCGCGAAGGTGACTCGGCCACCGCCGATGCGATCCGACAGCCAGCCGCCGATCGGCCGGGACAGTGAACCCAGCAGCGGACCGAGGAACGTCACCGCGGCCGCCTGCAACGGCGTCCGGCCGAACTGGTTCTGCAGCACCAATCCGAAGGCGAAGCTGTAACCGATGAAGGAACCGAACGTGCCGACGTACAGCAGCGACATGACCCAGGTGTGTCCAAAGCGGACTACTTCGCGCATTGCCTTGGTGTCACCGCGAACGCTGGCCAGGTTGTCCATGAACAACGCGGCGCACGTCGCGGCGATGACGATCAGGGGAAGGTAGATGTAGAGCACCAGTCGCGGAGCCGTCGCACCGGCAGTGCCGATCACGAGCAATCCGACAAGCTGAATCACTGCGACGCCAAGGTTTCCGCCACCGGCGTTCAACCCGAGCGCCCAGCCCTTATGCCGTTCTGGGTAGAAAGTGTTGATGTTCGCCATCGACGACGCGAAGTTGCCGCCGCCGACACCGCCGAGCGCCGCCATCAACACGAACGTTCCGAGCGAGGTGCCCGGGTGCAAGACGACCGCGGTCAGCACCGTCGGAATGAGCAGTAACAGAGCACTGATGACTGTCCAATTGCGACCGCCGAATCGCGCGACCGCGAAGGTGTACGGGATGCGCATGATCGCGCCGACCACCGTCGGCGTGGAGACGAGCAGGAACTTGTCCGCCGCGCTGAAGCCGTAAGCCGGGCCCATGAACAGCACCACGACTGACCACAATGTCCAGATCGAGAAGCCGATGTGCTCGGAGAACACGGAAAACCACAGGTTGCGCCGGGCGACGCGCTTGCCGGTGGTCTCCCAGAACTCGTCGTCCTCGGGATCCCAGTGCTCGATCCAACGGCGGGTCATGGCGTCCTCCTTGGTACCGGGGGCGGTCATTGCGCGGCCAGCCAGTCCGCGACCGCGCCGACCGTGTCGCGGCAGCTGCCGCAACCCGTGGTGGCGCGGGTGGTGCGGGCGAGTGCGGCGGCGTCGGTGGCGCCACCCCGCCAGGCTTCGATGAGCCGGCCTTTGGTCACCGCGTTGCAGCGGCAGATCACTGTGGACGAAGGAAGATCGGCCGGGCTCGCCGCTGTCGGCGCGCCCGCGGGCAACGCGCGGCCAAGTAGAACTGCGAGCCGATCTTCGGGGACCGGCGTGCCTCGGTCGTGCAGCTGTGTCACGGTCGCCGCCGCGTCCGGCAAGCCGAGCAGGATCGCGCCGGTCACTCGGTCGCCGCGCACGACGAGCTTGCCGTACCGGCCGCCGGACGGATCGTCGAAGGTCACGACCTCAGCGGCGTCGTCCTCACTGGTCACCTGCGTTTCGCCGAGTGCGGCGAGGTCGATGTCGCGGGCCTTGAGCCGAGTTACCGTTCGAGTGCCGCGATACCGCGCCGTGGCGTCCGCGCCGGTGAGCAGGTCCGCGAGCACTGCGGCCTGTTCCCACGCGGGCTGGACCAACCCCGCTGGCGCGCCTGGGTGGCGTGCGCAGTCGCCCAATGCGTGGATCCGGCCGTCGCTAGTCCTCAGTAGATCGTCGACCAGGATGCCGCGATCCACCGCGAGTCCGGCGGCTTCGGCGAGCGAGGTCTCCGGCCGCACCCCGGCCGCGACGACCACGAGGTCGGCGGGAACGAAGCTGCCGTCGTCGAGTTTCAGGCCGTCGCCGGGCAGGTGCCGGGCGGCGGTCACCTCGAACCGGAAGGTGACACCCAGCTCTGCCAACCGGCGCGCCAGCACTCGGCCGGCGCCGGAATCCAGTTGCCGTTCCAGCACATGCGGCTGCGGGTGCACCACGGTCACGTTCGCGCCGCGACCGGCCAGCCCGCGTGCGGCTTCCAGGCCGAGCAGCCCGCCGCCGAGTACCGCGACCGGTGCTCCCGGGCGTGCTGCGTCGACGATGCGCGCACAGTCGTCCAAGGTCCGGAACGTCACGACCTCTGGGCCGAGTTCGAGCCCTTCGACCGGCGGCAACCATGGCGCCGCACCGGTCGCGAGGACCACGGCGTCGTAAGGGAAATCCTCGGTTTCAGTGCGGACCACCCGCCGCGCCGGGTCGATTCGCGTCACTCGCGTTCCGAGCCGCAGGTCAACCTGCGCCTGCGCCGCCCATTCCGAATCGTGCAGGCGCACCGTTTCCGGATGCATCCCGCCAGCGACCACAGTGGACAGCAACACCCGGTTGTACGCCGGGTGCGGCTCTTCGCCGAGCACTGTCAGCCGCACTCGATCCGCTTCCGGGTCGCGCCGCCGGATCTCGTCCGCGAGCCGGGCACCGGCCATTCCGTATCCGATGATGACGACGTTCCGCGCGCTCATGCTTCCGCCCTCGCCAACGACACGGCGCACACTTTGAACTCCGGCATCCGGCTCACCGGGTCGAGCGCGGGGTTGGTCACCAGATTCGCCCGTGCCGCACCGGGAAAGTGAAACGGCAGGAAGACCAGGTCGGCTCGCATCGACGAAACACACCGCACCTGCGCGACCGTCTCCCCGCGCCGCGACCGCACCACCGCACGATCGCCGTCGGCCAGCCCGGACCGCGCCGCGGTATCCGGGTGCACCTCGACGAACACCTCCGGCACGACCGCCGTCAGCTCCGCGATCCGGCGAGTCTGCGCACCTGATTGGTAATGCTGCAACACTCGGCCCGTCGTGGCCTGCAACGGAAACATCTCGTCCGGCAACTCGGCGGGTCCACTGTGGTCGACCTCCACGAAGCGCGCCCGGCCGTCCGGATGCGCGAATCCGCCGAGAAACATTCGCGGCGTGCCCGGGTGTTTCTCGTCCGGAATCGGCCAGTGCAACGCTTCCCCGGAACGCAACCGTTGATAGGTCACGCCGGAGTAGTCCGCGGCACCGCCCTTCGACGCGGCACGCAGTTCCTCAAAAACCTCCGCCGCGTCGTCCGGAAATCGCTCAGCTGGCTGTCCAATGCGGACTGCGAGCTCCCGCAAGAGAGACAGATCGCTGCGCACTCCGTCCGGTGGTTGGATCGAGCGCTGCCGCAGGAGGACCCGGCCTTCGAGATTGGTCAACGTGCCCTCCTCCTCGGCCCATTGCGGAACCGGGAAAACCACGTCGGCCAATTCCGCGGTTTCCGACAGGACGAAGTCCGCCACCACGAGAAGATCCAGTCCAGCCAACCGGTCCTGCACACGAGCCGACCGCGGCGCGGACACCACCGGGTTGCTCCCGAACACCAGCAACGCCTTGATCGAATCGCCCAATTCCTCGAGCAATTCGACCGCCGACCGGCCCGGCCCCGGCAAGCTTTCCGCCGGCACGCCCCAAACTCCGGCCACATACGCACGCGCCGCCGGGTCGTCGATCTTGCGATATCCCGGCAGTTGATCCGCCTTCTGCCCGTGCTCTCGTCCGCCCTGGCCGTTGCCCTGCCCGGTCAGGCAACCAAACCCAGAACCGGCGCGGCCGGGCAATCCCAATGCCAGCGCGAGATTGATCCACCCGCCGACTGTCGCGGTGCCAGACGCGTGCTGTTCCGTCCCGCGTCCGGTGAGCACATACGCGTTTCCCGCCCGGGCCAGCATTTCCGCCGCACGGCGCTGATCCGCGGCCGAGACGCCGGTCACCCGCTCGACCCGCTCCGGCCACCAGGTCGCGGCGATCCGCCACATCTCGTCGAACCCGGCGGTCCGAAGATCCACATAGGACTTGTCCAGATACCCCTCGGCGACGACCGCGTGCAGAATCCCCAACGCCAGAGCAAGATCCGTTCCCGGCGCGGGCGCGAGGTGCAATGCGGCGCGCTCGGCTGTCGGAGTGCGACGCGGGTCGATGACGATCAGTTCCGCGCTGTCGAGGTGCTGCATGAAGGGCGGCATCGTCTCGGCCGGGTTCGCTCCGGCGAGCAGGACGACGTCCGCGCCCGCAAGATCGGTGACAGGGAAAGGAAGTCCGCGGTCTACGCCGAACGCGCGGATCCCGGCTGCGGCGGCGGAGGACATGCAGAATCGGCCGTTGTAGTCGATTTGCGACGTTCCGAGCGCAATTCGGGCGAATTTCCCGAGCAGGTAAGCCTTTTCGTTGGTGAGGCCGCCTCCGCCGAACACTGCGACCGAGTCCGCGCCGTGGATCTGTCGCGAGGATCGCAGGCGAGCCGCGACGAAATCCAGTGCCTCGTCCCAGGAAACCGGCTGCAGTTCGCCGTCTCGGCGGAGCAGCGGCGAGGTCAGTCGGGCACCGGATTCCAGCAGCGAACCGGCGGTCCAGCCTTTCTGACACAGGCCGCCCGCGTTGACCGGGAAATCCCTTGGGGTGACCCGGGTCTCAGCCAGGCGCATCCCGCACTGCAAGGCGCAGTACGGGCAATGTGTGTCGACGTGCGGCACAGGCGCTCCTCGGGTCGGCGATGACCCGACGGTAAGGACGCCGTGTTACCCCGATGTGCCGGAATGTTTCGGGGAGTTGACATTGCCCGCCGTCACGGCGGGGGCGCGCAGTGAGTCAGAGGATCGCGCTGACCTCGCGGGCGGCTGCGCGCAGGCCGTCCAGGGCGGCGTTGGTGGAGCGGGGGTCCAGTGCGTGCGAGGCCAGGCGGAAGAGCATGGCGCGCAGGAGGAGCTGAGGCCATTCGGGGAGGTGTGCCCAGCGTTCGAGCAGGGCTCCGGTGGCTCCGCCCCAGATCAAGGAGTCGACTGCTGCGATCGCCGCGCCCCATTCGCCTGGGCGGTAGTACGGGACGAAGTCGACCACTCCGGGGGCCGCGTCGCCGTCGAAGAGGAGGCCGGCGAGGAGTTCGCCGTGGGCTACCTGGTGCGGGAGTTTGATCGGGCGGCGGGCCGGGGCGAGGATTTCGAACCAGCGGCCGCCTTTTTCCTCGGGGAGGGGACGGTCTTGTTCTTCCCAGGCGATTCGGTCGGCGATGGCGTCCCGGTCGTCGCGGGAGGAGAGGAAGTCCGGGCGGGGGAGGTCTGCGGTGGCTCGGTGCAGTTTGACTGCGGCCAGGATGGATTCTTCGCAGCGGTGTTCGGTGGTGCCTGGGAGGTATCGCCAGGCTGACCAGTCGCCGACTATCCAGCGGCCGTCTCTCGAGCGGACTGGTTTCGCGATCCGTAGGCCCGGGTCGTCGGCGAAGTCGAGGGCTCGGGCGGTCCAGAGGGCTTGGGAGCGGTCTTGGACGCGTTTGAAGACCACGTCGGCGCATTGCCAGGATTCGGAATCCGGGAGGAGGGTGATGGCGTCGGCGTCGCTGCCGAACGCGGAGCAGACGCGTTCGGAGGGACGTTCGAGGGTTGACCGCACAAAGGGGGAGGTTACCCCGGTGTCCGTGCGGATCCTGGGGAGACTCGCTGGTCGTGGGGGCTTCTTGGTTCGGCTCGTCGCCTGGCGGCGACATTGCGGCCGAGTGGGGGCCACCACCCCGAAGCTTGATTGTCCTGACGGTTCGGGGGTGCTTGTCAAGGCGGGAAAGATGCCTTGACAAGCACCCCCGAACCGCAGAGAAGGCTTCGTATCGGGGTTGGGGGCGGGGTGGGTGGCTCCAGCGGTGGGTGCAGCGGCTGCGGTTCGTAGGTCGTGAGGGGAACCCTGAGGGACTCAGAGTCCGTGAAGGTGGCCCTCACGGACAATCGTCGCGCGCTCGAAAGCCGTGAAGGGCTCCTTGAGGGAATTAGATTCCCTCAAGGAGCCCTTCACGGACTCGTCTTTGCTCAGTAAGTCGGCAGGCTTGGGTCGATCTGTCGTGCCCAGGCCAGGACGCCGCCGCCTAGGTGGGTGGCGTCCTTGAAACCGGCTGCGTGCAGGGCGGCCAGGGCCTCTGCCGAGCGGGCGCCGGACTTGCAGTGCAGGACGATGGGCTTGTCCTGCGGCAGTTCCGCCAAGGCCTCGCCGGAAAGGATGCGGTCCTTCGGGATCAGCGTGGCGCCCTTGATGTTCACGATCTCGTACTCGTGCGGCTCGCGGACGTCGATCAGGGCGAAGTCCTCGCCCGCGTCGAACTTGGCCTTGAGTTCCGCGGGAGTCAGGGTGCTGCCGGAGGCGGCCGAGGCGGCCTCGTCCGACACGACGCCGCAGAAGGCTTCGTAGTCGATCAGTTCGGTGATCTTCGGGGTCTCCGGGTCCTTGCGGATCTTGACCTCGCGGTACTTCATCTCCAGCGCGTCATAGGAGATCAAGCGCCCGAGCAGGGGCTCTCCGATGCCGGTGATGAGCTTGATCGCCTCGGTCACCATGATCGAGCCGATCGACGCGCACAGCACGCCCAGCACGCCGCCTTCGGCGCACGACGGGACCATGCCGGGGGGCGGCGGCTCGGGGTAGAGATCCCGGTAGTTGAGACCCTTGCCGTTCGGGGCGTCCTCCCAGAAGACGCTCACCTGGCCTTCGAACCGGAAGATCGAACCCCACACGTACGGCTTGCCGAGCAGCACCGCCGCGTCGTTGACCAGGTAGCGGGTGGCGAAGTTGTCGGTGCCGTCGAGGATCAGGTCGTACTGCTCGAAGATCTCCAGCGCGTTCGCCGATTCGAGACGCTCCGTGTGCAGGTGCACCTTGACCAGCGGGTTGATCTCGGCGATCGACTCCTGCGCCGACGCGGCCTTGAGCTTGCCGACGTCGGACTGGCCGTGGATCACCTGGCGCTGCAGGTTGGATTCGTCGACGACGTCGAAGTCGATGATGCCGAGCGTGCCCACGCCGGCGGCCGCCAGGTACAGCAGCGCCGGGCTTCCGAGGCCGCCCGCACCGATGACCAGGACCTTCGCGTTCTTCAACCGCTTCTGCCCGACCACCCCGACGTCCGGGATGATCAGGTGACGGCTGTACCGGGCCACCTCTTCCTTGGTGAGCTCGGCTGCCGGCTCGACGAGCGGCGGCAGTGCCGTGTCTGACATCGGGTCCTCCATACTCGCGCGGGTCGCGTAGTCGATCCCAGTATCCCCAACGCGCGCTGGCAAGAGGGACTTCCCCGCTCCCAGATGGTGAGACTCTGTTACTGGCCCGGCGGGGTCGGGTTCGGCCACGCGTTCGGCTTGCACACGTGATGGTCCGCGGCGACCTTGCCCCGGTCGCCGCCGGGGATGTTGTTGAGCATCGCGACGTAGTCGTCGGCGACGCCGAACGACTGCTGCATCATCACCGGCGCGGGCTGGTCGTTTCCCGGACAGCCCACGTGGTTGTTGCCCAGCGCGTGCCCGACCTCGTGGTTGATGGCGTACTGCCGGTACCCCGTCATGTCCGAGCCGTAGACCTTCGCGCCGCGCACCCAACGGGACAGGTTGATCAGCACCCGGCCCATGGTGCGCCGGTAACACGAGGCCTCGAATTTGATCTGAAACCCGCACGCGTCCGCCCGGTGCGTCGTCTCCGGCGTGGTGAGGCTCACCCGGAAACTCGGGTTCGGATAGCTCGCGTCGACCCGCTGCAACCGGATCTCGCCGTTCCACGTCCAGCTGCGCGGATCGGACAAAATGCCCTGCACCGCGGTGCCGAAGCCGTCGTCTCCGGCGTAGCTCGCCGGATCGATGCCGTCCTCGACCTCGACCGTGTAGGTGTAGAGCTTCCCGGACTTGCCCACGACGTCGCCGGAGCCCTGCACGACGTGCCAGGTGCCCTTGCCTGCCTGCGTGAAATTGCCGCCGTTGGGCAGGTCAGCGGTGGGCACGTTGAGGTTCACCGGCTGCGCGGGGTTCTCCGGGATGCCGCCGCCACCGTCGATCGAGCCCGAGGAGGAATCGCCGGACGCGACCTCGCCGCTGCTGCCCGCCGTGCCGGCGTCGGACGGGCCGGAGGCGGTGTTGACCGCGACCAGCACGGTGATCACGGCCAGAATCGGCAGCGCGTACACGCGCCAGCCGTAGGTCTTCACGAACCGGCCGAACGGCGACCGCTGCTTCTTCTTCGGAGCCGGGCGCTTCTCCGCGTCGTCCTTGGGCTTCCAGGCGGCCGCGAGCGGCTCCGCGCTGGTCCGCCGTCCGCCCGGCCGGTATCGGTCCTCGCCCACGCGCTGGGCGGGCTTGCGCGCGGGCCGGTACTGGCCGACGCGCGGAGAGTCGGACTCCGGATCGCTCGAACCGGAAGACCCGGATGACACCGAAGACCCTGAACGCCGGGCCGACCCGGCGGTCGGGCCCCGCCGGTCTTTCGCTCGCGCGTCCTGCTTCAGCCGGTCCACCGATCCAGGGTGCCACACGGCGGCGACGTTCCCGGCAGCGACTGGCGGGCTCCCCGGCGATCCGCGGTCCCCCGTTCGAGCTACCAGGAGCCCCGGTCCGCGCCCTCCCACAGACCGAGCACGGCCCGCGCGACCACCTGCGGACGTTCCATCTGCGCAACGTGTCCGGTGCGCGGGAGCACCAGCATCCGGGCGTGCGGAATCGTCTGCGCGGTCCGCAGCGCGCGCTTGACCGAGATCACCCGGTCGTGGAGTCCCCAGACCACCAGCGTCGGCGCCTCGACCTGTTTGGCGACCGACCACAGCGACGCGGAGCCGAGCGCGGTCCAGCGCCGGAAGATGCCGAACGTGCTCCGCTCCATCGCGGCCAGCGCCCACGGGAAGCCGGCGCGCGCGGCGTGCTCCTCGACCAGTTCGTCCAGCCGGGCGTCCGGGAAGCGCGACGGATCGTGGAAACACAGCTTGATGACCTGCGCGGCGCGTTCGCGGGCGGTCATCCCGGCCATCCGGCGGCGCACCCGGGCGCCGACCACCGGGAGGTAGGCCAGCGCCATCAGCGGATCCGACAGCCGGCGCGGGTCCGGGCGGCGGTCCGGCATCGCCGGGGAGATCAGGGTGAGAGTTCTCACCAGCTCCGGGCGCCGCGCCGCGAGCAGCAGCGCGATCGCGCCGCCCATCGAGTTGCCGAGCAAGTGGACCGGCTTTCCGATCTGCTCCAGCCGGCCCGCGATGACCTCGGCGTGGTCGTCGAGGCCGTACGCGAATCCTTCCGCCGGTTCCGAATAGCCGAATCCGGGCAGGT
This sequence comes from Amycolatopsis albidoflavus, assembly GCF_039525725.1. NCBI lineage: Bacteria > Bacillati > Actinomycetota > Actinomycetes > Pseudonocardiales > Pseudonocardiaceae > Amycolatopsis > Amycolatopsis albidoflavus. The sequence continues at coordinate 120,289 of NZ_BAAAHV010000033.1, forward strand.
CAACGGCCTGTCCGGGAGCGGTCGGGGCGAGCAGCGCGGCGAGGTCGGTCCAGTTCGTGGACGATCCGCCGAGCCCGTGCACGTACACCGCGGGCGTGCCGTCCGGGCCGGGCGTGTGCCGGATGTGCAGGCCGTCCTCGACCGTTCCCGGCCAGGCAGGCAGCGCCCCGTCGAGCGGCGGAAGGGGCGTAGTCGACAATGGCACCTGGGTCACCGGCGGGCGGACCGCCGCCGCGGCCGTGGGGCGGGAGGTCGTGGTCGTCACGAGTCCAGGATGCCTGACCCTTGGCATTTCGGGCGTACCCACGAGTAATGTCAGGTTCACTTCACGCGGTGGTGAACCCGCCCGGCGAAGGCTGCGGACGGAGGAAGAATGACGGAGATGGCGCGACTGCAACGAGGCGTCCGGTTGCCGAGGACTGAGCGCCGGGCCCAGTTGCTGACGGCCGCGCAGCGCGTCTTCGCCGAGCACGGCTACCACGCGGCGGCGATGGACGAGATCGCCGAGGAGGCCGGTGTCAGCAAGCCGGTGCTCTACCAGCACTTCCCCGGCAAGCTCGACCTGTACATCGCGCTGCTCGAAAGCCACGTCGACGACCTCGTCGGCCGCGTGCAGGGCGCGCTGAACTCCACCAGCGACAACCGCCAGCGCGTCCCGGCCACGGTCGGCGCGTTCTTCGACTTCGTGAACAACGACGCCGGCGCGTTCCGCATGGTCTTCGAGTCCGACCTGCGTGGCGAGCCCGCCGTGCAGGAAGCGGTGGACCGCGCGACGTCGGCCAGCGTCGAGGCCATCACCGAGACGATCACCTCCGACGCCGGTCTGGACGAGGAGAAGGCCCGGCTGCTGGCCGTCGGACTGGTCGGGATGAGCCAGGTCAGCGCGCGCTACTGGCTGCAGCACAACCAGTCGATGAGCCGCGAGGACGCCGTGGCGCTCACCGCGAACCTCGCGTGGCGCGGCATCGGCGGCGGGTTCCCGCTCAAGGACAACTGAGTCCGTGCCCGTCGTGGCGGTGCCGGGCACGCTCTGCAGCCCGCGAATCTACGCGCCGCTGGCGGCCGCCCTGTCCGACGAACTGGACGCGGTCGACTGGATGACCGCGCCAGGTCCGTGGCGGATCGAGGACATCGCGGCGCGGATCGCTTCCCGAATCGAGCAGCACGACGGCGGCCCGGTCACGCTGATCGGCCACTCGACCGGCGGCTGTATCGCGACGGTCGTCGCGGCCACCCGGCCGGATCTGGTGTCCGGGCTGCTGCTCGCGAACACCGGCGCGCACATGCGCGGCCACGGCGACGTCGACCGGATCCTCGCCGCGATCGCCTCCGCCTGGGGTCCTGACTTGCACGCGGGCGTGCTCGACCGGTCCTTCGCCGTCCCCTTGCCGCCGGATCTGCGGGCCGAACTGCTCGGCTACGCCGCCCGGATCCCGGCCGAGGCCGCGCTGGAAGTCCTGACGAGCCAACGGGATCTGGACCTCACGCCGCGGCTGGCGTCGATCCGCTGCCCGGTGACGGTGCTGCACGGAATCCACGACCGGGCCCGCACTCTCGCCGACGCCCAGCACCTCGTCGACCACCTGCCGGACAGCGAACTCGTCACCGTCGAGACCGGGCACTCCCCGATCTGGGAAGACGTCCCGGCCACCGTCGCCGCCCTCGAACGGCTCCGCTAGCTCACTCGCGCGGTTTTCGCTGCCGTGGCACCGATCTGGCCGCTCCGGGCAGTTCCACCAGCAACTGCTCGAGATGATCCGGCAGCGCGCCGCACGGATCGATCAGCCAGGCGTCGGATTTGCTTCGCCGGGACGGTTGTTCTCCGTCGGACAACAAAGCGACGTAACAGCCGTAGTCGATGGCGAACCCGTCGTAGAGCGTTCCCGGCCGCTTCCGGCTGACGATGCCGCGCCGCACCAGGTGCACGAGCCGGGCGTCGTACAGATCGCGCATCGCCGAATCGTGCGCGCCACCGGTGTGTTCGAGCAGGAAAGTGCGGGAACGCCGACGGCCCACCACCTCGTCGACGAGCCAGCGGAGCAGCGTCGACGCCGGTTCGTTCCCGGCGATGGCGGCGTATTTGTCGCGCAAGTACCAATCTTGCGCGGCCTGCCGGACGTGCCGGATCCCGATGGTCGCGGTGTTCGCGTGCTGTGCGGCCAGCGCGGCGATGTTGATCGCGTCCCGGGGCACGCCTTCGGCCGCGCGCACGAGTTCGGGAAAAGCGGTGCGGCTGAACGCGGTGGCCACGAATTCCGCGGGATCGTCGGTCACCGGCATCCGCGGTCGGACGTGATTGAGGAAGAGCTCGGCGAAAAACTGTCTCGACTGGCTTCGGCCGTGGTCGAAGAGGAGCACGTCGTCGAAGCTGACCGCGGAGGCAGCGTCCGCGCCGACCTCGATGCCGACGTAATCGCCTTCGCGGCCTGGTTCGCGGAACCGGGAGCGGCGTTCCATCGCTGCGATCTTGACTGTCGCCCCGCGGGTCGGCAGCACGCTGCGGCGCAGCAAATCCGCCAGCAATGGTTGCAGCTCAAGGGGAATCGAACTCCACTCGTCCAACAGCAGCCACAGCCGCGCCGGCGCCAACGCGGCCGTGATCCGCGCCAGCGCCCGGCTGAGCGGCCCGAAGATGACCTGATGATGCTCGATCCCGGTGCGCCGCAACCGATCCGACGCCGTAACCGAATGACGGCTGCTGCCCGACATCGTCACCTGACCGCGCGGACCGCCCGGCCCCCAGGACGCGGAAGCGCCCGCGCCGGTCGACTTCTCCGCAGCACCGCCGACGGTCGTCTCCCGCTCGACATTGCCGACGACCTCGACCGTCGTCGCCGCCTCGGTCAGCTCGTCCAAGCCCTGCAACAGGTCTTCCTGGTCGGAAACCCGGGTCTCGATCGCCGTGGTCAGCAGCTGTTCGTGCACCGCTTCCAGCGTGTCGACCAGCAGCTGAGTACCCCGCAGCGGCACCGGAAGCTGCTGATTCGCGTACAGGCCGCTAGTGGAACCGATCGTGCGCAAATCCAGGTATACGGCGACATCGTGGGTCTCTTCGACCAGATCGGCCAGGTACAGCAGGGCGTGCGTCTTGCCGGTGCCGCGGCGGCCGTACAGGATTTGGTGGTCTGCCGAATGCAGCATCGCCGAAAACGACCCGGCCACCACGTAGGTTTTGGCCAGCGTATGCCGGTCCACGCTCTCCGCTCGCCGGGAAATAGCCATCAGGCTCCGGTTGACGTGCGCGCTCAGCGGCTGGCCCATGCCCGTCCTGTTCTGTCGGCGACATCCCAGCCACCCAGCGTGACATCGCCGGGCGGCCGGGAACAGCCGACAGTCAGGTACGAGCGCGAAAGAGGCGAACGCGCACGGTTACGAATGTGTGGCTCTCGTGAGTGTTTATGCCGGTTCTAACCGGCGTAAACACTCACGAGACGCGCAGCAACGCCCCGATTCGCGTCGCGACCTCGCCCGCCCGCTCCTGCGGCAGCATGTGCCCCGCCCCGGGGAACCGGACAAACTCCGCGTCCGGCAGCTCGTCCGCGATCACTTTCGCGTGCGGAAGCGGACAAAGCCGGTCTTTCTCCCCTGCCAGCACTACGGACGGGGTACCCCGCAAGGTCGCGAGCGCGACCCGGCAGTCATGCGTCGAAATCGCGTCCTGGAACGCGCCGAGGCTCGCCGGATGCGCGCACAACAGCTGGTCCGCCACGAGCCGAAGGTCCGCGCGGCGCGGGTGGTCGCCGAAAACGAGGAACCGCGCGCCCGAACGCACCATCGCCGGGCTCAGCGGCAGCCGCTCGCCCTTGCGGTGCGACAACGCTTTCGCCAGCCGGCGCTCGAACCGCGCGGAGAACTGGCCCGCCATTCCGGGCAGCCCCAACGTGATCCGGTCCATCTGCCCGGACGACGTCGCCACGAACGCCGTCCCGACGACCCGGTCGCGGACCAGTTCGGGATGCCGCTCGGCCAGCGCCATGATGGTCATGCCGCCCATCGAATGCCCGGCGAGCACCAGCGGACCCGACGGCACGCGAGCGGTGATCAGCTCGGCCAGATCGTCGGCCAGCCGCGGAATCGTCCCGGTTTCCTTGGTCGCGGGCGCGGAACCGCCGTGCCCGCGCAGGTCGTAGCGCAGCGTCCGGACGCCCGGGCCGAGGTGGTCCATGACGCCGTCCCACGTGCGGTGGTCCTGCGTCCAGCCGTGCACCAGCACCAGAGTCACCGCGGCATCGGCCGGACCGCTCGCTTCGACGTGCAGCGCACAGCCGTCGCTGGTCACAAACCGATGCTCCCGCGCCGGATTGCGGAGCCGCTCAACGGTAGTCATTTGCCCTCCGGCAACAGAAAAGACTTGCGCCAGAACGGTTTCCCTGGCAACCCGACCAGACCGGACTCCTGCAGGAACGGCATGATCTTCTCCCCCGCCCACGCGATCGTCGCGCGCCAGTGCGGGTTGTTCAACGCCGTCTCGACGCCCTCGCGCGGCCGGATCCCGACCGCCTTGTAGACGTTCGGGTTGATGAACGCCCGAGTCACGAAGTACGAGATCAACGCGATGCTGAACTGCTGGTAGGCGACCTCCGCGCGACCCAGCTTCGCCATCCCGCGAGTGACTTCCTCCCGCGCGAAAGTGACGTGCCGCGCCTCCTCCAGCACGTGGATCCGGTTCACCATCCGGACCAGCGGCTGGATCTCCTCGTCGTTCATCTGCTCGCGCTGCAGCCGGTCGAGCACCTCCTCGGCGACCAGGATCGCGCCGTAGCGCGCCGGGCCGTAGGAAATGGTCGGCATCAGCTTCGCGAACTGCCGCAGCACCGGCACCGGACCGTAGGTCGGGCAGCCGATCCGCGCGGACATCCTCGCGAACATCGTGGAGTGCCGGCATTCGTCGGCGATCTCGGTGAGCGCGAACTGCGCGTGCGCCGTCGTCGGGTCCTGTTCGTAGACCTCCTTGAGCAGCATCTGCATCAAGAGGATTTCGAACCACAGCCCGGTGGTCGCGATGCTGGCCATCTCGTGTTTGCCCAGCTCGATCCGCTGCTCCGGGCTCAGCCGGTCCCACAGCGGAGTGCCGTAAAGCGACGAGCGCTCCGGCAGGATGTACCGCTTGCCCTCGACCAGCGGCGCGTCCCAGTCGATGTCGACGTCCGGGTCGTAGAACTTGTTCGCCGCCGACTTCAGCAACCGCTGTGCCGTCGCCTCCCGGTCGGTCACCTTGAGCGTCCGCGTCATCATCAGCCCCTTCCAGCGCCTGACTCGCCGTTGAATCGAGAAGCCGCGTCCCGCCTGTCGCCGCAGAACATGTAACCTGCGGTAACAGTTACCTCTGGTAGCATGACCTTCGTGATCGAACGTGTCAAGCGCTCCAGCAAGCAGTCCGGCAAGCAGGCAGCCGACACCGAACCGAGCACCGGCAGTACTGGTGATGCCCGCCGCGATCGCTGGCGCAAGCACCGCATCGCCCGCCGCGCGGAGTTCGTCGAAGCGGCTCTGCGCGCGCTCGACGCGCACGGTCCAGACCTCGGCATGGAGGACGTCGCCGCGGAAGCAGGCGTCACGAAACCCGTGCTGTACCGGCATTTCGAGGACAAGGCCGACCTGTACGTCGCACTCGGCCAGCGCGGCACGGAGATCCTTTTCGAACGGCTGATCCCGGCGATCAACGCGGAACTCGCGCCGGTGCCGCGGATCCGGATGGCGCTCGACTCGTTCTTCGGCGTCATCGAGGAACACCCGAACCTGTACCGCTTGCTGGCACACGGCGGACTGCCGGGCAAAACCACCGATTCGGACGTCGTCGCGGAGGACAAGGAGGTCATCGCGACCGCGCTGACCGCGCTGCTCGGCGACTACATGCGGATGTTCAACATGGACTCCGGCGCGGCCGAACCGTGGGCGCACGGGATCGTCGGCATGGTCCAGAGCACCGGCGAATGGTGGCTGGACCGGCGCTCGATGGGCCGCGATTCGGTGGTCGAGTACCTCACCCAGATCATCTGGGCGGCGATCGACGGGCTCACCCGCCAGCAGGGCGTGGTGATCGACCCGAACCTGCCGCTCGAGGAGAACAAGGTCGTCCAGCTCGGACGCACCGAAGAAGACGCGGACACCGACGCAGGCTGACGAGAGGACCCCGGATGAGCGACGAAGACGGTTACACGGGCGCGGCGACCCTGGTCGTCGACGGCACGGAGATCACCGCGGACGTCGATCTGCGCGGCTATTTCCAGCCGATCGACGGGTATTACCACTGGTACGGCCGCGTCGCCGCGGACCCGAAGCTGGCCGAGACGGTCGGCGGGCGCAAGAAGGCGTGCGAGGTGCGGATCGGCGAGCACACCGCCGAGGGCGAGCTGTCCGATCCGGACCCGTGGGGCCGCTACCGGCTCACCGGCACGTCCACGCCGCCGTTCGCGGTCCCGAAGACGCTGGCCGAGGTCGAGGAAGCCACCGCCTGACCGGTCCCCGAAAAGCCGTGAAGGGCCCCTTGAGGGAATCAGATTCCCTCAAGGGCCCTTCACGGACCGTTGAAGCTCGGCTGGCTCAGTCGCCGACGCCGAAGCCGACCTTGCGGACGTCGGACGGGGCGATCTCGACGTACGCGATGCGGTCGGACGGGACCAGGTACTTGCGGCCCTTCTCGTCGTTGAGGCGGAAGAGCCCGTCACCGGCCGTCAGGGCCTCGGCGACCAGCTTCTCCACCTCTTCGGGAGTCTGGCCACTGGACACCACCAGCTCGCGCGGCGTGTCCTTGATGCCGATCTTGACCTCCACGTGGGACCTCCGCTGAAAACTCGTTGTGACTACGCCCGGCAAGGCTAACCGAAGCGGGCCGCCCCGGTGGCGTGCGACCAGCAGGTGATTCGCGACCACTCGCTCAGCCCAGCCCCAGCGCCTGCATGCGCTTGGTGTGCCCCTGCTGCAACCGGCGGAACAGCGCGCCGATTCCCGCGAGATCGCCGGAGCCCGCGACGATCAGTTCGGCCAGGCCATCGCGCTCGGCCACCACGTATTGCGCCTGGGTGAGCGCCTCGCCGAGCAGCCGCCGCCCCCACAGCGCGAGCTTGTCGCGGGCCTTCGGATCGGCCTTGATGCCGGCCGCGACTTCGCGTTCGGCGAACGCCGAATGCCCGGTGTCGGCGAGCACGGTCAGCACCAGGTCTTTGGTCTCCGGGTCGAGCCAGCTCGCGATCTCGCGGTAGAGATCGGCCGCGAGCCCGTCCCCGACGTACGCCTTGACCAGCGATTCCAGCCACGACTTCGGCCGGGTGGAGCCGTGCCACGCGTCCACTTGCGACACGAACGGCGCCATCGCGTCCTCGACCGCGACGCCGTTCGCGGCCAGATGCTTCGTCAGCAGATCGAGGTGCCCGATCTCGGCGGCGGCCATCGAGGCGAGCGCGGCGCGGCCGGCGAGCGTCGGCGCGCTGCGGGCGTCCTCGGCCATCCGGTCGAACGCGGACAGCTCCAGGTAGGCGATCACGCCGAGCAGGTCGACGACGCCTTCGCTGATCGCAGATGAAGAAGAGGCGGGCGCTGGGGTTTCTGCAGGCCTGGCTTCAGCGGGGTCGGTCACGGCGACGAGGGTATCGCCGAACCGCAGGCCCGCGCCGCGAAGAGACCGATCCCACGCCGCGCCGCCGCTCCCGGTATTCCCCGGAAAACAGCTGACCAGGTACACTGCGGACGGATAAACAGAGCTTCGCCGCGCCGGACCGCGTTTTTCCCAGCGGTCCCGGGAGCGGCGGGAACCAGGCGAACGGCTGGCGCCACCAGAGCGACCGGAGTTCACCGCAAGTGTGCGTGCACGCCTCCTAGCGGCATTCCCGGGAGGGCGGCTCCGGCACCACTGGCCTCCAGCAGACGAGGCCGCAGGTGCGAGTCAGGCCCCCGGTCGAGTGTCGAGTGACAACCGGCCTGTGCGCGCTGGTCACGAGAGAGGCGATCACCCTGACCGCAGAACAGTCCACAACCGAACAGACCGAAACCGCGCAGGCCACCGCCGCTGTCGCCCTCGAGCACAGCGAAAACGGACCGGCCGCGCTGGACACGTCGCACCCGCTGCAGGCCGGTGCCCCGGTGACCGAGGAGTCGCCGACGTTCGCGTCGTTCGGTGTGAAACCCGAAATTGTCAAAGCGCTCGGCGAAGCCGGCATCGAGCGCACCTTCGCCATCCAGGCGCTGACCCTGCCGCTCGCGATGGCGGGCGACGACCTCATCGGCCAGGCCCGCACCGGCATGGGCAAGACGCTGGGCTTCGGCGTCCCGCTGCTGCACCGCGTCGAGGTGCCCGGCGACGGCACCCCGCAGGTGCTGGTCGTGGTGCCCACGCGCGAGCTGTGCATCCAGGTCGCGAACGACCTGAAGGGCGCCGGGAAGCACCTCGGCATCCGCACGCTGGCGATTTACGGCGGACGGCCGTACGAGCCGCAGATCGAGGCGCTGCGCAAGGGCGTCGACGTCGTCATCGGCACGCCCGGCCGGCTCCTGGACCTCGCCGAACAGCAGCACCTGGTGCTCGGCAAGATCCGCGGGCTCGTCCTCGACGAGGCCGACGAGATGCTGGACCTCGGCTTCCTGCCGGACATCGAGCGGATCCTCCGGATGGTCCCGGACGAGCGGCAGACCATGCTGTTCTCCGCCACGATGCCGGGCCCGATCATCACGCTCGCGCGCACGTTCCTGAACCAGCCCACGCACATCCGGGCCGAGGAGAACGACGCCGGGGCGATCCACGAGCGCACCTCGCAGTTCGTCTACCGGGCGCACTCGATGGACAAGACGGAGCTGATCGCGCGGGCGCTGCAGGCCGAGGGCCGCGGGCTCACGATGATCTTCAGCCGCACCAAGCGCACCGCCCAGAAGGTGGCCGACGACCTGGTCGAACGCGGTTTCGCCGCGGCCGCCGTGCACGGCGACCTCGGCCAGGGCGCGCGCGAGCAGGCGCTGCGCGCGTTCCGCTCGGGCAAGGTGGACGTCCTGGTGGCGACGGACGTCGCGGCGCGAGGCATCGACATCGACGACGTCACGCACGTGATCAACTACCAGTGCCCCGAGGACGAGAAGACCTACGTGCACCGCATCGGCCGGACCGGCCGCGCGGGCCGCACGGGCGTCGCGGTCACTCTTGTCGACTGGGACGAGGAAGCGCGCTGGAAGCTGATCTCGGACACGCTGAGCCTGGACCTGGCGGAGCCGGTGGAGACGTACTCGTCGTCGCCGCACCTGTTCAGCGACCTGGGCATCCCCGAGGGCACGAAGGGCCGCTTGCCGCTGTCGAAGCGCACGCGAGCCGGCCTGTCCGCGGAGAAGGAAGAGGACCTGGGCGGCAAGCGCCGAGGCCGTCGTGGGTCTTCCGGGCCTGCTTCGCCTTCTGCTTCGGAGGACGAGGCTCCGCGCAAGCGCAACCGTGCCCCGCGCAAGCGGACCCGCGGTGGCGCCCGCTCGGCCGCGGCTATCGAAGCCGCGGACGCCGCCGCTCCCGCCTCGTCGGGTTCGTCGGGTCCGGACCAGCAGGAAGACCGCCCCCGGACCCCGCGCCGCCGCACCCGCTCGGGAGCGGACGCGACCGGCCCGGCGACGTCCACCGGCAACGCCACCCCCGCGACGACGTCCGACTCCGGCGAAACCGGAGACCGCCCGGCACGCCGACGCCGTCGCCGCCGTCCGTCCGCATCTGATACACCTGCGTCGGCAGACTGAGCGACACACCGGGGAGTCAGTTACGTGAACGACCACGGGAACGGCGAAACACCCCCCGAACCTGGATCGAACGTAGCGGGCACTCCCGCGAATCCCGACGAACGCCCCCGGCCGGACCTTCCGGCCGGGGCGCACGTCTCGGATGAGGATGCTGGTTCGGGTGCTGGGGCGGGTTCGGACGAGTCGGCCTCTGCTGCTCCGTCGGCTGGGGACACCGGTCTGCAGGCTTCCAGCGGCACGGGCGAGAAGGCTTCCGCCGAACTGACTTCACCGGGCGCCAATCCGGCCTCGGCAGCCTCGGGTAGCCGCTCTGACGCGACCTCCTCCGAACCAACCGAGGCCGCTGCAGGCTCCGCCGCGCCAGCCTTGGCCGAACCCCCTGCTCCAGCAGCTGTTCCCGGCTCGCACGCAACGGGCCCAGTCACGCCAGGCACCGAAAAGGCCTCTGGCGAACCAGACGATGCCGCGGCAAGCTCCACCACACCAGCCTCGGCCGAACCCGCTGCCCCAGCCGTTCCCGGCTCCCACGCAACGGACCCAGTCACGCCGGCCGACGCCGCTGCAAGCTCCGCCGCGCCAGTCTCCGGCGACGCTGCCGGAAACACCTCCGCGCCCGGCTCGCAGGTCGCAGGCCCCGTCGCGCCAACTGTCGAAGATGCTTCCGCCGAACCGCCCACGTCGGCTCCCCGGCACGCAGCTGCCCACGCGGCGATCCCGCCGGTCACCCCCGAGGAACAAACCGGCCCGATCGCGCGCGTCACCGACGCCGGGGTCACCAGCACCCCCGCCTACGGTTCCGAAAACCTCCTCCCCCGATCATCCGCCGCGGATCCCGTTGCGCCGCCGGGGAAAGCCCGCCGCTCGCCGTGGAACCGAGGCCGGGACCGGGTGATCGCGGGGGCGATCGTCGTCGTGGTCGCGGTGGTCGCCGCGATCGTCGCCGGCACCAGCGACAACCTGCACACCAGCCGCGCCCTGGCCGATCCGCCGCACGCCCTCCCCTCGCCGCCGACGGCGGTCCCCGGGTCGATGACGCAGCTGTGGCAGGCCCCGAGCTCGGCGACGCCCATCCCGATCGGACAGTCCGACACCGTCACCACCGCGGACGGCAGCGAGGTCGCCGGACGCGATCCGCTCACCGGGCAGGTCCGCTGGCACTACACCCGCGAAAACCTGCAACTGTGCACTGTGGACGCCGCCTGGGGCCGGGTGAACGCCGTGTACCACAAGGCAATGGGCTGCAGCGAGGTCACTCAGCTCGACCCCGCCACCGGCCGCATCACCGCCCAGCGCAACGGCGACGCCGAACTGGGCACCCGCCTCGTCAGCGACGGCAGCCACGTCACGACCACCGGCAAACATCTCCTCGACACGTGGCGCGACGATCTCGTGAAGAGCATGGAGTACGGCAAAGTCCCGTTCCTGCAAAATGCGAACAAGCAACCGCGCCCCAACTGCACCTACGGAACTGTAGCAATGGCCGCCGACAAAATCGGCGTCATCGAACGCTGCCCCGGCGACCGCACGGATCGCCTGACGATTTACAAGGCGACCGCCGAGCACGAGGACGAACCGAAGGTCACCTACACCGCCCTGCTGGCCGGCAAGCGGGCCCGAGTGATCGCGATGTCGGGCGACCTCACCGGTGTCCTGCTGCCGGATCAGAAGCTGTACGTCGTCTACGGCGCGGACGGTTCGCAAAAAGCCGCGTACCCCATGGATCTCCCCGCCTCGGACGTAGCGAACGACCCGGTCGGCGGCACCGAAGCGACGACCCGTACCGCGGCCGGGATTTACTGGTACACCGGCTCAAAAACCGTCGCGCTGTCCCGAGACGACCTTTCGCCCCGCTGGACCCTGGACGGCACGCTCGGCCCAGGAATCACCTTCGCGACCCAGTTGGTAGTCCCGATCCGCGGCGGCCTGGCCGTACTGAACGAAACGAACGGCGCAACGCTACGCACAGTCGGCGTCGACCGCGGCGCCTACACGGGACCGATCCGCCTCACCGCACTAGGCCCAGTACTGCTGGAACAACGCGGCCCGACTGTCGCCGCCCTGCGCTGACCGCCTCAGAACCACCACAACACGCAGAACGCCGCCCCCGCGACGGCCACGACGCCAACCCCCGCCACCGCCGCCACTTTCCCGGCCCGACGGTCGGCGATTCGTTGCAGCGCAAGCACAATCACCGCGGCGAGGGGATGTCCGACCAGCTTGAGCACGCCGGGTCCGGACGCTCCTTTGACTAGGCACAACACGCCGACGACCAGCACCCCGATGGCCAGGACTGCCATCCCCGCGGCGACGGACCCGGTGAACCCTCGCCACCACCGCCCGCGAGCCTTCGGCCTTCCGGAGTGCCCGGGGTGCGCGGGTGCCGCTTCGACTGACGCTTCATCGCCGCCGGTTGTGCTGCGTTGGTCGGTTGTTTCGTGGCTAAGCGCAGCCGCGGGTCTTACGTCGGCGCTGTTGGTCGACGTTGAGTCATGGATAACCCCAGCCGCGTAGCCCTCCGCAGCGTTGTCATCCCGCGCTGAACTCCGCGATTCCGCTGCCGTGTGCTTCTCCGCCGCCGAATCAGCTCCTGCACGGTCCTCGACCGCATGACCGTGCGATGATGCACCGCCATCGTTCAACGTCGCGTCGCCCGCGCCATCGCTGTCCGCGCGGTCGTTCCCCGCATGGGCGCTGGCGTCCTCGGCACGGCGTCCGTCACGAACCCCGCCGTGTCCGGGGGCAAGATCCGTTGCCACAGCGGCAAAATCCTTCCTCGCTATCCCGCGAACCCCCAGCCTGTCAACCGCGGTGCCGCGACTCCGGCTAGCACCACTCGCCTCGTCACCGGCACGAGCCCCGGCCGAGCCGGCACCAGCACCTGCACCAGCACCTGCGCCAGGCTCAGAACCGGTCCCAGACTCACGCCGGCCCGCTTTCTCGATCTCCGGTGACGCCACGATCCTCGGGTCCCATCCACGTCTCGGGAAATCCCCTACGGCGCAAGCAAATCCCACGGTTGCGCGGCAGGAGCGGTCTGCTGTCCCGCCACGCAGCTCGGGCGGAAGTCGCACCATGCGCAGCGGCGGTCGGGGCGGGCGGGGAACAACGTGTCTCCGTCACCGCCTGCCTCAAGGGTATCTGCTGCCAACCGCACATCCCCGGCGGTCTCCTCGGCGCGTTCCAGGTGCCGCTTCAGGGTTTCCGGGGTGTGTTCCGCCGCGGCGATCGTGCCGGACGGCAAATGGTGCAACTCGACCTTCGTGCACGGCATGCGCAAAGTGCGCGTCGAGGCTACGGCGTACATCGCCAACGCCTGCGAAGCCCTCGCCTCGTGTTCGTCCGGCGCGCGGCGGCCGGTTTTGTAGTCCACGATCACCAGTTCGCCGCCGCGTTGGTCGATGCGGTCGGCCCTGCCCTCGATGATCATCGTCGGGCGGCCGCCGGTGGTGCTGACCGGCGCGGAGACCCAGCGTTCCAATCCCACCGGATCGTCGCTGACGTCGTTGTCCTCCACGTACTCCGCGACCCAGCCTTTCGCTCGCGCTCGGTAGCGCGCGGCCTGGTCATCGTCGGCGAAACCGGCGTCCTTCCAGTGCTCGGACACCAGCGCGATCCCGCGCTGCGGCGTCCGTTTCGCCACTGGCAGGTCGAAAAGCGCCCGCAACGCGTTGTGCACCACCGCGCCCAGCGTGCTGTGCGCCCACGGCCCGGTGCGCTGCGGCGTCGGCCGGTCGAGATAAGCCAGCCGGTACCGGCGCGGGCAATCGTCAAAGGTGCTCAGCCGCGCCGGCGACACCTTGGTGAGCCGTTGCGGTTGCTCGACGCCGAAGTCGAACCCCATCTGTTCTTTCACGCCGCCCCCTTCCATCGACGCCCACGCTACGCACCCCCACCGACACTTTCCGGCGTGGGCTAGCCGCCCGCGATGAAGCCCTGCACCGAATTCGCGACCAGCTCGACCGCGATCGCGGCGAGCAGCAGGCCGGCGATCTTCGCCAGGAGCGTGATGCCGCTTTCCTTGATCAGCCGGATGACCACGCCGGAGAACCGCATGCAGGTGTACAGCACGAAATGCACGGTCACGATCGCCAGCGCGAGCGCGATGTACGCGCCAAGATGACCGTCGGCCTGGCGGACGAACACGATGGTCGCCGCGATCGCGCCAGGACCGGCCAGCAGCGGCGTGCCAAGGGGAACGAGGGCGACGTTGACGTCCTCGGCCGCCTCGGGCTCATTACTCCCCGCATTGCCCATAAGCAGCTGCAACGCGATCAGCAACAGCAGCAGGCCACCGGCACCCTGAAGCGCTGGAATCCCAATCCCCAGATACGCCAGGATCGCCTGCCCGGCCACCGCGAACAGCGAGATGACCAGCAGCGACACCAGCACCGCCTGCCGGGCCGCTTTCACCCGCGTGGCCATCGGCTTGCGGCCGACCAGGCTCAGGAACACCGGCACCGTGCCCGGCGGGTCCATGATCACGACGAGAGTGATCGTCGCGCTCATGAAGAGCTTCGCGTCGAAGAAATCCGAGACGGCCATCTCAGCCCTTCACCACTTGGAAGCCGGTCGCCCGCCCCACCAATTCCTCCAGCTGATCCGGCTCGGTCGTCTCCTGGCCGAGCCCGATGGTCTTGTTCGTGCCGTGGTAGTCGCTGGACCCGGTGCGGATCAGGCCCAGCTCGTCGGCCAGCTCGCGGGTGCGCGCCCGGGTCGCCGGATCGTGGTTGGGATGGTTGACCTCGACGCCGGTCAGTCCGCGAGCCGTCAGATCGCGCAGGGTGTCCTCGCTGATCGTCGCGCCGCGGCTGAAGGCGAAGGGGTGCGCGATCACGGTAACCCCGCCGGCCGCGGTGACCATGTCAATCGCTTCCTCGACCGGAGTGTCGCGGCGCGCGACGTAGTAGCCGCGGCGGCTGTGCAGGTAGTCGGCGAAAGCCTCGTCGACGGAGCTGACCAGACCCGCGCGGACGAGCGCCTGCGCGAGATGCGGCCGTCCCGCGGGCGAGTCCTCGGGCAGCAGGCTCAGGATTTCGTCGGCGTCGACCGGGAGGCCGTCGGCGGCCATCCGCTCGGCCATCCGCCGCAACCGGGTGCGCCGTTCGACGCGCAGCCGCGTCTGCTCCGCGACGATCGCGGGCGCGGTCGGGTCGAAGAGATATGCGAGCAGGTGCACGCTGATCTCGTAGCCGGTGTCCGGGTCGATCGAGACCGTCGACAGCTCGGCGCCCGGCACGAGCGTCATCCCGGCGGGCAGGGCCGCGGCGGCCGGTTCCCAGCCCGCGGTGGTGTCGTGGTCGGTGATCGCGACGACGTCGAGACCGGCACGCGCGGCAGCGCCGACGAGCTCGGCAGGGCTGTCGGTACCGTCGGAGGCCGTGGAGTGGGCGTGCAGGTCGATGCGCATCGGACCTATTCTCGACGATGCGCTGCGTCACCTCGACGCCGGGACCAGTGCCGACGCGCCCGGGGTCAGCCGACCGGCTTCTTGCCCCGCGCCGCGCGCTGTGCCTTGATCATCGAGAACCGTTCGGCCTGCTTCTGCTTGTCGCCGAACACGAGCTCGGAGATCGTGTCGTAGAACTCCTCGGGCCGCGGCAGGTAGTCGATCCGGTTCAGCGCCTGGATCTGGCCCGCCGACTCGACGACCATCGTGCCGTAGCCGAGCATCCGGCCCCAGGCCGAACGCTGGTAGGTGAGGTCGGTGACCTTGCTGATCGGCATCATCAGCACCTTGGTGGTGAAGACGCCGGTGGTCATCACGAACCGTTTGTCGGTGACGACCAGCCGTTCGACCCACCATTCGATGATCACGTAGGCGAACCGCAGCACCACCGCCAGCGCGACGTACCAGAGGATGTTCTGCACCACCCACATCGAGGGCGGCAGCAGATACGACACCAGCACGCACACGATCAGCAGCGCGGCCGCCTCGAACGTGTCCCAGAGGAGCACCGCCCAGTGGCGGCGGATCCGGATGACCCGCCGCTCGGTGTCGAGGAGGTACTCGTCAGGGTCGCGTGGCGCGAACATAGTCCGAGGGTATCCCCTGTCGTCAGTGGAAGATGTTGCTGACGAACGTGATCACCGATTCGGCCGAGCTGCGGAGGAAGTCCACAATGTTGCTGACAAGACCAGCAGCATGGCCCGGCTGAGCGATCACGAAGAACAGCACCAACGCGATACCCACGAGTCCCGCAAGCTTCTTCGCGTTCACAGCGATCAATCCCGTCTCTTCCATGACACCCGGAAAACTGACTTTCTACGTTGTACCGCACTGACCACTCACGCGGGAGGAAAGTCCCGCGCATGGGTCAGCCAGGCGCTCGAAGTGTACCGTACGGCTACTCTCCGTGTACAGGTTCCCGGACGCTAGGGGGTGCGGCCGGGGTCGGCTACGTTCGCGGGATGGCTCATCTCGAACGCTGCGTCGGCGGCATTGTGTTCGACGACCAGGGCAGACTCCTGCTCATCCGGCGCGCGAACGATCCGGGGAAAGGCCAGTGGTCACTGCCCGGCGGGCGCGTGGAACCGGGCGAAACGGACCACGAAGCGGTGGTCCGGGAGCTCCGCGAAGAGACCGGACTGGACGTGAGACCGCA
Organism: Amycolatopsis albidoflavus; assembly: GCF_039525725.1. Lineage (NCBI taxonomy): Bacteria > Bacillati > Actinomycetota > Actinomycetes > Pseudonocardiales > Pseudonocardiaceae > Amycolatopsis > Amycolatopsis albidoflavus. Next base: position 136,593 of record NZ_BAAAHV010000033.1, read on the forward strand.
CACATTGGCCGGGTCCGTCGTCCGCGGCGCCTACGACATCCACGACTACGAATGCACGTGGACCGGCGGAATCCTCACCGCGGGCGACGACGCCTCCGACGCACAGTGGGTCAACTCGGCCGAACTGGTCAATTTAGACGAAGCGGGCCACCTGGTGGACCAGCTCCTGATAACCCTGCGTGACTGGAATCAGGTGCCGACCGCGTAACTCAGAGCGGTTATTTACGCATTGCCCCGCGCCGCGTCCGCGATTCGGAACGGATTGCGGAGTTGTCGGAAAGTTTCCCCATCGTTCAAGCATCCGCGATGAGCACGGAAAATGCGCGGAACGCTTATTCGATATCGCCGGACGCGCATCGGTTCGGGCATCCAAGCCGCCGCGGAGCACTGTGACTGATGGGGTGAATGTGACACAGGTTACGCAGGGCGCCGGGGGCCGTCGTGAGTGGCGATCCCGGTGAGAACCGCGATCGCCACTCACAAGACAGCTCAGGGCAGCCAGGTCATCCGCTGGCCGTGCGGCGCCGTCCGGGCCAGCGCGCGGGCCTCGGGTTTCCCGTCGATCCAGGTCGTCAGGCCCAGCACCGCCATCGCGGGCTCGCTCTCGGCCGAGTCGCCCGAGTAGAGGTCGTCGCGTCCGGGCAGGACCGTTTCCAGCCCGGCCTTGTAGAACTCCTGGCTGACCCACCACACCGGCCGGGTCGAGGACAGCCGCGCCAGCTCGGCCACGAAGTCCGCCCGCCGGTCCCAGACGTACGCCAGCGCGTGGCTCGTCAGCACCACCAGCGGCAGTTCCTCCGGCAACCGCGCGGCCGCCGAAGCCAGGTCGTCGACCGCGTCCCCGGCGATCAGCTCCGGCGTGTGCTTCCGCTGTTCCGCGGCAGCCGTGCGCAGCAGCCGGATCCGGTCGACCTGATCGGCCCAGACGCACGCCTCCAGCCACGCCAGCTCGTCCTCGTCCGAGAGGTCCACCGGAGCCCGGTCCAGACCCGCTCGGGCCGCGACAGCCACCTTTTTGGGCAGCTTGGGCAACTTCGCGCCGGCCGCGACGTCGATCGCGCAGTGCAGCCCGACCGCGGCCTTAGCCGGACCAGCCGTGAGCTGCTCGCCGCCGTCGCATTGATAGCGGTAGCCGAACCGGTCGAGCCCCAGCAGCAATCCCGCGCTGCAGCCGACCTCGAGCAGTGCGATCTTGCCGCCCGCTTCCTTCGCCGCCGCAGCGACCGCCGGGTACAGCAGCGCGGCGCGGCGCACCTCGTTCGTCTGCGTGTAGCGGGTCGAGATGATCTCGCGGGCCTGGTCCGCGCGCTCCAGCAGGAACGAACGGAACAACGGCCACGTCTCGCTGTCGACGCCGTCGAAACCGCCGACCGACGGGTAGTACCGCGACAGCGGATGGATCGGGTCCGCCTGCACCAGCCGGTGCGCGGCGGCGAACAGCAACGTCCCGCGCGCTTCGCCGCCACGAGCGTCGGTCAGGAGCGCGGCGACGTCGTCGTCCTCGGCCGCGTGCGTGGCGAGGTGGTCGTACAGCGGCGAAACCCCGCGCGCCTCCGTCTCGGCGAACCTGCGCAGCGTCTGCTTGATCTTCTCCAGGGCGATGGCCACCCGTGCTCCTCTTCGCGGCGGATCGATCACTCGTGCGGCGTCGGGCGGCCAGGCTGCTCGCCGCCGCGGGTGTCGCCGTAGGACCGTTTCGGCACCATCACTTTGCGCCGGAAAATGCACACGATGGTGCCGTCCTGTTTGTACCCTCGCGTCTCGACGTACACCACTCCCCGGTCGTCCTTGGACTTCGACGGGGTCTTGTCGAGCACCTCGGTCTCGCCGTAGATCGTGTCGCCGTGGAACGTCGGCTTCACGTGCTTGAGCGATTCGACCTCGAGGTTCGCGATGGCTTTCCCGGACACGTCGGGCACCGACATGCCGAGCAGCAGCGAGTAGATGTAGTTGCCGACCACGACATTCTTGCCGAAATCGGTCGTCTCGCCCGCGTAGTGCGCGTCCAGGTGCAGCGGGTGGTGGTTCATCGTGATCAGGCAGAACAGATGGTCGTCGTATTCGGTGACGGTCTTGCCGGGCCAGTGCTTGTAGACCGCGCCGACCTCGAACTCCTCGTAATACCGGCCGAATTGCACGCTTGCGCCTCCTGTCCGGGTAACACCTGCCGAACCAGGTGCGACACGTATCCGTGGTGAGGAGTACCCTCGACCATCGGTGATCGCGCGTCAACGCGACCCCTGCCACTTCGCACGCCCTGGCGTGCCCCGGCCGAAAGGAGGTGAGGAACCGCCCATGAGCAGTGGTGATAGTCCGCTCCCTAGTAGTACGTGCGTTCCCGCCCCGCCGGCCGGCCTTTTCCGCTCCTGGTAGGCCCGCGTCCGGGAACTCACGGTGCCGCCGGACGGACCCAGTCCGCCTGGCCGTCGTCTTCGTGTTCCACGAACGTCTGCCCAGGAGAACCCATGCCTGCCATTCCCTCGCTAGGCGGCCTTCGCGGCCGCGGCAACAGCCGGGCCAAGGCCAGCCTCGAGCGGCCGATCCCGGTGCCGCTGTCGGCCTACGTCGTCGATTGCGCGGTGTATGTCGACGGCAAGCGGCTGCCCGGGCGCTGGACGCACGCCGAGGCGATCCGCGAGGTGCGCAAGCGGCACGCGGGGTTCGTCTGGATCGGCTTGCACGAGCCCGATTCCGACCAGATCCAGGGCATCGCGGACACCTTCGGCCTGCACGAGCTGGCCGTCGAGGACGCGCTGGAGGCGCATCAGCGGCCGAAGCTGGAGCGCTACGACGACACGCTGTTCCTGGTGCTGAAGACAGTCCGTTACGTCGAGCACCAGTCGCCGACCACGGCGAACGAGATCGTGGAAACCGGCGAGCTGATGGTGTTCCTCGGCCGCGATTTCGTGATCACCGTCCGGCACGGCAACCACTCCGGCCTCGCCCGGCTGCGCCGTGACCTCGACGACGACCCGGAGCGGCTCGCCCTCGGCGCGGCGGCGGTCGTGCACGCGATCGCCGACCACGTGGTCGACCACTACCTGGAGGTCACCAGCCGGATCGAGGCGGACATCGACGAGATCGAGGCGCAGGTGTTCGCGCCGCGTTCGTCGGTGAGCGCCGAGCAGATCTACCTGATGAAGCGGGAAGTGCTCGAACTGCGGCGCGCGGTGGTCCCGCTCGCCACGCCGGTGTCGCGGCTCGCCGAGGGCTACACGCGGCTGGTGCCGGACGAGGTCCGCTCGTATTTCCGCGACGTCGCCGACCACCTCGCGACGGTGTCCGAACGCGTCGCGGCGTTCGACGAACTGCTCAGCACCCTGGTCGACGCGACGGTCGCGAAGATCTCGCTGCAGCAGAACACCGACATGCGCAAGATCACCGCGTGGGCGGCGATCATCACGGTGCCCACGATGGTCGCGGGCATCTACGGCATGAACTTCGACTACATGCCCGAGCTGCACTGGCAGTTCGGCTATCCGATCGTGGTCACGATCATTCTCGCGATCTGTCTGCTGCTGTACCGAATATTCCGGAAGAACGGCTGGCTGTAGCCGCCCTCGCGGTCCCCCTTTCTTCCCCCGGTTGCAGGAGGTTGTCTCGTCATGTCCCGGTTGCTGTCCAACCTCAAGTTCTGGGCTCTGGCCCTCTGCCTCATGTGGATCGTCGGCATCGTCGCGATGATCGCGCTCAACCCCGGGTTCGCGCACGGCATGAAGTGACGCCGCGTGCGCCGTAACCTTGGCGCATGCCGAAAGCGCTGGTGGTGGCCGACGAGGCCGACGAGCGGCTGTGGACCCCGGCGGTCCGCTCGCTGCGGGTCGACCTCGTCGTCGCCGCTGGCGATCTGCCGTTCTCTTATCTCGAGCACCTCGCCGGCATGCTCGACGTGCCGTGCGTGTTCGTTCCGGGCAATCACGATCCGGACCTGAGCGGCTTCACCCGTTACGGCGGACTGTCCATGAAGGACGGTTTCCCGACCGAATGGCCCGGCCCCGCAGGCGGAATCAACGCCGACGGCCGGATCGTCGACGTCGCCGGGCTGCGCATCGCCGGGCTCGGCGGTTCGATCCGCTACCGCGACGGCCCGAATCAATGGACGCAACGTCAGCAGGCGCGCCGGGCCCGGCGGCTGGAACGGCGTTTCCGGTGGCGGAAATGGCGGGACGGCAACGGAATCGACATTCTGCTGACGCATTCGCCGCCGCGGAATCTCGGCGACCGCGAAGACCCGCCGCACCAAGGTTTCTCCTGTCTGCACCGCACGATCGAAACCCTGCGGCCGCAGTGGCTGCTGCACGGACACATCCACCCGCACGGCGAACCGGTGCCCGACCGCGTGGCCGGCCGCACCCGGATCCGCAATGTGGTGGGCTATCAGGTGATGGAGTTTTCGCGATGACCCGACCGACCGGTTTCCCGCGTGCCGACGCCGAAAACGACTTCCTGCGAGCCCGGCGGCGGCAGGTGCTGTCGCGGCTTTCCACGTGGCTGCGCCGGGAACCCGACGACGTCAACATCATGCTGCCATTCCACGAAGTGGTGCAGGCGCTCGGTTACGTCAGCGAAGCGCGGATCGGGACGCGAGTGATCACTTTGGACTCGATCGTCGGCACCGTCGACCGAAGCCGCGACTTCGACCGCCGCTTCCGCCCGACGTCCGCCCGCGTCCGGCAACGCTGGGAGCGGCTCGCGCTGGCCGCCCGCCGAGGCGAGGCGATCCCGCCGATCGAGGTGTACCGCATCGGCGAACTGCACTTCATTATCGATGGCCACCACCGGGTTTCGGTCGCGCTGGCGCAGGGACTGTCCACAATAGAAGCATCGGTGATCGCCGTGCGCACCAAACTGAACCCGAGCGGCATCCGGTATCGCGGCGACCTGATCGTGAAGGACTACCGGCGGCTGTTCCTGGAACGAGTGCCGCTGTCCGGCCATGCCCGCGCTTCGGTGCTGGTGACGGATCCGTGGAACTACGCGCAACTCGGCGAACACGTCGAGGCGTGGGGTTTCCGGCTCATGCAAGACGAAGGCCGGTTCACCGACCGCGCGACCGTCGCGCAACGCTGGTTCGACGAGGAATTCACGCCGGTGGTGGCGATGTTGCGGCAAGCCGACCTGATCGGCGACCGCACCGAGGCCGAGGCGTACCTGTGGGTCGCCTGCGAGCGGTACCGGCTGATCCGGACGCACCGCTGGGACGAGGAGGTCATCGAAACGCTGCGCGCCCAGCAGTGACTTGTCAGGCTGCCCCTGACGTGTCAGGCTGTCCCTGACACTGGGAGGTTGTGATGTCTTCGTACTGCTCGTTCTGCCTGAAACCAGCCGACGAGGTGGCCAAACTGATCGCCGGCTCCGGCGTCTACATCTGCGACGGCTGTGTCGGGCTGTGCGGCCAGATCCTGGCCGGGGAACACGAGCCCGGGACGCCCGAGGTGACGCTGTGGGAGCGGAAATCGGATGAGGAGATCCTGGAGAGCATCCCGCGGATGGCGAAGGTCAGCGCGCAGACGGACGCGCGGATCCAGGAGCAGGTGGATTTGCTGCGCACGCGCGGAGTGGCGTGGGCGAGGATCGGCGAGGCGCTCGGCGTGACGCGGCAATCGGCCTGGGAGCGGTTTTCCGCCGAGCGGAAATGAGACTGGCCCCCTCCCGTTTGGTGGCGGAAGAGGGCCGATCGATCTCAATGGCTTTTGCGGGCTTTGCGGCGGCCCGGCCTGGGCCGATCAGTCGTCGCGTGCGGCCGCCCCCTCAGACGGCGCGCCCGGCGGGTCAGTCGCTGGGGATGATGGCCCACAGGATCAGGTATCCGATGAACTGCGGCCCCGGCAGCAAGCACGAGACCAGCGCGAGCACCCGGATCTTGCCCGGCGTGGTCCCGAAGCGACGAGCCAGCCCAGCGCAGACGCCGCCGATCATGCGCCCCTCCCGCGGCCGGCTCAGCCGATGGGTGACAGGTGCGGTCATCGTGTTCCCCTCCCGTTTGGGTTCGTACCTCTATGTCACCACGTGCGAGGCCGGGGCACATCGCTCCGCGGGACGATCCGGACCCCTAAGGGGATGGGGTCCGGGAGCGGGGAGGAATCGGGGTCGGGGTGGGAACTCGCAGCTCAGCGCACTTCTTGGGGCGGGATTCGAGGGCGGGTCGGGTGCGGCAGCCGACGCCCCAACGCCACATTGGGTGCGTCAGATGCACCCAATGTGGCGTTCGGTGCGTCGCATGCACCCAATGCCACATTGGGGCGCGGCGGACACCGCCCGAGCAAAGCCGCGCGGCGTGGAATCCGCGTATCGCCCGGTCAGCCGACCGCAGCCCGGTCACTCGCCACCGACCGGCAGGTGCAACCCACTCGCCGGATCGGCCCAGGTGCCCGCTGGCAGCCCACCCGCCGACCGAATGCTTGCCAACAACCCCACGAACCCGCCTCACCCAGGTGCCGCCAACAACCCACGAGCCAGACGGCCGAGCCTGTCCGCCGAAACCCGCTCCCCCATTTGCCCACCCAGAACTCCCCCACCAGCGGTGATGACACAGCGAAGTGTGGGATTTCCCGGCGGGGGCTGGATTTTTCGCCACTCACGGTGATACTGCACCCCGTGCGTAACCCACTCGGAGTCCTCGCGGTCGGCTGTTCGGTGCTTCTCGCCGCGTGTGTCGGATGTTCCGCGGAGTCTGCCCCGGCGGAGCAGGCGCAGTCGCAGTCCACGCCGGTGCCGCTCAGCGCGATCGCGGCGCTCGGGGACTTCGCCACGCTCGATTACTGCAGTCTCCTCGACCCGAAGCGGCTCAAGAACGCCACCGCGGACACGCCCGATTCCTCGTTCACCGCTTGCCAGGCGGACTTCGTCCAGGCCGGGCGACCGAGGACCATCACTGTCGGGCCGCTCGCGGCTGATCGCGATCCCACCATCAAGGCTTACGACTACGCGGGCAAGGTGCCGGACGGCGTTTCCGTGCAGCAGGCCGGTTTCGTGCCCGACCGGACGTGCGGGCGGGCGATCACGTTCGCTGACGGGGTTCGGCTGGCCGTTTCCATCACCGACCGGGACGATCGCGGCAGTGCCGAGGAGCGGTGCGCCGCGGCGGACGACGTGGTCGGCGGGGTGCTCGACGCGGTGAGCGGCAATCGGGTGCGGCATCCGCAGTTGCCGGATCGGTCCTGGGGCCGGGTGGATTCCTGCGCGATTCTCAGCGGGTCCGGCGCGCAGGGCGGCGACGCGACGGCGGGGATCGCCGGGCATTCCTGCATTCTCGACAAGGTGAGCCTGGAGTTCGCGGTGGTGCGCCAAGCTCCGGCGGGGCCGTCGGAAACGCTCGGCAACCGGATGGCCCGCGTGGCCGCCGACGGGGCGTTCTGCCGGGTCCGGACGGTGCAGCCCTCCCCTGCTACCCCGGGACGCGCGGAGCAGGCGACCGTAAGCGTGGTCGACACCAGCGGTGCGGGCGGGGACGCGGCTTGTCCGGCCGCGCGCGCCGCTGCCGCGACGGTCTTCTCGCGAATCCCCTAAACGTCCGTGAAGGGCTCCTTGAAGGAATCTGATTCCCTCAAGGAGCCCTTCACGGACCGGTCAGCTCAGTCGGAGTAGGTGAGGTTTCGGCCGTTGGACGGGTCGAAGAGCTTCACCTTGTCCGCGTCGAACGAGATCTGCAGGTCCTGGTTCTCCGCGGCGGCCGATTCCGCCGACAGCCGGGCCACGATCAGCGATTCCGCGCCGGGGACGTCGGCCGAACCGCTGTCCGCGGCCAGTTCCGCCAGGTCGGCCGAGCTGGCGACGCCGCCGTCCACGGTGAAGTGCGCGAACTTCTCCGAACCCATCGACTCCAGGACGTCCACGTGCGCGGTGAACGTCGCGCCCTCCCGGCCCGGTTCGGCCAGGGCGGCGTCCTCGAAGTGCTCCGGGCGGATGCCCATGATCACCTCGCGCGGGGCGTTCGCCGCCTCGGCCATTCGGCGGATCCGGTCGGTGAGCGGGGTGGTGCCCAGCGAACTGCGCAGCTGGCCGTCTTCGAGCGTCGCGGGGACGAAGTTCATCGACGGCGAGCCGATGAACCCGGCCACGAACAGGTTCGCCGGGTTGTCGTAAAGGAACTGCGGCGAACCGATCTGCTGCACGTAGCCGGCCCGCAGCACCACGACGCGGTCGCCGAGGGTCATCGCCTCGGTCTGGTCGTGCGTGACGTACAGCGTGGTCGTGCCCAGCTGCTTCTGGATTTTCGACACCGACGTCCGCATCTGGCCGCGCAGTTTGGCGTCCAAGTTGGACAGTGGCTCGTCCATCAGGAACGCCTTGGGGTTGCGGACGATCGCCCGGCCCATCGCCACCCGCTGCCGCTGCCCGCCGGACAGGTTGGCGGGTTTCCGGTCCAGATGCTGGGTCAGGTCGAGGATCGTCGCCGCTTCCTCCACTTTGGACCGGACGATCTTGTCGTCCACTTTGGCCAGGCGCAGCGGGAACGCCATGTTCTCCCGCACGCTCATGTGCGGGTACAGCGCGTAGGACTGGAACACCATCGCGATGTCCCGGTCCTTCGGAGCCTTCTCGTTGACCCGCTTGCCGTCGATGCGCAGTTCGCCCGAGGAGATGTCCTCCAGCCCGGCGACCATGTTGAGCGTGGTCGACTTCCCGCAGCCGGACGGGCCGACCAGGATGATGAACTCGCCGTCGGCGATCGTGATGTCCACTTCGGACACCGCGAGCGCGCCGTCGGGATAACGCTTGGAAACTTTGTCGAGAACGATCTCAGCCATGGGTCAGCCCTTCACCGCACCGGACGTCAGCCCCGCCACGATGCGACGCTGGAAGAACAACACGAACAGGATGATCGGCACCGTGATCACGACCGCGGCCGCGCACACCTGGCCGGTCGGGTCCTCGAACTGCGAGGACCCGGTGAAGAACGACAACGCGGCCGGCACCGTGCGCGACGCCTCGGTGGACGTCAGCGAGATGGCGAACAGGAAGTCGTTCCAGCAGAGGATGAACACCAGGATCGCCGTGGTGAACACGCCCGGCGCGGCCAGCGGCGCGATCACCTTCCGGAATGCCTGGGCCGGCGTCGCGCCGTCCATTTTCGCCGCCTTTTCCAGCTCCCACGGGATTTCCCGGAAGAACGCGGACAGCGTGTAGATCGACAGCGGCAGCGCGAACGTGATGTAGGGCAGGATCAGCCCCGGCCAGGTGTCGAACAGCCCGAGCCCGCGTTCGATGTTGAACAGCGGGGTGACCAGCGAGACCTGCGGGAACATCGCGATCAGCAGGGAAAGCCCCACCAGCAGCTGTTTCCCGGGGAAATCCAGCCGGGCGATCGCGTAGGCCGCCATCGTGCCCAGCACCACCGCGATGACCGTGGAGATCACCGCGATGCCGATCGAGTTCACCAGCGCGCGCAGGAACTCCGTGGTCTGGAAAATGTCCGCGTAGTTCTTGAGCGTCCATTCCACCGGGATGAAATTGCCGTCGGTGAGCGTCGCTTTCGTCTTGAACGACAGCGAAAGCACCCACAGCACCGGGACGATCGCGAACACCAGCACCAGGATGTCCAGCAGGCCCCAGCCGACTTTGCGGCCCGTCGTGGCCGCACCTCCGATAGCCATCAGCGCTTCCCCCCGTCGTCCGTGCCGGGCGCGGCGGTGCCGAAGACCTTGATGAAGAGGAACGCGATGATCGCCACGGTGATGAAGATCAGCACCGCCATGGTGGAGCCGATCCCCAGGTTGAGCCCCTTGACCAGGTTGTCGTAGGTCTGCATGGACACCGATCCGGTGTCCTGCGCGCCGCCGGTGAGCACGTAAATGTTGTCGAAAATGCGGAACGCGTCGAGCGTGCGGAACAGCAGCGCGACGAGGATCGCCGGTTTCATCACCGGCAGCATCACCTTGGTGAACCGCTGCCACGCGGTCGCGCCGTCCATCGCCGCGGCCTTCAGCAGGTCGTCGGGCACCAGCGCCAACCCGGCCATCAGCAGCAGCGCCATGAACGGCGTCGTCTTCCACACCTCGGCGAGAATGATGATGAACAGCGACGGCCACTGGTCAGTCAGCGGCGCGACCCCTTCGCCCAGCACGTTCGCCAGGTACCCGGTTTTGGGCGTCCACGCGAAATACCACGAGAACGCGGCCACCACGGTCACGATGCCGTACGGGATCAGCGCCACGGTGCGCACCAGTCCGCGGCCGACGAGTGTGCGGTGCATGATCAGCGCGAGCCCCATGCCGAGCACGAATTCGATCGCCACCGACACGACGGTGAGGAACATCGTGGTGCCGAACGCGGTCCACCAGTAGGAATTGGTGAGCACCGCGGCGTAATTGGAGAAGCCGATGAACTCGTGCTGCGACGGGAATCGCAGGTCGTAGCGCTGCAGCGAAAGCCAGACCGAATAGATGATCGGGTATCCGGTCACCGCGATCATCACGATGAAGGCGGGCGCGCACAGCCAGAGCCCGAGCCGCCGTTCCGCTTTCTTGCCCTCGGAAAGCGCGGGCTTTCCCTTGCGGTGCGCCGCTTCCTGGGTGGTGGCGGCGGGATCCTGGACGGTCACGGGATCACTCCCTTCGACTGGAGCGCGTCATCGAGCTGTTCCCGCATTTTCTGCGCGGTCGCCTGCGGATCGATCGCCGACGGCGGGGAGATGATTTTCGACATCACCGTGGACAGGTTCTGGTACACCGGCGTAAGCGGCCGAACCGCGGCGGTCTTCAGCGCCGACAGAATGGCGTCGCGCATCGGGTACTTCTGGGCCATGTTCGGGTTGTCCGCCGACACCGGCTTGCCCGGGTCCACCGGCACGTCGTCGTGGTACACCGACTCGATCGTCGGCGGCACCCCGTCGTTGATCGCGGACACCTTCTGGTTTTCCTTGCTGCGCAAGCACAACGCGGCTTCGTACGCCTCGGGCTTGTGCTGCGAGTAGGAGCTCACCGCGAGGTCGAACCCGCCGATCGTGCTCTTCGACGGAATGCCCGCCTTCGCCTGCGGATACACCGCCCACTTGAAGTGCGACAGGTCCTGCGGCTTTTCCTCGGCGTAGGAGGCGTAAACGAACGGCCAGTTCAGCTCGAACGCGGCGCCGCCGCTCTGGAACGTCCGCCGGACGTCGTCCTCCTTCTGGTTCGTCAGCGACGGGTCGGTGATCCCCGACGACGTGACCTTCTTCAGCAGTTCCAGCGCCTGCACCGCGCCCTCGTCCATCACGACGGATTTCCCGTCGTCGGACAGGATGTGCCCGCCGAGCGATTCGACCAGCGTGTTGTAGATGACCACCAGGCCCTCGTACTGCGCGCCGGTGAACACGACGGAATACGGTTTGTGCTGGCTCTTGAGCTGCTGCGACATCTGCATCATCTCGTCCCACGTCTTCGGCGGGGTCGGGGTGATGCGGTCGTCGTACCAGAGCAATTGCACGTTGGTGTTCTTCGGCGCGGCGTAGAGTTTTCCTTGGTACGTCGCGGTTTCCAGCGGGCCTTGCAGCACGCCCTCGGACGCGGCCGTCTTGTTCTGCCCGGTCCACTCGTCGACCCAGCCCGCCTCGGCGAACTCCGAGACCCAGGTGACGTCGAGGCCGAGCACGTCCATCGACGTGTCTCCCGCCGCGAGCCGGCGTGCCATCTGGATCCGCTGGTCGTCCGAACCGCGCTGCAGCTTGTTGTAGACGATCCGGTACCGCCCGGCGGCGGCCTTGTTGCAGTTGTCGACGACCGTCTGGAAATGGTCCTCCGGGGAGTAGTAGACGTTGATCGTCGTCCCGGAAGCCGTTCCGCAGCCTGCCGCCAGGCCGCTGGTCAGCATGCCCGCGGCGAGCAGTGCCCCCGCGCGGGTAGGTCCTCGTTTCTTTCCGCTGGGCCGTTTCTTCCCCATCCAAGCCTCCTCGCCGTGTGCACACGGTGCCTTTCGACACCGCCCCCAGACAGCACGCCGCGACGAGGCGGACCCGAGCCAGCACCCCGACGTGCCAGTTGCCGGCAGGCCGCGCTGGAGGACACGACCGGCCAACCGGTGTCGGACAACCTATGCCCGGCGATCACCCGCCGCAAGCAGGGTCGGTAACGATTCAGCCAGGTGCGCGCGAACCATCGGAAGGACGGGTGAAATCCTCCCGCGGGTATTTACGCCGTGGCGGGCGGCGGGCGCAACGCCAGCTTGGCGAGCAGCTCGCGCCCCTGCTCGGCGCTGCGCGGCTGGCACAGCACGTCGTACCGGCCGGCGACGAGCTGGCTCGCCGACGAGAAATCCCTGCGCCCGCGCGACGTGCGGTACCCGATCGCCGAAAACGCCAGGCCGGACAGGACACCGAGCACCAGCCCGGTCAGCAGCTGCAGGGTGAACCCGCCCTGGTTGACGAACATCCCCAGCAGCAGCCCGGCGAACAGGCCGAACCACGCGCCCGACATCGCGCCCGCGGCGAGCACCCGGCCCCACGACAGCCGTCCGATGACGCGTTCGACCAGCATCAGGTCGACGCCGACGATCGTCACGTCGGTGACCGCGAACTCGCTTTCCGCCAGGAAATCGACCGCCTGCTGCGCCTCGCCGTAGGTCGTGTACGACCCGATCGGCCAGCCGGTGGGCGGGGTCGGGAGCCGCGGAAGCCCGGCCGCGCCCTGGCCGCCACCAAAGGGACTGCTCACCATCATCACCTGCGCACTCGTCCGGTCCGAGGGCTCTATCTTGTCAAGAACCGGCGGAGCGCGCGAACTCCGGCGAGACGCGGGTCAGGCTTTGTAGTCCCGCAGCAGGCCGCGGCTGATGATGGTTTTCTGGATTTCGCTGGTGCCCTCGCCGATCAGCAGGAACGGGGCCTCGCGCATGAGCCGCTCAATCTCGTATTCCTTGGAGTAGCCGTAACCGCCGTGGATCCGGAACGCTTCCTGGGTCACCTCGGCGCAGTACTCGCTGGCGATCAGCTTCGCCATCCCGGCCTCGACGTCGTTGCGGGCGCCGGAATCCTTGAGCCGGGCGGCGTTGACCATCATCAGGTGCGCGGCCTCGACCTTGGTCGCCATCTCCGCGAGCTTGAACGCGATCGCCTGGTGCTGCGCGATCGGCTTGCCGAAGGTGGTGCGCTGCTGGGCGTAAGCGATTGCCAGCTCGAACGACCGGATCGCGATCCCGCAGGCGCGCGCCGCGACGTTCACGCGGCCGACCTCGACACCGTCCATCATGTACGAGAAGCCCTTGCCCGGAGCCTCGCCCAGGACCTTGTCGGCGCCGATCTTGAAGCCGTCGAACACCGCTTCGGTGGTGTCGACGCCCTTGTAGCCCATTTTGTCGATCTTGCCCGGGATCGTCAGGCCCGGAAGCACCTCGCCGAACCCGGACGGCTTCTCGACCAGGAACGTCGTGAGGTTCTGGTGCGCCTTCTCCGCGCCCTCGTCAGTCTTCACCAGCAGCGCGATCAGGTTCGACGAACCGCCGTTGGTCAGCCACATCTTCGCGCCGTCGATGACGTAGTCGTCGCCCTCGCGCTTGGCGCGGGTCTTGATCGCCGCGACGTCCGAGCCAAGGTCCGGCTCCGACATGGAGAACGAGCCGCGGACCTCGCCGGTCGCCATCCGGGGCAGGAAGTGCTGCTTCTGCTCCGGGGTGCCGTGACGGGTGATCATGTGCGCGACGATGAAGTGCGTGTTGATCACGCCGGACACGCTCATCCAGCCGCGCGCGATCTCCTCGACCACCAGCGCGTAGGTGAGCAGCGATTCGCCGAGGCCGCCGTACTCCTCGGGGATGGTGAGCCCGAACAGGCCCATCTCCTTCATGCCCTCGACGATCTCCGCCGGGTACTCGTCGGCGTGCTCCAGCGCCTGCGCGTGCGGGATGATCTCCTTGTCCACGAACGACCGCACCGTGGACAGAATCTCCTGCTGCACATCGGTCAGGCCGGCGGTCCGGGCGAGACGGGCCATGAGCTCAGCTCCTCACTGCGGGCGACGCCGGCTCCCGGCGCTGGGGTTACCGGGGAGTATGACTGGTTCGCGCCCGAGCGGCTATGAGGGTGCTCACGCCGGGCCCCGGTTTCCCCCGTTAAGGTGCGGATAAGGTGCTGATCCACCCGAAACCGCGAAAAGGATCCCGATGAGCGAGGCCAGCGACGACCGGGACGAGCCCGCCGGCCGCGACGGCTACACGCACCCGTCGTACGAGCACCAGCCCTATCCCCCGCGAGGCCCGCAGCCGGGCGCGGGGCTCGCACTCGGCTCGCTGGTGTGCTCGATCGCCGGGTTCGTGGTGTGCGCGCCGTTGGCGATCGCCGGAATCGTGATGGGGCACATCGCGTTCTACCGGGCGCGGCGCGGCCGCGGCACCGGCGGCGCGCTGGCGGTCGCCGGGTTCGTGATCGGCTACGCCGCGCTGATCGTCTGGAGCATCGTGCTCCCGCTGGTCGTGCACGCGCTGGTCCAGTCCGGAGTTTTCGGCTGATGCCGCCGCGATTCCCGGTAGCGTCGTCCTTCGAACCCGGCACCTCGAGGGAGCCCCGATGACCACTCCGTCCGACCGCGAACCGGCGTCGTACGAACCGCCGCCGACCGCGGACCCCGCTCCGTACGAGCCGCCGGCCACCGCCGACCCCACGCCGTACGAGGCCCCGGCGGACGCCGTCTCGTCCACTTCGGAGGCCGACCCGCTGGTTCCCCCACCGGGCTGGACCGCGCCCGACCCCGGCCCGGTCGCGCAGCTGCCCGGGGACCAACCGGCTCCCGCGGCACAACCGCCCGCGTCGCCGTATCCCGTTGCGCCGCAACCGGATCCGTTCGCGCCGCCGCCCGCGTACCACGCCTTCCCGGCTCCGCCGCCGTACGGCGCGCCCTACCAGCCGTACGCGAACAACACCGACACCGGCCTCGCGACCGGCGCACTGGTGTGCTCGCTGCTCGGCCTGGCGACCTGCGTTCTCGCGGTCCCCGGGCTCGCGATGGGGCACGTCGCGCTGTCCAAGGCCAGCCGCAACGAAGCGGGCGGACGCACCATGGCGCTCTCAGCCGTCGTGCTCGGCTACGTCGCGGTCGCGCTGTGGGTCGGCTTCTTCGTGACGCTGGTGGTCCTCGGCATGAACGGCTACCTCGACCGCTGATCCGGGACGTCGCTCGCCTCGACCTCGGGCTCGGGTGGGGCGACCTGCCCGTTGCTGACCGGTTCCGGAGACTCCACTGACTCCGCCGACGCGCGCGGCTCCGGGGGTTTCGCGGCCGGTTTCGCCGGAGGATCGGTCCGCGCGTCCAGGAACCGCAGCAGTTCCACCGGGAACGGCAGCACCAGCGTCGAGTTCTTCTCCGCCGACACCTGCACCACCGTCTCCAGCAGCCGCAACTGCAGCGCCGCCGGGGTGTCCGCCATCGTCGCGGCGGCCTGGGCGAGCTTGTGCGAGGCCTGCAGTTCGCCGTCCGCGGAGATCACCCTGGCGCGGCGTTCGCGTTCGGCCTCGGCCTGGCGCGACATCGAGCGCTTCATCGACTCCGGCAGCGCGACGTCCTTGATCTCCACCCGGTCGATGTGGATGCCCCAGTCCAGCGCCGGGCTGTCGATCATCAGCTCGAGGCCCTCGTTGAGCCGTTCGCGGTTCGACAGCAGGTCGTCGAGGTCGCTCTTGCCGATGATGGACCGCAGCGACGTCTGCGCGACCTGGCCGATCGCCGACCGGTAGTCCTGCACGTGGACCGCCGCCAGCACCGGGTCGACCACCTTGAAGTACACGACCGCGTCCACCCGGACCGTGACGTTGTCGCGGGTGATGCCGTCTTGTGCGGGCACCGGCAGCGTCACGACCTGCATGTTCACCTTCTGCATGCGGTCGGCGATCGGCAGCAGCAGCGCGAGCCCGGGGTCGCGGACCTCCGAGCGCACCCGGCCGAAACGGAACACCAGCCCGCGTTCGTACTGCTTCACCACACGCACCGCGGAAGCGAGCCACACCCCGCCCGCGACGACCACCGCGCTGACAATCTCGACGATCATGGCAGCTCCCGGGTTCGCGAAACCCTTTGTCCACCCACTGTACGCGCGGAAGACGACCCCGGAAACGGCTTGCGCGGCCGACCAGGATGGGCGTTGTGACCGTTTTGGAAATCCCGCCCGCCTTCGCCGAACGCGCCCCCAAGGTGCTCGGCCCGGAAGCCGTCCCGTGGCTCGCGTCGCTGCCCTCGCTCGCGCAGCGGTACGCCCGGAAGTGGGAGCTGGAGTTCGAGGACACCGCGCGGCACGGCTACGTCGGCGTCGTCCAGCCCGCCCGGCGCGCGGACGGCTCCCGGGTGGTGCTCAAACTCGGCTGGGTGGAAGAGGAATCGCGCCACGAACCGCTCGCACTGTCCACATGGGCCGGTCGAGGATCGGTGCTGCTGCACGAGTCCGTGCCCGAGGACGGCGCGATGCTGCTGGAGCGGCTCGACGACAGCCGGACGCTGGATGACGAACCGCTGCTGCCCGCCGTCGAGATCATGAGCGAACTGGCCCGGCGGCTCGCCGTGCCCGCGCCCGCCGAACTGACCCGCACGCTGTCCGGCATCGCGGAGGAACTGCTCGAAGAACTGCCCAAATCGTGGCGGGAACTGGGCGAACCGCTCCCCCGCCGCGAACTGGACGCCGCGCTGGCGGTGTGCCGCGATCTCGGCCCGGAAGCGGGCAACGCGCTGGTGAACGAGGACCTGCATTACGAGAACGTGCTGTCCGGCACCCGCGAACCGTGGCTGGTGATCGACCCGAAGCCGCTCGCCGGCGACCTCGAATACGGCGCGCTTTCGTTGCTGTGGAACCGGTTCAGCGAATCCACACTGGACTCGAAGCTCGCCGCGAGCGGTCTGGACCGCGACCGCGCCAAGGCGTGGACGCTCGTGCGGGCAGTGCAGAACCGGCTGTGGCACGCCCAGGATCTGGTCGATTTCGGCGGTTTGGCCGAGGACGACGACGGCCCGTCCGCGCAGGAGCTGCCCGCGCTGACCCGATGGGCGCTGCTTAGCTGAGAATTCGCCGAGTCGCGGCACGAGCGCTCGCCGACGGCAGCCGATAGTGTCGGCGCCATGGCAGGCACAAACCGGGTTTACGCAGCACAGCTCGCCGGTCTGCCGGTATTCGGGCCCGACGGGGAATCGATCGGCAAGGTCCGCGACGTCGTCGCTGGCCTGCGGCTCGACCAGCAGCCGCCGCGGATCCTCGGCATGGTCGTGGAGCTGGCGACCCGGCGGCGGGTGTTCGTCCCCATGCTGCGGGTCACCTCGATCGAACCGAACGCCGTGACGCTCGCCACTGGTTCGGTCAACATGCGGCATTTCCACCAGCGGCCCAACGAGGTCCTGGTGTGCGGGCAGCTCCTCGACGCGCACGCGACGCTCACCGGCGCGGAAACCCGGGTGACGGTGGTCGACGCGGCGATGGAGCCGACCCGCACGCGGGACTGGGTGCTGGCCAAGCTCGCCGTCCGCGAGCGCTCGACGCGGCTGGCGCTCGGCCGCCGGCGCGCCGCGATGCAGGTGCTGCCGTGGAACGAGGTCGCCGGCCTCGGGCTCACCGACCTGGCCGGACAGCCCCAAGGCGCGGGCCAGCTGCTGATGCTGTTCGACACGATGCGCGCGGTCGACGTCGCCGCGACCCTGCGCGACCTGCCGATCAAGCGCCGCCACGAGGTCGCCGACGCGATGGACGACGAGCGGCTCGCGGACGTCATCGAGGAACTTCCCGAGGACGACCAGAAGGAACTGCTGGCCTACCTCGCCGAGGAACGCGCCGCGGACATCCTCGAGGCGATGAACCCGGACGACGCCGCCGACCTGCTCGCCGAACTCGCGCCCGCCGAGCAGAGCCGGCTGCTGGAACTGATGGAGCCGGAGGAATCCGCGCCGGTCAAACGGTTGCTGGCGTATTCGTCGGACACCGCGGGCGGCCTGATGACGCCGGAGCCGGTGGTGCTGACGCCGGACGCGACGATCGCCGAGGCGCTGGCGCACATCCGCAACGCCGAACTTCCCGCCGCGCTCGCCAGCATGGTGTTCGTGTGCCGTCCGCCGACCGAAACGCCGACCGGCCGGTTCGTCGGCGTCGTGCATTTCCAGCGGCTGCTGCGCGAACCGCCCGCGGAGCTGGTGGCGAGCGCGGTGGACACCGACCTCACCGCGCTGCGCCCGGAGGCGACGCTGTCCGAGGTCACCCGGTATTTCGCGGCGTACAACCTGGCGTGCGGCCCGGTCGTCGACGCCGAGGACCACCTGCTCGGCGCCGTCACCGTCGACGACGTGCTCGACCATCTGCTGCCCGACGACTGGCGCGAAACCGGGCTGCACGACGTCACCGATGGCGCCGACGGCGCCGATCTAGAGGAGGCCGAACGTGCCTGAACTCGGTTCCGGCCGCAGGCTCGACCAGCCGCGCGGCCAGGCCCGGCTGCGGCTGAACATCGACCCGGACACCTTCGGCCGGTTCACCGAGCGGATCGCGCGGTTCCTCGGCACCGGGAAGTACCTGTTCTGGCAGACGCTCATCGTGGTCGTCTGGATCGTGCTGAACCTGGTCGCGGTGTCGATGCAGTGGGACCCGTACCCGTTCATCCTGCTCAACCTGGCGTTCTCGACGCAGGCCGCGTACGCCGCGCCGCTGATCCTGCTCGCGCAAAACCGCCAGGACGACCGGGACCGCGTGTCGCTGGAGGAGGACCGCACGCGCGCCGCGCAGACCAAGGCGGACACCGAGTACCTCGCCCGCGAACTGGCGGCGCTGCGGCTGGCGGTCGGCGAGGTCGCGACCCGCGACTACCTGCGCGGCGAGCTCGACCGGCTCCGCGACGATCTCGACGTGGACTCCAAGCCGCGCAAGGCCAAGCAAAGCTGAACTGGGCAGTACGTACGATGGAAGCGTGACTGGTACACAGCAGCTCCCCAGCGTCGACGACGTCCGCACCGCGCTGAAGGACGTGTACGACCCGGAAATCAAGAAACCGATCACCGACCTCGGCATGGTCAAGGACGTGGCGGTCGGCGACGACGGGGTGGTCGACGTCGGGATCTACCTCACGGTGGCGGGCTGTCCGCTGAAGGCGACGCTGACCGCGGACACGAAGAAGGCCGTCTCGAAGCTCCCCGGCGTCGCCGACGTGCGGGTCGAGCTGGACGTGATGAGCGACGAGCAGCGCACTGAGCTGCGCAAATCGCTGCGCGGTGACGCGGCGGAGCCGGTGATCCCGTTCGCGCAGCCGGGTTCGATGACGCGGGTCTACTGCGTGGCTTCCGGCAAGGGCGGCGTCGGCAAGTCGTCGGTGACGGTGAACCTGGCCGTGGCGATGGCCGAGCGCGGGCTGTCGGTCGGCGTCGTGGACGCGGACATCTACGGCCACTCGGTGCCGCGCATGCTGGGCGCGCGCGAGAAGCCGACCAAGGTCGACACGATGATCATGCCGCCGCAGGCGCACGGCGTGAAGGTGATCTCGATCGGCATGTTCACGCCGGGCAACACCCCCGTCGTGTGGCGCGGCCCGATGCTGCACCGCGCGCTGCAGCAGTTCCTGGCCGACGTGTTCTGGGGCGACCTGGACATCCTGCTGCTGGACCTGCCGCCGGGCACCGGCGACATCGCGATTTCGGTGGCACAGCTGATCCCGAACGCGGAAATCCTCGTGGTGACCACGCCGCAGCAGGCCGCCGCCGAGGTGGCCGAGCGCGCGGGCGCGATCGCGATGCAGACGCGGCAGCGCGTCGCGGGCGTGATCGAGAACATGTCGTGGCTGGAAACCCCGGCCGGCGAACGCATCGAGGTCTTCGGCGCGGGCGGCGGCCAGACGGTGGCGGATTCGCTGTCGAAGTCGGTGGGCTCGACGGTGCCGCTGCTGGGCCAGGTCCCGCTGGACCCGCGCCTGCGCGAACAGGGCGACGAGGGCACCCCCATCGTGCTGTCCGACCCGGATGCCCCGGCGTCGCTGGTGCTGAAGGACGCGGCGAAGCAGCTGTCGGTCCGGGCGCGCGGTTTGGCCGGGATGATGCTGAACGTGAGCCCCGCCGGTCGCTGATTTTGGACAGCAAAAGAGGCGTGCACCCTTTCTCGAGTGCACGCCTCTTTTGTGGTGCTTAGGAGGCGTGCACGGTCACCAGGAGGGCGCCGGACTCGCGGAGCGTCACCTTGGTGTCGCCCGGCTTCGTCACCGTCCAGTCGATGTCCTCGGGCTTCTTCGCGGACACGTCGGCCGACTTGTCCGGCAGGTCCTGGACGTCGATGTTCTGCGACTGGTCGGACGTCACCTTGATCTTCACCTTGTTGCCGACCTTGACGTCGACGACCCCGGCCGGCGGCGTGACCTTCCCGCCCTGGTAGGCGATGGTGACCAGCACGTCGACGCCCGCCTCGCCGGTCTGCGCGCCGCGCTTGACGTTCGGCTGCTCACCGGTGGCACTGCCGTTCTCGCTCGCCGGGGCACTCGACGGAGCCACCGATCCGGACGGCATCGCCGGGGCGGGCACCGAGGTGTAGGTGGCGGGCGCTTTGGTGCTGGGCTCGTCGTCGGCACTGCACCCGGCGACGGCGAAGGCGGCCGCAGCGATCGTTCCGGCCAGCGCAGCCGCACGGCGTGACATATCGGGAACCTCCAGGGTCGGTTGAGCTGATGCCCTGAGGCTACCCAGCCTGATCAGCGCGTCGCGCGTCGGCTTGGCCAGTCGGTTTCGCACCGGGATTGCCGCGTACCAAGCGGCCTGCAGCGCGCACCGGTCGTGAGTGGCGATCACGGTTCGCACCGGGATTGCCGCGCACGAGGATCAGGTGGCGTCCGGATCCACCGGTGGACGCTCGCCGGGCTTCAACGGCTCCGGCTGCGGCAACGCGGTCTGCGGCTTGATCGTCGGAGCCCCGCTCGACCCGTTCCCGTTGCCGTTGCCGTTCAGCTCGTTCTTGAACCCGTTCAACCCCAGCGGATCCGAATCCCCGTCGAACAAATGCTGCGTCACAACCCGCTTCGGGTCGAGATTCCGCAGGCCGCGCAGGTCTTCGAGAGGTTTGCGCAACTGGTCGAACTCCGGGCCCATCTCCTCGCGCAGCTGCTCGCGCGCGCCGGTCGCGAAGTCGCGGGCCTTGCGGACGCTCTTCGCCATCCAGGCCGCCGCTTCGGGCAGCCGTTCGGGTCCGAGGATGAAAAGACCCGCGATGATGAGCACGAGGATCTCGCCCCAGCCGACACTGTCGAACACCCGTGAAACCTCCGCTCGGTGCTGCCCCGCCCAAGACTACCCGGGCCGTTTCGCGTCCCGGCAGGCCCGAACGTCGCACGGCAGCTACTGTGCCGATCGTTACTAACCCGACCACAGCCACGGCCGAATGGCTTCGCGGCGACGGTCACGTGCCGCGCGGGGGGTCGGCCTACTTTTGGCCGGATTAGTAAGAACGGGTGTCAGTCCGACCCGAGCGTGACGTCCACCACCAGCAGCGCGCCGTCGCGGGCCAGCTGCACCGGAACCACCTGGCCGGGGTCGTGGCTGCGCACCGCGACGGTCATCTCGGCGGAATCGCGCACGACGTGGTCGCCGATCTTGGTGATCACGTCGCCTTCCTTGATCCCCGCGCCCGCGGCCGGCCCGCCCGGGGCGACGTTGCGCACCTGCGCGCCCATCGTCGACGAACCGGCGACCGTCGAGGCCGAGTTGATCCCGATGTCGGCGTGCTTGACCTTGCCGTCCTTGATCAGCGCCTTGGCAATCTTGATGGCGTAGTCGCTGGGAATGGCGAACCCGATGCCGATGCTGCCGCCGTCGGAGCTGGACGAGCGGATCGCGGAGTTGATCCCGACCAGCGCGCCCCTCGAGTCGACGAGCGCCCCGCCCGAGTTGCCGTGGTTGATCGCGGCGTCGGTCTGGATGGCGGAGTAGGTGACCGGAGCCGCCCCGTTGTCGCCGCCCGCGGTGACCGGCCGGTCGAGCGCGCTGACGATGCCGGAGGTGATCGAGTTCTGCAGCGCCAGCGGCGACCCGACCGCGATCACCGCGTCCCCGACCTGCAGATCGGAGGACTTGCCGACCTGCATCACGACCGGGTTCGACACGTTGACCTTCACCACGGCGAGGTCGGTTTTCTGGTCCGCGCCCACGACCTTGGCCTCGGTGCGGGTCCCGTCGTTGAACACCGCGGTGACCTTCGTGGCCGCGTCGCCGACCGCGGTCGCGACCACGTGCTCGTTGGTGAGGATGTATCCCTGCGGGTCGATCACCACGCCGGAACCCTGCTCGCCGCTGTCCGCCCCGGGCTTGACCACCTCAAGCGAAACCACCGCAGGAGCCACCCGCCGCGCGATGTCCGCGAGCGACCCCGGAGGCCGCTCCTTGGCCGCCTCCGCCTCGGAAATCGTGGCACTGCCGGTCAGCGAGGACCCGGTGTCCGCGACCCACCAGCCGACCAGCCCGCCCACCGCGCCGATCACCAACGCGACCACGCCAAGCAACGCCAACGCCTTCGGCTGCACCCGCCGCCCGAACAACACCTCAGGCAAGCTCAACTGCGCACCGCTGGGCAGCTTCGGCTTCTCGCCCTCGTCCTCTTCCGGGACCACCGCGGGCCCGGCCAGCACGGCCCCAGCCGCCGGATCCCGCCAAGGATCGCTGGTATCAGTCCACAACGGATCTTCCGCGGCGCCGTTCTCCCCGGACGCCTCGAGCGGCCGCTGCAACCGCACACCCTCAGCCCCCGCAGGCCTGCTGAACGCCTCCGCGAGCGATTCGGGCGTCGGCGGCGCGAGACTGAGCTTCTGCTGCCCATTCCCGTTGGGCGGCGGGGTGTAAAGCTTGTCGAAGGCCCCCTCAACCCCGTGCGGACGCCCGAAGACAGCCGCCTGCTGCTGATCCACCGCAGGCCGCTCAAGCGGCCGAGGACCCAGCCGGTCCGTTCCCACGGCACCAGACTGGTCAGAATGAGCGTTCGGCTGGTCGGTCATCATTCCCCGGGAAGCGGTTCAGTAAGGCTTGTTGGACGATACCCAAGCCTAGGGAGAGTCTGCCCAGACCGCAGTGAAATGGCTGTTGCCTGCTCCCCTCGCGCACGCACTTCCCGCCCCCCGCCCTGCCGAACTTCCGTGAGGGGAACCCTCACGGACTCAGAGTCCCTCAGGGTTCCCCTCACGCCCGCCGCAGTCCGCGAGAGACCCCTCTTCACAGCCCACCCGCTCGCTCACCCACCGCCGCCATGCGCCCCAATGCCACATTGGGTGCGCCCCACGCACCCAATGCCACATTGGGTGCATCCCACGCACCCAACGCCACATTCGGCGCGCCCCACGCACCCAACGCCACACTCGGCTCGCCCCACGCACCCAATGCGGCATTCGGTGCGCCACATGCACCCAATGCCACATTGGGGGCGCAAGCCCCGCCCACTCACCAACCGCAGCCGATGCACCCAACCGTCAAGGCAGCCACACCCCCCGCACCCCGATACGAAGCCAAAAACACGGCGCGGGGGTGCTTGTCAAGGCATCTTTCCCGCCTTGACAAGCACCCCCGCGCCGTAGTCACACTCAGCTTCGGGGTGGTGGCCCCCACCCGATCGCAATGTCGCCGCCAGGCGACGAGCCGCCCGCGAGAGACCTACCGAGCCGCCACAGCAGCCCCAGCCCGAACCATCCCAGGCTCCGGCTCAACTTCCGGAGCCACCGACTCCGCCTCGCCCCCCGACCGAGGCACAGTCATCTGCGCCGGAAGCAAATTCGCATTAGGCACCCGAACCGGCCCGGTCCCCGTGGTCCCTTCCCCGCTATCCGCCGAAGTCCCGACGAGCGCGAGCGCGCTCAGCACGAGCCCGGACACGACGACCCCGGCCCCTTGCGCGGCCCGCTTCCGACTGAACGCGAACCGACCGCCGCCGAGCACGTTCGCTGACTGCCCGAGCGGCGCGGTTGTTCCCAACGGCGCGGCACCCCCGAGCACTCCCGCGTCACGCAACCCGGCCACCCGCTCCGGCCGCTGGATCGCCACCAGCTGGCCATCCGCGGTGACCGCGAGATTATCCGGCGTACCAGGCAAATCAGTGTGCTCCGGAATCGACCGAAGACTGGCCAGGAACCCAGCCGACATCGACGGCGCACCCGCGTCCTTCACCGCCGCGACAGCCTGCCGCTGCGAGGTCACCTCGGCCGCGCAGTCCGGGCAGCGCGCGAGGTGCGCGAGCGCCCGGTCGTGGGCGACCGGCGTCAGCTCGCCGTCGACCAGTGCGACTACCGCGTCGGGCATGAGGTGGGATTCGGCGAAACGCCAGCCGGTCATACGGACACCTTCGCAGATTCCTCCCGGGTCGCGCGACGGCGCTCGAGCGACGCGCGCAGCGCCGAGCGGCCGCGGTGGATGCGGCTGCGCACGGTGCCGAGCTTGACGCCCAGCGTCGCGCCGATCTCCTCGTACGACAGTCCTTCGACGTCGCACAGCACGACCGCGGCCCGGAACTCCGGGGGCAGCTCGTCGAGCGCCTCCTGCAGGTCTGGGTCCAGGTGGGTGTCGCTGTAGTGCTGCTCGGGGCTCGGGTCGTCGCCGACGATCCGGTCGGTGTCCTCGGGCAGTCCCTCCATGCGCACGCGCGAGCGGCGGCGCGCCATGTCGAGGAACAGGTTCGTGGTGATCCGGTGCAGCCAGCCCTCGAAAGTGCCCGGCTTGTACGACGCGAGCGACCGGAAGACGCGGATGAACGTCTCCTGGGTCAGGTCCTCGGCGTCGTGCGTGTTGCCGGTGAGGCGGTAGGCGAGCCGGTAGACGCGGTCGGCGTGTTCGCGCACGACCTCGTCCCACGAGGGCGGAGTCCAGGCCGCCTCGGCTGCGTCCACGGTCACCGGAGCGGCCTCCGGCAGTTCGGCGTTCTGCATCAGGGGAGCAGGCACCTCCATCTGGGTCAACTCCTCTTCACCTCTGCCAACGCGGGCCGGGCACACGGTGTTCCCGTGTGGTTGAGACTCAGTCTGTCCGGCTTCCTTATGGAACTCATGAGACCGATCTGAGAGCAGCCTGAGAAGTTGGCCTTTCCAGGGTTTTCGCGGGCTTTCCCGGGACCGGAGGGCGCTTACCAGGGAGCCTTCGCTGATTTATCGACAACCAGCGCTAACCTTCGCGCGTGAGTTCGGGGACAGAGGCGGCGGCCGAGACCGGGGCGGTCGGCGCCGAGCAGGTCGACGGGTACCTGCCCGACGACGACGTGCTGACCGCGGCGCGGCTGCGCGGGGCCGACCTCGGTTGCGCCCCGCTGGCCCCCGGAGCAGGCACGACGCTGCGTTTTCTCGCCGCGACGGTCGCCGCGCGGGCGGTCGTGGAGGTCGGCACCGGATCCGGCGTGAGCGGGCTGTACCTGCTGCGCGGGATGGCCGCCGACGGCGTGCTGACCTCGATCGACGTCGAACCGGAGTACCAGCGGGCAGCGCGCAAGACCTTCCTCGAAGCGGGCTACCCGCCGGGCCGGATGCGGCTCATCGTCGGCCGCGCGCTGGACGTGCTGCCGCGGCTCACCCCCGGCGGCTACGACCTGGTGTTCGTCGACGCCGCGCGGATCGAGTACCCCGGCTACTACGAGCAGGGCGTCGCGCTGCTGCGCCGCGGCGGGGTGATCGTGTTCCACCAGGTCCTGGCGGGCGGGCGGCTCACCGACCCGGCCCGGCGCGACCCGGAGACGATGGCGCTGCGCGAGGTCGCGCGGGCCGTGCGCGAGGACGACCGGCTGGTCCCGGCGCTGCTGCCGGTCGGCGGCGGACTACTGGTGGCCACGGCGTGCTCGTGAGTGTTCAAGCCGGTTAGAACCGGCATAGCCACTCACGACCCCACCAGCACCCGTTCCTCTCGCCGCGCCCTTGTGCCCACCTGCACCGCCACCACAGCCAGCCCCAGCCACACCACGACGGCCACGATCAACCAGTTCCACCCAGCCGCCCCGTAGACGACGCTGCCGACCCCGCCGCCGACGCTGCTGCCCAGGTAGTACATGAGCATGTACAGCCCGCCGACCTGGCCGCGCGCGTTCTCCGGGGCCTCGGCCGCGGCCCAACTGTTCGCGATCGAGTGCGCGGCGAAGAAGGCCGTCGTCAGCACCAGAAAACCGACGACGATCAGCGGCAGCGAATCCGGGATCGTCAGCAGCGCGCCGACCGCGGTCAGCAGCAGCACCCCGACCAGCGCCTGCCGACGCCCGATCCGCGCGGACAGCCGGTTGGCCGTGGCCGACGAGACCGAGCCCAGCGCGTACGACACGAACACCAGCGACGCGATCGCCGGCGACAGGTTCAGCGGCTCGCCGGTCAGCCGGAACCCGGCCGCGTTGTACAGCGCGACGAACGCGCCCATGGCCAGCAGCGCGACGGCGTACTGCGCGAGCAACACCGGCCGCCGCACCGCGGTAAGCAGGCCGACGCCGATGTCGCGCAGCCCTTGCCGCTCCCCCGTCTTGACCGGCGATGGCGGCAGCATCACCACTGTCACGACCGCGCAGACCAGCGAAATCCCGGCCACCACGTACAGCGCGCCGCGCCAGCCGAACGGACCGGCGGTGAATCCGGTGGCCAGCCGTCCGGTCATGCCGCCGATGGTGTTGCCCGCGATCATCGCCCCGACCGCGGCCGCGACGCCGGTCTTCCCGAGCCGTTCCACGAGGTAAGCCGTGGCCACGCCGGGGAATCCGGCGATCGCGACGCCCTGCACCGCGCGCAGCACCAACAGCAACGAGTAGTCCGGCACCAGCGGCAGCAGAAGCCCGAGCACCGAGGAGATCACGACGGACGCGATGATCACCGGCCGTCGGCCGACCACCTCGGACAAGGCGGCGATGGGCAGCACGGAAATCGCCAGCGCACCGGTCGCCACGCTGACCGCGAGCGCCGCGCCGCCGGGATCGAGGTGGTACTGCCCGGCGAGCTGCGGCAGGACCGCTTGCGGCGCGTAGAGCAGGGCGAACGACGTGAAGCCCGCGGCGGCGACCGCGACCTTGACCCGGCGGGCGGAGGAGAGCATGACCTTGAAAGTAAGCTTGGCTAATCAATACGTCTAATACGTTGATCTGCCATCATTCATACCGTGCCGAATGAGAGCCTCACCGCGCAGCTCGTCCCGCACCTGTCTCTGCTGGCCACGCTGCGGAGCACTGGAAACGTCACCCGCACGGCCGAAATCCTCGGAGTGCCGCAACCCACAGTCAGCAGGCGGCTGGCCGCGCTGGGACACGCCCTCGGCGCGCCGCTGACCGTGCCCGACGGCCGGGGCGTCCGGCTCACCCGCGCCGCCGAGCTGCTGGCCGACGCCGCGGAACGCGCGCTGCCGGTGGTCGACGCCGGAGTCCGCCTCGCCCGCGAGGAGATCGAACCGGCGAGCGGGCGCGTCGTGCTCGGCTTTCTGCACCTGCTCGGCCGGTCGCTGGTGCCGGAATTGCTGCGCGCGTATCGCGAACAGGCCCCGACCGCCCGGTTCTCCCTCGTGCAAGGTTCGCTGCAGGACATGGTCGACCGGCTCGTGTCCGGCGAACTCGATCTCGCCCTGCTCGCCCCGGTCGTCGAGGACGAACGGCTGGAGACGGTCGTGCTCGACCGGCAGCCGATCCACCTCTCGGTTCCCGCCGGACATCGACTGGCCGGACGACGCAGCGTGCGCGTGGCGGAGCTGGCTGACGAGCCGTTCGTTCTCCTGGAACCCGGCTACGGTCTGCGAAGGATCACCGACGACCTCTGCGCCGCCGCCGGTTTCACGCCGAAGGTCGCCTTCGAGGGTCAGGAATCCGACACTGTCCGCGGACTCGTCGGCGCAGGCCTGGGCGTCGCGCTCCTGCCGCGCTTCGAACCCGGCTCCCCGGCCGGCGTCGCGGAGGTCCCGCTGCACCCGCCGGTCCACCGGACGATCGGGCTCGCCTGGCGCGCCGGGGAGCCGCTTTCGCCCGCCGTCCAAGCATTCCGAGACCATGTGCTCGGCAGGACGGACTAACGGCCAGGGTGGTATTTGTATCCCGGTACCGTGCTAGCGTTTCCGGTATAGAAATACCGGAACCTGAGGACGCGAGGTAGTCGTGATCGAGCTGAAGACGCCTGCGGAGATCGACCGCATGCACGTGACCGGGCGGTTCATCGCCGAGGTGCTGACCGAGGTCGGCAAGCTCGCCGACGTCGGCGTGAACCTGATGGACCTGGAGCACCACGTGCGCGGCATGATCAAGCGGCGCGGAGCCGTCTCGTGCTACTGGGACTACGCGCCGTCGTTCGGCGAGGGCCCGTTCCGCAACGTCATCTGCCTGTCGGTGAACGACGCCGTCCTGCACGGCCTGCCGCACGATTACACCCTCCGCGACGGCGACGTGCTCACCGCGGACATCGCGGTCACCATCGACGGCTGGGCCGCGGACTCCGCGCGCACGGTCATCGTCGGCACGCCCGCCGAGGAGGACCAGCGGATCATCCGGGCCACCGAGGAAGCGCTCGAAGCCGCGATCAAGGCGTCGCGCGCGGGCAACCGGCTCGGCGACATCTCGGCCGCGATCGAGGAGGTCGCGACCGGCTACGGCTACCCGGTCAACACCGAGTTCGGCGGGCACGGCATCGGCCGCACCATGCACGGCGAACCGCACGTGTCCAACCGCGGCAAGGCAGGCCGGGGCATGAAACTCCGGCCGGGCCTGACGCTCGCGCTGGAACCGTGGCTGGCGCGCACGACGGACAAGATCGTTTACGACCCGGACGGCTGGACCATCCGCTCGGCCGACGGCTCGCGTACCGCGCATTCGGAGCACACGGTGGCGATCACCGACGGGGAGCCGATCGTGCTCACCCGCCGGGACGAAGAGCTGGCGGGCAGGAACTAGCCCTCGTAGGAGGCCGCGAACTCCACCAACGTCCGAGCCGCGAACCCCGACGCGCCCGGCACCACGTCGTCATACGGCTTGTCCGCGCGCGCCGGGCCCGCGATGTCCAGGTGTGCCCACGGCAGCCCCGCCGTGAACTCGCGCAGGAACAGCGCCGCCATGATCCCGCCGGGGCCGCCGGGGGCCTGCCGGACGTCGCCCAGCTCGCCTTCGATGCCGGTCGCGTAGTCCTCGACCAGCGGCATCCGCCACCACGCCTCACCGGCGCGGGCACCAGCCTCGATCACCCGCGCGGCGAGGTCGTCGTCGGTCGCGAAGACGCCGCCGGTGCGCACGCCCAGCGACACCTTCATCGCGCCGGTCAGCGTGGCCGCGTCGACGATCAGGTCCGGCTTGAACTGGGCGATGCCGTACGCGAGCGCGTCCGCCATCACCATCCGGCCCTCGGCGTCGGTGTTGCCGACCTCGGTGGTCTGGCCGCCGTAGTGCCGCACGATGTCGCCCGGCCGGTACGAGCCGCCGGAGACGTGGTTTTCCGCGGCGGGCACCAGCGCGGTGACGCGTACCGGCAGCTTCAGCTCGGCGATCGCGCGCATCGCGGCGATCACGGCCGCGCCGCCCGCCATGTCGGTGCGCATCAGGTGCATGCCGTCGGCCGGCTTCAGCGAAATGCCGCCGGTGTCGAAGGTGATCCCCTTGCCGACGAACAGCAGGTGCTTCGTCGCGCCGCGCGGGCGGTACGCCATTTCGATCAGGCGCGGCGGCGAAACCGAACCGCCGCCGACCGCCAGGACTCCGCCGAACCCCTTGTCGGCGAGCCACTTCTCGTCTCGCACGGTCACGTCGACGGTGCCGCCCAGCACCTTCGCCGCGGTGTTCGCCAGCCATGCCGGGTTCTTGATGTTGGACGGCGTGTTCGCGAGATCGCGCGTAAAGGCAGCAGCCGCCGCGAGAACGCGTACGCGCGCGACTGCCTCTGCGTACGCGGGCACGGCGCGCTCGTGCGCGACAACGAGGCGTACGGCGGGTACCGGCGGCTTCGGCTCTGTCGTGGTGACCACAAACCGGTAACCGCCCAACGACAGTCCAACCGCGAATTCGGCGGCGTGCTCCGCTGTCGCGTCTTCGGGCAGTACGACCTGGACTGTCCGGATCGGACGGTTCTCGGCCGCTTCGCGCATCGCGCGCGCCAACGCGGCACCGGTCCGGCGAAAGTCCTTCGGCGCGCCTTCGCCGATACCGGCGACCCAGCGCGGGCCGTCGCCGTCTTCGGGCACTTCGCGCACTTCGGCGGTGCGTCCGCTCGACCCGTACGCTGCGCCTTCCTCCGCCTCGGCCGGCGCGACCAGCACTGCTCGCGGGATTCCGCGGCGCGTCGCGGCGACGACCTCGATTTCGGGCAGCTTCGTGGGAACGGGTGGTAGCGAGTTACGCACAGCGAGCAACCTTAGGGCGCAGACGAACCGACCCCGGCCTCCAAGAGGAGACCGGGGTGCACAGTGGACAGAGCGGGGAGAGCGCAGGTCAGCCAGTGACCTCCTGCAGCGCAGCGCCGAGGTCCTTCGCTTCCTCCGCGGAGAGCTCGACGACCAGCCGGCCGCCACCCTCCAGTGGCACCCGCATGACGAGGCCCCGCCCCTCCTTGGTCACTTCGAGGGGACCATCTCCGGTCCGGGGCTTCATGGCCGCCATAGCGTGCTCCCTCCGTCTCAACCGGCGCGCCCGGGTCGCGCACTCCCATGCCAGCCGGGTCTCGTCCCCCATTGTCCCTCATCAGCGCCCGGGCGCGAACGCGGACCGATCATTTGCCGCCGCATCGGTGCTGGTATGCCGCCCGCCGAGGGTGCGAGACTCAGTCCCGAGAACCCGAGCCGCCGCTTCAGAGGAGCATTTCGTGACCACATCCGACGTCCTGTTGACCGCCGACGCCGACGGCGTGCGCACCCTGACCCTGAACCGGCCGGAGGCGTACAACTCGCTGACCGTCGAGCTCAAGGAGCGCCTGCTCGCCGAGCTGCGCGCGGCCGCCGAGGACCCGGACGTCCGCGCCGTCGTGCTCACCGGGACCGGCAAGGCGTTCTGCGCCGGACAGGACCTCAAGGAGCACGTCGGCCTGCTGCAGGCGAACGACCCGGCCCCGCTGCACACGGTCAGCGACCACTACAACCCGATCGTCAAGGCCATCACCGGGATGCCGAAGCCGGTCATCGCGGCGGTGAACGGCACTGCGGCCGGCGCTGGGGCGGCCTTCGCTTACGCGAGTGATCTGCGGATCGCGGCGGAGTCGTCTTCGTTTTTGATGGCGTTCGCGAATGTCGGGCTGGGGCCGGACTCGGGGGCGTCTTGGACGTTGCAGCGGTTGATCGGGTACGGGCGGGCTGCCGAGTTGATGCTGATGGCTCGGACGGTGGACTCGGCTGAGGCCTTGCGGATCGGGCTTGTCGGGGAGGTTGTGCCGGACGAGGAGCTGGCGGCTCGGGCGCAGAAGGTGGCTGCGAAGTTGGCTGGGGGGCCGACGGTGGCTTACGCGAAGATCAAGGGGGTGTTGGCGGTGGCGGCTGAGTCTTCGTTGGAGGAGGCGTTGGCGGCTGAGGATGCGGCGCAGACTGCGTTGGGGGCTACTGCTGATCATTCGGAGGCGGTGGAGGCGTTTGTGGGGAAGCGTCGGCCTAACTTTCAGGGGAAGTGAGGCTTAGAGAGGAGCGGCGGAGCCGCTGAAAAGAGCGGCTTCGCCGCGGAAAAGAAGGGTGCGGTGGGGCACCCCGAAGCTTGATTGTGCTGACGGTCTGGGGTGGCTTGTCAAGGCGGGAAAGATGCCTTGACAAGCCACCCCAGACCGCAGAGAGGCTTCGTATCGGGGTGCGGGGGAGGGGCTGGGTGCACCGATTGTTGGGTGCATCGGCTGCGGTTTAGGGCTGTGAGGGGAACCCTGAGGGACTCTGAGTCCCTGAAGGTGGCCCTCACGGACCTCACGTTGCGCGGAAGCAGCCTTTTACGTGGTCGTCGACCATGCCGGTGGCTTGCATCAGGGCGTAGCAGGTGGTGGGGCCTAGGAAGGCGAAGCCGCGTTTTTTCAGGTCTTTGGCCATTGCCTTCGACTCGTCGGTGATCGCTGGTACATCCGCCATGGTGCGGGGGCGGCGGTGTTTTGCGGGGGCGAAGGACCACAGGAGCTCGTCTAGCGGGATGTCCAGGTCTGCTACGGCGCGGGCGTTCTTCACCGCTGCCTCTATTTTCGCGCGGTTGCGGACGATGCCTGCGTCCTGCATCAGGCGTTCGACGTCCTTCTCCTTGAAGCGCGCGACCTTCTCGGGGGCGAAGCCGCGGAAGGCTTTTCGGAAGTTCTCGCGTTTGCGCAGGATGGTGATCCAGGACAGTCCGGACTGGAACGACTCTAGGCACAGGCGTTCGTACAGCTCGGCCTCACCATGAAGCGGGACGCCCCACTCCTCGTCGTGGTACGCCGCGTAGTCGGGGGTCGAGTTGCCCCAGCTGCAGCGGGCGATTCCGTCTTCGCCCAGCAGGTCCGTCATTGTTCCCCCATTGAATAGTTCTCCGCGAAGCTCGCGAACTGGCGCAGCGAGTGGCGCACTCCTAGTGCGAACGCGGGACGCGCCAGGGGCCAGCCTGCGCGGCCTAGCAGGCCGAACGGCAGTTTGAGGTGTTCGGCCCAGACGAAGGTGCAATGGCTGGCGCCCTTGGCCAGTACCTGGAAGACCCCGGTTCCCTGCACGAGGCTGCCCAGGTGGCGCACTGTGCAGCGCAGGGGCGGTTCCCAGGTGGTGATCTCCATGGCGTCGGTGAAGCCGATGCCGCCGAAGCCGGTGAAGGCCGACAGCTTCGAGCCGACGCTGCGGCCGTTGCCTTCGATGACCCGCACCTGCGTGCCGAGCATCCACTCGCCTTGGCGGGCCCAGTCGGTGAGCGCTAGCCAGGTCGTTCCAGCCGGTGCCGCGACGTCTACCGACAGCACCAGGTCACTCACCTGCCGGCCTCCGGTGCGCCGCTTCGCGCGGTTGCTGCGCGGCTTCCAGGCGGGCGACTCGTTCGCGCAGTTCGTCCAGTTCAACACCGGTCCTGCGCAGCACCCAGTCTACTTCGGACATCTTGTACCCGCGGAACACCAGCTGGAAGCGCACCTGGCGGACGTCCTCGCCGGTGATGTCCTCGGCGGGCAGGCGGGTGGGCGAGCTGCCGGGCGGCAGCGGCGCCAGTTCCTCGCCCCGGCCGAACACCACAGCGGCCAGGAGGAACACCACGGCGGCCACCAGCAGCATGACTACGAGGTAGATCAGCGCGGTCGTCACGCGACGATCGTGGCACACCGTCCCCAGGAACGTCGCGCTAGCACGACAAGTCGGAACGACAGGACCACCCACGAGACCATCAGCAAGCCGCACGGGCCGCTGAGGAACAGGCGCGCCGCGTCGACTATCCCGGTCGCTCCGATCAGCAGCAGGATCGAGAACAGGTTGAGGCCCACCGCGATCGCGCCCAGCACTCGGCAGATGCCGGCCGTGCGGACGCCGTCGAATCGGCGGCTCAGCAACCGCGTGCTCAGCAGGGCGAGAAGGCCGAGCACGGGCACGGCGTAGAGCGCGGTGTGGGTGAGCTGCGTGACGTACGGGTACCAGCCGGGGTTCGGCGTGGTCAGCCGCGACCAGGAGCCGTACGTGAAGATGCGCGCCAGCTCCCACGACGCCTGCATCGCGGGCACGCCGAGGACGAGCAGCCACAACGTCCGTACGCCGTTGTGCATGCTCAGTTCCGCTTGGTAGTCACCGGCGACCTCGCGGACGTGGCCGAAATCCGCTACCGCGCGGCGTTGCGCTTCCGCCTCGCTCCAGCCGCCCTCGCGGTACGCCTCGGCCGCGTCCCGCAAACCGTCGCGGGCTTCGGCGAGCAGATCCGCCTTCGCGCCGCGGCGGCCGACCAGCGCTCGGTCCAGCTCGGCCAGGTAGCCGTCGATCGGGCTGGTCGCGGCCCGGCTTGTCGTGGTCATGGTTCCAGCACCCCGCCGATCACCGTGGTGAACTCCCGCCACTGCGACCGTTCCGCGGCCAGCGCCTGCTGTCCGGCGCGCGTGAGCCGGTAGGTGCGCCGTTTGCGGCCGGACACCACGTCCCACTCGCTCGCCAGCCAGCCGGCGCGCTCGAGCCGGCGCAACGCCGGGTACACCGTGCCGGTGGGCAGGTCGAGCGCTCCGTCGCTACGCAGCGACAGCGCCTCGATGATCGCGTAGCCGTGCAGCTTGCGGCCGTCGAGGACGGCGAGCAGCAACGCGTCGAGGTGTCCGCGCAACGTGTCCGCTTTCATAGGTCGTCAGTCTACCCATCTTGTCCTTGGCAGGCTAATCTCCGCGGCCCGCGCGACCGTCCGGGAAAAACCCTGAGATCTCCCCGATCTCATAGGTTTACCCGCTACATGTAGACACACTACCTATAGGATCCGTCGGCATGGACCCACTGCCGATCGCGAGACTCCAGTTCGCGACCACCACCTCGCTTCACTTCCTGTTTGTGCTGCTCACCTTGGGTTTGGTGACCATGGTGGCGATCATGCAGACGCGCGCGACGATCCGCGGCGGCGAGCAGCCGCACCGGATGACCACGTTCTGGGGCCGTCTGTACGTGGTCAACTACGCACTCGGAATCGTCACCGGAATCGTGATGGAATTCCAGTTCGGGATGACCTGGACCGGGCTGTCCGCGTTCGCCGGGGATGTTTTCGGCGCGCCGCTCGCGATCGAGACGCTGGTGGCGTTCTTCCTGGAATCGACGTTCCTCGGATTGTGGATCTTCGGCCGCGGCCGGATGAACAAGTGGCTGCATCTCGCGGTGCTGTGGCTGGTCACGCTGACCGCCTACGCCTCGGCGCTGTTCATCATGGTCGCCAACTCCTTCCTGCAGAACCCGGTCGGTTCGCGGATGGAGAACGGCGTGCTGCGCCTGGACGACTTCGGCGCGTTGTTCGCGAACCCGGCGCTGGTCGCGTCGCTGCCGCACGTCCTCGGGGCCGCGCTGCTGACCGGCGGGTTCTTCGTGACCGGGGTCAGCGCATATCACTTTCTCAAGCGCACCAACGAGATCGACTTCTTTCGCCGGTCGCTGCGGATGGGCGTCGTGACGTCGCTGATCGGCAGCGTGCTGGTGGTCCAGGCCGGGTTCGCGCAGTTCGCGGAGGTCGCCGGGTATCAGCCGGACAAGTTCAAGGGCTCGGCGGGCGTCGGGCTGCCGCTCGGGATGATGATCATGGTCGGCTTCTTCGCGTTTTTCGCCTCGCTGATCGGCACGCTGCTGCTGTTTCGCGACCTGCTGCTGCGGGCGCGGCCGGTGCTCTTCCTGATGGTGCCGGGGATCGCCGTGCCGTTCGTCGCCGCGATCCTGGGCTGGCTGGTCCGCGAGATCGGCCGTCAGCCGTGGCTGGTGTGGGGCAAGCTGCGCACCGCGGACGCGGTCGCCGACGTCAGCGGCGGGCAGATCCTGTTCTCCTTCACCGCTTTCACGCTGTTGTTCGTCGTGCTGGCCATCGCCGACTGGGTGCTGCTCGCCCGGATCGCCAAACGCGGCCCGGCTGTCGCGACGGCGGAAACCGAACTTCCTGTCCTGAGTGGAGTGTGACCCGTGGTGACGATCTGGTGGGGTGTGCTCGGCTTGCTGCTGGGCGGCTACTTCGCGTTGGCCGGCTACGACTACGGCGTCGGGATGCTGCTGCCCGCGCTCTCCCGCTCCGGCGACGAGGCTGGACAGCGGCGGGTGCTCGGCGCGGTCGGCCCGTTCTTCCTGGCCAACGAGGTGTGGCTGGTCGCGGCCGTCGGGGTGTTGTTCGGCGCGTTCCCGCATCTGGAAGGCCGGGTGTTCGCCGGGGCTTACGTGCTGGTGGTGCTGTTGTTGCTGGGATTGGTCACCTTCAGTGCGGCAGTGCAGCTGCGGAGTCGACATCCGGAAGGCAACCGGCGCGGGTGGACGTTCGCCATTACCGCGGGCGCGTTGGTCACGGCGGTCTCGTGGGGGTTATTCCTCGGCAACCTCGTGCGCGGGCTTCCGCTCGATGCGCAAGGGCGTCCGGCTGACGACGTCTTGGCACTGTTCAATCCGTACGCGGTGCTGTGGGGGCTCGGATTTGTCGCGCTGTTCTGCTTGCAGGGGCTGGTTTTCCTCGCGGTGCGCGGTCCCGTCGAGATCGCCGGCCGGGTTCGTCGGTTGACTCGCTCCTTCCTGGCTCCGGTCGGCGTGTTCCTGGTGGTCGCGACTATTTGGGGCGCTTTCTCGGTTTCCGACGTTTCTTGGGCTGCGTTAGCGGTTGTCGCCATTGGTTTCGCGGCCTATTCGACTGTCCTCTTCGGACTCCGTCGACCACGGTTGGCGCTGCCCGCCGTGATGCTTCTGAGCGCCTGCCCGGCGCTGCTGGTCGGCGTGCTGCGCTTCCCCGTGGTCCTGTCGGCACCGACGGGCTACCAGCTGACCGTCGATCAGGCCGCCACCACGCCGGACATGGCCGCGGTGATCGGCTGGTTCGCCGCGCCCGCGCTCCTCGTCTTGATCGCCGTGCAGTGGCTGACCTGGCGGGCACATCGGCGTCCGGTCGACGAGAAATCGTTGCTGCACTTCTGAAGGAGTCTCGCCATGCCTGCCCTACCTGGTCTCCGCGGTTACCTCGCGGCGCTCGCCGTGCTGGGTGTCGTCACCGCTGTCACCGTGCTTGTCCAGGCGGACGGGCTGGCGACCCTGCTCACCGGCGGCGGCGTTTCGGTCGCGCTGGTCGTCGCCGTCGGGGCGCGAATCCTTCTCGCCGTCGGACAGGGCCTGCTCACCAGTCATTTCACAGCTTCGGCGCAAGCAGGCCTGCGTCGCCGGTTGCTCGACGCGGCCGGCGACCCCGGCGCGACTGCCACGCGAATCACCAAAGGGGTCGATGCCACCGCGACCTACCTCACCGGCTACCTGCCCGCGATGATCCTGTCCGTACTGGTGCCAATCGCGGTACTGGCAAGGATTTTCACCGCCGATCTGACCTCCGCGTTGATCGTGACTGCCACTGTGCCGTTGATCCCGGTCTTCGGCGCACTCATCGGAGCACACACAAAAGCGCGTACACAATGGACACTGCTGACCCGGCTAGGCGGACACTTCCTCGACGTCGTCCGAGGGTTGCCGACGCTCAAGCTGTTCGGCCGTGCGCAAGCCCAGACCCGCATCGTGCGCGAGATGGCCAACGCACACGCCGACGCCACTATCCGGACGTTGAAGGTCGCTTTCCTTTCCGCGCTGGTGCTTGAACTCGTCGCCACGCTGTCGATCGCACTCGTCGCAGTACCGATCGGATTCCGGCTGCTATCCGGTTCGATGACCGCGCACACCGCGATGCTTGTCCTTGTCCTCGCACCCGAGGCATACCTACCGCTGCGCACCGCCGGAGCGAAGTTCCACGCCGCCGCCGAAGGACTCACCGCACTGAAGGAAATCTTCGACGCACCAACCGCTGTCCGCCGATCCGGCACGCGAACCCGCCGCCTCGGCCCACCGGAAGTGGCATTCGATCGCGTCTCTGTGCGTTACGGCGAAACCCAGGCGCTGTCCGAAGTGGACTTAACAATTCACCCCGGCGAACACCTCGCGCTAGTCGGGCCGAGCGGCTCCGGAAAGTCCACTCTGCTCGCGGTCCTGCTGGGTTTCGTCCAGCCGACGTCCGGCCGGGTCCTGATCGACGGCGTCGATCTGCGCGCCCTCGACCATTCGTCCTGGCTGCGCGACACCGCGTGGCTGCCGCAACGTCCGACGCTGTTTCGCGGCACCCTCAAGGAAAACACCGGCGGACGCCGGGTCGACGACATCGTCACCGACCTCCCCGACGGCTACGCGACCGAGATCGGCGAACTGGGCGCCGAACTGTCCGCCGGGCAACGGCAACGCGTCGGCCTGGCCCGCGCCTTGTCCCGCACCGAAGCCGGACTGGTCCTGCTGGACGAACCCACCGCCCGCCTCGACGCGCGCTCCGAAGCGACCGTGCTGGCAGGCGCGAGGGAACTGCTACCCGGACGCACCGCGGTCTTGGTCGCGCACCGACCGACGCTGGCCGCGCTCGCGTCGCGGACGGTCGAACTCAACCATGGGGTGACCGTATGAAACTCGTCCGCGCGACCCTTCTCGCCGTCGGCGCCGAACTCGCCGGACTCGGATTGACCGGCACCGCGGCGTGGCTGCTCATGCGCGCCGCCGAACAACCTCCGCTCGCCGCACTCACGCTCGCGATCGTCGCCGTGCGGGTTTTCGCGCTGGCCCGCGGCGGACTCCGCTACGCCGAACGCCTTGCCGGACACGACGTTGTCCTCCGCTACCTCGGTTCCCTGCGAACCCGGGTGTACCAAGCCCTTCTCCCCCGCCGCGTCGCCGAACACTCCGGCGCGGATCTGGTCACCCGCCTGGTGTCCGATGTGGACGCTGTACAGGACGCCATTCTCCGGCTCGCGCTACCGGCAGTGGTCGCCGGAACCGTCGGTCTCGCCGTGGTGGTTTTCGCTGGCTTGGTAAGCCTTCCGCTCGCCGGGATTGTCCTTATCGGACTCCTCACGGCAGTAATTCTTCTGGTGCCAAGAGGAAGAACACCCCAGAGACGACAGGAGCTCGCCGAACGCACCGTAGAACTCGTCCTCGGCCGCCACGAACTGATCGCCTACGGCTGGGAGCAACGCGAGAAAGACCGCGCCACCAAGGTAATCCAGGAACTAGCCGCGGACTCCCGGCGCACCGGCCGCCGCCTAGCCGTGGTCACCGCCGCCGGAGTGGCGGTGCAATTCGCGACCACCGCCGCAGTCGCATTGCTCAGCCCAGCAAGCATTCCGGTCACCGCGGCCCTCACCCTGACCACGATGGCCCTCTTCGAGCTGGTCCTGCCGCTGCTCACCGCCGCCGAGCGTATCCCCGAAATCCGCGCGTCGCTGAGCCGAGTACGCGCCGTCCTCGCCGCCCCAGCACCCGCCCCGGAACCAACCCCTGGACCAGGACATTTCCGGCTGGCCAACGTCAGCGTGCGTCATCCCGGCCGCCGCGCCGCGCTCGAAGGCATCGACCTCGACCTGCCGCCCGGCACCCGGCTCGGCATCCTCGGCCCCTCCGGGGCCGGAAAGACGACCCTGCTGCACGTCCTGCTCGGTTTCGTCTCCCCCACGTCCGGCGCGATCACCGTCGACGGCCGTCCCGTGGCCGGACCACACCCCGCCCTGATCTCCGGAGCACTCGCCGACGCGCACGTCTTCGCCACGACCGTCCGCGAAAACCTGCTGCTCGCCAACCCGGAAGCCACCGACGACGACCTGCGCGCCGCCTGCGAAACCGCGGGCTTCGACCTCCCGCTGGACCGGGACACCGGCCAGAACGGCGACGCCCTCTCCGGCGGTCAACGGCAACGCCTGATCCTCGCCCGCGCCGTACTCGCCGCGCCGCCAGTACTGGTCCTCGACGAACCGGTGGAAGGTCTCGACCCCGCACACGGCGACGAAGTCCTGGCCCGAGTTCTCGCGCAGGCCAAGGGAACCGTCGTGCTGGTGACGCACCGGCCGGAGCACGTCTACGGGTTCGACCAGGTCCTCACTCTCGAGGAGGGGCGACTAGCGCTCACCGTTCCCGGGTGAGCTGAATCGGCGGGTCCATCGGATGAATGTGGAACACGTCGTCAGCGTCGACGTACATGTTCACTTCCGGCGCACCTCGGAACAGAGCCACCACGACGTTGTCGAGCCGGACCCGTCCTCCGCCGAGATGGGTGATCCCCTTCGGCTCGTCGAGCTTGGCCAGCCAGTCAGCCTGCTTCGGGTCCATCGTGGCGAGATAAGTCCCGGTCCGGCCGGAGCGGACCTCGTGGTCGGCCAGGACGTCGCCCCACTGGGCGAGCGTGAGGATCTCGCGGATCGCGGCACCGAGAGTCTCGCGCCCTCCGTGCTCCACCGGTCCGTAGCTCGCCCGGCGGGCCAGCCCGCCGTGCCAGTAGCTGTAGTCGTCGCCGGGCACGGTCCGGACGACCGTGTGCCACGAGAGGCGCCGGTAATGGGGATGCGGGGCCAGCTCAGCCCAGCCGACCGGGAACCCGTCGCGGCTGCCGTCGTCCGCACAGACCTGCACGACCTTGCGATCCGGCTGCCGGATGGCCAGATTGCGTAGTTTCACCTGGTTCACGGTGCTGGAATCCAGCCGGTCTTTGGCCATGCCCATCGCCCCCGGTCGTTCGAGCCGAATCGGCCCCGAACGTAGCGTGCAGCGATGACATTTCGGTGAAAACCACCGCGTGTCCAATATGGACGGACGTCACGGCTGCCGGGCGGCCAGCACCTCCCGCATCGGCGGCCGGTCCGCCACCGGCACCTCCGTCACGTCCGGCACCCATTCCCCGGACACCTGCACGAACTGCGTGAACCGCGCCGCCTCCGCACTCGGCATTCCGCAGCGGGCCAGCGCGGTGCCGAGGATCTGCCGGGACATCACGCCGAGCTGCAACAGCGACCGGTTGCGGTGTTTGCGCACGCCGAGGTTGACCTGCGCCAAGCCGTCGAGGCCGTAGCGCTCTTCGGCGTCCAGCAGCAGGCCGATCTCCACGCCGTACCCGCCGGCGAACGGCACCGACTCCAGGAACTCTCGCGTGCCCGCGTACTCGCCGCCCAGCGGCTGCACCAGTTCGCCCAGCGCCGGGCGCAGCGCGGACAGCACCGGCCGCGCCAGCAGCTCGGTGACCCGGCCGCCGCCGGTGCTCTCCAGGCGCAGCGGGCGGCGGTAGAAGCCCTTGACCAGGTGCACGCCGTCCTCGGTGAGCAGCGGGCCGAGCAGCGAGGGCACGAACGCCGGGTCCGGGTCGACCAGGTCGGAGTCGAGGAACACCACCACGTCGCCGGTCGTCGCGGCGAGCGAGCGCCACAGCACCTCGCCCTTGCCGGGGCGCGGCGTCAGCTCCGGCACGACGTCCTCGCGGCGCACCACGCGGGCCCCGGCGGCCGCGGCGACCTCGACGGTCGCGTCCGTGGAACCTGAATCGACGACCACCAGCTCGTCGACGACCCCGCCGAGCAGCGGGCGCACCGACGCGACCACCGCGGCGACCGTTTCCTCCTCGTCCAACGCCGGCAGCACGACCGACACCGTCCGGCCGCGTTTGGCGGCGAGGATGTCCGCGGCGCTCCACCCGGGCTCCTGCCAGGTGCGACGGTGAAACCAGCTCATGGAGGCGATCGTGCCATGCTGGAACCGGCGCCCGATCCTCCGGAGGGAGAACCTTTGCTCACGCTGCTCGTCCGTTTCGTGCTCGGACCGCTGGTCCGCGTGCTGTACCGGCCCAAGGTCGAGGGCGTGGAGAACATTCCCGGGGACGGCCCGGTGCTGCTCGCCTCCAACCACCGGGCGGCGCTGGACACCGGTGTGATCACGTTCACCACGCCGCGGCAGGTCCGGTTCCTCGGCAAGGCCGAGTACTTCACCGGCAAGGGGCTCAAGGGCCGGTTCATCGCGAAATCGCTCGACGCGCTCGGGTACATCCCGGTCGAACGCGGCAACGCCCAGGCCGGGCTCGCCGCGCTCGAAGCGGGCCGCAAGGTGCTCACCGACGGCGGCGTGTTCGCGATCTACCCGGAGGGCACCCGCTCGCTCGACGGACGGCTGCACCGCGGGCACACCGGCGTCGCCGCGCTCGCGCTGTCCACCGGGGCGAAGGTGGTTCCGGTCGCGTTGTTCGGCACCGAGGGCATCCAGCCGAACGGCGCGAAAATCCCGCGGCCCGCCAAGATCCGGGTCCGGTTCGGCGAACCGCTGGACTTTTCGCGCTACGAGGGCCAGGACTCGTCCTCGGCGATCCGCCGGTCGGTGACCGACGAGATCATGTACGCGATCCTCGAACTGTCCGGACAGGAATACGTCGACACCTATCACAAACGGCCGGACGAAAAAGCGTCGTGACGCGTTATCCGACCGAGCGGCTCAGGATGTCGACCAGCTTGTCGGCATCAGACGCGACGCTGATCAACTCCCGGGTCTCCGGCCGCAGGAAACCCTTCTCCAGCATCTGATCGGCAAATGCCACGAGCGGCGAGTAATACCCGGCGACGTCGAGCAGTCCGATCGGCTTGCGGTGGATGCCGAGCTGCGCCCACGTCCACACCTCGAACAATTCCTCGAGGGTGCCGACGCCGCCGGGCAACGCGACGAACGCGTCCGACAACGCGGCCATTTTCGCTTTGCGCTGGTGCATGTCGGCGACCACGTGCAATTCGGTGAGCCCGCCGTGCGCGATTTCCACGCTCGACAGCACTTCCGGGATCACGCCGATCACTTCGCCGCCCGCCGCGAGCGCGGCGTTGGCCACCACGCCCATGGTGCCGACGCTCGCGCCGCCGTAGACGAGGCCGATTCCCCGCTGCGCCAGCAGTTTCCCGACGCCGGCCGCCGCCTCGGCGTACTCCGGCGAAAAGCCCTGCGCCGAACCGCAGAACACACAAATCCGCATCAGTGCGTGTCCTCCCAAGCCTGATAAGAGTCCTGCACGACGCGCACCGCGTCGTCGATGTCGTCGGTCAAGTGCAGCAGGGCGAGGTCCTTCTCGCCGATTTTCCCGCCGCCCAGCACCGATTTCTCGATCCAGTCGTACAGCCCGCCCCAGTATTCGGTGCCGAACAGCACCACCGGGAACTTCGTGACCTTCTTGGTCTGGACCAGGGTCAGCGCCTCGAACAGTTCGTCGAGCGTGCCGAATCCGCCGGGAAGGCAGATGAACGCCTGCGAATACTTGACGAACATGGTCTTGCGCGCGAAGAAATAGCGGAAGTTCACGCCGAGGTCGACCCACGGGTTCAGGCCCTGCTCGAACGGCAGCTCGATGCCCAGCCCGACGGAGAACCCGCCCGCCTCGTTCGCGCCGCGGTTCACCGCTTCCATCGCGCCCGGGCCGCCGCCGGTCATCACCGCGAATCCGGCGTCGGCGAGCGCGGCCCCGATCTTGCGGCCCAGTTCGTACTCCGGGTTGTCGCGTTTGGTGCGCGCCGAACCGAACACGGTCACCGCGCGCGGAACCTCGGCCAGCGCGCCGAACCCCTCGACGAACTCGGCCTGGATGCGCAGCACGCGCCACGGGTCGGTGTGCACCCAGTCGCTCGGCCCGCGCGAATCGAGCAGCCGCTGATCGGTGGTGCTGCCCTGATCGCGCCGATCGCGCCGGAGCACCACCGGGCCCTTGTGCCGCTCCACCGGACGTTCGGGGTACTGGCCGTCGGGAAACTCAGACTGTTCGCTCACCAGCCAAGCCTACGGGCCGAGCGGCCCCGGCGGGCGCCCGCGTAGGCACCGGAGCGTGACGGATCGGTTGCCCGCGGCTGAACGCGCGAAAGCGGACCACCAGCGGGTTCCGGTCCTCCTACCAATGGCCGGTTGTCGGCAACTACCGACGAAAGTCGCCCGGCCCGTCCCGAATCGGCGTTTTCCCTGCTACGGGGCCACCTGAGAGGAATAGTCCTGATCGCTCCCGGGGTCCCGCTGGTCCGTTCAGCGCATTGACCGCCCCCGTGAGCGCTTTTTTACTCACGGTGTCCGCGGCCTGATCAGCCCAGCTCAACGCGTTGCGCTTTTCCCCATCGTGTACCCCGAAAGGACTGTCGATGACGTCCAGAAGAGGGCTCGCCACCGGCATCGCAAGTGTCGCCGGTCTCGCCCTTTCCCTGCTCGCGCTGCCGGTGACCCCGGCATCCGCGGCCCCCGCCCACCCCACCGCAGACCCGCAGGCCACCGCGATCGCGGCCGCCGACCGGGTCGCCGCCGCAGGCGCGGTCGGGCTCCGCAAGAGCTCGGCCGAGAGCCTGCACCGCGTCAGCACCACCCTGGGCGACGCCGGGCTGTATTACAACTCCTACGAGCGCACCTACGACGGCCTTCGGGTCGTCGGCGGGGATGCGGTGATCGTCGCCGACGGAACGGGCCGCGTGCGCGGCACCGACTCCGCCGACGGCGCGGCGATCACCGTGGGCACCACGCCCACTGTCGACTCGGCGCGCGCGGCTTCGGTCGCCCGCGCTCAGCTGCAGACCGTGAGCACGGTGAGCAAGCCTGATCTGGTCGTTCTCGGCGGCGCACAGCCGAAACTGGCTTACGAGGTGGTCGTCAAGGGCCGCACTGCGAAGGCACCGAGCAACCTGCACGTCTTCGTCGACGCCGCCACCGGCAAGGTCCTCGACCAGCGTGACGACGTGAAGGCCGAAAGCCCGGCGAAGGCCGCTTCGAACGCCGCGGCCCCGCGCGCGGCGGGCAACGGCAACAGCTACTACGCCGGCCAGGTCAGCATCGACACGAGCGGCTCCGGCAGCTCGTACTCGATGCGCGACTCGACCCGGCCCGGCATCAGCTGCGGCCGCGAGGGCGGCTCGGTGTTCACGAAGTCCAGCAACAACTGGGGCAACGGCCAGGGCACCGACCTCGAAACCGGCTGCGTCGACGTGCTCTACACGGTGCAGACCGAGTGGAACATGCTCAAGGACTGGCTGGGCCGCAGCGGTATCGACGGCAACGGCAACGGTTTCCCGGCGTCGGTCGGTTTGAACGACGTCAACGCCTACTGGGACGGCTCGTCCACCCACTTCGGGCACTCGCAGGACAACCAGCGCCAGGCGACGTCGATGGACGTGGCCGGACACGAGTTCGGGCACGGCATCTTCCAGAACACGCCGGGCGGCGCGGGTTCGGGCAACGAGAACGGCGGCCTCAACGAGTCCACCGGCGACGTGTTCGGCGCGCTGACCGAGTTCTACGCGAACAACCCGGTCGACACTCCCGACTTCA
Organism: Amycolatopsis albidoflavus; assembly: GCF_039525725.1. Lineage (NCBI taxonomy): Bacteria > Bacillati > Actinomycetota > Actinomycetes > Pseudonocardiales > Pseudonocardiaceae > Amycolatopsis > Amycolatopsis albidoflavus. Next base: position 181,148 of record NZ_BAAAHV010000033.1, read on the forward strand.
CCGTCGGCGAGGGCGTGAACCTGGTCGGCAACGGCCCGATCCGCTACATGTACGACCCGAGCCGCGAGGGCGACCCGAACTGCTACTCGTCGTCGATCCCGAACACCGAGGTGCACGCGGCGGCGGGCCCGCAGAACCACTGGTTCTACCTGCTGTCCGAGGGCACTTCGCCCACGGATGGCCAGCCGACGAGCCCGACCTGCAACAACAGCAGCATCACCGGCATCGGCATCCAGAAGGCCGGCAAGATCTTCTACAACGGCCTGCTGCACAAGACCTCGTCCTGGAACCACAAGGCGGCCCGCAAGGCCACCCTGCAGGCGGCGGTCGACCTGTTCCCGGGCAGCTGCACCGAGTTCAACGCCACCAAGGCGGCGTGGGACGCGGTTTCGGTCGCCGCGGTTTCCGGTGAGGCCACCTGCACCGGCAACCCGCCCGCGGGCAACGACTTCTCGGTCAGCCTGTCGCCCTCGACCGCGACTGTCCAGCCTGGACAGTCCGCCACGTCGACGGTGACCACCAAGATCACCAACGGCAACGCGCAGTCGGTGAAGCTGACCGCGAGCGGCCTGCCCTCGGGCGCGACCGCGACGTTCAACCCGGCGACCGTCCAGTCCGGCGCCACCGCGACCGTCACGATCGCCACGACGGCCAGCACGCCGAACGGCACCAGCAAGGTCACGATCACCGCCACCGGCGCGAACGCCACCCACACCGCGGACTTCACGCTCACCGTGGGCAGCGGCAACCCGGGCGGCTGCGGCGGCGTGACGGCATGGGACTCGAACAAGTTCTACGGTCCGGGCGATGTCGTCTCGTACAAGAGCCACAAGTGGACCTCGTCGTGGTACTCCGTCGGCGCTGAGCCGGGTGCGCCCGGTTCCTGGGCCGTCTGGACCGACAGCGGGGCCTGCTGACGCAGTAATCTCTCCCTAGTTCCCCCAAGACCAGCCGGGCACGGCGCTTCGTGCCCGGCTGGTCTCTTTTTGTGGTTGTCCAGACCACCTTGGTCGCGAATTTGTCTAGACCATACGATCGGGGGTAGGCATCCCCTCAGCCCGCCGCTTACCGTTGCGGCAACACCGTTATCGGGACGGGAGCCGTGATGTTCGAACGGAAATCGCGCTGGTTCGGGACCGCCGTGGCGGCCCTGCTCGCACTGCCGCTAGCCGGAGTCGCCCCCGCCTCGGCGGCCGCCGCACCGCAATCGGACACCTGCGCCGTCAAGCCGAGACCCTCCGGTTCAGTGCTGCAAGGCTACTGGGAAAACTGGGACGGAGCCTCGAACGGCGTCCACCCCGGCATGGGCTGGGTTCCGATCAACGACCCGAGCATGGCCGCCCACGGCTACAACGTCATCAACGCCGCCTTCCCGGTGATCCTCTCCGACGGCACCGTGCAATGGGAAGACGGCATGGACGCCACGGTGAAGGTGTCGACTCCCGCCGAGATGTGCGCGGCCAAAGACGCCGGCGCCACCATCCTGATGTCCATCGGCGGCGCGGCAGCAGGCATCGACCTGTCTTCGAGCTCGGTCGCCGACAAGTTCGTCAGCACCATCGTGCCGATCCTGAAGAAGTACAACTTCGACGGAATAGACATCGACATCGAAACGGGCTTGTCAAGCAGCGGCGACATCAACACGTTGTCCGCCTCGCAGGCGAACTTGGAACGCATCATCGACGGCGTCCTGTCGCAGATGCCCTCCGGCTTCGGCCTGACCATGGCCCCAGAAACGGCCTACGTCACCGGAGGCTCGGTAACCTACGGCTCAATCTGGGGCGCATACCTGCCGATCATCAAGAAGTATGTGGACAACGGCCAACTGTGGTGGCTGAACATGCAGTACTACAACGGTTCCATGTACGGCTGCTCCGGAGACAGCTACGAAGCAGGAACGGTGCAAGGCTTCACGGTCCAGACACAGTGCCTGGACAAGGGCCTAACCGTACAAGGCACCACCATCCGCGTCCCGGCAGACAAACAGGTCCCAGGCCTCCCAGCCCAACCAGGCGCAGGCGGCGGCTACATGGACCCCGGCTCGGTTTCGCAGGCCTACCAAAGCGTCCCGGGCCTGAAAGGCCTAATGGACTGGTCAATCAACTGGGACGGCTCAAGGGGTTGGACCTTCGGCGACAACGTGAAGTCGCTGCAAGGCCGCTAGACCGCTGCGGGCCGGGGTGCTGCGCAAGGCGCCGCCCCGGCCTCAGCTCAACAGAAGGGCCGCCAGGGACCGCTCCCCGGCGGCCCTAAGTGCGTGAGGGGAACCCTCACGCACTCAGAGTCCCTCAGGGTTCCCCTCACGTACTTCCGCACGCCGTGAGGGACCCCTTCACGGAATCAGATTCCCTCAAGGAGCCCTTCACAGCCCACTCCCGCTCGCCCGCCCCACCACACGCCACGATGCCGCCCCAACGCCACATTCGGTGCGTCCCACGCACCCAATGTGGCATTCGGTGCGTCCCACGCACCCAATGTGGCATTCGGTGCGTCCCACGCACCCAATGTGGCGTTCGGTGCATCTGACGCACCCAATGCCACATTGGGGCGCTAGCCCCAACCCGAAACCGCAGCCGATGCACCCAACCTTCGGTGCACCCAGCCCCCAAACCGCACCAGTGCACCCAACTATCGAGGCACCCAGCCCCTCCCCCGCACCCCGATACGAAGCTCTCCTGCGGTCTGGGGGTGCTTGTCAAGGCATCTTTCCCGCCTTGACAAGCACCCCCAGACCGTCAGCACAATCAACCTTCGGGGTGCCCCACGCAACCACCCGTGCGCAATGTCGCCGCCAGGCGACGAGCCGACCCCTCAACTAAGGAACTTCCTCAACACCTCAGCAACCCCCCGAATCTCCCCAACCCGAACATTCTCCTGCTGCGTATGCGCCAACGTAGGATCCCCAGGCCCAAAATTCACCGCAGGCATCCCCAACGCAGCAAACCGAGCCACATCCGTCCACCCCAACTTAGCCGCAGCAGTCCCCCCAGCCGCAGCCACAAGTTCCGCAGCAGCAGGCTCCGACAACCCAGGCAACGCCCCCGGCGACATATCCACCAACGTCACATCAAACCCGTCAAAAACCTCACGCACATGAGCCTCAGCCTGCTCCGCCCCCCGATCCGGCGCAAACCGATGATTAACCGTCAAAACAGCAGCATCAGGCACAACATTCCCAGCCACCCCACCAGAAATAGCAGTAGCCTGCAGCCCTTCCCGATAAGTCAGCCCATCAATCTCGACAACCCGAGCCGAATAAGAATCCAACCGCCGCAACGGCTCAGCCAACGCGTGAATCGCATTCGACCCCATCCAAGCCCGAGCAGTATGCGCCCGAACCCCAGAAGTCCGAACCTCAACCCGCAAAGTCCCCTGACACCCAGCCTCAATCACCCCATTAGACGGCTCCCCCACAACCGCCAAATCCCCCACGAGCCACTCAGGCAACTCCCGCTCAATCCGCCCAAGCCCGTTCTTAACCGCCTCAACCTCTTCATTGTCATAAAAAACAAACGTCACATCATGCCGAGGCTCCGGCAAAGTAGCGGCGAGATGCAAAAACACCGCATCCCCACCCTTCATATCCACCGAACCAAGCCCATGCAGCACCGCATCGTCCCCAGCTCCAGAACGCCGAGAAGGCAAGTTGGAATTCTCCGGCACAGTATCCAAATGCCCGGCAAGAATCACCCGCGAAGCCCGCCCCAAATGAGTCCGTGCCAACACAGCATCCCCATTCCGCACAACCTCCAAATGCGGAGCCTGCTCCACCAACGCCGCCTGCACCAAGTCAGCAAGCCGCCCCTCCTCCCCAGAGACGCTGAACACATCCACAAGGGCAGCAGTGAGCTCGGCCGGATCGGCGCGCAGGTCAAGGGAGGTCATACCGGCACCGTACCCAGCCAGCACGGGGGCTACCGTGAGGACGTGCGCACGCGAAGCTCCCTGGTCGCTCTCGGCGTCCTCGCCCTCGTCCTCACCGGCTGCAGTACCGAGGCCGGGCCCAAGGCCCGTCCGGGCGCCGGCGATCCGGGTCCGGACGCCCTGCCGACCAAGCTCGAGGCGCTGTCGGCCGACTCCTGCTTCACCGGCCCGCAAACCCAGCTGCCCAAGGGCTGTGAGAAATACGTCACCGAGGTGGGCAACACCGCCGGTTCGGTGCACAAGCTGGCGAAAGCAGGCAAGACGGTCAACCAGCCGCTCGACCGCGACGCGACCGCGATCGACCAGGCGGTCGGCGCGTTCCGCCAGGCAGGCTGCACCACCGTGGCGACGCCGGGCGGGGAGTGCACGCAGGCGCTCGTGTCCATCTCGGCCGCGCTGACCGAGGTCAAGCAAAAGGTGAACCAGCTGGCCACCACGGGTTGATCCGGCTCGCTTCGGCTACCGTGACCAGCGTGAGCGAGCAGACCCCTGACCCCGAAACGACCGGCGCCGTCGGCGTCGGGCTGGCGACCGTCACGTCCGACGGGACCGTGCTGGACACCTGGTACCCGCACCCCAAGCTGGTCGACGCAGGCACCAGCGGCACCGAACGGCTGACCGCGGAGCAGACCGCCGAGCTGCTCGGCGAGTCCGCGGCCGCACTGCTCGGCCCGGACACCGACCGCGGTGTCGAGGTCGTCGCGGTGCGCGTCACGATCGGCAGCCTTGCCACCGCGCCCGCCGACGCCCACGACGTCTACCTGCGCTTGCACCTGCTGTCGCACCGGCTGGTCCGGCCGCACGGGCAGAGCCTCGACGGCATCTTCGGCCTGCTGGCCAACGTCGTGTGGACGAGCCACGGCCCGTGCCCGGTCGAGGGCTTCGAGCAGACCCGGCTGCGGCTGCGGTCGCGCGGCGCGGTCGCGGTGTACGGCGTGGACAAGTTCCCGCGGATGGTCGACTACGTGCTGCCGACCGGCGTCCGCATCGCCGACGCCGACCGCGTACGCCTCGGCGCGCACCTCGCGTCCGGCACCACCGTCATGCACGAGGGCTTCGTCAACTTCAACGCGGGCACGCTCGGTGCGTCGATGGTCGAGGGCCGCATCTCGGCGGGCGTGCTGGTCGGCGACGGCAGCGACGTCGGCGGCGGCGCGTCGATCATGGGCACCCTGTCCGGCGGCGGCACCGAGGTGATCTCGGTCGGCGAGCGCTGCCTGATCGGCGCGAACGGCGGCGCGGGCATCTCCCTCGGCGACGATTCGGTGATCGAGGCCGGGCTGTACATCACCGCGGGCACCAAGGTCGAGGTCGACGGCAAGACGGTCAAGGCACGCGAGCTATCGGGCATCTCCGGCGCGGTTTTCCGGCGCAACTCCGCGACCGGCGCGGTCGAGGTCGTGCCGCGCGGCGGCGTCGGCATCAAGCTGAACGAAGCACTGCACGCCAACTGATCCAGCCTTCGAGAGGGTGCGCTTCCCGCGGCGGGAGCGCACCCTCTCGCTGTTTCGGCGGACTCCGATCCGCTCGTTGTTCACCTACCATTAACCACGTGACTTCCGAAGCGACCAGCCGCCGCACTCCGGAACCGACGACGCCGGCCGCACTCGGGCTCCCCGCCGAACCGGCGAAAGCGGACCCCGAGGCCCCGGCGGCCGCGCACGTGCGCGCCAAACTCGACCACGAACTGCGCGAACTGCTGTCCCGCGAACCCGGCACCCGGGCCGGTGCCGATCCGGAAGAACTGCACCAGATGCGCGTGGCGCAACGGCGGATGCGGAGCGTGCTGAAATCCTCCAGCGCGCTGGTCGGGGCCACCGCGGAACCGGTGCGCGCCGATCTCGGCTGGCTGGGCCAGGTGCTCGGGGAGGTCCGCGACTACGACGTCCTGATCGGCCACCTGCGCGAGGTGATCGCCGACTTCGACGTCCGAGACCAGGCCGCCGGCTGGTGTCCCGCTTCGTCGCCGAACGCACCACCGCCCGCCGCCGGCTGAACCGGGCGCTGTCGAGCCCGCGGTACGCGACCCTGCTGCAAGGCATCGCCCAGCTGTCCCGCACCGCGGAGCACGAGATCGACGAGACGCCGTCCGAGAAGCCCGATCTGGCCGCCGACGTGCGGAAGCCGTATCGAAAACTCGCCCGCGCGGTCGCCGCCCTGCCGCCGAACCCGCCGGACGACGACCTGCACGCACTACGCATCCACGGCAAGAAACTGCGCTACACCGCGGAATTGGCCCGATCGGCGGCGAAGAAGAAGCAGGCTGACAAGCTGTCCGAACTGATCAAGGCGACTCGCAAATTCCAGACCGTCCTGGGTGATCACCAGGACGCGGTTTACGCCGCCGAGAAGGTGCGCGGCGCGCTGGCCAACGCGGACGCGGAGATGGGCTTCGTCGCTGGCCGGATCGTCGAACACGAGCTGGCCAAACGCGCCCGAGCCCGGGCCGCGTGGCTCGATGTGTGGCACCGCATCGAAAAAGCCGAGCACGCGGTCACTTAACCGACCACACGTACCCATCCGGCCGCACCAACACCCGCTTCCCCGGCGCCCCTTCATAAGCCGCATAAGCATGCCCGCCGACATCAACGAAATCCCCCGCAGACCCCTGCGGCAAAATCCGATACGCCGGATGCTCCGTCCCCAGCTCTCCCTCGCCGAACACCAGCTCGGTCGCATGTGGACCCTGGAACAACTCGAACAGCCGCACCCCCTTGCCATTCCCGTCGACAAGCGGGGCATCCGGTGCCCGATCCCCCGGTCGCAACGCACCGGTACCCACCGGCGACAGCGGTCCACCCCGATAGGTCAAGTCAAGCTGCTGCGTCTCCGGCCCGCGTTTGTGCGCGTCCTCGGAACCATCCTTGTACTTCTCCAGCAACGCGCTGCTCACCCCCAGCACCCGCGCCGCGACCTCGCGCCGTTCCGCCTCGTAGCTGTCCAGCAGCTCAGGTGAGCCATCGGCAAGCTTCCAGGCGAGGTTGTACGCGTCCTGCACACCGGTGTTCAGCCCCTGCCCGCCCGTCGGCGGGTGCACGTGTGCGGCGTCCCCGGCGAGGAACACGCGGCCCTGCCGGAACGCCGCGGCCAGCCGGATGTTCGGCCGCCACACCGTGGACCACGCCAGGTCGAGCAGTCGGATCCCACCGCCGGACACCCGGTCCAGGTGCGCCTGCAATGCGCTCAACGAGGCCTCCGCGTCGCCGTCGCCGAGCGGCGAGGAGAACTGGAAGTGCGGCGTCCCCGCCAGCGGTGTGAACGCCACGCCGGACATCGGCTCGTCCGCCGCCGCGAACCAATACCCCGAGTCGTGGTCGAGCCCCTCCGCCGAGACGTCGCCCAGCAGCAGCCGGATCGACTCGTCGGTGGTCCCCTCGAAGGCGATCCCCAGCGCCTTGCGCACGAAGCTCTTCCCGCCGTCCGCACCGACCAGGTACTCCGCCCGCACCGTCTCCCCGGTCGACAGCTCGGCGGTGACACCCTCGTCGTCCTGCGTGAAGCCGGTCAGCGCGGTGTTCAGCTCCACCCGCACGCCGAACTCGGCCAGCCGGTCCCGCAGGATCCCTTCGGTCTGCGACTGGCCGAGGAACCAGGCGTTCGGATACGGCACCGCGGGCGCCGGCTCGACCGGCTCGGCCATCCGCCGCACCATGGCGAACTTCCCGTCGAGGTACACCTTCATCGGATACGGCGGCGCACCCGCGGCGAGCACCGCGTCCAGCACGCCCAGATCCTCGAAAACCTCCATCGTGCGCGGCTGCAGCCCGTCGCCGCGCGAACCGGCGAAGTACTGCTCCGCCTTGTCCACGATCCGCACGCCGACCCCGCGCCGCGCCAGCTCGATCGCCAGCGTGAGCCCGGTCGGCCCCGCTCCCGCCACCAGCACCGTCATGTCCCTCGCCCCTTTCGGTGAATTTACATTCAGTGAATCTAGATTCAGAATGCCCGCTGATAGCGTTCGCGTCAAGGGAGGTGCCGGATGACGGCGACGAGCCGCAAGGACAAAGCCGCCGAAACGGAAACGGCGCTGAAGGAAGCGGCCAAGCGCGTGTTCGCGGCCAAGGGCTACCTGAACACGAAGATCACCGACATCACCAAGGAAGCCGGCCGCGCCGCCGGGTCGTTCTACAACCACTTCGCGGGCAAGGAAGAACTGCTGGTCGCCCTGCTGGCCGACCTGGCGGAGGACAGCGACCAGCAGGCCATGGCCGAGGACCATCTGGCCGATTTCAGCGATCCCGCCGCGGTCCGCTGGCACGTGCGGCAGTACTGGGACTTCTACCGCGCCAACGCGCCCACGATGCTCGCGCTGCGCCAGGCGGCGATGGTGAACGACGACTTCGCCGCCACGTACGCGAATTTCGGCGCCGCTCAAGCCTCAGACGTCGAGAGCCACCTCGCACACGTCACCGCGGCCGGTTTGCGGCTCCCAGCGAACACCCAGCTCACCATCGCGATGATGTACCAGCTGGTCGACAACTTCGCGCAGATGTGGCTGCTGACCCCGCCACCCGCGGGCTGGGATCAGCCGTCGGACGAGGAAGCGATCGAGGCACTGACGCGATTCGTCTACCGCGGCTTCACCGGCCGCGACTACTGAACCCCACGGCCGCACGGTGCTGCTGAGAAAACCCCAATGTGGCATTGGGTGCATGCGACGCACCCAATGTGGCATTGGGTGCGTCAGATGCACCCAATGCCACATTGGGGCGCTTTGAGCTGGACGGCAGGTCAGGCGGAAGCAAGGCGGTCAGCCCTGCGCCAGCCGCTCCGCAGCCGCCTCGATGCGCTCGTCCGTGGACGTCAGCGCGACGCGCACATGGTCGCGGCCCGCAGGCCCGTAGAACGTCCCCGGCGCGACCAGAATCCCGCGCTCGGCAAGCCATTCCACCGTGGCCTGCGCGGATTCCCCGCGCGTGGCCCAGAGATACAGCCCAGCCTCGGAGTGCGTGATCTCAAACCCGCTGTCCTGCAACGCCTTCCGCAGCACGACGCGACGCGCACGGTAGCGTTCGCGTTGCTCGGCAAGGGCTTCGTCGTCGGTCAGCGCGGCCACCATCGCCTGCTGCACCGGACGCGGCACGATCATGCCGGCGTGCTTGCGCACCTCCAGCAGGGTCTTCACCAGCGCAGGGTCACCGGCCACGAACCCGGCGCGGTAGCTGGCGAGGTTCGCCGACTTGGACAGCGAATGCACCGCGAGCAGGCCGTCCGTCTGTCCACCGTGGACGGACGGATGCAGCACCGACAGCGGTTCCGCCTCCCAGCCGAGCGAGAGGTAGCACTCGTCGGACACCACGACGGTGCCGCGGTCGCGCGCCCATTCGACCACCTTGCGCAGGTGGTCGACGCCGAGCACGCGGCCGGTCGGGTTCGACGGCGAGTTCAGCCAGATCATCGCCGGGCGGCGCGGGCCGAGCTGGGTCAGCCCGTCCGCGCGCACCACCTCGGCGCCCGCGAGCAGCGCGCCGACCTCGTACGTCGGATACGCCAGCTCCGGGATGACCACCACGTCGCCCGGCCCGAAGCCGAGCAGCCGCGGCAGCCAGGCCACGGCCTCTTTCGAGCCGATCGTCGGCAGCACCGCGTCCGGCTCGACGCCGGTGATCCCATACCGCCGCTGCAACGCCGTGACGGCCGCTTCGCGCAGCTCAGGCGTGCCGTGCGTGGTCGGGTAGCCGGGAATCTCCGACACGGACGCGAGCGCGGCGCGGATCGAGTCCGGCACCGGGTCGACGGGCGTGCCGACGGAGAGGTCGACGATGCCCCCGGGATGCGCCTGCGCGCGGGCCTTGACCTCGGCGAGCGAATCCCAGGGGAAGTCGGGCAGCCGGGTCATTCGCCCTGCGGGGGCAGAGCCTTGATGAACCCCGGGTCGTGCGCGGTCTTGCCGACCTTGGAGGCGCCGCCGGGCGAGCCCAGCTCGTTGAAGAAGTCGACGTTCGCCTTGGTGTAGTCGGACCAGTTGTCCGGGACGTCGTCCTCGTAGTAGATGGCCTCGACCGGGCAGACCGGCTCGCAGGCGCCGCAGTCGACGCACTCGTCCGGGTGGATGTACAACATCCGCTCGCCCTCGTAGATGCAGTCCACGGGGCACTCGTCGATACACGCCTTGTCGAGCACGTCGACGCAGGGCTCGGCGATCACGTAGGTCACTGCGTACTCCTGGCTTCTCCTGCTGGGCCGGTCGGTGCGGACATTACGCGCTTCCCCGGCCCCCGGTGGTGGTTAGGCGACCCTTATCCCACCCCTGGAAACGGGGCGGATCCGCGCCGCTCAGCGGTCCCGGCGACGCGGTTTCGGCGCGTTCCGGGCATCGCCGGTAATCGTGAACGCGGGGCCGGCGGGCTTGCCGTCCTCGCGTTTTTCTTCGAGAGTCCGCTTGAAGCCATCGGCGATCTCGTCGACAAGCTCGTCGTTGTGCCGGTCGTCCTTGCGCGCGTAGCTCATGGGTTCTCCTGCGGAACGGGACAGCTCTCTCCGTCACAATCTAACCGTGAACTCCCGGGAAAAGCTCGAAATCGTGTGCGCGAAAGCATGGCCGGCGGTGGTCGAGGAGCCGCTCGGACAATGGACTTTGCGCTGGGCGGACGGCTTCACCGGGCGCGCGAACAGCACACTGGCCGTCGGCGACCCCGGCCGTCCGCTCCCGGACGCGCTCGAGGCCGTGTGTGACTTCGCCCACGCCCGCGGCATTTCGCCCGCGGTTCAGGTGCTGGAAGACAGCGATCTGGAGCGCGCGGTGGCCGCGGCGGGCTGGCGCGAGCAGGTCGAGCACGCCGCCGGGCACCAGGTGTCGGTACTGACCGGCCCGCTGCCCTCCGCGCCTTCGCCCGACGCCGAGGTCCTCGACCAGGCGACGCCGGAATGGTGGGAGTTGGCCGAGAACACCAGGGAGCCGGGTTCCGCCCAGCGGCACGTCGTGACCACCGGAAAGGTCGGCTACGGCGTCGTACTGGCCGACGGAATCACCGCGGGAGCGGTGCGCGGCGCGATCGTGGACGACTGGCTGCACGTCTCCCGGCTCGCGGTCGCACCGGCGTTTCGCCGCCGCGGCCTGGCCACGACGGTGCTGCACGCGCTCGCGGATTGGGGCCGCGCGCACGGTGCCGACAAGTGGGTCCTGCAGGTGGCGGTGGGCAACACCGGCGCGCTCGCGTTGTATTCCGCGCTGGGCTGTTCGGAGCACCACAGGTACCGGTACTGGGGCCCGGCGCCGCGGACGTGCGAGGATCGCCAGTCGTGAAGATCGTCGTACTGGTTGGCGGGGTGGGCGGCGCCCGCTTCCTGCTCGGGGTCAAAACCGCACTCGGACTTCCCGCGATCGGCTCGGAAGGGTCGGCCGAGTCCCCGCACGAGATCACGGCGCTGGTCAACACCGGCGACGACGTGTGGATGCACGGCCTGCGCATCTGCCCGGATCTCGACACCTGCATGTACACCCTCGGCGGCGGCATCGACTCCGAACGCGGCTGGGGCCACGCGGGCGAGACCTGGACGGTCAAGGAGGAACTCGCCGCCTACGGCGCGGAGCCGACCTGGTTCGGGCTCGGCGACAAGGACATCGCCACGCACCTGATCCGGTCGCGGATGCTGCGCGCGGGCTATCCGCTGTCCCAGGTCACCGAGGCGCTGTGCGACCGCTGGCAGCCCGGCGTGCGGCTGCTGCCGATGTCGGACGACCGGGTCGAGACGCACGTCGTGATCGACGACCCGGAGCAGCCGGACCAGCAGAAGGCCGTGCACTTCCAGGAGTGGTGGGTGCGTTACCGGGCCGGTGTGCCCGCGCATTCGATCGTCGCGGTCGGCAACGACGAGGCCAAGCCCGGCCCCGGCGTGCTGGCGGCGCTGGCCGAGGCGGACGTCGTGCTGTTCGCGCCGTCGAACCCGGTCGTCTCGGTCGGCACGACGCTCGGGGTGCCCGGGGTGCGCGACGCGCTGGGGAAATCCCGCGCGAAGGTCGTCGGGGTGTCGCCGATCATCGGCGGGAAAGCATTGCGCGGCATGGCCGACGCGTGCCTCACCGCGATCGGCGTGGAGACCTCCGCGGAGGCGGTCGGCCGGCATTACGGTGCGCGAACCGAGGGCGGCGTGCTCGACGGCTGGCTCGTCGCGCCGGAGGATCACGAGGTCACGGTGCCCGGCGTGGACGTGCGCGCGGTGCCGCTGCTGATGTCCGATGTGGACGCGACGGCGGACATGGTCCGCGCGGCGCTCGACGTAGCGGGAGTCTCTCTTGACTGACCATGCTTCCCAGAAGATCGAGATCCTGCCGGTCCCTGGCTTGCCGGAGTTCCGTCCCGGCGACGACCTGACCGGCGCGATCGTGTCCGCCGCGCCGTGGCTGCGGTCCGGCGACGTGGTCGTGGTGACCAGCAAGGCTTTTTCGAAGATCGAGGGCCGCCTGGTGCGCGTGCCGAGCGATCCCGAGGAGCGCGACGCGGCCCGGCGCAAGCTGGTCGAGGAAGAATCGGTGCGGGTGGTCGCCCGGATCGCGCGCACGCTGATCACCGAAAACCAGCTGGGCATCGTGCAGGCGGCGGCCGGGATCGACGCGTCGAACGTGCGCGGCGACGAAGTGGCGTTGCTGCCCGCGGACCCGGACGCGTCCGCTTTGGCGCTGCGCAACGGTTTGCGGGAACGGCTGGGCGTCGAGGTGGCCGTCGTCGTCACCGACACCATGGGCCGGGCCTGGCGAGTCGGCCAGACGGACGCCGCGATCGGCGCGTCCGGCCTGCGCGTGCTGCACGGGTACGCCGGACAGGTCGATTCGCAGGGAAACGAGCTGGCTGTCACGGAAATCGCGGTCGCGGACGAGATCGCCGCCGCCGCGGATCTGGTGAAGGGCAAGCTCGGCGGGTTGCCGGTGGCGGTCGTGCGCGGATTGCAGATCCACGACGACGGCTCCACCGCGCGCGAGCTGATCCGCCCGATCGAAACCGACCTCTTTCGCTTGGGCACCAACGAATCCATCGCACAAGGCCGTCGGGAAGCCGTGCCGCACCGACGTTCCGTCCGGCAGTTCAGCGACGACCCGGTGGATCCCGAAGCCATGCGTCGCGCCGTCGCCGCCGCGCTCACCGCGCCCGCGCCGCACCACACGCACCCGGTGCGATTCATCTGGCTGCGCGACGAAGGCCTGCGCCGCAAGCTCCTCGACGCGATGCGCTCCTCCTGGGAAGCCGACCTGACCAGCGACGGCTTCACTCCCGAGCAGATCGCGAAACGCCTGTCCCGCGGCGATATTCTCTACCGCGCGCCGGAACTGGTGATCCCGTTCCTGCTGCCCGAAGGCGCGCACACCTACCGTGACGACCGGCGAAACCGGCACGAGCGCACCATGTTCACCGTCGCCGCCGGTGCCGCCGTGCAGGGCCTGCTGGTCGCGCTGGCCGCCGAAGACCTGGGATCCTGCTGGATCGGCTCGACCATCTTCGCCGCCGACCTGGTCCGGTCCACTTTGGACCTCGACGACCAGTGGCAGCCGCTCGGCGCGGTCGCCGTCGGGCACCCGGCCGAACCCGCTCCCCCGCGCGGACCGCTCACCACCGGCGATTGGCTGATCGAACGATGACCCTGCACGAATCCGCCGTCGCCGCGCTGACCGAGTGGAAACCCGAGGCCGCTTCGCAAGAGTCGCTGCGACAAGCGTTTCTCGGCTTTCTGGCGTCGCGTCCGGACACTTGCCAGCGCTCTTGCGAGGCCGGGCACCTGACCGCGTCCGCGGTGGTCCTCGACTCGACCGGCACGCAGGTCCTGCTCACTCTGCACCCGCGCGTCGGCCGCTGGCTGCAACTCGGCGGGCACTGCGAACCGTCCGACGCGTCGCTGTCCGAAGCCGCCCTGCGCGAGGCGACCGAGGAATCCGGCATGAGCGGCCTGGTGATCGGGGAAACGCCGGTGCACCTGGACGTCCATCCGATCACCTGCTCGCTCGGCGTCCCCACCCGGCATTTCGACGTCCGGTACGCCGTGCACGCCCCGCCCGGCGCGAAACCCGTGCGCAGCGAGGAATCCGACGATCTGCGCTGGTGGCCGGTGGACGCGCTGCCCGCGGGTTCGGAAGATCTGGCCGAACTGATCGCGGCGGCCCGTTAACCTGGGCGCATGGACCTGGCGCGACCGCATCTGCATCCGGGCGACACCGGCGTCGCGATCAGCGGATGGGTGGTGCTGATCGGCTTCTTGGTGGCGTTCGCGCTGCTGGCGCTGGGCATTGTGATGAGCATCCGGAGGAAACGGCGGCAACGATGAGCATCAGCTACGACCCGGCTTCGCCCGTCCCGCCGTTCGAACAGGTCCGGACGTCGCTGGCAAACCAGATCAACGACGGCACCCTCGCGGTCGGCACAAAACTCCCGACGGTGCGCGGACTAGCCGCGGACCTGGGCATCGCGCCGAACACCGTGGCGCGCGCGTACCGCGAGCTCGAGGAAGCCGGTCTGCTGGAAACCCGAGGCAGAGCAGGCACTTTCGTCGGCGCGACCGGCGACGAGACGCTGTCGCGGGCCCAAGCCGCGGCGGCCACGTACGCCGAGGTCATCCGCGGATTGGGCTTGTCTGCCGAACAAGGCGTGGCGATCGCGGCGGCTGCCCTGCGCTGATCGCGGCGAGGAATTAGCATCTGGTTTTGTCCGTGCCCGACCCGATTGGGAAGCCCATGCTGAACTTCGTCCTGCCGGGCGCGCTGATCCTGCTGCTGGTGGTCGTACTGGTCCTGAAATTCACGGTGGGACGGCCTAAGCAGCCTCCGCAGCCGCCGCAGGCTGGGCCGGGGCAGTATCCGGGACAGCCTCCGTACGGGCAGCAGCCGCAAGGCCAGTACCCGCCGCAGCCGGGTGCTCCGCAGCAATTCCCGCCGCAGGGCCAGTACCCGCAGCAGCCGGGCGCGCAGCAGCAGTATCCGCAGCAGCCCGGGCAGCAGTACCCGCCGCAGCAGCCCCCGCAGGGCTGATCCATTCCGGTGCGCGAACCCAGCTGAGCGGCCTACGATGGACCCTCGCCCAGGGGAGGATCTTCATCATGGCTGTGCAGCCTTGGCACCTCATCGTCTTGATGCTGCTGGCTGGAGTGGTGGCCGTGATCGTGGTGATGGCGCGGGCCTCGTCCCGGCGGAAGCAAGGCCCGCCGCCGGGCTACTTCCCGCCGCAGCAGGGCTATCCGCCGCCCGGCCAGGGCTACCCCGGCCAGCCCGGCTACCCCACGCCCGGCCCCCAACAGCCCGGTTATCCCACGCAGAACTACCCCGGCCAGCCCGGCTATCCGCCGCCCGGCCCGCAGTACCCGAACCAGCCCGGCACCCAGTACCCGCCGCCGGGACCCGGTCAGCAGCCAGGCCCGTACCCACCGCGCTGACTTACATCGCCCGGCCACTCCGCAGCCGGAACCTGAGCGCCGAACTACATCGCCCGGTAATCCCGCAGCTCAATCCGCGGCCCAAACCTCGGCTTCCGAGCCCCAGCCGCCCCCAGGTACCGGATCGCGCGCTGCCTCTGCGGCGCGTACGGCGCGAGCACCTGCGCCATCTCCTCGTCGTCGATCTTCCGCCCGAGCAGCGTGTGCCCGACCATCGACGGGATGTTGTAGTCGCCGAAGCTGACCGCGTCCGGATCGCCCCACGCGCGCTGGGCGATCTCCGCCGCCGTCCACACGCCGATGCCTCGCACCTTCCGCAGCCACGCGCGTCCCTCGACCCCGCCCAGCCGCACCGCTTCCTCCAGCCGCGGGGCCACCCGGGCCGCCTCGATCAAGGCCGTGCGGCGCTTGAGGTCCACGCCGATCTTGTGCCAGTTCCAGTCCACAATGGACCGAATGGCGACCGGATCCGGCGGCACCCGCAGGAAATCCGGACCCGGACCGGGCGCGCGCGTGCCGAACCATCGGCACAGCTCCGCCCACGACCGGATCGCTTCCTTGCCGCTCACTTTCTGTTCGAGGATCGCCAGCACCAGTGCGTCCCACACCCGCCCGGTCGAGCCGAGCCGCAGCCCAGGCGCGTTGCGGCGGCCTTCGGCGATCACGTCGTGGTGCGCGACGAATCCGGTGTCGTCATCGTCCGCGCCCAGCAGCGCGGGTACGCCGTCAAGCAAGAAATCCGCGCCCTCGCCCCAAGCCTCGGCCTCGACGACCCCGTCCGGCCGGTGCAGCAACGCCAGCGTTCCCTTGCCACCGGGCGTGTTCGCGGCCAGCCACCAGACGCCGCGGTCGCGCCGGAAGTTCAGCGATCCGCGCCCACGGCTCAGCGGACCCAGCACCTGCGCCAGATCCACCGGAAACCCCGGACGCCACTCCATCACGCGTCGCTCGAAAACCGGATGCCGCCGTCCGGCACCGAAACGCCGGGCCAGATCCGCACGCCGTCCAGCAGTTCGCAGCCGGCCCCCACCGACGCGCCGTCACCGAGCACCACGCCGCGCAGCACCGCGCCCTCGCCGACCTGAGCTCCGCGGCCCAGCACCGAATTCTCCACAATCGCGTCCGGGCCGATCACCGCGTCGTCGAACACGACCGAGCCGGATACCGTCGCGTCCTTGCCGACAATGGCTCGCGCGCCGATCGTCGTACCGTCGGTGAGCTTCGCGCCGGCAAAGACGGAAGCCGCGTCCAGCACGAGAGAATCGCCAGTCGGCCCGGCCAGCGCAGAGGTCGGCGCGACGCCGCGAACCAGATCGGCGCTGCCGCGCACAAACGCTTCCGGGGTGCCGACGTCGAGCCAGTACGAAGAGTCGACAAATCCGTGCAGATGCGCGCCATTTTCGAGAAGCCCGGGGAACGTCTCGCGCTCGACCGACACTCGCCGCCCGGTCGGAATGGTCTCGATCACCGGACGACGGAAGACGTAGCAGCCGGCGTTGATCTGGTCCGTCGGCGGATTCGGCGTCTTCTCCAGGAAAGCCGTGACGCGCCCGTCGGAATCGGTCGGCACCGAGCCGAAGCGGCTCGGGTCGGGGACGCGCTGCAGATGAAGGGTGACGTCCGCGCCGGAGTCGAGGTGGGTGCGCAGCTGGGCGTGAAGATCGGCCCCGGAGAGGATGTCGCCGTTGAAGACGATCGCGTGGTCGGCGCGCAGCCGGTCGTAGACGTTGCGGATGGCGCCGCCGGTGTCGAGCGGTTCGTCCTCCACTACGTACTCGAGCTCGAGACCGTGCGCGGACCCGTCGCCGAAGTACTCCTCGAACACCTCGGCCCGGTACGACGTGCCGAGCACCACGTGCCGGATGCCAGCCGCGCGGATGCGGGAGAACAGGTGGCTCAGGTACGGCGTGCCCGCCGTCGGCAGCATCGGCTTCGGCGCGGACAGCGTGAGCGGGCGCAGCCGCGTGCCCTGGCCGCCGACCAGTACGACGGCGTCGACCTCGACCTCGGACGTCACAGAAATCTCCTTTGTATCACGCACCGCTGAGCGACAAGCCGCGGGAAACGTGGGCGGCGCGGGCCCCGAGGGCCTACCCTAGACAGGAAACAGGCGGGCCTTTCCCCAGAGGCCCCGGGTCAGTCGGGAGGCCGAGGGGAATGGACCCCCGCGATCGCGCGGACGCTTTGCTCGCACGCGCACGATCCCGCGGCGCCTTCGTGGTGACGCCGGACAACATGACGTCTCCGATGGATTCCTCCAGCACCCAGCAGATCTCCAGAGCGGTGGTCTCCGGGCTGGACCCCGACACCACGACGCAGCTGCCCGCGTCGCTGATCGAAGAAAACGACCATCCGCTGGCAGGCGGCTCGCGCACGCAGCCGTCGCCGCATCCGCTGGCCCAGCCGACGCCGACGCGGCCGCTCGAGATCCCGGGCCCGCAGAACACCCTGCCGCAGCCGACGGTGCCGAGCCCGGCCGGTCCGCAGACGACGACGCCGCTGGTCCCGCGCCCGCAGGCGAAGCCGGTGGCGAGCCCGCTGAAGGAACCGGCCGAGGAAGAGATGACCGGCCTGGTCCCGACGGTCAAGCAGAACAGCGGACGGTCCAATCTGTCCCGGCGGCTCGACGGGCTGTGATCCTCGCGGGGTCTCCCCCGGCCCGGGTTGCCCGGATTGCCCAGGGAGACTTCCCGTGCGGGAGGTCGCGTCTCCCGCGAGCGATCTTTACGACCGCAAAGTGTTGCGGCCGCTGAGCATCCGGACGCCCGCGAAGGCACGCCGGTTGCCCTGCTGTCCTTTGCGGACTCGCAGCCCTTGCGGCCCCCGCAGCCGTCAGCCCTTGCGGGTCTCCAGCTTCACCCGCAACGCCAGCCCGAGCTTCACCGCCGCCAGCACCGGCTTCCACAGCAACCCCTGGTGCCGGTCGGCGAGGTAGCGGTAGGCGCTCGCGTGGTGCGCGCGCAGCATCTTCGCCGACGCGCGCGCCGTCGAGTGGCCGCCGATGTGCATCACGCTCGACGACGGGGCGTAGACGTTCTGCCAGCCCGCCTTCGCGAGCCGGTCGCCGAGGTCGACGTCCTCGAAGTACATGAAGTAGCGGGTGTCGAAGCCGCCGACGGAGTCGAACGCCTCGCGCCGGAAGAGCTGGCAGGAGCCGGACAGCCAGCCGGACGTGCGCTCGGTCGGCGCGGCGTTCTCCTGGCGGTATTCGCGGGTCCACGGGTTGCCCGGCCAGACCTTGCTGAACACCGCGTGCCCGATCCCGCGCC
This sequence comes from Amycolatopsis albidoflavus, assembly GCF_039525725.1. Taxonomy (NCBI): domain Bacteria; kingdom Bacillati; phylum Actinomycetota; class Actinomycetes; order Pseudonocardiales; family Pseudonocardiaceae; genus Amycolatopsis; species Amycolatopsis albidoflavus. Next base: position 199,696 of record NZ_BAAAHV010000033.1, read on the forward strand.
CGAACGACGGCAGCAGCCGCGCGGACGGGTAGACGGTCCCGTCGAGGTCGTGGATCAGCGGCCCGAACGCGGCCCCGCGCGGCCAGCGACCGGCGACCTCGATCAGCGCGTCGAGCGAGCCCGGCTCCCATTCGAGGTCCGGGTTGACCACGACGACCCAGCCGTAGCTGTCGTCGAGCGCCGCGACGCCGCGGTTGGCGGCCGTCCCGTAGCCGACGTTCTCGCCAATGCTGACGAGCGTCACGTTCTCGCGTTCGGCGGCTTTTTCCGGAGCGCCGTCGGTGGACGCGTTGTCGGCGACGACGACGTGGACGTCGCGGTCAGTCGCCTTGTCGAGCGTGTCGAGGAACTTCTCGAGCGTTTCGCCGGGGAAGTAGGTCACGGTCACGACACCGACGCGGTCACCATACGTGCGCTGCTCAGTCACCGCGCCATTGTCCACTGCTCACGGACGGCTACGTCAGCCCACCGACCCGGTCACCCGCAGTCACCTCCGCTTACGCTTTCAACTCGGCCAGTTCGTCGTCGATCAGCAGGGCCGGGTCGAACTTCATCCCGGTGAAGTGGCCGGCCAGTTCGAGCGACAGCACGCCGTGCAAGCGGGTCCAGAAGGACAGCGCGCGCCGGACCGCGCCGGTGCCGACGGTGTCGCTGTCCACCCACTCGCGATGGGTTTCCAGGTGCACGTGGAACGTCGTCGCCGACTCCGGTTCGCCCAGCGCCGAGTTCGCCTGGATCAGGACTTCCATGACCTCGTTGGAGATCGCCGTGGTGTCCGGCGGCGCGTGGTAGCCGGGCACCGGCGTGCCGTAGATGAGGAAGTAACGCTGCGGATCGGCCTTGGCCCAGTCCCGGATGACGTGGGCGAGGGCCAGCAGGTCCGCCCCGGAGTCCGCGGCCGCCCGGACGGTGTCGGCGAGGCTCCGGAACGCGTCCCGGATCAGCGCGGTGATCAGCTCGTCCCGGCCGCGGTAGTACCGGTACAACGCGGGCACGGTCATGCTCATCTGCTTGGCGATCGCGGTCAGCGACAGCGCGGGCAGCCCCGCCTCGGCGATCTGGTTCCGCGCGTGCTGCTTGATCTCCCCGCGCACCTGCTCGCGGTAGCGCTCCCGCGGTGCCTGTTCGGTCATCGGCCGTTCCCCTTCGCTCCTGTCCGCCCAGTGTAGTTAAGCCCCTTCACTTCCGCTATTGACGTTCACGATGGCGAGCTTGTACGGTCTTCATCAGAGTTAATGCTATTAACTACAACTAAGGGAGTTCACCATGTCGGACATCGCCCGCCGCCTGCGCACCGCCCTCCTCGCCCTTCCGATCGCCGCCGGACTGCTGGGCGCCGCGCCCGCCCAAGCCGCCACCGCGCACCCGGGTTCCCTTACCTGCCAAGGCAAAGGCATCGACCGGACGGCCCAGCTCCACCACCGCGCGGAAACCTTCATCAAGGCCCCGCTGAGCACCGTGTGGCGGCTGCACACCAACGTCGAAAGCTGGCCGCACTGGCAGAAGCCGGTCACGAGCATGAAGCGCCTCGACCCGGGCAGGCTGCACCCCGGTTCGCAGTTCCGCTGGACCACGCCCGCCCCGGCCACACCGTCGACGCCCGCCACCACGCTGGTCATCACGTCGACCGTCCACCAGGTCAAGCCCGGCCAGTGCATCCGCTGGTCCGGTCCCGCGATCGGCCAGGGCCTGCGGATCGACAAGGGAACGCACGTCTGGAACTTCGTCCCGGTGCGCGGCGGAGTCATCGTGCGCACCGAAGAAAGCTGGACCGGGTCGCAGATCGAGGCCGACCCGGCCACCGCGATCAAGTATCTGGCCCCGGGGCTGGACCTCTGGCTCGCCGACCTGAAGACCGCCGCCGAAGCCCACTGCCGCCACTGAACACAGGTCCCGCGAAGGAGAATCGCCATGACCACATCTCGCGCCTCGCTCCCCATCCTGATCACCGCCTGGTCCGTTCCCGCGCTCGTCCTCGGGCAATTCGCGTTGCTCTCCGGCGTCCCGCTGATCGCGCTCGTCGTGTCCAGCCTGCGCAATTCGCAGCCGCGCGCTCTGCGCTGGTGGTCCGCCGGACTGGCCGCTGTCTATCTCGGAGTCCTCGCACTCTGGGCGTTAAGTCCGGAAAGCGCGCCCAGTTTGTCTAAATCGATGAATCCGGCGGTAACCGCATTCTTCGTCGCTAGCGGAGTCGCGGTTGCTATCGCGCACCACGTCCGCAAAACACCGAAGGCCAGTTAACCGAAAACTGGTAATCTCGAAAGCACCAGCTCTCATGAGGAGGCCGATGAAAACCGTCGCGATCGAGGAGCACTGGACCACCCCTGGGATCGACCGGATGCTGCGCACCGAATCCGGCGATCCGAGCGTCGCCCACAACGACCGGGGCGATCTCACGGAACGCCTGCTCGACATCGGCGACCAGCGCGTCGCGTGGATGGACGAGGCGGGCATCGACGTCCAAGTGCTCTCGATCGCGCCGCCGGGAACGCACGGATGCCCGCCGCCGCACGGCATCGAGCTGAGCCGCGAGGCGAACGATCTCGCCAGCGAGGCCGTCGCGAAGCATCCCGATCGCTTCCGCGCCATGACGACGCTGCCGATGTCCGATCCGGCCGCGGCCCTCGCCGAATTGCAGCGGACCGCGAACGACCCGGCGCACGTCGGAATCATGTCGTACGGCCGCAGCGGCGATCGCCCCCTCGACGATCCCGCGTACGACGAGTTGCTCGGCGCGGCTGCCGCACTCGGACGGCCGGTCTTCGTCCACCCGCAGATCCCGGTGGAGTCAGTGCGCCAGGCTTCCTACAGCGGGTTCAGCCCCGAACTCGACCTCGGGCTGGCCACCTACGGCCTCGGCTGGCACTACGAGGCCGGGCTCGCCGTCATCCGGCTGATCCTGCGCGGAACCTTCGACCGCCACCCGGAGCTGCAGGTCGTCCTCGGCCACTGGGGCGAGGTGGTCCTGTTCGCACTCGACCGCATCGACAGCCTGTCGCACACGGCCCCGCATCTCGAACGCCGCGTCTCCGAGTATTTCCGCACGAACATTCATCTGGCGACCAGCGGAATGCTCGTCCCGCGAATGCTGCGCAACGCACTCGAATACACGACCGCCGACCGCATCCTGCTGTCCGGCGATTACCCGTTCCATCGGATGCGAGCCGCGGCCGTCACGGAATTCCTGGAGCAATTGCCGAACCAGGAAGACCGGGAAAAGATCGCGCACGCCAACGCGGAAGCCCTTTACCGCCTCCGTTAACGATTGCGCAAATGCTGGTGCCAGGCTTTTCCGTAAGCCTCGCGGTGCCGATCCGCCGTTGTCGTCCACGAGAATTCCTTGGCGCGCCGCTGCGCCGCGGAAGCGAGCACCGAGCGACGCGACGGATCGGCCAGCAGTTCCGTCAACGCCGCGGCGACGTCGCCCGCACCGACGCCGCAGTACGCCACCGCGTCCCCGCCGACCTCCGGCAGCGACAGCCGACGCGTGGTCAGTACCGCGGCACCGCAGGCCATCGCCTCGAGAACCGGCAGTCCGAAGCCTTCGCCGAGGCTCGGATAAGCCACAAGTTCCGCTCCGCCGAGGAATCCGGCGAGCGTGCCGAACGGCAGGTACCCGGCACGGATCACCCGAAGCCGGTGCGGCACCGCGTCCAGCGCGCGCTCCACCTGGGTGTCCCAGCCGGGCTGCCCGGCGAGCACGAGCGCCGGTGCGTCTCGCTGCCCGGCGACCGCGCGGGCGTAACCACGGATCAGCGCGGGCACGTTTTTCCGCGGTTCGAGCGCCCCGAGGAAGGCGACATACGGCGTCGCGCCGAGCCCGACCGCCTTCCGCGCCGCCGCGATCTCCTCCGGGGACGGCGGATGAAACCGTTCGCTGTCGACGCCGTGATGAATGATCTCCATCTCGGCCCGCCGCACCGGGCTCACCCGGGCCAGCTCTACCGCTGTCGCGTGACTGGGGACTACGCAGAGTGTCGCCCGGCGCAGCGCCGTGGTGGTCCAAGCGCGGAAGAAACGGGCCTTCACCGACGAGTGCAGGACGGCGTCGGTGAAGAACGTGGCGTCGTGCAGCGTGACCACCGAAGCGGCCCCGCTACCGAGCGGCATCGTGTAGTGCGGCGAGTGCACGACGTCGGCGGCGAGCCGGCGCACAAGGCGCGGCAGGGTGGCCTGTTCCCAGGTCAGCCGAGCAGTGCGCGTCGAGGTCGCGGGCGACGCGGCGACGATCCGGGAACTGGGCGCGAGCTGGTCGTAGAGCGGCAGGTCGCGCGGCTGGCAGACCACCGTCAGCCGGGCCCCGTCCTGGTCGAGCGCGCCGACGAGCGAGTCCACGTATCGGCCGACCCCGCCCCGATCCGCGGGCACCGCGGTCGCGTCGATCAGCACACGGGGATCACCGGTCACGAGTGCAGCGTACGGCGATCACCCACCGCACAGGTCAGGAACCGGCAAACTGCCGCCAACTCCGGGAGCATCCACCCTCGCCCACCTGCGCTCACCCGTCTGGGTTCACCCGACCGTGTGACCTCGGCAGTTCTGTCTGACTGTCCGCTCGACCACCGACGCGCCCGCTCAGCTCCACCGCCCCGCCCGGCCCGCATCGCCACGCGGCACCAACCACGACCGGCACCAATCAGCTCGACCACCGACGCGCCCGCCCGCCCAGCTTCGCCATCTCATTCGGCCCCCATCGCCGAGCGGCGCACCAAACACCACCGCACCGGTCCGCTCGGCCACAGACGCACCCGCCCATGGCCCAGCTCCACCGCCTCGCCCAGCCCCCATCGCCACGCGGCACACCAACCACCACCCGACCCGCGCGCTTCGACCAGCGCCAGAACATTCGTGTGCACCGACCGCAGCCCAAACCTGGCAATCCAACCGCCGCTACCCAGCCGTTGTCCTAACCGCGAGGCCACCGCTGACGAAGCTTCGAGGCCTCCGCCGCGTCGACGCGCGGCATCGCTCAGCTCGACCGCCGATGCACGGCCCACACCGCCTCCGCCGCGGCTCGCCAGGTGAACGTCCTCGCCCGCTCCCGCCCGAGTTTCGACAGCTCCGCCGCCTTGTCCGGCGACAGCAGCACCTCTTTCAGCGCCCGAGCCAACGCGTCCGCGTCGCCGCGCGGCACCACCAGCCCCGCCCCGCCGGACACCTCCACCAGCGCCGGGACGTCCGTGTGCACCACCGGCACCCCGATCGCCATCGCTTCCAGCAGCGGCAGCCCGAATCCCTCGGCGAGGCTCGGCATCGCCAGCACGCTCGCGCCGCGCATCGCCGTCGCCAGCTGCGCGTCGGTCACCTTCCCCAGCACCCGCACCGATTTCAGGCCGCGGTCGGCCGCCAGCCGCACCGGGTCGATGCCGCCCCAGCCGGGCTGGCCGGCGAGCACCAGGCCGACGTCGCCGACCTCGTCCGTGCCGTCGAGCTGCGCCACCGCGTCGACCAGCACGTCCATGCCCTTGCGCGGTTCGATCGTCCCGACCGCCAGCACGTAGCGCGACGGCAGATCCAGCTGAGCGGACCCCTCCGGCACGGTCACCCCGTGCGGCACGACCCGCACCGGAACGTCCACGTCCAGCAGCACCGCCAGCTCGTCGGCGACCGCCCGGGTCGGCACGATCAGCCCGGACGACCGCCGCGCGGCCCGCGCGATCATCGACCGGTGCCAGCTGACCCCTCGCGCGGTCAAAGTCTCCGGATGCGTCCACGGCACGGTGTCATGCACCGTGACGGTCAGCGTTCGCCCAGCTGGGGGGCGGGGCGGCGCGAACGGGGTCGGCGCGTGCACCGCGTCACCGCCCGGCCACCAGCGCAGGCCCAGCTGCCACAGCGCGACCAGCGCCCTCGGCGGCAGCGGCAGCACGCGCGGTCCTTCGACGCCCTCGATCCGCGCCGCGGAGACGTCCGCGTGCCGCGCGACCACGCTGGACACGGTCCAGCCGGGCGGCGCGGTGCGGGCGAGCGCGGGCAGCAGTTCGGCGGTGTACCGGCCGGTGCCACCCGGAACGGGGGCGAGCAGTTGCTCGGCGATCACGACCAGTTCGGGCACGCCGCTATTCTCTCCCAGGTGACCAGCGCGGAATCCGGCACCACCGTCGTCGTGGTGACCTGGCGTGGGGAAGACCACCTCGCCGCGTGCCTCGACGCGCTCGCCGCCCAGGACCGTCCACATCGGACACTCGTGGTCGACAACGCCTCAACCGACGGCACCGCAACGATTCTGGCCGCCCACCCCAGCCGTCCGGAGGTCCTCCGGCTCCGCCGGAACACCGGGTACGCCGGCGCGATGGCTCACGCGCTCGGCCGCGTCGACACCCCGCGGGTCGCCTGGCTCAACGACGACGCCGCTCCCGAACCGGACTGGCTCGCGGTCCTCGAAGACACCCTCGATGCCCAGCCGCTCGCCGCCGCCGTGACGTCCCGGCTCGAACTGCCCGACGGCAGCACCCAGTCCACCGGCGTCCGCCTCACCGCCGACGGCCACGGCGCCGACCTCACCGAACCCAGCGACGAGGTCTTCGGCTTCTGCGGCGGCGCCGCGCTGCTGCGCACCGAGGCCGTGCGCGCGGTCGGCGGGGTCCCGGCGAGTTTCTTCTGTTACTACGAGGACACCGACACCGCGTGGCGGCTTCGGCTGGCCGGATGGCACGTCGCCGCCGCGCCGAAGGCACGCGTCCAGCACCTGCACGGAGCCAGCACGAAGCCCGGTTCACCGCAATTTCACCGCTGGAACGAACGCAACCGGTTGCTCATGTTGCTGCGCTGCGCACCTACGAAAGTCGCATTCCGCGAACTGGCCCGCTTCGCCGCGATCACCGCTTTGCTGCCGCTGCGCCGGCGCCGTCCGGACGCGGCGAACTTCGACCCAGCGCTGCGATTACGCGTATTGGCGGAGATCTTTCTTCGGCTCCCCCGCACGCTGCGGGAGCGCGGTCGCGTAAGCCGGATCTCGGCGCTGGGCCGAGGCGCGATCTGGGATGCCTGGGCTGGCCTTTAAGCTGGGCGGAAATTCGACGGAGGAGCTCGTCTTGGCAGTGGGGGACCCGCAACCGCTCGTCTCGGTGATCGTGGTGAATTACCGCGGCGCCGACGACACCATCACCTGCCTGCGGGCGCTGCGAGCCGACCTGGACTACGAGAATGTCGAGCTGATCTGCGTCGACAACGCTTCCGGCGGCGACGACGCGGCCCGCATCCGCGCCGCGGTTCCCGACGTGCGGCTCATCGAATCGCCGGTCAACACCGGATTCGCCGGCGGCTGCAACCTCGGCGCGCAGCACGCGAACGGCACCGTCCTCGGCTTCCTCAACAACGACGCGCGCCCCGCCCCGGCGTGGGTCTCCGCGGCCGTCGCCGAACTGCGCGCGCAGCCGACCGTCGCCGCGGTGGCGAGCAAGGTCGTCGATTGGGAGGGCACCGGCACGGACTTCGTGGACGCGGGTCTGACTTGGTTCGGCATGGGCTACAAGCGCCACGCCGGCAGCCCGCTCGCGGATGTGCCCGAGGCCGAGCACGACGTCGCCAAGGACGTCCTCTTCGGCACCGGCTCGGCGCTGTTCGTGCGCGCCTCGGTCTTCGCCGAGCTCGGCGGTTTCGACGAGCGCTTCTTCATGTTCTACGAGGACGTCGACCTCGGCTGGCGCCTCAACCTCCGCGGCTGGCGCGTCCGCTATGTGCCGGAATCGCTCACCTACCACCGCCACCACGGCACCATGTCCGCCGTCGACGCACCCGACACCGGCCGCGAGACCTTCCTGCTGGAACGCAACGCACTGGCCGCGCTGTACAAGAACCTCTCCGACGAATCGCTCGCCCGCGCCCTGCCCGCCGCACTCGCACTGGCCGTCCGCCGCGCGACCGCACGCGGCGGCATCGACCCGGAGCAGCTGAACCTGGAGAAGGGCGTCGGCCCGGTCGACACCTCCGACGTCGCGGTCCCGCGCACCACCCTCGCCGGAGTGCTGGCGGTGGACCGATTCGTCGAAATGATGCCCTCTCTGGCCGAGTCCCGGGCGATTGAGCAAACCGCCCGCGTGCGCACCGACGCCGACCTGCTTCCGTTGCTGCGCAAGGCACTTGAGCCGGCGTACCCGCTGCCGGACTACCTGCGCGCGCACGAGATCCTGGTCGAAGCGTTCGGCATCAAGGACGTCTTCGGCCAGCGTCGCAAGATCCTCGTCCTGACCGGCGATTCGATCACCGAGCGCATGGCCGGCCCCGCGATCCGCGCGTGGAACATCGCCTCGACGCTGTCGGCCGAGCACGACGTGCACCTCATGACCACCAATCCCCTGGTCTCGCCCCCGCCCGCGGCCTTCCAGGTCAGCTCGGGCAAGCACCGCGATCTCGACGGCCCCATCGAATGGGCGGACGTCGTGATCCTGCAGGGCCACGTACTGGAACTCGCCCCGTCGCTGAAAAAGCAGCACGAGAACAAAATCGTGGTCGCTGACGTGTATGACCCGATGCACCTTGAGCTGCTGGAACAAGGCAAGGACGCCCCCGACGACCAGCGCGCGCTCGACCTGGCCGGCGTCACCCGAGTCCTGGACGCCCAGCTCGAACGCGCCGATTTCTTCCTCTGCGCCTCGGAACGCCAGCGACACTTCTGGCTAGGCCACCTAGCCGCCCTCGGCCGCCTGTCCCCGCGCCTCTACGACGCCGACCCGACCACCCAGTCGCTGCTCGCCGTCGTCCCCTTCGGCCTCTCCCCCCAAGCCCCGACGCGCACCGGTCCCGGCCTGCGTTCGTCCTTGGGTATCGGCGAATCCGACCGCGTCGTTCTGTGGGCAGGCGGGGTTTACAGCTGGTTCGACCCGCTGACCCTGATCCGCGCCTTCGACCTCCTCCGCCACCGCCGCGACGACGCCCGTCTCGTATTCCTCGGCATGAAGCACCCGAACCCCGAGGTCGCCGAAATGGATATCGGCGCCCGTACGGTACGACTTGCGGATTCCTTGGGCCTCACGGACAAGAACGTCTTCTTCAACGAGCAGTGGGTCCCGTATTCGGACCGCCAGAACTGGCTTCTCGACGCGGACTGCGGTGTCACCACACATTACGAACACGTCGAGACCACTTTCGCTTTCCGCACCCGGGTCCTGGATTACCTGTGGGCCGGTTTGCCCATCGTGACGACGGACGGGGATGCTTTCGCCGATCTCGTCCGCGCGGAGAACCTCGGCGTCGTAGTCCCTGCCGAAGACGCCGGTGCTTTGGCAGATGCTCTGGAAAAGTCCTTGTACGACCGGGAATTCGCCGATGCTTGCGTCGAGCGAATCCGGGTGGTCGCCCAGCGGTACGCCTGGCCGGAGGCATTGAAACCGCTGGTCGAATTCTGCCGCAACCCGCGCCCGGCCGCCGACCGCTTGCCCGGCGGCGCGGACCTGACTGTCAGCGACCCAGTACGCGGCTCCGCTCTGGTCCGGCGCGATTTGGCTCTGGTCAAGGAATATCTCGCCGCTGGCGGACCAGGCGAGTTGGCAAGGCGAGCAGCAGGACGGGTCACGAAGGTGGCGCGGGAACGGTTGCGCCGTGGCTGACCGTCCGCTGCGCGTCCTGCTGGACGGCACCCCTCTGCTCGGTTCCCGGACGGGGATTGGCCGGTACACGGCCGCGCTGAGCGAAGAGCTGGCTTCGATGTCCGAAGTGGACCTTCGTGCCGTCGCTTTCACTTTGCGGGGTTGGCGAAAGCTGCGACACGTTTTGCCGCATGGAGTTCAGGCTCGGGGAATGCCAGTTTCCGCCCGGCTTTTGCGGGCTACCTGGCTGCGTACGCAGCTGCCGCCGGTGGAACTGTTCGCCGGCCCCACTGATGTTGTTCATGGCACAAACTTCGTCCTCCCCGGCCGTCTCCGTGCCGCCGGAGTCCTCACCATCCACGATCTGGCCTTTATCGACGCTCCTCAAGAACTGGCCCACTCCGACCGAACCCTGCCCGAACTGGTCCGGCGCGGCGCACACCGAGCAAATGTCATCTGCACGCCGACCGAGGCCGTTGCGGACGCTGTCGCCGAGAAGCTGGACGTTGACCGGTCGAAGATCATCGCCACGCCACTGGGCGTGAATCCGGCTTGGTTCACCGCCCGACCGCCTGACGACGGGGTACGAGCGAAGCTGCGACTGCCGGAGAAATACCTGCTGTTCGCCGGTGCCGCCGGACCGCGCAAGGGCCTCGATTGGCTCGCAGCGGCCCACGCGGCCGCCCCGGATTTGCCGCCGCTGGTTTTCGCCGGCCCTGGACCATTTCCGAGGCTGCCGAGGTCCGGTCAGACTGGGTATCTGTCCGATGTGGACCTTCGCACTGTCGTCGCCGGTGCCGCCGCCCTGGTGCTCCCGTCGCGAGACGAAGGCTTCGGCCTGCCCGTCCTGGAGGCAATGGCCTCGGATGTCCCCGTCGTCTGCACGGATATCCCCGCCCTGCGCGAGGTCGCGGGAGACTGCGCCACCTTGGTCCCGTATGACGACGTAGACGGCCTGGCAGAAGCCCTACGCCAAGCCGTAACCGATCCACACGGCCTCGCGACTTCGACCGCCCGCAGAACTCATGCGGCAAGCTTCACCTGGCACAACACCGCACTACGCACGCTAGATGCATACCGCCAGGCGACCGAACAATAAATCGGCTAAAAACCGCCGCCTAAACGCACAACGCGGGCAACACCCAGACCCCTCCCGCAACCCCGATCCCCGCCTCGCACGCGGTCTGAGGTGCTTGTCAAGGTACTCTTTCCCGCCTTGACAAGCACCTCAGACCGTAGTGACAATTAATGGATCTGGGTGGGGGTCCCCCAGCACTTTTCCCGGCTTCGCCGGGTCACCGGCGAAGCCGGAAAAGAAACCGGCGAAGCCGGAAAAGAAACCGCCCAGACAAAGGCACCCCGAGCCGTAATTGTGCTGACGGTCTGGGGGTGCTTGTCAAGGCGGGAAAGATGCCTTGACAAGCACCCCCAGACCGCAGGGCGGCTTCGTATCGGGGAGCAGGGAGGGGGCTGGCGCTTTGTCTTCGTTAAGCGTTGATGTAGCTGTTTAAAGCCGCGCGCCAATCCCGCAAAGGAGTTAGTCCGGCGTCTCGCCAGGAAGCGTTGGAGAGCAGGGAGTAGGCGGGGCGGGCGGCTGGGCGGGGGAATTCTTCGGTCGTGCAAGGGTTTACGCGGGCGGGGTCGGCACCGATCTCCTCGAAGATCGCCTGGGCGAATCCGTACCAGGAAGTCTTCCCTCCGCCGGTGCAATGAAGGACCTTTTCCGCCGGCCCTCGCCCGGCGGCAACTGCGTCGGCGAGTTCCCACAAACCCCGGGCGAGATCAGCTGACCAGGTAGGTGCCCCTACCTGGTCATCTACCACGGACAACTGATCCCGCTCAGACTCCAGCCTTCGAATAGTCTCTACGAAGTTGGCGCCGGTCTTTCCATAGACCCAGCCGGTTCGGACAACCCAAGCCGAAGCGCCCGAACCAAGAACCGCATCCTCTCCAGCTGCCTTGGTTCGGCCGTAAGCATTCTTAGGACCAAGCGCGTCATCAACCTCGTAGGGCCGATCTCCGTCCCCGGGAAAAACATAATCCGTAGAGATATGAATCAGCGGCACCCGCCGCGAAGTACAAGCGGCAGCCAACACCCGAGGGCCATCGACATTCACCGCAAAAGCCCGGGCCTCATCCGACTCCGCGGCATCGACGGCCGTATAAGCCGCGGCATTGATCACCACCGGCATCGCCCCGGCAGCGCTCGCCCGTTCCGCTAGTTCGCCCACCGCGGCGATCACCTGGCCGGTAGCCGTTATGTCCAGCTCCGCCGACGAAGGCGCGATCACTTCCGTTTCCGGGCCCGCGGTGTTCACCAGGTCCCGGCCTAACTGACCGGAACCGCCGGGCACGAGCACTGCCAGCCGCACCGGCGTACCTCCTACTACGACAAGGGTTTCAGGACGTGCCGAGCGCGGCGCGGGCCTTCAGCGGCTCCCACCACGACCGGTTGTCGGCATACCAGCGCACCGTCTCCGCCAAACCGTCCTCGAACGACACCCGCGGAGCGTAACCGAGTTCGCCGCTGATCTTCGCGATGTCGACCGAGTACCGCCGGTCGTGGCCCTTGCGGTCGGTCACCGGTTCGACCATCTCCCAGCCGACGCCGGTCGCCGCGAGCAGGCGTTCGGTCAGTTCCCGGTTGGTCAGTTCGGTGCCGCCGCCGATGTTGTAGATCTCGCCTGGGCGACCGCCGTCGGCGACCAGCTGGATTCCGTGGCAGTGGTCGTCCACGTGCAGCCAGTCGCGGATGTTCAGACCATCGCCGTAGAGCGGGACCTTCTTGCCGTCCAGCAGGTTCGTCGCGAAGAGCGGGATGACCTTTTCCGGGAACTGGTACGGGCCGTAGTTGTTCGAGCACCGCGTGACGCACACCGGGAAACCGTGCGTGCGGAAGTACGAGCGCGCGATCAGATCCGACGAGGCCTTTGAGGCGGAGTACGGCGAATTCGGCTCCAGCACGTGGTCTTCCGACCACGAACCGTCCTGGATGGACCCGTACACCTCGTCCGTCGAGACGTGCACGAACTTCCCGACCTGCGCCTCGAGCGCGGCCTGCAGCAACGTCTGCGTGCCGAGCACGTTGGTGAGGACGAAGTCCGCCGAACCGAGGATCGAGCGGTCCACATGGGACTCCGCGGCGAAGTGGACGACCAGGTCGACGCCGCGCATCAGGTCGGCGACCTGTGCGGTGTCGCAGATGTCGCCGCGCACGAAGCGCAGCCGCGGGCTGTCCGCGACCGGGGCGAGGTTCGCCTCGCTGCCCGCGTAAGTGAGCTTGTCGAGCACCACGACCTCGGCGTCGGCCAGCGTCGGATACGCCCCCGACAGCACCTGCCGCACATAGTGCGAACCGATGAACCCGGCACCGCCGGTGACCAGGACCCGCATCCTCATCCACCCTTCCGCCCGACCGGGCAATCTCTCCACCAGCCTACGGGTGGCTCACCCGAGACTCGGTAGAGTTCGGCAAAGCGCGAAAAGCGCGAGCATCCTGGGGAGGAACAGTGGCCGAATGGCCGGGGACACCGCTGCCGGTGCACCGCGGTCGCGGCGTGGTCGTCGTGCTGCGGCGAAGCGGGAAGATCCTGCTGTCCGTCGTGTCCGTGGTCGTGCTGGCGCTGACCTGGTACGGCTGGCAGTTCATCGGCGACCCGCAGTCCGGTTTCTCCACCACGGCGATCTTCGGCGAACAGCAGCCGCACGCGAAACCGCTCGACGGCGCCATCGACATCCTCCTGGTCGGCCAGGACAGCCGCACCGACGCGCAGGGCAACCCGCTGCCCCGCGAGGTGCTCGACATGCTGCACGCCGGCGAGTCCGACGGCGAAAAGCAGACCGACACGATGATTCTCGTGCACATCCCGCAGAACGGGGAGCACGCGATCGCCATCTCCTTCCCGCGCGACTCCTACGTCGAGATCACCGGCGGCTTCGGCAAGCACAAGCTCAACAGCGCGTACGTCTACGCCTACAACGACACCGCCAAAACGCTGCAGGCCAAAGGCAACGCCGACCTCAAGGACGTCGACGAGAAAGCCAAGCTCGCCGGGCGCAAGAACCTCGTCGCCACGCTCGAGAAGTTCATCGGCAAACCGGGCATGATCGACCGCTACGCCGAGGTGAACCTGGCCAGCTTCTACGAGGTCACGAAGGCCATCGGCGGCGTGCAGGTGTGCCTCAAGAACCCGGTGAAGGAAAAGAAGTCGGGCGTCGACCTGCCCGCCGGGAAGCAGACCATCGAGGGCGTGCAGGCGCTCGCGTTCGTCCGGCAGCGCTACGGCCTGCAGAACGGCGACCTCGACCGGATCGGGCGCCAGCAGGCGTTCCTGTCCGGGCTGGCGAGCAAGGTGCTCTCGTCCGACGTGCTCGCCAACCCGGTGCGGATCGCGCAGCTCATCGAGGCGGTGAAGAAGTCCGTGGTGCTGTCGGCGGGCTGGGACCTGTCCGAGTTCGTCGAGCAGATGCGCGGGCTGACCGGCGGAAACGTCGAATTCCACACCATACCCACCGAGGGCAACGCGGTGCTGGGCGGCGCGGACGTACTGCGCGTCGACCAGGCGAAGGTCCGCGCCGAGATCAACCGGCTGACCTCCGACGGCAGCGCGCCGGAGCCCAGCAACGCGCCGCTGCCCGGAGCCGAGAAGATCACTGTCGAACTGTTCGACGGCTCCGGCTCCGATGCCGCCGACCAGATGCGAGGCCTGTTGCAGGGCAAGGGTTTCCAGCTCGGCACGAGCACGAAGCTGTCCACCCGGGCGGCCACCGTGCTGCGCTACCACCCGTCGGACGAGGCCGCCGCCGACCTGGTCCGCCAGGCTCTCGGCGCCAACGCGCAGGCCGAACCGGACGCCGACGTCGCCGCCGGGCACGTCCGGGTGATCCTCGGCAAGGACGCGCGCGACACGGCCGGAGCGCCGGCTACGACGTCCTCGACCCTGCCCTCGGCCCCGCCTGCCGCACCGCCCTCGTCGTCCCCGTCCGGACCGCCTTCGTCCGGACCGTCGAACTCACCCGCGCCGCTCATCACAGCGGGCGATGTCCCCTGCGTCAACTAGAGTCGAGCACCCAGCGTGGCGGCGCGCCGCAGGCCGTACGCTGGTGAGCGGGGAGGTAACCGGGGTGAGTGAAAACCAGGACAAACCGGACCGGACGGCGGATCCCGCCGACAGTCCGGCGGTTTCCGACGCCTCGGACCGCGGATCCGACGGAACGACGGAGCCGAAGCACGCCGCCGCCGAACCGGTCGCCGGAGAGGCCGCCGAAGCGTCGGCCGAGGACCGCGCGGCTGAGGAAACCGAGCCGGTTACCGAGGGTGCCGCCAGCGCCGAAGGAGCCACCGGAACCGAGGGCGTCGCCAGCGCCGAAGCTGCCGCCAGCACCGAGAGTGCCGCCAGCATCGAGGATGCCGCTGCCGAGCAGGAAGCCGCTCCCGAGTGGAAGCCCTCCCCGCACCCGCGCGTCGAACTCCCCCAGCCGTCGAACCCGGTGCCGCCGGAGGAACCGCGACGCCGCACGGGCCGGGTCACCCGGATCACCCGCCGCGTCGCGATCGGCCTGGTCTCCCTGGTCGCACTGGGCGCGACCGGCTACGCGTACGTCACCAAGGACAAACTGCAGGACAACGTCGCGACCGCCGACGTTCTCACCCCGCGCGACGGCGAGCCGCCGGCCCCGCCCGCCGACGACGGCGGCACCGACATCCTGCTCGTCGGCAGCGACGCGCGCACCGACCAGCAGGGCAACCCGCTTCCGCTGAGCATGCTGAAGTCGTTGCGCACCGAGGACAAAGCCGGGATCAACACCGACACCATCATCCTGCTGCGGATCCCGAAGAACGGCGGCAAGGCGTCCGCGGTGTCGATTCCGCGCGACAGCTGGGTCGACGTGCCGGGCCGCGGCAAGGCGAAGATCAACTCCGCGTACGGCGTCGCCAAGGCGCACGCCGAGCAGGAGGAGCGCGCGCAGGGCGAGCACGATCAGGCGAAGATCGCGCGCGATTCGGACGCCGCCGGGCGGCGGGCGCTGGTCCAGACCGTGCAGGACCTCACCCAGGCGCGCATCGACCACTACGCCGAGGTCAACCTGCTCGGCTTCTACCTGATCACCGAGGCGGTCGGCGGCGTTCCGGTGTGCCTCAACCACGCGACGTCGGACAAGGACTCCGGGGCGAACTTCCGCCGCGGCGTGCAGACGGTGAGCGGCGGCGAGGCGCTGTCCTTCGTGCGCCAGCGCAAGAATCTGCCGAACGGCGACCTCGACCGGATCAAGCGGCAGCAGGCGTTCCTGTCCTCGGCGATGCGCAAGGTGCTGTCCGCGGGCACGCTCGCCAATCCGGGCACGCTGAACAGCCTGATGGACGCGGTGCACCGGTCGTTCGTCCTCGACGACAGCCTCGACGTGCTCGAATTCGCCCAGCAGGTCAAGGGCGTCGCGTCCGGCGACTTGACCTTCGCGACGATCCCGGTGATCACCACGAACGGCCGCAGCGAGGACGGGCAGAGCATCGTCGAGGTCGACCCGGGCGCGGTGCAGAAGTTCGTGGCCGGACTGGCCGGACGCCCCAGCCCCGGAAGCACGGGAAACGGGGGCGGCGGCGCGGCGGCCGGAGCGGTGCCGCAGGGCCTGGACTCCGGAATCCCGGGCGTGCCCTGCGTCGACTGACGCCGCGGCTAGCCTGAGGACATGAGCGAGCTTGCGAGCGAATCATTCAACACTGCGCCTTCGGCTCATGCCGCGCCGAGCGCTAGCGAGGCGGGCGCATGAGCCTCACCGAGCAGCTGCTGCGCCCGCTTCTGGCCTCGCCGGCGAAACCGCTGGTCACGCATTACGACGACCGGCTCGGCAGCCGGGTCGAGCTGTCCGTGGCGACGATGCAGAACTGGGCCGCGAAAACGGCGAACTGGCTGGTCGACGAGTTCGACGTGGAGCCGGGCGACGCTGTCGCGGTGCGGCTGCCCGCGCACTGGCAGACCGCGGGCGTGCTGCTCGGCGCGTGGTGGTGCGGTGCCCGCGTGGTCGCCGAGCCCGAGGGTGCGCGAGTGGTTTTCACCAGCCCGGACGAGCAGATCGACGCCCCGGCTGTCGCGGTGGTGTCGCTCGACCCGATGGGCCGCGGCCTGTCGACGCCGCCGTCCGGCGGAGCGCTCGACTACCTCAACGAGGCCCGGATGTCCGGCGACCAGTTCTTCCCGATGCGGCCGGCCACCGGCGACACCCTGGCCCTCGGATCCTCCACTGTGGACGAAGTGTGGGCGGAAGCCACTGCCCGCGCGGCAAAACTCGGCCTGACCGAGGCAGACCGAGTTTTGTCCACGATGGACTGGACGGTGCCGGACGGCGTCCTCGACGGACTGCTCGTCCCGCTCGCCGCCAGCGCGCACCTGGTCCAGGTGACGAACGCCGACCCGGCGAAGCTGGCCGCCCGCCGCGAGGCCGAACGCACCACCGCCGACCTGACCGGGTGAGCGCTGGCGGCGGTGGTCAGGCGGTCTGCAGCTCGTTCGCGCCCTCTCGGCGACGCCGGAACAGCGCGTGGTCGAGGGAAAGCCGTCCGCCGTTGAAGCCCAGCGCCAGCGCGGTGAGTCCGAGCACCAGCACCAGCTCGTAGCCGCCTTCGCCGGTGAGGCCGTGCGCCGCGTGCACCGAGATCAGCGCGCCGGCCATGTTGATCGCGTAGCCGATGGCGACCACCGGCAGCAGGAAGCCGACGACGAACGCGATCGAGCCGAGCAGTTCGAGCACGATCACGAGGAACGCGGCGACGCTCGGCAGCGGGATGCCGATCTGGCTGAACATTTCGGCGGTCGCGCCGACGCCGCTGTCCCACTTCTGCAGGCCGTGGGCGAAGAACACCACCGCGATGCCGATGCGGCCGAGCAGCAGCGCGACGTCCTTGACTCGAGTCAACATGGAGACAGCTCCCGATAGGTGAAAATTCAACTGACCCGGCCCACGGTAGGGCACTGAACACCCGCCGCGGGGGTGTCAGCCAGTGATCGACAGGAAACCGACAGGCACCGAAAACTCGCTGTACACCGCGCCCGGCCCGGCGCTACCGTGCCGATATCCGCGAGTGTTCGCCTGCTCGCGGGCGTGTTCTCTACCTGCGAGGAGCCCCGATGCGCCGACAGTCCGATCGACCCCAGTTCGGCCTGTCTCCCGTATCTGAGGACTTCCGCACGCATGAAAGCACTGACCATCGGCATCCTGGCGCACATCGACGCAGGTAAAACCAGCCTCACTGAACGGCTGCTCTTCGAGACCGGCGTGATCGACCACGCCGGCCGCGTCGACGACGGCGACACCCAGACCGATTCGCTCGACCTCGAACGCCGGCGCGGCATCACCATCAAATCCGCCGTCGTGGCGGTCAGCACGCCCGGACACCGGCTCAGCCTCGTGGACACCCCCGGCCACCCCGATTTCATCGCCGAAGTCGAACGCGCCGTCGGCGTGCTCGACGGCGCGGTGCTCGTGGTGTCCGCGGTGGAAGGCGTGCAGGCCCAGACCCGCGTGTTGATGCGCACGCTCGTCCGGCTCGGCATTCCGGTGCTGGTGTTCGTGAACAAGATCGACCGCACCGGTGCTCGCGAAGCCTCCTTGCTGGAATCCTTGCGTACCAAGCTTTCCCCGCACTGCGTCGCGATGAGCACGGTGGACGGAATCGGCACCGCCAACGCACACCCGGTGCCGCTGCCCTTCGACGAACGGCTCGCTGACGCGCTGGCCGGAGACGACACCTTCGTTGAGTCCTATGTGGCCGGTACAGCGTCCTCAATGGATTACCGTGATGCGTTGGCACGTCAGGTCGCCACAGCCTCGGTGTATCCGGTCTTCTTCGGTTCGGCCGCCACCGGAGCTGGTGTGCGCGACCTTATCGCCGGGGTTTACGAACTGCTGCCGTCCCGCGAACGCTGCGCGGACGGACCGCTCGACGCCACCGTATTCAAGATCGAACGCGGCCGTTCCGGCGAGAAAATCGCTTACGTGCGAATGTTTTCCGGCTCCTTAGCGGCACGCCGGCCGGTGCGGTTCCGACGCTTGGGCACGGAAAGCGTCAGCCGCCCGTCCGCTGTGCGAGTGTTCGAGCACGGCGCGACCCCGGTGTCCGGCGAGGCGCTGGCCGGGGATGTCGCCCGCGTCTGGGGATTGCCGGAAATCCAGATCGGCGACCGGCTCGGCGAAGGCACCGACCTTTCCCAGAACCGGTTCTTCGCCCCGCCGAGCTTGGAAACGCTGGTGTACCCGGTCGATCCAGACCAGACCAGCGCGCTGTACATCGCACTGACCCGACTGTCCGAACAGGACCCGCTGATCAGCATCCGCCGCCAGGAACAGGACATCACCGTCCGTTTGTATGGCGAAGTACAGAAGGAAGTAATCCGGACGACGCTCGCCGAAGAGTTCGGAATCGCCGCTGAATTCGAGGAATCACGCCCGCTGCTGGTCGAACGTCTACACGGGACTGGACACCGCGTGCGCCATCCCGCACCGGACGAACGAGTGTTCTTCTGGGCCACAGTCGGACTTCGCGTCGAGCCTGGCCCGCCCGGCTCCGGCACCGACTACCGACTGGAAGTCGAACTCGGTTCGTTGCCGCTGTCGTTTCACAAAGCCGTTGAAGACACCGTTTACGAGATCCTGCGTGAAGGCTTGCACGGCCGGGAAGTGATCGACTGCGTAGTCACCCTCACCGATACCGCATTCTACCCGCCGGTGAGCACCGCCGGGGATTTCCGCGGCATGACCCGGCTAGTGCTGCAGGAAGCGCTAGGCCAGGCCGGAACGCGGGTGTACGAACCGGTCCACGCATTCGAAATCGAAGCACCGGCCGCCGCAGTCAGCGCGGTGCTACGGAAGCTGGTGGAACTTCGCGCAGCGCCCGGCGAGCCAGTGATCGCCGGTGACCGGTGCACTGTGGACGGTCACCTCCCGGCCGCCTCCGCACACGAACTGGAACAGGCCTTGCCCGCACTAACCCAAGGCGAAGGAACGCTGGTGAGCAGCTTCGCCGAATACCGGCTCAAGCCGGGTGGCGGCGGGCCGCGTCGAGTTCCGTCCAGCCGCCGTGGGCGGACAACAGCGTGAGGACGCGCTCCGCGAGGGCCGAAAACCGGCGCAGGTCCTCGTGGAGCGCCTTCGCGCGAGTGGAGTCGAGCGGGGCGTGGTCGTCCCACCACAGGCAGATGACCGCGCTCGCGCACAGCACGAGCGGCTGAACGAGGTCCGTGAACTCCGCGGACGGCTCGGCCGTTTCCCGGCACGTGCGCTCGATTTCGTCGCACGCGTCGAGCAGTTCGCGCAACGGGCCCACCGCGCCGGACGGGGTGCCGTCCCACGACGCGGTGGGCCACGCGCGGTCGCTCAGCTCGAGCCAAAGCCGCCATCCGGCGACCAGCTCGGCCTCGTCGTGCGGCGTCCAGGTGTCGGGGAGCAGCCAGAACATGTCACCGACTGTGACATCGCGGCGGGACCCCGCACAACCGAGTCGGCGGAAGTGTTCGCGTTTTTACCCCGCGGCGGGGGTATCTCAGCTGATCACCGGGGGCACGAACACGCAGCTGGGCTTCTTCGCGTGCTGCGGGTCGAGCGCGTTGAGCACCTCGCGCTGCGCGATCGGGTCGTAGGTGATGCCGAGGTGGTCGGTGTAGTCGAGCCCGCAGACGTCCTGGAGGACGAGGTTTTTCACGTTGGGCGCGGGCTTGAGGAAGGCGTTGGTGTAAGGGGTGACAACGTCGTCATACCGGGTCTGGATGACCGTGTAATCGACGCCCGGAACCGTGTCTCCGCCCGCGTTGAGGTCGTTGAGGAACGCGGACCCGGTGGACTGCTCATTGCAAGCCGCGCACGCCACCCCCACGAGGTCGCGAGCGGGCGGGATCGCCTGGATCGCGGTCAGCAGGCCGAACAGGTTGGTGCCGTAATTGGACGGAGACAGCCCGATCAGCTTGCCGATCTTGCTCGCGCCGCCGAGGTATTTGATCCAGTAGCGCGGGTTCATCCCGCCCTGCGAATGCCCGACGACGTCGAGTTTCGAGGCCCCGGTGGCCTTCAGAATCTTGTCCCCGAAGGTCGCGAGCTGCCCCGCGGTCCCCGCCACCGGCCCGACCGTCTGCAGGAACGCCCCCGGCGACCCGCCGAATTTGCCGGCGAACACGCAGTACCCCGCGTTGGCGAGCTTCTGGGACAGATTCGCCCAGTTCTCGTACGCGTTGGCCGTGGTGCCGTTGGACAGCAGCACCGGGTTCGGATGCTCGGCGGAGGGTTTGCAATTCCAGTCGTTGGCCCCCGGCGGCGCGATCGTCGGCTGCCCGACCGAGTAGATCGCCGCGGCGATGATGTTCGGCTGCACCGGACCAGTCGGTTCCTGCCCGGTCGCCCCCGATGCCACCGCGGTGCCGCCGCCGAGCGCGACCACCGTCGCCGCCAGGAGGACCATGCCCCGTCCGAACGCGCGTACGCCCATACCGTTTCACCTCTCTGTGAACCCGACGCAGTGGTTAACGCGGAACACGAGAAAGGGAAACGCGGTTACTAGTTTTTATCGCAATCCGGCGAGCGTTCGATCCACCGCATCGATCAAGGACGCCCGGTTTCCCGGGTAGACACTGATCTGCGCGGCGCCGTCCTTGGTGCTCTGGAAGCTCAGCACCCGCCCCCGCCCCCTGAGATCGATGACCGACAACGGCGAACTGTAGCTCCGCTCGCCCCTCCCGTCCCGGACCGCGGCATGCAACAGATGCACCGCGTCCCGCGGCGCCCGCATCAGATACCGCAACTCGTCCGCGTCGCCGCCTTCCTCCGCCAGCGGATCAGCGCTGCCGCCCCCGTCGTAGTACTCCCGGCTGACCTGCATCACCCGCACCGCCGCCGGAGGGCAGTCCGGCATCGCCATGACCAAACAAGCCGCCAGTTCGCGGGGTGACACCGGGTCGAGCTGAACGGACTCCGCGTCGGTAATCAACCGCACGGCTTCTTTCCCGCTCGCCGCAACGAGAATCGCCCCGTTGTCCTCTTGATGGGTGCCGAAGTCAGTCCACCCGTACACCTCATGCCGCGCGGTAGCGAGCAGCCTCAGCGTGCCACGCAACGCTTCCGCGGCCGTTTCGCCCAGCTGCGCAAGAAGATCCCGCGTCCGCTTCGCCCTTTCGGCCGCGCCTTCCTCGGTCAAGTACATCGGTGTGTCCTCGACGACCACCGGTACTTTCCCGAGATCCTCCGCGTGCCAAAGCGCCAAGAACACCGACCGCGGCATCCGCAGCGGTCTGTCGATGATCGTCATCGGACCCCTCAACCACCAATCGTCGGGGGTGTCGGAGGCAGCCCAGTGCGCGGGTCGAGTGCCCGCTCGCCGTTCTCGTCGACGAGCGAGAACGCGGAGTCGTCTTCGATTCCGTACTTGCGCTGGTGTTCTTTGTCTTCCTCGCCTTTGCCTTTTCCGCCGCCGGCCATGCCACCCATCCCCGGGCTTCCCTTGGCTCCGGCCGCGCCCTTCCCTGCCGCCGCTGTTGTTCCGCGCCCCTCTTCTCCCGCGCCCACTCCGGCACCCGCTCCTGTGCCTACGCCCGCGCCCCCGCCAAGCCGCGCCGCGATCCCTCCGCCGCGACCCGCTTCGCTACCTGCTCCACCACCGCTGCTGCCGAGCGGCCCAAACCCACCCGGTGCCCAGCCGCCAACGCTGTTGTTGCTGCTGCTACCGCCGCCGGTCCCCCAAGAGGTCGGCGTCGAGGGAGTCCCGTTGGACCCACCAACCCGATCGACCGACGGGGGCGTCCACCCAGATGTCGACGTCCCGTCGGTGCTCCCCGGGTATGTCCCGCCGCTTCCCATACTCCCCGGATGGAACGGCACCCCGCCAGTTCCACCAACCGCCCCACTGCCCCCAGACCCGCTGCCACTTGCCCCCGGCCCGCTGCTGCCAGGCCCAACGCTGCCAGGTCCGCTGGTCCCGGCCCCGCTGTCTCCAGGCCAGTTCCCACCAGTGGTCCCAGGCCCACTCCCCGGCCCACCAGAATCCCGCCCCCGATAAGCCTTCTTGTGCGACTCGCTCTTGCTCTTCGCGTGATCGCCACCGGAGTCGATCTTGAGATTCTGCCCGTCGAACCCGGAAACCTGACCGTAATTGCTATTCAGCCCTTGACCGTTGGTCTTGGCCTGATCCGCGTATTTCTGATACCGCTCAACGTTGTGATTCGCTGCCGCGTTGTACTCGTTGATCTGCTTCTCGGTATCGGTGTCCCACGGAGTCCCCTGATCCCACAGATTCTTGTGCGGGGGCGTCGGAGGCATCGACTGCAGCGCGATCTTCATGTCGTTGTAGCCGTGCGTGGTGTCAACCAGTTTCTGTCCATTGACCACGTATGCCTGCGCGGAGGTAGCCGACGCATCAGACAAGGGTCTGAGCCTCGCGCGAGCCGCATCCGCCCCGTCGCCGGTCCAGACAGATTCGAGCATGGTGGTGATCTGCTGCGCGTCGTCGCTGTTCTGGTTGTGCTCCTGGATCATCTTCTGAACCGTGGAGCTGCCACTGTCCCAGGATGATGTCCCCGGCCCTTGCTGAACTTGCTGCACAATCGCCGGCGCCGGAACCGCTTGGTCGCCGAGGTTTCCATGGTAGAAGTCGGAAAACCAGCCACCAGCGTCTTTGAGCCGATCGTTGACCCAGTCATCCGCGTCACTGATGCGGTCGCCAATCCATTTGGCTCCGTCACCGATGAAGTCGAAGAACCCCATCGGTCACGCACCCGCCTTCTGCTTCAGGTTGGCGACCACCATGTCCGATATCTGAGCAGTAACGTCACACGGGTCCTTCGCGCCAACCTTTGACGGACTCAACGTAACGGACACATCGACATCATGCTCATCGCTGATTCCGATGCTCACCTGGCAAAAGGACTTGTCTCCCTGCGGTCCATAGGTTGAATGCGCCACGGCAGGAAGGCCTTGCACCAGAGGGAGCGGCCGCCACACCGTAGATTGCGGCTTTGAGTTTGCATATACCGCACTCAAACCGTCGGAAACTTTTGTTACATACAAGACTGTCAACGCGGCACCGGAATCACTGTTCACCCAGTGGCATTGCGCACCGAGGGAAGCGTTGTCGGCTTGCTTTCCTTGTATTTCTTTCCCCAGAATCTTGCCTACCTGTCCCGACGTGAACGCGCTGTCGCATGGGTGCACCGTCAGAACCGAATCCGGCAGAGGTTTCTCCACTTTGGGCGCACCTGCATACGGCAAGGTCTTTCCAGCGGCCGACGAAGAGGCCGGGACGCCAGACGAAACAGGGGGCGGGCTCGGCGTCGAACCACCCGAACAGCCAGCGACTAACACAACGGTAGTCGCAATCCCTGCAGAGAACGAAGCGAACTTAACCTTCATCAAATCATTCCCTTGTCTGCGCCGCTGTTCCCGACAGCCTTCACATCAGCAGCCGCACGGCCATCCGACTCGCCAACAATGCCCATCGCCTTCTCCAGGCGCTCGATCAACTCCGTCATGTACTGGTACATACGCTCATTCGCGTCCCTGCCGGCCGTAAAAGCGTTGACTGCTTGCTGGTTGAATCCAGTACTGCCGGGGTCCTGCGCCGGCGGCGTGAGCTGGGTCAGTGATACAGCCTCCGCACGCATCGTCGCCGCATTATCCCTGAGGCGCTTCGCACGGTCGAGCAGCGAGCGCGCTTCGTCCGGGCTCAAGGTGAACCCTGCCCCCGCCTTCGTGGCAGATGCCACCGCAGCAGCGTCCGACACCCCTTTGGCCACGTTCATCGCAGCACCTACGACGGTGATCGGCAGCCCGGTCAGCCACCCTGTCGTTTCTATCGCTTTCCCTGGGTCGTTCTCAGCCATGCCCGCCCTCCCGTGCACCGCGCACCGCCTCTCGACCAGGCAACCAGTCCCGAGGCCCCTCCGCTGTCACTGTAACCAACTGCTCACAGCGGGGTGACGGAAACAGGCAAACTCACCCCACTGTGCACCAGGTCAAGCAGGGCAAACCGCTACGCAACCCGGAGGAACGAGCATGGGTCAAGCACCCGCCTTCTGCTTCAGGTTGGCGACGACCATGCCGGTGATCTGAGCATCGACCGCACAAGGCGCTGTCCTGCCGACCTTTGCTTGGCCAAGGGTGATCGAAACGTCGACAGTGCGCCGGTCCGTGACGCCGACGCTTACCTGACAGAACGACTTGGACCCTTCGGCGCTGTAGGTCGAGTGCGCGACAGCAGGCAATCCGTGTACCGGAGGAAGCGGTTGCCACATCGTGGAGCGCGGCTTCGTATTCGCGTAGACCGCGCTCAAACCGTCCGAGGTCTTCGTGCCGTACAAGACAGTCACAATCGCGCCGGCGTCGATGTTAGTCCAATGACACTGCGCGCCAAGTGCATCTATGTCATCGTGCTCGCCCTGAGGTGTTTGAGCCAGAATCCCGCTCACCTGCTCCGCAGTGAGTGCGCTGTCGCACGGATGCGCTGACAACACTGATTCCGGCAGCGGATGTCCTACCTTTGGCGCGCCTGCATAAGGCAGGGGCTTCCCAGTAGCTGGCGGAGAAGGCCTCGTCGCGCCAAGATCCGGGGCTGGCGTAGGGCTTCCGGAACACCCCGCCACGAACGTGGCCCCTACCACCGCGATAGTGGTCATAATCGCGAAGCGCATCTTCATTCAACAGTCTCCCCCTGCAACTCTGTCTCCCAGCCGCAACTGTAGCCAGTCACGCGCCCGAAGACGGCGAGATCGAGCGCAAGAAGAGCCCCACCACCCGATTTGGGTAGTGGGGCTCTTCGGCGGACCGTCGGGGGCTCAGCCCTTCAGCAGAGACCGAGCCATTACGACCTTCTGGATTTGGTTCGTGCCTTCATAAATCTGCGTAATCTTCGCGTCGCGCATCATGCGCTCCACCGGGAAGTCTCGCGTGTAGCCTGCGCCGCCGAACAGCTGCACTGCGTCCGTGGTTACCGACATTGCCACGTCGGACGCGTAGGCCTTGGCTGCCGATGCGGTGAAGCTGGCGCGCTTGTCACCGCGTTCCGAGGACGCTGCGGATGCGTACACCAGGTGACGGGCGGCTTCGATTTTCGTTCCCATATCGGCCAGCATGAACTGGATTCCCTGGAATTCCGCGATCGCCTTGCCGAATTGCTTGCGTTCCTTGACGTACGCGACGGCTGCGTCCAGGGCGCCCTGGGCGATTCCGAGGGCCTGCGCGCCGATGGTCGGGCGGGTGTGGTCCAGGGTGCGCAGGGCGGTTTTCAGGCCGGTGCCTGGTTCGCCGATGATGCGGTCCGCGGGGATGGTGCAGTTTTCGAAGTAGATCTCTCGGGTGGGGGAACCCTTGATGCCGAGCTTCTTTTCCTTCGGGCCTACCGAGAATCCTGGGTCGTCTTTGTGCACGACGAAGGCGGAAATGCCGTTGGCCTTCTTTTCCGCGTTCGGGTCGGTTACGGCCATGACCGTGTACCACGACGATTCGCCGGCGTTGGTGATCCAGCATTTGGTGCCGTTGAGGACCCAGTGGTCGCCGTCGAGGCGGGCGCGGGTGCGCATGGACGCGGTGTCCGAGCCAGCCTCTCGTTCGGACAGGGCGTAGGACGCGGACGCCTCGCCCGAGGCGATGGACGGAAGGACCAGCTTCTTCAGGGCTTCCGAACCGGACAGGATGATGGGCTGCGTGCCCAGCTTGTTGACTGCCGGGATGAGGGACGCCGACGCGTCGACGCGGGCGACCTCCTCGATCACGATGCACGCGCCGATGGCGTCGGCGCCCTGGCCGTCGTATTCCTCGCCGATGTGGACGGCGTTGAAACCCGCCTTGACAAGCGCCTGGTTGGCCTCGACCGGGTAGCGCTCCTGTTCGTCGACCTCCGCCGCGTACGGGGCGATCTCCTTTTCGGCTAGAGCCCGGACCGCGGCGCGCAGTTCCTCGTGCTCTTCGGCCAGCTGATACAGGCCCTCGGCCACCTTCAGTCACCTCTTCTGCAGCGAAACGGGAGAAAGTCCCCCGATGTTAGCCCGCGTTCACACCGGACGCGGCGGCTCGCTGCTTGTGTCCTCGGCCTCACCATTCGTATGGTCACGTGATGGCTGCCACTGCGTCGACCCCGCCGCCCGGATTGCCCGCTTCCCTTGACTACCCCCAGGTGCCGATCGGTTCGGTGCTCGCCGGCGCCGCGACGCGCTACGGCGACCGCGTCGCGTTCGCGATGGGCGACGATCAGCTCACGTTCGCTCAGACCTGGCAAGCCGCCTGCCGGTTCGCGCAGGCGTTGCTGGCCCGCGGCATCGGGCGGGGCGACGTCGTCGCCGTGCATCTGCCGAACTGTCTCGCCTATCCGATCGCCTACCACGGCATCCTGCTGGCGGGAGCGACATTCAGTCCGACGAATCCGCTGCTTCCGCCGGACGACCTCGCCTTTCAGCTGACCGACTGCGGGGCTGCGGCCGTGGTGACCTTTGGACCGGTGGCGGGCACACTCGCGGCGGTTGCCGACCGGATTCCGGCGCGGCTCACGATCGTCGTCTCGCCTGCTGATGAGCTGGGCGAAGGGGGTGTGGAGTTCCGCGAGTTCTTCGCTGACCAGCCCGCGACCAGGCCGGACGTGGCGATCGATGTGGACACCGACCTCGCACATCTCGCCTACACGGGTGGCACGACCGGGCGATCCAAAGGCGTCGAGCTCACGCATCGCAACGTCGTCACGAACACGCTGCAGCACACCTGCTGGTCGACCGGCTCGATACCGGCGCTCGACGCGAACGGCGACCTGACGATCGACCAGGTCGGCAGCCCGGACGAATGGCCGACGCGGCTTGGCACCGGCACCGCCATCAACCTGACGCCGTGGTTCCACGCGATGGGCGTGATCGCGGGACTCAACGGTCCGCTGATGAGCGGCGGGACGACAGTGCTGCACGCGCGGTTCGATCCGGCGGCGTATGTCGCGGACGCTGAGCGACTGCAGGTCACGACCATCGGCGGCGCGCCGGCGCTGTTCGCGGCGTTGCTGGCGACGCCTGCGTTCCACACTGCCGACCTGTCGTCGGTGCGCAACATCGGCTCCGGTGCCGCACCGATGAGCCACGAGATGATCCGCGCGCTGCACCAGCGGTTCCCTGACGTCGTGATCGCCGAGGGGTACGGGCTCACCGAGGTGACGATGGGCGCGGTGATCTCGCCGAGCTACCGGTCCGGCGTGCGCAAGGTCGGATCGGTCGGCGGGCCGATCTTCGACACTGAGGTCAAGCTCGTCGCGGATAGCAGCGAGGAGCCGTTGCCGCCCGGGCAAGAGGGCGAGGTGTGCTTGCGCGGGCCGCAGGTGATGCGCGGGTACCGGAACCGTCCGGAGGAGACCGCCGCCGCGCTGGTCGACGGATGGCTGCACACCGGCGACATCGGCGTTCTCGACGAGGACGGCTATCTGTCCATTGTGGATCGCAAGAAAGACATGCTGCTGTACAAGGGATACAACGTCTTTCCGCGTGAGCTGGAGGAGCTGCTGAGCGCGTCGCCGGGCGTGCTGTCGGCTGCGGTGGTCGGCCGCCCGAGCCCGGAGGTCGGCGAACTGCCGGTGGCGTTCGTGGTGCGGCAGCCGGATTCCTCAGTGGACGCCGAACAGCTGATGGCCGCGGTGAACGAGAAGGTACTGCCGTACAAACGCCTGCGGGAGCTGCATTTCGTGGCGGAGATCCCGGTGTCGGCGGCGGGCAAGGTGCTGAAGCGCGAACTGCGGAAGCAGCTGCCCGACCCGGCTTGAGCTAGCGCGGTGCGTGCGGATGCCGGTTCCGGACCGGCATCCGCGTGCACGAGCTACTTGCCGGCTTTTTCGCGGAGTTTGGCGTCCTTGTCGAGCACCAACTGCTCAAGGTCTTCCTGGAACTGCGTCAGTTTCGCCTGCAGCTGCAGGTCAGCCGCGGCGAGGATGCGAACCGCGAGGAGACCGGCGTTGCGCGCCCCGCCGACGGACACGGTCGCGACCGGGATGCCGGCCGGCATCTGCACGATCGACAGCAGCGAGTCCATGCCGTCCAGGTACTTCAGCGGAACCGGCACGCCGATCACCGGCAGCACCGTCGCCGACGCGACCATGCCCGGCAGGTGCGCGGCGCCGCCCGCGCCCGCGATGATCGTGCGGATGCCCCGGTCGGCCGCGGACTTCGCGTAGTCCAGCATCCGCTGCGGGGTGCGGTGTGCCGAGTAGACGCCGACCTCGTACTCGACGCCGAACTCGTCCAGCGCTTGTCCCGCGGCCTCCATCACCGGCCAGTCGGAGTCGCTGCCCATGATCACGCCCACCTGCGGCGCCATTGTGTTCCCCTTCAGTGGATCTCGTAGCCGTCGAGCCAGACGGCGTGGGACAGCCAGTGCGCGGACAGCAGCGCGCGGTTGCGCAGGTCGTCCATGCGGTCGCCGACGAAGTTGACGTGCCCGAGCTTGCGGCCGGGCCGGTCCTGCTTGCCGTAGAGGTGGATTTTCACCTCGGGGAACCGCGCGAACAAGTGGTGCACCCGCTCGTCCGGGCTCATCTGCGGCGAGACGTCCGCGCCGAGCACGTTCGCCATCACGCACGCGGGCGCGATCAGGTCGGTGCGGCCGAGCGGGTAGTCCAGGACGCCGCGCAGGTGCTGCTCGAACTGCGACGTGCGCGAGCCGTCCATGGTCCAGTGGCCGGAGTTGTGCGGGCGCATCGCCAGCTCGTTGACCAGCAGGCCGGTCTCGGTCTCGAACAGCTCGACCGCGAGCAGCCCGGTGACGTCGAGCGTCGACGCGATGCGCAACGCCAGCTCCTGCGCCTCGTGCACGCGCGATTCGGCCAGCCCCGGTGCCGGGGCGAGGACCTCGGTGTTGATGCCGTTCGTCTGGACGGTCTCGACCACCGGGTACGCCGCACCCTGGCCGAACGGCGAGCGCGCGACCAGCGCGGACAGCTCGCGCTTCATCACGACCTTCTCCTCGACCAGCAGCTCCGTGCCGGCTTCGAGGAGTTCGGGAATGGTTTCGCGGGCCTGTTGGGCGGTGTCGAGCATCCAGACGCCCCGGCCGTCGTATCCGCCGCGCGACGCCTTGAGCACCACCGGCCAGCCGTGCTCGCCGCCGAACGTCACCACATCGTCCACAGTGGACACTTCGGCGAAGGCGGGACCGGGCACGCCGAGGCCGGCCATCATCTCGCGCATCACGAGCTTGTTCTGCGCGAACCCGAGCGCGGTGGGCGCGGGGCGGACGACGAAGCCCTCGGTGGCGAGGGTGAGCAGGTGCTCGCCGGGCACGTGCTCGTGGTCGAAGGTGACCACGTCGACCTGGCGGGCGAAATCGATCAGCGCGTCGAGGTCGGTGTGGTGGCCGAGCACGACGTCACTGGCGACGAGGGCCGCCGCGTCGCCCTCGTCGGCCGCCAGCACCTTCAGCGACTGGCCGAGGGAAATCGCCGCCTGCTGCGTCATGCGGGCGAGCTGCCCGCCGCCCACCATGCCGACGATGGGAAGACCGGTTCGTTTGTCCATAGCGGAGACCAGGTTACTGGGCGGGAGCTGGCGGACCGTCGGCGACCTGCGGCGGAGTGAGGCGGGTGACGGGGTGGGGTTGGGGCCGGGCGGCTGGGGTTGGCGGGTACCGGGCGGGGTGGCGCGCCCGGCTGGACGGCGGGCGGGCGGATCTCGTTTCGGCGGGAAGGCATTGGTCGGAGCGCGGCGGACGCGGCCAGTGAGTGGGGCAGATCGGGGCGACCGGGCTCGGCGGCTGGGCAGCCAATGCGGGGCAGATCCGAACGACTGCACTCAGCCGAACCGAGCCGAGCCGGGTCGGGTCGGGTCGGGTCGGGTCGGAGGAAGCCTCGGGCACCTCCGCGAACCGGCCGGACAGTGCTTCAAAGGCCACACTTCCCACGGGGGTTCTCGGCAGAAGCGCGTCGAACGCGGCTAGCCAGCCAGATGCGGGGCGAATCGCGACGGCTGAGGCATGACAGGCCGGGGTCGGCGGAAACCGGCTGAAGTGCGCGCGTCCCAGTGGATCGGCGGCACGGAGCGACCTAGCTTTCCGCCGAAACCTCCCCACGAAGCCCAACGAAGGCGATCGGCTGGAACGGATCGCGCGAGCTGGGTCGGCAGCGGCACCCGGACCTCAACCGGACACCCCGGTGCGGAAACCCGCCCCAGCCAGTCCCGCTGCAGCAGGATGGCCGGATGGATTCCGTCACCCTCCCGCGTCCGGTTCTTCATGCCCTCCGGCAAGCCAGCCTCCCCGGCGTGGCCACCGGGATGCTCACCGGCGAAACCCGGCCGTTGGCCTTCCCCAAGGGGTTCGGCGAAGTTCTCGCCTGGCTTTGGAGCACCGACTCCAACTCAGCCGTCATCTACCTCGCCGAGCTGATGAAGCAGCTCCGCGAACGGCACCCACTCGCCAAGACCGTCACTCCGCCTCTCCGGTTCGACGAGTTGCTCACCGCGGCCCGCGACTGTCTTCCGGATGGCTTCGCGCACGCCGATCTGCTGATCCAGTACACCCGCACCGCGCTGGGCGACTTCTACGGCGACGCCGCGGAGTAAACAAGGGCTCACTATTCGGTTGATCTGCCCGCGAAGAACGCCGGACCAGAACGATGGCCGTGCCCGTCCGCGAGTCTGGCTCCGGACGGCCGCGTAACCACCGCGATCCAGACAGTAACCGCCACCACCGACAAAAACCGTCAGCAAGCCGTTGACCAGCGAAAATACCTAAGAAGATTCCTGCTCAGCCCGGTTGCGGGCACGCCGCTGCAAACCCCACCGCAGCACCAGCGCGACAGCCAGCACCACCGGCATCAGGATGTAGGCGTCGCCGAGAATGTTCTGCCACACCTTCCAATGCAGCTCGACATTCCGGCCATTCGGCAAGATCAGCAATACGCAGCTGACGAACACGAACGCCACCAGGAACGTCCCCAGCCACCGTTTCCACGCGGTCGCCGGGGTGGTTTTCGGCAACCTGGACACCAGGAGCACGACCAGCGGCGCGACCCAGACCCAGTGGTGCGTCCAGGAAATCGGCGAGATCAGCAGAATCCAGAACGCCGTGACGAGCAGCGCGGCCAGCGCCTGTCCGCGCCGGTGGAAGCGGAACATCAGCCACAGCGCCGGAATCGCCAGCACCAGGCCGATGACGGTCGCCGCGCTGGAGGCCCACGGGGCCAGGTCGGTGGCACGGTTCATCAGTGCGTTCAGGGACTGGTTGCCCGCCCAGTGCACCGGGCCGATCCGGCCGGTGTCGGGCAGCGTTTTGGTCCAGTATTTCCACGAATCGTGCGGGTTGATCAAGAACAGCAGCGCCTGCATTCCGACGAAAGTCGCGAATCCGCGCAAAGCGTCTTTCCAGCGGCCGGTGACCAGCAGGTGGCCGAGAAAGACGATGGGCGTCAGCTTGATCGCGGCCGCGAGCCCGACGAGCACACCGCCCCAGCGGCTCCCGCGTGCGCCGATGACGAGCATGTCCAGCAGGACCATCGCCATCAGGATCAGATTGATCTGGCCGAGGAAGATCGTCCGCCACACCGGTTCCAGGCCGAGGAAGACCAGGAAGAACACGATGGTCGACCGCGCGGGCGAGGCCCACCAGCGGGGTCCGTCGGCGGCCGGGCGGGGCAGCGCGCCGATCGCGATTCGCACCGACAGCGCGAGCGCGCCCAGCGACACCACGGTGAGGAAACCCCACGCCACCTGCACCGGAACGAGCGCGAGCGGCGCGAACAGCAGCGCCGCGGTCGGCGGGTAGGTGAACGGCAGCAGCGCCCAGCCGGGTTCGGTGGGCAGCGTGTTCGCGTCGTAGAGATTGTCGCCGCGCAGCAGCTGCAGCGCGCCTGCCCGATAGACCGCGCTGTCCACGCCGAGGTTCCAGTCGTGCGTCCAGCCCCAGAACCCGACCGCGATCGCGAGCAGCGGGAACACCGCGAAGATGAGCATCGAACGCGGGCGCACGGAGAGCCGTGCCAGAGATCGGCGCAGAGCCAGCCGGGGCTGCCCGGATCGATTCACCGGAGCTTCGCCGTCGGCAGCGGAGGGTACGGTCCTGGTCACCACACCAGGAAAGCATGAACGCGGGAATGCTGGTCGGGAAGGGGGACCGGGGCTCAGCTGTGCGCCAGTTCCGTCAGCAGCTCACAGGCCCGGTCATGCGTCCCGGGAAGCCGCACGGCCGACACCAGCGGACGGGCGACGTCACGCAGCTGCGGATCCACCGAAAGGCGTTCGTTGAGCGCCCTTCGCAACGCGACTCCGCGCGTGGCCAGGCGTTCGTTGCGTTCGGCCAGCACCGCGACCGCGGACGGGCCGATCGTCGCGTAGCACTCGCCGGTGTCGAACACGGCCCGGACGGCGTCCGCGGCGAGGATCATCGCCGTCAGCCGAGGCCAGCCGGACACCGCCGTCAAATCCAGCGAGACCGTGAGCAGCACGTTCGCCTCGTTGACGCCGCCGCGGTAGATCTCGCCGAGCCGGGTCCGCAGGTACGCCGCGGACGGCAGGCCGGTGAGCGGGTCGGTGACCTCGGTGTGCACGAGCTGATCGGTGGCGACATCCGCCCAGGCCAGCGCGGTCACGCGGAGCAGCCGGGCCGGAGTGGCGTCGACGTCCGGCGCGACGAATCCGTCGACCGCGTGCGGGTCGGCGAGCACCGCGTGCAGGGCGGCCAGGTCGGACAGCGTTTCCGACAGCCCCGCTCCCGCCGCGGCCCGCGCCCGGCCCAGTCCGGCCAGCGCGTTCTCCGCGCCGGTCGAGCCGTGCCGCACGACTGCCGCGCACACCGCGTCTACTTCGGGCAATGCCCAGTCGCTCGGGAAACGCCAGCCGGCGGCGAGGCTGGCTGTTCGCCAGCGAGCTCGCAATGCCCGCAAATGGCGGTCCCGCTCGAACCGCGCACGCGTCTCGTCCCCCGACGAGTCGCCTGCGGAGCCGAACCGCGCCCCGGTCGCCGGTACGTCCACCGAACCCCCAGCTCCTTCCGGTACCTGTCGATCTTGTTCCCCAATCACGGAGGGGACGCGGCGCAACTCCCCTCGTGACGCGTTTTCCCCGATCTTTTTCGTCTAATCACCAGACGAGGAGGTGAACTTGCTGCGCCTACTGAGCCATCTGACGGACCACGGCGTGACGAGTGTCGCCGCATCCGTCACACTTGGTGTGCGTTGTAGGGAGTAAGGCGCGTGGAGTCCGCCGCGCGCGCAGCCTTAAAGGAGCCCCGTGTCCACCGTTCCCGCCGATCTCTCCGGTAAGAGTGACGCCGAGCTGATCGCAGAGGTGCGCGCGGGAAAGATCGCGTCCTACGGTCCGCTCTACGAGCGGCACAGCGGTGCCGCGCACAACCTCGCCCGCCAGCTCGCGCGGTCCAGCTCGGAGGCCGACGACCTCGTGTCGGAGGCGTTCTCGAAGGTTCTGGACACGCTGCGTGGCGGGAAGGGCCCGGACAGCGCCTTCCGTGCGTACCTGCTTACCGCGCTGCGTCACACCGCGTACGACAAGACCCGTCGCGACCGCCGGATCGACCTCAACGAGGACATGAGCGACGTCGGCGGGACCGCCGGCGAGGCGCTCACCGTGCCGTTCTCCGACACCGCCGTCGCCGGCCTCGAGCGCACGATGGCCGCGAAAGCCTTCGCACGGCTGCCGGAACGCTGGCAGGCAGTGCTGTGGCACACCGAAATCGAGCAGCAGAGCCCGGCTGAAGTCGCGCCGCTGCTCGGGCTGACCGCGAACGGCGTGTCCGCGCTCGCGTACCGCGCCCGGGAAGGGCTCCGCCAGGCTTATCTGCAGGTCCACCTGCAGGAAAACGGTGCGGACCGTTGCCGTGCGACGGCCGAGCGGCTCGGGGCCTGGACGCGCGACGGGCTGTCCAAGCGCGAACGCTCCCAGGTGGAAAACCACCTCGACGAATGCGACGAATGCCGGATGCTGGCGGCCGAACTGGCCGACGTCAACGGCAGCCTGCGCGCGATCATCGCCCCGATCGTCCTGGGCGGCGCCGCTCTCGGCTACCTGGCCACGATCGGCGCGGCCAAGGCGAGCGCGGCTACTGCCGGTGCCGCCGCGGTTGGTGCTGGCGCGGCTGCGGCAGGCGGAGCCAAGGCGGGTGCGGCGGCAGCTGCGTCCGCGCCTCGGCAGTTCGCTGGGGTCGCCATGTCCGGGGCCGCGATGGTGGCCGCGGTCGCGGTCGCCCTGGCTGCTGGTGGCGGGACGCAGACCATTCCGGCCGCTCAGCAGGCTCCCGCGCCGCCGGCCGCCGCGCCGGCACCGGCACCTGCACCTGCGCCGAAGCCCGCTCCTCCGGCCGCGCCCCCGGCTCCGCAGGCACCGCCGCCTGCTCAGCCCGCGCCTCCGGCCGTGCCGCCGCCTGCGGCTCCTCCGGCCGCACCGCCGGCGCAGCCGCCAGCTCCGAACCCGGCCGCTCCGCCGCAGCTTTCCGCGGCCATGCCGCCGGGTGGGGTCGAACTCCAGCCGGGCGGCGGACCGGTCGCGCTGCCGATCACCGTGCGCAACGACGGCGGTTCGGTGTCCGATCCGGTCCAGGCGACGCTGAACCTGCCGCCTGGCGTGCAGGCGGTTGGCGCGAACGGCGGCGGCGCTGCCGGCGCGTACTCCAGCGAGGCGGCCGCGCAGTCCGGGCCGATGCAGGTCGCGTGCCCGGGCGGCACTGGCACGGTCACGTGCAAGACGGGCAGCGGGTTGCAGCCTGGGCAATCGGCTGTCCTGATGTTCCGGTTGAAGGCAGACGACAACGCGAGCGGCGGCACGGTGACCGGTTCGGTCACGGCGGGTGCTTCGGTGAACGTCAGTGTCCGCGTGCAGGTGAAGGTCAAGGCTCCGAAGGACGACCTCTCGCTGGCGGCCAGCAAGCTCGGCCCTTGGTTCCATCCGGTCCTCAAGGCCGACGTGCAGAACACCGGACAGAGCACGAAACCGGTCACCATCACCATCGACCACCGTGCTACGGGGCCGTTCAGCGTCAAGCGGTTCAAGTGCACTTCCGGCGATGCGAGCCTGAGCTGCACCAGCGTCAAGCCATTGGCTCCGGGCGAGACGGCGGAGTTGTGGGTGGGTGTGAACCGTGAGCCGTTCGACGGCCCGGACACCGTCACGGTCAACGCATCGCTCGGCAGTGCCTCGGCGAAACCGGTTTCGGTGCCGCTCGATTGCTGGTGGGACATGTGCCACGATCCGACGATTGGGCCATGGTCGTCCACGTCGGTGCCGTTGCCAACGACGTCGCCCTCGACCTCGACTTCGAAGAGCCACTCGCCGAGTCCGTCGAAGAACCCGAAGCCCACCACCGCCCCGCCGACCTCGACGTCGTCTGACGACGAGACCCCGGACCCGACGTCCAGCAGCCCGTCGACCACCACGAGCGCGCCGCCGAACCCCGGTTCGAACGGCAAGCCGGGCAAACCCGGTAACCACGACAACCGTCCGCCGTCGGTCGAACCCCGGGGGTTCTTCGGCTGGTTCACGGAGTAGCGTCCGCCAGGTGCGCGAACTCCTGGCGAAGCACCGTGAGCTGGTCCGTTTCGCCCTGGTCGGCGGCACGAGCTTCGTCATCACGCTGACGATCACGTACGTCCTGAAGTTCACCGTGCTGCGGACGCATCCGGTCACGGCGCTGATCGTCGGTGTGCTGGTCGCCACGATCTTTTCCTACGTCGCGAATCGGGAGTGGGCCTTCCGCACTCGCGGCGGGCGGGAGCGCGCGCACGAGGCAGCGCTGTTTTTCCTGATCAGCGGGGTCGCGCTCGGGCTGAACGCGTTGCCGCAGTGGGTTTCGCGGTACGTGCTGGACCTGCAGGTGCCGCACGTGAGCCTGGTCGGCCAGGAGTCCGCCGACTTCGTGAGCGGGATGATCATCGGCACCCTGCTCGGGACGTTGTTCCGCTGGTGGGCGTTCAAGAAGTGGGTTTTCCCCACGGAGGGTGTCCGGCCGGAACCGGGGCGGAATGACAATCCGGATATTCCGGACCGTAAGGCCGCCTGAGACCTGGCGTGACCTCGAATTCTCTAGACTGCGATACGTGACCGTCGTCGAAACCGTGCTCGCCCGCACCCCCGAGCCATTGCGCTCCGTGCTCGTGAAGCACCGGGAGCTGCTGAAGTTCGCGATCGTGGGCGGCACGACCTTCCTGGTCGACAACGGCGTCTGGTACCTGCTGAAGCTCAGCGTGCTGGAGTCGAAACCGACCACGGCGAAGGCGATCGCGATCATCGTCGCGACGATCGTGTCGTACGTGCTCAACCGCGAATGGTCGTTCCGCACCAGGGGCGGCCGCGAACGCGCCCACGAGGCGACGCTGTTCTTCGTGATCAGCGGCGTCGCGGTGGTGGTGAACCTCATTCCGCTGCTGATCTCGCGCTACTGGCTGCACCTGGAAGTGCCGAACGTGTCGCGCTTCGTGCAGGAGGTGGCGGACTTCGCGAGCGGGTCGATCATCGGCATGCTGCTGGCGATGGTGTTCCGGTTCTGGGGATTCAAGAAGTGGGTCTTCCCGGATGAGCTGGGCGAACGGCGGAAGGACGGGGTCACCCGGCTTCCCCGGTGACCCGGCTGG
Source organism: Amycolatopsis albidoflavus (assembly GCF_039525725.1). Lineage (NCBI taxonomy): Bacteria > Bacillati > Actinomycetota > Actinomycetes > Pseudonocardiales > Pseudonocardiaceae > Amycolatopsis > Amycolatopsis albidoflavus. Next base: position 236,779 of record NZ_BAAAHV010000033.1, read on the forward strand.
CGCTGTTCGACCTTGACGACACGCTGACCGATCTCAGCGGGGCGTTTTCCCGCTGGGCCACGGAATTCGCCGCACAGCACCGGCTCCCAGACGACGCGGCCGCCTGGCTGATCTCCGCACGGAGCGAAGGGCCGATGGACCGGTTCTTCGCCGAAGCCAGGCAGAAGTTCGAGTTGGCCGAGCCCGCTGAACAGCTGTGGGCGAGCTACCGCGCGAGAATCCCGCGGCTCGTGCAGCTCTACCCGCACGCGCTGGACGATCTCGGTACTTTGCGCGCTGCCGGATGGCGAATCGGCGTCGTCACCAATGGGATGCGGGACAACCAGTTAGCGAAGCTCCAGCGCACCGGCCTCGCCGAAGCAGTCGACGGTTACTGCATTTCCGACGCCGTAAGACTGCGCAAACCGGATCCGCGCATCTTCCGTCGAGCCGCGCAAAACTGCGGAACCACGTTGTCACCCGACGATTGGCTCATCGGTGACAGTCCACGCTTGGACATCGCAGGCGGGCACAGCGCCGGAATTCAGACCCTCTGGATCAGCCACCACCGCACGTGGCCGCAAGATCAGCAACCACCGCATCGCATCGCCGCCGACCTGGGGCAAGCCGTCCAGATCCTGCTCACCGAGGAACCGGCTCAGCGGGCCACCGCAATTCTCCCACCTCGTCCGGGCGCGGGACCTTCAAGAAAAGACTGAAAATCGCCGGACGCTTATTCGACAATTCCAGCCGTCCGCCATCCGCCTCGACCAGGGCGCGCGCCAGAGCCAAGCCAACCCCGGTCGAGCCCCCGCCGGAAAAGCCTCGTTCAAAAATGTGGGGTGCGATTTCGTCCGGCACTCCGGACCCGGTGTCCGCCACCTCGATCACCACCGTTCCCTCCGCGTCGCCGCGGCGGGCGGACAGCGTCACAGTCCCCGCGCCGTGGCGGAGGGCGTTGTCCAGCAGGACCCCGATCACCTCGCGCAGCCGCGCCGGGGTCACGCGCACCATCAAGCCGTCCGCGACCTTCAGGCGTAGATTTCGGCCCTCGACCCGCAGCAGTTGACGCCATTCCTCCGCAACGGCGGGCAGCGTCACCGGCAGGTCGACCGGCTCGGCGTCTACCTCGCGGGCGGCGCGGGCGGCGGCCAGAAGCTCATCTAGGGCTTGGGCTAGGCGGTCGGCTTGTTCCTGCGCGGCCCGGGATTCCTCCGCAACATCCGGGTCTTCGTGGCCGGTCAGCGGTTCCAACCGAAGCTGCAGAGCGGTCAACCGGCTCCGCAGCTGGTGCGAGACATCCCCGACCAGCTGCCGTTCCCGCTGCACGAGCTGCGCCAAGGCGGACCCGGACGTGTCCAAGGCCTCCGCGACCATGTCCAGTTCGGCCACGCGATACCGGCTCGGATCGGGGCGGAAATCACCACCGCCCAGGCGGGACGCGCGGTCTGCGACGTGCCGCAGCGGTTTCGCCAGGCGGCGGGCGGTCACTGTCGCCACCACCGTGCCGGTACCGACTGACAGGACCACCAGCAGCACGACCAGCAGCGTCACCTGCGTCTGTTTTGTGCGCACCGGACCGCTCGGGATCGCCAGCATTACCGTGCCGCTGCGCGCGGTCGGGACCGATTCGACCACTGGGTTCGGCCCGGGGTTCGCGCCGAGGTGCTTCTCGCTGAAACCCTCGGCGCGCACGATCAGCATGCCGCCCTCGGGAACGCCGACGCGGAATTGCTCCAGGTCGATTTCCTGGCCGTTCGCGACCTGCGTGTCCACCGTCGCGGCGATGTTGCGGGCCCGTTCGGCCAGGCTTTCCCGGTTGAGGTTCTCCACCAGCCGCCACGCGGTGACGCCGAGCGGGATGCCCAGCACGGCCGCGGTGACCAGCACGGCGAGGAGGATCGCCAGCAGGATCCGGCGGCGCATGCTCATCGGCGGCTACTCGACATTGAACCGGAACCCGACGCCGCGCACGGTCGCGATGCGCCGTTCGGCGTCGGAGTGCGCCGGTTTGGCCTGCCTGCCCGCCGCCTCGTCGGCGGCGACCGCGAGTTTGCGGCGCAGCCAGGACATGTGCATGTCGAGGGTCTTCGACGTCTTGGACTCCAGGTCGTTCCACACCTCGGCGAGGATCTCGTCGCGGCTGACGACCTGCCCGGCCCGGCTCATCAGCACGCGCAGCAGTTCGAACTCCTTGTTCGCCAGCTGCACCTCGTGGGAGTCCACTGTGACCAGTCGCGCGCCGAGATCCATCCGGACGCCGCCCGCTTCCAGCACCTCCGGCACCCGGCGGCGCAGCAGCGCACGGATCCGCGCGAGAAGTTCCGCGAGCCGGAACGGCTTGGCGACGTAATCGTCCGCGCCCGCGTCGAGGCCGACGACGAAATCGACCTCGTCGGTGCGCGCGGTGAGCATCAGCACCGGCAGTTCGGTGCCGCTCGCGCGCAGTCTGCGGCACACCTCCAGCCCGTCCATCCCGGGCAGCCCGAGGTCGAGCACGAGCAGGTCGACGCGGTGCGCGGCGGTCGCGGCGAGCACCGCCGGCCCGTCGGTGACGACCTCGATCTCGTACCCCTCCCGGTGCAGCGCGCGGGACAGCGGCTCGGCGATGGCCGGATCGTCTTCGGCAAGTAGGACCATGCTCACCTGGCCAACCTTACGGCGAACGGGCGTGAAACCATCGTGACCGTGCCTGCCTACTCGGATGACCTCGCTCTCGCCACCCGGCTGGCGGACGCCGCCGACGCGCTGACCACTGCCCGCTTCCGTGCGCTCGACCTCGCGGTGTCCGCGAAACCGGACCGCACTCCGGTGACCGACGCCGACACCGCCGTGGAGGACGCGATCCGCGAAATCCTCGCCGCGGAACGGCCCGGCGACACCGTCGCGGGCGAAGAACGCGGCGGGACCGCGGGCAGCGAAGGCCGGGCGTGGGTGATCGACCCGATCGACGGGACCAAGAACTTCCTGCGCGGCGTCCCGGTGTGGGCGACGCTGATCGCGCTCGTCGAGGACGGCACGCCGGTGGTCGGCATGATCAGCGCGCCGTTGCTGGGCCGCCGCTGGTGGGCGGCTCGCGGCGAAGGCGCGCACCTGCGCGACGCGGCGGGCGAACGGCGTCTGTCGGTGTCGAAGGTGGCGGCGCTCGGCGACGCCTATCTGTCCACGACGGACTTGAACAGCTGGACCGAGTACCACTCCCGCGAGAAGTACCTCGCGCTCACCGAGGCGTGCTGGGAATCCCGCGCGTTCGGCGATTTCTGGAGCCACTGCCTCGTTGCCGAGGGCGCGATGGACGTCGCGGCCGAGTGCATCGTGAACCCGTGGGATGTCGCCGCCGCACAGGTGATCGTCACCGAGGCGGGCGGCCGGTTCACCGATCTTTCCGGCGCGGAGACCTACGAGGGCGGCTCAGCGTTGTCCACCAACGGCCTCCTGCACGACGAGGCGCTGGAGATCCTGCGCCGTCAGTGAGCGCCGGGCAGCACGCCGACCGCGCCGCGCGCCACCTGTGACCAGGTCAGCCTGCCGAAGAGGTAGTGGCAGGCGACCTGTTCGGAGGTGAACGCGGCCCAGTCGTAGCGGTTGCCCTGCTCGCGCCAGAACACTTCCCAGCCGCCGTCGGAGGTCGGGAGCAGGCACCACGTGTTGTCCGCTTCCCGGCCGATCGACACGACTTCCTCGGGCACCCCGATGACGTCCAGCCACTTCCGGATCGACTGGGTGTTCATCGTGCCTCCCGCGTGACATCAACCAGGAATCCCAGCGTGACCAGTTCGTCCGCGGAGAGCACCGCACGGTAGCGGATTCCGCCGCCCGGCCCGTCGAACCACTCCGCCGACGTCGCTTGCCACACCGGCATCGGCTTCAGCACGCGGTAGCGACGGTAGCCCGAACGCAGCGCGGCGGGCGGCAAAGCGCGCTCCGCGAACGGCGTCCCGTCCGGTGCGAACACCCGGCCGTGATCGCTGCCGAAGCGGTCCAACAGCGTGTTTTCCGGCAGTACCACCGGATTCGGCTCTTCGACGCAGCCCTCCTCGGGCGGCCACACGTACTCGGCGCCGACCACGAACCGGCGCTCCCATTCCTGCCCCTCCGGCGGCGCATAGCCTTCGGTGACCGCCTCGGGCGGCTCCGGATCCACCGGCGGCGCGGGCGAACGGCGGAAGCCCTGTTTGACGTATCCGAGCACCGCGGTGTCGTCGAGCAACGCCGATTCCGGATGATCGAACAACGGACGCCGCGCCCCCTCGGTGTCTCCGCCAGAGGGCAGCGGCAACTGCCGGTCCGGGCGGTCCGCGGCCACCGGCAAATGCCCGAGCGGGAACATGTGGACGGCGAACAACGCGAGCACGCTTTCCCGGTCCGTGCGCGGAGAACCGACCGGCGGACGGCTGTGCGCGGGCACCACACCGGTGCCCGCGGGCGGGGTGGGCACCTCGTCGAAGCCGCGTTCGAGCAACCCGCCGTATTGCGCGGGCACGCGCACCGGGCCGGTGGCGACGTCGGTGTCTGCGGGTTCGGGTCGGTCGGACACTGGCACCCTCTTCTCGGTCGTGCCGGCACCGGGTCGGACGCTCGCTCGCGCCGGAAGGTTCCGGGCGGGCGGGGAACCCACCTTATCGGGCGACGGGGATGCGCCGCCGCACCAACGCGCGGGCCGGGGCGCGCTCCTCGACCAGCTCGAAGCCCGCGTCGGTGAACATGCCGGTCGTGCCGTGGTAGAGGTCGGCGGCGGAACGCGTCGCGTCCGACACCGGATATCCCTCGACGCTTTCCGCACCCTGCTCGGCGGCGTAGTCCACGGCGGCCCGCAGCAACGCCGTCGCCAGCCCGCGCCGACGGCCGCGCCGGTGGATGTAGAAGCAGGTCACCGACCAGACCGCGCCCGGTTCGTCCGACGCCATCACGCGCGACCGGACCAGCCGCGGATTGTCCTTCCGCGGCGACACGGCCACCCAGCCCAGCGGTTCGCCGTCGACGATTCCCAGCAGCCCCAACGGTTTCCCGTCCTGAGCCTCGCCCCGGACGTGCTCCTTGCGGCCCTCGCGGCCGGCGGCCTTGTAGTCCGGCCCGCTGAGCCGGAAGAACGAGCACCAGCAGCCGCCCTGCACCCCGCCGGGGCCGAAGAGCCGCTCGAACAACGGCCACGTCTCCGCGCTGAGCGGGACGAATTCGACGGTGCTATCCGGCAAGCGCGTTCACAACCCGCGACGGCGACGGACGGCCCAGCTGTCCGGCCATCCACACGCTGGTCTCCACCAGCTTGCCGAGGTCGACGCCGTGCTCCACGCCGAGCCCTTCCAGCAGCCAGACCAGATCCTCGGTCGCCAGGTTGCCGGTCGCCGACTCGGCGTACGGGCAGCCGCCGAGGCCGCCCGCCGACGAGTCCACAGTGGACACTCCGGCACGCAACGCGGCCTCGGTGTTGGCCAGCGCCTGGCCGTAGGTGTCGTGGAAGTGCACGGCGAGAGCGGAGGTGTCGCCGAACGCCTCGATCAGCCGGGTGACCTGGTTCGTGGTGGCGACGCCGATGGTGTCGCCGAGCGAGAGCTGCGAGCAGCCGAAGTCGAGCAGCCGCTTGCCCGCGCGCACCACCTGCTCCGCGGCGACCACGCCTTCCCATGGGTCGCCGAAACACATCGACAGGTAGCCGCGGACCTCGAGGCCCTCCTTACGAGCCCGCGTGACCACCGGTTCGAACATGGCGAACTGGTCGTCGAACGTCGAGTTCAGGTTGCGCTGGGCGAAGGTCTCGGTGGCGCTGGCGAAGATCGCGATGTGGTCGACGCCCGCGTCGAGCGCGCGGTTGAGGCCGCGGTCGTTCGGCACCAGCACGGGATAGCGGACGCCGTCGTGGCGATCCAGCCCGGCGAGCAGCTGCTCGGCGTCGGCGAGCTGCGGCACCCACTTGGGGTGCACGAAGCTGGTCGCCTCGAGAGTGGTCAGCCCGGCGCCGGCGAGCCGGTCCAGGAATTCGAGCTTGACCTCGACCGGCACGACCGAGCCCTCGTTCTGCAGCCCGTCGCGCGCCCCGACCTCCCAGATCTCGACCCGCGGCGGCAGTCCGCCCGCAGGGACCCGTTCCGGCAGGCCGACCTCTCGAGCACCCACGTCAGCGTCTCCTTCCGCGCGGTTCCCGGCCGCGCGGGGGCAGAGGTTCGGTGTCCTGCGGACCGGGCGCGCCGTGGTAGTCGTCGTAGGGATTGTCGTTGACTTCGCGGTAAATGACCGTGTGCACGTGCTCGACGTGGGGAATGTCATCGAAGCGCAGCGGCTCGTCCGAGGCCGACTCGATGATGAGCGTGCCGCAGCCGAAGATCCGGTCCATCAGGCCGTGCTCGAACTGCACGCTGTTGATCCGCGACAGCGGGATGTCGATGCCGGTGCGCTTGAGCACGCCCTCACGCGCGATCAGCCGGTCGGTGGTCACGATGAAGTGCGTCGTGCGCCAGCGGACCAGCGGCGAGAGGAACAGCCACACCACGAGGACCAGCGCCACCACCGCGATCGCGATCATCGAGACGTTGTTCCACGGCGCGGCCAGGTCCTTCGTGACCAGGAACAGCCACACCGCCGCGCCGACGGTGATCACGAACGCCAGGAACGGGAAGATCAGCATCTTGAAGTGCGGGTGGCTGTGCACCACCACGCGCTCGTTCTGGCTGAGCAAATCGTCCGGATAGGCCACGGCGGGCGCTCCCCTGCGAATGTGTGCCGATGTGGTGGATCCACCGTACCGGCGCTGGCCCCGCGCGGGCGCGCCCGTTCCGGTCAAGCCGGGCGGACGTGCACCACATCGCCGGCGAAAACGGTCAGCCGCCGCCCGTCGGCGACGTCGACCTGCAACTGGCCGGACGCGTCGAGGTCCGCGGCGCGGCCGGTGAGCGTCGACCCGTCCGGCAGCTGGACCCGGACGTCCTGGCCGAGCGTCGCGCACCGGGCGCGGTAGTCGCCGAGCAGCCCGGCCTCGGTGAGGTCTCCGCCCGCGGTGCGCCAGCGGCGTTCGAGGTCGTCGAACCTGGTCAGCAGGCCGAGCGCGATCTCGGTGCGGTCGGTGCTCGTCGCGCCCTGCTCGGCGAGCGAGGTCGCGGGCAGGCCGCCCGGACCGGCCGGGACGTCGTCGCCGAGCGGCAGCACGTTCAGCCCGATGCCCAGCACCACGGCCGCGTCGTCGGTGCCGACGGCCTCGGCGAGGATGCCCGCGCACTTGGCCCGGTCCGGCCCGGCAAGCACGTCGTTAGGCCATTTGAGGGCGACATCGACACCCAGATCGGTGGCGAGCGCGTGCACCGCGAGACCGGCGACCACCGACAGTGAACCGAGCGCGGAGAACGGCACCCCCGCCGGGCGCAGCGCGATGCTCAGGTACAGCCCGGCCCCCTTCGGCGAACTCCAGGAACGAGCCCGCCGTCCTACGCCCGCCGTCTGGTGTTCGGCCAGCAAAACAGTCCGGTCCGCCGCACCCTCGGTGAGGGCTTTCCGCAGGTCAGCGTTGGTGGAACCGGTCGTCTCCACGACGTCGAGGCGGGCGTAGCGGCCGCCGAGTCCGTCCCGCAGCCGCGCCGCGTCGAGTTCAGCCATGTGCCCACAATATGAGAGTCCCCCTAACGTGCAAGCCGTTCGCTCGTTACCCAGAGGTGCGCTCTTCTAGATTGGACGCCGTGACGCCGGAGACCCCCACCGCCGACGCGCCGCAGAAGCCCACCTGGGCTCGTGGCGCGCTGTATCGAGGGCTCGTGGCGTTGCCGCTGGTCGCCGGACTCGCCACCGCGGGCTGGCTGGTCGCCGGGCGCGATCAGCCCGCTCCCGTTCCGGCGCAGGCCGCCCTCACCGCGCCAGTGCCGACGCAGACCGTCAGCGGTCCGTCGGTGCTGCAGGCTAGCGCTCCGGTGCAAGCGCAGGAACCGGCGCAGGGCGCGGCTGGCGGAGGCGGCGGTCCGGCTCCGCTGCAGAAGTGGGCGGATTCGCTCGCCGGGCCGCTCGACATCCCGGCGCCCGCGTTGCTCGGCTACGCGAACGGCGAGCTGACCATGCGCAAGGAGCGGCCGGACTGTCACCTCTCGTGGGTCACGCTGGCGGGCCTGGGCGTCGCCGGCAACAACCACGGCCGCAGCGACGGTGCCGCGATGGGGCTTTCGACGCCGCAGTGGAAGAAGTACGGCGCGCAGATTCCCGGCATCGCGAACCCGGCGCTGTCCGACCCGTCGTCCGCCTCCGTCGCCGCGGGCCGCGCACTGTGCGCGAGCGGCGTCGACCTGTCCGCAGGCAACGGCTGGTGGAAGGCGCTGGCCGGTTACGAGAACGGCAGCGGCATGGAGCTGTTCCGGCAGCGGGTGCTCGGCTACGCCCAGCTGTACGCGACGCTGTCCCTGGACCCGGCGAAGTCGAACGCGCCTTCGGTGCACGCCGCGCGATTCGCGCTCGGCCAGCTCGGCCTGCCGTACGTGTGGGGCGGCAACGGCCCCGACGCGGGCGCGGCCGGCTTCGACTGCTCGGGTCTCACCAAGGCTTCCTACGACAGCGCTGGGGTTTCCCTGCCGCGTACGGCGGACAGCCAGTACCGCTCGATGCCGCAGGTTCCGGGCGGCCAGGAACCGCAGCTGGGCGATCTCGTGTTTTACGGCAGCCCGGCGCACATCCACCACGTGGGGCTGTATCTCGGGAACGGCCTGATGATCAACGCGCCGACTGAGGGGCAGGCGATCCAGATCCACACGTTCCACCGGCCTGGCGACGATTACGCCGGGGCGGGGCATCCGGCGAACTGACGTCAGACGGGTCCGGCCGCGGCCATGACGGCTTGCCACGGGGTCGCGTCGAAAATCAGGAGGATCGACGTGATGCGCCCGTCGGCGAGGCGGAAGTGTTCGGCGGTGCGCTGGGTGCCGACCGGTGAGGCGGTGCGCACGTCGTAGACCAAGGTGGCTTCGGTGTCGCTGTACAGCTCGCTGATCATCTCGACGCCGGTGACTATGGACAGCATTCCGTCGATTCCGTCGAGGTGGCCCGTCGGGCTTTCCGAAGCGATGAACGGGCTGCGGAAGCTGAACTTCTCGCCGATTTGGGCCGCGGCGGCCGGAACGTCGCCCCGGAACCGGGCTTCGTGATAGGCCCGGACGGTGCGCCGGGTTTCCGTGGTCATCGTGCCTCCGAGGAAAGGTGCTGCTCGATCTGGCGCTGGTTTTCCGCCAGGCGAAGGCACAGGTGCCGATATTGAGCGAGTTCTTCCGGGCTGAAGCCGCGGAACAGGGCGGTCATCGCGCGTTGGGTCGGCTCGCGGAAGGAAGCCAGCCATTCGCGACCGGCGGGCGTGATCCTGGCGCGGACCGACCGGCGGTCGTGCTGGTCTTGGACGCGTTCGGCCAGCTGATCGCGGGCGAGGGTGTCGACCAAGCCGGTGACGTTCCGCGAACTGACCCCCGCGGCGCGAGCGAGCTCGCCGATGCTGAGTCCCGTTTCGGGGCCGCTGCTCAACCGAGAGAGGACATCGAGCGCTCCCGTGCTGAGACCGCGTCCGCCCGCACCGTGTCCGCGCAGCCGGTCGACAGCTTGTGCCGCGGAGCGGATCGCCGCGGCTGCTTCCAACGCGAGAGTGTCCCCGCCCAGCGCGAACGCGCTCATCGCTTCCCGGACCCCTGAGTCGTAGAGCAGACCCGCTTCGTCCGTGGTCGAGGATTTATGTACGTCCTTCATAATGAAGGCATTCTATACTTAGCCCGAGGGCTCGGCGCAAGCGGCAAGATTCCCGTTTCCGCACGCAGCACCCGTCTGTCGCTTATGCTCCCGAGCATTCTTCCTGACGGGAAAGGCACGCCATGTCCGCTCGCATCCTCCCCTTTCTGGCCGTGGGCGCTGCCCTTCTGATCGCCAGCTGTTCCGGCGAAAGCGGCGGAACAGCTTCTCCCGCGCCCTCGACCGCGCCCGCGTCTTCCTCGGCCGCAAAGCCCTCGCCGTCGGCCTCTGCCGCACCCCCGTCGTCGTCGGCTGCCGAGGCCACCGGCGGTGACGCGGTCGAGCGGTATGAAGCCTTCATGCACGCCGCGGGCAAGGAGGACCTCGCGACGGTCTGCGAGATCGCCGGTCCGGCCGCCAAGAAGGCGGAGAACGAGGGCATGGGTCCGTGCGAGAAGACGATGCCGATGGCGTTCCAGCTGATCTCCCCGACCCAGAAGAAGGCCCTGCAGACCGCGACGGTCGACCGTTCCAAGATCAAGGACGGGGCCAAGAAGGTCGAGATCCCGGCGCGCGCGGTGAAGGCGTCGGTCAAGTTCACCGACAGCGACCTCGGCGACGCGGTTATGGAGAATCGCGGCGGCAAGTGGTACGTAGTCGACTGACCCAATGCGCGGCACCCGCGCGGCGGGCTACTTCGGCGGCCTTGCGGTAGTGCTCCTCCGGCGACAGTCCTAATCGGACAGCCAGCTCGCCTAGGTAATACGCGACCGGCCCCAGCGTCACCACGCCGGAACCGGCGCCGGCCAGTTCGTTCTCCGCTGGGATCAGTCGCTCGTACAGCTCGCGCGCGTCTCCGGTCTCGACGGTGAGGCAGGCGCGCAGCTCCAGGAACAGATCCGGGCGCTCTGGCGGCAGTGTGAAGTCCACTGTGGACTCCAGGTCGTGCTGGACGTAAAGGCAATGCCGGGCGAGCGGCAGCAGGCCACGGTCCACTCCGGACATTCCGCTGCCGGACAACCTGGCCGCGGCGCTGCGATAGGCGGCTTCCGCAGCGGCGACCGGGCCGGTGACGGCCAGGCGGAGCGCGCGGTACCAGTCGGTGAACACGCTGACGAGCGGGAGGTCGTACTGCTCCCCCAGCCGATCCGCTGCCGCCGCGTGAGTGTCGGCGGCAGTGAAATCGGCGAGCGCTGAGCGGGCTTGCATCAGCACGAGGTGACCGAGCACCTCGAACGTCACTAATCGGTGCCGGGCAGCGAGTTCGACCAATTCTTCGCCGATCCGGGCGCGTTCCGGAGCCAGGCCGGCGCGGGTGAAGGTCTGCGTCCAGCGGGCGTTCAACGCCAACGCGAGCAGCGCCGGATCCCCGACGGCGCGTGCCAGTTTTTCCGCTTCGACGGCCGCGTCGTGGGCGCGTTGACCGCCTTCGTTGCGCAGTTCCAACGCGATGGTCGCCAGTAACCGGGCACGGATGAGCGGGTCAGTGGCGTGGACGCGGTCGGCGGCGTCGGCGATGCGGCGGGCCAGCGCCGGGTCGTCGTTCTCGGTCCAGATTCCTGGCACGTCGAACGCGGTCAGAACCCGGATGGTCAACGCGGTGTCGTCACCGGCGAGGTCCAAAGCCTCGGCGCGGTAACGGCGCGCGGCGGCCAAAGACCCGGTGAACGCGGACGTCCGGGCAAGGCCCATCAGCAATTCGACAGTACGCGGTCCTTGCGCCAAAGCGGCTTGCCAGAGCCGAAGTGCTTCGTGCGGCGCAAAATCCCGTTCGGCGCGTTCCGCCGCAGCTTGCGCATAGGCGGTACCGCGATCGTCTCCGGCGAGCAGAAAATGATGGGCCAGCAAGGAAACCTCAGACGGTCGACGGCTGGCCAAAGCCTCGCCGACTTCACGGTGCAGTTGCGCGCGCCGAGCCAGCGAAAGGTCGTCGTAGACAGCGTCGCGGACGAGCGCATGTGCGAACCGGAAAGCTCGCGGTCCGCTTTCGGTCAGAAATCCTGCCTGTACCGCGGTTTCCAGCTCATCCAGGACGTCGCCGAGCAACCCGAGGTCGACGTCCGCCCCGATGACCGCGGCTTTTCCGAGCACCGCACGCACCTGGTCCGGCAGCGCGGCGATCCGGTTCCGGACGACGTCGCGTACTCCGTCCGGCAAGTCGCCTTCGGCATCCAATGCGCGAGCTAATTCCTTGACGAAGAACGGATTTCCGCCAGACCGCCGATGAATCACCGCCGCGGATTCGGGACCGACCAACTCGGCTACCGCCTCGACCGAAAGCCCGCTTAGATACAGCCGAATCGGGTCGGCGCGCGCGAGTCTGCCCAGCGCCGCAGTAAGTTCTGCGGAGACTTCGGTGGTTCGGTACGTCGCGATCAACAACACTGGAGATGCGGTCATCGACGTCAGCAGCGCCAGGGTTTCCTCGCCCGCCCACTGCAAATCGTCGAGGACGAGCAGCAGCGGGCCCCGGCGAGCGACCTCCGCGATCCGCGCGGTCATCGCCTGGTGCCATTCGAACCGCGCCACCGCCGGATCACCGCCTGCAGACCGGGGCGGGACCGGTTCGCCCAGCGCGGCGAGAATCCGCGTCCACGGCCAGGCGGGCGGCACCCCGGTGCCGTCGGGATTCACGCCCCACGCCGTCGTCCAGCCGAGCCGTGCGGCGAATTCCTCGACCAGCGCGGTCTTGCCCGCGCCTGCCTCGCCGGACACGAGCACGAGCCGGAATCGCTTGCGCTCAGCCACTTCCGCCGCGACTTCGGCAAGCCGCGTCAGCTCAGGGTCTCGCCCGGCCAACCGGCCCGGAACCGACGGTGCCAACTGCGGAGCCTGCGCGAGGATGTCCTGCTCCACCTGCCGCAACGCCGGTCCAGGATCGACGCCCAGCTCCGCCGCCAACCCGGACCGCGCCCGACGCAACGCGGCAAGCGCATCACCCTGACGTCCAGCGCGGTACAACGCGAGGGCCAGCAGCCGCCACGCTTCCTCGCGCAGCGGATGAGCGTCCACAAGGGACTCCAGATCCGGTACCGCTTCGGCGGCGCGGCCGAGATCCAGCAAGCCAGCAGCCCGCCGTTCCAAGGCGAGCAACCGCAGTTCGTCAAGCCGAGTCCGTTCCGCGCGCGCCCACGGCTCGTCGGCGAACTCCGCGTACGGCTCGCCCCGCCACCAGCCGAGCGCCTCGTCCAGTTGCGCGACCGACGGCGTCCCCCGCAGCAACGCCTCGAACCGCCACGCGTCGACCTGCTCCGGTTCAGCGCGCAGCGCATAACCCGGCCCAGCGGTGACCAGCAGTTTCGCGGGCGTCCGCGGCGGCCGGTCCGGTTCGAGCGAACGCCGCAGCGCGCCGACGAAGGTCTGCACCGCGCCGACCGCACCCGCCCGCGGAACGGCCCACAACGCGTCGACCAGCGCGTCCGTCGAAACCACCTGTCCACGGGCAACGAGCAGCCGGGCGAGCACCGCACGATGCCGCGGCCCGGGCAACGTCACCGGCCCGCGCGCGTCGTGGGCCGTCAGCGGGCCCAGCACCGAAAACGAGATGGTCATCAATTCCGTACTGTAATCAGCTCAGTCGGCGCTGATCGGTTGCTGATCGGCCCGGCGCACGCTGGGTCGCATGAACTTCGACTACCAGCGGGTGCCCGTCGCGGACGGCGTGTCCCTCAACGTGGCGGTCGCGGGCTCCGGCTCGCCGATCGTCCTGCTGCACGGCTTCCCGCAGACCCACCTGATGTGGCGGCACGTCGCCGCCGACCTCGCCGCCGACCACACCGTCCTGTGCCCGGACCTGCGCGGCTACGGCGACAGCGACAAACCCGCCGACACCGGCGAGACCTACTCGAAGCGCACCATGGCCGCCGACGTCGTCGCCCTCGCCCGCGCCTTCGGCCACGAACAGTTCGCGCTGGCCGGACACGACCGCGGCGCGCTCGTCGCGATCCGCGCCGGCCTCGACCACCCGGACCACGTGTCCCACCTGGCCATCCTCGACGTGCTGCCGACGCTGGACATGTGGGACGTGCTGCACGGCGTCACCGCGTCCGTCGCCTTCCACCTCTACCTCATGGCGCAGCCGCCCGGCCTTCCCGAGCAGCTGATCAGCGGCGCGCCGGACGCGTTCTTCAGCTACTTCCTCGACCAGTGGGGCGCCGACCCGGAGTCCATCCCGGCCGATATCCGCGCCCGGTACCTCGAAGCGAGCCGGAACGCCGTTCCGTCGATCGTCGCCGACTACCGCGCTTCCGCGGGCATCGACCTCGAACACGACCGCATCGACCGCGACGCGGGCCGCCAATTGAAGATGCCGACCACGGTCCTGCAGCAGGGCTGGGGCGACGCGCTGGGCTTCGACGCGGCCGCGCTCTGGCGCGCGTGGGCACCGGACTGCGTGCACGAAACCGTACACAGTGGACATTTCATGGCCGAGACTTCCCCTGCCAGCGTTACGAAATCACTGCGGGACCTGCTCGCACGCTGACCCTTCGAAAGTCGTGCCCCGGACGAGTGGTCGCCAGTAATTCACCCACCGACCGCTCTCCGGGACACCTCCGCCGTGGCACGGTCTATGCCGCTCCCACCTGAGCGCATTTCCCGACCGATCTTGGAGGACCTGTGTTCCGCAAGCGGATCGTGGCCGCCGTCGCGACGGCAATTCTCGGCGCGGCAACCGCCGCCCAACCAGCCTCAGCAGCGGCAACCGTGCCCACCTTCGACCACGTCGTGCTCGTGATGTTCGAGAACGAGTCGTCGACGTCGATCGACTCGACCACCGCGCCCTACTTCGCCTCGCTCGCCGCGCAGGGCGCGAACTTCACCGACTCCCACGCGCTCACCCACCCGAGCCAGCCGAACTACGTCGCCCTGTTCTCCGGCGACACCCAGGGCGTCACCGACGACACCTGCCCGCAAAACCTCGGCGCGGTGGACAACCTCGGTTCGCAGCTCGCCGGCGCGGGGAAGACCTTCACCGGCTACTCGGAGTCGATGCCGTCCGACGGTTACACCGGCTGCTCGTCCGGCGAGTACCGGCGCAAGCACAACAGCTGGGTCGACTTCTCGAACGTGCCCGCGTCGAGCAACCTGCGCTACTCGCAGTTCCCGTCGGACTACTCGCAGCTGCCCAGCGTCTCGTTCGTGACCCCGAACATGTGCAACGACATGCACGACTGCTCGGTCGGCACCGGCGACACCTGGCTGAAGAACAACCTCGACGGCTACGCACAGTGGGCCAAGACGCACAACAGCCTGCTGATCGTGACGTTCGACGAGGACGAAGGCACCTCGACGAACCAGATCTACACCAGCTTCACCGGCGCGCACGTGAAGCAGGGGGACTACTCGGAAACGATCAACCACTACACCGTGCTGCGCACCATGGAGGCCGCCAACGGTCTCCCCGGCATCGGCAACGCGGCGAACGAGACGCCGATCTCCGACGCCTGGCAGTGACGCGCGCCGGTCGCGGCTCCCACGCCGGGGCCGCGACCGGGGTGCGCCCAGCTGTGCCGAACTGGAATGTCAGACTGGTCCGACCAGCGGATCTGACAACCAGGGAGAGCGATGGGCGACGGGCAATCTGCCGCCGAGGTGCTCTCCGCGGAACTCGCCGCACTGCGCGCGCGGGCCGGGAATCCGTCATTTCGCAAGATGGCCGACCGCTCCGGCCAGATCTCGCACACCACGCTGCACGAGGCAGTTCGCGGCACCCGGTTCCCGTCGTGGGACACCACCCGCGAGTTCGTCCGGGCGTGCGACGCGGACGAACAGCAGTGGCGGCGACGCTGGGAAGAACTGAAAGGCGTGCCGCCGGAACCTGAGGTCGCCGCACCGACCGAGGTCGAGATCGTCAAAACGGCCGCGGTCGCGTCGGCGGAACCGGTGCTGATCACCTCGGACCCGGTCGCCCCGGAGAAACCCCGGCGCCGCCGCAAGTACGCGCTGGCCGCGGTCGCGTTCGTCGTCGTGCTGCTCGCCGCTGTCGCCGCCATCGTGGTGCCGAAGCTGAACAGCGGCACCATGGTCGACGTCGGTGCGCGCCTCCCCGGCGACAATTCCCAGTTCGTCGGCGACGTGACCGTGCCCGACGGCACCGTGATCCACGTCGGCGAGACCGTTCAAAAGGTGTGGGAGCTGAAGAACACCGGCTCGGTGGCCTGGCATCAGCGGTACCTGCAGCGGATGGACCTGCCGCCGGCCCCGGGCTCGTGCCGCACCCCGGACCGGGTGCTGATCGGCGACACCCCGCCCGGCGACCACGTGATGGTGAGCGTTCCGCTGACCGCCTCGCCCGCGCCGGGGCGCTGCTGGATCGGCTGGAAGATGGTCGACGCGCACGGCGCGGAGTTCTTCTCGACCCGCCGCCCGGTGTATGTACTGGTGACCGTCGTCTCCTGACGCGTGTCAGATTCTGTAAGACCTGGTCATCGGGGTACCGAACACCCAGCCCGCTCGATGAGGATGAGTGCCGCTGGGGGTCGGTCCGTGGCAGCTTGCGAACAGCGCTGCCACGGACCGCCGCATTCAGGCCGGACGGCGGAACGTCGTCCGGTAGGCGCTCGGCGAAACCCCGAGCGCGGCCTGCAGGTGCTGGCGCAGCGACGCCGCCGTCCCGAATCCGCACGCCGCGGCGACCCGGTCCACCGGCAGCTCCGACTCCTCCAGCAACTGCCGCGCGCGCTCCACTCGCTGCTGGGTCAGCCACTGCAGCGCGGACATCCCGACCTCGTCCCGGAACCGCCGGGTGAACGTCCGCGTGCTCATCGACTCGCGCACCGCCAGGTCGCGCAGCGTGATCGGCTGGTCGAGATGCTCCAGCGCCCACGCCCGCGCGGCCGCCGTGGAAGACGACCTCGGCTCCGGCACCGGACGGCGGATGAACTGGGCCTGACCGCCTTCGCGATGCGGCGAAACGACCGTGCCGCGGGCGACCTCGTTGGCGACCGTCGCGCCGAAATCGCGGCGGATCATGTGCAGGCAAAGGTCGATGCCGGACGCGACGCCTGCCGAGGTGAAGACGTTGCCGTCCTCGGTGTAGAGCACGTCCGGGTCGAGCTGCACGCGCGGGTATTCGAGCTGGAATTCGCACGCCGAACGCCAGTGCGTGGTCGCGCGCCGGCCGTCGAGCAGGCCCATCGCGGCGAGCACGTACGCGCCGGTGCAGATCGAGGCGATCCGGCTGTCCGGGCACACCAGGCTCATCGCGTGCTTGAGCTGCGGGGTCAGCTGCCGTCCGGTGGGCTCGTACTCGAGCGACGACGCGGGCACGATCACCGTGTCGGCCTCGGCGACCGCCTCGGGACCCTGCGCGACCGGGATGGTGAAGTCCGAATCGGTGCGGATGTCGCCGGGCTCCGGCGTGCAGGTGACGACCTCGTACAACCGCTCGCCGTCCGCGGATTTGGCCTGGCCGAACAGCCGGTGGACGATGCCGAGCTCCATCACGAGCATGCCGTGCCGCACCAGCACCGCGACCTTGTGCCGCTCCGGATGACGAAAAACAGTCATGGCCCGATTCTTGCACAAGGTGGCCATCGGGCCACTGTTTTGACCGTTTCGCCGGTTGCACCCTGACCTCATGAACGTCTTGTGGATCTACGCCCACCCCGACCCCGCCTCCCTCAACGGCGCACTCCGCGACGAGGGCGTCACCACCCTTCGCGACCTCGGCCATGACGTGCGCGAATCCGACCTCTACGCGATGCGTTGGAACCCGATCGTCGACGAGATCGCCACCGTGCCCGAGGACGTCCGGATCGAGCACGAAAAGCTGGATTGGGCGGACACCGTCGTCGTGCAATTCCCGCTGTGGTGGGCGGACACGCCGGCCATCCTCAAAGGCTGGTTCGACCGCGTTTTCGTGCAGGGATACGGCTACGACTACCGCGACGAAACCGGCCACACCCTGCGCTACGGCAACGGCGTGCTGGCCGGGAAACGCGCGATGGTCATCGTGACCGCCGGGGCGCACGAGGACAGCCTCGGCCCGCGCGGCGCGCACGGTTCGCTGGACGATCTGCTGTTCAACGTCCAGCACGCCACGCTCTTCTACACCGGCATGACGGTCCTGCCGCCGCTCAAAGTGACCGGCACGAACCGGATGACGCCGGAGAAGTTCGACTGCGTCGCCGAGCAGCTGCGCAAACGTTTGCATTCCCTGGAAACGACCGATCCGCTGCCGTATCGCACCCAGGACGGCGGCGACTACGACCGGCGGCTCGTCCTGCTGCCCGAGGTCGCCCCAGGTCAGACCGGGTACGCGGTGCACCTGACGGCTTGACCCGTATATACCTCCGTGGTTATATACGGGCATGGCGATCCTGCGAACCACTCCTGGCGGACGACCGAGCGTGAAACTCGAACGGACCCTGGCGCATCCACCGGAGAAGGTGTGGCGCGCGGTCACCTCGCCCGAGGAGCTGGCGCACTGGTTCCCGGCCGCCGTCGCCCTGCCGGAAACCCCGGCCCCGGGCGGGAAGATCACGTTCACCTTCACCGAGACCGGGGACGTCAGCGAGGGCGAGATCCTCGGTTACCGGCCGCCGGAGGTCTTCGAGTTCACCTGGAACTCGGACCTGATCCGGATCGAGGTGTCAGCCGACGGCGCGGGCAGCAAGCTCGCTTTCACGCACGTCTTCAACCGCGGCGAACCGGACATCGCCCTGCTCGGCGCGGGACGGCACGTCACCGGCTGGGTCGCCTGCCTGGATTCCCTCGAAGCCGCGCTGGACGGCCGGGAGCCGGACATGCCGACCGACTGGCACGCGCGGATGGTGCACTACATCGAGGAATTCGGCCTGGAGGACGGCGAAGTCCTGGACGGCGGAACGATCCGCTTCCGCCGCGACCTGGTCTGGCCGCCTGCCGAGGACGTCTGGAATCGCTTGCCGCAGCCGGAAGACGGGGCGGAGGTGCTGGAATCGCGGTCGCCGGAAGTGCTGGCCTACACCTGGCTGCACGACGGGAAACCGGCCGGGCGCGTGCGATGGGAAGTGACCGCGGATCCGCTGGACGGCGTGCGGGTGGAGCTGACCCAGACCGTTCCGGCGGAGCTCGCCGATCAGCTGCCGGACCTGCTGACGGCTCGGCATGAGCAGCTGAACGCGTTGTTCGCCGGGACGTTCAAGGTGGAGCTGGAGCCGTGGTCGGCGGAGCGGCGCGCCGAGGTCAGGAAGCGGTACAGCTAGCCGAGAGCGGTGTTGTACGGCGAAAACCGCACCTCCGCCGGCCCCGGCAACGCTTTTCCGTGGAGCACCAGCCGCGGCGCCGGACCGTGGACCGCCAGCCCGCGCGCCTCGCACCACGCCGACAGCTCCGGGAACCGGTGATCCACGGCTAGCCGAAGATCGCCGGACGTGGTGCGGGCGATGCCGCGAATCAGCGCGCGAGCCTGCTCCTCGTCAGCCGCCACCACGGGACCGATCACCAAGACTCCGGCCTGCGCGGTGCCGAGCGCATAACCGTCGTCAGTCACGTAGACGTGGTCGGCCTCAAACAGCATGCGGTTCAACAACTCCCGCCGCGCGAAGCCCTGTGCAGCACTGTCCAATTCATACACTCGCGCCACGTCCGCCGGACCGATCGGCCGCGACCCCGGGCCTCCGTCGTCAATGAATCGGCCACGATGGTCGTCGCAGCCGCCGTCGAACTCGAAGCCCAGCGATTCGTACAGCGGACGCGCGTTTTCCGTGGTGTGCAAGGACACCACGGCGTCACCGGCTTCGCCGAGCGCCCGCGCGGTCACGCGACGGCCGAGCCCCTGCCGCGCGAATCGCTCCGCGACGACGACCATCGACACGCTCGCGGTCGGCCCGGTCCGGGTGAGCACCGCCGCCGCGGCGAGGCCGCCGTCCGGGGCGTCGATGCCGAATCCGCGGCCGACGTCCAGCAGCATCGCCCATTTCCGTTCTTCGCGCGGCCACCCGCGATCGGTTCCGAGGTCGAGGCAAGCGGACAGGTCGGCGGGCCCGAGCGAGCGGACCGAGGCGTCGGCGAGCAGCACGCTCCCCACCCTAGGCCGGAGAACGCCCGCCAGGGCCTGCTCGACGCCGAAAATTCAACTGACGCCCGCCATAGGCTTTGCTGGTGACCGACTCCGAAGTGCTGCCCGTCCAGCAGGTTCTCGGCGACGGCCAGTTCGCCGAAGTCGGCGAGGTGCGGCTGACCGAGGCCGATTCCCGTACGGGCTATGTGGCCGTCGGGGGTGCGCTGGGACGTCCGCTGTGGGCCGGGCACAGCGTGGAGAGTTCGTCCGGCCCGACCGCCTGGAACCGTGTCGGCGTCTACCGCGCGGGCACGCTCGAATGCGTTCACCTCGTGCGCCTGCATTGGCCGGTCAACGCGTTGGCGTTCCATCCGGAGCTGCCGATCCTGGCCATCGGCTCCGGGTCGTACGACGGCGGCTATTTCTACGAAGGCGAGCTGACCGTTCTCGACCTCGAATCCGGCCGCGCGACCTCGTTGCTGAAGGACCGCCGTGAGGTCACCGAACTTCGCTGGCGCGACCGGCACACCCTCGACGCGAAAATTTCGGTCCCCACCGAGGACGACGAGGAGGAACTCGATACCTCCGCGCTGGCAGTCGCCATCACCGTGCCGGACTGGCGAGTGGTGAAGTCCCGTTCGCTGCAGATCAACGGCGTCGCTGTGGCACCAACCGCCACGCCGTTCGCCCCGGAGAAACGCCGACGGCAGGTGTGGGCGGTCGCCGCGTTGAGCGACGGGCGGATTCTCGCCAGTCTTGATCGGGTCGCCGTGGAGTGCTGGTCAGCCACCGGCGAACGGGAATGGTCCGTGCCTGCCTCGGGCGTCGGGTGCCAGCTCTACGTCGACCCCGCCGAGAACACCGCCGTCCTCAACACCTGGACTGGCTGGACCGGATCGGCCTCGACCGTCGAACGCGTCCGGCTGGCCGACGGACACGTCGAACCGCTCCGGGCTTTCGATCGCCCCGCCGTGGTCGTCACCGACGAAACCGGACAGCTCGCGATCCGCCTCGAAACCGGCCCGACCGAGGTACTGCCATCGGAAAGCCGGGTCGAACTCGGCCGCTACGACCTGTTCAACCACTTCTTCGACATCCGCCGTGCCCCCGCCCTGGTGTTCCTGCAGGGCATGGGGCAGAAAGCGCACCAGGACAAATGGGTCGTCGCCTTCGATCCCGCACGACGGCGAACCGAGCGCTTGTTTCCCCTCGAATGGGACCCGGCGCAAGGCAGGCACCTCTTCGGCGGCCCCGGCGTGTTCGTCGACGGATCGATCGTCCACGCCACCGCGGTCCACAACGGAGCCGGACTCCTGCCCGGCAACTCCTGCGTCGTCCGCCGCTCCTATCCCGACGGAAAAGCCCAGTGGGTCTTCACCGCCGACCACCAGGTCACCGCGATCGACACCATCGGGTACACCGTCTACGTCACGTTCAACTCCGGCGAGCTCGTCGCCCTCGACGCCGCCGACGGTCGCGAACTCGGAAGACAGCACCTGCAGGTCAACGGACACCCCGTCGTCCCGCTCTCGCTGAGCGCACGAAGCCCGGACCGGCTAGTCATCGGCACGCTCGACGGCCGCGTCCTGGTGTGCGAAACAGCGACGAGGGAGTCCTACGCCACACGCGCGGCAACCGCGCAGTAGCTAAGCTCCGCCACATGAGCAGTGCGACGCAGCCGCTCGGGACGCCGCCCGAGGGAGAACCGGACATCCACACGACGGCCGGCAAGCTCGCGGATCTCTACCGCCGCTACGACGAGGCCGTGCACGCCGGTTCGGCGCGCGCGATCGAGAAACAGCACGCCAAGGGCAAGAAAACCGCCCGCGAGCGGATCGATCTGCTGCTCGACGAGGGCTCGTTCGTCGAGCTGGACGAGCTGGCACGGCACCGCTCCACGAACTTCGGGCTGGAGAAGAACCGCCCGTACGGCGACGGCGTCGTCACCGGGTACGGCACCGTCGACGGGCGTCCGGTGTGCGTGTTCAGCCAGGACGTCACCGTCTTCGGCGGCGCGCTCGGCGAGGTCTACGGCGAGAAAATCGTCAAGGTGATGGACCTGGCGATCAAGACCGGCCGTCCGATCATCGGCATCAACGAGGGCGGCGGCGCGCGGATCCAGGAAGGCGTCGTCTCGCTCGGCCTGTACGGCGAGATCTTCCGCCGCAACACCATGGCCTCCGGCGTCATCCCGCAGATCTCGCTGATCATGGGCGCGAACGCGGGCGGGCACGTCTACTCCCCCGCGCTCACCGACTTCGTCGTGATGGTGGACGAGACGTCGCAGATGTTCATCACCGGACCGGACGTCGTGAAGACGGTGACCGGCGAGGACGTCACCTTCGAGGAACTCGGCGGCGGGCGCACGCACAACACCAAGTCGGGCGTCGCGCACTACCTCGGTTCCGACGACGAGGACGCCATCGCCTACGTCAAGGAACTGCTCTCCTACCTGCCGCAGAACAACCTGTCCGAGCCGCCGGAGTTCGACGCGGACGCGCCGCCGGCCGGGTTCTTCGAGAACGTCACCGACACCGACCGCGAGCTCGACACGCTCATCCCGGACTCGCCGAACACGCCGTACGACATGCACGAGGTCGTCACCCGTGTGCTCGACGACGGCGAGTTCCTCGAGGTGCACGAGCTGTTCGCGCCCAACATCCTGGTCGGCTTCGGCCGGGTGGACGGCCAAAGCGTCGGCGTCGTCGCGAACCAGCCGACGCAGTTCGCCGGCTGCCTCGACATCGACGCGTCCGAGAAGGCCGCGCGGTTCGTGCGGACCTGCGACGCGTTCAACATCCCGGTGCTGACCTTTGTGGACGTTCCCGGTTTCCTTCCCGGCACCGACCAGGAGTGGAACGGCATCATCCGCCGCGGCGCGAAGCTGATCTACGCGTACGCGGAGGCGACCGTCCCGCTGATCACGGTGATCACGCGCAAGGCCTACGGCGGCGCGTACGACGTGATGGGCTCCAAGCACCTCGGCGCGGACATCAACCTGGCCTGGCCCACCGCGCAGGTCGCGGTGATGGGCGCGCAGGGCGCGGCGAACATCGTGCACCGCAAGACGCTGGCGAACGCGGCGGCGGAGGGTCGCGACGTGGACGCGTTGCGCGCCGATCTGATCCAGGAGTACGAAGACACGCTGCTCAACCCGTACGCGGCGGCCGAACGCGGTTACGTCGACTCGGTGATCGTGCCCGCGCACACCCGCGGCCACGTCGCCAAGGCGCTGAGCCTGCTGCGCGGCAAGCGCGAATCGATGCCGCCCAAGAAGCACGGCAACATCCCCCTGTGAGGTCGCGATGACGGACGCTCCCCTGCTCCGCGTGGTCCGCGGCAACCCGGACGACGCCGAACTCGCCGCGCTCACCGCGGTGGTGGCCACGGTTGCTTCGGCGTCGGCACCCGCTCCAGCGCGGCGTCGTACCTCGTGGTGGGGCGACCGGTCGGCCGCGGTGCACGCGCCGATCGCAGCTGGTGACGGGGCCTGGCGCGCCTCGTCGTTGCCTCGCTGAAGTCTCGCTGGTTGATCCCGGTTTCCGAGCCGGGATCAACTTTTTGCCCACCTGCTAGACTCATTTTCTAAAGTTGGATATTGAGTCGAAGGCGGCACCGTGGACGAGCACCTCATCCGGGAAACCGAGAAGATCGCGGTCGCGGTCGGCCGGATGTTCCCCGGGCTGTGCGAGGTCGTGCTGCACGACCTGCGGGATCCGGACCACGCGATCCGCGCGATCGAGAACAACCTGTCCGGCCGCCAGGTCGGCGACCCGGCCACCGAACTGGGGTTGCAGCGGATCAGCGACCCGGACTACCCGAGCGTCCTGCAGAACTACCCGAACCAGTTCCCGGACGGGCGGCCGGTCAAAAGCACGTCGATCGGCATCAAAAACGCCGCGGGCGAGTACGTCGCCGCGCTGTGCCTGAATCTCGACATCTCGGCGCTGTCGCCGCTCACGCACACGCTGACCAGCCTGGTCGCCACCGACGCCGCACAGCCCGGTGTCGTCGAAGACCTGCGCTCCCGCACGTCGCGTGAACTGCGAGAACGGATCGAACGCGCGGCCGGTGGCAGCCCGCGTTCCCTTTCCCGCGAGGCCAAACGCGACCTCGTCCGCCGGTTGCGCGACGAGGGGTACTTCGAATCCCGCGACGCCGCCCAGATCATCGCCGACCTGCTCGGCGTATCCCGGGCGACTGTCTACAACTACGCGAAATGAGCCCGTCGATGACCGATGAGTCGTTTTCCGTACAGGTTAAGCAAGTTCTGGCCAACATCGACGCCTGTCTCGCCGCTGCTGGCACGAGCCGGGATCGACTGTTGTCAGTCAATGCGTAGGGTCGAGCACCCTCCACTTTGGAGCGAAGGTCGAAGTGCAGGAAATTGCCGCCATCTGAGGAAACACTGGCTGACCCGGACACGCCGTTCGCCGTCGTCGAGCTTTCCCGTGCCCAGCGCAACGCTGAATTTTTAGCGCAGAGGATGCGCGAACTCGGCGTTTCCCTTCGTCCACACACGAAAACGGCGAAGGCTCTACCCGCGACGGCGTTGATGCACGGTGGAAAGCCAGGCCCGATCACGGTGTCGACGCTGGCCGAGGCAGAAGCCTTCGCCGACGGCGGCTACACCGACATCACGTACGCCGTCGGCATCGATCCGCACAAGCTCCCGCGCGTGATTGCGTTGCTGCGACGGGGTATCACCGTGCGCGTGTTGCTGGACAGCGTCGCGCAAGCCTCCGCGGTAACCGCTGCAGCACGGGAAGCCGGGCTACGGATTCCGTCGCTGATCGAGGTCGACTGCGACGGCCACCGTGGCGGCGTACTGCCCGAAGACCCCGCATTGCTTGCCATCGGACGACAGCTGCACGACTGTCTCGACGGTGTCCTCGTACACGCCGGTGAGTCCTACTTCGCGACAACCCCGGCAGCGCAACGCGAAGCCGCCGCGCACGAACGTGACGTCGCTGTCGCTGCAGCACAACGCCTTCGCGACGAAGGCCTGTACGCAGGCACCGTCAGCGTCGGCTCGACCCCGACCGCACACGCAGCCGACGACCTCACTGGCGTCACCGAAGTCCGCGCTGGCAACTACGTCTTCTTCGACCTGGTGATGGCCGGGCTCGGCGTCTGCCGCGTCGAAGACCTTGCGCTGTCCGTGGTCGTCACCGTGATCGGACACCGCCCCGAGCACGGCTGGATCCTCACTGACGGCGGCTGGATGGCGTTGTCGCGAGACCGAGGCACCGCGAATCAAGCCGTCGACCAGGGATACGGCCTGGTCGCCGAGCTCGACGGCACCCTGGTGCCCGGCCTCGTGGTGACCGGCGCGAGCCAGGAACACGGAATCCTCACCACCCGCGACGGACATCCGCTGCCCGACCTGCCGATCGGCACCCGCCTGCGCGTCCTGCCCAACCACGCGTGTGCCACCGCCGCACAGCACAGCGGCTACCGGATCGTGGAGAACAGCCGTCTCGTCGGCACGTGGCAGCGGCTAAGCGGCTGGTGAATCAACGTCCGCGCTGAGCCCACTCCGGAGCGTCCGCACCCGCGTGCGCCAGCAGCTCCTCCCGGGTGATCGAACCGAGCGGGCCGACTCCGCGCAGCAACAGATAGTCGCCGGCGTCGGCCTGGTCGTGCTCGATCTCGACGTCCTCGGCGTGGTAGCTGTCGGTCCACACGATCCGGACCTGGCAGCCGCCGTTCTGGGTGAGCGCGTGCACCTGCTGGACCGTCGCGAGCCGCGCCATCGGTTCCGATTCCCAGCGCTGCTGCAGGAATCGCCAGCGCGAGGCCTGTTCGGCCGCCCGCAATCGTTGATCGAGCCCGCCCGCGCGATCCCGGAAAACCCAGACAATCCCGGCCATGACCACGGCGGCCACAGCCAGACCGATCAGCCACCAGACCGTTCCCATGTCTCCAGGAGCCTACTCGGGCTGATGCTCCCGGAGGTATCGCTCAACCAGGCCATCTGTGAATTCCGGCGGCACCGGGGCGCCAGTGACCAGCACGCGGTAGTGGATCGGCCCGACGAGTTGCTCGACCGCGCTGTCCAGATCGACGTCCGACGGCAGTTCACCCCGGGCGACGGCGCGTTCGAGCGGAAGCCGGTCGCGCGCGTGCTGGCCGCGGATGTGGTCCTCGCGCAGCAGTCGCGCCAGGTCCGGGTCGTGCTGGGCCTGGCCGAGCAGCGTGCGGAACACCGCTCCGGCGTCGGCGGTAGTCAGGAAGGAAGCGATCGCGGCAAGATGCGCGCAGAGGTCCTTGCGGAGATCGCCGGTATCGGGCGGGGAGAGTTCTTCGACGAGGTCGTCGCCGAGAGCTTCGAGCAGAATGTCCACTTTGGACGGCCACCAGCGGTAGACGGTCTGCTTGCCGACGCCCGCCTTGGCCGCGATGCCCTCCATCGTGAGCCGGGCGAACCCGACCTCCACCAGCAGATCGTCGACCGCGTGCAACACCGCGCGGCGCGCGTTCTCGCTGCGGCCGTAACGGTTCCCGTGATGCCGGCGCTCGCCGGACTCAGTGACGTCGCCCACGTGAAGAAGTCTAGCCAAGACGCAACGTCTCGTCTAGCGTTGAGCGCACCAGCTCACTAGGGGGTTCTCAGTCATGTGTTCCGCGTGCGGGGTGCCGACGCACCAACCCGAAGCCGAGGCTGCCCCCGCGGCCCCGCGCAAATTCGCCGCGCTCTACAACAAGGATTGCCGTCCGTACCTGATCGGCACCGGCCTCGCGATGATGGCCGACAACGTCGAGCACGTCATCACCTACTGGGTGCTGTGGGAGAAGTTCCAGTCGCCCGCGCTGACCGGGTTCGAGGTGATCAGCCACTGGGTGCCGTTCCTGCTGTTCTCGGTGTACTTCGGCGGCCTGGCCGACCGGCACGACTGCCGCCGGATCATCCAGGCCGCGCAGGTGCTGTTCATGGCGGTGTCCGCCGCGTGGGGCGTGCTGATCCTCACCAACACCCTTGAGGTGTGGAGTGCCTGCGTACTGCTGATTTTGCACGGCTGCGCGGGCGCGATCTGGGGCCCGGGCGAGCAGCTGATGCTGCACGATTTCGTCGGGCCGGCCGAATTGCCGAGCGCGGTCCGGCTCAACGCCACCTTCCGCAGCCTGGGCATCCTCTTCGGCCCGGTCGTCGGTTCGGCACTGTTGCTCGGGCTTGGGCCGGTGGCGGGCATTTTCGTGAACGTCGCGTTCTACCTGCCGCTGACGGTGTTCCTGTTCCGCACCAAGTTCACCGGACACACGCGAGACGGCGGAATTATTCGCCGGCCCCGGGTCGGACTGATGGATTCGGTGCGGGTGCTGAAGGAAATCAGCGGGAATCCGACGATGGTCGGGATGATCATTCTCGCCGGGCTCGGCGCGTTCTTCGTCGGCGCTTCGATGCAAAGTTCGATGCCGATTTTCGCGCAGGACCTCGGCGCGGGCAGCGCCGGAACCGCGTACGGCGTGCTGCTGTTCGCCAATGGCGCGGGCGGTGTGATCGGCGGGATCCTGCTGGAAGCGACCGGAAAGATCAAACCGAACGTGCCCGCGGCGGTGATCAGCACGGCGATTTACGGGATCTCGAGCCTGTTCTTCGCGATGACCGCCAGCTACCCGATCGCGGTGGCGCTGCTGGTGATCGGCGGCGTGGCGAACCTGGCGTCGATGTCGATCGGCCAGACCGTCGTGCAGTTGCTGGCGAAACCGGAGGAACGCGGGCGGGTGATCGGCGTGTACAGCGTGTCCGCGAACGGTCTTCGCGCGGGCAGCGGATTCACCGTGGGGCTGCTCGGTTCCGCCGTCGGGGTGCACTGGTCGCTGGGCCTCAGCGCGGCCGCGCTCACCGTCGGCACCGGGATCGCCGGCTGGTATTCGCTCGGCAGCCGCCGGGCGCGACAGCTGCACCAGGTCACCGACTGAGCCGCTCCCGAAGCCGGTCTACCTCGTCCGCGGCCATTCCGGCGCGGACGAGGTATTCGGCGACGTCGAAGCCGTCGAGGGTCTTTAGGACGGCTTCGCGGATAGTCGTTTGGCGGCGGGCCAATGCTGCTTCGAGCAGCTCCGTTTGGTCTTCGACGCCTAGCGCGCGGTACAGCGGCAGGACGGCCTCGGTCGAGAGCGCGTAGTCAGCGGCGATGGTTTCCGGGGCGACGTCGGCCAGCGCAAGCAGAAGCAGCGAGATGAGGCCGGTTCGGTCCCGGCCGGAAGTGCAGTGGAAGAGCACTCCGCCTTCGGCTTGGGCCAATGCTCTTAGAACCGTTGCGCAGCGTTCTGCTTTGCGGTCAAGGAAAACGCAGTAGTACAGCGGGGTTCCGTCCAGCTGTTCATCGGCGATGTATCGCCACAGCTCGGTGTCTTCGATGTCGTCCAGCGGGACTTCGCGGCGCGTCATTCCGGGCGGCACGGTGGCATCGCAGGTGCTGATTTCGGCGGGGTTGCGCAGGTCGATGACGGTGCGGAGGCCGGATTCTCGCGCGCTGGCCCAGCCCTCGCCGGTGACGAACCGGAGGCTGGCGGACCGGTAGAATCGCGCGGATTCGGTGCGGGTGCCGGATCGAGTCGGGAGACCGCCGAGGTCTCGGGTGTTGAAGAAGCCTTCCCAGCCGACTGCCCGGTTCTCGCCCATCAGCCGATCTTGGCCCGCGCTGTCGGTCGCGGCCAGCCTTTCGAGGCCGGAAAAGGGCCGTCGAACAGGCGATCGTCGGTTTTTGTCGGTGGTCCTGGTTACGCTCTCCCCATCTCGCAGCACCCATCACCGTCAGCCACGAGCTGCTCACCAGCGCAGATCACACTGGACCGCAGCTTGCTCCACACCGTATAGTCCACGTGGAATAACCCACTTGGTATCACTCGATTGGATCCCTGGAGGAACACCGTCATGGTCGCGGCCAAGCTCACGGCACTGGGCGTCGCCGTGCTCGAGCTGCTGCACGAGCGGCCGATGCACCCGTACGAAATGGCCCAGCTGATGCGGGAACGGCACGTCGAAGCCCGCGTGAAGCTCAAGGCCGGCTCGCTCTATCACACGGTGGATCGGCTGCAGCGCAACGGTTTCGTCGACGTCGTCGAAACCCAGCGAGACGGCAGGCGGCCGGAGCGCACGGTGTACGCCATGACGGCCGCGGGCAAGGACGCCTTCCAGGAACGAGCCCGGCAAATGCTGGGCGACGTGGTGCCGGACTACAGCGACGTACTCAGCGGGCTCGCCGTGATCGACGATCTGGGGCGCGACGTGGCGCTGCTCGAACTGGAGCACCGGATGACCCGGCTGCGCGCGGCCGTGGCCTCCGACGAGGTGCTCATCGACCGGCTGGAATCCGACGGCACCCCCGACATCTATTGGCTCGACTTCCGCTACAGCGCGGCGCAGCGGAAGTTCGAGCTCGCGTGGATCGAGCAGCTGTCCGCGGACCTCGACAGCGGCCGGATCCCTTTCCAGGACAATAAACTCAAGCTCAAGGAAGACCATGAACGCAAGACCAGTTAACCCGTGGGCCGCGCTCAGCGCGCTCTGCATCGGGTTCTTCATGATCCTGCTGGACACCACGATCGTGTCCATCGCGGTGCCCGCCATGCTGCAGCACCTCGGAGCCGGGCTGAACTCGGTGGTGTGGGTGATCAGCGTCTATCTGCTGACCTACGCCGTGCCGATGCTGTTCACCAGCCGCCTCGGCGACCGCTTCGGCCCGAAGCGCGTCTTCGTCGCCGGGCTCGTCGTGTTCACCGCGTCGTCGCTGTGGTGCGGCCTGTCCGGCAACGTCGAGATGCTGATCGCCGCGCGTGCCGTGCAAGGCCTCGGCGCGGCGCTGATGACGCCGCAGACGCTGGCGTTCATCAGCCACCTGTTCCCGCCCGCGAAGCGCGGCGCGGCGATGGGCGCGTGGGGCGGCGTAGCCGGACTGGCCACGATCACCGGCCCGCTGCTGGGCGGCGTGCTGGTGCAGCACCTCGGCTGGGAGTGGATTTTCTACGTGAACGTGCCGATCGGCGTCGTCGCCATCGCGCTCACGCTGTGGCTCGTGCCGGACTGGCAGCCGAAGCACTCGCACTCCTTCGACCTGCTCGGCATTCTGCTTTCCGCCGCCGGGCTGTTCTGCGTCGTATTCGGTGTCCAAAATGGACAGCAGTACGACTGGGGCACGGTGTTCGGCGGCATCACAGTCTTCGAAATCATCGGCGCCGGCGTGGTGCTGCTGGTCGCTTTCGTGCTGTGGCAGCACTACAACCGCCGCGAACCGCTGGTCCCGCTGGCGGTGTTCGCGAACCGCAACTTCTCCGCGGGCACGCTCACCGCGACCACGGTCGGCTTCACGATGACCGGCATGTTCCTGCCGCTGATCATCTACATCCAGACGGTGCTCGGCCTCTCCCCGACGATGGCCGGTCTGCTCACCGCCCCGATGTCGCTGCTGTCCGGCGTGATCGCTCCGTTCGTAGGCCGCGCGTCGGACCGGATCAACGGCAAGTACCTGGTGATGGGCGGCCTCGCCCTGCTGGCCGCGGGCGTGGGCATCATCGCGCTGCAAGCACGTCCGGACACGAGCCCGTGGGCCCTGATCCCGGCCCTGCTGGTGTGCGGCCTAGGCGTCGGCTGCATCTTCTCCCCCATGAGCAATCTGACAATGGCGTCGGTGGAACCACGGCTCACCGGTACCGCCTCGGGCATCTTCAACACCGCCCGCCAGGTAGGCGGAGTCCTGGGAAGCGCCGCGATCGGCGTGCTCCTGCAGGCGCGGATCAGCGCTTCCATCACGAGCGAAGCCGCCACGGCCGCCCAGCAACTCCCAGAGCAATACCGCGCACCCTTCACCGAAGGCATCGCCCACGCCGCCGCCTCCACCGGCGAATTCGGCTCCTCCGGCGGCCCCGCCCCGATCCCGGGTCTCCCGGCGGACATCGCCGCCCAAGCGGGCCGCCTGGCAGGAGAGGTAGTCCACAATGGACTCACCGACGCCGCCCGCGCGACGCTGATCCTGCCGATCGCGGTGCTGGTACTGGGAGTCTTGTCCGCAGCCGCCCTGCGCCGGGTGACACCCCGGTCACACACGCCGGCTCCGACCGCTCCCGCTCCGGAACCAGCCCGATGACCAACTGACCTCCCCTGCCCCGGCTGGCCCAGACCCAGCCGGGGCGGGAAGGCGACGCGAGCAAGAGACTCTGCCGGGCGAGTCCAGGCTTGAGCGCGCCCCGCATCACGCCAGCGGTGTCACTGTTGCGGCCCAACACAAACCCGCCTGCGGCGATTGCCACATGCGTGGCAGCGAGGTTTCCCGCTGCCCAGCAACATCGCAGCCCGCCCCTCGCCACCGCCCTTCACCGCTGCCCTTCGCACCGCGCCACCGCCCCGCCTCCTCGCGCCGCGCCAGCGCGCCACTGCCCTGCGCCCCTCGCGCCGCGCCGTTGTCCTCGCCATCGCCGCTCGCACCGCGCCATCGCCCCGAGCCTTCGCCACAGCCCTTCGCGCTGCCCCTCTCCCTCGCACCGCGCCGTTGCCCCTCGCACCGCTCCCGCGCCCCTCGCTCCCGCGCTTCTCCCGCGCCCTCGCCTTCGCACCGCACACCGGAATCGCCCAGCTCGGCACGCTGCCGTCCGACTCCACCCCAGGCCCCCGCCGCACCACGACACCTCAGCCCCTGGGCCACGCCCCACCACGACACCCCGCCCCGGGCCGCACCCCCGCGCCGCACCCCACCGAGGTAGCGTTCAAAACCGTGCGTCTAGTCCTCGCCTCCCAGTCCCCCGCCCGCCTCTCCGTGCTGCGCAGCGCCGGTCTGGATCCGGCCGTCGTCGTGTCCGGCGTCGACGAGGACGCTGTCGCTGCCGCGCTCATCGATCCCGCCCCGGCCGAGCTCGTCACGGCGCTCGCCAAAGCCAAGGCCAACGCCGTCGTCGAAATGGTTTCCGAACCCGATGCCGTGATCGTCGCTTGCGATTCCATGCTTTCCATCGGCGGCGAGATGGTCGGCAAGCCCGCCAACGCCGAAGTCGCGAAGCAGCGCTGGGCGAAGATGGCGGGCAGCTCCGGCGTCCTGCTCACCGGGCACGCCGTGGTCCGGCTCGACGGCGGGCAGCGCACCAAGGAAGCCTCCGGCACCCGGTCCACCACCGTGCACTTCGCCAACCCCAGCCAAGCCGAGATCGACGCCTACGTCGCCACCGGCGAACCGCTGCACGTCGCGGGGGCGTTCACGCTCGACGCGCTCGGCGGGTGGTTCGTCGAGGGCGTCGAGGGGGACCCCTCCAGCGTGATCGGGATCAGCCTTCCGCTGCTGCGGCAGCTCCTCGCCGAGGTGGGCGTCAGCGTCACCGAGATGTGGAAATAGTTCACATACTGGGACGATGTGTCACTCGGACGAGTGATCGGGGAAAGTCGACTCCGGCCCGCACCCGGGCCAGCGGAAACTCTCGACCTCCCTGGGGTGGCACATGTCCTTCGTCAGGACGTACACCAAACCGCGCGTGTTCGCCGCGGCCGTGCTCGGCTCGCTTGTCGTGGGCGCCGGCCTCGGCGTGCTCGCGCGGACGACCGAAGCCGGCTGGCTGACCGACACCCTCGACCACATCGGCACGATCTTCACGACCCTGCTGCAGATCGCGGTCATCCCGCTGGTCTTCACCGCGATCGTGGTCGGCATCAACAGCCTCCGCGGCCTCGGCGGCGGCCGTACCGCCGCGCGGCTCGGCGGCAAGACCGTGCTGTGGTTCGCGATCACCTCGTTCATCGCCTCGCTGATCGGGATCGCGATCGGCAAGCTGTTCAACCCCGGCTCCGGCGGCCTCGGCGAGGGCGTCGCGGCCACCGCGAAGAACGCCGACAAGGCCGCGAAGAGCATGAGCCACTGGGGTTCCTGGGACGCCTTCATCAAGGGCCTGCTGCCGGAGAACTTCTTCTCCGCCTTCGCCGAGGGCAGCACGCTGCAGGTGCTCTTCCTCGCCGTGGTGATCGGCGCCGCCGCCTACAGCTTGGGCGACAAGGCGAAGCCGTTCGTCGACTTCACCACGAGCGTCTTCGAAATCGTTCAGCGCTACCTCGGCTGGATCGTGCGGCTCGCGCCCATCGGCATCATCGGCCTGATCGGCGCCGCGGTCTCCAACTACGGCGACGCGCTGTTCCGCCCGCTGCTGTCGACCACGCTCGCGGTGTACGTCGGCTGCCTGCTGATCCTGTTCGTGGTCTACCCGATCCTGCTGCAGTTCGTCGCGAAGGTGAGCCCGCTGACGTTCTTCGCCAAGGCGGGCACCGCGATCCAGTTCGCGTTCGCGTCGCAGTCCAGTTCGGCGACGCTGCCGCTCACCCGGCAGTCCGCGGTGAACCTCGGCGTCGACCCCGGGTATGCCGCCTTCGCCACCCCGCTCGCCAGCGCGACCAAAATGGACGGTTGCGCCGCGGTGTTCCCGGCGATCGGCGCGATCTTCATCGCCAACCTCGCCGGGGTGCCGCTGAGCTTCGGGCAGTACGTCGGCATCGTGGTCGTCGCCGTCGTCGGCGCGCTGGCCACCGCGGGCACCACCGGCTGGCTGACCGCGCTCACCCTGACCACCGCGTTCATCGGCCTCGACGCCAAGCAGGTCGCGCTCGGCATCGCACTGATCTACTCGGTGAACCCGATCATGGACATGATGCGCACCGCCACGAACGTCGCGGGCCAGATCGTGGTCCCGACGATCGTCGCCCGCAGCGAGGGCCTGCTCGACGAGGAAATCCTCAACACCCAGACCGCTCGCCCGAACCACCGCGACGAGGGCGGCGCCGCCCGTCCCGCGACCGCCTGACACCTCGTGGGCGGCAACGCCGGTCAGAACCGGAATTGCCGCTCACGAGCTGCCGGAACACCGCCGCAGCTGGGATTTCTTCAGCTCGACGTCCGGCCAGCCCCGGAAATTCGACGGCGAGGTGACGGTGCTCGTGCAGCCCATCACCTCGCCGTCGAGTTCGTACACCTCCGCCACCACCGGAGCCGCCTGGCAGCGCGGCGTGCCGGATACCGCCTGCGGGCATTCGTGCCGGACGACGATCACGTCCGGACGGCCGTCCTGGCTCACGTCGTAGAGCGAGAGCGAACCCGCGTCGGAGAAATACGGCTTGCCGTAGTCGCGCCACACCCCGCCGGACGCGGTGAGCAACTCGCCGTACGAACCGCCCGCCGCGTCGCCACGGATCAGGCACGCGGCGGTCGACCCGTCGACGCAGCGCAGGGAATTCGCCGTCAGCTTCGCACCCAGGTTCGTGATCGCCAGTTCGAACGGCTGCTGCCCGACCTGGACGCGGCCCCATCCGCCCGCGGCGTCCGCCAGCAGCACGACCGGGGTCCCGCCGACGCTCACCGCCGCCAACTGCTTGCAGGGGCCGTTCCCGCAGGCCGAGGACGATCCGTCGACCGGAGCCGCCGCCGGCTCGCGCGGCGCCATGGTGACCGCGCCGTCCGGTTTCGGGCGCAGCACGACGACCACCACGAGCGCCGCCGCCGTCACCACCGCCGCGATAACGGCGGTGAGCAGCGCGGATCGCGGGATGCGATTGGGCCAAGTCCCCATATCCGAGACTGTAAGCGACCTTGCGCACCGTGTCCGTCTATGTTGTCGGAGTGACGAACCCCAACCTGCCCCCGGCCCTTTACCTGCCGACCGGCCCCACCGGCCCGACCACCGACGGCCAGACCGGAGCCAACGTCGAACTGCGCCGCACCCCCGACGGCCGCACCGCGCTGGTCGCCTTCACCGCGCTCGACCGGCTCGTCGACTGCTGCGGCGAGCACCAGCCGTGGATCCTGGTCAACACCGAGAACCTGGCCCTGGTGCACCAGGTCAACCCCTACGACGTCATCGTGCTCGACTCCGAACTACCGGCCGAACTGCGGCATCAGGCCCCGGCCGGACGGGTATAAACAGGACCGAACTGGGTGGTCCACCTCTCAATCCAGGCTCTGTCCTGATCCGTAGACTCCCGGTTGACCAGCAGCGCGGCGACGGGCACGGGAGGTATGTGGTGAGCGAGCAGGACACCGCGAGCACAGGCGGTCCGGTGACCAAGATCCTGGTCGCGAACCGGGGCGAGATCGCGGTTCGCGTGATCCGGGCCGCGAAGGACGCGGGCTTGCAGAGCGTGGCCGTGTACGCCGACCCGGACCGCGACGCGCCGCACGTGCGCCTCGCCGACGAGGCGTTCGCCCTCGGCGGGAACACCGCGGCCGAGAGCTACCTCGCGATCGACAAGATCCTCGACGCCGCCAAGCGCGCCGGCGCCGACTCGGTCCACCCCGGCTACGGCTTCCTCTCCGAGAACGCCGAGTTCGCCCAGGCCGTCCTCGACGCGGGCCTGACCTGGATCGGGCCGAGCCCGCAGTCGATCCGCGACCTCGGCGACAAGGTGACCGCGCGGCACATCGCGATGCGCGCGGGCGCGCCGCTGGTGCCCGGCACCAAGGAGCCGGTGAAGGACGCCGACGAGATCATCGCGTTCGCCGACGAGCACGGCCTGCCGGTCGCTATCAAAGCGGCGTTCGGCGGCGGCGGCCGCGGTCTGAAGGTCGCCCGTACCCGCGAAGAAATCCCTGAACTGTTCGAATCCGCGACGCGCGAGGCGGTGGCCGCGTTCGGCCGCGGCGAGTGCTTCGTGGAGCGCTATCTCGACAAGCCGCGGCACGTCGAGGCGCAGGTGCTGGCCGACCAGCACGGCAACGCGATCGTCGTCGGCACCCGCGACTGCTCGCTGCAGCGCCGCCACCAGAAGCTGGTGGAAGAGGCCCCCGCGCCGTACCTGTCCGACGACCAGCGCGCCCGGATCCACGAGTCCGCCAAGGCCATCTGCAAGGAGGCCGGCTACTACGGCGCGGGCACCGTCGAGTACCTCGTCGCGGTCGACGGCACCATTTCCTTCCTCGAGGTGAACACCCGGCTGCAGGTCGAGCACCCGGTCTCGGAGGAGACCACCGGCATCGACCTGGTCCGCGAGATGTTCCGCATCGCGCGCGGCGAGAAGCTGCGGATCACCGAGGACCCGGTGCCGCGCGGTCACTCGATCGAGTTCCGCATCAACGGCGAGGACGCCGGCCGCGGCTTCCTGCCCGCGCCGGGCACGGTCACGAAGTTCGTGGCCCCGTCCGGGCCGGGCGTGCGCGTCGACTCCGGCGTGGAGTCCGGCAGCGTGATCGGCGGCCAGTTCGACTCGATGCTCGCCAAGCTCATCGTCACCGGTTCGGACCGGCAGAACGCGCTGGAACGCAGCCGTCGCGCGCTGGCCGAGTTCGAGGTCGAGGGCATGGCCACGGTGCTGCCGTTCGACCGCGTGATCGTGAACGACCCGGCGTTCATCGGCGACGACAACGGCTTCAGCGTGCACACCCGCTGGATCGAGACCGAGTTCGACAACAAGATCGAGCCGTTCGTCGCGCCGGACGTCGAGGCCGAGGAAGAGGCACCGCGGCAGAACGTCGTGGTCGAGGTCGGCGGTCGCCGGCTCGAGGTGTCGCTGCCGGGCGGGTTCGCCCTCGAAGGCGGCGGCGCGCCCGCGGCTGCGAAAGCCAAGCCCCGCAAGCGGGCCGGCGGCGCGAAGGCAGCGGTGAGTGGCGACGCGGTCACCGCGCCGATGCAGGGCACCATCGTGAAGATCGCGGTCGAGGAAGGCCAGCAGGTCGAGGCGGGCGAGCTGATCGTCGTGCTCGAGGCGATGAAGATGGAGAACCCGGTAACCGCGCACAAAGCGGGCACTGTCACCGGGCTTTCGGTCGAGATCGGCTCCGCGGTCACGCAGGGAACGCAACTCTTGGAACTCAAGGACTGAAGTTGTGCTGAATGTCGTGGGTGCCGCGCGCTCGCGCGGCCTACCATCGACTACGTGACTGAGGTTCCGTCTCCGCAGCTGCGGATCAGCGACCAGGAGCGAGAGTCCGCGCTGAATGCGCTCGGTGAGCACATGAGCGCGGGGCGGATCGACATCGACGAGTTCGGCGAGCGTTCCGCCCGGATCACCGCGGCCAAGACCCGCGGCGAACTGGGCGAGCTGTTCAATGACCTGCCGGTGCCGCATCCGGTGTTCGGCGCGGGCGCGACCGCCGCGCCAGAACCGGCCGTGGCTCCACCGCCTCCGATGCCCGTGCCGCAGCCTGCGGCGTCGGGCGAGATGGCGGCGCGGCAGCCGGAGTGGTCGGCCGGGCAGCGCGCCGTCGCGGCTTTGATTCCGCTGGTGTGGATCGCGGCGATCGCCTTGATCGCCACCGGCACCGCGGGCTGGCCGGTGATCTTCGCGCCGATCGCGCTCACCGCGGTCGGCCGCGCGCTCTGGGGCAAGGGTTTCGAGCACCATGACCATCACCACCGGCACGACCGGCACCGGGAACGCCGCGAGGAATTCCGGGCGATGCGCGACGAACACCGGCGGCAGCGCCGTCTGGACCGCTGAGGCGAACCATGCCTGACCTGCGGTTGAGCGACGACGAACGGCAGGACGCGCTCGACGTCCTCTCCGAGCATGTCCGCACCGGACGCCTCGACATCGACGAGTACGGCAGCCGTTCGGCGAAGGTCACGTCGGCCAAGCTGGTGAGCGAACTGGTGCCGCTGTTCGACGACCTGCCCTCGCCGCGCCCGAGCGCGCTGCTGGCCACGGCCCGGCCGCAACCGGTCGTGCCGTCCGCCGGAAACGGCAAGCTCGGTTCGTTCGTGATGCGGTATTCGGTGCCGCTTTCGATCGCCCTTGCGGTCATCGTGCTCATCGTGACGCGCGGACGGCTCCTGATCGTGTTCGCGCTGCCGCTGCTGCTGATCCTGCTCAGCGGATGGCGACGCCGCTGAGCCCGCGAGAACGCGCGCCGCGGCTCAGCCCGATGATGGGGCTGCGGCCGGGTTCGGTCGATCCGAAGGCCGAGCGATGGGCGGGCCCGGTGTTCGCCGGGATCGGGATTCTGGCGCTCGCGGTGTGCACCGTCATCGCCGCGGGTCAGCCGCATGGCACTCCCGCGCAGTGGCGCACCACGCTGCTTCTCGCCGCGGCGACCGGACTGTGGCTGCTCGTGCTGATCCCGGTTTTCCCCCAGCGCACGCGAAACCCGTGGCTGGCCATCGGATTCTTCGTCGTGTTGCTGGCCGGCGCGACCGTGCTCGCCTCCCGGCTGGACCCGTTCACTGCCTTCGCTTCGATCGGTTACCCGATCGCGTTCGTGTTGTTCCCGACGCGCTGGAGCATCTTCGCGGCGGCCGCGACAGCCGTGGTTCCGTTGCTGGCCAAGGGAATTTGGCAACCGTCGCCGCCATGGATCACCGCGGTGTCGATCGTCGGGCCGATCCTGTACGTGGCGTGGTTCGTCGGTTCGGAGAACGAGCAACGCCGTCGTACCAACGAAAAACTCGCGCAGTCGAACGCACAGCTGGAAACGGCGTTGACGGAAAACGCGGCGCTGCACGCACAATTGCTCACCCAAGCCCGCGAGGCAGGCGTGCTCGACGAGCGGCAGCGGATGGCTCGCGAAATCCACGATACCGTCGCCCAGGGATTGACCGGCATCGTCACGCAACTGCAAGCCGCCGACAAGGCCACCGAAGCCGCGGATCGGCAACGGCACCTCGACCACGTGCACACGCTGGCGAAGGACAGTCTCACCGAGGCGCGCCGCGCGGTGCAGGCGTTGCGGCCGGAGCCGTTGGCCGACTCGCACCTGCCGGAAGCGTTGGCCGGCCTGGCGAATCGAGTGTCCGACACCTCCGGCGCCAAGGTGACCACCGACGTCGAAGGCGACGCGCGGCCGTTGCTGCCGGAGCTGGAGGTGGCGATGTACCGGGTGGCACAGGAAGCCTTGGCCAACGCCGAAAAACACGCGCACGCCAGCCGGATCGGCATCACCCTGACCTACACCACTGACCTGGTCATGCTCGATATCCGCGACGACGGAAGGGGTTTCGCCCCCGGCGACCGCGGCGACGGCACCGGCTTCGGGCTGGAAGCGATGCGTCAGCGCGTGCAGCGGGTCGCGGGATCGCTGACCATCGAATCCGCGCGAGGGGAAGGGACCGCCGTACACGCGGAGTTCCCGGCGATCCCTTCACCCGGCTTAGGTCACTGACCGCCCGCGGTACGAAGCTGCCGCCGCAACACCTTGCCGTTTGCGTTGCGCGGCAACGCTTCCAGCCACGTCACATCCTGCGGCACCTTGTACCACGATAAGTGCTCGCGAGTCAGCGCGACCAACTCCGCGCCGAGGTCGTCGTCGCCAGGTCCCGACGTCGTGACCACATACGCGCGCAGCGTCGTGTTCCCCGCCTCCCGCCGCACCGCGCTGACCGCCGCTTCGCGCACCTTCGGGTGACTTTCGAGAAGCCGTTCGACCTCCCCGGGCACGACGTTCTGCCCGCCGATCACCTCGACGTCGTCCAGCCGTCCGTAGACGTGGATGACGCCCTGTGCGTCGATCGACCCGAGATCGCCGGTCGACCACCAGGTGTCGGTCACCTGATCCGGGCCGAGACTGCCGCGAGCGACACCCCGCGTGGCGAACGGGACCAGAACCTGCAGTTCGCCCTGCACACCGGCGGCCACCTCCCGCCCGTCGACCACGACGCGCGCCGAGCGGCCCTCGAAACCCGGCCCGACCGCCGACGGGTCGGTGTAATCCGCCGGTCGGCCAACGGCGTATCCGCCGCCTTCGGTGGAACCGTAAAGATTCATCAGCCGGTCGCCGAAAATCGGCACCAGCTTCTCGCGCAACCGCGCGGAAAGCACTTCGCCAGCGCACATCGCGCCGCTCAACTTTCCGAGCGTCTCGGCGTGTCCCGGTTCTTGCAGCAGACGCGCGTAGAAACTCGGCTGCGCGAAGAGCGTCGCGACGTCGTGGCGGCGGATCAGCTCCAGCGCGGCGGCCGGGGTCGCGCGCGGTCGCGAGAGCACCGACGTCTGGCCGGTGCACATCGTCGCCATCGCCGACGAGTACAGACCGCCGGCGAAATACATGCGGGACACCGAAAACGCGACCATGCCGACACCGTCCGTGCGGAGCATCGACGGATCGAAGTTGCTGTGCAGGTAGAAGCACAGCTTGGGCGCGCCGGTGGTCCCAGAGGTGAACATCGCGTGCGAGGGATGGTCCCCGCCTGGCGCGAACTCCGTCTCCGGTTCCGCCTTCGCCAGCACATCCGCGCCCGTGGTCGGCGCGAGACCGGCGTTGTCGAGCCAGCCCGCGAATTCCGGGTCGGCGACGATCAACGCGGGTTCGGCGGTCCGGATGTCCCGGGTCAGATCGTCGCGGCTCATCTGGACATTCACCGGAATCGCGACGATTCCGGCCTGCCACGCGCCGAGCAGGCACCAGACCATTTCGATGCTGTCCGGAAGCGCGAGCAGAACACGATCGCCGCGGCGCAGCCCGGCGGCGCGATAACCTCCGGCGACGCGCGCGGCCCCGGCGTAGACCTCGGCGAACGTCCAGGTCCGGTCGTCGGCGAGGAAAGCGGGAAGATCGTCCCATCCGTGCAGACGGGAATGGTCGACGGCAAACTGGGTCAGATTGTCCGGCATACCGGCAACGCTGCCAGGGTGATCATCACCGCGCGACGGCTTTTCCCTCAGCGCTGCCCGAAACGGCAAGGATTTTTCACCCTGGCGCCGCCCCGGCCGTGACGCGGCACGCAGCCGTTTTCCGGTTCCGGACGGTTAGGCTCGAGTTGTGGAACCCGTGGAAATCAACGCGGGCGCGTACTACCTGCGTCAGCTGCGCGCGGACCGGAATCTCGACGACCGGCCCGCGCTGATGGAGGCGTTCGCGGACCCGCGGCATCGGCGGTACGTGCTGAACTACCGGCTGCGCACCCCCGACGAAGCCACCGAATACGTGACCCTGCGCGCCGCGCAGTGGGCGTGCGACGAACGCTGCTCATGGGCCGTGGCCGAACCCGCGACCGGCCGTCTGCTGGGCGAGGTCGGGCTGCGCGACCTGGACCTCGATTTCGGCACGGCCGAGGCGTCGGTGTGGACGCATCCGGCCGAACGGGGCAAAGGCATTGCGGCAGTGGGACTTTCGGCCGCGATCCAGTTCGGGTTCGCTCGGCTGGGGCTGCACGAGATCGCCTACCGGCACGACGAAAGCAACACCGCGTCCGAGGTGGTCGCGCGGCGGGCCGGGTTCAGCCGGGTCGGACCGGAGGAGCGGCCCTCGCCCAGCGGGGAGACGCTCATTCGGTGGATCCTCAAGCCCTCGTGAGTGCCGGATCTCGCCCGGCACCCACGAGGCCCGCTCAGCTAACCGGCTCGATCAATCCCGCCCGAGCCTCCGGAGCCGCCGCCCGCAACGCGTCCGCCGACTCGTCCGTCGGCTGCAGCTGCGAATCCCGCTCCGCCTCGACTCGCGCCCGGTAGACCTCCACCTCGCGCTTCGTCTCTTCCTCCGACCAGCCCAGCACGCCACCCACCAGCTGGGCGACCTGCTCGGCGCAGTCGACGCCGCGGTGGGCGTACTCGATCGAGATCCGCGTGCGCCGCGCGAGGACGTCCTCCAGGTGCAGCGCGCCCTCGTGGCTCGCCGCGTACACGACCTCCACGCCGAGGTAGTCCGGCGCGGACTCGATCGGCTTGAGCAGCTCCGGCCGGTCCGCCGCGAGCGCCAGCACCTCGTGCACCAGCGAGCCGTAGCGGTCGAGCAGGTGCCGCACGCGGTACGGGTGCAGCCCGTGCTCGGCGGCCAGGTGATCCGCCTGGTTGACCAGCGCGTGGTAGCCGTCCGCGCCGATCAGCGGGACCTTGTCGGTGATGGACGACGGCGGGCGGCCCGGCAGGTCGACCACCGCGGCGTCGACGGCGTCGGCCGCCATCACCCGGTACGTCGTGTACTTGCCGCCCGCGATCGCGACCAAGCCCGGCGCGACGCGCGCGACCGCGTGCTCGCGCGACAGCTTCGACGTCTCTTCGCTCTCGCCGGCCAGCAGCGGGCGCAGACCCGCGTACACGCCTTCGATGTCGTCGTGCGTGAGCGGCGTCGCGAGCACCGAGTTCACGTGTTCGAGCAGGTAGTCGATGTCGTGCTTGGTGGCCGCCGGGTGGGCGAGGTCGAGGTTCCAGTCGGTGTCGGTGGTGCCGACGATCCAGTGGTTGCGCCACGGGATCACGAACAGCACCGACTTCTCGGTGCGCAGGATCATCCCCGACTCCGACACGATCCGGTCGCGCGGAACCACGATGTGCACGCCCTTGCTGGCGCGCACGCGGAACCGGCCGCGGCCGCCGGACAGCCGCTGCAGTTCGTCGGTCCACACCCCGGTGCAGTTGACCACCGCGCCGGCGTGGATCTCGGTCTCGCGGCCGTCCTCGACGTCGCGCACGCGCACGCCGGAAATCCGGTCCGCCTCGCGCAGGAAGCCGACGACCTGGGTGGAGGTCCGGACCACCGCGCCGTAATGCGCGGC
Organism: Amycolatopsis albidoflavus; assembly: GCF_039525725.1. NCBI lineage: Bacteria > Bacillati > Actinomycetota > Actinomycetes > Pseudonocardiales > Pseudonocardiaceae > Amycolatopsis > Amycolatopsis albidoflavus. Next base: position 278,804 of record NZ_BAAAHV010000033.1, read on the forward strand.
GGTGCGCGCGACGGTCATCGTGTGCCGCGCGTCGTCCGACTGCGCGTCGTAATACCGGATTCCGCCGATCAGCGCGGACCGCTTGAGCGCGGGGACCATTCGGAGGGCACCCGCGCGGGTGAGATGTTTCTGGCCGGGCACCGACCGGGCGCCGCCCATCGTGTCGTACATCAGCAAGCCGGCGGCGGTGTACGGGCGCTCCCAGATCCGGTGGGTGAGCGGGTACAGGAAGCTCACCGGCTTCACCAGGTGCGGCGCGATCTTCGTCAGCATCAGCTCGCGCTCGTGCAGCGCTTCGCGCACCAGACCGAACTCGAGCTGCTCGAGATACCGCAGGCCGCCGTGGAAGAGCTTGCTGGACCGGCTCGACGTGCCGGACGCCAGGTCGCGGGCCTCGACGAGAGCCACCCGCAGGCCGCGGGTCGCCGCGTCGAGCGCCGTGCCCGCGCCGACGACGCCGCCGCCGATCACGACCAGGTCGAAGGTCTCGTCGCCGAAGCGCCGCCAGGATTCCTCCCGGCCCGCCGGACCCAGCTGGGCCGGTTCGCTGCCGTTCTGCGGGTTCGTCACCACTCGTTCCTCCTCGTGCTCCACCTTCCCCAGCATCGCACGCTTGCGTGATCGTCTGCTGACCCCGAGGTGACACGTGTGGCGGAACCCATGACGATCATGGTCACATTGCTTCGCCCGGCTTATGGATTGCGCGCGTACGCGGCGGTAACGTGCCGCGGACTGGGGTCGGCGACGGGGCTGTGGCCGGACGTGTTCGGCCCTGCACAGACTGTCCAGTGTGGAGGTGCGGAGAGCGTGAGCGTAAGTCTGAGTCCGGGCGCGATCATCGTCTGGGAGCTGCTGGGCACAGCAGTTCTGATCTTGCTGGGCAACGGCGTCGTGGCCAACGTCGTGCTGCGCAAGAACAACGGCTTCCAAGCCGGAACGCTGTTCATCACTTTCGGGTGGGGCTTCGCGGTGTTCGCGGGGGCCAGCATCGCCGCGCCGACGGGCGCGCACCTGAACCCGGCGGTCACGCTGGGGCTCGCCATTTCGGGCAAAGTCTCGTGGACGGTCGTGCCGTATTACCTGATCGGGGAAATGCTCGGCGCGATTCTCGGCGCCGTGCTGTGCTGGCTGACGTACAAGCTCCAGTTCGACGACCACCCGAATCCGGAGGAGACGCTCGGCATTTTCTCCACCGCCCCGCAGATCCGGAACAAGGCGTGGAACCTGGTGACCGAGATCATCGGCACCTTCGTGCTGGTCGGCTGGATCCTGTTCAACCCGGCCTACAAGACCGCCTCGTCCGGGCCGGACTTCGGCAACTCGGCGCTCGGCTACGCCGGGGTCGCGTTCGTCGTGCTGGTGATCGGCATCTCGCTCGGCGGGCCGACCGGCTACGCCATCAACCCCGCCCGCGACCTCGGCCCGCGGCTCGCGTACGCGTTCCTGCTGCCGATCAAGGGCAAGCGCGACCCCGACTGGGGCTACTCGTGGGTGCCGGTCGTCGGGCCGCTCGTCGGCGCGGCGCTGGCCGCGGTGGTGTGGCTCGCCGTCCACAACTTGACCTGATCCCCTTTCCTGGAGGAAATCCATGACTTCGTACGTGGCCGCGATCGACCAGGGCACCACGTCGACGCGTTGCATGATCTTCGACCACTCCGGCCGTGTCGTCGCGGTCGACCAGCGCGAGCACGAGCAGATCTTCCCGAAGGCGGGCTGGGTCGAGCACAACGCCGAGGAGATCTGGGAAAACACCCGCGCGGTCGCGGCGGGCGCGCTCGCCAAGGCCGACCTGCGCCCGACCGACATCGCCGCGGTGGGCATCACGAACCAGCGCGAGACGGCTGTCGTGTGGGACCGCAACACCGGGAAGCCGGTGTACAACGCCATTGTCTGGCAGGACACCCGCACCGACAAGATCGCCGGCGAACTCGGCGCGCTCGGCGGCGGCCAGGAGCGCTACCGCTCGAAGACCGGTCTGCCGCTCGCGACGTATTTCTCCGGCCCGAAGATCAAGTGGATCCTCGACAACGTCGAGGGCGCGCGGGCCAGGGCCGAGGCGGGCGATCTGGTGTTCGGCAACATGGACACCTGGGTGCTGTGGAACATGACCGGCGGCACCGACGGCGGCGTGCACGTGACCGACCCGACGAACGCGTCGCGCACGCTGCTGATGGACCTCGACACCCTGAAGTGGGACGAGGACATCGCGGCGGAGATGGGGATTCCGCTGTCGATGCTGCCGGAGATCCGGTCGTCGTCGGAGGTGTACGGCAAGGTCCGCCCGCGCGGAGCACTGGCCGAGGTGCCGATCGCCGGCATCCTGGGCGACCAGCAGGCGGCGACGTTCGGCCAGGCGTGCCTTTCGCCGGGCGAGGCCAAGAACACTTACGGCACCGGCAACTTCGTCTTGCTGAACACCGGCACGGAGAAGGTGCTGTCGGAGAACGGGCTGCTGACGACGGTCTGCTACAAGATCGGCTCGAACGACACGGTGTACGCGCTGGAGGGTTCGGTCGCGGTCACCGGTTCGCTCGTGCAGTGGCTGCGGGACAACCTGGGGTTGATTTCGTCGGCGGGCCAGATCGAGGAATTCGCCCGAACGGTCGACGACAACGGCGGCGCGTACTTCGTCCCGGCGTTCTCGGGCCTGTTCGCCCCGTACTGGCGCTCCGACGCCCGCGGCGCGATCGTCGGCCTGACCCGGTTCGTGAACAAGGGCCACATCTCGAGGGCGGTGCTGGAGGCGACGGCGTTCCAGTCGCGCGAGGTGATCGACGCGATGAACGCCGACTCGGGTGTCCCGCTGAAGTCGCTGAAGGTCGACGGCGGGATGGTCGTGAACGAGCTGCTGATGCAGTTCCAGGCCGACATCCTCGGGGTGCCGGTGATCCGCCCGGTGGTGAACGAGACGACCGCACTGGGAGCCGCGTACGCGGCCGGGCTGGCGGTCGGCTTCTGGGAGTCGGAGGACGACATCCGGACCAACTGGGCGAAGGACAAGCAGTGGGACCCGTCGATGGACGAGTCCCGGCGGGAGAAGGAATACCGGAACTGGAAGAAGGCGGTTACGAAGACGTTCGACTGGGTGGAGGACTGATCCTTCCGGCGGGCTCTGCTTTACGACGCTTTGGCGGCTTCGCCGGGCTGCGCTTGAGCGATCGCTAGCCCGGCGAGTTGCTGCGCGGTCACGACCGCCGCGATGGCTTGCGGCTTGGCTGAAGTGTGGTGAGGGGAACTTTGAGGGACTCTGAGTCCCTCGGGGTTCCCCTCACGGACTTCTGGGCCAGGTGCGAGACACGCCGAGTCGACGCGATGTGCTCGGCGCGAACAGGCGTCGCACAGCGCACCTCGGCATCAGCGCGGATCGGCGCTAGCTCTCCCCGCCACCGCACAGCGCAGCCCAACACGAACTCGGCACAACGCGGCTCAGCCCAGCACTCGGCAATCCCCGACTCGATCCAGCGCAGCGCACCGCCACCACCGCTCGGCTCAACCCGGCCCGGCGCGACACGGCTCAGCCCAGCCCAGCGCGGCGCGACACGGCTCAACCCGGCACGGCCCAGCCCGGCACGACGCGGCACGGCCCAGCCCGGCGCGGCACAGCGCGACGCAGCTCAACCCGGCGCGACACGGCTCCGCCCGGCGCGGCACAACGCAGCACGGCGTGGCGTGGGCTCAGCACGGCGTGGCACGGCACGGCGTGGCGCAGCACGGCTCAGCGCGATACGGCGCAGCCCGGCAAATGCCCTGCCCAGCACCGCACCCCTCAGCCAGCTCGCCCCGCTCGGTCCTGCGAGCCCCAAATCAACCTCTCCCCAACCTCACCCCCAGCCGTCCTGCGTCCCCGACTGGGCGTTGGGCGCCATCAGCGAAAACCCCGCCCCCTGGTCGTCCATCGCGACCACCAGCCGTCCATGGGGCGTGTCCACCGGCGGGTTCACCACCGTCCCGCCTAGCTCAACAACCCGCGCCGCGGACGCGTCCGCATCCGACGTCCAGAAGTACGTCACCCACCCGGGCTGCGCGGGGCTGTCCGCGGACAGCTCGCCAAGGCCGCCGACAGGACGGCCATCCACATCCAAGGTCGCATAAGTGAACCCAGGCCCGGACATATCCCCGAACCCGTACCCGAACACATCGCCATAAAACTGCTTAGCCGCAGCGAAATCCCGCGTCATGCATTCGTTCCACGCGGGTGCGCCCGGAACCAAAGTAGCTTGCGTTCCCGAGTGCCGGCCGGGCTGCCACAGCCCGAACGTCGCGCCCGTCGGGTCGGTCGCGATGGCCATCCGGCCCTCGGTCAGGACGTCCATCGGCGGGGCGATGACCTGCCCGCCCGCCTCGGCGACGGCGGCCACCGTTTTGTCCACATCGGACACTGACAGGTACGTCGTCCACGTCGGCGGCATGCCGGCCTGCTCCGGCGGGATCTGGCCGATCCCCGCCACCGGTTTTCCGGCTATCTGCGCCATTCCGTAAAAACCGGTCTCCGGGCCGCCGGATTCGACTTTCCACCCCAGCAAACCCTCGTAAAACGTGACCGCCTTGTCGCGGTCGGGCACCATCAGGTCGCCCCAGCACGGTGTGCCCGCGGGCCACGGTTCAGTCCTGGTGATCATGCGTGCCTCCCAGAATTGTGCCAACCGCCACAGTGTCGCACCGGGGACCGACAAAATCGGGGGCGTCTTCTTCAATGCCCGTTCAATCGCCCGGGCAATCGCCCGATCAGTGCGAACCGTTCACCAGGTGGGCGTACACGATGATGTTGTCCACATAGCTGTGCTCGGCCCGGTCGAACGCCCCGCCACAGGTGATCAGGCGCAGTTGCGGGTCCGAAGTGTCCCCGTAGACCGCGTCGCTCGGGAAGACGTCTTTGGGCACCTGGTCCACTTTGGTCACCTCGAAGTGCGCGGTGGAGCCGTCGCGGCGGGCGATGTCGACGTCGTCTCCCGGCTTCATTTCCTTGAGCCGGTAGAAGATCCCTTTGTGCTTGTTTCCGTCCACGTGTCCGAGCACGACCGCGGGGCCGACCTCGCCGGGTGTCGGGCCGTTTTCGTACCAACCGGCCTGCAACGGCGTGCTGACCGGCGGGACCTGCACCGAATTGTCGGGATTGAGGCCCAGCGGCACCAGGCTGGAATGCGCGTCGATGCTCGGGATGTCCAGCGACACCGGCTCCGATTTCGGCATCGCGGCCGACGAAGCGGACGGAGCGCTGGAAGCGGGTGCCGCGGTCGTCGAACCGACCGAGCATCCGGCGGTCAGCGCGGCGAGCGCGACGGCCGACGCGGCGATTGTCTTCCTGATCATCATTCCCCCGATCCGCCTAGGCCTGGCCGCGAAAACGCAGCCAGGCCCAGGAGACTAGTCAGCCACGCTGGCGACGACGCGCCACCACGAGCCCGGTGCCGCCGAGTGCGAGCACGCCCATCGCGCCGGCCGCGATCGGCAGGCCGAGGTTCGAGCTGTCCGCGACCGGACCGTCCGTGCCGCCGGTCTGCGGAGCGCCGGACGGGACCTTGCTGACCTGCTTGGGCGCGGGAGCCGGCGTCGGCTTCGGCGCGGGCTTCGCGCCCAGCACGGTGAACTTCGTGCCGAGATCAGCGCTGCCGCAGGAGAACGCCACCTTGTACACGCCAGGCTTCACGCCCGTGCGAACGGTCGCGGTGCCCTGCGAGATCGGAGCCTTCGACGGGTCGTTCTGCGGGCCGACCGGGTGCAGCTTGCCGAACTGCAGCGCCGCCGAGTTCAGGTTCTTGATTTCCGAGGCCTCGCAGCCGATGCGCACCGTGACGCGGTCCCCGGCGTGCCCCGACGACGGCAGCACGCGGATAAACGCCTTCGGGACACCCGCGTTGTCGTCCGTCGGCTCCTCGGTGGCAGGAGAGGAAGACGGAGCGGCGGTGGCGCTCGTCGCGGGCGGCGTAGTGGGCGCTTCGGCGGCGAAAGCCGGTGCGGCCGAAAGCATTCCGGCGGCGACCAGGGCGGAGAAAACAACGGTACGCTTCATAACACTCCCCTTGATGAAAAATGCGATTCCCGCCGCATACGACAGCGGCGAATCCGCGCCCTGCCAGCAGTTCCCCCTGCGGCCCGGGCGTTTTCGTTCCGACAACAACCAAGACGTCTCCACCCGTCCGGGGGTTGCCCCGGGAACGAAAAAACCGCCGGAAACAATTTTCCGGCGGTTTTCGGCAAGCATCGACGATTAGCCGGCGAGGCTTCCGTCGCCCGCCTTCGCCGCGCCCTGGGGCACCCGCGACACCTGCGCGGCGGGCACGGTGAACGTCGCGGTGTACTGCTTCCCGTCGCACGTGACGGTGAGCGGATAGCTGCCGGGTTTGGTGCCCGGCACCAGGCTCGCGTGCGCGTTCATCGTGGCCTTCACGCCGACCATCTCGCCGTAGAAGTACTGGGAGAACTTCAAGGCGGGCGAGCTGAACGTCGCCGTACCCGCCTTGGCTCCGGGGCAGTAGGCGAGCGCCAGGTTCGGCTCAGAGCCGCGCTGGTAGGCGTTCACCTGGCCGTGCAGCACCGCGGTGTCCTGGTTCAGCTGCACGGTCACCGGATCAGGGGCCGGCCCGTCCGCCGCTACCGCCGGTACCGCTGTCCCGGCCAGTCCGATCGCCGCCGCCACCGCGAAAATCGCGCTCTTGCGCACCCTCGTTCCTTCCCCGTGCCACACGTCTTCACCCCGCAAGACGCGGTGTGCGGCACGGGGTTGCCCTGAGGAGAAAAATCAGTCCAGATCGTCGTGCCGCATGAGCTGACGGCCCGCTTCGGTGATCGATCCGGACAGCGACGGGTACACCGAGAACGTCAGCGCGAGGTGGTCCACGGTCAACTGGTTCTGCACGGCCAGTGCGATCGGCAGGATCAGCTCGCTCGCCGACGGCGCGACCACCACGCCGCCGACCACCACGCCGGTGGCGGGGCGGCAGAACAGCTTCACGAAACCGCGACGGAGGCCTTCCATCTTCGCGCGCGCGTTGGTGGCCAGCGGCAGCATGATCGTGCGCGCGGGAACCTCGCCGGAGTCGATCGCCTGCTGGCTGATGCCGACAGTCGCGATCTCCGGGTGGGTGAAGACGTTCGCCGCGACGGTCTTGAGCTTGATCGGCGCGACGCCCTCGCCCAGCGCGTGCCACATCGCGATGCGGCCCTGCATGCTCGCCACGGACGCGAGCATCAGCACGCCGGTGCAGTCGCCCGCCGCGTAGACGCCGGGGACGCTCGTGCGCGACACCCGGTCCACCGCGATGAAGCCGCCAGGGCCGGGCTCGATGCCGACGCGGTCGAGGCCGATGTCGGCGGTGTTCGGGACGGACCCGACGGTCATCAGGGCGTGGCTTGCCTCGATCACGCGACCGTCGGCCAGGTGAACTTCGACGCCCTTCTCGGTGCGCTCGACGCGCTCCGCACGGGCCTGCTTGGCCACCGTGGTGCCGCGCTGCGTGAAGACCTCTTCGAGCACCGCGGCGGCGTCGGCGTCCTCGTGCGGCAGCACGCGGTCGCGGCTGGACACGACGGTGACCTTCACGCCCATCTCGGTGTACGCGGACGCGAACTCGGCCCCGGTGACACCGGATCCGATCACCGCGAGGTGCTCGGGCAGCTCAGTGAGGTCGTACAGCTGACGCCAGTCCAGGATCCGCTCGCCGTCGGGCACCGCGCCGGGCAGCACGCGCGGGGTCGCGCCGGTGGCGATCAGCACGACGTCGGCGGACAGGGATTCCACCTTCCCGTCGGCGTGCGTGATCTCCACCGTGTGGGTGGCCAAACCCGGCTCGTCGTCGGCGAAGCGGGCTTCGGCGGTGATCACGCGCACGCCTTCACGCTGCACGCGGGCACGGATGTCGGCCGACTGCGCGAGCGCGAGACCTTTCACCCGGCCGTGCACAGTCGGCAGGTCGACGGTGGTGTCCGCGAGGTCGGTGTTGATGCCGAGCTCGCCGAGGTCGTGCATCTTCGCCAGCGCGCCGGACGACGCGATGAACGTCTTCGAGGGCACACAGTCGTAGAGGACACAGGCGCCGCCCAGGCCGTCCCGCTCGACGATCGTCACGTCGGCGCCGTGCTGCGCCGCGACCAAGGCGGCTTCGTAGCCCGCCGGGCCGCCACCCATGATCACGATCCTGGTCACCTGGGTCCTCCTATGTCACACGTGCTTGGCGGTGGTCCTGACCCTACGCGGCGAACCTGACCGGCAGGCGAAGTGCCCGGGACACGGCATGTGCATCCGGATATGCGAAGGAAGGGTCGCTAGGCTGTGCCGCGTGCCGTTGTATGCCGCTTACGGATCCAACATGGAGCCCGCCCAGATGCTGGAGCGCGCCCCGCATTCGCCGATGGCCGGCACCGGCTGGCTGGAAGGCTGGCGGCTGACCTTCGGCGGCGAGGACATCGGGTGGGAAGGCGCGCTGGCCACCATCGTCGAGGACCCGTCGTCGCGGGTGTTCGTGGTGATCTACGACGTGACCGGGCTCGACGAGGAACGCCTCGACCGCTGGGAAGGCGGCGAGCTGGGGATGCACACGAAGATCCGGCTGCGCGTGCAGACCATGGACGGGTCGGTGCTGGCCTGGCTGTACGTCCTGGACGCCTACGAGGGCGGCCTGCCCTCGGCGCGGTATCTCGGGGTGCTCGCGGACGCCGCGGAGGCGGCCGGGGCCCCGGTGGACTACGTGGACGATCTGCGCACCCGGCCGTGCACCGGAATCAGCGGCTGACGCTTCCGCTTGACTGTCCGTGAGGGGAACCCTCACGGACTCTGAGTCCCTCAGGGTTCCTTGGGGTCAGGGGGTGGTTGCAACACCGTCTTGTTGAAAGGGGGCGGGTTGTGATGGCGGGAGTGCGGAAGTACCGGTGGTTGCCGCGGTCGGTGCGGGTGGAGTTTTGGGAGCAGGTCCGGGC
>NZ_BAAAHV010000034.1:0-573 GCF_039525725.1 Amycolatopsis albidoflavus
CCGGGCTGGCGGCGAAGCCGGCGGCGCGGGCGGTGGGGCTGGCGCCGACGACGGGGGTGCGGTTGTTCCGCCACGCTGGCGGGGTGATCGGGAATGCGCCCCGCCGGCCGGGGCCGGTGCGGCTGAGCCTGGCCGAGCGGGAGGAGATCGCCTGCCTGCGGGCGGCGGGCCACGGTGTCCGCGCGATCGGGCGGGCGATCGGGAGGCCGGCGTCGACGGTGTCGCGGGAGCTGGCCCGCAACACCGGGTCCGCGGGCGGGTATCGGGCGAGCAGCGCCCAGCACGCCGCCGAGCAGCGCGCGAGGCGGCCGAAGACGGCGAAGCTGGCCGCGGACCCGGCGCTGCGGGAAGCGGTGCAGGCCGGGCTGGGCCGGAAGTGGTCGCCGCGGCAGATCTCGGCGAGACTGGTCCTGGACTTCCCCGACCGGCCGGAGATGCGGGTGTCGCACGAGACGATCTACCAAGCGCTGTACGTGCAGGGCCGGGGCGCGCTGCGCCGGGAACTGTCCGCGGCGCTGCGGACCGGGCGGGCGCTGCGGACCGGGCGGGCGCTGCGGGTCCCGCGCCGCCAGG
>NZ_BAAAHV010000035.1:0-891 GCF_039525725.1 Amycolatopsis albidoflavus
CTTGTCCAATGTGGAGGTGGCGGAGCGGCTCGGGATCAATCGGATGACGGTGGGCAAGTGGCGGTCCCGGTTCGTCGCGCAGCGATTGGACGGGCTGGTCGACGAGGACCGGCCGGGCCGGCCGCCGTCGATCACGCTCGAGAAGGTCGAGGACGTGATCGTGACGACCCTGGAGCAGACGCCCCGCAACGCCACGCATTGGTCACGCGCGTCGATGGCCGAACGGTCCGGACTGTCGCGCTCGACGATCGGGCGGATCTGGCGGGACTTCGGGCTCAAACCCCACCAGGCCGACACCTTCAAGCTGTCCGCCGACCCGTTGTTCGTGGACAAGGTCGTCGATGTCGTCGGGCTCTATCACCATCCTCCGGAACGGGCGGTGGTGCTGTGCGCCGACGAAAAAAGCCAGGTTCAAGCACTGGACCGCTCCCAGCCGGTACTGCCGATGATGCCGGGCATGCCCGAGCGCCGCAGCCACGACTACGCCCGCCACGGCATCACCAGCCTATTCGCCGCGTTCAACATCGCCGACGGCACCGTCATCGGCGAACTGCACCGCAAGCATCGAGCCGCCGAGTTCAAGAAGTTCCTGACCACGATCGACAAGACCGTCCCCGCCGAACTCGACATCCACCTGGTCTGCGACAACTACGGCACCCACAAGACCCCGGCGATCAAGGCATGGCTGGCCAGGCACCCCCGGTTCCACATGCACTTCACCCCCACCGGATCGAGCTGGATCAACCAGGTCGAGCGCTGGTTCGGGTTTCTCACCGATCAACTGATCCGGCGCGGCGTCCACAAAAGCGTTGCGGCACTGGAGAAAGACATCCGCGAGTGGATCAAGGACTGGAACCGGGACCCGAAACCGTTCGTGTGGACCAAGACCGC
>NZ_BAAAHV010000037.1:0-619 GCF_039525725.1 Amycolatopsis albidoflavus
GCATCGCGGCGAACGCCGCGTTCGCCTGTTTCTGTCCTGTGGTGAGGGGCCGGTTGGTTTCGGCTTTGTAGGGGGTGAGCACGATCTGCTCGCAGGCCCCGCCGCAGTGGGGGCAGTCGCGGGCGGTGCGGATGTCTTTGTGCCAGCCGTGGAATCCTTTGTCTCCGGCCGGGGTCAGGCCGTGGGCGTGGAGGCGTTCGCGGATGCGGAGCCGGCGGGCGGCGGTGATGTCGGCGGTGCGGCCCGGCAGGGCCGCGGAGATCCACAGCAGCCGGCCGTGTTCGTCGGTCAGGGCGAGCACGACCAGCCCGTGCTGTTTGTGCTTGCCGCTGTAGTGGGCCCGGTTGGCGCGTCCGGTGCGGCGCCGGGTGCGGATCAGGGTGCCGTCCACCAGCACCGCTGACGCGCCCCGCGCGGCCTGCCGTCGCAGGACCCGGCCCAGCCGGGCGGCGCGGGCGGCGAGCAGGGCGATGACTTCCAGCACCCAGCGGCGCACCGTGGAGGCCGAGACTCCGTGGCCGCCGCCGATGTCGGCCAGGCGCGGGTCGTGGCGCAGCACCGCCAGCACCACCAGCGCCTGCCCGGCAGGCGCGGCTTTGCGCCAGCGGGACCGCAACCG
>NZ_BAAAHV010000038.1:0-985 GCF_039525725.1 Amycolatopsis albidoflavus
GCGGCAACGGATTCGCGGGCTGCCTGCCGGTGGCCGGGAACGTAGCGGAGCCCCCGGATATTGATCAAGTCGTGACTCAAGAAAAAACGTCCGGGGGCTCCGCTCCCACTGTCTCACAGCAGGTTCTGGCCTCGTACCGCAGTGCGCTGCCGGTCTCGCCGCCCACGATCGCGATGCTGGCCGGGTTGATCGCCCGCCGTCGCCGCGCGATCGGGTCCCGCTGGCGCAAGGCGTCCCCGGCCGAGCAGGCGGTGCTGGTGCTGGCGATGCTGCGCCACGACCAGCGACTGCTGGACCTGTCCCGCGCCAACGCGGTGTCGGCCGCCACGATCCGCCGCTGGCTGCTGGAGGTCATCGACCTGCTCGCCGCCCGGGCGCCGCGGCTGGACCGGGTGCTGCGGCGGCTGGCCGCCCGCGGCGCGGTGGTGGTGCTGGCCGACGGCACCCTCATCCGCACCCGCCGCCGCACCGGCGAAGACAATCGCCGCAACTACAGCGGCAAGCACAAACACCACGGCCTCAACGTCCAAGGCCTCACCGACGAACACGGACGGCTGGTCTGGGTCTCGGCCGTGCTGCCGGGCAAGACCGCCGACATCACCGCCGCCCGCCGCCACCGGCTGCGCGACCGCCTCCACGCCCGCGGCCTGACCCCCGCCGCCGACAAGGGCTACCAGGGCTGGCACAAAGACATCCGCGACACCCGCCGCTGCGACCAGTGCGACGGGCCGTGCGAACAGGTCGTGCTCACCCCGTACAAAGCCGAAACGAACCGGCCGCTCACCCACGCCCAGAAAACCGCCAACTCCGCGTTCAACGCGATGCGCTGCGCGGTTGAGGGCGGCTTCGCCGCCCTCAAAACCTGGCGCATCCTCGACAAACTCCGCATGACACCACGCCACGCCACCACCCTCGTCCGCGCCCTGCTCGTCCTCACCCAGCACGAACAACACGCCCGCGACACCGCCCAACCCGCCCCCGCCTG
>NZ_BAAAHV010000039.1:0-683 GCF_039525725.1 Amycolatopsis albidoflavus
TCCGAACATAGCCAACCAGCCATGCCACTGGCGTGACAACTGGCACACCAGAGGTCCGTCCGTCCCGGTCCTCTCGTACTAGGGACAGCCTTCCTCAAGTATCCTGCGCGCGCGGCGGATAGGGACCGAACTGTCTCACGACGTTCTAAACCCAGCTCGCGTGCCGCTTTAATGGGCGAACAGCCCAACCCTTGGGACCTACTCCGGCCCCAGGATGCGACGAGCCGACATCGAGGTGCCAAACCATGCCGTCGATATGGACTCTTGGGCAAGATCAGCCTGTTATCCCCGGGGTACCTTTTATCCGTTGAGCGACACCCCTTCCACCAGGAGGTGCCGGATCACTAGTCCCGACTTTCGTCCCTGCTCGACATGTCTGTCTCACAGTCAAGCTCCCTTGTGCACTTGCACTCGACACCTGATTGCCAACCAGGCTGAGGGAACCTTTGGGCGCCTCCGTTACCCTTTAGGAGGCAACCGCCCCAGTTAAACTACCCATCAGGCACTGTCCCTGAACCAGATCATGGTCCGAGGTTCAGATTCCCAATCCGACCAGAGTGGTATTTCAACAACGACTCCACACCCACTAGCGTGAGCGCTTCACAGTCTCCCACCTATCCTACACAAGCCGAACCGAAAACCAATACCAAACTATAGTAAAGGTCCCGGGGTCTTTCCGTCCT
>NZ_BAAAHV010000040.1:0-522 GCF_039525725.1 Amycolatopsis albidoflavus
AGTCGCGGTTTCACAAGAAGCCGGTGTTCTGGGGGCAGTCGAACCAGCGGGGTGCGGACGAGCTGGGCGAGGGCGGCGACGTCTCGGGTGCGGGTGCGTACACGCACATGACGATGCTGGCGGGGAACGCGACCGGCCTGCGGAATTTGTTCAAGCTGTCGTCGCTGGCGTCGATCCAGGGGTATTACCGCAAGCCCCGGATGGACCGGGAGCTGATCGCGGAGAACGCGGCGGGGATCATCGCGACCACCGGCTGCCCGTCGGGCGAGGTGCAGACCCGGTTGCGGCTGGGCCAGCGCGAGGCCGCGATCCAGGCCGCCTCGGACTACAAGGACATTTTCGGCGCGGGCAATTTCTTCCTGGAGCTGATGGACCACGGCCTCCCGATCGAGCGGTCGGTGCGCGAGGGCCTGCTCGAGATCGGGAAGCTGCTCGACCTTCCCCCGCTGGCCACCAACGACTCGCACTACGTGACCAAGGACCAGGCGGACACGCACTCGGCGTTGTTGTGCGTGCAGGCCG